>NZ_JBQIAR010000004.1:0-282738 GCF_052036975.1 Cellulomonas soli
AGGAGTACCTCGCCGCGCCCGTGCCGGAGCCGCGCTGGCTGCGCGACGGCGATGTCGTGCTGGGGACGGTCGTGACCGCGGCCGCCCTGCTCGTGCTGGGCCCCCTGATGTTGCTGGTGGCCCGCACCGGGGAGGCGGTCGCGGTGCGCCGCGCGCGTTCGCGCACGGTGGCAGGTCGGCCGACGGTGCCGCGGGTGCGGCACCGGTACGCGGGGGGCGTGGCCTGGTGGGCCGCCGTGTTCGGCGTCGGCGCGAGCGCCACGGTGGTCGCCCTGGTCTGGTACCTGGTCGCGATCGCCCGCCTCGCGCTGGACTACGAGCGCAACGCCGCCGTGGTGCAGGGCGGCTGGCTCGTGGTCCGGGCGCTCGGCATCGGGGCGGTCGTCGCCGGCGTGCTGCTGGCCACCCGGGTACGTGCGGTGCAGGCCGTCGGGGGTCGGGCGGCGCCCGGGGCGGTGCGCACCCTGGCCCTGTGGTCGGTGTGCGTGGGCGCGCTGGTGCTCCTGGTCGTGCTCGCGTACTGGGGCGCGTTCCAGCTCGGCGTCTGATGTGGCAGGCTCGCAAGGCCGCGGGCTGGGCACCTGGTCCCGGGACGCAGGTACCGGCGACCAGGTAGGTTCCTCCCGATCCGTCCGGTGCTGGGGACCGGTGTGTGCGTGCTCACCTCACGTGAGGGACGATGTGCGCCGATGCAAGCAGAAGACCTTCGTGCGGCCGCACGAGGGGAGAGGGGAAGCCTGTGCGGACGTCCTGGGGCTCGGCGACCGACCGCGGACTCGTGCGGGACGTCAACGAGGACGCGCTCCTGGCGTACCCGCCCGTCTTCCTGGTCGCCGACGGCATGGGCGGGCACGAGGCCGGTGACCTGGCGAGCCGGATCGCGGTCGAGGAGTTCGCCCAGCTGGCCGGGCAGACCTCGGCCACGGCCGACGACGTGCACGCGTGCTTCCGGCGCACTGCGCGGCGCATCCGCGGTGAGTTCACGCGTGGCCGCCAGGGCGGCACGACCGTGGCCGGCGTGGCGGTCTCCGAGCACGACGGCGGGGCGTACTGGCTGGTCTTCAACGTCGGCGACTCGCGTGTGTACCTGATCGGCGAGGAAGGCATGCACCAGGTCAGCGTCGACCACTCGGTCGTGCAGGAGCTCATCGAGCTCGGCGACCTGGACCCGGCCGAGGCCTCGTCCCACCCGGAGCGCCACGTGCTGACCCGTGCGCTCGGTACCGGCGACGCACCCGAGCCCGACTACTGGTTGTTGCCCGTCGGCGCCCACGACCGCCTGCTGATCTGCACCGACGGGCTCACCCGTGAGCTCGACGACACGGCGATCGAGCGGGGTCTGCGCGCCAGTGCTGACCCCCAGGAGGTCGCCGACCACCTGGTGCGTCGGGCGCTGGATGCCGGCGCACGCGACAACGTCAGCGTGGTCGTCGTCGACGTCGCCACGACCGCGGGCGCCCTGGAGGACGTGCACATCACCGTCCCCCGGGCGGGCACCGCGGGGGAACCCGGGTCGTTCGCCTGGGACGAGATGCTCAACGGCGCGACGGTGCCACGGACGGCACCACGCCCGGCCGGTCTGCCCGGGGCGTCCCGGGTCGGCACGCCGACCGCACCGACGCCACGGACCGAGGGAGCCCCGTCATGATCGTGCCCGAGTACGTCCCCGGTCGGTGGACCGCCGTCGTCGCCGGCGGGACGCTCGCCCTGGTGGGTCCGCACGCGCGTCCGGCGACGGTGCGTGCGCTGTGGGACGAGGCGCCCGCACGCTCCGGTCTGGTGGGCCTGCTCGGCGTCCTCGTGCGGGAGGGCTTCGACGGGCTGCCCCCGTTCGCCCTGGTGGCGCTCGACGGCGACCGTGTGCACGCGGCGCTGCGCGGCGAGGTCGAGGTCGTCGTCGAGTGCGCGCAGGGGCCCGTCGTGCTGCGCGCCGGTGACGTGTCCACCTGGACGGAGCAGGTCGTCGAGGGGGCACGTGCACTGACCGTGCGTGCCGGTTCCCAGGTTCCTGATGCGGTCGCGCTGCCGCTGGTCGAGGGTGTCGTGCGTGCCGACGTCGTCACCCTGACGCTGGTCGCGAACGCCGAACCGTCGACGGCGGGCCGGCGCGCACCCGTGCGCGAGCCCGAGCGTGGTGCCCTGGGTGCCGGGCTGCCCGTGGACGATCTGCCGGTCGACGCGCCCGGCGGCCCGGCGGGCGACCCCGCGCCCCTCGGTGACGGGTTCGTCGAGGACGCACCGGTGCAGGAGCCGCCCGCGCAGGACGTATGGCCTGCGCCCGCGCTCTCCCTCGACGAGGTCCCGCTGAGCGCGCCCGTGAGCCCCGCTCCGGAGCCGGAGCCCCTCGCGCCGACCCCCCACCCGCAGGGGTCGGCCACTGCCCCCGGACGCATGCGCACCCGACCGGGTGTCGTCGAGGCCGCCGAGGCCCTGCTGCTCGAGGACGTGCCGGTCGCCCCGTCCTCGCCCGACGACCACGACGGCCTGACGATCATGTCCAGCGACCTCGCGGCGATCCGCGACCAGCTGCCCTCGTGGGCCTCGGACTCCTTGCCCTCGCCGTTCGGCGCGCCCGGTGCCGTCGGCGCCCAGGTGCCGATCATCACCGGCGCGCTGCCGACCGTCGGTGCGCCCGCCGGCCCCGAGTACCGCCTCGTGCTGTCCACCGGCCTGGTCGTCTCCCTCGACCGCGCGGTGCTGCTGGGTCGGGCCCCGCAGGTCTCGCGGGTCGCCAACCGTGAGCTGCCGCGGCTGGTGACCGTGCCCAGCCCGCAGCAGGACATCTCCCGTACGCACGCCGAGGTGCGCGTCGAGAGCGGGGACGTCCTGGTCACGGACCTCGGGTCGACCAACGGCGTGCAGGTGCTCGACGAGCACGGGCAGACCCGCCGCCTGCACCCGGGCGAGCCCAGCCGGGTGGCCGTGGGCGAGACCGTCGACCTGGGCGACGGCGTGACGTTCACCGTGGAGCGCGGTTCGTGACAGCACGCCGCGAGGCATCTGCACCGCCCCACCTGCCCGGGTACACCTACGTGCGTGTCCTCGGCCTGGGTGGGTTCGCCGACGTGTTCCTGTACGAGCAGGAGCTGCCCCGTCGTGAGGTGGCCGTCAAGGTGCTGCTCGCCGGCAGCCTCGACGACCAGGTGCGCACCCGGTTCCAGACCGAGGCCAACCTCATGGCCCAGCTCTCGCACCACCCGTCGATCGTCACGATCCACCAGGCGGCGATCGCCTCGGACGGGCGCCCGTACCTGGTGATGGAGTACTGCTCCCGGCCAGGTCTGGCCGAGCGGTACCGGCAGGAGCGCATCTCGGTGGCCGAGGCGCTGCGGATCGGCATCCGCCTGTCCTCCGCCGTGGAGACCGCGCACCGCGCCGGCATCCTGCACCGCGACATCAAGCCCGCCAACGTGCTCACGACGGACTTCGGGTGGCCGGCGCTGACCGACTTCGGCATCGCGGCGACCACCGGCCACGGCGGCAGCGCGACGGTCGGCATGTCGATCCCGTGGTCGCCCCCGGAGCTGCTCGGCGACCGACCGACCGGTGACGAGCGCTCCGACGTGTACTCGTTGGGCGCGACGATCTACTCGCTGCTCGCGGGCCGCACGCCGTTCGAGCTGCCCGGTTCGCCCAACGGTGCCGCCGACCTGGTCGGTCGGATCGAACGCATGCCGTTGCCCCCCACGGGGCGTGACGACGTGCCGCCCGATCTGCACGACGTGCTCGTGCGGGCCATGGAGAAGCACCCGTCGCGGCGCCTGCCGTCGGCTGCAGCCGTCGCCCGTGCCTTGCAGCAGGTGGAGGCCGGGCTGCGCCTGCCCGCCACCCCGTTGGACCTTCTCGACGAGCCGCCGGCACCGCCGAGCCCCGCGTGGCCGAACCTCGCGCCCGGGGGAGACGAGGCCACCCGCCTGCGTTCGATCGTCTCCGTCGACCCGCTCGGCGCGTCCCCCAGCGCCACGGAGGACGCCACCCGTGTGCGGCCCGTGGTGCAGGTCGACCCTGCCGGTGCGCGGGTGCCGACCGCCGACCAGGCGAGCGCCGCAGCCGGTGCCCCGGCCCCCTCGGGCCAGGCCGGGCCCGATGTCGTGCTGCTCGCGCCACCGCCGCCCTCTCCGCAGCGCACACGCGCGCCGCGGAGCCGGCGTCGTGCGGTCGGCGCGGCCGTGTCCGGCGCGGTGGTGCTCCTGGCGGCCGTCGCGATCGTGCTTGCCAACCGCGCGGGCGGGCAGAGCCCTCTGCCGCCCCAGGACGACTTCAGCGACGGCGCCTCCTCGACGCGCGGTGTGGAGAGCGTCCCCTCGCCGAGCTCGATCTCGGGTGAGCGCCGCAGCGACGGCACCGTGGTCTTCACCTGGCAGAACCCCGACCCGGAGCCCGGTGACGCGTACCTGTGGGGCGTCCTGACGCTCACCGGCGAGCCCGCGCTCGAGCTGGTCGAGACCGACACCGTGACGGTCCCCGCCGACCAGGCCGGCGGTGAGGTGTGCATCGAGGTCTCGATCGTGCGGGCCGACCGGCGCGCCTCGGCCGAGCCGGCCCAGGGTTGCGTGCCGTGAACGGCGAGACGAACCCCCTGACGACCGTCGCGGGCTGGCGTACCAGGGCGGCCCGTGCGGCCGCGGTCGTCACCGTGCCTGTGCTGGTGGCCGTGCTGGCGCTGCTCGACCAGGGCTTCCCGTTGGCCCGGGTGGACCTCAACGACGGCGCCGTGTGGGTGACCGCGACCGAGCAGCTGCGGCTCGGCCGCTACAACGTGCAGGTCGAGGAGCTCAACGGCGGTGTGGTCACCACCGGCAGCACGTTCGACGTGCTGCAGGACGCCGGCGACGTGCTGCTCGTGGAACCGGCGACCATCTCGGTGATCGACCCTGCGGGCGTGACCACGGTCGCACAGGTCGCGGCCACCGCCAAGGACGTCTCCATGGCCTCCGGGACGGTCGCCGTGCTCGGCGAGCAGGGCGAGGTCTGGGTCAGGTCCGTCGCCACGCTCGAGGGCCTCAGCGTCGGCCAGGACGTGCCCGAGGTCAGCGTGGGCGACGGCGGGTCGGCGGTCGTGGCCCGCTCCGGTGCGGTGCTCGCGGTGGCCGCGGACGGCACGGTGACGCGTGTCGACCTGGTCGACGGCACACCGGCGGTGAGCCCGGTCGGCTCGCTGGAGGCCGGTGCGGTCGACGCTCTGACGGCGGTGGGTGACGAGCCGGTCGTGCTCAGCGGTGCGGTGGTGCGCACGTTGCGCGGCGAGGTGACGCTGCCCGAGGAGGACGTCGTCCTGCAGCAGCCGGGGCCCTCGTCCGACCGGGTGCTCGTGGCGGGGCGCTCGGCGCTCTACGAGGTGCCGCTCGACGGCTCGGACATCGTGGTCCACCGCACCGAGGGTGCCGGTGTGCCGGCGGCCCCCGTGCAGGTCGGGGCCTGCGCCCACGCGGCTTGGGCCTCCGCGTCGGGCTCGTACCTGCGGCTGTGCGACGGCGCGGAGCCGTACGCGGACGACCTGGAGGACATGCAGAGCACCGACGCTCTGCAGTTCCGGGTGAACCGGTCGATGGTGCTGCTCAACGACACGCGCCAGGGCCGGCTGTGGATGCCGCAGCAGGACACCGACCTGCGCGTGCCGAACTGGCAGGACGTGGTGCCGCAGGAGCAGCCGGAGCAGGCGGAGGAGGAGTCCGAAGGTCAGGAGACGACCCAGGAGGTCTCCGCCGAGTGCTCGGCCCAGTCCGCTCCTCCGACGGCTGCCGACGACCAGTTCGGTGTCCGTCCGGGGCGCGCGACGGTGCTGCCCGTGCTCGCCAACGACTCCTCGTCCGACTGCGGGATCCTCGCGATCTCGCAGGTCGACGCCCTCGATCCTGCCTTCGGTCGGATCGAGGCCGTGCAGGGCGGGCGCGCGCTGCAGGTGCAGGTCACGGCCGAGGCCACCGGCAGCGCGACCCTCAGCTACACGATCTCGGACGGGCGGGGCACCACCGCCCCGTCGACCGCGACCCTGACCCTGACCGTGCGTGAACCGGGCACCGACGAGCCTCCTGCGCAGTCGCGCGTCTCCGTCGTCCAGGTCGAGGCGGGTGGGCAGGTGGAGCGCGACGTGCTGGCCGACTTCGCCGATCCTGACGGCGACGACCTGCTGCTGGTGGGTGCGGCCGCCGACCCGGTGGTCGGCACGGCCCGCTTCCGGCAGGACGGCACCGTCACGTTCCTGGCCGGCGGCGACAAGCTGGGGCGCACGCGCGTCACCGTGCAGGTCTCCGACGGCACCACCACGGTCGAGGGATACCTGGACGTGGACGTGCGGGCCGCCGGGTCGTTGCCCCCGCAGGTCGACCCGGTGCATGCCGTGACGTACGTCGACGAGGCCGTCACGCTGCGACCGCTCGACTCGGTGCGCACCACCGGTGGCGAGCCCGCCCGGCTGGCCGGCGTGGACGAGGTGGTCGGCGCGACCGTCGTCACCGACCTCGATGCCGGGACCTTCAGCTTCTCGGCGGCACGGGCCGCCACCTACTACGTGACGTTCGTCGTGGCCGCGGCCCCCCAGCAGGCCACCGGTGTGGCCCGCATCGACGTGCGCGAGCGTCCCGAGCAGGCCCAGCCGCCGATCGCGATGCGTGACACGGCGTTCCTGCCGGCGGGCGGGCAGGTCACCATCGACCCCCTGGACAACGACACCGACCCGGCCGGTGGCGTGCTGGTGCTCCAGCAGGTCGAGACGGGCGACGCCTCCGGGCTGCAGATCGCCGTGCTCGAGCACCGTCTGGTGCAGGTGCGTTCGCAGCGCACGCTCGAGGCGCCCGTCGTGGTGCGCTACACGGTCTCGAACGGCACGGACAGCGCGGTCGGCGAGATCGTCGTCCAGCCCGTGCCACCGTCCGGGACGTCCCAGCCACCCGTCGTGGAGGACGTCGAGGTCAGCGTGCGTACCGGTGGGGTCGTGACGATCCCGGTGCTGCAGAGCGCCTACGACCCCGACGGTGACACCCTCACCCTGGTCTCGCAGCTGCCCGAACCCCTCGCGGCCGGTCAGGGCCTGCTCTTCGTGTCCGGTGACGTGCTGCGGTACCAGGCGCCTGCCACGACGATGACGGTGCGTGCCACCTTCGCGGTGCGCGACTCGACCGGCAACGAGTCGTCCGCGAGCGTGACGGTGCGGGTGCACGAGTCCGATGCCGAGGCCAAGGCGCTGCCTCGTCCGCAGGACCTCACCGCGCGTGTGTTCGAGGGCGACTCCGTGCGCATCACCGTGCCGCTGGTGGGCATCGACGCCGACGGTGACGGGGTGACGCTGCTGGGTGTGGCCGAGCCTCCCGTCAAGGGCCAGGTCGTCGAGGTGGGTGCCGACTACCTGGTGTACGAGGCGCTGCCGGGTGAGGTCGGCACGGACACGTTCACCTACGCGGTCGAGGACTGGGTCGGTCAGCGGGCCGTCGCCACCGTGCGGGTGGGCATCGCCCCGCAGCCCACGGGGGCCTCGCAGGTGGTCGCCCGCGACGACGAGGTGACGGTGCGGCCCGGTCAGCAGATCGAGGTCCGGGTGCTGGCCAACGACGTGGACTCCGCCGGTGGTGAGCTCACGCTCGATCCGACGCTGGAGGTGCCGGCCGGCGTGGAGGCACGTGTCGAGGGTCGTCGGTTGATCGTGCAGGCGCCGTCGGAGGCCGCGGTGCTGCAGATCGCGTACACGGTGACCAACGAACGCGGCGGTCGGGACACCGGGATCCTCACCGTGAACGTCACGGCCGACGCCCCCGTGGTCGCCCCCGTGGCCCGCGACGTCGTCGTGCCCGCGATCGACACCCTCGGCCGCACCGAGGTCGAGGTCGACGTGCTCGCCGTCGCCCAGAACCCCAGCGGCCCGCTGAGCGACCTCGAGGTCTCGGTGCCCTCGGCGGTGGCCGACGTGGCCCGGGTGACGCCTACGGGCACCGTGGTGGTCACGCTCGTCGACCACGCGCAGACACTGCCGTACCTGCTGACGAACACCACCGACCCGACGGGCCAGGCCGCCTCGTACGCGTTCGTCACGGTGCCCGCGCTCGGCTTCTTCCCGCCCACCCGGCGGCCGAACGCGGAGCCGCTCCGCGTCGCGTCGGGCGAGCAGCTGGTGATCGCCCTCGGCGAGCAGATCCAGGTCGCCCCCGGCCGCACGGCGAGCGTCTCCGACCCGCTCACGGTCAGCGCGACGCGCTCCGACGGCACCTCGCTGGTGCGTGACGCCACCACGTTGCAGTTCACGTCGGCCGCCGGGTACGCCGGGCCGGCCTCGGTCACGCTGACGGTCACCGACGCCACCGGCGCGGGCGACACGACGGCGCGAACCGCCACGATCACGTTGCCGATCACGGTGTACGCGCTCGAGGACAACCCTCCGACGTTCCTGCCCTCGACGCTCGACGTCGCCCCGGGGGAAGCCCCGATCACGGTCGACCTGCGGGCGTTCACCACAGGTCCCGAGGGCGAGGACGTCACCACGGACCGCTACACCTACAAGGTCTCCTCCGACCAGCCGGCGGGTTTCAGCGCCGTGCTCACCGGGAGCCTGCTGAAGGTCTCGGCGGACGCCACGACGGCCAAGGGTGCCACCGGCAGGCTCGACCTGGTCATCGGGTACGGCGCCACGGGCACGATCGAGGCGGCCGTGGACCTGAGGGTGATCGCCAGCAGCCGGCGCGTCGCGCTGGTCAACGACCGCACGGTCACCAACGGCGTGGAAGGCAAGGACACGACCGTCCCTGTGCTCGAGGGCGCGTGGAACCCGTTCCCCGACTCGCCGCTGACCGTGGTCGGCGCGACGGTCGAGACGCCCGGTGCGGGCACGGCCAGCGCGACGTCCAGCACGGTCACGGCACGTCCCTCCGCCGACTTCGTCGGCACCATGGTGGTGCGGTTCCGGGTGCGGGACGTCACCGGCGACCCGGACCGTGAGGTCGAGGCGCGCCTGACCGTGGTGGTCCGCGGGGCACCGGCCACGCCGACACCGCCCCGCATCGGTGAGATCCGCGACCGGACGGTCGTGCTCTCGTGGGACGCACCGGACAGCCGCGGGGAGGCCATCACCGGCTACCGCGTGGTGGCCAGCCCGGGCAACCTCGTCACGCAGTGCTCGGCGACGACCTGCACGATCACCGGACTGACCAACGACCAGACGTACACGTTCACGGTCGCGGCGCAGAACGCCGTCGACTGGTCCCCGCCGAGCCTGCCCTCGGCCCCGGCACGCCCTGACGCGGTGCCCGAGGCACCCGGTGCCCCGAGCCTGAGCTTCGGCGACGGCTCGATCACCGCGACGTGGAACGCGCCGGCGTCGCCGGGCTCGCCCGTCAGCGGGTACGACGTGATGATCAGCCCGGCGCCGCTGTCCGGCCCGTCGACCGCGCAGGTGTCCACGACGCATCACACGATCACGGGCCTGAAGAACGGGACCGCCTACTCGGTGGTCGTGCGTGCGCGCAACAAGGCGACGGACACCACACCCGCCCCGTGGAGCGCAGCGAGCATCGAGACGCCCGCTGCGGTGCCCGACGCCCCCGCGGTCACGGCGACCCGGCAGTCCGCCGGCGGGTCCACGCCGGTGATCGTGGTGACGTGGGCCGCGCCCGCCAGCAACGGTGACGCGGTCAAGGGCTACGAGGTGCGTGTCGACGGTGCCACGGTGGCGACCCTCGGCGCCGACGACCTCGACCACGTGATCAGCCCCGCCGAGCGGGGCAGGGAGTACGCGATCAGCGTTCGTGCCACCAACAAGGCGGGCTGGTCCGGGTGGGGTCAGACCACCGGGGAGACCTGGACCGCACCGACCGCACCCCGGTCCCTCACCCTGACGGGCCGCTCCGGAGGGGACTGGGGCCAGGGCACGGCACGGCTGAGCTGGTCCGCGCCGACCGACGCCGGTGGCACGTCGGTGTCGATCTCCCGCTACACCATCACCGACGGCGGCGGTTTCGCGCAGGACGTGCCGGGCTGGCAGACGTCGCTCGAGCTGACGGGTCTGACGGCCGGTCAGGTCGGGCCGTACACGGTGGTCGCCGTCAACTCCCGCGACCTGCCGGGTGAGGCGGCGCAGTCCGGCTCGGCGACGGTGCAGACCAAGCCGCAGCCGCCCAGCCTCTCGGTGACGACGGGCGCGCTCGACCAGGTGAACATCTCCGCGACGCTCGGGGGTGCCGGCGTGGCCAGCGGCGTCCAGACCGCCCAGTACCGTTTCGGCACCAACGGGTCCTGGGTCGACGGGCTGCCGCCGTCGACCTACACCCAGCAGGGCGGCACGGTCACCGTGCAGGTCAGGGCCTCGAACTCGCTGGGCGGCTGGACCGATGTCGTCCAGGCCTCCGCGTCCCCCGGGTCCCCGCAGGCCCCTTCGGCGCCGACCGTCACGCTCGACGGGGCCTCGACCGCGGCCTCCGTGGTCTTCACCTGGGAGGCGCCTCCGGACGGCGGGCGCTCGATCACCCGCTACGACTGGGAGGTGCGCGACGGCAACGACGTGGTCCGCGCCAGCGGTCAGCACGCGGCCGGTAGTACCCCGTTGAGCGAGACGGTGACGGGCCTGCCGGCGGGCTGCCGCGTCCGGGTCCGCGCCGTGAACGTCATCGGGGCCGGCGCGTGGAGCACGGACGTGGCCGTCACATGAGCGATGTCCCGCACCCGCACAGACCCCCAGACCAGCAGACCCCGCACCGAGGAGAGCCCACGATGACCCCCGAGCAGAGCGCCTGGTTCGCCGAGACGTTCGACACCCTCGCCGAGAACGTCGGGCGTGCGCTGCTCGGCAAGGAGCGCACGATCCGCCTGGCCCTGACGGCCATGCTCGCCGAGGGGCACCTGCTGCTCGAGGACGCACCGGGGACCGGCAAGACGTCGTTGGCGAAGGCGGTCGCGGCGACCGTGCAGGGCAGCCACCACCGCATCCAGTTCACGCCCGACCTGCTGCCCTCGGACGTGACGGGCGTGACGATCTACGACCAGAGCACCCACCGCTTCGAGTTCCACCCCGGCCCGGTGTTCGCCTCGGTGGTGCTGGCCGACGAGATCAACCGGGCCTCGCCCAAGACGCAGGCCGCGCTGCTGGAGGTCATGGAGGAGGGAAACGTCACCGTCGACGGCGTCACGCACCCGGTGGGTCGCCCGTTCATGGTGATCGCCACGCAGAACCCGATCGAGCAGGCGGGTACGTACCGGTTGCCGGAGGCCCAGCTGGACCGGTTCCTCATCAAGACCTCGCTGGGCTACCCGGACCGCGCCTCCGCCGTGGAGATCATGGCCGGCGCCAAGGACCGCACGCTCAACCTGCCGGCGCGCATCACCACGCAGGCGGTGGGCACCATGGCCGACCTGGCGCAGACCGTGCACATCGACGCGTCGGTGCTCGACTACGTGGCGCGGCTGACGGAGGCGACCCGCGACGACTCCCAGACGGCGCTCGGTGCGAGCGTGCGTGGTGGCCTGGCGCTGGTGCGCTGCGCCAAGGTGTGGGCGGCCGCGACGGGCCGCGAGTACGTGGTGCCGGACGACATCAAGGACCTCGCCCAGCCGGTGCTGGCCCACCGCCTGGTGCTCGACTCCGAGGCGGAGTTCGCCGGCGTCACCGCCGAGCAGGTCCTGTCGCGCGTCCTGTCGGACGTGGCGCCTCCGGTGCTCCGGGTGGCCTGAGTGCACGTCTCCACCGCTGGCTGGGGGACCGCCGTCGTGGCGGTCCTCGGCCTCGTCGTGGGCCGGTGGCTGGGCTGGGTCGAGCTGGCAGCACTGGGTGTCGCGCTGGCCGCCGTGCTGGTCGTCGCGCTCCTGCTCACGGTCGGTCGCACCCGCTACGCCGTCCGGCTCGACCTGGCCGACCGCCGGGTGCGCATCGGTGAACGTGCCGTGGGTGGCCTGACCGTGCGCAACACCGCGCGGGGCCGCTCGTTGCCGGCACTCGTCGAGCTGCCGGTGGGGGAGGGGCGCGCGGACTTCGCGGTGCCCTCGCTCGCCTCGGGCGCCGAGCACGACGAGCTGTTCGCGATCCCGACCGCCCGCCGCGGTGTGGTCGTGGTGGGTCCGGTGCAGTCGGTGCGCGGCGACCCGCTGGGGCTGGTGCGCCGCACGCTGCGCTGGACGCGCCCGGTGGAGCTGTTCGTCCACCCGCGCGTGGTCCCGCTGGTCGGGGCGAGCGCCGGTGTGCTGCGTGACCTGGAGGGGCAGTCCACGCGTGACCTGTCCGACTCGGACCTCTCGTTCCACGCGTTGCGCGACTACGTGCAGGGTGACGACCGCCGCGCCATCCACTGGCGGACGACGGCACGCCGCGGCACGTTGATGGTCAAGCAGTTCGAGGACACACGCCGCACGCAGACGGCGGTGGTCCTGTCGACCGACCCGGCCGACTACGCCGACCTGGAGGAGTTCGAGACGGCGGTGTCCGTGGTGGCCTCGCTCGGCGTGCAGACGCTGCGTGAGCAGCGCGACCTGACGGTGCTGGCCGGTCCGGGACGGTTGCGGGTCAACACCCCGCCGCTGCTGCTGGACGACTGCTCGCGGATCGTCATGGGCGCCTCGGGCCCGCACGGGCGCACCAAGGGTGCTCCTTCGCCGACGGGGACGGCGCTGCTGGGTCGCCGTGTGGCGCGGGAGGCCTCGGACGCGACGGTGGCGCTGCTGGTCACCGGGTCGGCGCGCACCGACGCCGAGCTGCGCCTCGGTGCCCGGCACGTGCCGACCGGCACCCGCACCGTCGTCGTCTCGTGCGTGTCCGGCGGTGAGGTGGCCGTGCGGACGCAGGGGACGTTGACCCTGGCGTCGCTGCCCACGGTCGACGAGCTGCCCCGGGTGCTGCGGCGGGTGGTCGTGTGAGTGCCCGCACCCCGGCGCGACTGACGATCGACCTGGTCTGCCTGCTCGGCGCCCTGCTGCTCGCCCTGAGCCCGCTGCTGCCGGTGTACGGCGGGACCGCCGCGGTGCCCGCACTCGTCGGCGGGGTGCTGCTGGGGGCTGCGGTGTCCGTGGTCGGTGGTGCGCGCGGCTGGTCGGCGCCGACGGTCGTGTCGTGGTTGCTGGGTGTGTTCGTGGTGACCGGCGGTGCGCTGGCTGCCCCTGCGACGACCATCGGCGGTGTGGTGCCGACCGCGGCCACGGTCACGGGGCTGGCGCGCGGTGCCGCCTCGTCGTGGAAGCAGGTGCTGACGCTGCAGCCGCCGATCGGCACCGGGGGCACGCTGCTGGTCGCGGCGTTCCTGCTGGCCCTGGTGGGCAGCGCCACGGCGACGGCCCTGACCGTGCGGGCCCGACGCCCCGGGGTCGCCGCCTCGGCTGCCGTGGTGCCCGTGCTGGCCGGGGCGGCTGCCGCCCTGCTGGGCACGCGCGAGCCGGTCGTGGACCCCGTGGTGGCCGGTGTGGTCCCGGCGGTGCTGCTGCTGGGCTGGGTGTCGTGGCGGGTGGGTGCGTTGCGGGCGCGCCGCGGTGCGGCGCTGGCGGTGGTGACCGTCGCGGCGGTGGCCGGGGGCGTCCTGGCCGGCCCGGTGATTGTCGGCGACACCCCGCGGTTCGTGCTGCGGGACGAGATCACGCCGCCCTTCGACCCTCGGGACTTCCCGAGCCCGTTGTCGGCGTACCGCAGGTACGTCCAGCTCGACGAGGACGCGGTGCTCTTCTCGGTCGACGGGCTGCCGGAGGGCGCGCGGGTGCGGCTGGCCACGATGGACGCCTACGACGGTGTGGTGTGGAACGTCGCCGGCGACGGTTCGGCGGCGGACTCCGGCGAGTTCCGCCGCGTCGGCGCGCAGATCGACTCCTCCGCGCAGGGCCAGGAGGCCCAGGTCACCGTCGAGGTCGGGGCGCTCAGCGGCGTGTGGTTGCCCACGGTCGGGCAGGCGACCTCGGTGCGGATCGCCGACGCCGAGGCCACCGCGGGGCTGCGCTACAACGACGCCACGGGCGCCGCGGTGCTGACCGGTGGCCTGCAGCAGGGGCTGAGGTACACGCTGGACGTCGTGGTGCCCCCGGTGCCCACCGACGAGGAGATCGGTAGCGCGAGCGCCGCGGACGTGACCCTGCCCGCGCCGCAGGCAGTGCCCGAGGTCGTGGTGACCACCGCGCAGGACGTCGCGCGGGAGGCCGGCAGCCCGGTGCAGATCGCCCGGGTGCTGGCCGACTGGCTCTCGCAGGAGGGCTTCTACTCCGACGGGAGCGACCACCTGTCGTTGTCCGGGCACGGGGCCGACCGCATGCTCACGTTGCTCGACGGTGCGGCGATGATCGGCGACGGCGAGCAGTACGCGTCCGCGATGGCGCTCATGGCCCGGGAGATGGGTCTGCCTGCGCGCGTGGTGCTGGGATTCGTGCCGCCCGCCGGCGAGGGCGAGGGGCCCGTGGACGTCACGGGCGCCGACGTGCAGGCGTGGGTCGAGATCGCCTTCACGGGCTACGGCTGGGTGCCGTTCGACGCGACACCGCCGCCGGAGCAGACGCCACAGGAGGACCTCGAGGAGCAGCCGACCGACCCCGACCCGCAGGTCGTGCAGCCGCCCCCGCCGCCGCCCGAGGCCGTCACGCCGCCGGACGAGGACACCGAGCAGCCCCAGGCGGACGAACCCGCCCGTGACGAGGACGGTGCGTCCACGTGGCTGCGGGTGCTGCGGGTCACGGGCATGGTCGGCGTGCCGTTGCTGCTGCTCGCCTCGCCGTTCCTGCTGGTGCTGGTGCTCAAGGCCCGCCGTCGCCTGCGTCGGCGCCGACGGCCCGACCCGGTGTCCCGCGTGGCCGGCGGGTGGGACGAGGTGCTCGACGCGGCGCGTGACCTGCGCCGTCCGCCGCGTCCGCTCGCGACCCGCCGTGAGGCGGCTGGTGAGCTGGCCGGCGCGTTCGGTGGCGCGGATGCGCAGGGCGCGGCGGTGGTCGCCGCCTCGGTGGGTGCGCTGGCGCGGTCGGCCGATAGGGCGGTGTTCGCGCCGGGTGCACCCAGCGCCGAGCAGGTGGCGGCCTACTGGACAGACGTGGAGGCGGCGGTCACGGCGATGCACCGTGCCGTTCCCTGGCGGCACCGGGTTCGCGCCCGCGTGTCGACCGTCTCCCTGCGTCGACGACGTCGGAGCGATCCGAGCCGACGTCCGGACCGAGCTGGACGAGGTGCTTCATGAGTGTCCGACGGCCCTTGGAGCAGGCCGTGCCTGCCTCCTTCGCCCGCCGTGTCGCGGCCGGTCTGCTGGACGGCCTGCTGGCGATGCTGGTGGTCGGTGCGGCCCTGGTCGCCGTGGGCGGGCTGGCGCGCGCCGGGCTGGTGGAGCCGGTCGCGCAGGACCCGTCGGGCGGGCGGGTGAGCGTCGGTGATGTCTCGCCGGTGCTCCTGGTGCCGGTGCTGGCGGCGGGCGTGCTGCAGGTCGTCCAGTGGTTGCTGCACGGCCTGCGGGGCTGGACCGTGGGTCGACGGCTGCTCGGCGTGCGCACGCTGGACGCGGAGTCCCGGCGACCGATCGGCCCGCTGCGGGTGCTGCTGCGTGGCCTGGTGGTCGCCGCCGGGGGGCTGGTGCTCGGCGTCGGCTCGCTGGTGGTGCTGCTGTCCCCGTTGTTCGACCGGTCGGGTCGCCTGCGCGGCTGGCACGACCGGGCTGCCGGTGACGAGGTGCTCGACGTGCGCGGTGCACGCGACGACGCCCTCGTGGTGAGTTCGTGGTCGGTGCCGCCGCTGAGCCCCCGGGTACCGGGGCCACCCGGTGAGCTCTCGCTCGGTCCGGCACCTCAGGAGGCGGGCGTGGTGCGAGGTCCGATCACCGGTGCGCAGCCGGTGGTGTCGGGCACCGGGCTCGTGCTCGCCCCGTTGGCGCAGGAGCGTCAGGGACCGGACCTGGACACGCGGGCGATCCCGGTGGTGCGGCCGGTGACGCTGGCTTTCGGGCTGCACCCCGAGCTGGAGGTGACCCGGCCACGCCGCACGCCGGAGCAGGAGGCCCAGGTGGCTGCACCGTCGGTCGCGGCCCGCGTCTCGGCGGACATCGAGATGACGGACGGGCGCCGGGTGACGGTGCTGCGCACCGCGCTGGTGGGGCGCAACCCGCAGGCCGAGGGCGACGCGCAGCTGATCCGGGTGGTCGACCCGGGGCGGTCGGTGTCCAAGACGCACCTGCAGATCGGTGTCGAGCCCGGTGGGGTGTGGGTGTGCGACCGCGGGTCGACGAACGGCACGATCGTGACGCTGCCCGACGGTGCGCAGGTGATCTGCGGAACCGACCAGCAGGTCCGTCTGAGGGAGGGGTCGACGGTGGCCTTCGGTGACCACGGTCTGCGTCTGCTCCGGGCGCCGGGGACGGCAGCCGCGTCGTAGAGTCGACGTGTGACGGCGAAGAGGCTGTCGGGTGCGCGGATGCAGCCGGTCGAGCTCGACGAGGGCTCGATGTCGGCGGGCGTCCCGGTCCGCGCTGCGGCCGCCTCGCCTGACACGCACCGCGTCGCGGCTCGCCCGGTCGTCGGCCGGCGTGGTCGTCGGATCGGCGCCGTCGGTGCGCTCGTCGTCCTGCTGCTGGTGGCCGGGGTGGTGGGCGCCGTGCAGGTCCGCGACTCGTGGCGGGCGGATGCGATCGCGGCGGTGCCAGGTCTGGTGCGCCCGTTGGACGGCCCGCCCCAGGAGCTGTGGCGGGCGCCGGTGTCCTCGGTGGCACGCGAGGCGGTGCTGGTGGCCGACGGCGCGCTCGTGCTGCTGGACGACGACGGTCCCGTGTGGCAGCTGTCCGCCTACGAGGTGGGCTCGGGTGCGCCCCGGTGGTCGCGGCGGCTCGTCCCGGTGGTCACCGCGCCGGAGACGACCGGGACGCAGGCCGTCAACGGGGTGACGGTGCGGTGCCCGTCGCAAGGGGCGGATGTCGGGCCGTGGGTGGTGTGCGCGATCACGGGCCCGGACCCGACGGTGTGGTTCGGGCGCAGCCGGGTGGTCATCGTCTCGGCCGAGGACGGGTCGACGGCGGCGCGGTGGACCGTCCCTGGACGGTTGCTGGGTGTCTCGCGCGTGCAGGACGACGTGGTCGTGGTCAGCGCCGACCGCACGGGCCTGGTCGAGGTCACCCGGCTCGAGGCACCCTCGGGCGAGGTCCTCTGGTCGGTGCCCACCGGTGACCAGCTGATCTCGTGGCTGGGTGCGGATCCGGTCAAGGTCGAGGCGGACGCACGGTTCGTGCTGGTCAGCGGGGCCGGGTCGGCCGCGTTGCGGGCACGCGACGGTGTCGCCCTGGTGCCCACCCCGCCGCTCTCGGCGATCCGTCTGGCGGCCGCGGGCGATCACCTGGCGGCGTGGAGCATCGCCGAAGGCGGCTGGTGGTTCGACGCGTCGGGGACCCCCTTGTTCCCCTTGCCTGCACTGCCTGTCGAGGCGCGCGCCGACGACGGGTCGGTGGACGTGGTGCTGCTGGTGGACCTCGGGTCCCGCCTGCAGGGCCTGGACTCCCGCTCCGGTGCGGTGCTGTGGTCGATCGACTCCCGCAGGGACGTGGCGCTGCTGGTGGACTCGCGGGCGGTGGTGACGGGCGCCGACGGGTACGGGGTGATCGATCCGCGCGACGGGCACGAGGTCTGGACGGTCGACCGGGACGAGCCGTTGCCGTGGATCCCGGTCAGCGATGGGGGCTCTGTGCTGGCGCCGGGTCCCCCGGGGTCGAGCTCGCTGGTCGCACTGGGGCTGGGTGACGGCATCCGGTACTGGTCGATCGAGCTGCCCGAGCGGGTCGTCGACGTGCGGGGCGTGGACGGCCACCTGCTGGTGCGGACTCCGGACGAGGTCGTGGTCATGGGTTGATGGCGTCCGCCGTGGCGGGCGGGTGCAGCGGCGGGGGTGCAGCGTCGGGGGTGCGACGGCGGGTCGCCCTGGCAGGCCGGGGAGGTGGTCCTGTGCGGCAGTCGCCGATGCAGCAGGTCCCGGTCGAGGAGGCCGAGGGGGTCGTCGACCCGGGGCTGCGCGAGCGCAGCGGTCCGGAGCGGCTGCGGGCGCTCCTGGCGGGGGTGCGCCGTCGGTTCGGGGGCAGTCCGCGCCGGTCGGCGATCGCACTGCTGGTGGTCGTCGTGGTGCTGGTCGGTGCGGTGCTGGGGGTGCCGGCCGCGGTGACGGCCTGGGAGCGGCACGGTGTGCTGCGCGCGGCGCCGTTCGAGGGCGGTGTGCACGCACTGCCGGGTGCTCCGGCGGTGCGCTGGATGGCGACCTACGACGAGCAGATGACGCCGGTGCTCGTCGGCGACGTGATCGTGGTGGCCGGCTGGTCACGCGGGCGCCGGGCGCTGGCCGGGCTGGACGTGGTGAGCGGTGAGCGACGGTGGACGCTGCCGTTGGAGGCCCGGCGGGAGGGCAGCGACCTGCTGTGCACGGCCCTGCCGGAGGACGGCGCCGGGCGGGCGGCCGAGCGGTCGGTGGTGTGCTCGGTCGGCGCGGCGCGCGGCGCGGGTGACCTCGGGCAGCCGGAGTCCGGTCTGTCGCCGGCGGATCCGGGGGCGCGTTCGACGGTGCTGGTCGTCGACCCGCGAGACGGTGAGGTGCGCGCCGCGCTGGGTGTGGACGGCCAGGTGGTGGCGCTGATCGCGCTGGGGCAGGACGTCGTGCTGGGGCGCGTGGGCGCGGCGGGAGTCCTGGTGGAGCGCCGGGACCCGATGACGGGCGAGCGGCGGTGGTCGACGGTGCTGCGTGAGCCGTCCCTCACCGGGGTGGTGCGTGCCATGCGGGTGGCCGCGTCGGTGCCGCGGGTGCTCGTGCGGGGTGTGGGCGCCACGCGGGTGCTCGATGCGCGCACCGGTGAGCCGGTGCCGAGCGAGTCGGCCGGTGCTGGTGCTGATGTCGTGCGTCTGCGGCCTGACGGGACGCTCGAGTGGATCAGGTACCGGCTGGCGGTCGGGGGCATCGAGGTGACCAGCACCTTGGTGGAACCCGAGGGTGGGCGGCAGGTCACGGTGCAGGGCGTGCTGGTCGACGTGCCGGTCTCGGACGGGGCGTCGGGGCTGATGTTCTCGGCCTCGATGCTGGCGGCCGACCCGGCGGGGGGGCGGGTGCGGGCGTTCGACGCGGTGACGGGCGCCCAGGTGTGGCGTGCGCCGGTCGACACCTCGACGGTGGACGCCGATGTGGCAGGTGTGGTGGTGCTGCGGGCCTCGGGGACGTTCGTCGGGGTCCGTGCGGGGACCGGTGAGCTGGTGTGGCGCTCGCCGATCGGCCTGGGGCTGGTCGGCACGTTCTCGGACGGTGACCGCCTGCTGGTGCTGCGTCGGACCGTGCGGTTCGGCGCGGTGCTGGAGGCCCGGCGGCTGTCCGACGGTGAACGGGTGTGGCAGATGGCGTTGCCACCCCGGGTCGACGGTGTGCTGCGACTGGGTGGTCTGCTGTATGGGACGGGCGACGGACTGCTCGTCGCACTGCGCTAAGGTGACCGGGTGCTGCTCGTTCGTCACCTCCTCCTTCGCTGCCGCGACGAGGCCTTCTAGGCCGGATCCTCGTCGCGGTGTTCGTGGTGCCGGCTGACCTGCCGATGACGAGCGAAGGACCCGACTGATGCTGTACGACGAGCGCAACCCCCAGCAGGCCTCCGGGATGCCGGTGCACAAGTACCGCCCCTTCCACGAGCAGATCGCCGTCGACCTGCCGGACCGGACGTGGCCCGGCAAGCGCGTGACGAAGGCACCGCGCTGGTGCGCGGTCGACCTGCGTGACGGCAACCAGGCGCTGATCGAGCCGATGAACCCTGCCCGCAAGCTCGAGATGTTCGAGCTGCTGGTGCAGATGGGCTTCAAGGAGATCGAGGTCGGCTTCCCGGCCGCCTCGCAGACCGACTTCGACTTCGTGCGGATGCTCATCGAGGAGAACCGCATCCCGGACGACGTGGTCATCCAGGTGCTCACGCAGGCCCGCGAGCACCTGATCGAGCGCACGTACGAGTCCATCGCGGGCGCCAAGCAGGCGATCGTGCACCTGTACAACTCGACGTCGGTGCTGCAGCGCGAGGTGGTCTTCCGCTCCGACGAGGACGGCATCGTCGACATCGCCGTGTCGGGCGCCCGGTTCTGCAAGAAGTACGAGGAGCTCGTCCCGGACACCGAGGTGTTCTACGAGTACTCCCCGGAGTCGTACACGGGCACCGAGCTGGAGTTCGCCGTCCGCATCTGCAACGCGGTGCTCGACGTGTTCGAGCCGACGCCCGAGCGCAAGGTGATCATCAACCTGCCGGCCACGGTCGAGATGGCCACCCCGAACGTGTACGCGGACTCCATCGAGTGGATGGGTCGGCACCTGCGTCACCGCGAGAACGTCGTCATCTCGCTGCACCCGCACAACGACCGCGGCACGGGGGTGGCGGCCGCGGAGCTGGGGTACCTGGCCGGCGCGGACCGCATCGAGGGCTGCCTGTTCGGCAACGGCGAGCGCACGGGCAACGTGTGCCTGGTGACCCTCGGCATGAACCTGTTCAGCCAGGGCGTCGACCCGCAGATCGACTTCTCCGACCTGGACCACGTGCGCCGCACGGTCGAGCGGTGCAACCAGCTTCCCGTCGGTGAGCGGCACCCGTATGGCGGTGACCTGGTGTTCACCGCGTTCTCCGGCTCGCACCAGGACGCGATCAAGAAGGGCCTGGACGCCCTGGAGTCGACGGCCGCCGCGCAGGGCAAGACCGTCGACGACGTGGTCTGGGCGGTGCCGTACCTGCCGATCGACCCGAAGGACGTGGGCCGCTCGTACGAGGCGATCATCCGCGTGAACTCCCAGTCCGGGAAGGGCGGCGTGGCGTACCTGCTCAAGTCCGAGCGCGACCTGGACCTGCCGCGCCGCCTGCAGATCGAGTTCTCCCAGGTGGTGCAGCGGCACACCGACCAGCACGGCACGGAGGTCACCGCCGACGACCTGTGGCGGATCTTCAACGACGAGTACCTTCCCGTGGAGCCCGGCGGGCCGCTGGCCCCCTGGGGTCGGTTCGCGCTGCGGGGCACCCGGGCCACCAGCAGCGAGGACGGCCCGGACACCCTGTCGGTCGACGTGGTGGACCACGGCACGCTGCGCACCCTGGAGGGCTCCGGCAACGGTCCGGTCGCGGCGTTCGTCGACGCGATGCGCTCGCTCGGGGTCGACGTCGCGGTGCTCGACTACGCCGAGCACGCGCTGTCGGCCGGTGGGGATGCCACCGCGGCCGCGTACGTCGAGTGCGCCGTCGGCGACCAGATCCTGTGGGGCGTGGGCATCGACCCGTCGATCACCACGGCGTCCCTCAAGGCGATCGTCTCCGCGGTCAACCGGCACGAGCGCTGAGCCACGTCCCGCGCGGTGCCGTACCGGGGACCCCGACCGGTGCCGCGCGGGTGTGCAGGCCGGGCGCCGCGGCGACCCCGCGCCCCGTCCTGCACGACGACCCCGCGTCGCCGACACGTGTCGACCACAGCCGTGTCGGCGACGCAGGGGACAATGGTGCGGTGATGCGCGCATGAGTCTCTACCGTGACGAGGCGATCGTCCTGCGCACCCACAAGCTGGGCGAGGCGGACCGCATCGTGACGCTCCTGACCCGCCAGCACGGCAAGGTCCGTGCGGTCGGCAAGGGGGTGCGGCGCACGTCGTCGCGGTTCGGCTCGCGCCTGGAGCCGTTCATGCACGTCGACGTGCAGCTGAGCACGGGCCGCAACCTCGACATCGTCACGCAGGCCGAGACGCTCGGGGCGTACGGGCGGCCGGTGTGCGAGGACTACACGCTGTACACGGCCGGCACGGTCATGCTCGAGACCGCCGAACGCCTGGTCGAGGCCGAGCACGAACCGGCGCTGCAGCAGTACTGGCTGCTGGTCGGCGCGGTGCGCGCCCTGGCGGGGCGTGAGCACACGCCCGGTCTGGTGCTCGACTCGTACCTGCTGCGCGCGCTCGCGGTGGCCGGCTGGGCCCCGTCGTTCACCGACTGCGCGCGCTGCGGGGCGCCCGGACCGCACCACGCGTTCGCGATCGCGTCGGGTGGGGCGGTCTGCCAGGCATGCCGCCCGCCCGGTGCGGCGGCCCCGGCGCCCGAGACGTTCGCGCTGCTCGCGGCCCTGCTCGCCGGTGACTGGTCCGTGGCCGACGCCAGCGCCGAGCGGCACCGCGGTGAGGGCAACGGCCTGGTCGCCGCCTACTGCCAGTTCCACCTGGAGCGCACCCTGCGCTCGCTGCCGATGGTCGAGAGGGTCTAGATGCCGGTCCCACCCCCGCCCCACCCGAGCGGCGCCCGTCCGCCGGCGATCCCCAAGCAGTTCGTGCCGCGGCACGTGGCCGTGGTCATGGACGGCAACGGCCGCTGGGCGAACGCCCGAGGGTTGCCGCGCACCGCCGGGCACGCTGCGGGGGAGGCCTCGCTGCTCGACGTGGTGGCCGGTGCCATCGAGGTCGGTGTCGAGTACGTCTCGGCGTACGCGTTCTCCACCGAGAACTGGTCGCGCTCGCCCGAGGAGGTGCGCTTCCTGATGGGCTTCAACCGGGACGTGCTGCGCCGCCGGCGCGACGTGATGAACGACTGGGGCGTGCGGGTGCGGTGGGCGGGTCGCCGGCCGCGCCTGTGGCGCTCGGTGATCGCCGAGCTGGAGGAGGCCGAGCGTCTGACGGCCGGCAACTCGACCTGCACGTTGACCATGTGCGTCAACTACGGCGGGCGGGCGGAGATCGCCGACGCCGCCAAGGCCATCGCCATGGACGTCGCGGCCGGCCGGCTCAAGGCCGAGCGCGTGAACGAGAAGACCGTGCAGCGCTACCTCGACGAGCCGGACCTGCCCGACGTCGACCTGTTCCTGCGGTCCTCGGGTGAGCAGCGCACGTCGAACTTCATGCTCTGGCAGGCCGCGTACGCCGAGCTGGTGTTCCTCGACGAGCCGTGGCCCGACGTGGACCGCCGGCACCTGTGGCGGGCGGTCGAGACGTACGCCCGGCGCGACCGGCGGTACGGCGGGGCGGTGGACGCACCGGCTCCGGTCTGAGCGCTCCAGGTCTGAGCGCATCCGGGGTACCCGTGCAGGTGGGGCCCCGTTACTGTCGGGCCCATGACCGTCTCGGTGGGCATGGTGACCTTCGACACGCGCGACGCCCGGGCTCTGGCAGCCTGGTGGGCGCGGCAGCTGGACGGCCGCGTGCACGACCAGGACGACGGCTGGTTCGTGGTCGTCGTGCCGGCCGGCGGTGGCATGCCCCTGGGGTTCCAGCGCGTCGAGGACCCCACGCCCGGCAAGAACCGCGGTCATGTCGACGTGCATGCACCCGACCGGGATGCGGAGGTCGCCCGGCTGGTGGCGGAGGGGGCGAGCTTCGTCGCGCAGCACGAGCACGACGGGTTCGTGTGGGCCGTGCTCGAGGACCCGGACGGGAACCAGTTCTGCGTGCTGAGCGCACCGGAGACGGCCACCCAGGCACCGGAGGCGGTCGTCAGTCCCTGACGGGCTCGGACGCGAGCATGAGGGCCGCGCGCGCATCGGGCCCGGGCGCGTCGGCCGCGGCGTCCACCGGAGGGTGCCCGCGGCGCCGGCCGTGCCGGCGGGCGAGCACGAGCCCCGCGAGCGCCACCACGAGCGCGGCGAGGGCCCACGGTGAGGCGGCGGCCAGCCGTACGGTCCCCCACACGGCGCCGAGCCCGACGGTGCCCCAGATGGCCGCCCAGGCGGCCGCCCCGGGCAGCGAGGCCAGCGTGAACCGCAGGTAGGGCATGCGCAGCAGCCCTGCGGCCAGCATCACGGCGGTCTGCAGCCCGACGGTGACGTACGCGGCGCTGACGGCGAGGGGGCCCCAGCGGTGCACGAGGGCGCGGCCGCGCCGTGCGGCGGGTGTCTGCGACCAGCCGCCCGCCCGTGCGAGCAGCCTGCGCCACCAGGCCGGACCGCGCCCGGACGTGCCGACGCGCCCTGCTGCGCGCGCCAGCCAGTACGTGCCGTGCGAGCGCGCCAGGACGATGAGGAACAGCGCGACGAGCACGCCGGCGACCGGGAGGCCGTCCAGCCCGTAGGCGCGTGCCACGTCCGTCATGCCCACGATCCTAGCCCGTGGTGAGGTTCGCCTTACCTGCGCGGGGCGTCGTCTCGGTCACGTCCGGCAGGCACGCGGGGTCGTCGCTCACGTCGTCCACGATGAGCAGGTCGTCGACCAGGTCCGGGTGCGGGTCGCCGATCGGCACCGGTCTGCGCAGCAGCGGGTGCAGCACGGCCACCGCGGCGTACACCGCGATCGCGAGCACGACGATCGTGGCGCCCGGCGGGATGTCCTGCCAGTAGGTGAGGACCAGGCCCACCAGGCTCACGGTGGCGCCGAGTGCGCTGGCCAGCATCATCGTGCGGCCGAACGAGCGGGCCACGATCTGCGCGATCGCCACGGGCACGATCATCAGCGCGCTGACCAGCAGTGCACCCACCACACGCATCGCCACGGTCACGGTGAGCGCGGCCAGCGTGGCCACGACCATCGACAGCAGCCGGACGGGCAGCCCGCTCGCGCGGGCGAACTCCTCGTCCTGGCTGACCGCGAACAGTGCGTGCCGCAGTCCGACGCCGACGACGAGGATGAGCACAGCCAGGCCGACGGTCCAGGCCAGGTCGGCGGTCGAGACGGTGGAGATCGAGCCGAACAGGTAGCTGACCAGGTTCGCGTTGGTGCCGCCGGCCACCTTGATGAGCAGCACGCCGCCGGCGATGCCGCCGTAGAACATCAGGGCGAGCGCCAGGTCGCCGCTGGTGCGTCCCCGTTCGCGCACCAGCTCGATGACGACCGACCCGATCACCGCGGCCAGCACCGCACCGGGCAGCGCCAGGCTGTCCTGCGGCACGAGTCCGGCCCAGTTGCCGACGAGCCACCCGAGGGCGACACCGGTGAGGGCGACGTGCCCGATGCCGTCGCCCATGAGGGCCAGGCGTCGTTGCACGAGGAACGTGCCGACCACGGGGGCGGCGGCCCCGACGATGAGGGCGACGAGCATCGCGCGCTGCATGAGCGGCGAGGCGAGCATCTGGGCGACCTGGTCCCAGTCGATCACGGGGTCACCTCCACGGAGAGCGTCGGGCCGGTGCCGGGCGGGGGCGGGTCGGCGTGGGCGTGGGTGTGGTCGTGGTGCGCCGAGGCGTGGTCGACGCGCGGCTGCGGCGGGGCGCCGTCATGGGCGACGCGTCCGTGGCGCAGCACGATCGCCCGCTGGATCAGCGGCGCGAACGGGCCGAGCTCGTGCAGGATCACCACGACGGTCGTGCCACCCTCGTGCAGGCGGGCGACGGTCTCGACGAACGTGCTCTGCGTGGGCACGTCGATCCCGGAGGTCGGCTCGTCGAGCACCAGCAGCTCGGGTTCGCGCACGAGCGCGCGGGCGATGAGGACCCGCTGCTGCTGACCGCCGGACAGCTCGTGCACCCGGCGCTGGGCCTTGTCGGTCATGCCGACATCGGCCAGGGCTGCCAGCGCGCGCCGCCGTGCGCCGTGCGGCAGGCGCAGCGTGCGCCCGTGCAGCAGGCCCGAGGTGACGACCTCGAGGGCGGTCGCGGGGATACCCGAGGCGGCGGGCAGTCGTTGCGGGACGTACCCGACGCGGTCCCAGGGGGCACTCGGTCCGAGCGGTTCGCCGAACAGCCGTACCTGCCCGCCGCTGATCGGCACGACGCCGAGCAGCGAGCGGACGAGCGTGGACTTGCCGGAGCCGTTCGCGCCGAGCAGGGCGAGGACCTCGCCGCGGTGCACGCTCAGGTCGATGCCGGCCAGGATGCGCTGGCCGCCGAGCGTGACGGACAGGTCCTGCGCCTGCACCACGGGTCTGGTGGGGGTCTGCCCTTCGGTGGCGGTGTCGGTGCTCACGAGCAGGACGATGCCACGGACAGCGCCTCGAGGTTGGCCTGCGCGACGCTGAAGTAGTCCGACGAGTCGTCGGTGACGCCTTCGATGGGGTCGAGCACGGCAGCCTCGATGCCGAGGTCCGCGGCGAGGGTCTGGGCGACCTTGGGGCTGACGAGGGTCTCGAAGAACACCGTGGTGACCCCGGCGTCCTCGATGGTCCGGGACACCTCGGCGAGCCGGGCGGGCGAGGGCTCCGACTCGGGGTCGAGGCCGGAGATGCCGACCTGCTGGAGGTCGTACCGGGCGGCCAGGTACCCGAAGGCCGCGTGCGCGGTGACGAAGGTGCGCTGGGTGCAGGTGGCCAGCCTCGTCTCGTACTGCGCGTCGAGGTCCTCGAACTCCTGCGCGAGCGCGTCGGCGTTGGCCTGGAAGTCGTCGGCCGCCTCGGGGTCGAGGGTCGAGAGCTCGTCGGCGACGGCCTGCACGAGGCCGGGCATCAGGCTGGGGTCGAGCCAGAAGTGCGGGTCGAGCGTGCCGTGGGCCTCTGCCTCGTCAGCGGCCTCGTCCTCGTGCTCGTCGCTGCCCTCGGCGGCCTCGCGCAGGGTGACGACGTCCGCGGCGTCCAGCGTGGCGGCGGGGCCGGCCTCGGCCACCGCGTCGTCGACGGCCGCCTGGAAGCCGGACAGGTAGACCACCAGGTCGGCGGCGCCGACCTCGGAGACCTGGGCGGGGGAGAGCTCGACGTCGTGCGGTTCTGCTCCCGGCGGGGTGAGCGAGCTGACGCTGACGTGCTCGCCGCCGACCCGTTCGGCGACCAGCTGCAGCGGGTAGAACGAGGCGAGCACCTGCAGCTCGGCGCCGGACCCGCCGGCCGTTCCCTGCGCGCTGCCGGTGCTGCCGCACGCAGCCAGGGCCAGCGCGAGGCCTGCGGCGCCGGCGGCAGCGCCGATCCGGGTGCGGGCGGCGCGGGCGGGGAGCGGGGCACCCGGGGGAGCGGTGCGGGAGGTCGGCGCGGAGATCATGACGATCATTCTCATCAAGACGAGAACGGTTGTCAAAACGCCGACGCGCCGTCCCCGGTAGCCTGGGCGACGCTCGCCCGCTGCACCCAGCCGCGGGCCACCGTCCCTCTGGAGTGATCGATCGTGGCTGCGCCTTCCCGTCTGGATTCCGTCGTCTCCCTCGCCAAGCGCCGGGGGTTCGTCTTCCCCAGCGGCGAGATCTACGGAGGGACGCGCTCCGCCTGGGACTACGGCCCGCTCGGCGTCGAGCTCAAGGAGAACATCAAGCGTCAGTGGTGGCGCACGATGGTCACCAGCCGCGACGACATCGTCGGCCTGGACTCCTCGGTGATCCTGCCCCGTCAGGTCTGGGTCGCCTCCGGCCACGTCGGGGTCTTCACCGACCCGCTCACCGAGTGCCTCTCGTGCCACAAGCGGTTCCGCGAGGACCAGATGCTCGAGGAGTTCGAGGAGAAGAAGGGCCGCGCCCCCGAGGGTGGCCTCGCTGAGATCGCCTGCGCCAACTGCGGGACCCGCGGGCAGTGGACCGAGCCGCGCGACTTCAACATGATGCTCAAGACCTACCTCGGCCCCGTCGAGGACGAGTCCGGGCTGCACTACCTGCGTCCGGAGACCGCGCAGGGCATCTTCGTGAACTTCGCCAACGTGCTCACCGCCGCGCGCAAGAAGCCGCCGTTCGGCATCGGCCAGATCGGCAAGTCGTTCCGCAACGAGATCACGCCGGGCAACTTCATCTTCCGCACGCGCGAGTTCGAGCAGATGGAGATGGAGTTCTTCGTCGAGCCGGGCACCGACGAGGACTGGCACCAGTACTGGATCGACACGCGCACCGCCTGGTACACCGACCTGGGCATCAGCCGCGACAACCTGCGCCACTACGAGCACCCCTCCGAGAAGCTCTCGCACTACTCCAAGCGCACCGTCGACATCGAGTACCGCTTCGGGTTCCAGGGCAGCGAGTGGGGCGAGCTCGAAGGCATCGCCAACCGCACCGACTTCGACCTGACGACCCACACGCAGCACTCCGGGCAGGACCTGTCCTACTTCGACCAGGCCAAGAACGAGCGCTACGTGCCGTACGTCATCGAGCCGGCCGCCGGTCTGACCCGCTCGCTCATGGCGTTCCTGGTCGAGTCGTACACCGAGGACCAGGCACCCAACACCAAGGGTGGCGTCGACACGCGCGTCGTGCTCAAGCTCGACCCGCGACTGGCCCCCGTCAAGGCCGCCGTGCTGCCGCTCTCGCGCAACGAGCAGCTCTCGCCGAAGGCGCGCGACCTGGCCGCCGAGCTGCGCAGGAACTGGAACGTCGACTTCGACGACGCCGGGGCGATCGGTCGCCGCTACCGCCGCCAGGACGAGATCGGCACGCCGTTCTGCATCACGGTCGACTTCGACACGTTGGACGACCAGGCCGTCACGATCCGCCACCGCGACGACATGTCGCAGCAGCGCGTCGCGCTCGACCAGGTCACCGCCTACCTGGCGCAGCGCCTCGTCGGCGCCTGACGTGACGGTCCCGGTGACCCGGCCGGGGACGCCGGCGGCGGACACGGAGCCCGACTGGGTCACCTGGACGATCGACGACGGGTTCGCCGCCCGGCTGGCCCGGGCGCGGCTGCGCCTGGAGGGGATCGTGCTGATCATCCCGGCGTCGATGCTCCTGCTGGTCGGTCTGATCGTCGGGCTGGTGCTGCAGGCGTGGTTCGTCCCTGTCCTGGCTGTCCTGGCCAGCGCGCTGGTCGTCCCGCTGTTCGTGCTGCGCCAGCGATCCAAGGCCCGGCGCACCCACCCCGTCGGCACGGTGCTGCGGTCCTGCGTGACGATGGACGAGCTCCTGCTGGAGGGCCCCCGGGGTACGTCCCGGGTCGGCCACCGGCTCGTGCGGTCGGTGCGGCGGTGGGGCGACATGGTCGTGGTGCGGTTCGCGAACGGCGTGCACGAGGTCATCCCGGTCGAGCTGCTCGGTGAGGACGGTGCCGCGCTGCTCGCGCGCCGCGCCGGGCACAAGCCCCACAAGCCCCGCACACCCCGTCAGCCCGGCGCAGGAGCCGGGCCTGCCGGGGGGTCGGCACCGCCCGGCTGACGGCCCGGCGTGCGCCCAGCGGCCGCCCGCAGGAAGGTGGAGGCATCGATCCCAGCCGTGGCGGAGGTGGTCAGCGTGCCCCGAGTCGTGCACTTCGAGATCCAGGCCGACGACGTCGAACGGGCCAGGGCGTTCTACACGGCGGTCTTCGGCTGGACGTTCGAGGACTACGGGCCCATGGCGGGCTCGGAGTACTGGGGGATCACCACCGGCGGTGACGACGAGCCCGGCATCAACGGGGGGCTGCTGGGCCGGCCGGCAGCGGCTCCCGGTGCGGGCTACGGCACCAACGCCTGGGTGGGCACCGTGCAGGTCGAGGACTTCGACGCCACGGCGGCCGCGATCGAGCGGGCCGGCGGCGTGGTCGCCCTGCCGAAGACGGCCCTGACGGGTCTGGCCTGGCAGGGGTACTTCCTGGACACCGAGGGCAACACGTTCGGCGTCCACCAGCCCGACCCCGAGGCGCGCTGAGTCGACGGACCCCGGCGGGCCCGCGCCAAGGGGTGGCACCGGGGTTTGCGACACTGGGAGCATGACCACGACGCTCCCGGCGCCCACCAGCGTGCTGCCGCCCCTGCGCATCGGCCCGTTGACGGTCGCCACGCCCGTCGTGCTGGCCCCGATGGCCGGTGTGACCAACGCGGCGTTCCGTCGGCTGTGCCGTGAGTCCGGTGCGGGCCTGTACGTGGCCGAGATGGTCACCTCTCGCGCACTGGTCGAACGCAGCCCCGAGTCGCTGCGGATCATCTCGCACGAGCCCGACGAGCGGCCGCGCTCGGTGCAGGTCTACGGCGTGGACCCGGCGACCGTCGGCGCGGCGGTGCGGATCATCGCGGAGGAGGACCGGGCCGACCACGTCGACCTGAACTTCGGCTGCCCCGTGCCCAAGGTGACGCGCAAGGGCGGCGGCGCGGTGCTGCCGTGGAAGTCGGGGCTCTTCCGCGCGATCGTCAAGGCCGCGGTCGACGCGGCCGCCCCGCACGGGGTGCCGGTGACGGTCAAGATGCGCAAGGGCGTCGACGAGGACCACCTGACGTACCTGGAGGCCGGTCTGGTCGCGCAGGACCTGGGCGTTGCGGCCGTCGCGCTTCATGCCCGCACGGCGGCCGACTACTACTCGGGTACGGCCGACTGGGAGTCGATCGCCCGGCTGAAGCAGACCGTCACGGACATCCCCGTGCTGGGCAACGGTGACATCTGGTCGGCGGAGGACGCGCTGGCGATGGTCGAGCAGACCGGGTGCGACGGCGTGGTCGTCGGCCGGGGCTGCCAGGGGCGCCCGTGGCTGTTCGCCGACCTGGCCGCCGCCTTCGCCGGCTCGGACGTGCGGGTGCGGCCCGGCCTGGGCGAGGTGGCCCGGGTGGTGCGTCGGCACGCCGAGCTGATGGTCGAGCACTTCGGCGAGGAGTCCAAGGCGCTGCGGGAGATGCGCAAGCACATGGCCTGGTACTTCAAGGGTTACGTGGTCGGCGGCGAGCTGCGCGCCCAGCTGGGGCTGGTCTCCACCCTGGCCGAGCTCGAGGACCGCTTGGCCCAGCTCGACCTCGACCAGCCGTACCCGGGTGCGCCGGCCGAGGGGCAGCGCGGGCGGGCCGGGTCGCCCAAGCGGCCGCACGTGCCCGACGGCTGGCTCGACTCGCGTGAGCTGTCCGAGGACTTCCGGCGTGCGCTCGCCGAGGCCGAGCTGTCGGTCTCGGGCGGCTGACCCGAGGGCGTCATAGGGTCGTCCGCATGGTCATGGAGTCGGGCGACTACCTCGAGGTCAACCGCGCGAACTGGGACAGCCGGGCGCCGGTGCACGCGCGCGGCTACAACATCGACGGCCTGCTGGCCGACCCGGCGGCGCTGTCGGGCGTGGTGCGCTTCGACCTGCCGCACCTGGGTGACCTCAGCGATCTGGACGTGCTGCACCTGCAGTGCCACATCGGCACGGACACGTTGAGCCTGTCCCGGCTCGGCGCCCGGGTCACCGGGGTGGACCTGTCGGGGGCGTCGCTGGCCGAGGCCCGCCTGCTGGCCGACCGCGCGGGTGCCGACATCGACTACGTCGAGTGCGACGTCTACTCCGCGCCGCAGGCGCTGGGCGAGCGCCGGTTCGACCTGGTCTACACCGGCATCGGGGCGTTGTGCTGGTTGCCCGACATCGAGCGGTGGGCGCAGACGGTCGCCGCACTGCTGCGACCGGGCGGCCGTCTCGTCGTGCGCGACGGGCACCCGGTGCTCCTGGCCGCGCTCGGTGCCGCGGTGTCGGCGGAGGTCGAGGACAGGGCCCAGCAGCCGTGGATCACGGCGGAGGGCGAGCTGACGGTTGCGCTCGAGCTGCCGTACTTCGAGCAGGTCGAGCCGTTGGTCTGGAACGACGACTACAGCTACGCGGGCACGGACAAGGTCGCCTCGCCACGCTCGGTGGAGTGGAACCACGGCCTGGGGGAGATCGTCACCGCGGTGCTGGGCGCCGGGCTGGAGCTGACGGCGCTGCTCGAGCACGACAGCGTGCCGTGGGAGGCGCTGCCGGGGTTGATGGTCGAGGACGAGACGGGCGAGTACCGGCTGCGGGACCGTCCGCAGCGGCTGCCGGCGAGCTTCACGCTGACGGCGCGGCGGCCGGCCGTCTGAGGCTCGGCGCCTCGTCGGGCGCTGCGTCGGGTCAGACTCGACGGACCGCCAGCGTGCGGGCGATCCGCTCGGCCTCGGCCGGCGTCGCGTGCGGGGCACCCAGGTCGCGCGTGCCGACAGCCAGTGCGCCGACGGCGGAGGCCAGGGCGAGTGCGTCGAGGGTGCCGGCGCCCGCCAGGCGTGCGTGCAGGAGCCCGGCCAGGAAGGCGTCGCCGGCCCCGTTGGTGTCCACGACCTCGGTGACGGCGGCGGCGGGTACCTCGATCCAGCCGTCGGCGTCGAGCGCGAGCGCGCCGTCACCTCCGCGGCTGCAGACCGCGAGGGTGCACCCGGCCGCGACCCGGGCTTCCAGGTAGGCCGCGGGGTCCTCCAGGCGCGCGTCGCTGACCAGCAGCACGTCGGCGGTGTCGGCGAAGGGTCGCTGGAACGCGCTGCGCCCGTCGTCGTCGTGCACGTCGCACCACACGGGGATGCCGGCTGCGCGTGCGGCGGCGAGCACGGGCAGCGCGTGCTCGGCCAGGTCGACCACGGCGGCGTCGGCACGTTCCAGCGCAGCGCCCACCTCGGGGTCCAGCGTGGCGCCGGCCGGCAGTGCTGCGGGCAGCTCGAGGTACACGGACACGCGTCCGCCGTCGTCGGCCATGAGGTTGAGGTGTCGCTCGGTGCGGCCGTCGCGCGCGGGTGCGGCGATCAGGCGGAGGCGGGGGTGGGTCAGGGCGGCGCGCACGTGATCGGCGGGTTCGTCGTCGCCCAGCAGGGTGCGCAGGACGACGTCGGTGCCCAGTGCGGCGAGCGTCAGGGCCTTGCCGGCCGAGGTCCCGCCGAGCCCGTCGTGGTGGCTGCGTGCGGCCAGGGTCTGCGACCGGGCCTCGGGCAGGCGGTCGACGTGCACGAGCGTGTTCCAGGACGCGGGACCGACGACGAGCACGTGTGCCATGCGCAGCACTGTACGCATCGGCGTGCGCCGGTGCTGCAAGCTGCTGCAACTCGTTGCAGTCGCGCCTCGGTGTGACGAAGGCCCCGGGGTGTGTCCCGGGGCCTTCGTGCGACCCGGCGTGGCCGGCCGGGTCAGTCAGTCCTGCCGGACAGCCCAGACCGTCGCGTCGGACGGCAGCAGCAGCGAGCCGTCGACTCCCGTCGTCACGTCCGCCGAGGCGAGCACGACGCGCAGGCCGCCCGGCAGCTCGACGGGCTCCTCGCCCAGGTTGGCCACCACGAGCAGGTCGCCGTTGTGGAACGCCACGACGTCCTCGCCGTCGATCTCCCGGGCCCACTGCAGGCCGCCGAGGCCCAGGCCGCGTGCGCGGCGCTCGGCCAGCGCGGCCCGGTACAGCTCGTACGTCGAGCCGGCGACCCCGCGCTGGGCGTCGGCGGCGTAGGCGGCCCAGCCCTCGGGCTGGGGCAGCCAGGAGACGCCCGAGGGGGAGAACCCGAAGCCGGGGGAGTCCTTCTCCCACGGCAGCGGCACACGGCAGCCGTCACGGCCCCGCTCGGAGCCCTGCGTGCGGAAGAACGCCGGGTCCTGGCGCAGGTCGTCGTCGAGCGCGGTGTGCTCGGGCAGGCCCAGCTCCTCGCCCTGGTACACGTACGCGGAGCCGGGCAGGGCGAGCATGAGCAGCGCGGCGGCGCGGGCGCGGCGCAGGCCGAGTTCCTCGTCGGGCTGCTCGTCGCCGTGGCCGATCCCGTTGGGGCGTGCCCCGGGGTCGGGCAGCCCGAACCGTGAGGCGTGCCGCACGACGTCGTGGTTGGACAGCACCCACGTGGTGGGCGCGCCCACCGAGTCGTTCACGGCGTACGAGGCGGTGATGACCTGGCGCAGCGGTGCGGCGTGCCAGCCGGCGGCCAGGAACGCGAAGTTGAACGCCTGCTGCATCTCGTCGGGCCGCACGTACAGGGCCAGGCGCGAGAGCGGCTCGACCCACGCCTCGGCGACCAGCGCGCGGTCTCCGGCGTACCCGGCCAGCACGCGGTGCCAGGCGCGGTAGATCTCGTGCACGCCGTCCTGGTCGAACATGGGGCCGGCGTTGCCGGACCCGGTGACCTCGTCGGCCCGGTCGACGGGACCGCCGTCCGTGCTGGTGTCCGTGCCTTCGATCATCGACACGTGCCCGTCCCAGTCGGGCAGACCCGGCTGCTTGACCATGCCGTGCGCGACGTCGATGCGGAACCCGTCCACGCCCCGGTCGAGCCAGAACCGCAGCACGTCCTCGAACTCGCTGCGGACCTGCGGGTGCTCCCAGTTCAGGTCGGGCTGGCGCGCGTCGAACAGGTGCAGGTACCACTGCCCGGGGGTCCCGTCGGCGTCCGTGGTGCGGGTCCAGGCGGGGCCGCCGAAGATCGACTGCCAGTTGTTGGGCGGCAGCTCCCCGTGCGCGCCGCGCCCCTCGCGGAACAGGTAGCGCTCCCGCTCCGGCGAGCCGGGGCCGGCGGCCAGGGCGGCCTGGAACCAGACGTGCTCGTCGGAGGTGTGGTTGGGCACCAGGTCGACGATGACGCGCAGGCCGAGCGTGTGGGCGCGCTCGAGCAGCGCGTCGAAGTCCTCCAACGTGCCGAACAGCGGGTCGACGTCGCGGTAGTCGGCCACGTCGTACCCGGCGTCGGCCTGGGGCGAGCGGTAGAACGGCGAGAGCCACACGGCGTCCACGCCGAGGGCCGCCAGGTGGTCCAGCCGGGCGGTGATGCCGGGCAGGTCGCCGATGCCGTCCCCCGAGGCGTCGGCGAAGGACCGCGGGTAGACCTGGTAGATCACCGCGTGGCGCCACCACTGCTCACCCGGGGCGCCGGGGGCGTGGGCCAGGGCGGTGGCGTCGCCGGTCAGGGGGTTCACGGTCGTCACGGGGGCGTGCCTCGATTCAGGTGCGGCGGGGTTCGGTGGCTTCGGCGCCGGTGGGTGGGGGTGCAGCGGTCTGGGTGCGGGGCGCGGGACGCAGTGGTGCGTCCGGTCGTGCCCGCGCGGGAGGTGGCTCCGTGCGTGTCAGGAGGCGGCGTGCGCGAGCGGTGCGGCGCCCGTCGACCCGCGGACGATGAGCTCGGGGTGGAACAGCAGCTCGGTCCGTGAGGCGGGGTGCCCGCTGATCTCGGCGGCCAGCGCGGAGACGGCGGCGTGGCCCATGGCGAGCACCGGCTGGCGCACGGTGGTCAGCGGCGGGTCGGTGAACGCGATGAGCGGGGAGTCGTCGAATCCGACGACGGACAGGTCGCCGGGTACGGACAGCCCGCGCGAGCGGGCCGCGCGGATCGCACCGAGGGCCATGAGGTCCGAGCCGCAGATGATCGCGGTGTGGCCTGAGTCGATGAGCTCGAGCGCTGCGGCCTGGCCGCCCTCGACGGTGAACAGCGTGGACACGATGTGCCCGCTGGGGTCGTCGATGCCGAGCTCGCTGTGCAGCAGGCGGGCGAAGGCCTCGTGCTTGCGGCGGGCGGGCGTGAACCGGTCGGGTCCGATGGCCAGCCCGATCGAGCGGTGGCCGAGGGAGAGCAGGTGGCGCACGGACTGCTCGAGAGCGGCGGAGTCGTCGGTCGAGACGGTGGGGGCGTCCACGCCCTCGGCGTAGCCGTTGACCAGCACGATCGGCAGTCCGCGGCTGCGCAGCCGGTGGTAGCGCTCCTTGCTGGCGCTGGAGTCGGCGTGCAGGCCGGAGACGAACACGATGCCGTCGACGGCGTGCTCGAGCAGCATCTCGACGTACTGGTCCTCGGTGGTGCCCCCGGGGGACTGCGTGCACAGCAGGGGGGTGTAGCCGCGCTCGGTGAGCATGGTCTCGATGACCTGGGCGAACGCCGGGAACACCGGGTTGGACAGCTCGGGGACGACGAGCCCCACGAGTCCGGCCGAGCGGGTGCGCAGCTTCTCGGGGCGCTCGTAGCCGAGCACGTCGAGTGCGGCCAGGACCGCCTGGCGGGCCTGTGTCGAGACGCCGTGCTTGCCGTTGAGGACCCGCGAGACGGTGGCCGTGCTGACGCCTGCCTGTTCGGCGAGGTCGGTCAGACGGGTGCGCACGGGTGGCAGCGTATTGGACATCCGGACCTCCTCGTCCTCGGTGTTCGAACTGTCCGGCCGGGTGTCGGAATCGTCCGGGGATGTTCTGCCGGAGCGTGCCCCGGAGCAGCATCGTACGGCCTGTGAAACCGTTGCCTGAAAGTTACCGTAACGACTTGCAAGCGCCGTGGCAACGAGGTTAGCGTCGCGCCATCAGGCCAGCGTCGGTGGGTGAACCGCCGGCGACCGGCATGCCACACCGACCCTCTTGGGAGAACACGATGCGACGGAGCATCCCCGTTGTCGCTGCGACGCTCGGCCTTGCGCTGACGCTCGCGGCCTGCTCGGGCTCGAGCGACGAGCCCGCAGACGACTCGACCTCCTCGGCGCCGGCCGCGGACGGCGGCAGCCTCACGATCTGGGTCGACGAGACCCGCCAGTCGGCCGTCGAGGCCGCCGCTGCGGCGTTCGAGGACGAGACCGGCGCGACCGTCGAGCTCGTGCTGAAGAACTTCGGCGACATCCGCGCCGACTTCCTCGCCCAGGTGCCCACGGGCGAGGGCCCCGACATCACCGTCGGCGCGCACGACTGGCTCGGCGAGCTGACCACCAACGGCGTCGTGGCACCCATCGAGCTCGGCGACAAGGCCGCGGAGTTCGAGCCCGTCTCGATCGAGGCGTTCACCGCGGACGGCCAGGTCTACGGCCTGCCCTACGCCGTGGAGAACCTCGCGCTCATCCGCAACACCGCGCTGGCCGCGACCGCGCCGGCCACGTGGGACGAGGCCGTCGCCGCCGGGCAGGCAGCCGGCTCGAAGTACCCGATCCTCATCCAGACGGGTGTCGAGGGCGACCCCTACACCTACTACCCGTTGCAGACCTCGTTCGGTGCGCCCGTGTTCACGCAGAACGAGGACGGCACCTACAACCCCGAGCTCGCGCTCGGCGGCGAGAACGGCAACGCGTTCGCCACGTGGCTGCAGGGACAGGGCGCGGCCGGGGTGCTCAGCACCGACATCACCTACGACATCGCCGTCGACGCGTTCTCCAAGGGTGAGTCGCCGTTCATCATCGGCGGCCCCTGGATGATCGAGTCGTTCGAGGGCCTCGACCTGGCCATCGACCCGATCCCGACCGCGGGCGGGCAGCCCGCGCAGCCGTTCGTGGGCGTCTCCGGCTTCTACGTCAGCGCCCAGAGCCAGAACGCGCTGCTCGCCAACGACTTCCTCGTCAACTACATGGCCACCGAGGACGCCCAGCTGGCGCTCTACGAGGCCGGCAACCGTCCGCCGGCCCTCATCGCGGCCGCCGACTCCGCGGCGTCCGACCCGATCACCGACGGCTTCCGCAAGGTCGGCGCGGCCGCCGTGCCGATGCCCTCGATCCCCGAGATGGGCGCCGTGTGGGCCTTCTGGGGCGTCACCGAGGCCAACATCATCTCCGGCGCGGCCGAGCCCGTGGCCGCCTGGGAGAAGATGGTGACCGACATCCAGGGCGCGCTCGGCTCCTGAGCCGCACCGCCGCCCGTCGGTCCGGCGGCGCGCAGGGGTCGACCCCGCGCGTCGCCGGGCCGTGTGCCCCACCTCGTCATCCGCCCGGAGGCCGCAGATGTCCACCCCGCAGTCCACCCTCGACGGCCCGGTCAGCACCGGCGCACCGGGCGGCGGCGAACCCCCCACCGACCGACCCCGCCGCGGCGGCGACGGCTCGCACGCCCGCAACTACTCGCGCGGCTTCTTCGTCAAGCTCGCGATCATCGCCCTGGTCGACGCGCTCGGCGTGCTGGGTGTGATGGCGGCCTGGGGCCAGGGCTCCTACGGCATCCTCGCCTCGATGGTGGCGCTGCTGGCGGCCGCCAACTGGGCGTACTTCTCGCGGCGCGCCCTCCCGATGAAGTACATCCTGCCGGGGCTGGCGTTCCTGCTCGTCTACCAGGTGTACGTGGTCGTCTACACCGGCTTCGTGGCGTTCACCAACTACGGCGACGGCCACAACTCGACCAAGGAGCAGGCCATCGAGGCGCTGCTCATCCAGAACGAGCGACGCGTCGAGGGCTCGCAGGCGTACCCGCTGACCGTCGTCGAGGTCGACGGCGAGCTCGGCTTCGCGATCGTCACCACCGACGGCGACGTCCAGGTGGGCACCGCGGACTCGCCGCTGGCCACGCAGGACGACGCGACCGTGACCGACGGGCGGGTCTCCGAGGTCCCCGGCGCGAACGTGCTGGACCGCAACGCCGTGCTCGCCCAGCAGGACGCCGTCACGACGCTGCGGGTGCCGTTCTCCGACGACCCCGAGGACGGGTCGATCCGTACGCAGGACGCGCGCACCGGCTACGTCTACACCTCCACGCTGGAGTACGACGAGCAGGCCGACACGATGACGGACACCACGACCGGCACCGTGTACCGCCCCAACGACCACGGCCAGTTCGAGGCCGAGGACGGCTCCACGCTCGCCGTGGGATGGCGCGTCGTGGTCGGCCTCGAGAACTTCACCACCGCGTTCGGCGACAGCCGCTACGCCGGGCCGTTCGTCAAGATCCTGGTGTGGACGTTCGCGTTCGCGGTGATCTCCGTGGCCAGCACGTTCCTGCTCGGGCTGTTCCTGGCGATGGTCTTCAACGACACCCGCCTGCGCGGCCGCAAGATCTACCGGACGCTGCTGATCCTGCCGTACGCGATCCCCGGGTTCCTGGCCGCGCTCGTGTGGGCCGGCCTGCTCAACCGCAGCTACGGGTTCATCAACCAGGTGTTCTTCAACGGCGCGGCGATCCCGTGGCTCACCGACCCCTGGCTGGCGAAGGTCTCGGTCATCGGCGTGAACCTGTGGCTCGGCTTCCCGTACATGTTCCTCATCTGCACCGGCGCGCTGCAGTCGCTGCCCTCCGACGTGCTCGAGGCAGCCAAGATCGACGGCGCGGGCAAGCTGCGCACGTGGCGCTCGGTGATCCTGCCGCTGCTGCTGGTCTCCACCGCGCCGCTGCTGATCTCCTCGTTCGCGTTCAACTTCAACAACTTCACGCTCATCTACATGCTCACCAAGGGTGGTCCGCGGTTCGCCGACGCCTCGGTGCCGCTGGGGCACACCGACATCCTCATCTCGATGGTCTACTCCGTCTCCGGCATCGACGGCACCGCACCGAAGAACTACGGGCTGGCCAGCGCGCTGTCGATCGTCATCTTCCTCATCGTCGCCACCATCTCGGCCCTGGCCTTCCGCCGGACCCGCTCGCTCGAGGAGATCAGCTGACATGGCCGCCGACACCCTCTCCGTCCCTGTCCGCTCCCAGGGCCCGCAGGTGCACCACCAGCGCATGAAGCCCGGCCGGTGGATGCGCGAGCTCGGCTGGCGCCACCTGGTCGGCGTGATCGGCGTCGCCTACGCCGCGTTCCCGATCGTCTACATCGTCTCGGCGGCACTGTCCGACAAGGGCACCCTCACGGGTTCGAACGAGCTGTTCGCCCAGGTGAGCACCGCGAACTTCGACAACCTCAACGCGACCGCGTTCTGGACGTGGATGGTCAACACCCTCGTCATCGCCGTGGTCACCGGCCTGGGCACGGTCCTCATGGGCGCCGCGGCCGCCTACGCGTTCTCCCGGTTCCGGTTCAGCGGGCGGCGCACGGGCCTGACCTCGCTGCTGGTGATCCAGATGTTCCCGCAGATGCTGGCGTTCGTGGCGATCTTCCTGCTGCTCATCGGGCTGGGCAACGTCGTACCGGTGCTCGGGCTGAACAGCAAGCTCGCGCTCATCTGCGTCTACCTGGGCGGCGCGCTCGGCGTGAACACGTTCCTCATGTACGGGTTCTTCAACACCGTGCCGCGCGAGCTGGACGAGGCGGCCAAGATCGACGGCGCCACGCACGGGCAGATCTACTGGACGATCATCCTGCGGCTCGTCTCGCCGATCCTCGCCGTCGTGGCCCTGCTGTCGTTCATCAGCACGTTCGGCGAGTTCATCATCGCCCGCTCGGTGCTGCAGTCGGAGAGCAACTGGACGCTCGCCGTGGGCCTGTACGCGTGGGTCGCCGACCGGCTCGACGCCAACTGGGGGCTGTTCGCCGCCGGCGCCGTGATCTCCGCGATCCCCGTGCTGGTCCTGTTCCTGTTCCTGCAGAAGTACATCGTCGGCGGGCTGACCGCCGGCTCCGTGAAGGGCTGAGGCGTGGCGCACCACCTGCTCGACCAGCCGCACCACGACGGGTCCGAGCAGTACGTCCCTACGGGCGTGCCCCGGCTCGGCGACGTGGTGCCCGTGCGGTTCCGCGTCCCGGCCGGCGGCACCGAGCGCGAGGTCTGGGTCCGCACCGTGCGTGACGGAGAACCGCGCATGGAGCCGGCCCGGCTGGATCGCGTGGACGAGCACGAGCGGTGGTACGTCGCCGACGTGCCCGTGCACAACCCCGTCACGAGCTACCGGGCGCTGCTCGTCGAGCCCGGCGGGTACCGCTGGCTCAACGGGCGCGGCGTGCACGCCCGCGACGTCCCCGACGCCGCCGACTTCCGGCTCACCGTGCACGAGCCGGCACCCGCGTGGCTCGACGATGCCGTCGTCTACCAGGTGTTCCCCGACCGGTTCGCGCGTTCCAGCGGGCACGAGGGGCCGCCGACCGGTCCGCTGCCCGACTGGGCGTTGCCGGCTGCCTGGTCGGACGAGCCCATCGGGGAGGGGCCCGGCACGCCCACCCAGCTGTACGGCGGCGACCTGCCGGGCATCGAGTCCCGGCTGGCGCACCTGCAGCGCCTCGGGGTGGACACGCTGTACCTGACCCCGGTGTTCCCCGCCCGTTCCAACCACCGGTACGACGCGAGCACGTTCGACCACGTCGACCCGCTGCTCGGCGGCGACGTCGCGTTCGCCTCGCTCAGCCGCGCGGTGCACGCACGCGGCATGCGGATCATCGGTGACCTCACCACCAACCACACCGGTGCCGGGCACGAGTGGTTCGCCCGCGCGCTGGCGGACCGGACCTCGCAGGAGGCCGAGTTCTACTACTGGCAGGACGCCGAGCCCGGGTACGTCGCCTGGCTCGGGCACGCCTCGCTGCCCAAGCTCGACTACCGGGCGGCCTCGCTGGCCCGCCGGATGATCGAGGGCCCCGACTCCGTCATCGCCCGGGGCCTGCGCGAGCCGTACGCGCTGGACGGCTGGCGCATCGACGTGGCCAACATGACGGGTCGGTACGCCGCCGACGACGTCACCCACCAGGTCGCCCGCACCATCCGTGCCACCATGCGCGCGATCAACCCCGACGCGGTGCTCGTCGCCGAGCACTTCCACGACGCCGGCACCGACCTGCAGGCCGGCGGCTGGCACGCCAACATGAACTACTCGGCGTTCACCCGCCCGGTGTGGACCTGGCTCGTGGACCCGGCCACCACGCTGGACTTCCTCGGGCTGCCCGCCCGGATCCCGCGGCGCGACGCACGCGCGATGGTGGACACCATGCGTGACTTCGACTCCGCCGTGCCGTGGAACGTCACGACCCACCAGTGGAACATGCTCGGCTCGCACGACACCCCCCGGGTGCGCACGGTCGTGGGCTCACGCGAGCACGTCGAGGTCGCCGCCGGTCTGCTGTTCACCTACCCGGGCACACCGGCCATGTTCGCCGGCGACGAGGGCGGTCTGACCGGACGCAACGGCGAGCACGCACGCGTGCCCATGCCGTGGGCGCAGATCGACGCCGGGGGAGGCCCTGGCTGGGACGCCGCGACGTTCGAGGTGTTCCGTCGCCTCGTCGCGCTGCGTCGCTCGTCGCGCGCGCTGCGGCAGGGCGGTCTGCGGTGGGCGCTCGTCGAGGACGACGCCGTGGCCTACCTGCGCGAGACCGCCGACGAGCGGGTGCTCGTGCTCGCCGCACGCGCCCCCTGGGTGGGCGCACGCCTGCCGCGTCACCTGCTGGGTCGGGGAGCCGAACCGGAGAACCTCTACGGCGGGGCACCGCTGGAGGTCACCCAGCACGGCCTGGTGCTGCCCGGCGACGGGCCCGGTGTGCAGGTGTGGCGGCTGCCGTGACGGGCATCGACACCAGCACCAGCGCCAGCACCGGTCTCGGCGTCCGCGGGGACGGGCCGCCACCGGGGCCCCACCTGCCCACCGAGCTCGCGGCGCAGTTGCGTGCCCTCGGCGTCCGCCCCGGCGGGGTGCTGCTGGTGCACGCGAGCCTGCGGGCGATCGGCACGGTCGTCGCCGGTGCGCAAGGTGTGGTGCTCGCGCTCGAGGACGCGCTCGGACCCGCCGGGACCCTCGTGATGCCCAGCCAGTCGTGGCAGCTGTGCGACCCGCAGTACCTGGACGACCCGCAGGTGCCCGCCGAACGACGTGACGAGGTGCGCGACGCCCTGCCCGCGTACGACCCGGCGTGGACGCCGTCGCGCACCATGGGCGCCGTCGCCGAGGCACTGCGCACCCAGCCGGGCACGCTGCGCTCGGGGCACCCGCACCGCTCGTTCGTGGCGCGCGGACCCGCCGCCGCCGACCTGCTGGCACGGCACGACCTGGACGACCCCGTCGGAGAGGGTTCCCCGCTGGCGCAGGTGCACGCGGCGGGCGCCCAGGTGCTGCTGCTGGGTGTCGGGTACGACAAGTGCACCGCCCTGCACCTGGCCGAGGCCCGCTCCGGTCTGCCCGTGGCCCGCGTGCCCAACGGTGCCCCGTTGATGCTCGACGGACGCCGCACCTGGGTGCGGTTCGAGGAGCCTGCCGTCGACGACGGCGACTTCCTCGCGCTCGGCGAGGCGTTCGCCGTGACCCGCCGCGAACGCTCCGGTCAGGTCGGGGGAGCCACCGCACGGCTGGTCGACATGCGTGAGCTCGTCTGCTTCGCCGCCGCCTGGTTCGCCCGGACACGGCTGGCGCAGGCATAGCACCGGCCCGGTCCTGCGACCGGGCCGGTGCTATGCCGTCAGGTCAGACCTGCTGGCCTGAGCAGGTCGTGGTGCACGACGTCCGCCACAGGCCGCTCAGCGCGGCGAGGGCGTCGTTGCGGACCAGGCGCTCACCGTTGGGGCCGAGGCGCGTCGCGTTCGGCGTGGACGGGGTCGTCGCGTCCCCGTCGTCCGGAGTGGTGCCCGCACCGGGGGTCGTGCCCGACCCCGGCGTGGTCCCCGGGTCAGGAGTCGCTCCTGCGTCGGGCGTGGTGCCCGACCCGGGTGTGGTGCCCGACCCGGGGGTCGGGTCCGGTACGGGGGTGGTGCCCGAGCCGGGGGTCGGCTCGGCGCCGGGCTCGGACGTCCCCGGGTCGGTCCCACCGGTGCCGGGGGTCGGGTCAGGGGTGCTCGAGCCTCCGTCGCCCACGATCAGGGCCGCGGTCAGCACGCTGGAGCGGCCCGCCTTGTACACCGTCACGTCGTAGGTCCCCGGGACCAGGGCCGGGGTCAGGAAGCTCACCCGGGTCGAGGTCGCGGAGATGACGTCCGCGATGCCCATGGCGCCCACGCGCACACCGACACCGGACTCCAGAGCCAGGCCGCGGATCTCGACGAGGTCACCGCCGTCCACCGAGACGTGGACGGGGCTGATCCGGGTGACCTGGAAGGCCCCGACGTTCGCGTAGGACTTGTAGTCCGGGCCCGTCGGGTCCTCCGTGCCGGGGTCGCTCGAACCCGGGTCGGAGCTTCCTGGGTCGCTGGTCCCGGGGTCGGTACCGGTGCCGGGGGTTCCGGGGTCGGTGCCGGAGCCCGGGTCGGTGGTCCCGGGGTCGCTCGTGCCGGGGTCCGTGCCGCTGCCGGGGTCGGTGGTTCCTGGGTCGGTGGTTCCTGGGTCGGTGGTGCCGGGGTCGGTGCCGGAGCCCGGGTCGGTGGTTCCCGGGTCGCTCGTGCCGGGGTCCGTGCCGCTGCCGGGATCGGTGGTTCCTGGGTCGGTGGTGCCGGGGTCGGTGCCGGAGCCCGGGTCGGTGGTTCCCGGGTCGCTCGGGCCGGGGTCCGTGCCGCTGCCCGGGTCGGTGCTCGGCTCCGGGACCGGTGTGCCCGGAGTGACGGTGCCCGGGTCCGGGATCACCACGTCGGCGTCGACGATCAGCGGCGCAGCGTACGGACGGCTCATCGGCTGCCCGTCCTTGAGCACCTGCGCGAGCAGGGCGAACCGGCCCTCGCCGAGTGTCAGCGCCGGGGTGAGTGACGTCGTGCCCAGGAAGGGCAGCGTGCCCAGGTCGAACGACGCCGAACCGGTGTCGTCGGTCTCGGCGGTGACGCCCGCCAGGGTGATGTCCTCGCCGGAGACAGCCCAGACCTCGCCCTCGACCAGCATCGCCAGCCCCAGACGCACCGTGTAGGTGCCCGTGCTCGCCGTCGAGGTGACCTGCACGGCCGGTTGCTGGGCACCGGGGCGGGCGACCATGGAGGAGAACTCGTAGCTGATCGACTCGTTCGCGCCGGCGCCGGCGCTCCTGATCGACCCGATGCTCAGGCGCCCACCGCTGACCGACCTGGCCGTCAGGGCAGCGAGCCTGGTCGTGTCGGCCAGGACCGCGGCCTTGAGCTCGGCGACGGTCGCATCCGGGTTGACCGACCGGTACAGCGCCATCGCACCCGCCACGTGCGGTGCAGCGATGGACGTCCCCGACACGAGCCGGTAGCCACCGTCGTTCCACGTCGAGACGACCTTGTCGCCGGGTGCGAACAGGTCCACGGATGTCTGCCCGTAGGCGCTGGTGGACGCGGGCGTGTCCAGGGCCGTGGTGGACCCGACCGTGATCAGGCCGTCGTTCGGCATCGAGGCGGGGTAGACGAGGTTGGCGTCGCGGTTGCCCGCGTCGTTGCCCGCAGCGGCCACGACGGGCACACCGTGGGCGCTCGCGTAGTCGATCGCCGAGCTCATCGCCGCCAGCGTCGAACCGCCGAACGTGCCACCGAAGCTCGCGTTGATGACGTCGGCGCCGTTGTCGACCGCGTACCGGAACGCCTGGATCGCCAGGTTGACGTCGACGTTCTCCCCACCGCCGACCACCAACGGCATGATCTGCGTCTTGGGTGCCACCCCGACCAGGCCGTGGCCGTTGTCGATGCGGGCGGCGACGGTGCCGGACACCGTCGTGCCGTGCGAGCCGTAGCTGCCGTTGTCGACGTCAGGGGAGTTCGCGTAGAAGTTCCAGCCGTGGCAGTCGCCGACCTTGCCGTTGGCGTTGGTGTCCGCGGTGCCGCACGCCTCGGTCGGGCTCGTCCACAGGGCACCGACCAGGTCGGGGTGGTCGGAGTCGAAGCCGGTGTCGACCACGGCCACGACGGTGTCCTGACCCTGGGTCACGTCCCACCCGGACGGGGCGTCGATGTCGGCGCCGGCCTTCGCCTCCTGCAGGTACGCGTTGGACCCGGTGTTCTCCAGGTTCCACCCGTACGGGGCGTACAGCGGGTCGCTCGCGCTCGCGGCGACGGGCACCTCGACGGACTCCTGCGCGTGGGCGACCTGGGGCAGCGCACGGACGGCCTCGAGGCTCAGGCGGGTGGCGACGAGGACCTGTCCGTCGTGCAGGCGCTGCGCCGAGGCGATCGCCGGCGTCGCCGCCAGGGCTCGCAGCACGTCGTCCGAGCCGGCAGGCAGGGCCGCAGGGGTGGGCTCGACCGCACCGGTCGGTACCGGCTCGACGGGGGAGGTGACGGGCGGCGCGGTGGGAGGTACGGCGGCGGGGGCGCCCTGCGACCCGGCAGCAGTGACGGGCAGGATCGTGCCGTCAGCGCCGGGGGACACGGCCATGGCGGCGTCCGCGGTCACGTAGTAGCCGAGTCCCTCGGAGGTCACCACCTGCCCGTCGGTGCCCAGCTCGGCCTGCGCCTTGCTGAGCAGCGCCAGGTCGATGCGACCGCGCACGGCGCCCGCGTCCGAGCCGTCGACGACGGACGGGGACGGTGTCATCGGTGCAGCCGTGGTCTGCGCGGCCCCGGGCGTCGGTGCCGAGACCGCGTCCGGCGTGCCCACGCCCGGGTCGCCTGTGAGGGTCACGACGTACCGGTTCAGACCGTCGCCCTGGCCGTAGGAGTCGGCGACGGCCACCGCGGGGCTCGCCATCGACAGGCCGACGACCCCGAGGGTGGCCATGACGCTCAGGGTCGCCGTGGCGGCGACGCTCCGCGTGCGCCAGGTCCGAGGGTGCTGGGGACGCATCATGCCCGCCCTTCCATGGGTCCGTGGGGCTCTGGTGCGGCGCACGGTGCCGGTCTGTCCGCCGCAGACCATGGTGGGTCCGTCGGTCGGGCGCCGCGAGCCCCGTTCGCCCGGGTCGAGCAGGGATTGCCCGGGGTTGGGTCAGCCGAACGGCCTACCAGGTTCATCCCTGTCGCACCCGCTGCCGGGGGCCGGACGCCCGGCGCGGTGAGCGACGACGGGGCCGACGACCCCTGCCGGCTCGTTAGTCTGGTCGCGTGACCGCCCTCGAGCAGACCCGCGCTGTCGACGGCTACGTCGACACCGACCGGGAGCGGTGGTTGCGCGAGGCCCCCAAGTCCAGCGAGCGCAGCGCGTTCGAACGGGACCGCGCCCGCATCGTCCACTCCTCGGCCCTGCGTCGGCTCGGTGCCAAGACCCAGGTGCTCGGCCCGTCGACCGACGACTTCGTGCGCACCCGGCTCACTCACACCCTCGAGGTCGCGCAGGTCGGCCGTGAGATCGGCAAGGCCCTGGGCTGCGACCCGGACGTCGTGGACACCGCGTGCCTCGCGCACGACCTCGGGCACCCCCCGTTCGGGCACAACGGCGAACGGGCGCTCGCGGACCTCGCGCGGGACATCGGCGGGTTCGAGGGCAACGCCCAGACGTTGCGGCTGCTGACCCGGCTCGAGCCGAAGGTCGTCGACCGCGACGGTCGATCGGTGGGGCTCAACCTCACCCGGGCCAGCCTCGACGCGTCCGTGAAGTACCCGTGGCGGTTCGGCCAGGGGCCGCTCAGCGCGGCCAGCGGCCGTCCGACGCACAAGTTCGGTGTCTACGAGGACGACCTGCCGGTGTTCACGTGGCTGCGCGCCGACGCACCGGTCGACCGCAAGTGCCTCGAGGCGCAGGCGATGGACCTGGCCGACGACATCTCCTACTCGGTGCACGACGTCGAGGACGCCGTGGTGGGCGGACGGTTCGACCTGGCGGTGCTGGGACAGGCCGAGGAGCGCGACCGGGTCGTGGAGGCCGTGCAGACCTGGTACGGCGGCGCCGTGCCGGCCGAGGGCCTGCAGGACGCGATGGACCGGTTGGTCGCCGCCGAGCTGTGGCGGCCCGGGTTCGACGGGTCGCGCGGGGCGCTGGCCATGCTCAAGGACGCCACCAGCCAGCTCATCGGCCGGTTCGCGAAGGCCGCCCAGCTGGCCACCCGGGAGCGGTACGGCCCCGGGCCGCTCACGCGGTACGCCGCCGACCTCATCGTGCCGGTGGAGACCCTCGCCGAGATCCTCGTGCTCAAGGGCCTGGCCGTCGCGTACGTGATGGCGCCGCGCGAGCTCGAGCCGCTGTACCACCGCCAGCGCGAGGTGCTCGCCGACCTGGTGCAGGTGCTCAGCGAACGTGCCCCCACCGCCCTCGAGCCGCCGTTCGCCGCAGACTGGGCCGCTGCCGCGGACGACGCCGCGCGGCTGCGCGTGGTCATCGACCAGGTGGCCTCGATGACCGACGTGTCCGCGGCGGCCACGCACGCCCAGCTGGTCCGGCCCCCGCGCCGCTGACGCCTAGACTTCGCGCGTGGCAGGTCGGATCCGTCGGGAGGACGTCGAGGCGGTCCGCGAGCGTGCGCGCATCGAGGAGATCGTCGGCGCGCACGTCTCCCTGAGGCCCGCCGGCGTCGGCTCGATGAAGGGCCTGTGCCCGTTCCACGACGAGCGCTCGCCCTCGTTCCACGTGCGCCCGCAGGTCGGCCGCTACCACTGCTTCGGCTGCGGCGAGGGCGGTGACGTCATCGCGTTCGTGCAGAAGGTCGACGGCCTGGGCTTCCAGGAGGCCGTGGAGTACCTGGCCGGGCGGGTGGGGCTGCAGCTGCGGTACGAGGAGGGCGGTGCACCCCGGCCCGGTGAGGAGCCCGGCAAGCGCCGCCGGCTGCTCGACGCGCACCGCGTGGCCGAGGAGTTCTACCGTGAGCAGCTGACCTCGCCGGGTGCGGCCGCGGGCCGGGCGTTCCTCGCCGAGCGCGGGTTCGACCGGTCGGCTGCCGACCAGTTCGGGGTCGGGTTCGCCCCTCAGGGCTGGGACTCGCTCATGAGGCACCTGCGCGGGCGCGGGTTCACCGAGGCCGAGCTGACCGCGTCCGGCCTGGTCAGCCAGGGCAATCGCGGCATCTACGACCGGTTCCGCGGGCGGCTGGTCTGGCCCATCCGCGAGGTCACCGGCGACACGGTCGGTTTCGGTGCCCGCAAGCTGTTCGACGAGGACCAGGGCCCCAAGTACCTGAACACCCCCGAGACACCGCTGTACAAGAAGTCCCAGGTGCTCTACGGCATCGACCTGGCCAAACGCGAGATCGCCAAGGAGAAGCGGGTCGTCGTCGTCGAGGGTTACACCGACGTCATGGCGATGCACCTGTCAGGGGTGGGCGGCGCGGTCGCCACGTGCGGGACGGCGTTCGGCTCCGACCACGCGCGGATCGTGCGCCGGCTGGTCGGCGACTCCGGTTCGGCCGGCGGGGTCCAGCTGGCGTCGGGTACCTCGCTGGGCGGCGAGATCATCTTCACGTTCGACGGTGACGCCGCCGGACGCAAGGCGGCGCTGCGCGCGTTCGGCGAGGACCAGGCGTTCTCGGCGCAGACGTTCGTGGCGGTCGAGGCCTCCGGCATGGACCCGTGCGAGCTGCGGCAGGCCAAGGGACCGGATGCCGTGCGTGCCCTGGTGGCGCACCGCACGCCCCTGTACGAGTTCGTGATCCGCTCGACCCTCGCCTCGTTCGACCTGGGCACCGCGGAGGGCCGGGTCGCCGCCCTGCGGGCCGCGGCGCCCGTCGTGGCGGGGATCCGGGACGCAGCCCTGCGGCCGGAGTACACGCGGCTGCTGGCCGGGTGGCTCGGCATGGACGACCAGGGCGCCGTGCGGCAGGCGGTGCACGGGGCGTCCCGGACGGGTCAGGTCCGCGGCGCACCGGACCGCGGCCGCGACACCCGCGCCGCCCGGCCGGACCACGGCGGTGCACGCGAGGAGGTCGAGTCGAGCGCCCCGCCCGTCGCCCGCATGCCGGTGCCCGACCGCCGGGATCCCGTCGCCCAGGTGGAGCGCACCGCGCTCGAGGTCGTGCTGCAGCACCCCGAGCTGGTGCCCGAGGAGTTCGACGAGCTCGCGGCGGACGCGTTCGCGGCACCGGCCTACCGCGCCGTGCACGAGGCGGTGCGCGCGGCCGGTGGTCTGGGTGCGGGCCGTGCGGCCGTGCAGGGCGCCGGCGGGACCGCCACGGGCTGGGTCGGCCAGGTCATCGAGCAGGCGGCCGCACCGGTGCAGCCGCTGGTCACCGAGCTGGCCGTCGCCCCGCTGCCCGAGGACCGGCCCGACGTGCTGGGCGACTACGTGCGCGGAGTGGTGCTGCGGCTGGTGGAGATCGGGTTCACCCGGCACATCGCCGAGCTGCGCGGACGCCTGCAGCGCATGGACGCCACCGCCGACCCCGCCGGGTACCAGGCCGCGTTCGCCGAGCTGGTCGCGGTCGAGGGGCGCCGACGCACGCTGCGCGAGAGCGCCTGACGCACCGACCGGTCAGCGCAGGACGACCGGTGCGGTGCCGTCGTCGGTCGTGGTGCCGCCGTGCACGGCCGCGGTCACCGTCATCGAGCGCAGCGTGACCTGCCCGCCGTAGTACGACAGGAACGCCGTGTCGGTCGCGTCGCGGCCCGTGCCGATCCGTAGCATCGACGCGCGCGGCGCCAGACCCGTGGCGTCCACCACCTGCCACGCCCCGTCGACGAACGCCTCGGCCACCGCATGGAAGTCCATCGGGCGCAGGCCCGGGGCGTACACCGACGCGAGCCGGGCAGGGGTGTCGTTGGCACGCAGCAGCGCCACGACCAGGTGCGCGAAGTCGCGGCACACACCGCGGCGCTTGAGCAGCGTGTCGGACGCGCCGTCGGTCGGCAGGCTCGAACCCGACAGGTAGGTCACGTGCCGGCGCACCCACCCCACGACCGCCGCCAGCAGCGCCTCGTCGCGCAGACCGGCGAACTCGTCACGGGCGAAGGCCAGCAGACGGTCGGAGTCGACGTACCGGCTGGGGCGTCGGTACTCGACGAGGTCCTCGTCCTCCACCGCGGGGGGCTCGGCCTGACCGGTCACCGTGGCCTGGTAGTCGACGACCAGGCGGCCCACGGGAGCCATCACGCGGTGCAGGCGCGACCCGGTGCGCCCCTTGATCTCGACGACCTCCAGCGGCCCGTCCTCGTGCCGCACGGTGAGCAGCTCCGTGCGGTCGTGGGCGCCGTCGGCGACGGCGATCTGCAGCAGCATCTCCACGGGCGCGTGGACGTCCATCGACAGGTGCGAGGAGACGATGCGCTGCACGGCGGGGGTCCTTCCACGGCGGGTCGCCACGCGGCGTGGCAGAAGATGAGGGGGCCGTCGAGGGCGACGCGCAGCGCAAGTGTGGGGCCTGGGAGGCCGGGAGTAAAGGGGCCCAGATCGGACGACGACCAGCCGGCGACCAGCGGAGCTCAGCGCCGCGTCGTGGCCCCTTCCGGGTCGAGCGCCGGCTCGGCGAGCAGGGGGAGCAGCCGCTCCTCCTCGAGCAGCCATCGGCGCTCGCGGAACCACGCCAGGGTCAGCGGGATCATCGCTGCGACCCAGGCCAGGGGCCCGGCCAGGGACACCCCGAGGAACCCGAGCGGACCGGTCAGCAGCAGGGCCGCCGCGACGCGCGTGACCAGCTCCATGATCCCGGCGACCGTCGGCACCACGGTGCGCCCCAGGCCCTGCAGCGTGCCGCGCAGCGCGAACAGCAGGCCGAGCACGACGTACAGGACGCCGTTGCTCACCAGGTACACGTACGCGAGGTCGACGACGTGCTCCTCGCCCTGACCGACGAACAGCCGCACGAGGGTCGGGCCGGCCAGGATCGTCACGGCGGCGATGGCCAGGCTGAACCCTGCGGTGATGAGGCACGTCTGCCGGACACCCTGGCGGATGCGGGCGTGCAGCTGGGCGCCGTGGTTCTGCGCGGAGAACGTGGCCAGCGCCAGGCCGAAGGACGACATCGGGGCGATGGCGAGGGCGTCGACGCGCTGCGCCGCGGTGAATGCGGCCACGGACTGCGCTCCGAGCCCGTTGATGGCGTACTGCAGCACGAGCGTGCCGATGGCGATGATCGAGGTCTGGAACCCCATCGGCAGGCCGAGGCGCAGCTGCTCGGTCAGGTCGGCGCGCGAGACACGCCAGTCCTGCCGGGTCAGGCGCAGGATCGGCATGCGGGTGCGGACCAGCCACAGGCAGGCGATCACCGACACCAGCTGGGAGACGACGGTGGCCAGGGCCGCGCCACCGACGCCCATGCCCACCCCCTTGATGAAGGCGAACACGAGCACCACGTTCAGGCCGCACGCGACCACGAGGAACACCAGCGGTGTGCGGCTGTCGCCGAGGGCGCGGATGGTGCTCGAGAGGAAGTTGAACGCGATGGTGGCCGCGGTGCCCCAGAACGTCACCTCGATGAAGACCGTGGCCTCGTCGAGGATCTCCGGCGGCGTGTGCATGAGCTCGAGCAGCGGGCGGGCGGCCGGGACGGCGATGGCGGTGAGCACCACCGCGAACGCGGCGGTCAGCACCGCGCCGGCGGCCACGCTGCGGCGCACGGCGGCGTGGTCGCCGGCACCGAACGCGTGCGCGGTCGGGATGGCGAACCCGGAGGTCAGGCCCCAGGCGAAGCCGAGCATGAGGAACGAGAGCCCACCGGTCGCGCCGACCGCGGCGAGGGCGTCGACACCGATGGTGCGGCCGACGACGAACGCGTCGGCGAAGCCGTAGAGCTGCTGGACGACGTTGCCGATGAGCAGCGGGACGGCGAAGGCGAGGATGAGGCGGGCAGGGCGACCGGTGGTGAGGTTGGTGGTCACAGGGGAGGGCTCCGGGAGCGACGGTGCTAGGCGCCTGGGTGGTGCGGTGCCGGGGCGGCACGCAGAGCAGTGACGCGGTGCTGGTGCGAGGGGTGTGGGCTGGTGGTGCACTGCCCTCGGTGCGGTGGTGCCGTCGTCCGCGGAACAGGGGGCCGAATCGATTCGACCTCCGGATGATGTTAGCGCTCGCAGTGCCCTGCGCGCATCAAGCCGGGCCCGCGGCTCGCGCGTCGCGGGCGGGAGATCGGACGTGGCGTGACAAGTCCGAAGCACCACCACGGAGAGTTCCCTGCCAGGGGGACCGCAACGACGTGCGCGACGCCGTCGAGGAGCCGGACGGCAGGGCCCCGGAGCGAGTCGGCGAGGTCACCGACCACGACCGGCTCGGGTCCGAGGGCAGGGAGGGCTCAGAGCTCGTCGAGGAGTCGCCGCATGAGGGCGATCTCGGCGCGTTGGTCCGTGACGATCGTGCTCGCCAGTCCGAGCGCATCGGGGTTCGCGCCGTCGTCGAGCTCCTGCTCGGACATCATGACCGCACCCTCGTGGTGGGCGACCATCAGCTCGAGGAACCGGCGGTCCAGGCTCGGTCCGGTGAGGTCGTCCAGGTCGGACATGGCCTCACCCTGGCTCATCCCGTGCATCCGCATGCCGTCCATGTCCATGCCGTCGTGGTCCATGCCCGGCATGGACCAGTCGGTGTCCTCGCCCCATGCCTCCAGCCAGCCGGTCATGAGGTCGATCTCCGGCCCCTGCGCCGCGGCGATGTCCTGCGCGAGCTCCCGGACCTGCGGTGTGGTGGCCTCGCGCTCGGCGAGCTCGGACATCTCGATGGCCCCCTCGTGGTGCACGATCATCGCCTGCAGGAACCAGGTGTCGGCGTCGTTGTGCACGTCGGAGGCGGTCGAGACCGTGCCGGTCGGCTCGTCGGTGCCGCCGCCGGGGCTCGCGGCGGGCCCCGCGCACGCGGCGAGCGTCAGGGCGAGGGTGGCACCGGCGGCGGTGGCCGCCAGACGGTGGACGAGCGGGTGACGAGGCATGCCTCCAGCCTCACCCGGCACGGGCAGAGGGGCCATCAGGGTGCGCTGAAGATTCGATGAAGGTCGCCGTGGCCCGACGCGTCGGCCTGCGGCGCGTGACGGGTCGCGGACAATGAACCGGGTGACCCCTCCTCACCCGTCGGCGGACCGGCACGCGCCGTCGGCACCGCGTCGGGCCGTCGTGGTCGACGACGAGGTGCCGTTGGCCACCCTGGTCGGCAGCTACCTGCGCCGGGACGGCTTCGAGGTGCACCTGGTGCACGACGGTGCGGACGCCGTCGACGTGCTGCGGCAGGTCGACCCGGACGTGGTGGTGCTCGACCTCGGCCTGCCGGGCGTCGACGGGGTCGAGGTGTGCCGCCGGCTGCGCACCTTCTCCGACTGCTACGTACTCATGCTGACCGCCCGCGCCGACGAGGTGGACACCCTGATCGGCCTGTCGGTCGGTGCCGACGACTACATGACCAAGCCGTTCAGCCCGCGCGAGCTGATGGCCCGCATCGCGGTCCTCATGCGCAGGCCGCGGCGCCCGCCGGGCGGGACGTCCGCCCCCGCGGCGCCTGCGCTGCAGGTCGGTGACCTGGTGATCGACCCGACCGGCCGGGAGACGCGTCTGGCCGGGGAACCGGTGCCGTTGACCCGCACGGAGTTCGACGTGCTGGCGGCGCTCGCAGCCGAGCCGGCGCGCGCGTTCACCCGCCGCGCGCTCATCGAGGCGGTCTGGGGCGCCGGGTGGGTCGGCGACGAGCACCTGGTGGACGTGCACGTCCTGCACGTGCGCCAGAAGCTCGGCGACACCGCCGAACGGCAGCAGTACGTGCGCACGGTGCGGGGTGTCGGGTACCGGATCGGGACAGGCCGATGAGCGCGGTGCGCGGCTGGTGGGCGCGGCGAGGTCTGGCTGCCCGGCTGCTGGTGGCGCTGGGTGTCGTCATCGGCGTGGGGACGGTGACCGCGTGGGTGGTGGCGGCGGCCACGGGTCCGACCCTCTTCCACGAGCACATGGTGCGCGCCGGCATGGGCGCGCACCAGGCGACGATCCTGCACGCCGAGGAGGCCTTCACCTCGGCCTCGGCGCTGTCGCTCGCGGTCGCCCTGCTGGCGGCCGTCGTGGCGTCGTTGGCGGTCAGCGTGGTGCTCACCCGACGGATCGGTCGCTCGCTCGGGTCGGTGACGGCGGCGGCACGGCTGGTGGGTGCCGGACGGTACGACACCCCGGTGACCTCGGCCGGGCTGGGCGTGGAGTTCGACGAGCTGGCCGCGTCGTTCTCGGGTATGGCCGCCCGGCTGGCCGAGGCCGAGCGGCTGCGGGCCCGGCTGCTGGCGGATGTCGCGCACGAGGTGCGCACCCCGGTCGCCACGATCGACGCCTACCTGGAGGCCGTCGAGGACGGTGTGCACCCCCTCGACGGCGCCACGGTGCACCTGCTGCGCGAGCAGGGGCGACGGCTGACGCGCCTGGCCGACGACCTGGCCGCGGTGACCCGTGCCGAGTCCGGGGACCTCGAGCTCGACCGGCGCCGGACGCCGGCGGCCGACCTGGTGGATGCGGCGGTCCGTGCCGGTGCCGAACGGGCTGCGACTGCGCGCGTCGACCTGACCGCGACGGTGGAGCCCGGCGTGCCCGACGTCGACGTGGACGCCCAACGGCTGGCGCAGGTGCTCGACAACCTCGTGACCAACGCGCTGCGGCACACGCCCCCCGGGGGGCACGTCACCGTGTCCGCGCGGTCCGACGCCTCCGGGCGCCTGCTGCTGCAGGTCGGTGACGACGGCGAGGGCATCGGTGCCGAGCACCTGCCGCACCTCTTCGAGCGCTTCTACCGGGCCGACACGGCCCGTGACCGCGCACGCGGCGGCGCGGGCATCGGGCTGGCGATCAGCCGGGCGCTCGTCGAGGCGCACGGCGGCACGATCACGGCCGACAGCCCCGGTCCCGGCCAGGGTGCGGTGTTCACCGTCGTGCTGCCACCCGCCTGACGGGGGCACCTCACATGCGGTGCGCCATGGGCAGCAGGAACAGCCACACGTTCACGGCCGTCAGCAGCGCGACGACAGCCAGGAACGGGGTCAGCGTGGCGCGGCGGCGGGCGGCGGTGCGGTAGCGCCGGTACGCGATCCGCCGCGCGGTGTACGCCGAGCCGAGCGCACCCAGCGCGAGCAGCACGAACTGCAGCACCTGGATCGTGCCCGCACCGACCAGGGCGGCGTCGCCGGTGACGCCCGCACCGAACAGGTTCGCGACCGTGGTGTACACCGAGCCGCCCTCGGCCAGCAGGTGGAACAGGTTGTGCGCCAGGTGCCCGGCCACGTCGAGCGGGATCAGGGCGTACCCGAACCGGGCGAAGTTCTGCCAGGTGCTCTCCAGGTTGGCCCGGGCGGCGACGCGGCTGGCCAGCGCGAGCAGTCCCAGGGGCAGTGAGACGGCTAGGGCGAACGCGAGCGTGAAGATCACCGGGTAGCTGGTGATGCCCGTCAGCGCCGCGATCTCGTCGAGCACGTCCTGCCAGATGCTCAGCATCGTCACGTTCTGGATCAGGACGATGCCCATGATCGCCATGGCCAGGGCGGACTGCTCGAGGCGGGGCTTGTCGAGGAACCACAGCTCGGAGGTGGGCTTGCGCACGCGGATCGTGATCGCGTCGTTCGGGCACGACTTCACGCAGTTGGCGCACAGGTTGCAGTTCGCGGAGTCCTCCATGGTCCGCGGGAACGTGAACAGCGGGCACCCGGCGACCTTCTCGGTGCCGTTGTAGCAGGCGGCCTTCGCCGTGCAGGTGCGGCAGACCTCGGCGTCGGCGCGCAGCTCGACCATGCCGGTGCGGGCGTAGTTGCCCGACAGCCCGCCGAGGAAGCACAGGTAGCGGCAGAACGTGCGGCGCTGGAAGAACGCCCCCGAGGCGATCACCGCCGTCGTCAGCAGCAGCAGCAGGATGCCGGAGCCGAACGGCGACTCGACGATGCCCCACACGTGGTCGGCCCAGGTGATCGCCAGGAACGAGGCGTCGATGAGCCAGATGCCGTTGTTCTTCAGGAACCGCGGGACCGGCTGGTTGACCCCGACCCAGCGTTGCACCGTGTCGGAGATCAGCCCGAACGGGCACACCGCGCACCAGAACCGACCCAGCAGCACGAAGACGATGGGGATGACGGGCCACCACAGCACCCACATCAGGGCGGTGCCGGCGTTCTCGTGCGCGACGTCGGGCCCGACGAGCAGCTGGTAGGCCACGAGCCCGAAGACGGCCGTGACGGGGATCTGCAGGATCTTCGGGTACCAGCCGCTGCGCAGCGTGCGGGCGACCCACGGGACCGTCAGGAGGTTGCGGCCCGCGGGTGGTGGGCTCAGGTCGGGCAGGGTGTCGGGGTCGACGACCGTGTCGTCCAGGGGCGGGGCGGGGGCGCTCATGGGAGCTCCTCGGGTCGGCGGGCGTGAGATCGGGGGCGGTGGTGTGCGGTCGGGTGCAGCCAGGTGGTGCTGCCGGGTGGTGCGGTCGGGTGCGGTCAGGCAGGGCCGGGGGAGCGGCGGGGTCGGTGACGGGGATGGAGCCGCTCGCGGCGTCGCCGCCAGGCGGCCGCGGCCAGCACGGCGAGGTTCACCGCACCGAAGCTCGACAGCGCCGCCACCCGTGGGCGCGGTGTGCTGCTCGTGGTCCCGGCGGCCTCGTGCGCCGGTGCGCCGCTCTCGCCGTGGTCCATCCCGGCCATGTCGTCCAGGTCGTGCGATCCCGACGGGTCGTCGGTGTCGGTGGCCCCCGCGGAGCCGTCCGGTGCGGTCGCGCCCTGCCCGGGCCCGGCGGTCTGCGCAGGCCCGGCGGTGCCACTCGGCGCGGCTCCGGCGGAGGCGCTCGCTGCGGGTCCGCCGGGGGTGGCCGGAGCGGTCGCCGCGTGGTGGTCGTGCTCCGTGGTGTCGTCGGCTGCCTGCCCCGGGGCGGAGGACAGCACGAGCAGCACGCCGGCTGCTGCGGCGGCGAGCAGGTGGCGAGGGGGGACGGGTGGGCGCATCGGTGAGCTCTTTCGCGTCGAGGTGGCGGGCCCACTGTCGGGTGCAGGGCGGCGCGCGACGCGGGACCTTGCGGTCCGGGCGGCCGATCTCCATCAGAACTTCATCGCCGGTCGCTGGCCGACGAGCCGTGTGCTTGTGGGCGAGTGTGTTCAGTTCTGTTCGTTCGTGTCATACTCTGTTCGGCGAGAGCGTCGCGATCGAGGAGGAGCTGTGAGTACCTGGATGGTCACCGGCGGTGCCGGTTACATCGGAGCCCACGTCGTGCGGGCGTTCCGCGAGGTCGGGCTGGACGTCGTCGTGCTCGACGACCTGTCCTCCGGGCACGCGTCGTTCGTGCCGGCCGGCGTACCCCTCGTCGAGGGCACGATCCTCGACACCGACCTGGTCGCCGGAGCCCTGCGTGACCACGCCGTCTCCGGTGTCGTGCACCTGGCCGGCTACAAGTACGCCGGTGTGAGCGTGCAGCGACCCCTGCACACGTACGAGCAGAACGTCACGGGCACGGCCTCGCTCCTGGCCGCGATGGCACGCGTCGACGTGCCGCGCATCGTGTTCAGCTCGTCGGCCGCCGTGTACGGCACCCCGGACGTGGACCTCGTCACCGAGGACACCCCCACCCGCCCCGAGTCGCCCTACGGTGAGTCCAAGCTCATCGGCGAGTGGCTGCTGCGCGACCAGGCGCGGGCCGTCGAGCTCGCGCACACCTCGCTGCGCTACTTCAACGTGGTCGGCTCCGGGACCGACGAGGTCGTGGACACCAGCCCGCACAACTTGTTCCCGCTCGTGCTGGACGCTCTCGCGCAGGGGCGCGCCCCCCGGATCAACGGCGTGGACTACCCGACCCCCGACGGCACGTGCGTACGCGACTACGTGCACGTGGCCGACCTCGCGGCCGCGCACGTCGCCGCGGCACGGGCGCTCGAGCAGGGCACCGAGCTGCAGCGCGTGTACAACCTGGGCAGCGGCGAGGGCAGCTCCGTCCGGCAGATCATGGACGCGGCGGCCGCCGTGACCGGCGTCGACCTCGAGCCGCAGGTCGCCCCGCGTCGGCCCGGCGACCCCGCACGCATCGTGGCGTCGGGCGAGCTCGCGGCGCGTGACCTCGGCTGGCGCAACACGCACACGCTGCACGACATGCTGGCCTCCGCCTGGCGCGCGCGGGCGGCCGTCTGAGCGCGGTCCGGACTGCACCTGCCCATGTGCGCCACCATGGGGCCATGGTCATGACGCCACGTTGCCACCCGCTGCGCGGGCATGCCGCCTCGCAGGACCGGGTCGCCGCCCGCTACCGGTATGCCGTGGTCGCCGCCTCCCGCGTCGTGATCGAGGTGCCGCCGCCCGGCTCGTCGCAGCAGGTGGACGCCGGCAGGTTCCCGCGGTGATCGTCTTCCTCGACGTCGACGGGACCTACGCGGCGCGGGGGGTCGTGCCTGCGGGGCACGTAGCTGCCGTCCGCGCCGCCCGCGCCCGTGGCCACCAGGTGCTGCTGTGCACCGGACGACCGGTGTCGATGCTGCCGGAGTCGATCGTGGGGGCGGGCTTCGACGGGCTCGTGGCCAGCGCCGGTGCGTACGTCGAGATCGACGGGCGCGTGGTGCGCGACGAGCGGTTCCCCGCCGACCTGGCGGCCAGGACGGTCCAGGTGCTCGACGAGCACGGCGCGGACTACATCCTGGAGTCGCCGACCGCGCTGCTGGCCGCGCCCGGCACACGGGACCGTGTGCTGCGCGCGTTCGGCGCGACGGGCGCCCGCGACGACGGCGTGCGCCGTGCGGTGCCCGACTTCCTCGTCTCGTTGCAGACCAGGCCCGAGGGACTCCCGGCCCCGTTCAGCAAGGTGACCGTGCTCGGCTCGCGCATCGAGACCGCCGAGCTCGGCGCGCACATCGGACCCCGGGTCGCCACGATCGAGGCCTCGGTTCCGCTGCTGTCCGCCTCCGGGGGTGAGATCTACCTGGCGCACGTGCACAAGGCGATCGGTGCGCAGATCGCCGCCCGCGAGCTCGGCGTGGACCGGGCCGACGCGGTCGCGGTGGGCGACGGCCTCAATGACCTGGAGGTGATCGCCTGGGCGGGGACCGGTGTGGCGATCGAGGGGGCCGACCCGCAAGTCCTCGCCGTGGCCGACCGGGTGGCGCCCGGTCCGCAGCGCGAGGGGCTCGTGACGTTGTTCGGCGAGCTCGGCCTGCTGCGCGAGTGAGCCCCGGGCGGGGGCCCTCAGGTCTCCAGAGCCGACGCGAGACCCGGCCGGTGCGGGCGACCCGAGCTACGAGTCCTGCGCGGCGTCGGTCTCGAGCCGGGCGGCGGCCGTGCGTCGACGGTGCGGGTGGTCCCGCACCTGACCTTCGCTCGTGGAGCACGGGGTGCCGGCGGGGGAGTCGCACCGGGGGCAGCGGACCTCGAGAGGGCTCATGCCGCCAGACTGCCAGCCGCGGCCCGAGGTGGCGAGAGCGGCCGCACGTCACCGCTTCGCGACCAGCCCCTCGACAGCACTCGGCTCCGCGGACAGCCGCTGGGCGACCAGCGGGAACACGATGATCGACAGGACACCAGCGCCGACGAGCGCCGCCGCGGTGTCCCTGGGCATCAGCCCCTCGTCGACGGACAGCTCGGTCAGCGCCACCAGGAGCGGCAACGTCGTGGCGCTGTACAGCGCCACCTGCACCCGTTCACGGGCGCCCAGGTCACGGCGGAGCCAGAACAGGGCAGGACCGCCGCGCACCACCAGCAACAGGACCAGGAACACCGGCGGCAGCCAGGGCGTCCGCAGGATCGAGGCCGCATCCAGCCCCATCCCCGAGCCGATGAAGAACACGGGGATGAACACACCCCAGCCCACGACGTCGAGCTTGCCCTCCAGCTGCTCGACGTCGCCCGGTGCCCAGCGGCGCAGCACCATGCCGCCGAGGAACGCTCCCAGGATCGCGTCGAAGCCGAGCGCCGCCGAGGTGGCCAGCAGGCCCACCAGCAGCACGACGGTCAGCCGCAGGGTGCTCTGACCCGTGCCGTGCTCGACCCGCAGGAGCAGGGCGCTCACCCGGGGCAGGGTGATCCGGGTCGGGACCGCGGCCAGGGCCACCACCAGCGCCGCGAAGGCGAACAGCAGGGCAGCCGCGACGCTGCTCCGCCGGCTGCCGAGCAGGAGGGCCATCACGACGATGGGAGCCAGCTCGCCGACCGCGCCTGCGGCGAAGACGGTCGTGCCCAGCCGGGTGCCGAGCTGCCCGGAGTCACGCAGGATCGGCAGCAGCACGCCCAGAGCGGTCGTGGCCAGCGCGATCGCGCCGGCAGCGAGCGCCTGCGGCGAGGCCGGGCGCAGCACGAGCGCCACGAGCACGACGGCGAACACCAACGACGTACCCCACGCGCCCAGGGCCAACCGGCCCGCCCGTTGCCGCATCAGGCGGGGATCCAGCTCGTACCCCGCGAGCAGGAACAGGAAGCCGATGCCCAGGTCGGACAGCGTCTGCACGGCGGCCGGGTCCGACCAACCCAGCCCTTGCGGTCCGATCAGCACCCCGCCGGCGAGCAGCAGCACGACCTGCGGGACCTTCCACCGCCGCGGGAGTGCGCCGACGACGAGAGGGCTCAGCAGTGCCACCGCGAAGACCGGTAACAGTGCCGTGTAGGTGGTGGTCATGCGATGCGATCCGGGGTGGGGCGGTCCGGACGTGACCGGCCGGTCGAGGTGCCGTCGGCGACGGGGAACCATCGGCCGTCGAGCACCCCGGAGTGGACCACGACGCCATCTCTGCGGCTCGACACCGTGCCACCGTACTGCCGGGCGGTTCGCCAGCGGCGGCACATCCGGTTCGGTGCGGTTCGGTGCGTCGCCGCTGGTCGAGCGGACCCTCCGCGTCGTGGTGGCCGGCGTGCGCCTCGCGTCCGGCGTGCGCGAGTGCCCAGTCGAGCGCGTGGTCGGCGACCTCCTCCCAGCCCGGTTCGGCGCAGATCCAGTGCGAACGTCCGGGGAACTCGTGGTACTCGGTGACGGCGGGCGAGGCCGCGTAGTGCTTCGCGCTGGACCGGTTGACCGACGGCGGCATGACGTGGTCCTTCTCCCCGCGGTGCCTCCCGGTCGGCGCGGGCTCAGTGACCCGCATCGACCGGGCCGTCAGGTCTTGACCGTCCGCGTTCGAGCGGCGACGGTCGATGCATGGCACATGACGAGCAGCGTGCGCTCACGGAGCTTGCCGTCCGGCTCGACCAACGTTTCCCGGGACTGGGTCGAGAACGCATCGACCGGGACGTCGCCGAGCACCACGCCCGGTTCGTGGACGTCACGATCCACGACTTCGTGCCCGTGCTCATCGAACGCCAGCTGGTCGAGACCTACCGCGGCGCCAACGGCAGGTGACCGACCAGGGTGCTGCGGTGCGCGCTCACCAGGCCCGTCGCGCCTGCCGGCACCCCAGGTGTTCACCCCCGTGTGAGAGCATCCGCGGCGCCAGGCCCCAGGAGGCCTGTCGCCACGGCGGATGCCCGGGTGCGCCCGGGCGGGAACGAGACGAACGGTGAGCACCACCAGACCTGCGACCGACCCGCTGCGCGCCGCGTCCAGGGCGCCCTCGGCGCGGACCCTCGTGGACGTGTTCGCCGAGACCGTGCGAAGGTACCCCCTGGCGGTCGCGATCGACGACGGCGACGAGGTCCTCACGTACGCCGCCCTCGACGAGGCGGTCCGCCTGCGGGCGGGGCGGCTCGCGGCGGTGGGTGTGCGCCGCGGGGACAGGGTCGGCATCCGTGTCACCTCCGGGACGGTCGGCCTGTACCTGTCGATCCTCGCCGCGCTGCGCGCCGGCGCCGCGTACGTGCCCGTCGACGCCGACGACCCGGCCGAGCGGGCCCGGCAGATCTTCGACGAGGCGGGTGTGCGCGTCGTCCTGGGCGACGGCCCCGAGCTGACCCACCCGGACGGCAGCCCGGTGCACTCGACGTCCCCGGCCGCCGGGGACCAGCGACCGACCGTCACGGACGACGCGTGGATCATCTTCACCTCGGGCTCGACCGGCAAGCCCAAGGGTGTCGCCGTGACGCACCGCAACGCGGCCGCGTTCGTCGACGCGGAGGCGAACCTGTTCCTGCAGCACGCCCCGATCGGCCCGGGCGACCGGGTCCTGGGGGGCCTGTCGGTCGCGTTCGACGCCTCGTGCGAGGAGATGTGGCTGGCCTGGCGGTACGGGGCCACGCTCGTGCCCGCCCCACGCTCGCTGGTGCGCGCAGGCACCGAGCTGGGCCCGTGGCTCGTGGAACGGGACATCACCGTCGTCTCGACCGTGCCCACCCTGGCCGGGCTGTGGCCCGTTGAGGCACTCGCAGGGTTGCGGCTGCTGATCTTCGGCGGCGAGGCCGTCCCGCCCGAGCTGGCCGAACGCCTGGTGCACCCCGACCGGGAGGTGTGGAACACCTACGGTCCGACCGAGGCCACCGTCGTGGCGTGCGCCGCGCCCCTCGAGTCCGGGCGACCGGTGCGCATCGGGCTCCCGCTGGACGGCTGGGACCTCGCGGTGCTCGGACCGGACGGCACCCCGGTTCCGCAGGGGGCGACCGGTGAGCTGGTCATCGGGGGCGTCGGCGTGGCCCGCTACCTCGACCCGCAGCTGGACGCCGCACGGTTCGCCGCCCTGCCCGCCCTGGGCTGGGATCGCGCCTACCGCACCGGTGACCTGGTCGAACGGCACGACGACGGCCTGGTGTTCGTGGGGCGGGCCGACGACCAGGTGAAGGTCAACGGGCATCGGATCGAGCTCGGTGAGGTCGACGCCGCCCTGCTCGCCCTGCCCGGCATCGCCGGTGCCGCGGCCGCCGTGCGGCGCACCGCGTCGGGGTCGGCACTCCTCGTCGGCTACGTGGTGCCCGCGGGTGACGACCCCGTGCAGACCGCCCCGCTGCTCGCCCGGCTGCGCCAGACCCTGCCCGGGTCGATGCTGCCGCTGCTGGCCGTCGTCGAGGAGATCCCCACCCGCACGTCCGGGAAGGTCGACCGCGACGCGCTCCCGTGGCCCGTGCCGGGGGCCGACGGCCCAGGCAACGACACGCACCTGACCGGCACGGCCGCCTGGGTGGCGCAGCAGTGGGTCGACGTCATCGGTGTGCACCCGGCCGACGCGGAGGACGACTTCTTCCTGCGCGGTGGCAGCTCGCTGACTGCCGCGCAGCTGGTCTCCGCGCTGCGCGCCCACTACCCGGAGGCCACCGTGGCCGACGTCTACGACCATCCCGAGGTCGGCGACCTGGCCGACTACCTGCAGACCACCTGGCCCGACGCCGACGAGGCACCCGTCGCCAGTGCCCCCGCCGCCGACGTCCGCCCGGTGGGCGTCGCCAGCCAGGTCGTCCAGCTGGCGACCGTGCTGGTGCTGCGCACCCTCGTCGCGCTGCGCTGGCTGACCGCGCTGGCCTCCATGAACTTCGTCCTGCACGCCCTGGCGCCGGTGCCGTGGCTGCAGCCCGTGTCCGTGTGGTGGGTGCTGGCAGGCTGGCTCCTGACGGTCAGCCCGGTGGGACGGATGGGAGTCAGCGCACTCGGGGCACGCCTGCTGCTGCTCGGCGTGCGCCCCGGGGAACACCCCCGCGGCGGGTCGGTGCACCTACGCCTGTGGGCCGCCGAACGCCTCACCGAGTCCTTCGGTGCGGTGACACCCGCCACGGCCACCTGGGTGTGGTTGTACGCGCGGGCTCTGGGCGTGCGTATGGGCCGCGACGTCGACCTGCACTCCGTGCCGCCCGTCACCGGCATGCTCACCCTCGGCGACGGGTGTGCCGTCGAACCCGAGGTCGAGCTGTCCGGCCACTGGGTCGACGGCGACGTGCTGCACATCGGTCGCATCACCATCGGGGCCGGGGCCACCGTCGGTGCGCGCAGCGTGCTATGCCCGGGCGCGCACATCGGCGACGGCACGGACGTCGCCGCCGGCTCCGCCGTGCACGGGAGCACCGGCGCAGGGGAGTACTGGGCGGGCTCACCCGCCGCGCGCGTGCACGAGGCGCGCCACCCCTGGCCCACCGAACGGCCCGCCGCCGACGGGCGCTCCGCCCGGTGGGTCCTCGCCTACTCCCTCGTCGGGTCCGTCGTCGCCGCGCTGCCCGCCCTGGCCGTCACGGGTGCGCTCGTCCTGGTCGCGCTCGCGGTGCAGGGCACGGACACGCTCGCCGAGGCGTTCGGCCCGGCGCTCGTCGTGGGTCTGCCGGCCGCGTTCGGGGCCGCGGTGCTGTACGCGGCGCTCGTCGTGGTCTGCGTGCGGGTCCTCGGCCTGCACCTCGGCGAGGGCTACCACCCGGTCCGTTCACGGCAGGGGCTGCAGGCGTGGGCCACGGAACGGCTGATGGACGCGGCCAGGACGATCCTGTTCCCGCTCTACTCCTCGGTGGCGACGCCGCTCTGGATGCGTCTGCTCGGGGCGCAGGTGGGCCGCGGCACCGAGATCTCGACCGTCATCGGTGTGCCCTCGATGATGCGGCTGAAGGACGGGGCGTTCCTGGCCGACGACACCATGGTCGCGCCCTACGAGCTGGGCGGCGGCTGGGTGCGGGTGGCCGTGGCGAAGGTCGGCCGGCGCGCGTTCGTCGGCAACTCCGGCATGACCGCCCCGGGACGCACGGTGCCCAAGAACGGCCTGGTCGCCGTGCTGTCGGCCACGCCGCGGCGCACCCGGGCCGGTTCCAGCTACCTGGGCAGCCCCCCGGTGCTGCTGCCGCGCGCAGCCACGCTCGACGACCCCGCCCGGACCTACGACCCGCCCGCGCGGCTGCGGGCGGCGCGAGCGGTGGTCGAGGTCGGTCGGCTGGTGCCGGCGCTGACGTTGAGCACCCTCAGCCTGGCGACGCTGCTCGCCCTGCAGGCCGTGGTCCTCTCCACGGGGTGGGTGATCGCGTGCGCCGTCGGGGGGCTCGTCCTGGCGGCCGCGGGCGTGGTCGCGGCGCTGGTCACCGTGGTGGCGAAGTGGGTGCTCGTCGGGCGGCACCGGGCCGGCGACCACCCGCTGTGGTCCTCGGCCGTGTGGCGCGGCGAGCTGGCGGACACCTTCACCGAGATGGTCGCGGCCCCGTTCTTCGCCGACCCCGCCACCGGTACTGTCGCGCTGGTGTGGTGGCTGCGAGCTCTGGGTGCCCGGATCGGGCGTGGCGTGTGGTGCCAGTCGTACTGGTTGCCCGAGCCGGACCTGGTCCGCCTGGGTGACGGGGCGACGGTCGGCACCGGGTGCGTCGTGCAGACCCACCTGTTCCACGACCGGGTGATGAGCCTGGACACGGTGCGACTCGACGCCGGTGCCACGTTGGGACCGCACGGTGTGATCCTGCCGGCGGCCCGCCTCGGTGCCGGTGCCAGCGTGGGGCCGGCATCGCTGGTGCTGCGCGGTGAGCACGTCCCGGCGGGGACCCGGTGGGTCGGCAACCCCATCGCCCCGTGGCGTACCGGCAGCACAGGGAGCACGGCGAGCACGGCGCGGGTCGACGCGTGAAGGCGACCACCCGCGGGGCACCCGCCGGCGACCCGTACGACACCTCCCACGGCGACCGGGCCACGCACGTGACCCACTACGACCTGGACCTGACGTACCGGCCGGCCACCAACCGCCTCCAGGGCACCGCCACCTTGCAGGTCGTCACGCTCGAGGTGACGCGCGCCGTGGTGCTTGACCTCCTCGGGCTGGCCGTGTCGAAGGTCGCCGTCACCGGCGCGACCCTGGCGCGGTACGACCACAAGGGCGGGCGGCTGACGGTCCGGTTGTCAGGGGAGGTCCCGGCGGGCACGCACCTGACGCTCACCGTCCGCTACGGGGGCAACCCGCGCCCCGCGCCGAGCCCGTGGGGGCTGGTCGGCTGGGAGGAGCTGGAGGACGGTGTGGTCGTCGCCAGCCAACCCACCGGCGCCCCCACCTGGTTCCCGTGCAACGACCGCCCCGACGACAAGGCGACCTACCGGACCTCGCTCACGGTCGACAACCCCTACCGTGCCCTGGCGCACGGCGTCCTGGTGGGCCGACGGACCAAGGCCAGCGCCACCACGTGGGTCTACGACGAGAAGCACCCCACCTCGACGTACCTCGCCACGGTCCAGATCGGTCAGTACGACGAGATCGTGCTGGCCGAGGGCCCCGCACCGCAGCGGGCGCTCGTGCCGACCGCACTGGTCGCCACCGCGCGCCGCCAGCTCGCGCACCACGGTGCGCTGATGGCCTTCTTCTGCGAGACCTTCGGGCCGTACCCGTTCGCCGCGTACACCGTGGTGTGCACCCCGGACGAGCTGGAGATCCCGCTCGAGGCCCAGGGCGTGGCGATCTTCGGTGCGAACAACCTGCGGGCGACGGGCGGCGAGGAACGGCTCATCGCTCACGAGCTCGCGCACCAGTGGTTCGGCAACAGCGTCTCGGTGACCTCCTGGCGCCACATCTGGCTGAACGAGGGGTTCGCCTGCTACGCCGAGTGGCTGTGGTCGCAGGCCTCGGGCGGTCCGAGCGCCGATGCCCTGGCACGCACGTGGCACGCGCGGCTGGCGGCACTCCCGCAGGACCTGGTGCTCGCCGACCCGGGCTACCCGCGCATCTTCGACGACCGTGTGTACAAGCGGGGTGCGCTGAGCCTGCACGCGCTGCGCACGGTGCTCGGCGACACCGCCTTCTTCGACCTGGTGCGCGCCTGGACCGCGGCCTTCGCGCATCGCAGCGCCGGGACCGACGACTTCCGAGGGCTGGCGACCGCCCACGCGCGCGAGTGCGGGGGACAGGTGCTCGCCTCGACGGTCGGCGACCTGCTGCACGCCTGGCTGGACCTGCCGGTGCTGCCCCCGCTCGCCGTGTCGTCGCCGGCCCGCCGCTGAGCCAGGCTCACCCGACGGCGACCCGCTCCAGGACGGCGGCGCCGTCGTGCAGCTCGACCTGAGGCGCGGGCCACGGTCCGCTGCCCGGGTTCGTGCGCACCGCGACCGCGGCGCCGACCCCCGGACCCACCTCCAGGTCGCTGACCCAGGCGGTCATGGCCGGGCGTGCGTCACCGCGCGCGAGGCGCACGTCGTCCCGGCGGACGTCGACCAGGTCGGGTGCGACCCGTAGCCCCGTGCCCCACGCCTTGAGGGTGGCCTCCTTGCGCACCCATGCGCGGGTCAGCGCAGCGGCGCGCCGGTCGTCCGGGAGCCGCTCGAACGCCTGCCGTTCGGGTTCGGACAACGCGACCTCGGCCAGCGGCGCCCGTGCCACCTGCGCGTGCGACTCGGTGTCGACGCCGACCGGACCCGTCGCCGTGATCGCCACGACCAGCAGCGGGCCGGAGCGGGTCAGGCTCACCTGCCAGGGCGCCTCACCCCTGTCGGGTCGTGGCTGCACCACGACGGGTCCGTGCGGCCTCCCGCACTCCGGGCAGGCGGCCCGGAGCCCGACCTGGTCCGGCGGCAGCCCGAGCCGTGCCCCCAGGGCGCCCCGCAGCAACGCCCGGGCCTGCACGAAGGACGACCGTCGAGCAGGCCGCATCGCCTCGGCGCGGGCGAGCTCCGCCGCGTCGAGCACGGGCACCAGCCGGTTGACGTCGACGTCGCGGGCAGCCGTCGCCCAGACGTCGACCCTCGGACCTGCGACACCTGCCTGCACGCCACCACTCTCGCGCACCGACGCCGTGCAGGGGGGTCCAGGATGGCCCTCCCACCCGTGGCCGGCGCCGCCTAGCCTCCCCGACATGCCCCTTCCTTGTCCCCGCTGGTCCGTCGTCGCGCTCGTCGGGCTGGTCGCGGCCACCCTCGGCGCCCGCTCTGGTGCCGACGTCCGCGGTCCCGCCTCCGACGGCGGTTCGACGGCGTCCGACCCGGTCGCACCGACGGCGCCCACGGCCGCCGGTGCGACCGCCGCGCGCTCGTCCGCCGCGCCGTCGAACGCCGGCAGCCCCATCCGCGTCGGCGAGACGGTCCTGGAGGGCAGGTTGTGGGACACCGCACCGAGCCGTGCGCTCATCGACCAGCTGCCGCTGACGTTGACGGTCTCCGACCTGAACGGCGTCGAGAAGACCGGGCGCCTGCCTCAGGAACGGCCAGCTTTATCACCGCAGCGGCCATCGCCGCAGACGGCGGCATAACCGCGTGAGGGTTCGCAGGACCCCCTGACGAGCGCCGAGGTGAGTGGAGAACGACGCTCGTCCGCGCGCGTTGCGGCACCGGGTGGACACGGGAGAGCAGGTGCACCCCCTGGTGCCCGGTGCGGGGGCGACCTGACGGCCGACCCGCTGCGGAAGGCGCGTCCGACCCCGCAGGGGTGGGTCGGCCAAGGGGGGTACCCGCGGCAACTCCCTCCGCTGGACGACGACTCCTACCGTGGTGGGCATGGCGACGAGCAGACGTGACGACGTGCGGGACTTCCTCCTCTCGCGTCGCGCGAAGGTCACCCCCGAGCAGGTCGGACTCCTGCCCGGGGGCCGTCGCCGTGTGCCGGGCCTGCGTCGCGGCGAGGTCGCGCAGCTGGCTGGGGTGTCGGTCGAGTACTACACGCAGCTCGAGCGTGGCGCCGTGGCCGGTGCCTCCGACAGCGTGCTCGACGCGCTGGCCCGCGCGCTGCTGCTGGACGACGCGGAGCGCGCCCACCTGTTCGACCTGGCCCGCTCGGGAGGCGGAGCGGGCACACGGGCGAGCGCACGTCGCAGGCCGAGCCTGCAGACCGTGCGCCCGGGCATCCAGCAGCTCCTCGACAGTCAGCTCGCGCCCGCCTGGGTCGGCAACACCCGGGGAGACCTCATCGCCACCAACCTGCTGGGCCGGGCGCTGAACTCGCCACTGTTCGACGAACCCGGCCGGCCCGCCAACCTGGCACGGTTCCGGTTCCTGAGCCCGCGGGCGGTGGACTTCTACCGTGACTGGGAGCAGACCGGTCGGGACACCGTCGCCGCACTGCGCCTCGCCGCAGGCAGCACCCCGTTCGACCGTGGCCTGACCGACCTGGTCGGCGAGCTGTCGACCCGCAGCGAGGAGTTCCGCACCCTGTGGGCCTCGCACGACGTGCGCGTGCACAGCACGGGCATCAAACGGCTGCACCACCCGGTCGTCGGTGACCTGGACCTGGCCTACGAGGGCTTGGCCCTCGCGTCCGACCCGGGTCTGATGATCTTCGTCTACAGCGCCGAGCCCGGCTCACCGTCCGCGCACGCCCTCGACCTGCTCGCCAGCTGGGCCGCGACGTCCCTGAAGGAGGCGCAGCCGGCCGTCGAGGCGCCCGCCACGAGCGTGCCCCAGCCGAAGGCGTAGCTCCCGCACCACCGACACACCCCGCGCGCCGCGCGGGTACCGCCAGTCGCACGCACACGTGCGCACCCGTCACGAGAGGTCCTCCGCATGTCCATCGAGATCCCGTCCGTCACCCTGAACAACGGCGTGCCGATGCCGATCCTCGGCTTCGGTGTCTTCCAGGTGCCCGACGAGCAGACCGAGCAGGTCGTAGCCGACGCGCTGGCGGCCGGCTACCGGCACCTGGACACGGCGGCCGTCTACGGCAACGAGGCGGGTGTCGGCCGGGCCATCGCCGCCAGCGGCATCCCGCGCGAGGAGCTGTTCATCACGACCAAGCTGTGGGTGCATGACGGTGGCGAGGACGGCACCAGGCGGGCGTTCGACGCGTCGCTGGAGCGCCTCGGCCTGGACCACCTGGACCTGTACCTGATCCATCAGCCGTACGGGGACGTGTACTCCTCGTGGCGTGCCATGCAGGACCTGTACGGCCAGGGCCGGGTTCGTGCGATCGGCGTCTCGAACTTCTACCCCGACCGGCTGGTCGACCTCATCACGAACACGGACGTCGTCCCGGCCGTCAACCAGGTGGAGACGCACCCGTTCTTCCAGCGCGCCGACTACCAGACGCTGATGGCCGAGCACGGCGTGCAGATCGAGGCCTGGGGTCCGCTTGCCGAGGGGCGCAACGACATCTTCACCAACCCGACCCTGACCGAGATCGGGCAGGTGTACGGCAAGTCCGTGGCGCAGGTCGCGCTGCGCTGGCTCGTCCAGCGCGGGGTCGTGGTCATCCCCAAGTCGGTGCGCCCTGAGCGCATGGCGGAGAACCTGGACGTCTTCGACTTCCAGCTCACCGACGACGACATGGCCCGCATCGCCACGCTGGACACCGGTGCGAGTGTCGCGTTCGACCACCGCGACCCGGCGTTCGTCGCTCAGATCGGCGGCGCCCGCATCGGGTGATCCGCCACGGAGCGGTGCACCCCCTGCCCTCAGGGTGCACCGCTGGCAGCACTCGCACGCGCGTACTGCCAGCACCCCCTCACCACCCCCGCGCCACACGGACGGACAGGACGATGACGACCACCTCCCCGGTTCCGGTGATCCCGCTCAGCACAGGGATCTCCATGCCCGCGCTCGGCCTGGGCGTCTTCCAGAGCGCCCCGGCCGACACGGCCGCCGCGGTCGAGACCGCCCTCGGTGCCGGGTACCGCCTGATCGACACCGCTGCCGTGTACTTCAACGAGCGTGAGGTCGGCGAAGGTGTGCGTCGATCCGGCGTCGACCGCAGCGAGCTGTTCCTCACGACCAAGCTCTGGATCAGCGACTACGGCGACCAGCGGCCGCGACGCGCGTTCGAGGACAGCCTGCGGCGGCTCGGCACCGACTACGTCGACCTGTACCTGCTGCACCAGCCGCTCGCCACCGAGTTCGACCGGACCGTGGCCGCCTACGAGGCCGCCGAGCGGCTGCTGGCCGCGGGACGCGTGCGCGCGATCGGCGTGAGCAACTTCCTTCCCGCGCACCTGGACGCCCTGCTCGCCCGGACGCAGGTGGTCCCCGCGGTGAACCAGGTCGAGCTGCACCCGTACTTCACGCAGAACCTGACCCAGTCGGCCGACACCAGGCGCGGCATCGTCACGCAGGCGTGGTCGCCGCTGGGCGGCGTGACCAGGTACTCCTCGCGGGACCGCAGCGCCGCACCCGACGTGCTGCGCGACCCGGTCCTGACGGGCATCGCGCAGGAGCACGGCGCGACCGTCGCGCAGGTCGTGCTGCGGTGGCACCTGCAGCAGGGACGGTCGGCGATCCCCAAGTCGATCACCCCGCGCCGCATCGTGGAGAACCTCGACGTGCTCGGCTTCGAGCTCACCGCGGACGAGCTCGCCCGGATCGACGCCCTGAACACCGGTGAGCGCGGTGGCCCTCACCCGGCCACCCTCACCCGGCGCTCGATGCCGATCACGATCGGCCGTGGCCCGGGGTGGTGGGCACGCCGAGGGCTCATCGGCGCGTTCGCGCGCCGTCAGCGCGGCCGCTGACCTGACCCTGCGTCCGACACCCACACCCGTACGACGAGAGGCGAGAGCTCATGACCGAGACATCGACCACCGCGTCGACCCGCACGGTGGGCCGACGCGGCTTCCTCCAGGGCGTGGCGGGCATCGCAGCACTGCCGCTCGCCGCGAGCCTGGTCGCCTGCACGTCCGAGCCTGCTCCTCCCGGCACGGCCAGCGGGTCCTCGTCGACCACCCGTCGCGCGCCGGGTGCTCCCGCACCGGCGGCGGTCACCCTCAGCACCACGCGTCGGCTCGGCGAGCTCGAGGTGTCGACGATCGGGTTGGGGTGCCAGACCATGCCAGGGACGCTCTACGGTCCGGTGACCAGCCGTGAGGACATGGTCGCCCTCGTGCGCGGCGCGGTCGACCAGGGCGTCACGCTCTTCGACACCGCCGAGGCGTACGGGCCTTTCGAGTCCGAGGCCATCGTGGGCGAGGCGCTCGAGCCGGTGCGTGACCAGGTGGTCATCGCCACGAAGTTCGGCTGGGACATCGACCCGGACACCGGTCGCATGGTGGGTGGCCTGAACAGCCGGCCCGAGCACATCAGGGTGGCCGTCGACGGGATGCTGCAGCGGCTGCGGACCGACCACATCGACCTGCTGTACCAGCACCGGGTGGACCCGCAGGTACCGATCGAGGACGTGGCCGGCACTGTCCGGGAGCTCATCGCCGAGGGCAAGGTGAGGCACCTCGGGCTGTCGGAACCAGGGTTGGAGACCGTTCGTCGCGCCCATGCCGAGCAGCCACTGACCGCGATCCAGAACGAGTACTCGGTCATGTGGCGAGGTCCCGAGGACGACGTCCTGCCGCTGTGCGAGGAGCTCGGCATCGGCTTCGTGCCGTTCACCCCGCTCGCAGCCGGGTTCGCGACGGGCACCATCAGCCCGTACACCGTGTTCAGTCCGGGTGACTTCCGCGCCGGCGTGCCCCGCAACAGCCCGGAGAACATGGCGGCGAACATGGCCGTGGTGCAGCTGCTGCAGGACTGGGCGGTGCGCACGGGGTCCACGCCGGCCCAGGTCTCGCTGGCGTGGCTGCTGGCGCGCCGTCCGTGGATCGTCCCGATCCCGAGTGCGACCCGCACGGCACACCTGCTGGAGAACCTCGGCGCCGAGGAGCTCTCCCTCACCACCGACGACCTCGCCGCGCTGGACGCCGCTCTGGCGGACCTCGGGGTCGAGGGCGACAGGCTGCCCGGCGGGGTGCTGGCTCTGAGCGGCGTCGAGGCGCCGACCCGGTAGGGCGGCAGGCTCAGCGCAGCAGCGTCCTGGCGAGGTAGTCGTCGAGGTCGATCCCGGCCTCGGCGACCTCCTCGCCGCGCACGGCCAGCCCCTCGCCGACGATCGCGTCCGGCGCGAGGGCGGAGTAGACCTCGACGGCCCGACCCAGACCGCTCATGGCGTGCGTCGTGACCGGCAGCAGGGTCGCACCACGCAGGGGCAACGCCTCGACGAACGTCGACATGATCATCGGCGGTCGCACGTTCCAGATGGGGCTGGCCAGGATCACGGTGCCGTACCCGCTCACGTCGGGCAGAGCTCCCGCGATCACCGGCCGGGCGTCCTCGTCCTGCTCGCGCACGTTGCGGTCGACCGTCTCGCGGTAGTCGTGCGGGTAGGGGTCGGCCGCCTCGATCCGGTACACGTCGCACCCGAGGCGGTCGGCGATCAGGGTGGCCAGCACCTCGGTGTTGCCCACCTCGAGGTCGCGGCGGCCGCCGTACCAGTAGTTCTCACCGGCGCGGGAGAAGTAGGCCAGCAGGATCGTGGACCCGGGGGTCGGCGCGGAGGAAGGCACAGGAGTCGTCTCCGGGTGGTCGGCGGCAGGGGTTCGGGCAGACAGGGTGGCGTCCGGGCCGTCGGTCCGCGCCGCCGTGCACGCCGCCGCCACCGCACCGGTTCCCAGCAGGAGCGAGGCCCTCAGGAACGTGCGCCGGTCGAGCCGGAGCCGGCTCATGCGGTCGGGCCGACGGCCTCGGCGTGGTGGGTCGCTGCGAGTGTGGCCAGCAGCGCGAGGCGGTCGGCGGCCGGGGTGCCGGGTGCGGCGCTGTAGGCGATGAGCAGCACGCCGGGCTCCTGCACCAGCTCCATCACGTCGTAGTCGAGCTCGAGGACACCCACGGCGGGGTGGTGCAGGCGCTTGAGCCCGGTGCGGTGCACGCGCACGTCGTGCGTGGCCCACAGGGTGCGGAACGTCTCCGACCGCGTGGACAGCTCGCCGACGAGGTCGGAGAGGGGCTTGTCGTACGGGTTGAGACCGGCGGCCGCGTGCAGCACGGCCACGCAGTCCCGGCTGACTGTCTCCCAGTCGGGGTAGAAGTCGCGACCCGCCGGGTCGAGGAACGCGAACCGGGCCGTGTTCGGCGTCGTGCCGGTGTGCTCGGCGTAGCGGAAGACCGGTGCATGCAGCTCCTTGGCCAGCGCATTGGCGGCCAGGATGTCCATGCGGGAGTCGCGCACGTAGGCGGGGACGGTGCCCATGGCGTCGAGCACCCGGCACAGGGACTGACGGACCGGCGCCGGCCTGGCCGGCGTGCGGCGCTTACGCGCGGGCTGGCTGGCCGCCCGGGCGAGGTTGCGCAGGTGCGCCAGCTCGGCGTCGTCGAGCCTCAGCGCCCCGGCCAGGGCGTCCAGCACGGAGTCGGAGACCCCGGCGAGGTTCCCGCGCTCGAGGCGCGCGTAGTACTCGGAGGAGACCCCCGCCAGCACGGCGACCTCGTCGCGGCGCAGACCGGCGACCCGACGCCGCCCGGTGCCGGCGGGCAGCCCGACGTCCGCCGGGCTCAGCCGTGCCCGGCGTGACGCGAGGAAGTCGCGCACCTCGTCCCGTTGATCCATGGCCTCGACGGTACGAGGCACGCGCGTGCCGAGCCACGTACTGGCAGTACACCCGTCGGCAGAGCGTTCCTCGGTGGCGTCCACGGTGGTGTCGTAGAGGCCGACACTCCCGGTCTGTCCGGGTCCCCACACGCAGCAGCGAGGACATGACGATGCGAGCGACGTTCCTGTACGGCGCCGGTGACATCCGGGTCGAGGAGGTACCCGACCCGACGATCCAGGAGCCGCACGACGCGGTGCTCCGCGTCGTGCGGGCCTGCGTGTGCGGCTCGGACCTGCACCGCTGGCACGACTTCCCGGCGGCCAAGGTCGGCCGACCGATGGGCCACGAGCTGCTCGCCGTCGTCGAACAGGTGGGCGCCGACGTGACGTCGGTGCGTCCCGGCGACTTCGTGATCTGCCCCTTCGGGATCCAGGACAACACCTGCGTGTACTGCCGCGAGGGCTTCCAGACCTCGTGCGAGCACGGTCACTTCTTCGGCACCGGTGGCATCGGGGGAGCGCAGGCCGAGCTGGTGCGCATCCCGCAGGCCGACGGCACGCTCGTGAAGACCGGCACCGCGCTGGAGGACACCGACGACGCGCTGCTGAACTCCCTGCTGACCCTCTCGGATGTGTTCCTGACCGGGCACCACGCGGCGCACAGGGGCCGCGTGGGCCCCGGCAGCACCGTCACCGTGATCGGCGACGGTGCGGTGGGCCTGTCCGCGGTGCTGGCCTCGCGGCGGCTGGGAGCGGAGCGGATCATCCTCATGGGCCGGCACGCGGACCGCACCGCGCTCGGTCGCGACTTCGGGGCGACCGACGTCGTGGCCGCACGCGGCGAGGAGGGGGTGGCGGCGGTGCGCGACCTCACCGCCGGCCAGGGCGCGCACGTGGTCATCGAGGCCGTCGGGCACATGCCTGCCTACGAGCAGGCGTACGGCATCGTCCGTGTGGGGGGCATCATCTCGCGCGTGGGCGTGCCCCAGTACGAGTCGGCACCGGTCGGCTGGGCGTCGCTGTTCGCCAAGAACATCACCCTGACGGGCGGGCCCGCGCCCGTGCGCGCGTACCTCGAGCAGACACTGCCCGACGTGCTCTCCGGCGCGCTCGACCCCGGCCGCGTGTTCGACCGCACCGTCTCGCTGGACGACGTCGCCGAGGGCTACCGCGCCATGGACTCGCGCGAGGCGCTCAAGGTCGTCGTCCTGCCCTGAGCGTCCGCACCCACCCCCTGCCCCCGATGTCGCGGGCGTCCCACCCTGCGAACCGCGACCGAGGATCCTCATGACCGTCGAGCCCAGCACCACCCGCCCGGACGTCGCCGTGACGACGTCGCCGCCCTCCCGCAGCCCGCGTGCCGCGCTCGCGGTGGCCATGCTCGGGTTCTTCGTCGTCGCCCTGGACTCCCAGGTCGTCAACGTCGCCCTGCCGACCATCCGCGACGACCTGGGCGGGAACCTGTCCGCGCTGCAGTGGGTCGTCACTGGTTACACGCTGAGCTTCTCGGCGCTGCTGCTGTTCGGGGGCACCTTCTCCGAACGGATCGGGGCGCGGCGCGCGTACGGGGTCGGCATGGTGCTGTTCGTCGCCGCCTCCGCACTGTGCGGGCTCGCGCCGAACCTGGTCCTGCTGGTCGTCGCCCGCGTGCTGCAGGGCGTGGGTGCCGCGCTGATCACCCCGACGTCGTTGGCGCTGATCCGGCAGGAGTACACCGACGCGGCCGCCCGCACCCGGGCGATCGCCTACTGGGCGATGGGCGGGTCCGTGGCCGCGGCCGCCGGTCCGATCCTGGGAGGCGTGCTCGCGCAGTCCGACTGGCGATGGATCTTCTACCTGAACCTGCCCGTCGGCGTGCTCGCCCTGGTGGTGCTCGCGCGCGTCGGCGACTCCCCGCGCCGCGTCGTGCCGTTCGACACCGCCGGCCAGGTCACCGCCGTGCTCGCCCTCGCGGGCACGACGTTCGCCGTGATCGAGGGCGCCGATCTGGGGTACGGCAGCACCCCCGTGCTGGCGGCCGCCGTGGTCGCGGTGCTCGCCGCCACGGTGTTCCTGCGGACCCAGGCGCGCGGCGCGCACCCCATGGTGCCGCTCGACCTGTTCCGGTCCCGGCGCGTCACCGTGAGCCTGGTGGCCGCGTTCATGGGCATGGTGGGCTTCTACGGTCTGGTGTTCGTCCAGGGGCTCTACTTCCAGCAGGCACGCGGCCTCGACCCGCTCACCACGGGGCTGCTGTTCCTGCCGATGACCGGACTGGTGGCCCTGCTCAACCCGCTGGCCGCCCGGCTGGCCGTGCGCACCGGACCGGTCGTCCCGATCGTGGGCGGACAGCTGGTGCTGGTCGCCGGCCTCGTCTGCCTCGTCCTGACCCCCGCGACCGCGCCGACATGGGTCGTCGCCGTGCTGATGATCCCCGTCGGCGTCGGTGGCTCGTTCACCGTGCCGCCGTTGACAAGCCTGCTGCTGGACGCCGTACCCGCCGAGCGTGCCGGGACCGCCTCTGGTGTGCTGAACACGGCGCGCCAGGTCGGCGGCTCCCTCGGTGTGGCGGCCGTCGGTGCCGTCCTGGCCTCCCAGGCCGACCTGCTGCACGGTCAGCGGATCGCCCTGAGCGCCGTCGCCGTGCTCGTCGCGGCCACCGCACTGCTGAGCCTCACCCTGCGTCACCCGTCCCGATCGATCAAGGAGACACCATGACCACGACCCTCACCCTGAACAACGGGGTGCTCATGCCGGCGCTGGGGCTCGGGGTGTTCCAGACACCGCCCGAGGAGACCGTGGCGTCCGTCCGCACCGCGCTCGAGGTGGGCTACCGGCTCATCGACACCGCGGCCGCGTACGGCAACGAGCGAGAGGTCGGCCAGGCCATCGCCACCTCGGGCGTGCCGCGCGAGGAGGTGTTCATCGAGACGAAGGTCTGGATCAGCGACTACGGCTACGACGCGACGCTGCACGCGTTCGAGAAGTCCGCAGGCAAGCTGGGCGTCGAGCAGATCGACCTGCTCCTGCTGCACCAGGCCCTGCCGGGCCGGTTCGCCCTGACCATCGACGCCTACCGCGCGCTGGAGCGTCTGCTCGAGGACGGCAAGGTCCGGGCGATCGGCGTCTCGAACTTCATGCCGGAGCACCTCGATGCGCTCCTGGCCGCCACCTCGGTGGTGCCCGCGGTGAACCAGGTGGAGATCCACCCGTACTTCCAGCAGCGGGACGTGCAGGCCGCGGACGCCGCCCACCGCATCGTGTCGCAGGCGTGGTCGCCGATCGGGGGGATCACCTCGTACCGCGACACCGGTGCGGGTCGCACGTTCGACGACCCCGCGATCGTGGCGATCGCCGAGGCCCACGACAGGACGCCCGCTCAGGTCATGCTGGCCTGGCACCTGCAGCAGGGCCGATCGGCCATCCCGAAGTCGACCAAGGCTGCCCGCATCGCGGAGAACTTCGCGGTCTTCGACGTCGCGCTCACGCCCGAGGAGCTCGCGACCATCGACGCACTCGACCAGGGCGTGCGCCGCGGGCCCGAGCCGGAGGTCATCACGCTCGAGACGTTCCACCGCGACATCCCCGAGGCCTGAACCGGGTGGCGTGCCCACCCCGAGACAAGGAGAGTGCCATGACGAGCTGGACCGCCGACGAGCTGGACCGTGTGGGAGGGGCCACCGAGCTGCGGGTCGCCAGCCGGCGCCCCGACGGCAGCCTTCGGCCGTTCGTGACGATCTGGGTCGCCGCAACCGGCCACCAGGTGTACGTGCGTTCGGCGCGCGGCACCGACAACCCGTGGTTCCGACGTGCCACCGAGTCCGGACGCGGCCGGATTATCGCCGGTGGAGTCGAACGCGACGTGCGGTTCGAGGCCCCCGACCCGCAGGTGCATCCGCAGATCGACGAGGCGCTGCACCTCAAGTACGACCGCTACGGACCCGGACCGGTCGGTGCGATCACCGGGTCGGGCACCTGGGCGGGCACGCTGCGCGTCATCCCGGAGTAGTCGTCGGCCGGGTGCGCACACGGGAGCCATGAGGTCCGGCGCCACCATCCGCGGTCCTGGCTCAGCCGTCGAGCCGCTGCACGAGCTGGACCGGGTGGCCGTCGGGGTCCTCCACGAAGGCCACGCTCAGCAGCCCGTCATGGAAGGGGTGGGGGCCGCGCATGTCGGCGCCCCCCGCCTCGAGGCCGAGCTGTTCGAGGCCGCGCTCGACGAGGCCGCGCAGCGATACGAGGACTGGCGTGACGAGCGACTGGCCGGTGAGACCGATCCGTTCCGCCGCCTGGCGATGAGCATCAGGCTCACCGGCCGGCTGCACTGGGAGCACCCCCAGGAGGCCGATCTGCTCATCCGGCAGCTGACGTTCCTGCGTGCGGGCACGCGGCACCTGCCCGCCCGGGTGCGCGAGGACGTCGTCGCGGCCATCGAGGCCGTACCCGTGTCGGCGCGGGCCGCGAGCCGGGCGGACGTCACGGTCATCGCGGCCGCCCAGCTGCCCGACGACGCCCGGGCGGACCTGGCCGACGCGCTCGCCGCCGACATCCTGCGACTGCTCGGGGTGGACGACGACCTCATCGTCGGACTGGTCGCCGAGCCGATCGGCTGATCCGCGCACGGGGGTCGCGGCGTCGCGTGCCGCGCATCCGGTGACGGTCTCGATGTCGACCCCTGCGCCCCCGGGTCGCAGGGCCAGCCGGGCCCGTCTCAGGGTCTCGTTGCCTGCAGCGCCTGGTACATCTCGCGCGGGGTCGGTGCGGCGGGCAGGTCGTCGGCTCCCGGGTGGAACGACTGGAGCATGTACTCGACGAGCCGGCTCGACGCCTGCCGGTTGCCGCCCGTGGCGTGGACGAGGCCGGCGTTGGCCATGAGCAGCAGGACGAGGTCCTGGTGCTCGAAGTCACGGCGCAGGACGTCGGCGTCCTGCGCGCGGTGCACCAGCTTCGTGAACGCGCGGAACGCCCGCGACCGCTGGGGGTGGAACGCGCGTCGCGGCGCGAGGGCGAGGATGTCGGCGAAGCCCGCATCCTCGACCTGCATGCGGCAGACGACGCGGACGTAGTCGCTGAACCCGGTCCACGGGTCGTCGACCACGAGCGCAGCCTCCGCGGCGTCGGCGTAGACGTCCATCTTGGCGGCGAACACGGCGGCGACGAGGTCGTCGGCGGTGGGGAAGCGCCGGTAGAGCGTGGCGATCCCGACGCCGGCTCGCTTGGCGACCTCGGTCAGCGGGATGTCCAGGCCCTGCTCGGCGTAGAGCTCGCGCGCGGCGCCCAGGATGCGCGCGCGGTTGCGCTCGGCGTCCACGCGCAGCGGTTCGCCGTCGCTGGGGATCTGGTCGACGGGGGTCATGGATCGAGCATACCGACAAATGGAATAGGCCCTCCGGTTGTCGTGTTAGCGTCGGTACGAACTGGAGACAGTCCTCCACTTGATCCCATCAGGAGAGCCCCATGCGTGCAGTCGCCTTCGCCGAGCTCGGTGCCACCCCGCAGGTCCACGACGTCGCCGTCCCCGAGCCTGCCGAGGGCGAGGTGCGCGTCCGTGTCCACGCGGCCTCGGTGAACGGGTTCGACCTGGCCGTCGCCGCCGGGTACCTGGACGGGATGATGGAGCACCGCTTCCCGGTCGTGCTCGGCAAGGACTTCGCCGGCGTCGTCGACGCGATCGGCGCCGGGGTCGAGGGCTACGCGGTCGGCGATCGAGTGTTCGGCGTGGTCACCAAGACGTTCCTCGGGGACGGGTCGTTCGGTGAGTACGTGACCGTGCCGGTCGCTGTCGGCCTGGCCCGGCTGCCCCGGTCGGTGAGCTTCGTCGACGGTGCCGCTCTCGGTCTGGCCGGGACCGCCGCGGTGGACGCCGTGGACGCGGCCCGGCTCGAGGCCGGGCAGGTCGTCCTGGTGGCCGGTGCCACGGGCGGTGTCGGGAACCAGGTCGTCCAGCTCGCGGTGCGCTCGGGAGCGACCGTGATCGCGACGACCCACACCGGGCCGGAGACGGCACTCGTCACGAGTCTGGGTGCGGCGGAGGTCGTCGACTACCGCCAGGACGTCGCCGCGCAGGTGCTCGCCGCCCACCCGGGCGGTGTCGACGCCGTGATCCACCTGGCCGGGGACGCGGCGACCCTGCTTCCGGCGTTGCGCGCCGGAGGTCGGTTCGCCTCGACCCTGGTCATGTCGCCCGATCAGCTGCCCACCGACGCGGCGACCGTCGTTCCGGTGTTCGCGACCCCGACGACCGCGACCCTCGACCGCCTCGCGGACGACAGCGCCCAGCGGCACACCACGGTGACGATCGAGCGGACCTACCCCCTCGACCAGGTCGGCCGGGCGTTCGCCGACTTCGGCGCCGGCACCGTCGGCAAGCTCGTCATCACGATCGACTGACCCCACCCACCGCGCGGGGGTCGGCCGAGCCGCCCCGCCACCTGAACGGACCGACCCATGGACCTCGGCGTCTTCTCCCTGACCGACATCGCGGGCGACCCCTCCGGCGGACCTCCGCCGAGCGTGAGCAGGCGGCTCGACGACATCGTCGGCTACGGCGTCCTGGCCGACCGGTTGGGGCTGGACGAGTTCGGCATCGGCGAGCACCCCAGTCACCAGTACGCCGTGTCCTGCCAGGCCGTCGCCCTGGCGGCCGTCGCGCCGGCCACCGGCACTGACCACCCGAACGAAGGAACCCGATGAACGTCACCGTCTTCGGCGCCACCGGCGCCATCGGCCAGCTCGTCGTGGCCGACCTGCTCAAGGCCGGCCACGCGGTCACCGCCTACGTCCGCAACCCCGCCAAGGTCCCCGCCTGGGGCGACCAGGTGCGGGTCGTGGTCGGTGAGATCACCGACGGTGCCGCGATCGACACGGCGGTGGCCGGCAGTCGGGCCGTCGTCAGCGCGCTGGGCCCCAGCATGGACCGCAAGGCCCAGGGCCTTCCGTTGGTCGAGGGCACCCGCCTGATCCTGGAAGCCATGCAGAGGCACGGGGTGCGTCGCTACGTCGGGAACGGGACCCCCAGCGTCCTCGACGTCCGCGACAGGCGCACCCTGCAGGCACGCCTGGTGGGTTGGATGGGGCGCACCTTCCTGCCCCGTGCCTACGACGAGCTCGTCCAGATGTCCGCGCTCGTGACCGGCTCAGGCCTGGACTGGACCATCGTGCGATTCATCGCCCCCAAGGACGGCCCCGCCAAGGGTGTGCGCCGGATCGGGTTCTTCGGCACCGACAGGCTCGGCTTCGCCGTCACACGGGCCGACATCGCCGCCTTCACGGCCGCGCAGGTCGACGACAGCACCTACGTCAACGCCGCACCCGCCGTCAGCAACTGAGATCCGAGGACCCCCACATGACCATCGCCGTCTGGATCGTCTCCGGCCTGCTCGCCGCCCTGTACCTGACCGCAGGCCTGATGAAGACCCTCCGACCCAAGGCCGCCCTGCGGGCCGGCCTGCCGTGGGTCGAGGACTACGCGTCCTCCACCGTCAAGCTCATCGGCACCACCGAGCTGCTCGGGGCCTTCGGCCTGATCCTGCCCTGGCTCACCGGCATCGCCGAGGTCCTGACACCGCTGGCCGCCACCGGCCTCGTCGTCATCCAGGCCCTCGCGATCGGTGCGCACTTGCGCCGCGGTGAGCGGGACGTGCTCGCCTTCAACGTTGCGCTCCTGGCCGCGGCGGCCTTCGTCGCCGTCGCCCGGTTCGCAGGCCTCTGATCGGCACAACCGCGCCGGAGCGGCACCGATCTCGACGCGGTGGCACTACCCCCGGGGTGGCTTCGACATCGCGTACGCCGAGGGCTGACGGCCGGCGGCAGGTCCCGCAACGATGAGGGGCTGGTCACCCGGACGGTGACCAGCCCCTCATATCGGCGTGGCGCTACGCGCTGGCCGTCTCCCGCCCGACCACAGGGGCGGTCGCGGCCTCGGCGGAGACCTGCGACGACGTCAGCGCCGCGGCGGTCTCCCGCTCGACCTGCAGCTCGCGGCGGTCCGCCAGCCGGAAGAAGGGGAAGTAGCAGGCGACGGACAGCAGGTAGCAGGCGATCAGGAAGATCCCGAAGCCCACGCCGGCGCCGAGCAGGAACCCGCCGGGGATGAACGGCATCGTCATGACCGAGAACGGCAGGGTGACCCACGGGACCCCGATGATCCCGGCGCTGATGAGCACGTAGCCGAGCGTGAGCTGGATCAGGGGGACCAGGACGAACGGGATCGCCATGATCGGGTTGAACACGACCGGGAAGCCGAACATCATCGGCTCGGTGATGTTGAAGACGCTGGGCGGGAACGCGAGCCGGCCGAGGGTCTTGTACCGCTCGCTCTTCGCGAACAGCAGCATGTTCGTCGACAGGCCGATGAGGCTTCCGCCACCGCCGACCCACTGGACGATCGCGAACACGACCGTGAGCGTGATCGTGTAGGGCAGCGGGTCACCGGCCGTCCCCGCGACCTGGTTCTCGGTGGCCGGGCCGATCATGAGGGGCAGGACCACGAACCACACGGCGCCGTTGTGGATACCCACCGTCCAGCACAGCTGGGCGATCAGCAGCAGGATGAACCAGGTGGCGAAGGAGTTGCTGACGCTGGCCAGCGGGGCGCCGATGATGGTGAAGATCAGCTGGGACAGGTGCCCGTAGGAGGTGTTGGCGAGCACCGCGTGCACGACCAGGAACAGGGTGCCGACGATCACGGCCGGCACGATCGACTCGAACGGGCGCGACACGTTCGGCGGGACGCTGGCCGGCATCTTGATCTTCCAGCCGCGGGCGACGATGAACGCGTACAGCCGCACGGCCACGAGCGAGACGATGATCGCGGTGAAGATGCCCTGGCTGCCGAGCCACTGCGTCGGGATGACGCCGGTGGCCAGGAGCTCGGTGTCGCCGCTGACCACCGTCGTGGAGAACGGCATGACGAGCAGGAACGAGGCCAGCCCGGTGATCGTGGTGGCGAGCGGGTCCTGCTTGAGCTCGCGGCCCAGCGAGTAGCTGATGCCGATCACGGCGTACAGGCCGAGCAGCCCGAAGGTCGCGTCGGAACCGAACTGCAGCGCGGCGCCCAGGCTGTGGCCGGCGAGCCAGTCCGTCCATGCGGTCACCGGGAACCCGAGGATCATCGAGCACACGGCGCCGAACATCAGCGCCGGCAGCGCCGCCATGAAGCCGCCGGTGATCGACTTGACGTAGACGTTCTCCTGGATGCGCGTGGCGACGGGTTGGACACGTTCGACGACGGTGTCGATGTTCATCAGTGGAGCCCTTTCAGTGGAGCCGGCTGACGGCTCGCCCGTTTGCGGTGTACCGATGCTCCCGAGGGCGAATCGGGCCGTGCCACCAGAGTCCGTTCCTCGACGGCGGAACCAGCCTGAACCGGCAGGTCCGACCCTGCCCGCACCGGCTGGCACCGGTCTGGGAGCGCGAGTCTGCCACCCGGGCGGCCGGCGGGCACGTGTGCTGGAGGTGTGCTTCCGCGGAGGCGGAAGCGCACCTACCTCGACGCCCGGTCGGTGCGCCCAGCAGGCTGACGCCGCCGGTTCGCGACACACGACGACGAGAGCGCGGACGGTCGGCAGCGAGAAGAGGTCCACATGGTCGACGACCAGTTCGTGCCCCTGTTCGACGGCACATCCACCGCCGGCTGGCGGGCCATCCCTCGGGTCTACGGCACCGTCCGGCCGGGCGGCCCCACGATCGCCGAGGTGTACCGGGAGCAGGGCCTGTGCCCCCCGCAGGCCCCGCAGGACCACCCTGCTCGGTGGACGGTCGAGGACGGCGTGCTGGTCGGCAGGCAGGACCCGCCGGGCTGCGGCTACGGCGGGTACCTGATCACCGAACGTGCATTCGGTGACTTCGAGCTCGTGCTGGAGACGAAGCCCGACTGGCCGGCGGACACCGGCGTGATGGTGCGTCGCCCCGCGGACTCCTGGGAGGGGTTCCAGGTGCTCCTCGACCATCGACCGCACGGGGGCATCGGCGGGTTCTTCGGCAACGGCCTGGCCAGCTTCTCGGCCGTGCCGTTCACGGTGGACGTCGAGCGCGACACGCACGAGCGCCCGGTGGGCCTGCGGATCGACGACGCGGGCGCCGGTCCGGGCACGGCGATCGCGCACCGGCGCGCGCAGCTGTCCCAGGCGTGCGAGGCCGAGGAGTTCCTGCGTGCCTGGCGCTGGGGGGAGTGGAACGAGCTGCGGGTGCGGTGCGTCGGGCACCTGCCGCGACTGACGACGTGGGTCAACGGTCTGCTCGTCGCCGAGCTGGACACCGCCGCGATCGACTGGCCCGGCTACGACCCCGACACCGTGGCCCGCACGCTCGGTCCGCGCGGGCACATCGCGCTCGAGGTGCACGACAACGACCCGGTCAGCGGCCTGGACCGCTGGGGCGCGGACGCCGCCTGCCGCTGGCGCAACATCCGGATCGCAGAGCTGTGACCACCCGCAGGTCGGCCGGAGGCCGTCTGCCAGGACAGGAGACGACATGACGACCATCAGGATCGGCGTGCTCGGTGGAGGACCGATCGCCGCCGTGTTCGCCGAGCGCATCGCCGAGCTCGACGGTGTCGAGCTCGGCGCGATCAGCGCGGCGGCAGGGGAGGACGTGACCGCGTTCGCCGAGCGCCACGGCGTGCCGGTCGCGCCGGACGAGCATGCCCTGGCCGCCGACGTGACGCTCGACGCCGTGTACGTCGTCAGCGTCAGCTCGCTGCACGCCGAGCACGCGATCAGACTGCTGCGCGCGGGCAAGCACGTGCTGGTCGAGAAGCCGATGGCGTGCACCGCCGCGCAGGTCGCGGCCATGACCGCCGCCGCCCGTGAGCACGACCGGCTGCTCATGGAGCTGTACCCGGCCGCGTTCGAGCCGAACATCGCCGCCCTGCGCGAGGCGCTGCCACGCCTGGACCGTGTGCGGCGCGCCGTGCTGGTCAAGGACCAGTACTCCTCGGCGTTCGACGCCTACCGGGCCGGCCAGAACCCGCCCGCCTTCGACCCGGCGTTCGGGGGCGGCTCGATCCTCGACCTGGGCTTCTACCCGGTGTCGCTGGCTGTCCACCTCTTCGGTGCGCCGAACTCGGTCACCGCGACCGGACGGCTCCTGGACAACGGCGCCGACTCCCAGGGCCTGATCGTCCTGGGCTACCCGGACCTCGAGGTCGCCTGCCTGCACTCGAAGGTGTCCAGCTCGGCCATCGACTCGCAGGTCGCCGGTGAGTTGTCCGCGCTGCTGCTCGACGACATCTCGACGCCCAGCAGGGTGCAGCTGCTCGAACGCGGCCCCTCGCGGCGCCTGGAGCCGGTCGCCGACCTCTCGCGCGAGCGGACCGGCAGCCACCTGGTGTACGGGATCGACGCGTTCGTCGACCTGCTGCGCGAGGGAGCCCGGGACAGCGCGATCCACCCGCTCGCCGACGTCGCGACCGCGCACCAGGTGCTGGACGAGGCGCGTCGGCAGGTCGGCGTGCGCTTCCCGGCCGACGACTGACCCGCCGACCCTCCACGAGAGACGAGACCGACGTGACCCTTCCGTCCAGCTTCCCTGACCCGTCCTTCCTCGGCCGTGGGACCGCGCCGTCCCTGCGCTGGGGCGTCGTCGGGGCCGGGCACATCGCCCAGGAGTGGGTGCCGGCCGTCCAGCGGCACACCGAGCAACGGGTCGTCGCCGTCGCCGCACGGACCGCCGGACGGGCCGAGCAGTTCGCCGCCCGGTTCGGCATCGAGACCGCCGTCGAGTCGGCGCAGCAGCTCCTCGACCTCCCGCAGGTCGACGCGGTCTACGTCGCGACCCCGGACAGCGAGCACGTCCCGATCGGGCTCATGGCCGTCGCGGCGGGCAAGCACGTGCTCGTCGAGAAGCCCGTCGCGCCCTCCGCGGCGCAGGCCCAGGAGCTGTTCACCGCGGCCGCCCGCGCGGGGGTCCTCGCCATGGAGGCGATGTGGACGCGGTACCTGCCGCAGTTCGACGTGATCCGCCGACTCGTGGCCGACGGGGTCCTGGGTGAGCTCGAGCTCGTGGTCGCCTCCGCGTGCCGCGCGCTCGTGCCCGCCCGGGTTGCCGACGACGGTGCCTTCGACGCGAGCGCGGTGGCCGGGATGGGCGTCTACCCGATCGCCCTCGCCTCGGACCTGCTGGGCACGCCGACCGTGGTGCGTGCGCTCGGGCGCACGACGCCGGCGGGCGGCGACCTGACGGCCTCCGTGCTGCTCGGGCACGCCGGTGGCGCCCAGGCGTCGATCACGACCAGCATCGCGACGCGCGCACCGGTCACCGCGACGATCTCCGGCACGCGGGCACGGGTCGACCTCGAGGAGTTCTTCTTCAACCCGACCTCGTTCACGCTGACCACCCCGGAGAAGATCGGCACGAGCATGCGCTGGCAGGAGCCCACCGGGATGGCCCTGTACGACGGGCTGGCCTGGCAGGTGCTCGCGCTCGCGCAGTTCGCGGGGGAGGGGCGCGTCGAGTCGCCGCTGCACACGCACGCCGAGACGGTGGCGATCCTGCGGACGATCGAGTCCGCCCGCGCCCAGCTGACCCCGCCCGCACCGCGCTGACGCCGCTCGTGCGCGACGCCGGCGCACCGCCCAGCAGCGGACCTGACCTGCACCATGCCCAGGAAGGCAGCCTTGTGAACCCCCAGCACGTGGTGGCGGACGCCGCCGTGTCCTCCCGTCCCGTCCTCCCCGCCGGCGCACGTCCCGGCGCGGCTTCCCAGGTCATCCACGGCGTCGGCGTCGGCCGCAACGCCGTGGTGGGCCCCGTCGCACGGGCGCATCCCGCACCGTCGGTGCGCGCCGATGCGCCCGCGCCGCTCGACACCGACGCGGCGGTGCGCCAGGTCACCGAGGCTCTCGCGCGGGTCGGCGACCGCCTGCGCGTGCGCGCCGAGCGCGCCGAGGGGACGCTCGCGCAGGTGCTCGCCGCCGCCGCGGCAATGGCCGCGGACCCCGCCCTGCTGACCGACGCCACGGCGCGCGTCGCTGCGGGCACGGATCCGGCACTGGCCGTCTGGCAGAGCACGGAGCAGTTCGCCGCCCTGTTCACCGCCGCCGGCGGCTACCTCGCCGAGCGCGTCACCGACCTGGTGTCCGTGCGTGACCGGGCGATCGCGCAGCTGCGGGGCCTGCCGGAACCAGGCGTGCCGGCGCTGTCGCGACCGTCCGTCGTCGTGGCGCAGGACCTCTCGCCCGCGGACACGGCCGTGCTCGACCTCGACCTGGTGCTGGCCATCGTCGTGGAGCGCGGTGGCCCGACGTCGCACACCGCGATCATCGCCGGCCAGCTCGGTCTGCCCTGCGTGGTCCGCGCGACCGACGCCGCGACCCTCGTCGACGGCGAGCTCGTGGCCGTCGACGCCGCGCGAGGGACCATCGTGACCGCCCCCGACGCACAGGTGCTGGCGGCGGTGGCCCGACGGCGCGAAGGCCTGGCGGCGCTCGTGGCCGACACAGGCGACGGCGCGACGGCGGACGGCCACGCGGTGCAGCTGCTGGCGAACATCGGGACGGCGCAGGACGCCGAGCGGCTGCCCGTTGCGGGTGTGCAAGGAGTGGGCCTGTTCCGCACGGAGGTGCTGTTCCTCGACGCGCAGAGCGCGCCCGGCCGCGAGGACCAGGGCGCGACCTACGCGCGTGTGCTGGCCGCCCTCGGCGGGCGCAAGGTGGTGGTCCGCACCCTCGACGCGGGTGCGGACAAGCCGCTGGCGTTCGTCACGCAGGCGGACGAGGAGAACCCCGCGCTCGGCGTCCGCGGGTACCGGCTCGTGCGGTCCGCCCCCGAGCTGCTGAGTACGCAGCTCGCGGCGATCGCGGACGCGGCGAGCCGGACGGGCCAGGACCCGTGGGTGATGGCCCCGATGATCGCGACCGCTGCCGAGGCCTCGGCGTTCGCGACCGCCGCGCGGCGCGCCGGTCTGCGTCAGGTCGGGGTGATGGTCGAGGTCCCCTCGGCGGCCCTGCGTGCGCGGGAGATCCTGGCTGAGGTGGACTTCGTCTCGTTGGGCACCAACGACCTCGCGCAGTACACGATGGCGACCGACCGGTTGCGCGGTGAGCTGGCAGACCTGCTGGACCCGTGGCAGCCGGCCGTGCTCGACCTGGTCGCTGCGACCGTCGAGGCCGGGCTCGAGCTGGGCAAACCGGTCGGCGTCTGCGGGGAGTCCGCCGCCGACCCGGTCATGGCGCTGGCGCTGACCGGGATGGGCGTCAGCTCGTTGTCCATGGCGGCGACCGCGATCCCCGCCGTGCGGTTCGCGCTGCGGGCGCACCCGATGGCCGTGTGCCGGCAGGTCGCCGCCGTCGCACGGTCGGCCGAGAGCGCTCAGCATGGGCGGGCCGCGGCCCTGCGGCTCGTCGAGCCGGATGTGCGCGCCGCGCTGGCGCTCGACCTGACGTGATCGTCTTCCTGGACGTCGACGGCACGTACGCCCACCACGGCGTGGTGCCGCAGGTGCACGTGCAGGCGGTGCGGGACGCCCGCGCCCGCGGGCACCGCGTCCTGCTGTGCACCGGACGACCGATGTCGATGCTGTCTCCGGCGCTCCTGGCGGCCGGCTTCGACGGCGTCGTGGCCAGCGCCGGTGCGTACGTCGAGATCGACGGGTGCGTGCTCAAGGACGTGCGGTTCCCCGCCCAGCTGGCAGCACGGACCGTGCAGGTGCTCGACGAGCACGACGCGGCGTACGTGCTGGAGGCTCCGGACCGCCTGCTGGGCCCACCCGGGGTGCGCGTCCGCGCGGACCGAGCGTTCGCCGCGCTGCAGGCCGACCGCGAGCCGCGTGCCGGCCGGCTCGACTTCCTCGACGCGCTGGAGGCGCGCGACGACCTGAGCGAGGCCTCGTTCGGCAAGGTGACGGTGCTCGTCTCGCGCACCCCGATCGTCGAGCTCGGACGTGCCGTCGGACCCGGCGTGGCGACGATCACGAGCTCGATCCCCGGGATGGGGACCTCGTCCGGGGAGATCTACCTCGCGGACATCCACAAGGCGCTGGGCGCACAGCTCGCTGCCGAGCACCTCGGCCACTCCCGCGAGTCGGCGGTCGCCGTCGGTGACGGCCTCAACGACGTCGAGCTGCTCGCCTGGGCCGGGACGGGCGTCGCCGTCGACGGTGCGCCACCGGCCGTCCTGGCCGCTGCCGACCGGGTCGCACCCGGGCCGGAGCGCGGCGGCATCGCCCTGCTCTTCGGCGAGCTGGGCCTCGTCCCGAGGTGAACCACGGTGCCTCGTGCGTCACGGGTGCCGTCATCGGTCCCAGGAGCGCAGACGAGAGCGGGAGGGCACCCCACCCCCACGGTGGGTGCCCTCCCGCTCTCGTCGGGCGCGAGGTCAGTCGGCCGAGGTCGCGACGGGCACACCGAGCCGCTCGTACACGTGGACCAGCTCCTCGGCCAGGTCGCGCACGGTCATGGCCGAGGTCAGGTGGTCCTGCGCGTGCACCAGGATGATGTTCACCGGCACCCGCTCACCGCGCGCCTCGCTCTGCACCAGCTCGGTCTGCCGCTGGTGAGCAGCCGCGAGCGAGCTCTCCGCCGCCGCGAGCAACCGCCACGCCTCGGGCAGGTCGCCCCCGCGTGCGGCCCGCAGCGCGAGCATCGCGCTCGATCGCGCATCACCCGCCTGCGAGATCAGCTCGAATGCGATCGCGTATTCCTCATCCATCGCTGAACTCCCTGCGCAACCCTGGGTCGTGGGCGGGATCGATCACCCGCCGTGTGGTGCGACCAGCCTCCGGCCGAGGGGTACGACTGTGCCACCAGCGGTGCTTCCTCCGCGGCGGAACCGCCGCTCGTTGCCGCGTGCTGCCGGGCATGTGACAGTGATGAGGACGGTGGGGCCCCCACCGTCGCACGCCCGTCGGAGGCTCGGTGTACACGACCAAGCAGGAGCAGCTCCTGCGCATCCTGCGCGACGCCACGGAGGCGACGCCGGGGACGCGGTTGTCCACCGCCCTGGGCGTGTCGACCCGCAGCGTGCGCAACTACGTCCGTGAGCTCAACGAGCTCGCCGGCACGGAGATGATCTCCGCCTCGCACCGCGGCTACGTGCTCGACGAGCGCGCTCTGCGATCCTTCGAGCAGGGCCGGCGGGAACGCACCCGTGCCGACACCCCCATGCAGCGCCTGTACTACATCGTCCGCCGCCTGGTCACCTCGCAGGACGGTGTCGACGTCTACGACCTGGCCGCGATGCTGTACGTGTCGGACGCGACGATCGAGGCCGACCTGGCGAAGGTGCGCACCCTCGTGCGCGAGTTCGCCCTGGTGCTGCGCCGCCACCAGTGGGTGGTGGCGCTCGAGGGCTCCGAGCGGGACAAGCGCCGCCTCGTCCGGCAGATCCTGCTCGACTCGACGCACGGCGTCGCCGCGGTCGGGCTGTCGGCCGCGCTGCGCGAGTACCACTCCTACGACCTGCCCAGCCTGATCGCGCTGCTGCGCCAGACGCTCACCGGGCACGGCCTGACGGTGCAGGAGTACGCGCTCACCGACCTGGCCCTGCACGTCGTCATCGCCGTCGACCGGGTCTCCGCCGGGCACCTGCGCGAGCAGCAGACCGGCGACCAGGAGCAGTACCCGGCGCTGGAGGCGGTCGCCGACGACCTCGCCGACACGCTCGAGGCACGCTACGGCGTCAGCCTGCCCGCACCCGAGCGCCGTGACCTGGCCCGGCTGATCGCCGCGCGCACCGGACCGAACCTCGACGCGGCGGGCCTCGTCGCGGACGACCCGTCCGTGGTGCTCGTGCGCCAGGTGATGCGCGAGCTGTCGGAGTCCTACCTGCTGGACGTCGACGACCCGACCTTCCCGGTCAACCTCGCTCTGCACGTGCACAACCTCGTGCGACGGGCCCGCACGGGTGCGTACGCCAGGAACCCGCTCGGGGCCTCGTTCAAGCAGTCGCACCCGCTCGTGCACGAGCTGGCCGTGTTCGTCGCCAGCCGGATCGAGGCCGGCACCGGCGTCGAGGTCAACGAGGACGAGATCGCGTTCCTGTCGCTGCACCTGGGCGCCCACCTGCACAAGAGCCTGGCCGCGGTGGACCAGGTCTCGGTCGCCTGCGCGGCACCGCAGTACTACGACGCGCACCGCGCGTTCGTCGACCGTCTCGCCGAGCACCTGGGGGACACCGCCGTCATCCAGGTCGCCGTCGACACCGTGCACCACGACTGGTCGACCACGAGCGCCGACGTGGTGGTCAGCTCGGTGGAGGTCGGGGCGGACGTGCCCGCAGAGGTCGTGATGATCTCCCCTGTCCCGACCCGAGCCGAGCTCGACCGCGTCAGCGACGTCGTGCGTGCGGTCCGGGCCCGCAAGGTGGCCTCCCGCATCCGGTGGACGTTGTCCGAGCTGCTCGACCCCCGGCTGTTCTGGCACGTGGACCGGGTCACGCAGGGCGAGGCGCTGAGCCTGATGTGCCGTCGGCTGCACGAGGAGGGCGTGACCGCAGCGAACATCCTCGACGACGTCCTCGAGCGGGAGCGGCTGTCCCCGACCGCGTTCGGCGGGGCGTTGGCGGTGCCGCACTCGATGCGCATGGACGCGACGCGCACCGCGATCTCGGTGCTGGTCAGCGACGAACCGATCGAGTGGGCCGGGTCGCAGGTGCACCTGGTCGTGCTCTTCGCGCTGAGCGCCGACGGCCGGCACGTGTTCCGCGACGTGCTCGACGAGATGATCGCCGCCCTGGCCGAACCGGCGAAGATCGCCACCCTCATCGGTGGGTCGGCATCGTACGAGGACTTCGTCACGACGCTGCTCGAGACCGTGGGTCGGTGAGACCGCAGGCCGATCCCGGGGTTCCGCGTCGGCGGAAACGGGGCTAATGGCACACGGCGGCCAGGTCGGAAACGATGGTTCTGCCAGCCGAGGTCACCGACGCCGGAGCACCGGCTGGCACAGGGCCCGCACCGACGCGGACCCCTTGCCACGGAGGTCACCATGAACGTCCTGCTCGCCTGCGCCGCGGGTATGTCCACCAGCCTGCTCGTCGCCAACATGCGTAAGTTCGCCGCTCCGGGCGACACCATCGAGGCCGTCTCGTTCTCCGAGGTCGCCGAACGTCTCGGCGAGTTCGACGTGGTGCTGCTCGGCCCGCAGATCCGGTTCCGGCTCGCCGAGGCCCAGCAGCTGGCCGGTGCCCAGGGCAAGCCGGCCGGTGTCATCGACATGCGCGTCTACGGCACGATGGACGGCGCCTCCGCGCTCGCCCAGGCCACGTCGCTGCTCGCTGCCTGACCCACCGCACAAGCACGGAGAGCGAGCCATGACTTCGACGACCCCGTTCCCGCCCGGGTTCCTGTGGGGTGGCGCGACCGCCGCCAACCAGATCGAGGGCGCCTACGACCAGGGCGGCAAGGGCCTGTCCATCCAGGACGTCATGCCCCAGGGCATCGCCGGTCCGCCGACGCAGGAGCCGACGCCCGACAACCTCAAGCTCGAGGCGATCGACTTCTACCACCGGTACGCGCAGGACATCGCGCTGTTCGCCGAGATGGGCTTCAAGACGTTCCGCTTCTCCATCGCGTGGAGCCGGATCTTCCCGCTGGGCGACGAGGCCGAGCCGAACGAGGAGGGCCTGGCGTTCTACGACCGGGTGCTCGACGAGCTCGAGAAGCACGGCATCGAACCCCTGATCACGCTGTCGCACTACGAGACGCCGCTGCACCTGGCGCGCACCTACGACGGGTGGCGTTCGCGCCGGCTCATCGGGTTCTACGAGAGGTACGTGCGGACCGTCCTGGAGCGTTACGGCTCGCGCGTGCGGTACTGGCTGACGTTCAACGAGATCAACTCGGTGCTGCACGCCCCGCTGCTGTCGGGTGGCATCACCACCCCGCCCGACCAGCTGTCGAAGGGCGAGCTGTACCAGGCGGCGCACTACGAGCTGGTCGCGTCGGCGGCCGCCACACGGATCGCGCACGAGGTCAACCCCGACATCCAGGTCGGCTGCATGCTCATCGCAATCCCGGTCTACCCGCTGACCCCGGACCCGGCCGACGCGCTGGCGGTGCAGGCCGCCCAGCACGACAACTACTTCTTCGGCGACATCCACACGCGCGGCGCCTACCCGGGGTACGCCCTGCGGTTCCTGCGCGAGCAGGGCATCGAGCTGGACATCACCGACGAGGACCGCCAGACGTTGACGCACACCGTCGACTTCGTGTCCTTCTCCTACTACATGTCAGTGTGCCAGACCGCCGACCCCGCCAAGCAGGCGGCCGGCGAGGGGAACATCCTCGGCGGCGTGCCGAACCCGCACCTGCCGGCCTCGCAGTGGGGCTGGCAGATCGACCCGGTGGGCCTGCGGATCATCGCCAACGACTTCTGGGACCGGTGGCGCAAGCCGCTGTTCGTCGTCGAGAACGGCCTGGGGGCCCGCGACGAGCTCGTCGAGGTCGACGGGGTCAAGACGGTTCTGGACGACTACCGGATCGACTACCTCAACGACCACCTGGTCCAGCTCGGTGAGGCGATCGAGGACGGGGTGGAGGTCCTCGGATACACCACGTGGGGCCCCATCGACCTCGTCTCCGCGTCCACCGCCCAGATGAGCAAGCGGTACGGCTTCATCTACGTCGACCGTCACGACGACGGCTCGGGCAGCCTCGAGCGCTACCGCAAGAAGTCCTTCGGCTGGTACGCGCGGGTCATCGCCACCAACGGCGCCAGCCTCACCCGTCCCTGACCCACGGTGCGGTGACGTCAGGGGCCCCCGTCCTGACGTCACCGCACCGTGCCCGGGCACCGTCGGGTGCCCCAGATCCAGCCCCCGTCCCCTGAGGAGAGCACCCCGATGATCGCGACCGCCGAGGTCACCGTGACCAACCCCTCCGGTCTGCACGCACGCCCGGCAACCGAGCTCGTGCGCGTGGCCTCCGCCCTGAGCTCGTCCACCCAGCTCGTGCTCGACGACCGGACCATCGACGCCCGGTCCGTCCTGAGCGTCATGGGCGCCGCCATCGCCGGCGGACGCACCCTGACCGTCCGCTGCGAGGGCGAGCAGGCCGACCTCGACCTGCAGACCGTCGTCGCGGCGTTCGCCGCCGGCCTCGGCGAGTGACCGACCGGCCCGCCCACCCCCTCATCGCAGCACCGATCGTGCGGCGCACCAGCCGCCCCGAAGGAGCACCGTCATGCTGACCCTCGCCTACATCGGCAACGGCAAGAGCGCGAACCGCTACCACCTGCCGTTCGTGCTGACCCGCCCGGACACGTTCCGGGTGAAGACGATCTACGCACCCACGCCCTCCCCGTGGGCGCCTGTCGAGGGCGTCACGTACGTCGAGGACCTGCAGGAGATCTGGGACGACCCGCAGATCGACCTGGTCGTGATCTGCACGCCGCACGACACCCACGTGGAGCTCGCCCGGGCGGCCCTCGAGCACGGCAAGAACGCCCTGGTGGAGAAGCCGTTCGCGCCGACGGCCGCCGAAGCACGCGAGCTGTTCGCCCTGGCGCAGGCCAAAGGCCTGTTCCTGCAGTGCTACCAGAACCGGCGCTTCGACGCGGACTTCCTCACGGTGCAGAAGGTGATCGAGTCCGGTGTGCTGGGCGACCTGCTCGAGCTCGAGATGCACTTCGACTACTACCGGCCCGAGTGGCCGTTGAGCGTCACGCACTTCGACCCCGACTGGTCGTACCTGTACGGGCACGGCGTGCACACCGTCGACCAGGTGCTCGGCTACTTCGGCAGCCCCGACCGGATCCACTCCGAGGTCCGCCAGCTGCTCGGCCCGGGCCGCATGAACGACTACTTCGACCTCGACCTGTTCTACGGCGCGTTCAAGGTGTCGGTGAAGTCGAGCTTCTTCCGCGTGAAGGAGCGCCCGAGCTTCGTCGTGTATGGCACGAAGGGCGCCTTCGTGAAGGCGGTCAAGGATCGCCAGGAGGAGCACCTCAAGCTCTTCTACCTGCCCGGGCGGCCGGGCTTCGGCGTCGACCTGCCCGAGCACTACGGCACCCTCACGTACTACGACGAGGACGGCGTCTACCACGAGGAGAAGGTGATCTCGCAGGTCGGCGACTACGGCCGCATCTACGACGGCGTGCACGCCTCGATCGTCGACGGCGCCCCCAAGCTCGTGCAGGACGAGCAGACCATCGAGCTCATCCAGATCCTCGAGGACGCCATCCGCCCGCTCGTCGAGCAGGAGGCCGGGCGATGAACCTCGCGATCCTCGGGTCGGGCATGATCGTGCGCGACTTCCTGTCGATCTCCCACGAGATCCCCGGCCTGGCCCTGCGCGCGATCTTCGGCCTGGAGTCCGTGCGCCCCGACCTGGACGAGCTCAGCGCGACGTACGCGATCCCGGCGGTCTACACGGATCTCGACGCGTGCCTGGCGGACCCCGACGTCGACACCGTCTACGTCGGCCTTCCCAACTCGCTGCACGCACCGTTCGCCAAGCGGGCACTGCTGGCCGGCAAGCACGTGATCTGCGAGAAGCCGTTCACGCTGGGCGTGGCCGACCTGGCCGAGCTGCGGGCGATCGCGCAGGAGCGTGACCTCATCCTCGTCGAAGGGGTCACGACCCAGTACCTGTCGAACTACCAGGCGATCAAGGAGAGCCTGCCGCAGCTCGGCGAGCTCAAGCTCGTGCAGTGCGAGTACTCCCAGTACTCCTCGCGGTACCCGGCGTTCCGGGAGGGCACCGTGCTGCCCGCCTTCGACCCCGCGATGGGCGGCGGGGCGCTGATGGACATCGGCATCTACACGCTGCACTTCGTCGCCGGTCTGCTCGGTCGGCCGCAGACCATCAGCTACACCGCGAACATCGAGCGCGGCGTGGACACCTCGGGCGTCGTCGTCCTCGACTACGGGACCTGCACCGCCGTCCTGGTGTGCGCGAAGGACTCCGGGGGCCCGATCCGCACCAAGCTGCAGGGCAACGACGGCACGATCCTCATGACCAGCCCGCCGAACGTCTGCGACGACTTCTCGATCACGCTGCGCGGGCAGGACACGCAGGTCGTGGACCAGAAGCTGCACCAGCACCGCATGGTCGAGGAGTTCCGCGCGTTCGAGGCCATGATCCGCACCCAGGACCTGGCTGAGCGCGATGTCCGGCTCGACCACTCCGAGCTCGTCCTCGAGCTCGCCGCGACGGCGCTGGCATCTGCGGGCATCCGGCTGGGCCCTGCTTGACCGGCCACGCGAACCTCCGCTACGGGCCGTAGCGTGGCGCGATCGCCAGAACGCGGCCGTCCAGGTCGGCAGTGCAGCGGCTCACCTGAGCCTCGCGACGGGCGGCGAGATGCGGCAGCGTGCTGATCCGGGTGACGTCGCGGTAGCGGTCGAGCGTGGTCTCGGTACGTTCGGCGGGAGCGGGGGTCAGTCGGCTGGTGCCGGTGAGTCGAGCGGCTGCGAGGTCGGGTCGGTCGCTGAGCTGGTCTCCGGTCAGGCTCTCGATCGGGACGTAGACCTGTTCGCAGCGTGCGAGCAGCGCGAAGGTTGCCGCGTTCCACTCGGCGGCCTGCCCGAGTGCGGCGCACGCCCCGTGCAGGGCGCCGCCGAGCTGCCGTTCCTCGGGTCGTGCCGATGTACTGCGGCCGCTGGCGACGGGGTGAGGCTGCGTCCCTCGGTCGACGCCGGCGTGCGCGCTGAGACCGACACCGCGGGCTGATCGGCGGCGCGCAGCGTGCTGAGCGGTCCGTGTGATCTGCGAGCAACTGGTCGGTGCTCCTGGACAGGTGGCTCGCGCGACGGTCTGTGCGTTGTCCAGTGCCGCCGAGTTGGCCCGCCCCGCTGGGTGCGAGGTGCTCCGATCATGCTCCAGCGCCCCTGGGCGCCTCGAAAGGCCGACCGCTACTGCACTCATGTTGCACGCCAGGCCACGAAGGAGGGCCCCCGCCCAGCAAATCTGCTGGTCAGAGGCCCTCGGGTGCTTGCTCCCTCGACTGGACTCGAACCAGTAACCGTCCGATTAACAGTCGGATGCTCTGCCAATTGAGCTACGAGGGATCGTGCGGGAAGAACTCTAGCAGCCGCCTGCGGGTGCTCCGAACCGCTCAGCGCAGCAGGCCGGCCGCGTCGCGGACCTGGTCCTCGGCAGCGTCCACGAGGGCCGCGACGGCCGGGTCGTCGAGGTCGACACCACCGTCCCCGAGCACCTGCGTGAACAGGTCGCCACCGGGATCCCGCCGCAGGGCGACCCTGACCTGGCGCCCCCCGGGCAGGGCGACGGGCCGGTCGTGGACCACGGACTGCTGCACGCGCTCGCGGAACACCTGGGCGAACCGTGGGGCGTGCCGGTCGGAGGGCAGAGGGAGTGCGCTGGAGGTGCCGTCGACCCAGTGGACCGTCAGGACGCGCGCCTGGGGTTCGAGCGAGCCCCGGTCCACGTCGGACCAGGCGTGCCGTGTGGCCGACGTCCGGTCGATCAGCTGCAGGCCGGCGCGGGTGGCGACCGCCCAGCGTCCGTCGGTCAGCTCGACCGCCGTCAGGACGGCGTCGTGGGGCGCGAGGCGCACCTGCGCCTGCATCTCGGCGGGAAGGGTGCGGCGACGGCGGAGCAAGGACACGACCCCACCGTACCCGCGGTGGCTGGTGCCTCCTGAGGAGGGGGCGCTCCCTGCTGCAAGGTGGGGCAGGTGGGGCTTGAACCCACGACCCACGGATTATGAGTCCGCTGCTCTGACCGGCTGAGCTACTGCCCCTCGCTGACCGTCAGGGTAGTCGTGGCGCTGTGGTCGAGGCGCCGGCTGGAGCGTTCCCACACCGGCTCCCACGGGCGTCGGGTGGTGCCCGGCAAGGGGGCGCCTGTGAAGTTCACCCGGTTGCGGGCCGATCGACCCGATTCGCAGGTTGCACAACACCTCTCGATTCGGGCATAGTTCCCTTGTCAGCGAAAACGGCAAACCCGCCGCAAGGTGGGGACGCAAAGCCACGGGACCTACAAGGTCAGCCGAGCTACCGAACGACGAGGAGCAATCCCATGAGCATCTCCACCATCTCCGAGGCCCCCCTCCAGCAGGGCGCTCTTCTGACCCCGGGTGAGGTCGCGGTGCTCTTCCGCGTCGACCCGAAGACGGTCACGCGCTGGGCCCAGGCCGGCAAGCTCTCGGCCGTGCGGACCCTCGGTGGTCACCGCCGCTTCCACGAGGCCGAGGTCCGTTCGCTGCTGTCGGGCATCCCGCAGCAGCGCGCCGGCGAGTGATCGCCCGCTGAGCAACCAGAAGGGCCGGTCCTGACCGCAAGGTCAGGGCCGGCCCTTCTGTCATGCCTGAGGTCCCGCGGGCATGCTGGTCCTCGCGTCAGGTTCGCCCCGCTCGGGTCTGTCAGTGCACGGCGTCCAGCACCGCGGTCAGGACGTCCTCCAGGGGGCGCTCGGGCTGGAACACCAACCAGGAGAGCCCGGCGACGACGGCCGCGCCGAACAGCGCCGCCCCCGTGAGCATCGCGTCACGCTCGGGCCAGGTCTCCGCGACGACCGTGGCGAAGGTGCCGATCGCCTCGTCGTGCACGAGGCGGATCGACTCCTGCCAGTCGCGACCGGTGCGGAACACCTCGGCGACCAGCACCTTGGCGAAGTCGGGGTGCTCGTGGATCCGTCGCAGCAGCTCGGCGACGAGGGCTTCGATCGCCTCGCGGCCGTGCAGGCCGGCGACGGCCACGGTCAGGGCCCCCGTCAGGCGGGCGACCCCCTCGACCAGCACCGTCTCGAAGAGCGAGGCCTTGTTCCCGAAGTTGTAGAACACGCTGCCCTTGGCCACGCCGGCCGCGGCCGCGATGTCGTCCACGGACGTCGCGCCGAAGCCGCGTTCGGCGATCAGGGCGACGGCCGCGTCGAGGATCTGCTCCCGCACCCCCGTGCCGCGTTCGCGTCGCAGCGCAGGGGCGGCCGGCGTCGTCGACGAGGTGGGCGGCACAGGGGTGGGGGATGCCATGACGGAAGCCTGTCAGATCTCGAGGGCCGGGTGCAGGCGCGCCATGCTCCACGTCCGCAGCCGCCCGGCGCGCCACGCGGTCAGGGCGAGCGAGCCGACGAGGAACCCGGCCAGCACCGCCACCGACGCCCACAGCCGGGCGTCGATCCCGCCGGTGATGACCTGGCGCAGCCCCGTCACCGCGTACGTCATGGGCAGCAGGGGGTGCACGACCCGGAAGAACGCGGGCGTCGTCTCCACCGGGTAGGTGCCGCCCGACGAGGCGAGCTGCAGCATGAGCAGGGCGAGCACCGCGACCTTGCCGGCGGCCGGGCCCAGCAGCGCCATGAGCGCCTGCTGCACGGCGAGGAACGTGGCCGCGACGAGCAGGGTGAACCCGATCGTGCCCAGCGTGGTGTGCATCTGCAGGCCGACGCCGTAGTGGATGACGCCGAGCATCACGGCGACCTGCGCGACACCGAGCGCGAGCGCAGGCAGGTACCCGCTGAACGCGGTCCGGAGCCCGTTGATCGGGGTGGCCAGGGCACGGGTGGGCAGCGGCCGCAGCAGCAGCCACGTGATCAGGGCGCCGACGAACAGGGCCAGCGGGATGAAGAACGGTGCGAAGCCCTCGCCGAAGCCTTCGGCCTTGGCCATGTCCTCGTCGGCCACGGTGACCGGGGCGCTGATGACCTCGGCGCGGTCCGCGCGCAGAGTGTCGGAGTCGTCGGGGATCTGCGTGGCACCGTCGGCGAGCGCGTCGGCGAGCGTCTGCGCACCGTCACCGACCTGGTCGGTGCCGTCTGCCACCTGGGCGGCGCCGTCCGCGAGCGTGCCGGTGCCCGCGGCCAGCTGCGAGGCCCCCGCGGCCAGGGTGTGCGTGCCGGTCTGCAGGCGGGTCGCCCCGCTGGCGAGCGTGGCCGAGCCCGTGGCGAGCTGCCCGGCACCGGTGGCCACCTGTGCGGTGCCGGTCGACAGGGCGGCGGCCCCGGTGGACAGCTCGGTGGTCTTCGAGGAGAGCGTGCCCAGACCGTCGCGCAGTGCCGCTGTGCCGTCGGCGACCTGCTGCGCCCCGGCCGTCAGTGCCGTGAGCTGGGCGAGGGAGGCCTTCTGCGCGTCGGCGGTGGGCAGGTCGAGCCCGGCGACGGAGGTCTGGAACTGGGTGAGCGCGGTGCTGATGCTGCCTGCGGTGGCCAGGTCGCCGGCGGCGGCGTTGCTCTGAGCGATGCTGGTGAGCGAGCCGGTGAGCGTCGTCAGGTAGCCCGTCAGGGACTGCGACTGCGTGGCGGTCGTCTTGACGGAGGCTGCCAGCTGCTGGACGCCGGCGTTGACCTGCGCGGCTCCGCTGGCCAGGTCGCCCGACTTGGCTGCCGCGCCGGCGGTGGCGGTGGCGAGCTGGTTCGCACCGGTGGCGAGCGTGGCGGCGCCGGTCGAGGCCTTGGCCGCACCGGCCGACAGGGTGCTCGCGCCGGTGGCCAGCTGACCTGCACCGCTGGCGAGGGTGTCGGTGCCGTCGGCGAGGGTCGTGGACCCGTCGGCCAGCTGGGCCGCGCCGTCTGCTGCCGTCAGGGCGCCGTCGGCCACCTGGTGGGCGCCGTCGGACAACGTGCCGCTGGCGGCGCTCAGCGTCAGTGCGCCGTCCGACGCCTGCGCGAAGCCGTCACGGGCCGACCCCAGACCGACCAGCACCTTGTCGACGGCCTGCTCGCCGACCGTGGCGCGGACAGCCGCCTGCACCTGGGCCATGGCCGAGCGCCCGAGCGTGGAAGCGAGGAAGGAGTTCGCGTCGTTGTAGGTGACGAGCAGCGAGGCCCCGGTCGGGGTGTCGGAGCCGGCGGAGGCGATGTCGGTCGAGAAGTTCGCCGGGACGGTGAGGGCGAAGTAGTAGGTGCCGTCGGCGACGCCGTCGGCGGCGTCCTGCGCGTCGGTCTCCACCCACTGCAGGTCACCGGACTCCACGAGTCGGGCGGTCACGTCGTCGCCGGCGTGCAGGGCCTCGCCGTCGAGGGTCGCGCCCTCGTCGGCGTTGACCAGCGCCACGGGCAGCCGGTCCATGTTGCCGGTGGGGTCCCAGAAGGCCCACAGGTAGAGCGCGCCGTAGAGCAGCGGGACCAGCACCATGGCCGCGACGGCCAGGCGGGGCAGCGTGCCCCGACGGAACCGGCGCAGCTCGGTGCCGGTGGAGGTGAGCGAGAGCATGAGGGGAGAGTCCTTCGTGGGGGTGGGTCAGGCGGCGGGGACGGCGTGCGGGCCGGTGGCCAGCGTGATCTGCTCGGGCCGGCCGGCCCAGTGCATGCGGGACACCTCGTCGAGGGAGGCGACCGAGGCCACCACGGTGGTGCCCGTGGCTGCGATGGCCTCCAGGCGCGCCCACACGGTCTGCCGCCGGACGGAGTCGTGCACCTGGTCGACGTCGTCGACCACGAGCAGCTCGGGCTCCTGCGCCATGGCGAACGCGATCCGCAGCAGCATGGCGTCGACCTCGTCGAGGTCCCAGATCAGGGTCTCGGTGCGCGGCAGCGGCCGGTCGCCGAACACGGGGGCCACCAGGGCGGCGAGGGTCGCCTGATCCACACGCGGCACCCGGCGGTGCCAGGGGGAGAGCCAGGCGAGCCGCTCGCGGGTGGCCTCGCCGACGGTCACGGCCTCGTCGAGGTCGTCGATCCCGTGGAACCCGGCGATGGCCACGCGCTTCTGCACCGCGGTGCGGCGGCGGGGGAGCGTCTCGCCGAGCACCCGCAGCGTGCAGCCGGAATCGGGCACCATGCGGCCGGCGAGGGTCAGCAGCAGGCTGGAGCGCCCGCCGCCCTGGGGGCCCTGCACCACGGCGAGGGTGCCCTCGGGGATGTCGAGGTCGACCGGCCCGTAGACGATGCCGCGCCGCGTGTGCAGGTGCAGTCCGCGCGCGACGACCGCGGGCGTCGCGGCCGGCGTACCGGCGGAGGCTGCGGCATCGCCGGGCGACGCGGTCGGGGTGCCGTCGGCGGTCGCCGGCGCGGTCAGGTGGCGGGTGGTGCTCTGGTTCGAGGCTGCGGTGGGCACGCGCATGTCCTTCGTCGTCGATCCCGGCCTCTTGGTCTGACCGGTCAGTACAAACATAGGACGACCCGGCTCGATCGGCAAGCGCCCTCCGGCCGGCGCCTCACCGTCGCCCGGACCGGGGCCGGGTCGTGAAAGAATCCCGGCATGGCCATGCGAGAGATCCGAACCGTCGGCGACCCGGTGCTGCGCACGCCCTGCGAACCCATCACGACGATCGACGACCGCGTGCGCGGCCTGGTCGAGGACCTGCTCGAGACGGTCGACCACGACGGTCGCGCCGGCCTGGCCGCCAACCAGATCGGCGTGGGCCTGCGCGCGTTCTCGTGGAACATCGACGACGAGGTCGGCTACGTGCTCAACCCCGTGATCGTCGAGCTGTCCGAGGACGAGTACCAGGACGGCGACGAGGGCTGCCTGTCCGTCCCCGGCCTGTGGTACCCCACCAAGCGAGCCTGGTACGCCCGGGTCGTCGGCACCGACCTGGACGGCAAGGAGGTCGTGGTCGAGGGGACCGAGCTCATGGCGCGCTGCCTCCAGCACGAGGTCGACCACCTCGACGGCATGCTCTACCTCGACCGGCTCGAGCGCTCGGTCCGCAAGAAGGCCATGCGGGCCATCCGCGACCAGCTCTGACCTGCAGGTCCAGGCTGCCGGTTCGGCGAGCACGCTGGCGCTGGGCCTCGATGTCGGGCATGCTTGCGCCCAGCACACTGCGTGCGTACTGCTGTGATGCCTCCGGATCACGGTGCGAGGTCGTTGGGGAAGGCGAACCTCGAGCCGTCAGGAGGATGACATGGCCGGTGCGATCACCCGCGGTGTACTTTTCGTGCACTCAGCACCTCGCGCGCTGTGCCCCCACGTGGAGTGGGCGGCAGGCAACGTGCTGGGCGCACGCGTCACGCTGGACTGGACACCCCAGCCTGCCGGACCGAGCTTCTACCGCGGCGAGTACTCCTGGCAGGGCGCCCAGGGCACCGGCGCGCGTCTGGCCTCCGCCCTGCGCGGCTGGGCTCACCTGCGCTACGAGGTGACCGAGGAAGCCAGCCACGGGGCCGACGGCTCCCGGTGGAGCCACACCCCTGAGCTGGGCATCTTCCACGCGGCGACCGACGTGCACGGCAACGTCGTCGTCCCCGAGGACCGCATCCGGGCGGCCCTCGAGCACGCCGCGGACCCGCTGCGTCTGCGCGCCGAGCTCGACCTGGCGCTCGGCCAGGCCTGGGACGACGAGCTCGAGCCGTTCCGGTACGCCGGTGCCGGCGCGCCCGTCCGGTGGCTGCACCGCGTCGGCTGATCGCGATCCACGCGGCCGACCGCCACGTCGCACCGTCGCAGGCCGGGTGACCGGGCGGACGCGCCATCGACCACGAAGGCCGTCGACTGCTCCTCGAGGGAGCGGCCGACGGCCTTCGACCGACGAGGCGCCGAGCGGTCAGACCGAGGTCAGCACCAGGGCGACGTTGTGCCCGCCGAACCCGAACGAGTTGTTCACCGCGGCGATCTGCCCGGCGGGCAACGCGCGCGGCGTGTCACGCACCAGGTCGAGGACCAGCTCGGGGTCCGGGTCGGTGACGTTGATCGTCGGCGGCGCCTGGCGGTCGTGCAGGGCCAGGATCGTGAAGATCGTCTCCAACGCGCCCGCGCCACCGAGCAGGTGCCCGGTCATCGACTTGGTCGCGGAGAGGGCGACGTGGTCCGCGTCGCCACCGAGCAGGCCGCGGATGCTGCGCGCCTCGATGAGGTCGCCCACCACGGTCGAGGTGGCGTGCGCGTTGACGTGCACGACGTCCGCCGCCGACGCACCGGACTCCTCGAGAGCCGCCCGCATCGCGCGGATCTGACCGTCGCCCGACGGCTCGGGCGACGTGATGTGGTACCCGTCGGCGGACAGGCCGACGCCGGACACCTTCGCGTAGACGCGTGCGCCGCGGGCGGCAGCATGCTCCGCGGACTCCAGGACCACCACGCCGGCGCCCTCGCCGATGACGAACCCGTCACGGGCCCGGTCGTACGGACGCGAGGCGCCCTGCGGGTCGTCGTTGCGCAGCGAGAGCGTGCGCGAGGCCGCGAAGGCCGCGATCGGCATCGGGTGGATCGACGCCTCGGTGCCGCCGGCCACGACCACGTCGGCACGGCCGGAACGGATCATCTCGACCGCGTACCCGATGGCCTCGGCGCCGCTCGCGCACGCGGAGACCAGGGCGTGCGCACCGGCCCGAGCGCCGAGCTCGAGCGAGACGTACGCGGTGGGGGAGTTCGGCATGAGCATCGGCACGGTCATCGGCAGGACGCGGCGGGCGCCCTTCTCGCGCAGGGTGTCCCAGCCGTCGAGCGTGGTCCAGATGCCGCCGATGCCGGAGGACACGACCGAGCCGAGGCGCTCGCCGTCGACCTCGGGGCTGCCCGCGTCGGCCCACGCCTCGCGGGCGGCGATGATCGCGTACTGCGCCGAGGGATCCATGCGCTTGATCTCAGGACGGGTCAGGACGTCCTCGGGCGAGACCTTGATGGTCGCCGCGAAGGTGACGGGCAGGCCGTAGGTCTCCACCCAGTCGTTGTCGAACGTGCGGGCACCGGACTGGCCCGCCAGCGCGGCGCTCCAGGTGCTGGGCACGTCCCCGCCCAGCGGGGTCGTGGCGCCCAGGCCGGTGACGACGACGTCGGGTACGTGGCTCATCGGTGCTCCAGTCGGCGGTCGAGCAGTGGCTCGCGTGGTCCGGTCAGGGGTCGTGCCCGGGTGGGTCGCCCCGACCGGTCGCGCGCCGCAGCGGCGACCGGTCAGGGCCCTGCGTGCAGGGAAGACCCGTCAGGGGTGCAGGCTCAGGCCTGGGCTCCCGCGATGAAGGAGACGGCGTCGCCCACCGTGACGAGGTTCTTGACCTCGTCGTCGGGGATGCGCACGTCGAACTTCTCCTCGGCGAGCGTGACGATCGTCATCATCGACAGCGAGTCGATGTCGAGGTCGTCGGTGAAGGACTTCTCGGGCAGGACGGAGTCGGTCGGCAGACCCGTCTCCTCGCTGACGATCTCGGCCAGGCCGGCCAGGATGTCCTGCTCGCTGTGCGCCATCGGTGTCTCCTCCAAGGTGGGCAGTCGGGGACGACTGCGGGTGAGTGCTGGTGGTCGTGAACGGTACAGCCGGGTCGACGGTACCGGGGCGTGCGGGTCGGCCTGCTCAGGGCAGGACGACCACCTGGGCGGCGTACACCAGTCCCGCGCCGAAGCCGATCTGCAGGGCGAGCGCGCCGCTGGAGACCTGGCCCTCGCGCAGCAGGCGCTCGGTGGCCAGCGGGATCGAGGCGGCCGAGGTGTTGCCGGTGTCGGCGATGTCGCGGGCCACCACGACCGACTCGGGCAGCTTGAGCTGCTTGATCATCTGGTCGATGATCCGCATGTTCGCCTGGTGCGGGATGAACGCGTCGATCTGGTCGGCGGTGACCCCCGCGGCGTCGAGGGCCTTCTGCGCGATCGGCGCCATCTGCCACACGGCCCACTTGAACACCGACTGACCTTCCTGGCGCAGCGTCGGCCAGCCGGCGCCGTGGTCGCGCGTGTCGAGCCAGGAGTGCGTCTGCCGGATGGCCTGCGCCTGCCCGCCGTCGGAACCCCACACGGTGGGGCCGATGCCAGGGAAGTCGGACGGGCCGATGACGACCGCGCCGGCGCCGTCGCCGAGCAGGAACGAGATGCTGCGGTCCGTCGGGTCGACGAACTCGCTCATCTTCTCGGCGCCGATGACCAGCACGTGGCGTGCCGCACCCGAACGGACGAGGGCGTCCGCCTGGCCGATGCCGTAGCAGTAGCCCGCGCACGCGGCCGAGATGTCGTAGGCCGCCGCCGGCGTGGCGCCCAGGCGGTCCGCCAGGATCGCGGCACCCGCAGGCGTCTGGTGGAAGTAGGTGACCGTCGACAGGATCACGGCGTCGATGTCGGCACCGGTCAGCCCGGCGTTCTCGATCGCGGCGCGCGCCGCACCCTCGGCCAGGTCCAGCACGTCCGTGCCGGCCTCCGCACGACGACGGGTGATGATCCCCGTGCGCTGCCGGATCCACTCGTCGGAGGAGTCGATCGGGCCGACGAGGTCGTCGTTCGGGACGACGCGCTCGCCGCGGACACCACCCAGGCCCAGGATGCGCGAGTAGGCGGGGCCGGAGGACTGGGTGAGGGTCGGACGGGTCACGACGTGCGCTCCTGGCTGCTGGGGTCGGTGGACAGTGCCGTACCTGCGTGCCGACGGACGAGGTCGCGGGCGGCGTCGAGGTCGGCGGGGGACTTCAGGGCGACGGTCTCGACGCCGGGCAGCGTACGCCGGGCCAGGCCGGTGAGCACCCCGCCGGGGGCCAGCTCGAGCAGCCCGGTGACGCCCCGCTCGACGAGCGTCGACTGGCACAGGTCCCAGCGCACGGGGTGTGCCACCTGGGCGACGATGCGGTGCAGCGATTCCGCCCCGGAGGTCACGACGGCACCGTCGGCGTTGGACAGCAGCGGCGTGCTCGGGTCGGACACGGCCACGCCCGAGGCGGCGGCACGCAGCTCCTCGACGGCCGGTGCCATGTGCTCGGTGTGGAAGGCGCCGGCCACCTGCAGGGGGATCACGCGGGCACGTGTCGGCGGTGCGGCGACCAGGGCGGCGATCGCCTCGGTCGTCCCGGCGGCGACGACCTGCCCGCCACCGTTGACGTTGGCGGGCACCAGGCCGAGGTCGGCGAGGGCCGCGAGAACCTCCTGCGGGTCGCCGCCGAGCACCGCGGCCATCCCCGTCGGGGTGACTGCGGCGGCGCGAGCCATGGCCGCTCCGCGCACAGTCACCAGGCGCAGGGCGTCGTCCTCGGCAAGGACCCCGGCGGCCGCCGCCGCGGCGAGCTCGCCGACCGAGTGCCCTGCGACGGCGTCGGCCCGGCCGGTCAGGGCGTCCGCCAGCGGGGTGTCGGCGTCGATGTCCAGCACCGCCCGCAGGGCCGCCAGGGCCGTCGAGACGAGCAGCGGCTGGGCCACGGCGGTGTCACGGATCGTGTCGGCGTCCGACGTCGTCCCGTGGGCGAGCAGGTCGACGCCTGTCGTGGCGCTCGCACGCGAGAGCGTCTCGGCGACGACGGGCAGCTCGAGCCATGGGGCGAGCATGCCGGGGGACTGGGCGCCCTGACCGGGGCTGACGACGACGAGCACCCGACCACTGTGCCCGGCCTGACCGGTTCGACCGGCTCACGGCGCACACCAAGGATCACCGCACCCCTTGTGCGGGTCCTACAAAGGTGGCCGTCCGGTCGAGGGTTCGACGAACCGTGCTCGCGAGGGTCAGCTGCCGGGCTCCGGCGTGCCGGTGCCGTCCAGACGACCCACCGCGAGCGCCGTCTGCAGCACGTACGACTCGCGGGCGTCCAGGGGGTCCCACCCGGTGACGTCGGCGACGCGGCGCAGGCGGTAGCGGACCGTGTTGGGGTGCACGTACAACGTGCGGGCGGCCGCCTCGAGCGAACGGCCGGTGCCGAGGTAGGCCGACAGCGTCTCCAGCAGCGAGCCCTGGCCCGCGGCCAACGGCACGTACGCCTGCTGCACGAGCACGCGTCGGGCGGTGGCGTCGCCGACCAGCACACGTTCGGGCAGCAGCTCGTCGGCCTGCACGGGTCGGGGGGCCTGCTCCCAGGCTGCCGCGGCGACGAGTCCGGCCAGGGCGGCGCGTGCCGAGCGGGAGCAGTCGGCCAGGTCCTGCACGACCGGTCCGATGACCACCGGACCCGGGCCGAACCGGGACGTCAGGGCGTGCGCGGCGGCCAGCAGGTCACCGCGCCCGCCGAGGAACACGACCAGGCGGTTGCCCTGGATGCCGACCAGCGCGTCGTCGACGGCACGGCGCAGCACACGCCGCAGGTCGGCCGAGCGCACCTCGTCGAGGGGGCCGGCGGACGTACCCGTCATGACGAGCATCGAGCCGTGCCCGCTCCAGCCGAGGGCGGCCACACGTGAGCGCAACGAGTCGTCGACGTCCCCGCGGACCAGGGCGTCGACCACGAGCGCCTCGAGCCGTGCGTCCCACGCCCCGCGCACCTCGGCCGCGCGGGCGTAGACCTCGGCCGCCGAGAACGCGACCTCGCGCGAGTAGCGCAGCACCGCCTCGCGCACCTCGCGCTCCTCGCCCGGGGCGGCCAGCTGGTCGGAGTGCGCCTCGACGACGTCGACGATCACGCGCACGAGCTGCAGCGTGTGCTGCAGGGAGATCGAGCGTGTCAGCTCCGGTGGTGCCGCCGCGAAGATGTCGCCGACGCCGTGCGGGGGCAGCGCGGGTGCGTTGAACCAGGTGACGAAGGCCGTGATGCCTGCCTGCACCACCAGGCCCACCCATGAGCGGTCCTCGGCGGGCAGCCTGCGGTACCACTCGAGGTCGCTGTCCAGGCGGCGCATGGCGGCGGCCGAGAGCGGTCCGGTGCCCTCGCGGACCCGCCGTTGCGTCTCCGCGCCGGCCCGAGGGTCGGCCTGCGCGCCGGCGCCCGGAGGCTGCTCGGCGCCTGCCACGACGTCGGCGGGGGAGCGGCGCGGGGCACTGACCATGGGCCGAGCATAGGCGGAGCCTTGTGGGGAGTCGACAAATGCCGATCCGTGTCGACCCGCACGGGGAGCAGTGGGGCCGCTCCTCGGCCGCCGCGGGCGTTGGCCGTTTCCTCTTGTGCGCGGCCGGAGCGGGTGAGGGATGTGCACGGTTGCGGCTAGGGTCGCCACATGGCACTCCTGCCCCGACTCCGTCAGCTGATGCGGCGCCCGACGTCCGCATCACGGGTCGGCGCGCGACGGCCGACCACGGCCGCACGACGCGGCGACACGCTCCACGAGGACGCGCTGCGCTCGATGCTCAGCGACGACCCCAACAACGAACGGGCCTTCCGGGCCCTGGCCGAGATCGTCCGTCGGCGCGCGGCGGACGCCTCCGGCGACGACGACCCGCTGACCGCCACGCTCGACGAGAGCGAGCGGCAGCGCGCCGCCGACCTGGCCGTCTGGGCGCTCGGCGAGGAGCTGGCCGGCAACCCCCGTGCCTGGTACCCGCTGATCGAGGTCGCCCGGCTGTCCGTGCGGGACGACCACGAGGGCACCCTGCGCCGTCTGGCCACCGCCACCGAGCGCGACCCGTCCGGGCAGGCACTGGTGTCCGCGCTGGCGTTGCTGCGCGAGGCGGGGCTGCCCGTCGAGGCGCTGGGTCTGGGCACGGGGCACTGGAGGCCCCGCGAGCATGCGCCGGAGATCGCGCGCGAGCTGGTGCTCGCCGCCGTCGAGGCCGGCCGTCCCCTGGACGCCAAGCAGCACCTGGCGGCTCTGGACCTCTACCCGGACCAGCGCAAGGTGAGCGCGCTGCGCGACGAGCTCGTGCGCGCGGTGGCCCAGGCGGAGCAGAGCATCCAAGGCACCTGAGCGCACCACCGACGGCGAACGCGACGAAGGCCCGGACGGCATCGCCGTCCGGGCCTTCGTGCGTCCACGGGTCAGCGACCCGCAGCCGACCTCAGGAGTCGCCGCCCGTGTTGCCGGACGTCCCGGCCGTCACGTCGTGCAGGCGGTACCGCTCGATGGCCTGCGCCGGGGCGTCGGCGGCCACCTTGCCCTCGCGGGCGAGCTCGAGGAGCACGCGCACGGCGGTCGACGGGCCGTCGATCTTGAAGTGGCGGCGTGCGGCGGCGCGCGTGTCGGAGAAGCCGAAGCCGTCCGCCCCGAGCGTCGCGTAGCGGCCCGGCACCCACGCGCGCACCTGGTCGGCGACCAGGTGGTCGTAGTCGGTCGTGGCCACGAACGGCCCCTCCGCCCCGGCGAGCTTGGTCGTCAGGTAGGCCTCGCGCTGCTCCTCACCCGGGTGCAGGAACGCGTGCTCGTCGGCGGCGAGGCCGTCACGGCGCAGCTCGTTCCAGCTGGTCACCGACCACACCGCGGCGTGCACGCCCCAGTCCTCGGCGAGCAGCTGCTGGGCCTCCAGCGCCCACGGCACCGCGACACCGGAGGCGAGGATCTGTGCCTTCGGTCCCTCACCCTGCGCGGGGGCGATGAGGTGGATTCCCTTGAGGATGCCTTCGACGTCCACGCCCTCCGGCTCGGCCGGCTGGATCATCGGCTCGTTGTAGACCGTGAGGTAGTAGATGACGTCACGGTCGCGACCGCCGGCGTCGCCGTACATGCGCTCGATCCCGTCCCGCACGATGTGCCGGATCTCGTACCCGTACGCCGGGTCGTAGTGCACGACGTGGCTCATGGTCCCGGCGAGCAGCGGCGAGTGGCCGTCCGCGTGCTGCAGGCCCTCGCCCGTCAACGTGGTGCGTCCGGCCGTGGCCCCGATGAGGAAGCCGCGGGTCATCTGGTCGCCGGCGGCCCAGAACTGGTCGCCGGTGCGCTGGAACCCGAACATCGAGTAGTAGAAGTAGAACGGGATCAGCGGCTCGCCGTGCGTCGCGTACGACGTACCGACGGCCTGGAACGCCGATGCCGACCCGGCCTCGTTGATGCCCGTGTGCATGATCTGCCCCGACTCGGACTCCTTGTAGCTCAGCATGAGCTCGCGGTCCACGGCGAGGTAGTTCTGCCCGAGGGTGTTGAAGATCTTCGCGCTCGGGAAGATCGCGTCCAGGCCGAACGTGCGGGCCTCGTCGGGGATGATCGGCACCAGGCGGTGGCCGAACTCCTTGTCCTTGACCAGGTCCTTGAACAGGCGCACGAGTGCCATGGTCGAGGCGACCTCCTGCGTGCCGGACCCCTTGGCCAGGCTCTCGTAGGCCTTCGGCTCGGGCGTCTTGATCGGCGTGTGCGTCGAGCGGCGCTCGGGCACGAAGCCGCCGAGCTGGCGGCGACGGTCGAGCATGTAGCGGACGGCCTCGTCGTCCGGCCCCGGGTGGTAGTACGGGGGCAGGTACGGGTCGGCGTCGATCTGCTCGTCCGTGATCGGGATGTGCAGCGAGTCGCGCAGGTTCTTCAGGTCCTGGTTCTTCAGCTTCTTCATCTGGTGTGTGGCGTTGCGCCCGGCGAAGCCCGAGCCCAGGCCGTAGCCCTTGATGGTGTGCGCCAGGATCACCGTCGGTGCACCGGTGTGCTCGCGGGCGGCCTTGTAGGCGGCGTAGATCTTGCGGTAGTCGTGCCCGCCGCGCTTGAGCGCCCAGATCTCGTCGTCCGTCATGTTCGCCACGAGCTGCTTGGTGCGCGGGTCGCGACCGAAGAAGTGCTCACGGATGAACGCACCGGACTCGGCGCGGTACGTCTGGAAGTCACCGTCGGGGGTGACGTTCATTAGGTTGACGAGCGCACGGTCCTTGTCGGCGTTGAGCAGGACGTCCCACTCGCGGCCCCAGATGACCTTGATGACGTTCCAACCGGCCCCGCGGAACTGGGCCTCGAGCTCCTGGATGATCTTGCCGTTGCCACGGACCGGGCCGTCGAGGCGCTGCAGGTTGCAGTTGACGACGAACGTGAGGTTGTCCAGGCCCTGCTGGCCGGCCAGCTGCAGCATGCCGCGCGACTCGGGCTCGTCCATCTCGCCGTCGCCGAGGAACGCCCAGACGTCCTGCTGGCTGGTGTCCTTGATGCCGCGCAGGTGCAGGTACTTGTTCGTCCATGCCTGGTAGATGGCGGACGAGGGGCCCAGACCCATCGACACCGTGGGGAACTCCCACAGGTCGGGTGCCAGACGCGGGTGCGGGTACGACGGCAGGCCGCCGCCGGGGTGCGAGACCTCCTGGCGGAAGCCGTCGAGCTGGTCGGCGGACAGGCGGCCCTCGAGGAACCCGCGGGCGTACACGCCGGGGGAGGCATGACCCTGGAAGTAGACCTGGTCACCGCCGCCCGGATGGTCCTTGCCGCGGAAGAAGTGGTTGAGGCCGACCTCGGTCAGCGTCGCCACCGAGGCGTAGGAGGAGATGTGGCCGCCGACCCCGATGCCGGGACGCTGCGCGCGCGTCACCATGACGGCGGCGTTCCAACGGATCCACGAGCGGTAGCGGCGCTCCATGACCTCGTCGCCGGGGAAGTACGGCTCGTCGTGCACGGCGATCGTGTTGACGTACGGGGTGTTGATGGACGTCGGGATCGCCACGTTCTTCTGACGGGCGTGCCGCAGCATGCTCAGCAGGATGTAGCGGGCGCGAGGGCCACCCTTGTCCTCGATGAGCCCGTCGAGGGACTCCAGCCACTCGCCGGTCTCGCCCGGGTCGATGTCGGGTACCTGGCTGAGCAGGCCGCCGATCAGCGGGCCTGTCTCGTCGATCGAAGCCACCAGCGCTCCTTGCCTCTCGTGCGCGCGCCCGGCCGGTCGGCCCCGGCGCGCATCTCGGCCCTGACCTGCTCGGTCGGCGTCCCGCAGGAGCGCCGCCGGCAGGGGCGGGTAGTTCGACCATTCTCGGTCTCTTCTGGGCCGAAAGTCACACGCGGGGCCGATTTCTTGGACGTGACGTGAGTGACACGTGACGTGCACCGCAGCGCGCACTCCGGACCGGACGGGTCCGGATGGGTGCGGCCGGGCGTGGCGCGCCGGGCGGAGGGCCCTTGCCAGGGCCCGGCGGTGTGCGGTGGGCTACGGTGTGCGGACATCAGCAGGTGACTCCCGGAACAGGGACACCGTGACGGAAGGGATCGGTCGGGACGTGTCATCCACAGCGGACGACTCCGCCACGCCGGCGGCTCGTCTGGGATTCACCGCAGGTCAGGTGATCCAGGAGTTCGGCTACGACGAGGATGTCGACCAGGACCTGCGCGCAGGCCTGGAGACGATCACCGGCTCCGAGCTGGTCGACGAGGAGTACGACGACGTCACCGACGGCGCCGTCATCTGGTTCCGTGACGACGACGGCGACCTGACGGACTTCCTGGTCGATGCGATGACGGTGCTGGACGACAACGGGCCCATCTGGGTCCTGGTCCCCAAGGCCGGTCGCCGTGGTCATGTGTCGCACAGCGACATCGAGGAGGCCGCCACGACCTCGGGCCTGCACGCGATGACCACCTTCTCCATCGCTGCCGAGTGGTCGGCCACGCGTCTGGCGACACGCGGCCGAGGCAAGTGAGCGCAGGCCCCCGCGTCGGGGACCTCGCCCCCGACTTCACGCTCGTCGACACCCACGGCACACCGGTCACGCTCAGTGCGCTGAGAGGAACGCCGGTGGCGCTCGTCTTCGTGCCGTTCGCCTTCTCCGGCATCTGCACGGGCGAGCTGTGCGAGCTGCGCGACAACCTCGACGCCTTCGACCGGGCCGGCGTGCGGCTGCTCGCGATCTCCTGCGATGCGATGTTCTCGCTGCGCGCCTGGGCGGAGCAGGACGGCTACACCTTCGACCTGCTGTCCGACTTCTGGCCGCACGGACAGGTGGCGCGCGCCTACGGCGTGCTCGACGAGGAGCGTGGGCTGGCGCTGCGGGGCAGCTTCCTGGTGGACGCCCGGGGTGTCCTGCGCTGGTCGGTGCTGAACCCGCGCGGGCAGGCCCGCGACCTGGCCGGTTACCTGCGGGCCATCGAGGCGCTCGCAGCCGGGTGAGCTGTCTCGCGCGCCCGGCGGTGCGGGACGCGCGGACTGAGCGCGGTGTGAGGTGGGCCCGGCCGGTCTCGAACCGACGACCTCCGCGGTGTAAGCGCGGCGCTCTGACCAACTGAGCTACAGGCCCCTGAGGAACGGTCGCACAGCCTACCGGCGCGGGCGAGCGCGCACGCCCTTGCTACGGTCCGGTGCGTGATCAGCAGCAGCGCACACGTCGAGGCCTTCGTCGCCGGACTGGCCGTGCACCCGGTCAAGTCGCTGCGGGGTGTGCCGGTCCGGACCGCGCAGGTGCGGCCCGAGGGTCTGGCCGGTGACCGGCGCTGGATGGTCGTCGACCCGGCGGGGGACACGGTCACCGCACGACGCGTCCCGCAGATGCTGACGGTGCGTGCCACGCCGCAGGTCGGCGGTGGGATCCGGCTCACGCGGGAGGGCGAGGCGCCCCTGGTCGTGCCGGTGCCGGACTCCTCGCTCGAGGCTGCCGTCACGATGACCGGTGTCGGCGTGGCGTCACCGGCCGGGGACGACGCGCACGTGTGGCTCTCGGCGGCGCTGGGCCGACCGGTGCGACTGGTGCACCAGTCGGTCCCGGCACGGCCTGTCCGACCGCAGGACGGTGGTCTGGTCGGTGACGTCGTCTCGTTCGCCGACGCAGCCCCGCTGCTCGTGGCGACGCAGGCCTCGCTGACGCAGCTCGACGCGTGGATCGGCGCCGGCGCGATCGACCGGGGTGAGCCCGTGCCCCCGCCGCTGCCCATGGAGAGGTTCCGCCCGAACCTGGTCGTCGGCGGTGACGTCGAGGCGTTCGCCGAGGACGGGTGGGCGCGGCTGCGGGTCGGTGAGGTCGAGCTGCGGTTCGCCGAGCAGTGCGACCGCTGCGTCCTCACCACGACCGAACCCGGCACGGGGCGCCGCGGACCGGAGCCGATCCGCACGCTGGCGATGCACCGTAAGCGGGACGGCAAGACCTGGTTCGGTGTGCGGATGGTGCCTGTGACCACGGGGCACGTCACGGTGGGGGACCCCGTCCGCGTCGACTGATGGTCGTAGGGTCTGACCATGCGCGCCACCGTCATCCACGGCCCCCACGACGTCCGACTCGAGACGGTCCCCGACCCGGTGATCCGTCGCCCCACCGACGCGATCGTGCGCGTCGTCGCCTCGTGCGTGTGCGGCTCCGACCTGTGGGCGTACCGCGGGGTGCGCCAGACCACGGAGCCCAGCCGGATCGGCCACGAGTTCGTCGGCGTGGTCGAGGAGGTCGGCGCGGACGTGCGCACGATCCGTCCGGGCCAGTTCGTCATCGCCCCGTTCTCGATCGCCGACGGCACGTGCGTGCACTGCCGCAACGGTGTGCACACCTCGTGCGAGCAGCTGGCGTGGTGGGGATCCCCCGACCACGACGGCATCCCCAGCGACGCCGGGCAGGGCGAGTACGTGCGGGTGCCCCTCGCGGACGGCACGCTCGTCGCCGCGCCCGAGCACCCGTCGAGCGAGCTGCTGCCGCACGTGCTGACCCTCAGCGACGTCATGGGCACCGGCCACCACGCCGCACGGTCGGCCCAGGTCGGCCCCGGCTCGACGGTCGTCGTGGTCGGTGACGGTGCGGTCGGGCTGTGCGCGGTGATCGCCGCCCGCCGGTTGGGCGCCGAGCGGGTCGTCGCGATGTCCCGCCACGCCGACCGGCAGCGGCTCGCGGAGCGGTTCGGGGCGACCGACGTGGTCGCCGAACGCGGGGCCGACGGTGTCGCACGCGTGCGTGACCTGCTCGACGGCATCGGCGCGGACAGCGTGCTGGAGTGCGTGGGCACCAAGGAGTCGATGCAGCAGGCCCTGGACAGCGCGCGGCCCGGCGGACGGGTCGGGTTCGTCGGCGTCCCGGCCGGTGGGCCCGAGCTGCCCGTGCAGCAGATGTTCTCCACCAACGTCTCCGTCGGCGGCGGCGTGGCCCCGGTGCGCGGCTACATCCCCGAGCTGATCGACGAGGTGTGGTCCGGGGCGATCGAGCCCGGGCTGGTGTTCGACCTGGTCCTGCCGCTGGACGAGGTGGCCCAGGCGTACGCCGCGATGGACGAGCGGCGCGCCACGAAGTCGATGCTGCTGCCGTGACCGCGACGACCCAGGACCCCCGGACCGGCGGTGCGGACGGCGCCGCACCCACGCTGGCGAGCGTGGTCGGCGCGCTGGACCGTCGCTACCCGCCGGGCACGGCCGAGTCGTGGGACCGCGTCGGCCTGGTGGTCGGTGACCCCGACCAGGTGGTCCGTCGCGTCCTGTTCGCGGTCGACCCCGTCCTGGACGTCGTGGACGAGGCGGTGGCCTGGGGTGCGGACCTCGTCGTCACGCACCACCCGCTGCTGCTGCGCGGGGTGCACTCGGTGGCCGCGACCTCGGCCAAGGGCGCGCTCGTGCACCGGCTGATCCGCGCCGGGGTCGGCCTGTACGCCGCGCACACCAACGCCGACGTCGCCACCGGTGGCGTGGCCGACGCGCTGGCGGCCGCCCTCGGGCTGGTGGACACCCGTCCGCTGGTGCCCGCGCCCGCGCAGCTGCTCGACAAGCACGTGGTGTTCGTCCCCGTGGCGCACGCCGAGGCGCTCGTCGAGGCGATGTCCGCCGTGGGTGCCGGCGCGCTGGGGGAGTACAGCCGCTGCGCGTGGACCTCCACCGGCGAGGGCACGTTCACCCCGTCGCCGGACGCACGACCGGCGGTGGGTGAGGCCGGTGTGGCCGCGCGCGTGGTCGAGGCGCGCGTCGAGATGGTCGCACCGCGCCGGCTGCGGGACGCCGTGGTCGCGGCCGTGCGCGCGGCCCACCCGTACGAGGAGCCGGCGTTCGACGTGCTCGAGCTCGCCGCGTGGTCGGGGTCGACCGGGTCGGGTCGGGTCGGGCGGCTGCCGGCGGCCACGACGCTGGCCGCGTTCGCCCGCGAGGTGGCCGGCGCGGTGCCCGCCACGGCGCAGGGCGTGCGCTTCGCGGGCGACCCGGACGGGCGCGTCGAGACCGTCGCGGTGCTGGGAGGTTCCGGCGACTCCTTCTTCGACCAGGTCCGTGCGGCCGGCGTGGACGCCTACGTCACGGCCGACCTGCGGCACCACCCCGCGTCCGAGCAGCGCGAACGGGCCCTGTTCGACGCGCGGGGCGGCGCGGCGACGCCATACCTGGTCGACCTGGCCCACTTCGCGTCCGAGTGGCCCTGGCTCACCCACGGCGCGAGCGCCCTGGAGGCCGACCTGGCGGCGCTGGGCACTACGGTGGAGACCCGCGTCAGCACGCGCCGCACGGACCCGTGGACGGGTCGCGTGGCCGGCCCGGCCGACGCGCCGGCATGACCTGAGGGAAGGAACCCCGTGCCCCACGCACCCGTCGCGGACCAGCAGCGACTCCTGGACGTCCAGGCGCTCGACACCCGGCTCGACCAGCTGGCGCACAAGCGCCGCACGCTGCCCGCGCTGGCCCGGCTCGTCGAGCTCGACAGCCAGGTCGGCGACCTGTACACCGCGCTGGTGACCAGCCGTACCGCCGTCGAGGACCTGCGGCGCGAGGTGGCCAAGGCCGAGGCGGACGTCGAGCAGGTGCGTGCGCGAGCCCGCCGCGACCAGCAGCGGCTCGACACCGGTGCGGGTTCCGCGAAGGACATGCAGGCGCTGACCAGCGAGATGGAGTCGCTCGCCCGCCGGCAGGCGGAGCTCGAGGAGGTCGAGCTGGAGGTGATGGAACGCCTCGAGGCGCACGAGAGCGCGCTGGCCGAGCTCACGGGCGCGCACACGGCGCTGGCCGACCAGCGTGCGGTCGTCGAGGCCGAGCGTGACGCCGGCTACGCCGAGGCCGACGCCGAGGCGGTGCGGGTGCGCGAGGAGCGGGCGGCGGCCGTTGCCGGGCTGGACGAGGGCTTGGTGGCCCTCTACGAGCGTCTGCGCGGCCAGCTCGGTGGCCTGGGCGCCGCGGCCCTGCGCGGGCGGCGTTGCGAGGGGTGCCGGCTCGAGCTCAACCCGCTCGACCTGGACGCGATCCGCAAGACGGCACCCGAGACCGTGGTCCGGTGCGAGGAGTGCGGCCGGATCCTGGTCCGCCTGCCTGAGCCCGCCAAGGGCTGAGGCCGGACCGACCGTGAGGCCGGGGCCGACCCGGTGACCGGGTAGACCCGGGCCGACCGAGACTGACGAGAGGCGAGGGCTGGGGACGTGGCGAGGCGGCTGGTCGTCGAGGCGGACGGCGGTTCGCGGGGCAACCCGGGGCCCGCCGGGTACGGGGCGCTGGTGCGGGACGCAGACTCCGGCCAGGTGCTCGCCGAACGGCACGGGTTCCTGGGCGTGGCCACCAACAACGTCGCCGAGTACTCCGGCCTGCTGGCCGGGGTGCAGGCCGCCGTGGCGATCGACCCGGACGCGGCGCTCGAGGTGCGGATGGACTCCCGGCTGGTCGTCGAGCAGATGCGCGGCGTCTGGAAGACCAAGCACGAGGACATGCGTCGGCTCGGCGAGCAGGTGCGCGCACTGGTGGACGTCGAGCGGGTCGTCTGGACGTGGGTGCCGCGGGCGCAGAACTCGGCGGCCGACCGGCTCGCGAACCAGGCGATGGACGCCGGGGGGCCCGAGCTGGCCGAGGTGCCTGCAGAGGACGTGCGCCCGGCGGCACCGAGCGTGACCCCGGGGCCTGCGCAGGCGGACCCCGGGGGCGCCCCCATGCGTCCGCGGGTGTCAGGGTCGGCAGTCCGGTTCGACGACGCCCGCCCGGTCACCGTCGTCCTCGTCCGGCACGGGCAGACCACCATGACCGTGTCCCGGGGGTACTCCGGCTCCTCCGAGCCGGGCCCGCCGCTGGACCAGACCGGTCAGGAGCAGGCCCGCGCCGCCGCCGCCCTCGTCGAGCGGGTCGGTCGTGACCTGTGGGGCGATATCCCGTACCCCGGTGAGCTGGTCGCCTCACCGATGGTGCGCACGCAGCAGACCGCGGCGATCGTCGCCGAGCGCCTCGGCCTGCCCGTGCGCACCGACGCCGCGTTCCAGGAGGCCGACTTCGGGGCCTGGCAGGGCCTGACGCCGGAGCAGATCGAGACGGGTTGGCCCGGCATGCTCGAGCGCTGGCACACCGAGGCCGACGTGCGCCCGCCGGGCGGGGAGTCGATCGTCGACGTGGGTCGTCGTCTGGGAGCAGGTCTGGACGGTCTGCTGGCGGCCGGGGCGGACCGCACGGTGGTGGTCGTCAGCCACGCCGTGGCGATCCGCGCGTGCCTCGGGCTGGCCATCGGGGCGCAGCCGTCGTCGTGGAGCCGCCTGCGGGTCGCGCCGGCGTCGGTGAGCATCGTGCGGCTGTACCCCGACGGGCGGCACGAGGTCGCGGTCGCGGGCGCACCGAGCGAGGGCTGGGGTCCGCGCGGCTGACCTCGCCGGCCCGGCCGGCTGCGCACCGCCCGGCGTGTCAGGCGGTCACGGCGAGGGCGAGTACGGCCGCGGCCACCACCGGCGGGGCGAGTAGGAGCCCCTGGGTCACGATGGTCCGGGCCGGCACGGCCAGCATGAGCTGACGGCAACGACCCCACCACAGCAGCGTCGCGAGCGAGCCCCACGGCGTCAGGAGCGGTCCGGCGCCCGCACCGATCAGCACGGCGGCAAGCCGGATCGGGTCGCCGCCGGCTGCCGGCTCGAGCGCGAGGTAGGCGGGCAGGTTGTTCACCGCGTTGGACGTCCCGGCCGTGGTGCCGGCGAGCCGCAGCAACGCGCCCAGATCGGTGCCGGTACCCGACACGTCGCCCAGCCAGCGGCCCAGCCCGTGCACGTGCGCCACCTCCACCGCGGCGAACAACGCCAGCACCACCAGGAGCATCCGCCACGGCACCAGGTCGCGGGCCGGTACGGGCAGGGGGCGGTGCCGCAACCTGGCGGCGAGGAGCAGCGCGACGGCGGCACCGGCACCGACCACCACGGGCGTCACCCCGGCGGCGAACGCGACCGCGAGGCAGCCGGTGACGACACCGGTGACCACCAGCAGCGGGCGGTCGGGTACGGGACGGTCTGCAGGGGTCACGAACCGACCGGTGAGGGCGTGGCGGTCACGGACGGCGAGGAGGGCGACCGTCACCACGATCGCCGTGATCGCGGGAGCAGCCATGAGCCCGACGTACCCGACGTCGGACGCCCGCAGTGCGTGGTCGGCGAGCAGGTTCGTCAGGTTCGAGACGGGCAGCACGAGGGAGGCGGTGTTCGCCAGGGCAAGGACCGCCAGGGCGAACGGGAGCGGCGGGCTGCCTGTGCGACGAGCCAGCACCACGACGACCGGGGTCAGCAGCACCGCGGTCGTGTCGAGCGAGAGCACGGCGGTGCTCGCGGTGGCCAGCACCACGACGAGGACCCACAGCGCCCACCGCCGACCTCGGGCGGCCCGCGCGGCCAGTCCCGCGGCGGCGTCGAACAGACCGGCGGCCGAGCAGACCTCGGACACCACCGTGAGGGTCGCCACCAGCCCCAGCACCGGCAGCGCCCGGGTGGCCAGCTCGCGCGCCTGGTCGGCGGGCAGCGCCCCGGTGAGCAGCACCGTGGCGATCAGGACCGGGGCAAGGACCCACCACGGTCGGCGTCGAGGAGCGGTCACGACACCACGAGCGAGAGCTGCCGGGCGCCCGAGCGCGGCGGTGCGTCGAGCTCCACGGCAAGCACACGCGGCACGGCTGTGTCGTCCGCCCGGGACGCCGTGGTCAGGGCCGTCCCGACGAGCTCGGTCGCGGCGCCCGCGAGCTCGTCGGCGTCCCGCGGCGCTCGGGACCGCCGTGTGATCAGGTGGCGGACGAGCAGCCCGCGGGTGTGCTTGGCGTGGTGGGACACGACGGTCCGGCGCCCCGCGTGCTCGCGCAGCACCCGCACCGCGACCCAGTGCGACGGCTGAGCCGGACGCCACGCCGCGGCGTAGGCCGCCGACCGGCAGTCGACGACCACGCCGTCGGCGACCTCGGTGTCCAGGACCTGTCCCAGGTGGGGTCTCCAGCCGGACGCGAGCGCACCCACCCCGTCGAGCGTCGTGCCCATCGAGAGGCGGTACGCCGGGATCAGGTCCTCCGGGGTGACGACGCCCCACAGGCCCGAGACGATCCGCACGGTGGCCGTGGCGCGTGCCCGCTGTGCGGGGGTGAGCCGGTCGAGACCGGCGGCCGCGTACAGGACGCCGCTGTAGACCCGCCGCGCGGGTGCGGTGGCAGCGGTGCGCAGCCGCGTGTTGCGGGCGACCTCGTCGGCCAGTCCCGCGCTCACGCCGAGGACCTCCAGCGCGTCCGGACGACGGCTCACCTCGGCCAGCGCGTCGAGCACCCGCTCCCGCCACGGGTTCAGCGCCGGTGCGGACAGGGTGCCGAGGTCGAGGACGGGGCCACCCGCCGCAGGTGCGGTCTTCCCCTCGGAGGGCGGCAGGAGCACGAGCACGGCCCGACTGTAGACGGCCGAGGCGACAGTGCGTCGTCGCCGGCGACCCGTGGGCGCGCTAGGCTCGTCACGCGGATGAGTCAGTCAGGCGGCCGCGTCGGTCCTGCTTCGGCAGGTCCGCCGAGGAACGTCCGGGCTCCGTAGGGCAGGGTGGTGGGTAACGCCCACCCGGGGTGACCCGCGGGACAGTGCCACAGAGAACAGACCGCCTCGTGCGTCCGGTTCGCCGGACGGTCGAGGTAAGGGTGAAACGGTGGTGCAAGAGACCACCAGCGTGCCGGGCGACCGGTGCGGCTAGGTAAACCCCACCCGGAGCAAGGTCAGACAGGGAGCGTTCGAGGGCGGCCCGCCCGAGCTCCCGGGTAGACCGCTGGAGGCGTGCGGCAACGTACGTCGTAGATGGATGGTCGCCACCCGTGCGGGGGTAACCGCGCGCGGGGACAGAACCCGGCGTATCGACTGACTCATCCGCCCTCTAGGGCCCCTGACCTGCAGGAACACCCGCTCTAACGCCCCGCAGAGGGGTCGTCTGGGGGCTGTTGGGGGCTCGCGTTGTTGCAGCATGTTGCGCTCTGTGCGAGCGCGGAGCCCCCAGAGAGCCCCCAGGATCTGCGCCACCCGGGCGCCCTCCGGAGGCTTGCGAGCTACGCCGGCAGGCGCCGACGGACGTCGGCTGCGCGCAGCCAGACGAGGTGCTCGCGGGTCGTGAGCTCGTCGTCGGTGATGACGACCATGACGTGGGTCTGCGTCCAGCGGATCGCGCGTGCCGGGACCCAGAACGCACCGCCGAGCAGGACCAGTCGCGCCAACACCGGGATCCGCCCCTGCGGCTTGACCGGGATGTGCCGGGGCACATCGGCGTTGAGGGGGGCATCGAACACGTGTTCGAGCGTACTCGGGAGGGTGCCAGAAGTGCGGGTGAAGACTTCTTGCAACTTCCGGGTTTAGGAAGTAGACTCGTATCACGAGGTCAGGGGAACAGCCCCAGACCCGGACCGGAAGGAACCGGCCATGCTGCACTACATCACCATCAGCGACGAGAACTCGAACGCGATCGTCGAGACCGAGGTCAACGACCTGGCCGCCGCGCTGACCGAGTGGTTCCCCGAGGCCCCCGCCGAGGTGACGGACGCGATCGAGGACCTGCAGTCCGCCGCGAAGGCGGGCAACTGGGAGCGGGCCGACCGCCTGGCCCACTACCTCATGATCGTCATCAACCGCTGACCCGCCACCCCCGGGGGCGCCACCACAGGCGCCCCCGGGGCCCACCCCACCCCACACCCCGGAGAGCACCATGAGCGACAAGATCGACGCTGTCTGGCCGGCCGTGCCCGCCGACGAGCGCATGAGTCCCGCCGAGCTGCGCGTCGTGCGCGAGTACCTCGGGCTGACCGGCGAGGCCCTGGCCGCCTACCTCGGCGTGAGCTCGCGCACCGTGCGGCACTGGGAGGCCGGCCAGTTCGCCGTACCCGACGGGGTGCGCCTCGAGCTCGAGCAGCTCGAGGAGATCACCGCCCGCGCCGTCGACGACGCCGTCGCCCAGCTGCTCGACGTCCCCGAGCCCACCGTCCTGGTGTACCGCTCGGACGAGGAGTATCGCGCCGCGCAGCCCGACACGCGCCTGCCGGCGTCCTGGCATCGCGCCGTCATCGCCCGCGCCGCCGATCGTGTCCCCGGCCTGGCCATCGACTATCCGCAGCCGGTGAGTTGACCCTCGACGCGGCAGCTGGCGTGGCGTCCAGGCGGAGCGCACTACTCTAGTAGCACAGACGTTCGAACGCGTTATCGAATCGTTACGCGATGCGACTCAACTCACCCTGATTTCCCCCCGATCCACCGGGTGAACCGGGCGCGACGCCCAGGTTCGTGTGCGAGCATGACGAACGTGACGGGGGAATCGACGGTGACTGGGGGCTCTTACACCGACTTCCTGACGCCAGGCGAGGTCTTGCATCGGTCGGTCGAGGATGTGTGCATCCAGGCCGAGAAGCAGGGCTGGCGGGTCCAGAAGCGGGACCAGCGGGGCTTCAGGTATTGGTGTGCGTGTCCGGGCGCCAGGCAGCACAGTGTGTACATCGACGCTGCCGAGATGAGATACGAGCGGCTCGACTTCCTGCTCGAAAAGACCTGCCTCAAGTTCGACTGACGAAAGAGACACACCATGAAGATCTTCGGGTTCCAGGCACAGTTCCAGCCGGCCGGTTCGGAGGTCACCTGCGAGACGATCGACGAGATCATCGACCGCATGCACGACGCGTTCGCCGCCGACGCCAACGTCTACTCCGCTGACCTGGTCGGCCTCGGTACCGAGCAGGTAGACCTGCTCGTCGGTGTCAAGGTCGCTGACGCGTCCGGCTCTGGTGAGGCGACCGAGTTCGCTGTCGCCGCGTTCAACGCCGCCTTCGCCGCGGCCGAACTGGACGAGCCCACGCTCGCGACGTTCTCCGTCGCCGAGGCGCGTCAGCTCGCCTACGCTGGCTGACTTCACTCGCGACGAAGCGGCCCCGCACCTCCCTCGGGCTGTCTCTTATACGCACCTCCCTCGGGAGGTGCGGGGCCGCTGTCGTCTGCTGGGTGCGTCAGGTCGTCAGGATGCGGTCGAGCGCTTCGACGGCGGGGTCGGTCTCGTCGATGTCGGCCAGGGTCGCGCGCAGTTGCTCGAGCACCGCCTGATCGATGCCCTGCAACTCGAGCTCGCCGACCACGGCCGCGGGCGCGTAGCTCGGGGTACGCACGGAGCCGAGGGCCAGACGCACGAGCCAGTCCGGCACCCGCGGCGACAGCCAACGCCACACCAGGTACCAGAGCGCGATCGCCACGGTGACCACTAGCCCGACCGCGACGTCCGAGGACAGCAGCACCGCGAGCGCGTCGCCGAGCTCGGTGGGCAGGTAGTTGAGGGTGGTGGCGAGGAGCCAGGTGACGACGGTGCCCCACCAGGCGGGGACGGCGGTGCGGAGCAGGGCGACGACGAGGTCGGAGAGCTGGCGCTTGTTCGGGGTGTCGGTGGTGGTGCTCACGGGTCCTCCTGGGTCGGGGTGTGTGGGTGTGGGTGGGTCAGGCGGGTTGCCAGGTGGTGCCGTCGAAGATGACGCGGGTGCCGGCGATGGGTCGCCAGGCGGTGCCGTCGAACTCGACGAGCAGGGGTGTGCCGTTGAGGATGCTGCGGACGAAGCCGTCGATCTCGACGATCTCGACGTGTGCGGGTGTGCGGGTCGGGGCGATGGCCTCGATGTCGACGATCTGGACGGTCGCGGAGGGTCCGGGTGTGGCCCAGGCGATGACCTCGAGGATCTGGACGGTGCAGGTGAGCTCGCCGGAGATCTCGGTGATCTCGACGGTGGCGGCCACCTCAGACCGCCGCGGTCACGGCGATGGTCACCCGGACCCCGGACGTCCAGGTCGAGGGGGTGACGAGGGCGACGTCGGCGGCGGGGAACGCGACCTCGACCCACCCGAGGGCGGAGGGGATGGGCACGGGGACGGTGGAGCGCAGCGTCGAGCCGTCGTAGAGGCGGCCGATGAGCGTGCCGGTGCCGGCGCCGATCTTGCGCAGGCGGACCCGCACGACGAACCCCTCGTCGGCGTCGGGGGGGTCGATCTGCCCGTACCTGGCGTCCAGGAGCAGGTCGGTGGGGTTGGGGGTCGAGGTGATCCCGGTCGCGTCCGAGCCGTCGGAGAGCACGGCGAGCACGGTGCCGCCGGTCGGGGTCCAGCCGGCCGAGGAGTTGATCGCGGCCAGGCGGGCGACCGTCGGCATGGCCGAGGCGGTGACCACGACGTCGTCCTGTGCGGTGCCGGAGCTGTCGGTGACGATGCAGCGCAGGACGGTGGTGCCGACGTCGGAGGGCGTGAACGTGGTCGTCGCCGAAGACGGTGCGGAGAACTCGCCCGTGGGCCCGGACAGCTGCGTCCACGTGAACGTCTTGGTGCCCGAGCCGCCGACCGCGGTCGCGGCCAGCTCGGCCGGGGCAGCGCCGATGAAGACCGACTGATCGGCGCCCGCGTTGACGGCCAGCGCGACGGCGGCGACCTCGACGTCGATCAGGTAGCTGGAGGTCCCGGTGAACGTCGAGGGGTTGCCGAGCGTCTGCGCTGCGGCGTCGTAGGCGGCTCCCGTGATCGTCAGGGTCCCGACGGTCAGCGGCAGCGCCGCGGACTTCGCCCCGTAGTTCAGGACTCCGGCGCCCGCCGGCATCCAGATGCCGATGCCGAACGGGGTGCCGGCCGCCACGTCCTGCGGGGTGTCGAAGTCGATCTCGACCCAGCCGGGCGTGACCGGCACGGTGAACGTCTTGGACTGCCGCGGCGTGGAGTCCGCGCCGACCCACAGGTACGCGGTCAGGACACGGCCGGCCATCTCGGTCGCCGAGGCGTAGTACCGGGCCCTCGTGATCGTCGCGGCGACCGACGAGACGAACCCGTGCTTGAGCGCCAGCGGGGGACCCTGGTCGTAGTTCGGGCTCGTCATCTCCGGCGCCGTGGCACCGTACAGGTTCGTCATGCTCCCTCTTCTCCTACGGGGCGGGGATCGTCGCGACGAAGACGCCAGCGGCGGTCACGATGCGGTTGGGGCGCTCGGTGCCCCAGGTGACGTCCTCCGGGCCGACCACGGCGCGGTGCACGGGGCCGAACACCCAGGAGTCCTGCACGATGTCGTTGCCCTGCACGTCGAACGACAGGCCGTCGGGCACGGCGGCGTCGCCGTACATGCGCATGACGTAGCCGCCGCCGGCGAGCAGGTTGTCGTGCCAGGTCTGCATCCCGGTCGCACCGTCGGCGCAGAACAGGGCGGCGTTGGGGGCGCCGACCCCGTTGGTCGGGCGGACGTCGAAGTTGCTGCGCCGCAGGACGACCGTGCCGCCGCCGCCGAAGTTCTGGGCGCCGTCGTTGTGGTCGTCCGGGCCCTGCCCCTTGACGCGCACGAAGCACTCGGTCGCGATCACGTCGCCGTTGGTCCTCAGCCCGTCCGACGAACCGCCAAGCCTGCAGCGGAAGAGCTCGTAGGACCACGAGCCCACCGCGTGGTCCGAGGCGGCGCCGGTGCCGGTGTCGAAGGTGCACCAGCGCGCGACGAACGCCCGCGACGTCGAGGCGTTGTTGATGAAAGGGATCCGGCAGGCAACGAGCGTGACGCCCGCCCGGTCGGGGATCAGCCCGCCCCGGAAGTCGCGCTTCGAGATCGTGCCGCCGTCGGCGACCAGGTCCGACATCGACACCAGCGCGGTGTGCACGACCAGGTCCGCGTCCGTCAGCGTGCGGCCCAGCGACGCGTCGAAGTAGGCGGTGTGGCCCGTGTTCACCTCGGAGATCTCGCGGCCGTGCGCGACGGTTACGACGTCCGTCGTCACGCTCGCCGTCGCCGCCGGGCCCACAGCTCCGTCGTCGTCGACCGCTGCCACCGCCAGGGCGACCGTCACGCCGGACGTCAGGCCGGTCACGGTGTGCGACAGGCTGGTCACCGTGGCGACGAGCGTGCCGTTCACCCGTACCTGGTAGCCCGCGACCGTCCCATCGCCGTCGGTCGCAGCCGACCAGGACAGCACCACGGACGTCGCCGACGGTGTGGCCACCAGCGCACCCGGGGCCGACGGGGCCGCGTTGGCCGGCGGCGTACTGCCGCCGATCGGGCGACCGTTCAGCGGCAGCCACCTCGAACCGTCGAACACCACCTCCGTCGGGCTCACTGAAGCATCACCCCGCGGTCACCAGCGACCGCACCCTCGGCGACCGTCGGGGCGTTCGCCGCGGTGAACGTGCCCCAGTCCGTCCACACCTGCGCACCCGGGCGCCCCAGCCGCACCGACCGCGACAGCGCCTCCTCCGCGGCCGCAGCAGATGACGCCGCCGACGCGGCCGCGGCGTCCGCAGCCGCCTGCAGACCGTCCAGCGAGGTCAGCACGATCGGAGGGAGGCTGCCCGACACCCACAGCACCTTCGGGTGTTCATCGACGCGGAACACCTCGATGAGCCCCTGCGGGCCGGCCTTGATCGACGTCATCGGCACACCCGAGGCGCCGCGCACCGTCAGCGGATTCGCCAACGCGACGTCCGTCGGTGCATACACCTGGCCCTCGGAGTTCGGCGCCAGCTGACCGGTGACCGGGTCGAGTGCGGGGATCGACTCGTACAGGTACTCCATCAGGATCTCCTCACGGGGTGGCAGACAGTGTCGGCGGGGTCAGGAGCTCGTCGGCGACCCGGACCGGTTCGAGGGCCACCCACACCACCGCCGCCAGCACGACCCACATCGCGAGGGCCGCGGCGACCGCGAGCGCGAGGTAGGTGAGGGCGCGGCGCATGTCAGAGGCCGAGCAGGGCGGACCAGGAGCGGGTGCCGCAGCTGCCGTCGGGCTGCCCGTTGGTGCCGGTGGTGGGGTGGTCGATCTGGAACGCGCGGAAGCCGGCGTCGGTGCTGTTGCCCCAGTCGCCGTCGATGCCGGCCTTCCCGATGCCGTACCCGTTCGCGATGAGCAGGCCCTGGGCGCGCTTCACGGCGACGCCCTTGGAGCCCTTCTTCAGGGTGGGGAGAGCGGACACGTCGATACCTCCGTTGGTCACTGCCGGGGCTGTCGTCGGCGGGGTGGGTGCAGTGCCCGGCGCTGGCGCCGTGCCAGCGAGGGTGGCCACGCGGGCCAGGAAGGTGTCCCAGGGGAACGAGGCGCCCGGGTCCCAGTGCGTCGAACGGTGGTAGGCGGCGTTGACGTCCGCGTGCCCGACGAAGCCCGCCTCGCCGGCGAGGATCTGCGCGACGCTCAGGTGCCGGATCGGGATGCCGTGCGCGCGCACCCACTCGGCGGCCTGCTGCGCGCCCTGCTCGAGGATCGCGACCGACGCCGGGTCCGACCATCCGGCCAGGTCCTGGCGGGCGTAGCCGGCCAGCTCGAGCTGCAGGCCGTCGGCGTTCGCACCCGGCGCTGCCCACGCCGTGTCCGCGTCCGGCACGCACCGCACCCGCGAGTCGGTGTCCGCGCACACGTGCGCCGACGCCTTCCGGGCCGGGTTCGCGAACGCCCGCGCGACCGCCTCTGCCACCGCCGGCGACTCGGCGACCTCCATCGTGTGCACGACGATCAGCCGGATCGGCCTGACCCGGCCGGCGTACTTGTTCGGGCTGAGGATCTCGAGCACGGGTGCCTCCCAGGGCATGACGAGGTGCCCGCCACCGGTCGGGGACGGGCTGGTGCTGCAGAGGTGAGGTGAGGTCAGTGCGCGGAGACGCGGACGTGGTCGTCCAGACGTCGAGCGAGATCCACCCGTTCGGTGCGCTCGGTGCGCAACTCGGAGCGGATGCCGCCGATGTCCTGGGCCTGGCCCTCGAGCGTCACGCCTTGCTGGGCGACCATGTCGGTCAGGTGCCCCACCGCGGCCACGAGCGTCGTCAGCGCATCCTTCGACGAGCCGCCGTGGTTCGGGGTGAGCTCGGTCGCCGCGTGCGCCGCGCTGGACGCCGCGCTCTCCGCCTGCTCCGCAGCCTTCTCCGACGATGCCGCGGCCGCGCGCGCGTCACGACGCAGCGGCCTGGTCACCAGCGCGACAGCCACCGTCGCGACCGCCGGCACCACCACCGTCAGCGCTGCGAGCAGACCCCAGACCCACCAGGGCGTGCCCTCCGGAGGTGCGCTCACCAGCCGATCGCCAACCAGTTGACCCGGTGAAGCAGACCCCCGGTGTTCAGCGCCGCCCACGAGGCGCGCGGCCGCATGACCGCGTACACCACGTTCGTGCGGCTGCCCGTCCCCCACGGGTTGCCCGCGATGGACATCTGCAGCACGTCACCAGCGGCGGTGCGGTCGATGTTCGAGTCACCATTGGTGAGGATCGCCGTCAGCAGCCCGTTCGGGAACGGCTTCGGGAACGTGAGCCTTGCGTACCCCGAGGCGTCGGTGATGGCAACCTGCGTACCCGCCTGCAGCAGGAACTTCGGAGACGCCGGAAGGTTCCCGTCCAGCAGCGAACCAGCGCCGAACACGTTCAGGGGCGACGACAGCGGAGTCTCCACCCACGTCGGGTTCCCCTGCGAACCGATCACACGCGACCACGTCGACGTCCCGATCTGCACTCGGGTCCCCGGTCGGGTGAGGTACTGCAGCACCAACTCATCGACGGCGCACATGCCACCGTTTGCCGACCAGCACCGCAGGTCGCGCAGCTCCTTGATGTCGGTGGACCCGGCGTCGATCCGAGCCAGCGCCAGTGGTTGGTCGTCGGCATCCGAAGTGGGGCCGAACCGGGCCCGTGCGGCGATCGCCGACAGCGGGTCCGCGTTGCCTTCGACGACTCCGAAGGTCGTCAGTCCCGATGTCCCGGCCCTGTCCCGGTGGGCGGTGATGAGGTCCCAGCGGGTCGACCCGCTCGTCACTGGATCGAGTGTGAGATTCACGGTCTCGACGGACGTGTCGGAGATCGCCTTGCCCCAACCGGCTCCAGCAGCCACCTGCACGGTACGGTCCGCCAGCGGAACCGCGCTGACTCGCCAGTCGGCAGCGCCGACGACGCCGTACTCGGCGACCGCGGCGAGCCAGTCAGCGGTGTTCGCCTCCGTGACCTGTCCGGCGTATCCGATGGACGTGATGGGCATGTCAGCTCCTGGTCCGGTCGAGGCGCTGGGCGCGCAGCGCCGCGGCGATCGCCGCGGCGAGGATCTGATTCGGGTCGTCGCGGTGCTCGCCGACGACGGGCGTGACGTTCGTGCCGTCGTTCCCCTGCGAGAGGGTCGCTTCGCGCAGCACCTCGGTGACTGTCACCCCGTCGGCGAGGTCGACGGTCACCAGATCACCGACGTGCACACCATCGCCGCCGTAGCGGAACGTCTGCGTCTCGGCGAGCTTGACCGAGAGGCCCGAGCGCAGGGCGCCGGCCGCGAGCGCCGCTTGCATGCGCGCCGTGGCGGCGGTCTCGAACCCGGGGTCGGTGTGCTTGAGGTCGCGGGCGTCGATGAAGGCCTCGACCGTGTCCCACTGGGCTTCGGCGGCGTGGTCGACGAGTGCGCGGAAGGTGCGGGCCTGGTCCTCGCCGTCCGCGCCGAGAACGACGCGTGTGGGCTCTGGCGGCTGCAACGACCAGTCTCCCTCGGTGATCGTGCCGCCGTCCTCGGAGAGGTTGATCGGCCAGGCGGTGGGCTCGTAGGCGTCGAGGACGAGGCCGGCGCCGATCTGGCGGACGGTGATGCCTATCCCGGCCTGGTCGACGAGGGGGTAGAGGACGTCGGCGGGGAGGGCCATGCGGGCCGAGACGGTGATGGTCGAGCCACGTCCGAGGTCGGGGGCCACGGTGATCGGGAGTCCGAGTCGGGTGATCGCGGCACCGAGGAGGGTCTTCGCGACGGTCTCGGCGGGGCCGGTGACGGTGTGCTCCTTGGCCGCCGACTGGTTACTGATGGGCGCGCCCGGCACGGGCCACAGGAGGGCGCGGGAGAGGAGCCACCAGTCGTCGCGGATCTGCAGCGTGAGCGCGCGCTTCGGACCGGCTCCCTGTGCGGAGCGAAGCCGGCACGGGCCGCCAAGGAGGTGCTCGTCGCGGTAGCGGATCACGGCCCGCGCACCGGGCTCGAGCAGCAGGCCGGCCTTCTTGCTGTCGGCCGCGACCGTGATCGACCCGGTGGGCTGCTGGTTGTGCCGCGGCGTCGCGGTCAGCGACAGGAAGTCGCCGACCCATCCGGTGTGCTGGAACGTGCGGTCGTAGACGACGACCTCGAACGGCTCGTCGATCACCACGCCCTCCGGTGGAGCGGAACGAGGGACGCGCGCACGGAGCCGGGGCCGACCATGTCGATCGAGACGTCGACCATGCCGCCGGCCGGGACCGGCCCCCACTTCGTCGAGGGCCCGAGCTCACGGGTCCGGTCCGTCGCCGTCGGCAGCTGCGAGGCGACCCACGACTCCTGCGCCTCACGTGTCACGAGGTCGATCGGCGGTGCGTCGATCTCCTTCGCCGTGCGCGCTGCGGGCGAGGTATCGATGACGAGCATGCGGCCCGGGCCGACCTCGAAGGGCACGACCACCGCGCGGCCGTCCACCCCGATGGTCAGCGAGTCCGTGTCGGTGACCCACCAAGTCACCCAGGACGGGACGTCACCGGGGTTCGTGATCGTGGCGGTGCTGAGCGTCGACTCCTCGCCGATCGCGAACGGGGGCCCGCCGCCCTCGGGGATGAACGGAGCAGCCGCGGCTGCCGCGAAGCGGCGCACGACCGGCGCCCCCTGCCAGTACGGCTGCTCCGCGACGAGGTTGATCCCGTAGAGCGCCCAGCCGACGAGCGACGGGTCGATGTCCGACGCGGAACCGTCCGTCTCGGCGTAGGCGCACCTGAGCGTGCGACGCGTGCCGTCGGGGTGGATGAGGGTCCACACCCCGGGCCGGTCCTCCTGGAGCGTGCGCCAGAACGCGCGGTCGTACTCGACCCACGCCTGCGATGACGCATCGGAGTACACCCGCAGCGGCCAGAACACCTCGCGGTCCAGCACCTGGAACCCGCGCGTGCGCGAGCCCGCGAGCGCCGGGGAGTCCGAGGAGAACCGCCGTGACTTCGGCGGCACGTCGTGGCCGCGGACACCCGACTGCAGCGACAGGCCCGTCCCCTCGGACTCGCCGCCGGTCAGGTCCCAGACGGTGCCGTCCCAGCCCGTCCACGTCATGCCGAACCCGCGGAACGCCGGCAGGGGCGGGGGCGGGGGGATGAAGGGGACTGCGAAGACGGTCGGGCTCACAGCATGCCCCCCGCGCCGTCGAGGCCGTGCATCCGGACGGCGTCGAGCTGCTTCGCCGTGGTCTTGCGAACGAGGTCGTCGACGTCCACCGTCTGGATCACCCCGTAGTTCTCGATGCCTGTGATGCGCGGACGCGAGCTCGTGCTCGGTGAGCCGGTGCTCGGCCCGCCGAGGACCGCGCCGTTCGCGAACCGGCCGACGTACATGCCGAAGCGGCCGGCGACGTCCTCGAGGATCGCCTCGGACCGCTCGCGCTTCGACCTGGCGAGCGGGATGTACGCCTCGCCCTCGGTCTCTGGCTCGTTCCAGATCCGGGTCTGACCCGCCGGCGCGATCTCGGCGACGTGACTCTCGCGGATGCCACCATCCACGAAGTAGTCGACGACTGCTCCGTCGGCCCGGTTCGCGGCCGCGAGCGCCTGGGCGGTGTACCTGGCTCCCATGGCGGCCATTGACCGGTCGACGCCGGTGCTGTCCATGATCGCCTTGACCGTCACAGTCTTTCCCTGCCACCTGGCGAGGAAGTCCTGCATCTGCTGGTCTGCCGTGACGGCGTCGAACTTCGCCTGCGTCTCGACCTTGTCGGGCACCTTCAGGACCTCGTCGACGTAGGCCCACGCGGCATCCTCGGACATCCCGAAGGCGATCGCCGCGTCGTGGAGCGACTGCCGCGACGAGTCGAGCGAGGCACGGAACTCCGCCTCCGACCCCGTTTGCTGCAGCAACGAGTCAGCGCGCCGGACCCCAGCCTGCGCCATCGCGTCGAGCGTCGCCTGGTTCGCCCGACCCTTCTCCGTGCTGATGTCGAGCGACGTGCCGTTCTCCTCGATCGACGCCGTCACCGCGTCGATCGCCTCCTGGAACCTGCGCTCCGCCTCGCGGGCGTCGAGCGTCGGGGAGTTCAGGTCCGAGAGCATCTGTGAGAGCTCCTGCAGGGCTGTCTCGGCGTCCTGCGCACTGACCTCCACGGCGGACAGGGAGGACTCGTAGCCGTCGGCGGACACGGCCGCGTCCTCGGCCACCGGCCCCACAGCCGCGATCTTCTCGCGCAGTGCTTCCTGGTCGGCGGCGACTCCGCGGGTCGTGCCAGAGAGCTCGCCGAAGAGGTCGTTGATGTTCTCGGTCTGCTGCCGCGTCGTGTCCGCCTTCTCGGAGTACGTCGCGTTGGTGTTGCCCAGGCTCTCGAGGTACTTCCGGTTCTCGTCGAGCTGGTGGTTCAGCGACTTCGCCGCGGAGGACATCGGGTCGATCGCGATGTCGACGACCTCGCGCATCCCTAGCCCCAGGCTGCTGGCGGTGGCCAGGATCGTGTCCGCCCGGTCGCTCTGCATGAGCCGGTCGTAGATCAGCGCCCGCGACTGCTCCGTGAGCTTCGCCGTGGTCTGGTCCAGCGTCGCCTGGAACTCCTTCGACGCCTGTGAGGCCTTGCCCTGCGCGGTGAGCCACGCGCCCGCTGCGATGGTCGCCCCAGCGAGCGCGAGGCCCCACGGCCCGGAGAGCGCCGTGGCTGCGCCGCCGACCGCCTTGCCGAGCAGCGACGATCCGCCGCGCAGCGTGTCGATCGTCGTGCTCAGCTCGGCGAGCTTGGGGATCACGATCGCCGCACCGCCGACCAAGGCACTGAGCCCGGCTGCAGCAGCGCCGAGGCCGGCGACCCACGACTGCTGCGTCGGGGTCAGGGCACCGAACCCGGCGGCGAGCGACCCGACCATGTCCGCCGAGTCGGCGAGCGCGGGAAGGAAGTTCCCGCCGATGTCGATCGCGGCGTCGTTGATCTGGTTCCGAGCCATCTGCAGGCGCGCCTCGGTCGTGGCGTACCGCTTGTTCGCCTCGTCGACGAGTGCGTTGTTCTCGGCGAACGCCTCGTTGCCCACGGCGATCGACTCGTTGAGGAGGTCGCCGGCCGACGATGCGCGCCGCAGGGCGTCGGCTACGCGCAGGTCCGTGAGGCCGAGCTCGGACAGCACGGTGTTCGTGTCCTGGCCCTGGGCCTGCATCTTGCCGAGGCCCTCAATGAACGTCACGAGGGTGCCGGCGGCGTCTCGCTGCCACGACGTGCGGAAGTCCGCGGCGGACACGCCGGCGACGCGCGCGAACGTCTCGAGGTGGCCCTTGCCGGAGATCACGTCGGAGTTGATGTTCGTGATGACGCGGGACACGGCTGAGCCGCCGGCCTCCGCCTCGATGCCGACGCTGGACAGGGCCGAGGCGATGCCGAGGACGTCGGCGGTCGACATGCTCGCCTGACGGCCGGCACCGGCGATCCGCAGGCCCATGGAGACGATGTCCTTCTCCGTGGACGCCCCCGCGTTGCCGAGCGCCACGAGAGAAGCACCGACCTGGTCGGACTCACCGGCTGTCGTGCCCATGATGTTCGCCAGCTGCGCGAGCGACGTCGCGGCCTCGTCGGCCGACAGGTTCGTCGTCTCGCCCAGGTCGATCATCGTCTTCGTGAACTGGGTGACGTCCTGGCGCTTCACTCCGAGCTGGCCGGCGGCCTCCGCGACGGCGGCGATCTCCTCGTGCGTCGCGGGCAGCGTCGTGGCCAGGCCACGCAGCGACTCCTCGAGCGCGGCCATCTGCTCGGGCGACCCGTCGACGGTCTTCGTGACCCCGGCCCACGCCGACTCCCAGTCGATCGCGGACTTCGCCGACAGGCCCAGACCGACGGCGATGGTCGCCGAAGCGACCAGCGTCTTGCGACCGAACGACTCCATCGCGTCGGCCTGGGCGCGGTTCGCCTCGACGACTGCCGCCGCCTTCTTCGCCTCAGCGGCAGCCATCTCCGCAGCCGCCTGCGTCTGCATGTTGACCTGGCGACGCTGCTGCTGCTCGAGCTTGTTCAGCTCGCGCTCAAGAACCTTCGCCGACTCCTCAGCGGACTTGAAGCCCGTGCCGTCGAACTGGGAGGTGACGTTGACCCCGACGTTGCGGTTGCGGGTGGACACCGATCACCCCTCTCGTCGGACCGGCTTGTTCGCCTCGTGCTCGGCCACGCACCGCGGGCACTGCGCGAGCGTCCCGGCGACCAGCCGGACGTGCGCCCCCGGCTCGTCCTTCGAGGCCCGGGTCGCTGCCTCCTGCTTCACGCAGCCGTCGCAGATGTCGACATGGGCGTGCCGAGCACCCTCGTCCGGGTGGGACCCGCACCCCCGGCAGCGGCGGGACTCGTAGCCCGCCCACTCAAGGGCGGCGTCCTGGTCGTGCTGGGACCAGGAGAGGAACGCGGACAGCGGGATGCCGCGCGGCCCGCAGTACGCCATCCGGGCGCGCAGCAGGTCGTCGCGGCTCAGCCTTTTGAGACGCCGCCCGCGGGGACCGTGTAGTGCAGGACCGTGAACAGCCGGTAGTACAGATCGGCGAGTTCGCCCGGCGACCACGCCCCGGACGCGAACTGCTCCGCCCACCACTGCTCGTCACGCAGCTCCTCGTCGACCGCGCACGCGGCCGCGAGCGCGATGCGCATCGCCGGCTGGTCGACATCGCCGCCCGGAGCGTTCGCGGCCAGGAGCTCCTCGAACAGGTCCGGGGCGAGTGCCTCGAACTCGACGTCGACGAAGTGGGCCTCGACGGCTGCGTCCGCCGCCGTGACGGCCTCGCGGAGCGCCTCGATGGACTCGCTCGTGATCCCGGTCGCCTGCCCGACAGCGAGCTGGGTGCGGGCGCCGGCGGCGCGTTCCTGGTCCGCGGTCGGGTCGGAGACCTGGACCGGGAACGAGACGCGCCGCCGGGCCTTCGCGGCGAGTCTGTCGCGCAGGCTCACGCGGCAGCCGGGAGCGAGACGTCCTCCGAGGGCTCCTTGGTGATCGCGAAGGTGACCGTGACCTGGAAGGCCTGGTCGCCCACCGAGCGGAGCTTGCCGACCGAGGTCACCTCGATCTTGAAGATGTCCGCGGGCAGGTCCACCTCGTCGCCGTGGTCGGCCCAGAGGATGAAGCCCTTCGTCCCACGCGGCAGGACCTTGCGCACGTCATCGCCGCCCAGGTCGGCGTAGAACGTGATGGACGACTGCTCGGCGTTCGTCCGAGCGGCGATCTGCGAGATGAACCGCCGACCGTAGTCCGGGGTGGTGATCATCGCCGACGAGATCGTCCAGCCCGACAGGCCGGCGATCTCGTCGGTCAGACGGGTGCCGGCGGTGATCTCGGGACGCGTCGGGACCAGCGTCGCCGCGGCGATCGCCGGCAGGAAGATGCACTCGCTGATCTCGGGCTGGAAGAACCGCTCGGTCGCGGGCAGGCTCGGGGTCATTGCTCACTCCTCCGTGTGCTCGGACTCGCCCGCGACGGGGTCGTCCTGGTCCCCAGCCGGGTCCGGCTGGGGGTCGGTGGTGTCGGCGGGCGCGTGCTCGCCGACGGGGGCCCAGCCGGCTCGGCGGTGAGCCTCGACCGACCGGGGATGCACGAGGGCCGTCACCTCGACGGCCGGGTGCGCGATCTCGACGAAGTCCTGCATGGGTGTCTCCTCGGTCAGCGGCCGAAGCCGTGGCGGGCGAGGGTGCTGTCGATCGCCTCGAGCGCGCCGGCGACGACGTTCTCGTGGGCCTTCTCGGCGGCCGGCATGAGGAACGGGCGCGCGGCCTGCTCGTACCACCAGTCCCGGTTGCCGAAGAAGGGGTGCCTGAACGGGTCATCGACGATGCCCTCGTAGACCCGTGCGTGCGGCGCCTTCTTCGCCGAGGCGGAGATCCTCACGCCCGTGCGCGGCCCGTCGAACGACACGCGCATCTGCAGCGCGCCGGGGATGCGAGAGGACCACGAGGCGTTCGCGGCAGCGTCTTCGCGGACTTGTTCGCCGACCGTCCGCAGTTGCTTGCGCAGCTCGCCGTGAAGCTCGTCGGGCACGCGGGACAGGGCGGCGGCCACGACACGAACACCGGCCGAACCCTCGAGGACTGAGTACTGCGAGGTCACAGGCTGCTCGCCCCGACCACGTCGAAGAACACGGAGACCGTCGCGCCGTCAGTGTGCAGCAGCGGTAGCCACTCCATGCGTGACCCGAACGCGACGCGCTGCCAGACGCCATCGCGGACAGGTGCGGCCCGTAGCGCCGCGTCGATCTGAGCGAGGGCGTCCGCGGCCTGCCGGCGCAGTACCGGGACAGCGCTGTCGCCGGATGTGACGGACAGCAGCGAGGAGACCGTCCACTCCTCGACGTACCGGGCGCGGCCGAGGCCGTCCTGCCGGGTGACGTTCGTGTCGTAGCCGGGGCGGCTCTGGTCGGGGCTCAGCCCGACGCAGATCGCCGCCTCCATGATTGCGCCGAGGGACGGCCCGTCGAGCACCTGCAGGCCGGTGGACGTCGCGAAGACCTCAACGAGGGCGTCGAGTACGTCGGGGATGCGTGTGAGCATCACGGGATCCGGAACGGGGCGATGAGCTGGGCGGCTCGCCGGGGCACGGCGAAGCCCACGCGCGTGGGTGCAAGCTGGTCGTCCTGGCCGGCCATCATCTGGCGGCGCTGCGGGTCACCCTTGCCGCGCTGGGTCTCCCACAGGTGCGCGGCGACGATCTTCACCGCGAGCGAGACGGAGGCGCGCTGCTGGTCTGTGCGGACCGCGACCCGCCAGTCGCCCGCCCGAAGGTGCGGCACCGTGATGATGCCCGCGAGCCTGTCGACCTGGGCCGCCGTGACAGCGACCTCCGCGCCGCTCGGGTCGATCACGGACGTCACCTCGGCCAGGTGCGTCATCGGCAGGACGAGGTACCGGCCCGACTGCTGCACGTCGATCGTCTGCGACACCTCGCCGAGCGGACCGACCTCCGACACGGCCCACTCGAGCGCCGACGCCGTGTGCTCGGTCAGCTTCGCCAGCTCACCCTCGTCCGCCGACAGGGTCATCCGCATGTGGTCGGCCACCGCCTGCACGGTCACGAACGGCGCACCTGGGGTCGGCTCAGACATCAGCGGCGCTCCGCCGGCGGGCGCAGCACGGTGGCAGCGACCGTCCGGACGTCATGCTCGGGCCGCTCCGACCGCGGACCCGGTGCCGGCGCGACGGAGGTTCCGCGGACGTCCGGACGGTCGCTCACGATCACTCCGCCGAGGGCGTGCGCGGGTCCTCGGAGTCCGGGACCAGCTGCACGAAGCCGGGCGTCTGGTCCGGGGTGCCGTCGGCACGCAGCGACGGCAGCGCGACGACGTCGACCGTGGTGGTCGGCGCCGGCGCAGCGGTGTCCTTGTCCTTGGTGCTCATGGTCATGCGCTCCTCGTGTGGAGTCGGTGGGTCGCTGGGGTGGTGCCTCGGGGGCGGCGTTGAGGCCGCCCCCGAGGGGCGATCAGACCTTGGTCGTGAGGACCGCGGCCGCGCTGGTGTCCTGGACCTTCGCGTCGAGACGCTGGAAGCCCAGGAAGCCGACCTGCAGGTAGTCGGCGTAGCGCTCCGTCAGGCGCATCGTCTGCGCGCCGCGCACCATCCGGATCAGGTACGCGAGCTCGATGTCCCCGTAGACGATCGACTTCGAGCCCGCCGCGAGCGCCGCGAGCCCGTTGTCGACGATGTAGGGCCGGCCGTTGATCGTCGACGGCGCACCGGCGACGTAGGACGGCTGCCACACCGGGCGGCCGGTGGAGTCCTTCACCTTGCGCAGCGACTTCACGACGTCGTCGTGGCAGATGAACCGGGCGCGCTCGGAGCGGTACGCCGGGTCGATCGAGTGCTCGAGCTCGACGAGGTCGTCGAAACCGATCGCACCGCTCGCGGCGGAGGTGACCGAGCGGGTCAGGCCGACGGCGAGTCCCTGGGGCTGGGCGGTCCCCGTGCCCGAGGCGTAGTGCGCGGCGGCGGCCCGGCCGATGCGGGCACCGAGCTTCGTCGGGAGCCACGTCTCCACGTTGAAGCCGGCGTCCTGCAGGAGCTGGATCGCGACGCGGACGATCTTCGAGGTGTAGGTGTACGCCCCGATCGACCCCTGCCCGAACGTGAGGTCCTGCTCACCCATCTGGGTGTTCTGGTCGAGGATCGCGCCGACGTTCGACGTGTCGTCGTTGGTGGGCCACGGCAGCGCGGCACCGGAGTCGGTGGTGATGACCTCCGCGTGCTGGGCGATGCCACCGAAGGCCCGCTGAGCCTCGACCATCCGGTTGAGGAACTCGGGCGGCACGGTGTAGCCGCCCGCCGCACCGGTGGAGGTGCCCTGTGCGCGCTCCTCGGCCACGAATCCGCTCTGCAGCATCCGGACCTCCTCCGGCGTCGCGCCCGCCATGCCGCGGCGCAGGTAGCCGGTGAACGCCTCGCGGTACGCCGCGCCCCCGTCGGGGTCACCGGCGGTCGCCTGCGGGGTCGTGCCACGCAGGTCCTCGGCGGGCGTGTTCATGACGATGTCGAGGCGGGCGGAGCGCTCCTCCTCCTCGACGATCCGCGACAGGCGCTCGACGTCGTCCAGCGCGCGGGTGTACGTCGCGCCGTCCTCCTCCGAGTCCTGGTAGCCCTCGCGGGAGCGGCGGTTCTGGATGTCCTGCACCTGGGCCCAGGCGGTGGCCCGGTCCTCGAGCGCCTGACGGTGACGTGCGCTGGTCATGCTGACTCCTCGTGACGGCTCGGTCGCCCGAGCGGTGGGGGCGTGGCTGCTACGACCGGGGAAGGCCGTAGCGGATCGCGAGCGCGTGAGCGCGCTCGTCCTGCCTGGCGACGCCCCGGGTGGTCTGAGCCGGCGCGGGGTCGCTGGTGTCGTCCCGGGTGGCGTCGATGGCCGGCGCGGGACGCGTCCCCTCCGCGCTGGAGGGGGTGTCGGTGGGGATGCCGCGAGCGGCGCGGACCTCGATGGCCTGCGCGCGCACGTTGGCGTCGGTGTCCTCGTAGGCCGGGAACGTCACGGCCGAGACCTCGAGGAGGCGGACCTCGACGATCGTGCGGAGCCAGACCGTGCGTTGCTCGGTCTGGCCGTCGATCTCGACATCGACCTCGAGCTCCTCCCAGCGGTCGCGCACGACGTAGAAGCCGAACGACATGCCGGTGATCCGACGCTTGTCGAGGTTGCGGACGAGGTCGCGAACGTAGGACAGCTCGGTGTCGAGGTCGGCGTCGACCGCGAGGCCAGTGCCATCGGTGGAGAGCCGCAGATCGCCTGCCGACTTGCGCGCCACCAGGAGCCGCGAGTCGTGGTCCACGAGGAAGCGGGCGTCGCCCTCCGAGAGGGTCTTATCGAACGCGCCGGGCTCGATCTCCTCGTACCAGCCCCACCGCAGGGGGTCGCCGATCGCCGTGCGCGAGTTGAACACTGCCGCGTGACCGACGAAGCGGCGAGCGTCCTGCTCGCCGTCGTCGACGGCGCGCACGAGGCGAGCGTCGGTGTCCGCGAGCGCGCGAGTGCGGTGCTCGAGCACTGTGCAGGCACCAGCGGCCTGCACGACGTTACGCGTCAGCGTCGTCGTCATCGTTGCCTCCGGTGGTGGTGTCGTCGCTCGCCTGGGCACCGGCGGACGCGTTGAACGGGCGGTACGGCTTGTCGCCCCACGGGACCGGGGGCATGTCCTCGAAGTCGCGGGGCTCGTTGGGCACCATCCAGCCGCCCGTGATGCCGGCCTGGTAGAACGCGGCGCGCGCCTTCGAGTCGCCGCGGAGGAGGCCCTCGGCCTTGAACTTGGCCGACTCGGTCCGCGGGTCGCAGATCTCGCGCGTGACGCGCTGCTCGATGCGCTGGAAGTACGGCTGCAGCGAGAGCACCACGAAGGCGATGAACTGCTGCTCCATGCCGGTGCCCCAGCTGGTGCTCTTCTCTTGGTCGTTGATCATCCAGCCGGGAAGGCCGTAAATCCGCGCGATGTCCGTGGTGTTGAACTTGCGCGTCTCGAGGAACTGGGCGTCGGCGGGGCTCATCGACACCTGCTGGAACTTGGCGCCGTTGTCGAGCACACCAACATCGCCTGCGTGGTCGAGGCCGGAGAACCGGGCGTTCCAGCGACGCCGCAGGATCATGGCCTGCTCGTCGGTGAGCGAGTCCTCGGTTGCCAGGAAGCCGGAGAGGAAGAGCCCGTGGTCGTACAGCCGCGACGCGAGGTCCTCGGCGCGGTGGGCGCGCTCGAACGTCTTGCGCAGGAGGGTGACGGGGGAGACGCCCTTCACGCCGTCGAGCGACAGCCACGGGATGTGCATGATGTCCCGCTCGGTGAGGGACAGGGCCCCGCCGTCGATCTTGAACCTCTTGACGAACGGCATGCCCACGGCCGCCGCGTCGTCGCCGTCGAGGATCTCGACCTCGACGCGGGTCGGGGCGATCGGCATGAGCTCGACGAGCCGCCCGTCGCGCGCATGGACCTTGCGCACGTAGGCGTTGCCCCGGGTCGCGATGTGCGAGACGACGGTCTCCCACATCTCGAACGGCGTCGTCCCGACGCGCTCCATCGCGAGAGCTGGGATGTGCACGTCGTTGCGGGTCTCGCGGTTGCGGACCTTCAGCGGGATGCCGGCGGTCGTCGACGCGAGGATCTGGATGCAGCGGTACGCGGCCCCGACCTGCATCGGGTTCCCACCCCCGCCGTGGTTGCCCCAGAGCTCGTGCGGCGACTCGATCTGCGACAGGAGCCGCTCGCCGCCGATCGGCTGCGAGGGGTCCTCCGCCGAACGGGCCATGAGGCCCGCGAGCGCGTCGAGGGCCTTCACCGGCCCTCACCCGAGGGTGCGGGCGCCGTGCTGTCGGCGCCCATGCGGGTGAGCACGCCGAGCCCCGCCAGCACGACGCCAGCCACCAGCACGCCCCACCACGCCCCGGCGAGGAAGGCGACCGCGAGCGCCACCAGCGCCAGGCCGCTGACGAACAGCGCTTCGGCCATGGTGGGCCTCCTCACCAGAAGTTGGTCCGTTGCTTGGAGCCCTCCGCGTACCACCACTCGGCGCGGGCGACGCCCATCACGGCGCACACGGCGAGGTCGATCTTGCGGGGGCTGTCGGGCTTGTCCTTCGCGATCTGCGAGCCGCGGTACGTGGTCTTGAGCACCGTGTTGCCGACGTGACGGGTGAGGCGTGGATCCTCGGTGTGGGTGAGGTCCCGGTCGATCACCCGCTCGTAGAACCGCTGTGTCGCGGGGCGCATGCGCTCTGGTGTCTGCGGGAAGTACTCGACGGGGATCCGCTCCTCGAGCAGGTCCTCAGCGGCGTCCTGCCACAGGAACTCGTCCCAGGCGATCTCTCGGACCGCGAACCGGCGGCACGCGTTGCGGATCGCGTCCTTCACCTCAGCGCGCGGTACACGCCAGACCTGTCCGTCGTCCGGCTTCTCCCACAGGCCGACGACCTGCAACCGGGGTCGCGCTTCGATGCTGACTGCGAGGAGCGCCGTGCAGTCGTTCGACCGCGACCCGTCGAACGCGAGGACGACGGGCGCGCCGTGCTCGATGGTGCGTTCCTTGTCCGCGCAGGAGTCCCAGGTGCCGTCCGGCAGCCACGGGTTCGACGACGTGACCCACAGGTTGAGGCGCTTCGTCTTGAAGTCCGGGGCCGGCATCTTCCGCGAGACCGCGGCCATCTTCTCGAGCTGCAGGAAGTCGCCGAGGGCGGGGTTCCCCTCGTACCACTTCGACTCGTCGAGGTAGTTGTCGTTCTCGCCGAGCTTCGTGGCGTAGACCCGACCACCGAACCGCGGGTCGTCGGTCTCGCCGGAGAGGACCTTCTCGAAGTACTCGTGCTGCGCCTTGCACACCGAGGTCTGCCCGGTGGAGTCGGTCATGACGCCGAACGTCGAGATCGCCACGACCAGGGGCTGGTCACGGGTGTCCGAGCCCTGGTTCATGACGTTCCACAGTTCCCAGTTGGGCTGGGCATGCAGCTCGTCGAACAGCACCCGCGAGGGGTTGAGGCCTTCCTTCGTGAACGCCTCGGCCGACAGCGCCTTGTAGACCGAGCCCATCGCTGGGTACTCGATCGCGTCGCGGTAGACCTTGAAGATCCCACCCTGCGCGGCGTCGAGCTCGGGCGACATCTCGATCGACTGCCTGACCTCCTTGAAGATCAGCTTCGCCTGGTCCTTGTCCGCCGCGCAGCTGTAGACCTCGGCGCCGGGCTCGTCGAGCATCCCGTCGAGCGCGAGGCCCGCTCCGAGCAGCGACTTCGAGTTCTTGCGGGGGAGCAGGATCAGGTACGTCCAGTAGACGCGACGCCCGGAGGTGTCGGTCCTGAGCACGTCGCAGACGAGGTCGCCCTGCCACATCCGCATGCGCACGAGCTCGCCGCGCTGCATGCCCTTTGTCAGCCGCAGGTACGACTCGATGACGTCGCAGGCGAACAGGCCGTCCGTGTTCGCGTCGGTCCACTTCGTGAGGGCCGGTTCCCACAGCGCAGGACCGCGGGGGAGGACATCGGGGAAGCGTGGCGGGGACCAGCGGGGCAGCATGACGCCGCCGCCGATGTCAGTCGCGCGCGGAAGCCCTCGACGCGCGGGAAGCACGCTGGCCGCCAGCGGCCTGCCGGCCGCGCGTGCGTCGCTCGATGAGCTGCTCGAGCGTCGACTTCTCGCCGGTCTTGCCGACCTTGACGCCGAGGCGTCCGCCGTCCGAAGGGTTGAACCCACAGAGGCCCTCCCACTTCGTGATGCGGTCCTGCAGCACGCGGAGCATGGTCACGGCCGGGTGGGCGACCAGCCCGCCCCGCTGACCAGACACCCACGGCCCGTCCTCGTGCAGCGCGCGCTGCAGGTGCGCTTCCTCGTCGTAGGCCCGGCACAGGCGCTCGAGGATCCGCCCGTCGCGCTGCAGCGAGAGCCACGATCGCCCGTTCGTCCAGAGCAGCGTCCAGGTGGCCACCGCGAGGTCCCGCATGCAGAGCTCGCAGGGCTCCTCGGACTCCCGGTCAGCGAACGGGCACTCACCGGATCGGGCGACCGACGACAGCCCGGCCGGCGGCTCAGGCACCGCGTCAGCCTTGGGCAGCTCGACGACCACCTCGGGGAGAGGTCGACCGCCCGAGTCCCGACCCGGCGCGCGCCCGTTGCGCTCGCGCTGCTCCAACGGCTTCGGTGGACGGCCCACTGCGGGTCTCCCCTCTCGTCCGCCAGGAGTGCGTCCGGTCGATCCCCCTCTGGTGACCTCGGAATGGTGATCTCGTCGGGGTTCTGAGCGTGTGCGCGTTCGCCTGTGCGCGGGTCAGGGGATCGTGCACCCCCCGACTTCCGACCCGCCCCCCGGGTGGGAGTCGAGGAGTCGGCATTTCCTCAGGTCAGAGGTGTGCCGAGCGACCGCCAGCAGCGCGGTTGCACTCTCGCGCGTGCTCCGGGCCTGACCATTCGGTGCGGGCGTCGGAATGTCCGAGGTCCCATTCTTCACGCGGAGCAATGGGCATTCCGCAGCGCACGCAGATTGCATTCCCTGCCTCGACGACCGGGCGCCAAGCCTCGCGCTCGGCCTGGTGCTCGGCCCCGTAGCCGCGCTCCGTGGTGGTGCCCCGAGCGCGGCTGCGCGTCCTGCTGCAGCTCGTGCAGATGCGTGGACCAGGGCTCCCGCAGTCGATGCACGGCATGCGGTCCTCCTACGTTGGCCTCACCCGAGCAGGTCTCGTCGGCTCGTTCTGGCCGGCGTGTGTGCCGGGTGCGCTGCACCGGGTGAGGAGACGGAGGGGGTCGGCGCCGTCGGGCCGCTCGACGGTTCGACGACGCCCGCTCGCGCGGTGCCTCACCGACCCTGCACCCGGGATCCGCACCGGGACGGCCTGCCCCCGGAGCGTGCGGCTCCGGGAAGCACGAAGGCCCGAACCGTGAGGTCCGGGCCTGATCGAGGGTGTGCGACACCCACCGAGGTGCACGCTACATGTGGACAACCTCGGACCGCAACGTGAGGACACGTCGGCGTGTCATGCCTGGAACGCCGTCCCGCTCGCGAGCGGCCCGGGCACGTGGGGGCCGCTCGCCGCTGCGCACCTGGCCGAGCTCGTCCCTCGATCGAGGCGACGCCACGTCGGCATGCCAGGGCTCGGCTCCTTCGGCACCGTCGGGTCGTCGCTCACCCGGACCATCAGGCCCTTGAGCAGCAGACCCTCCTCGATGGGCTGCCCGCACTGTGTGCAGACAGAGGTGCGGCCGGTCGTCTCGTCGTTCGTCACGGGCATCTGGGTTCTCCTCGCTCGGTGCGCGCCTCGCAGTCTGCCGCGAGGCGCGGGATCGGGTACGGGTGTTCGTGGCACGAGCAGTGCCACGCGGTGGCGCCATGGCCGACAGCGAGCGTCGGCCCGCTCACGCGATCGCCGACTCGTCGACCGGCAGCAGCCGCTGCGCGAGCCAGTCCCACTCGCGCACGGGCCACGCCGGGCGCCGGGGACCGTCCTGCGGGCCCTCCCACGCTCCGACGTCGGAGTCCGGGGGCGTGCAGTTCATCCCGCGACACACGATCAACGTCGTACCGCGCTCGGGGTCCGCGGCGCCGGCTTCCTGCTCCGCTCGCGACATGCGGTCGTGGACGACGAGGGTCAGGTCGCCGCCGGTCGGCCGGCGCTCCGAGCGGCCCAAGCACCACGGGCACAGCGCCTCGAGCACCTGACCGTCGTGCACCTCACCCAAGTGCGCGGCGATCGAGTCAGCCAGGCCGTGCAGCTGCTCGGCGACCCAGGGCCGGACCCGATCGTCGGCGTCGCACGCCGGCTCGAGCCATGTGCGGGCCCTGACCAGGTACGGCCGTGGATCAGTCCACGCCGACGACGGGGACGGTGGTCGCTCGACGCCTGCGCACTGCGTGACCGTCTCGGCCACGTCGGAGGCCGTCGCGACGAACACGGCGAGCAGGTCCAGCAGTGGCACGTTCACCGGTACTGCGTGCTTGCCCGGCGCGGCGTACCCCGGCTTGCGTGCCTCTGCCCGGTCCTCCCGCGCCTCGAGCGCCGCACGCTCCCTGGCCCGCTCGGACAGGTGATGCCGCGGGGGAAGGATGCGCGCACGGCCAGACGTGCTCGGCACGCCCAGCTCGACGAGCAGCGGCCAGGCGCCGAGCAGGTAGTCCGTGTCCTCGGTGATCTGGTGGCCGAGGCGGGTCGAGCTCATCGGGTGTCTCCCTCGGTGTCGTACTCGTGCTGGCATCGGAGGCAGGGCTCCGGGAGGTGGTGGGCGGGGCACAGCCCAGGTGGTGGTGAGCGGCGGCCACCGCGTCGTCCACGCCTGCTACGTGGTCGGGCTCGCGCAGGCGGCTGGGTCTCCTCGGAAGGCGGGGGAGCGGGCGAACTACCAGAGACCGACCCGACCCGACCCGACCCGGCAGAAGCCGTTCCGTCGACCTTCGACTTCGACTTCCCGGTCGCATTCGCTGGGGTCCGCGCGCCCGGCGCTGCGCCGGCGATCCGGGGCGCTGCGGATCGCACACCATCGGGTGCGGTGTCCGCGGCTGCCGCCGGGGCCGGGTGCTGCCGGTCGCTGTCGTCCTCGTTGCGGACGTTCTGCTTGGTCGGGTAGCCGTTTGTCGTGAGGTACTTCGCGGTCTTCGCGCTGTAGTTCGGGGTGGCCGGCGGCAGGCGTAGGTCGTGGTCGGCGTCCCACACCTCGACGTTGTCCATGCGGGCGGAGTTGCAGCCCAGGCACGCGACGAACATCGTGTCGGGCGTGCCGGCCTCGCCGGGGACCTCGTGATCGAGGGTGCCGGTGCGGTTCGACTTGCGGCCGAGCCACTGGACGAGCACCCCGCACCAGCGGCAGTTGTCACCGTCGCGGCGCAACACCGGCACCCGCAGGCGCGGGTCGCGGGTGTCGTTGCGCTGCTGGCGCTCCCACATGACCTCCTGCCGCAGGCGCATGTGGATGAACTCGGGGTCGTCGACGATCACGTAGACCGGGATGCCGCCGCGGCGCTCCTCCGTGAGCAGGCCCGTCTTCTTGCACAGACGCACGAGCTCGGCCGTTCGAGCGCCGCCGAACATCTCGGCCGTGCCGACGTCCACCGTGTAGTCCGTGAGGTGGCCGGCCGCCTGCGTCGAGCAACGCCACAGCCAGCCCGCCACCTCGTTCACGGTGCGCTCGTCCGAACGACGGTCGGCGCGCACGCTCATGAGCGGCGGGTAGGTCGCGGCGTTGTCGCCGTTGCGCATCCATGGCACGGGGCCCGGGTCTCCTCGTCGTCAGTCGGAGCACCGGCACTCGCCGGTGTAGGGGTTGATGCATCCGCCGCAGGACTCGCAGCGCTCGGGATCGGGCATGTCGTCACCCCCCTTCGCAGTTCGGGTGAGCGGTGAACGACCGGTCGCGTTGGGCGAGGACCGGGTCGAGCGGTAGGCCGCACGCCGAGCACTTCGGCGCCTCCGCGAGCCGCCGTGCCGGCGCCCGCTTGTCCGCGGGGCACGAGCGCTGGTGCTGCCGGAACAGCGGCTCACCGTCCGGCGGTGTCTCGTGGCCCGCAATGACTCGTGCACGGGTTCCCTGAGGCGTCGCGTGCGGCCACACGGTGCCGTCCTCGCGCGGGAAGGGGTCCAGGAACAGGCGGACGCCGGCGTCCGTCGTCACGATCAGCACGGGCCAGCCGCACGCCGGGCACATCACCGACGACGGCATCGTCCGAACGCGCGCCTCGAGGAAGCCGAGCGCGAGCTGCCACGTCTCCACCGACGCATCCCGATCGAGACCCGCCGCACGGCGCACCCGCCGCCGACGGTCCGCGTCGGCAACCGTCCCACCCACGCACGTCAACTCGTAGGGCTGCAAGCCCAACGACGCCGCCGCGGCCGCGAGCGCGGACGCCTTCTTTCTGCGGTTCGCGGTCGAGGTGGGGGTGTGGGCGTGGTCGGTGGTTGGTGGGCCGTCGGGCGTCGTCACCAGTCCTCCCCGGCGGCCACCCTCTCGGCCTCGCTATCCAGCCATTGCGAGGCTCGGTGGCCGACGTCCACGCCGGACCCGGAGACGCGGCCGAGCTGCTGCTCCGCACGAGCGGCTGCGCCACGGAGCGCTCGGAACGCGACGGCGCGATCGTGGTCGGTGATGGCCTGCGCGTGCTCGCACGTCGGCTCTGACTCCCACACGTCCGGGCACCACGGGCATCCGGAGATCACACCGCCGTCGTGGAGCAGCTCGCGCAGCGACAGGACCGCGCGCAGGTCGGCACCGGTGAACGCCTCCGGCGCGGCCGCGGCCTGCGACGTGACGCTGACGCGCTCCGAACTGGCGTTCCCGGTCCCCGACGGGTTGAGGCCGCCGTTCTCCCGGTCGGGTCGGATCAGGCCTGAGTCGGCTGGGATGAACGCCTGACCGAAGTCCCGGTCGGAGTACTTCGACGCGTCGAAGATGTCCACGGCCTTCTCCGACAGGTCGTAGACCTGCTCGAGGTGATCGACGAACGCCTGCGCCTTGGCGATCTCCGGCCGCAGCGCGTCGACGATGAGGAACGCCTCGTTGCGGAGGGCGTACAGCAGGTCGGTGATCACTGAGGAGGGCTTGACCTTGTACCGGAGCAGGGTGTCGATCGTGGCCGGCTCTGGCCGGGGCGGCGGCTGGTCGGTGCTCATCGCGCGCCGCCTGCCCGAAGGCCGTGTGCGAAGGCGATGACGGTCTCGGGCTGGCCCATCGACCTGGCAAGTGCGATCACAAGGGTGCTGACCTGCGAGACGACGTGGGCGCCCGCCGTCAGCACTCCGGCAGGGTCGGTGACGGTGCGACCTGCCGCGAGATCGCGCAGCGCTGCCGCGAGGGAGGTGTAGTCGACGCTGTCACGCGCCTCGTCGTCGCTTGTCCTCGCGTCGGCCGAGTCCGGGGTATGCCATGTGCCGAACACGTTGCCGTGAGGCCCGGTGTGCCCCGCGACGTCCGCCGTGCAGGGGTACCCGGTAGCAGGCTCCGTGGCCGGGCAGTCCACACAGGCTCGGCAGTCGCACGGCACCCCCTCGGCGTTCGCGATGTCCGCTCCCTCGACACGGTGCGGCGTCGTCGTCTTCACCCACCCACGGGCCGCGAGCGCGTCGGCGAGGCGGGGTGAGGTTGCGCCCTGGTGGGCCGTGATGTCGCGGATGTCGGCGAGGAGCGTGACGGCCGTGTCGGCTGGGGTGGTGTTGGGGGTCATGGGAGGAGCACCTCTGCGGCCTCGGTGAGGATCAGGTCGAGGCGGGCGGCCGCGTCGTCGAGGAGCTGGTTCGCCTGCGGGTGACCGGCCGGGAGCAGGCCGCGTGCCTGGTAGGCGTCGTTCGCGGCGAGGGCGAGGGCGCCGGCGCGGACGAGGTTGCGGATCGGGCCCTTCGGCTTCCAGTACGCGGGCGCCCAGGGCCAGCGGTGCTGGATGAGGGAGCCGCCGAGGGCCACGGACATGTAGCAGCGGGCGGCGGCCAGGAGGTTGTGGGGGTCGTGCTGGGCGTCGTGCTCGGTGGTGAAGCCCTCGACGTCTTGCTGCCGGCGGCGCTCCGCCGTGAACAGCTCCACGGCCGTCGGGACCGGGTGGGGGACCTGGGGGAGGCCGTCGTGCCACAGGACCGTGACCGGGGTGACCGACTCCTCGTCGTCGTACCCGTCCGGGGCGATGCCACCGACGCGGACCGCGAGGGTGTCGCGCACCGAGTCCGGCAACTGGTCCCAGGGGCCGTCGTCCTCGGACACCGGGCGGATCCCCAGCCACTCGCCGTCCTCGGACTCCCACGCCAGCACGGGGCCGTCCGCCGTGCCGTCCGACACGATGAGGTAGAGGCCCGAGTCGAGCGCCTCCCAGTCGGCCTGAGTCTCGACACGGAACGGCACACGGAAGGGCCGCCCCTTCGGGTTCGTCGTGCTCGTGGTGCTCATGCTCGCCTCCTGGTGAGCTCGTGGTGGATCCGGTCAGAGAGCAGGTCCGAGGGGCGCCACACCGCGGCGTCCTGTCCGGCCTGCGTCAGGGCGTCCAGCCAGGTGCGCTGCTCCGGGCGCAACCGCCCCTTCTCGGTCTTCAGCTCGCGGAACAGCACGCCCCGGTCGGGGTGCACCAACACCAGGTCCGGGAAGCCCGGCTGCGAGCGCCGCGAGTCGTGCGTGTGGTAGCCGCGCCACCCCAGTCGTCGGGCGTCCTCGAGGACTCGGGACTGCAGCACGGCCTCCGTCATCGCGCTGGCGACACGCGCGCGGTACTGCTCGGGCGTGAGCATCCGGGCCGGGGGGCCGTCCGGCGTGGCCGAACCGTCGCCGAGCAGGAGGCGCATCAGGCCCACCGCCCCGGGTCGAAGCCCGCGCCCGCCGCGGCCAGGAGCTCACGGCCGAACGTCGCCAGCAGGTGGTCGTCGTACTCGCGGTGGGCACGCAGCCGCTCGGCGGCCAGGCGCAACCGGTACCGGAACGCCGCCGCGTCACGGACCGCGATACGCCCGGACGACAGCAGGAAGGCCCGGCCGGCCGGGATCAGCGGTGTCTGGAACACCTGCCACGCCGCCGGCGTGATGTCGCACCGCGCGAGCAGCGTGGCGAACCCGTCGATGGAGCCGCACGAGACCGGGCCTGCCGTGCTGGTCGGAGGCGGGCTCACGCGGCCACCTCCGCGGCCATCTCGTACCTGCCGCCGATGCCGAGGACTTTCCGGGTGCGCATGACCGTCTCAGCGCACACGCCGAGGCGATCGCCCACCTGAGCGTCGGTCAGCCCCTCCGCGTGCAGCAGGGGCACCAGGTGCAAGCGCTCAGCGCGGGTCGTGGCCAGGTGCTCGCCCGCGAGCGCGCGGACGATGACGACCTCGTCGACGGTGTCGTCGAGGTCGAGGTCGAGCTCGGTCGGGTCCTCGATGGTGTCCTCGTCCCACGCGACGGGTGGCTCCCAGCCGGCCGCGAGGGCGTGCGCTGCGACGACCGGTGACGGGCCGGGGGTGGTGGCCAGGTCGCGGTAGGCGGCGCGGACGCGGGCCCAGGTGCGGGCCTGGACCTTCGGCTGCTGGCCGCGGCGCACCCGCCACAGTGGCTGGGCGGCGACGTCGGCCGCCGCGGCGATGGCGTCGGGGTCCCAGCCGAGGGTTGCGAGGGCCTCGAGGCGGCGGCGGGTGGAGAGGGCACCGACGAGACCAGTGGTGGGGTCCCCGGCGGCCAGGAGCGCGCGGACGGTGGCCCACGCCATGCGGTCCGCGGTGCCGGCGCGCACCGCGCGGATGACGCCGTGCACCGTGGCGACGGACAGACCGGCGGCCGAGGCGATCGCCGCGGCCTCCCACCCGCGCTCAAGCCACCCGGTGACACGGGCGGCAGCGTCGGCCGCCGGTGCGTGCCGGTAGCGACCGGCCCGGTTCAGCTTGGACATGCGGGCGTTGCTGGCCCGGCACGGGTCGCACGAGCACCGCGTCCACACCGACCCGGGGCGGCGGATGCACCCCGTCATGACGGGTCCCCTGCCTTCACGACGCTCAGGTGCACGCCCGAGCCGCTGCGGAGCAGTTCGCGGGCCTGGTCCTGCAGGTCCGTGACGACGTCGGCGGGCACCTCGACGCGCACCGGGCGACGGATCGGGCTGAGGGCCTCGACCCACACGTCGACGTTCCGCCGGTCCCGTGTCCGTTCCTTCTCGGTGTCGTCCGGGTAGGCAGGCAGGAGCCCGACGACGCGTTCCCCGATGCGGATCACGGCGCACACCGGGTTCTCGATCGCCTCGAGGCGGATCGGGGCGTTCCATGCCTTCCCGGCCGCCTGGAACCGGGCCAGGTGGTCGGCGAACACGCGGAGCTGCGGGACCTGCGAGACCTGTCCGAAGAGCGCCTCCACGACCAGGCGGGGCACGTCGGGGTAGCGGTCCTGTCCCTGCTCCGGCACGATGCGCAGGACCTGCAGCGACCGGCCCTCGGCGACGTCGGTCCAGGCGGGCTCTTCGGTGAACACCACGTGTTCCGTGGTCACCCGGACCCGCATCATCGCGTCGTCCCACATCATCCGGGCGTCACCCGCCGGTGGCTTGAACACTGCGAGCGCGCGGGCGACCTCCGCGGCCTGCAGGTCGAACGTCTCGAGGTCGGCGTCGCGGTGCTGGTCGATCGTGATCGACGACACCACCGACGTCGTGTAGTCGGTCGTCCACGCCAGGAGGCGGTCGCCGAGGGGGTGGAACCGGACCCGGCCCAGGAGCGGGGTGTCCTCGGACTCCTTGCCGGTGTGCGGTGCGGATGCGGCCAGGAGGGCGCGGAACTGGCCGCGGGGGACGGTGAACGTCGTCACGCGGCACCACCCATCACACGCTGGTAGATCTGCTGCGCCCAGCGGGCGTCACCCATCGCGGTGTGCCGGTGCTCACCGGCGGGAGGCTCCACGCCGATCGCGCGCGACAGCTCGTCGGAGGACCACGGCACCGCGTCTGCGAGCGCCTCGGGCCCACGATCGAGCGGGGCCAGGAAGGCGGCGAGGCTCCCCAGCGCGAGGGCCTCGACGTCGATCAGGTGGTAGTGCCACGCCGGCACCCGACGCGCACGGCGCAGCAGGGAGTCGAGGACCTCCGCGTCGAACCACGGCATCGCGCCGACCAGGTGCGCACCGCGGGTCCACTGCTCGACCCACACGGCGGCCTGCGCCTCGGACAGCACCCGGTAGTCCGCGTGCCCGCCCCACGGCTCGGGGGAGTACCACGACCGCTCCCGTCCCGTGGGGGAGCGGTGCAGCCCGTTGTACAGGGGGTGACGGTCGTAGAACCCGCCCACCTGCAGACCCTTCGGGTCCGCACCCGAGAGGTCCACGTCACCGATGAAGCACGACCGGCCGCGACCGTTGCCGTCCTCGTCCACGCGGATCAGCGCGATCTCCCACGCCTTGCGACCCGGGTGCAGACCCGTCGTCTCGGTGTCCACGAACACCAGCGGGGCGCTCATGCGACACCGCCGGCGGCTGGCTCGGTCGTCCCGGCCTCGAGCACGGGCGCGCCCGGGGCGACGCGCACGCCACCCGGGTTCGGCTGACCGCACAGGGCGCACTCGCCACGCTGCGCGGAGTGGTCGTGCAGGAGCTGCTTCTCGTGGGATCGGATCACCGACTCCCAGCAGCGACCGCACGCCACCGAGCCCAGCTTCGAGCCGCGGGGGTGCTCGAGCTTGACGCACCGCGCCCGGGCGCGGGAGGCCAGGGGGTGCGTCAGGGACAGGTGCCAGCCGGCGCCCTTCGCCCGGTTGCGGACCTTGCCCGAGCGGACACGGCCCTGGGCGATCGAGAACGTCAGCGGGCGCTGCCCGGCGCGCACCTCCTCCTGCTCCTGGACGGACAGCGACAGCAGCGCCAGCCGGCCCGACACGTAGGACTGGGTGCGGCCGATGCGCTTGGCGAGCAGACCGTCCGTCAACCGCTCGATCACCTTGAGGCGGTTGAGCGCCCGGGCCTCCTCGATGGGGTCGAGGGACACCCGCTGGTTGTTCTCGGCGAGCATCGCCGCCAGCACGTGATCGGCGGGCATCTCGCGGCGGACGATCACGTCCACCGACGTCCACGCCAGGTGCTGCAGCGCCGCCAGGCGGCGGTGCCCACACACCACGACCAGCCCGTCACCGTCGCGGCGCACGATGATCGGCTGCAGCAGCCCCACCTGCGCGATCGACTCGGCCAGGTCCACGACGTCCGTCAGGTCCGTGCGCGGGTTGTTGGGGTCGGGGCGTAGGTCCGCCAGGCGGACGCGCTGCAGCTGCACGCCCGGGCGCAGCGCCGGCGCGCCAGCCGGGTTCGGGGGCGGGCCCGGGAGGGGCACGGGGGTGCCGAGCGCGTTGTCGAGCGCGGCGGTCAGGTTGTCGGTCATCGGTCAGTCCTCCGAGTCGTCGAAGTCGGTGGATGGGGCCCCGTCGGAACCGGCGGGGACGTTCAGGTGGGCGCCGGACCACACGACCCGGCGCGGCAGACCGTGGGCACGCTGCAAGGCCGCGCGCTCGGCCTCCGTCGTCGCGCCCCACACCCCGGCCTCCGGGTTCGTCAGCGCCCACGCGAGGCACTCGCGCACCAGCGGGCACTCCCGGCACACGGCCTTCGCCTCCTCCGCCTGCCGGCGGTCGGACTGGGCCGGGTGGAACAGCTCGGGGTCCCGCCCGAGGCACGCCTGCGTGCCGTCGAGCCCGGGGAACGAGGCGCGTGCGGGCTGCACGCGCGGCCTCGCCACGGCTCAGCCCTCGCCGGCGGGGGCGTTGTCACTCCCGGTCGGGGTGGTGCCGCCCTTCGCGCCGCCGATGACGGACTGCTCGAGTTCGGACAGCCCGTACCCCCAGGCCGCGAGCGCGGCCAGGTGGGTGCGGTGCAGGTCGCGGGGTGTGCCCCAGAAGTCCTTGGGGGTGTGCAGCTCGGCGCGGGCGGCGGCGACGGCGAGCAGTGCCCGGGTGGCCAGGTGCGGGGTCTTGAGGTCGGCGATCGCGTCGGCCGTGCTGATCTCCTTCTCGCCGTACACGAAGGTGCGGGCGAGGGCGGTCTCGCGGTAGTCGTGGGCGGTGGCGGCCAGCAGGACCCGGGCGATGTACACGGGGGCGTCGGCGGGCAGGGTCTTGCGCTGCAGCAGGTCGTGGATGAAGGTGCGGCGCACCGTCTCGGCGGACACGGCGGCCTTGTTGTTGGCCAGGGTGCGACGCCGCTCGTCCTTGGCGTCCTGCGAGCTCGGGACGGGCTTGTTCGGGTCGGCCCACCGGTCGACGTGGCCCTGCTCGCGGGCCTGGGTGCACACCCACAGCAGGTGCGCTCGCCACCCGTTCGGGTTGTAGGTGCGGAACGCCTGCACGTGCACGGCGTGGCCGGGGCAGGCGGCGTGGTTCTTCTCGGTGAGCAGCTTGCCGCCGACCTTGTCGCGCAGCTGCTCGAGGCGGCCGCTGGGCGGGTACTCGGGCAGGACGGTCGTGCCCTCAGGCAGGTCGGTGATCGCGGCCGCCACGGTCGCGGCACAGTCGCGCTCGTCCCGCAGCGCCTGCAGGCGGTGGTCCCACCGCGCCGGCTCCTTGGCCAGGGTGTCGTGCAGGGTCTTCGTGGCGGCCTTGTCGCCCTCGAACTCGGCGAAGCCGGCCAGCTGGTCGAACGTCGCGTCAGGGACCTGCGCGGCGGCCTTGGCCGCGGACTTCGACGCGGCCACGGTCAGGGCGCGCTCGACGGTCTCGCGGCGCTGCCCGTACCGCTTGGCGATCGTCTCGGGCGAGCGGCCCATGAGCGCGAGCTGGTGGAACGCGGCCGCGGTCTCGGAGGCGGTGAGGGCCTCGCGGCCGTGGTTCGTGACGAGCTGGTCCCACAGGCGCGCTTCGTCGTCGCCGACGCCGTCGAGCATCGCGATCGGCACGAGGGGCAGGTCGAGCTCGAGGGCGGTCACCAGGCGGCGCTGGCCGTCGATGACTAGCAAGCTGCCCAGGGGGTCGCGCCGGCACAGCAGCGGCACCCGCACGCCGTGCTCGGCGACCAGGGCCTTGAACTCCGCGGTGATCTTCAGCTCGGTGCGTGCGTTCGCGTCGAGGGTCAGTGTTCGCGGGTCGACAAGGACCTGCTCGGACACGCTCGGGGTACCCGGCCCGGCGCCGGTGAGCTCGTCGAGTGCGGTCGACGTCGACGTGGACGTCGCGGGGGCTGGGACGGTGGCGCGCTTGGTCATCGGGACTCCTGTGCGGTCAGGGCGTGGGCGGGTCGCGGTGCTGCCGGCGGGCGCTGGCGGGCCGGGCAGGTCGCGAAGTGGGTCAGGGCCGGGTGCTCGTGGTGCTCGAGCGGGCGGTCGGCGGTGATCGGGCGGCACGTCGTGCGGCCGGCCGACAGCGCGTGCGAGGGCGGGGTCGCGGACGACGCGGTGTCGAAGTCGAGGTCCAGCGGCACGTGCTTGCGGGTCGTGCCCTTGCGGGGCTGGTCGGGCACGACGAGCACCAGCTCGATCGGTGCACCGCAGAAGTCGCACGTCGTCCGGTACGCCATCACTCGCCACCGTCCGTGTCGCGGCCCAGGCGCCGGTACACGCGGACCGTCGCGCGGCGCGCGGATGCACCCGTGGACGGCTCGCGCACGGCGTAGTCGCGGCCCCACGCCGAGACGGTCACCGGCTCGATGAGGCCGAGGGTCTTGGCCAGGTGGAACAGGCCGCCGCGGTCCTTCTCCGGCACACCTGCAGCGACCAGCCGTTCCCGGATGTCGTTCACGGTGAAGACCCGACGTGCGGGGATCGACTCGACGACCCGCAGGAACGCCGCCTGCGTCGACTCGTCGACCGCGGCGGCCAGGTCCAGCAGGTCGACCTCGCGGTAGTCCGTGGCGGTGCTCACCATGGGTCCACCGCCGTGACGCCGCGGGACACCAGCCGGTAAGCCCGCTTGGCGCAGGACATGTGCACCGGCCACGGCCCGGGGCGCGGCCCGCCGAGCAGCGTCTGCCCTGCCGTGCCGGCACCAACGTGCAGGTCCGCGGTGTCCGGCTCCGTCAGGACCTGGTGGCCCGTGGCGATCAGGGCCAGGTGTGCGGCGTGCAGCTCGGCCGGGGTCACGGCCGCGGCCATCGAGAGCAGGGCATCCGTGGCGGTCAGGTCCTCGCCGACGCGGGCAGCTGCAGGAGTGGGGCTCAGGGTCGGGGTGCTCATCGGCCGAACCCCCGGCCCCACACGGCGTGCACACGCAGCCCGTCGCCGGCGGCGTGCCGACCGGTGTGAGCGGCGATGCGCGTGCACACGAACGCCCGCAGCTGCTGCTGCCCGACCTGCTCGACGAGCCCGGAGCGGGCCATGCACCAGCCCAGCGGCCAGCACCGGGCGCCGCGGGTCAGGTCGAGGACCACCGGGCCCTCACCGGGGCCCCCCAGGTGCCACTGCACGCGGCGGCGGGCCGCGGCCCGGGCCGCAGCGGCCACGACCTGACGGTGCGCGACGTCGTCCTCGTCGAGGAGGCCCAGCACCAGCTGGTGCTCGAGCGGGCGGGCGACCACGTGCCGGGCGCTCATCGCAACCACCCGCGTCCCACGAGGTGCGCGCAGATGATCGCGAAGACGGCGAGCGCGAGCACGAGAGGCAGGACGAGGCCGGTGAGGGCCAGGTCGGGGCGCAGCACGACCAGGACGCACAGGCCCAGCACGAGGACCACGGCACCGGCCAGGGCCCGGCGGAAGACGGACTGCACGCGGGGGCTCACCGACGTGGCTCCCTGTCGCGCAACGGGCGGGACGTGAGCTTGAGGGCCGCGCCGACACCGGCGAGCGCGACGACCACGACGATCGCGACGGCGATGTCGGCCGCGCCTGTCTCGGCCAGCTGCGGACCAGGCACCGGCGCGACGTCGAGGACCTCGGTGACCGTGGACGGGGCCGGCTCGGGCGTCGCGCCCCTGGCATCAGGGGCGGTCAGCGCGATGCCGAGGACGACGAAGATCGCGAACGCGATGGTCCACAGGACCGCGCGGGCGACCTTGACGCCGACCGTCGTCTCAGCCCAGATCTCCTCGACGCGGTCCGTGCGGCGCTCGGCGTCGTCGGTGGCCTCGGACTCGAAGGTGATCCACAGCCCGGTGCTCGATGCCTCGAGGGCGGCGAAGAACGCCTCGAGGCGCGCGCGGGGTCCGCGCAGCACCACGTGGAGGTCCGGCTGGGCGTAGTAGTCGTCCCACGCGTCGGCCAGGAAGCCGTCGTCGGCGATGGCGCTGTACGGGATGGCCGACGACACCGAGTCGATGACGTCGGCGAAGTCCGCGAACGCGGCACGGAAGACCTGGGCCGGGGACGACGAAGGGGGGGCGTCGTCCCCGACCAGGCTGGCCGTCGGCACCACGGGCGCGGGAAGGGCGGCCGCGCTGGTGGCGCCGACGGGGTTCAGGGTTCCAGCGGCGATGTCGTCGCGGGCCGACTTGCGGGAATCCTGCAGCGCCTCACGCTCCAGGAGTGCGGCACGGGCCAGGCCGTGGCCGGCCCACGCGGCGAACGCGGCGAGCTCGTAGCGGCCCTCGTCGGCGATGTCAGCGGCGCGCGCGACCACGTCGGCCAGGACGTGCACCGGGTGGCGGCGGCCGGCCGCGGACGCGGCGAACGCTGCGACGTCGTCGAGGGCGACCGCGGTGTCGAAGTCGGCGACGGCGATCACGCCGCACCCCCGCGGCGTGCACCCTCGATGACGGCGTTGTCGAGCAGCGGCCCGGCGACGAGGAGCCTGGCGAGGGAGTAGTCGACGCCAGCCAGGTCACGAGCAACGGTGACCTCGAACGCTGGCGGCGCCACGTGACGGCCGCGGGTGCGGCTGGCCGCGAGCGCGCGGACGTCGGCGAGGAGCGAGGGGCGGTGGCGGGCCGCGCGGTCGCGGGTGGTGGTGCTCATCGGGTGGTCCTTCCGTGTCGTCGAAGACGGAGGAGCGGGTGTGGTCAGTTGCGGGGCGTCGTGCTGCGGGCGTCCTTGAAGGCGCGGAGTGCGGTGTGCTCGACGCGCAACGCGCCGCGGCTGCCGCGCCCGACGCGGTACGCGGCCAGGTCGCCGCGGCGGATCAACTGGCGCACGGTCCACGCGGACTCCCGGAGGACGGCCGCGACCTCGGGGACCGTCAGGTCCGGGGTGATGGCGTCGGTTGCGGTGCTCACGCGCTCATCCGCTCGCCCGGCGACGCCTGGTGCTGGACGTCTCGGCTAGTGGTGCTGGGCAGATGGGGCACGAAGAGAAGCCCGATCGGCACGTCGAGGGCCTCCGCGATGCGCTCGGCGGTCTTCGGCTCGCAGGAGTTCCGGCGGCCGGCGAGGAGGTGGTCGATGAAGCTCGGGTGCTTGCCGGTGTAGCGGGCGAGCGTCCGGGCGGACATCTTCTTGTCCTCCTCGGGTCCGACCAGAGCGCGGAGGATGTCCCGCGACGTGAGCTTCATCCAAGTCCCCCTCGGCCACCGGCGGTGGAGTCGCACTGCGTTGTTCATGGATCCTCCCTCGGTAGGCGCCTACTGTCAAGCACTGATAGCGCCAGCGTGCATCACTGGTAGGCAGGCTCGCAAGATGCCCGGCAATACTTCGCCCGCTGCCAGTGCGTTCGACCAGCACGCGCGCGTGCCAACTGGTAGGCACCCCCGCTACGGTGTGGCGTCTAGCGTTGGTAGGCAGGTGCGCGTCGGAACGGGTTGCCGCGCGCCGACCTGGTCGGGAAGGTGCGGTCATGAACCTCGCGGAACTCATCCGCACGACCAAGGGGGACCGGTCCTATGACGACCTCGCACGCGACGCCGGCGGCGCGCCGGGCAGACAACGGTGGCAGCAGCTCGCAAGCACCATGCCGCTCAAGAACTTCCCCGACCCCGACAGCATCCGCGCGATCGCTCGTGCTCTCGGCGTCTCCCAGCGGGCAGTCGTCGATGCAGCCGGGGAGTCGCTCGGCCTCGACATCGCGCGCGGACGAAGCCGGTTCGAGGAACTCCTCCCTGACGGCGTCGACCTCCTCGACGACGACGCACAAGCCGCCGTGCTCGCCGTGCTGCGAGCCCTTGCCCGCGCGTCCACCACCGAGGCGCCTGTCGACCCGGCAGGCATCAGCGGCGCCTCTGACGCTCGATCGATCGAGCCTCAGACCACCGCAACAGCAGGAGCCGACAGCGCGACCACGGACGGCCCGCGGGTCGGTACGCCGCAGCTGCGCTCTCGAAGTGCACGGAGTACGGGCAGCCACCGGCCCAGGGGCACCTGAGTTCGCACGTTCGTCGCAGCGGCTGTGGTCGCGCCTCGTGTGTCACAGCGGGGCAAGGTGACCGTCGCTTCGTTCACGGCATAGGGCCTGACCTGCGCGGATACGATCCCCATCTGGGGGTGATCGGCCCGCAGGGCACAGAGATCAAGCCCAGACAGCAGTCCGGTACGCACACAGGGGGCGCGAGAGCGATGAGGGAAGCAGGACCAGAGCGGAACGAAGCTGACATGCGGGTCGTCCGAGCGGTGGGCCTCGTCGCGGGGCCGGCGATAGCGATCGCCGGATTGCTGGTCGGCGTGCTCCCGGCGAGCGGCACCTACGGCGGGGAGTGCGGGTCGGCGTTCGCGCCGCGCGACCTGTACGGCAGCTCGGTCGCGGACTTCCTCGTGATCGGCGGGTGCGACGACACGCTCGGTGCGCGCCGCGCGTGGGCCATCGCCCTCATCCTTCTCGGCCTCGTCGTCCTCGCGGCGAGCCTGGTTGGTCGAGCGCGGCACGCGGCCGAGGCAGCCGTGCCGGCGGGGAGTCTGGCCGCTGAGGTCGATCGACTCGTCGCGCTGCACAAGGCAGGCACGCTCAGCGACGAGGAGTTCGCCGCAGCGAAGCGGCGCGTCGTCGGCGCACCGTCCGACGACTGATCGGCAGGCGCCGAGGTGGCTCACATCGAGGACCGGTGGACCGTCCCGGGCGAGAACGGCCGGCGCGTTCGCGGCCCCCGCCACGGCAGCGGGAAGCGGTGGCTCGCCGTATGGCACGAAGCCAACGGCGCGCGTCGCAAGATGGCCTTCGACACCAAGGACGCCGCTACCGCGCACCTCGAGAAGGTCGGCGTCGACCAGCGCACCGGTGCCTACGTCTCACCGGCCGCGAGCGCTGTGCGGTTCGAGGAGGTCGCTGAGCGTTGGTTCGAGGAGCAGGTGCACCAGCGGTCGACGACGCTGGCGGTGATCCGCCGACGCCTGGACCTGACGATCCTGCCGAGCCTGGGCGGTGTCCGGCTGTCCCGTCTGGACCGGGCGACAGTGCAGAGTGCGGTGACGTCGTGGTCGAGCGAGCTGGCCGCGAGCACGGTGCGGGTCGCCTACGTCTACCTGGCAGGGATCTGCACGCTGGCGGTGCGCGAGCGCCGGATGGCGGCGACCCCGTGTCAGGGGATCAACCTGCCGAGGGTGGCCCTGCTGCCGGTCGTCCCGATGACCACCGGGCAGGTGCAGGCCCTGATGTTGGCGGCACCGGCGTTCTGGCGGCCGATGTTCGTACTCGCGGCCGCGACGGGCATGCGGTCGGGCGAGCTGCGCGGGCTGACGTGGGACCGGGTGCGGGAGGTCGACGGCGGGGCGGTGCTGAGCATCGACCGGCAGCTGACACGCGACGCCATGGCGGGTCGGCCGGCGTGGGGTCCGCTGAAGACGAAGTGGTCCGTGCGGTCCATCCTCATCGGGAAGTCGACGCTGGACGCACTCGGGGAGCGCGGCGAGGGGACCGTGCTCAAGAGCCCGACCGGCGGGTGCGTGACGCACAAGGTCGCGTGGCAGAGGTGGAACAAGGCCGCCGCGGTGTCCGGCGTCGGCGACGAGGACGGCACCGGATGGCACGAGCTGCGACACTTCCACGCCTCGCTGCTGATCGCCGGCGGCCACTCACCGGTGGCGGTCGCGCACCGGCTCGGTCACAAGGACGCGACCGAGACCCTGCGGACCTACGCTCATCTGTGGGTGGACGACGACGAGCGGATGCGCGACGCGACCGACGGCGTGATCGTCCTGCCGGAGTCGTGACCCCGGGGCAGTCGGCCCAGGCTCAGAGCCCCCAGGGAGCCCCCAGCGGGGCGAACGTGCAGGTCAAAGGCCCAAAGTTCGATACCCGGCGTATCGACTGACTCATCCGCCCTCAGGGCTCTGACCTGCAAGGACGCTACGGCGCACCGTCGCCAGTCCGCAGGGAGTCCGCAGGAACCTCACCGAGTTCGAGGTCGACGGCCTCCCGGGTCTGGTCATCCGAGTCAGGCCACAGGTGGCTGTAGGTGTCCAGCGTCTCGACCGCGGACTTGTGCCCGAGGCGGTCCTGCACCGTCTTCACGGACGCCCCGTGCCGGATGAGCAGCGACGCGTAGTAGTGCCGCAGCCCGTGGAAGACGAAGCCCTCGAGCCCCACCGCGCGCACCGCGGGCCGCCACACCTCGCCGAAGTCCGAGCGCCGCACAGGGCGCCCTGACGGCGTGGTGAACACGTACCCGCCAGGCTCGGCCGGGAACGCCGCCAGGTGTGCCGCGAGCGCGTCCACGACCACCTTCGGCAGCGGGACCACGCGCACCGACGACGCCGTCTTGGGCGGTCCCAGCTCGACGACGCCGGGCAGCGTCACCAGCTGCCGATCCACGCTCACCTTGCGGCGCAAGAAGTCGACGCGGTCGACCGTGAGGCCGGCGACCTCCGAGTACCGCATGCCGGTCCCCGCGGCCAGGGTCACCATCGCCCGGAACCGCTCCGGGAACGCTGCGACGAGTTCGTGCACCTTGGCCGTCTCGACCGGCACGACGCGCGGCTTCGGTGGCTTCGGGATCGACACGCCGACGCACGGCGACGTCGCGATGCGCCGGTCCGCGACCGCCGCCTTGAAGACCGCCGACAGGTGCCGGTAGATCACCGTCACCGTCGCCGGCGCTAGCGTCTTCGACAGGTTCGCCACCAAGCCCTTGAGGTCCGACGGGCGGATCGTCGACAGCGGCTTGGTGCCCAAGGTCGGGTACACGTGCAGCGTGAACTGCCGGCGCACCTGGTCGCGGGTCGAGGGCCGGTGTGCCTGGATCTCGCGCCAGTGCTCGGCGTAGGCCTGCAGCGTGATCTTCCCGGCCTTCGGGTCCACGTACTGCCCCGTGACGACCGAGGCCGTGACCTCGTCCAGCCACCGCTGGCCGTCGACCTTCCGGGCGAAGTGCCGGGCGTGCTCCTTGCCCGCGTCGTCGCGGTACCGGGCCCGCCACCGGCCGTCAGGGCGCTTCTGGATGCTCGCCATCGTGATCCCTCTCGAACGCGGACGTGCTCACCAGACCCTCGACCACGCGAGAGATCAAGTCGCGGCAACCGTCCGCCGCCCGACGGACGTCGGCGACCGATGGTCCCCAGACCTGAAGCGGATCGTCCTGATCCGCTTCAACCACCAGCTGCGCGATCAAGTCGATGATGTCGGTGAGGTCGGTTCCCGACAGGCCGTGTCCCGCTGCCAGTTCGCGCGCACCGGGCCGTTGGAGGAAGGCATTCATCGAGGTGACGTTGGCAGCCATGGCTCGGAGCGCGCGCCGTGCATCCAGTGCGTTCGTGACGCTTCTCTGCATCTGACTCTTGAAGTCCGACGTGCGCACATGCATCAGATCGGCCGGCTCGACGCCTAGGGCGGCGGCGATGCGCGCGACCTCGGAAACCCGGAGCGACCGAGAACCCTTCTCGATCTTGGTGATGCCCGTGGTTGCGATCTCCCAGCCGCTATCTGCCAGGCGTTCTGCGAGCTGACGCTGAGTGAGCCCGCGACCCTCGCGGAACCGTCGGACCCATGCACCAACCGAGGCGTCGACAGGGTCAGGTGTGGTTGTTGCCATGGACGGCATGCTACTGCCCTTGACGGCATGTGACGACAGGGTGCAGGCTAAGTGCCGCAGGGAGCAACAGATGCCAGAGGAGGCAGCATGGACCTGATGACCACCGAGGAGGTTGCAGCCGAGACCCGTGTCCCGGTCAACACGCTCCGATACTACCGAGCGCGCGGTGCGGGCGAGGGCCCCCGGTCCGCCAAGTACGGCCGCCGGGTGATGTACCGCCGCGCCGACGTCGAGGCCTGGCTGCAGGAGCAGTACGAGGCCAGCAACCCCGGGGACGCGGCGTGACCACGCTGACCCCGAACACGAAGAAGCCCCCGCACCGGTTGCAGCCGGTCGAGGGCGTGATCCCAACCCCTGAGCAGGAGAACGAGATGAGCCCCACGGTACAGATCTCGACCGACAACGTCGAGCAGCTCGACTTCACCGAGGCGATCACGGCGCTGGAGTCCGCGCCCGTCGCCTCGACGGCCCACGACGACCTCGGCTGCTGGACGAAGGAGCTCGACGGCTCCTGGCGCTTCGACGGCGCCGACCACACCCGCGACGCGCAGTGGGTTGCGCGCACCGCGGTCGGGCATCTGAGCATCGAGGAGCCGATGCGGAAGGTCCGTCTGCCCGAGAAGTACGTCGAGCCCAACTTGGCCCGGTTCAACGCGCTGGCCGCGGCGCACCGCTCGATGGTGCTGCCGATCGGCTCGCCGGACCCGCGCGTCGACACCCCGTGCCCCGCGTGGTGCGAGGCCGATGGGGATCACACGGTGGGCGTCGGCTTCCCGGACCACACCTCGGAGCCCATCCGCGTGCCGCTGTACGCCAACGTTACGGCCCGGATCGACCACGTCATCGCGACCTCAGGATTCGACGTCACCCTCGGCGAGCGGGGCAACTCCCGCTTCAGCAGGACGCGCACCATCGGCCTGAAGCTCACGCGCAAGGTCCGCGGCGAGCAGGCGATGCGCACGGAGGACCTGGCCGAGATGTCGATCTCCGAGGCGCGCGCGCTCCGCGACGCCCTCGACGCCGCGATCTCGCTCGGTGAGCCCGACGGCGACTTCGAGGAAGCCCGGTGACCCCCCGCTGCCAGCGCTGCAAGCGCAAGTACCGCGGGCGTGGGGAGTGGAACGCCGTGTTCGCGAAGGGCGTCGTCGTCGCCTTCCTGTGCCCGACGTGCCAGGCGCCGGAGGAGAACGCGGAGGCCGTCATCAACGAGGCGACGATCGACTACTCGAAGGCGACGACCGACAACTTCGGCAGGCTCGTCGCACCGACGATCGGGGCCACCCGATGAGCGCCGCGCGCCCGTGGGACCAGGGTGTCCTGGACGTCGTGCACACCGACTGGCGCCCCTCGCGCCGCGACGCCCGGGAGGCCGTGCGTCAGGCCATCACCCTGTGCGCGCAGCGCAACGGCGGGCGGGTCCACATCGCGTGGTTCCGTGACGACCTGCCCGAGTGGGTCTCGCCCCCGAGCATCGGCGCGGCCGTCTCGTCCTGGACCGCGCAGGGGTACCTGCGCGACACCGAGGAGTGGGTCCCGATGGGTGGGCACGCCGGCAACGCGGGCAAGCCCGCACGCGTCCGCATCCTCCTTCGGCCGATCCCGTCCGAGACGCAGGGAGCAGCAGCATGAGCGACGACCAGGTGACCGTGTGGTGGGAGCCCCTGACCGAGGACCAGATCGCGCCGACGCCACCCAAGGGTGCCGCGATGCGGTGCGTCGAGTACCTGGCGCACGGCATGACGATCTCCGAGTGCCGCGAGTGCTTCCACTGGTCGGCGCACGTCGACATCGTGGACGGCGACGTGATCGTGCGCGAGTGGCACAAGCCCGAGTGCTCGACCGCCGAGGTCATCCGGCAGATGTGCGCCCGCTGCCACGACACGGTGGCCAACGGTCGCTACTGCCCCGAGTGCGGCCTCTACTCGGCGGAGGAGCCCGACTCGTGAGCGACGGCGCCCCGGCGCTGACGAAGCTGCAGTGGCAGAAGCGGCTCCGGGGCGCCGACATCACCAACACCGAGTACCGCATCCTCATGACGATCTGCAGCTACACGGACAAGTCGCTGAGCAACGCCCACCCCGGATGGGCGCGCATCGTCGCCGACTCGTGCATCACCGAGAAGACCGCCAAGAAGGCTGTGTTCTCGCTCATGGTCAAGGGCTGGCTCCGGCTCGTTGAGGCCGGCGGGAACCAGTACGGGAAGGGGCGTGCGAACGTCTACGCGCTCGCCGTCCCGTTGTCCACAAGGGGTGTAGCCGGTGCACCCCTTGACGACTTCCCGCCGAGTCCTGGAAGGGGGGTAATCGACGACCGAAGGGGGGTAATCGACGACCAGGGAAGGGGGGTAGCGGCTACACCCCCATCAGGAAGTACTTCTATCAGGGGCATGCATCATCATTCCGCTGTCCAAGTCCAGCGGGACCAACTCGCCAGCGAGCCGGTCGCCGATGATGACGATCCGTGGCAGCAGCAGACCCAGACGCCGACGTCCTGGCTTGACGCGATCGACGACTACGACGAGCTGGAAGCCTGGCTCGAGGAAGACCTCAGCATCGACGAGTACGAGCGAAGCACCGCACTGGGCATGTGGGGGAGCGGGTCACACCCCATCGCCATTCGGAACACCATCATCGCCAGCAGGAGGCAGACAGCATGAGTCGCAGACACGACGTCCACCAAGTCCTGCTCCTCGTGGCCGGCGGGCAGCCGCTCTCCGAGGTGCAGTGCGACCTCTACCTGAGCCTCACCCCCGAAGACCGGGCACGAGCGGTGGAGGACGCCAAGGGAGCGCAGCGCCTCTACAGGGAGATCGCCACCGACGGGAAGCTCGCGCAGATGATCCTCGGCCAGTACGGCATCGGCGACGACATCCCGTTCGGCGAGGCGATGCGGAAGATGGCGCCGGAGGACGCTCACGACATCGAGGTCCTCATGCAGGACATCGCCGCCAACCAGCGGATCACGAACGTGCTGTACGGCACCGAGTGGTCGGCGCCGGTGGAGGGATGGTGCTAGGCGTCAGGCAGACTCTCAAGCCAAGCGTCCAGGTCCTTCACCAGAATCAGGTACTTCCTCCCGGCAAGCTTGGCTCGGAGCGGCGGCGGGAAGTAGCGGTAGTCGCTCGTGTGGATCGCGCGCCTCAGAGTGGCTGCCGACACCCCTGTGGCGGTTGCCGCCTCGACGAGCGTGTACGACCTGCGTTCGATGGGTCTGTCCTTCACGGTCGCAAGGGTGTCACCGAGTGAGCGCCGCATGGGGCGGGAGGAAGGTAACCAACGCCAGGGCCTACTGGCGGGCCCGCCTCCCGCTCCCGTGCCGTCGCTGCGGACGCCCCGTCTACGCAGACAGCCGGTGGCACGTCGGGCACGTGCAGGACCGTGTGCTCGGTGGCGGGGACAGCGTCAGCAACCAGTGGCCCGAGCACGAGCGGTGCAATACCTCAGCAGGCGGGAAGCTCGGAGCCGCCATCACCAACGCGAGACGAGCACCAGTGCCTGACGGACGAGACCGGGGACTGCGCGGGGTCTAGTCCTGCAGGTCCCGCGCTGACCGCTTGATGCGCTCCGCGAGCTGCTTCACCTCGGCATCGTTCGTGCGCTCGATGATCTTGCGTGCCCAGCGTTCGATGTCGCGGGCGTCGTCCGCTCGCGTTTGGCTGGTCCACACGCCGTTGCGCATCTCCATGTGTCCGACGGTAGACCGCGGCGATCATGTTGGCGACGCCGCCAAGATGACGCGCGCCACACTCGGGGCATGACTCACGCCAACTACCCGCCAGCCCTACTGCGCCGCGAGGATGCCGCGGAGTACCTCGCGATCTCACCGCGCAAGCTCGATGACCTGCAGGCGCGCGGCCTGGTGATCCCGGTGGACTTCGACGGGATGAAGCGGTTCCGCCGCCAGGACCTCGACGACATGGCGCAACGCCTGCCCGACTGGGGTGTTTAGGGTCCGCCGGAAGCTCCTGCCCGTCGGCCCCTTCGCGTCTCTCTCCGTCCGTCCGTATCTGACAGAATGGGTACGTGGTGTCAGCAAATCCGACGTACCTGAGCGCGATCCCGCCGGGCACGGACCTCTCGGTCCTGGAGACCGGCGCCCGCGTGCTGCAGTTCGACGTGCACGAGCAGAACCGGCTGTTGGGTGGGGTGCTCGAGGCGCGCGACGAGGATGAGCTGCCGCTGTACCCGATCGTGGTGGTGCTGCAGCCGCGGCGGTCGGCCAAGACGACCGGCATCTGGGAGGTGCTGATCGGGCGGTGCCTCGATCGTCCGGGCACCGTGGTCCTGGCGACCGCGCAGGACGGCACGCGAGCGCGCGACCGGCTCAAGGACCAGATGCGACGGCTGCGGGGGCACGGGTTCCGGGACGCCACGCAGAAGCCGGGCGACGACGAGGGTGAGTTGCTGGGCCTGCTGTACTGGGGCAACGGTGACGAGCGCATCGAGTTCACCAACGGGTCGCGGCTGGTTACGGCGCCGCCGGTCGCGTCGGCGATCCGCGGTGAAGCGGCCGACGTGCTGTTCTTCGACGAGGCCGGCGAGCTGGACCTGGCGAAGTCCGAGGACCTGCTGTCCGGCGCGCTGCCGCTGCTGGACACGCGCCCGATGGGTCAGGCGATCATCGCGGGCACGCCGGCCAAGGAGCGGGCGGGCCTGTTCTGGGACACGTTGCAGGAGGGTCGCGCGGGGGAGCCGGGGACGGGGATCGTCGACTACTCGGTGCGCGACGACGAGGACGTCGTGATCGACGAGCAGGCCGCGATCGACGAGGGCGCGGATCTGCCGACCGAGTGGGCGCGCAAGAAGCTCGCCGACGGCACGGTGGTCGTGCTGAACGAGGACGTGCTGCGGCGGGTGCACCCGGGCATCGGGACGCTGACGACGATCGCGAAGATGCGCCAGCGCTTCACCAAGATGCAGGTCGCCCAGTTCGAGATGGAGTACCTGTGTCGCTTCCCGTTCTCCAGCGACTCGCGTGCCATCGACCCGGAGAAGTGGGCGTCGTGCGCATCGGACGTGCTCAAGCGCCCCGAGCGGGTGGGCATCGCGTTCAACGTGGCGCGCGACTCGACGTCGTCCTCGATCGCCTACGCCTGGCGCCTGCCGGACGGGCGTGCCGTGGTCGAGCTGGCCGACCACCGGCCGGGCACCTCGTGGCTGGCGAACACCGCGCACCGGGCGAGCAAGACCCACCCGCAGTGCCCGATCGCCTACGACCAGATCGGGGCGAACCTCGACCCGGCGGCGGCGCTGGACCGGATGAAGCCCAAGCCCCGTCAGGTGCCGCTGTCGATCGCCGTGCAGATCGCGGCGACGCAGCGGTTCATGTCCGAGCTGCGCGACGGCCGGCTCGTGCACTTCGAGGGTCAGGTCGACCTCGACCTCGCCGTGGAGAACACGACGTGGCGCGAGGCGGGGCGCTCCGGCCGCGCGTTCGGCGTGCGCGACCACAGTGCCGCGGCGATCAACCCGCTCGTGGCGTGCGTCCTGGCGCTGTGGCAGTACGACAAGCAGGGCGAGCGGCGATCGATGACCCTCGTCGCCTGATGTGACACGCCGTCAGTATCGATCTGACACGGATGTCGGATCTGTCATGTAGAATTCCCCACGTGGGGATCTTCTCGTGGTGGCGCACGGTCGAGCAGGCCGAGCGCTTCGCCACCCTCCAGCCCTCTCGGGCGTTGGCATCCCCGTTCGCAGGCGAGAGCACCCTGAGCCAGGCCGTCGTCCTCGACGACGTGTTCCGCGCGAAGGTCCAGCCCGTGACCCGCGCGGAAGCCATGTCCGTCCCCGCCATCGCCCGGGCCCGCAACCTCGTCTGCGGGGTCCTCGCCCGTCAGCCCATGAAGGCCTACCGGGGGACCGACCCGCTGCCCGAGCAGCCGACCTGGCTGACGCGCTCGCGGTACTTCCCGCCGCGGCTGCGCGCGCTGTGGACGATCGACGACTGCATCTTCTTCGGCTGGTCGCTGTGGGTCCTGGACCGCGGCGCGGCCGACACCTCTGGCCGGCGGCCGATCCTGGACGCCTACAGGGTCGATCCGGCCCGCTGGAAGATCGACCAGGGCCGCGTGATCGTCACCGACCGCACGGGCCAGGACTTCACGGTCCCTGACGACGGCTACGTGCTGATCCCCGGCCCGTCCGAGGGCCTGCTGACGATCGGTGCCGAGACGATCCGCGCGGCGCGCGACCTCGAGCGCATGTGGATGTCGCGGGTGAAGAACCCGACTCCCATCGTCGAGCTGCGCTACACCGACATCGACGCCGCCCCGACCGAGGACGAGGCCCGCGATGCCCGCGCCACGTACATCGCAGCCCGCCAGGACCCCGACGGCGTCGTGATGGTCACCCCGCCCGGGCTGGAGGTCGTCACCCACGGCGACAAGGGCCTGGAGCTGTTCGTGCAGGGCCGCAACGCGGTGTCCCTCGACGTGGCCCGGTTCTTCAACATGCCCGCCTCGATGCTCGACGCCTCGCAGGTCAACGGGTCCTCCATCGACTACGAGAACAACGCGATCGGTCGCAGCGCCTACTACGACATCACGTTGCGTACCTGGGCGCTGCCCATCGAGGAGGCGCTGTCTCAGGACGACGTCCTGCCCGCCGGGCAGTACGCCGCGTTCGACCTGTCCGCGCTCACCACACCCGACGCCGGCACGGGCCCGGCACTGGAGGACTGACCATGACCACGATGCAGGTCGGCGCCGAGCTGCTGCGCGCGTCCGCCGACGACCGGACGCTCACCTACAAGATCCTGCCCTACGGCACGGGCAACGCGACGAGCCTCGGGCGGCTGACCGCCTCGCGCGGCTGCCTGACGCTCCCGGACGACCCGTCGATGGTCAAGCTCAACGACCGGCACATCGACGACCGCATCCTGGCATCGGCCACCTCGCTGGAGTGGGGCCCCGACGCGCTCATCGCCTCGTTCCGGGTCGACGAGGGCCCCGCCGGCGACTCCCTGCTCGACGAGGCCGCCCGCGCCAAGGCGGGCGCCCCGGTCGGCGTCGAGCTGCGCGCCTCGGCGTCCGTCGAGGTCGACAACCCGGTCATCCGCGCGGGGCGCCTCCTCGGCGGCCTGCTGTCCGCCGTCGGCGCCGTCGTTCGTCCCGCGTTCCCCGGCGCGACCCTGCTCGCGGCCGACACCGGCGACCTGCCCGAGGACTTCCCGGGGTACCTCAAGCCGACCGAGTCGTCCTCGGAGTCGACCGAGGAACTCGTGATCAACGGCGTGACCTACGTCGTGAAGTCGACCAGCCAGCACAAGACCGAGGTCGCGCCCAAGGCGGGCGAGACCACCGACAACGCCGAGCAGTCGGCACAGGAGGGCAACGACATGGGCAACAGCCTGACCGCCTCGGCCGTCTCGGGTGCCGGGGTCCAGGCCCCGCACAACGGCGGGGACAAGAAGACGCAGAGCGCCGAGGAGGTCTTCCGACTCCTGGCGTCCTCGTTCAAGTCCGGCGGGCAGCCCAAGCTGCTGGCCGCGCTCGCGGACGTCGTGCACGACGACGGCGACAACGACGGCGACGGCCTCGGCGAGATCACCGCCGCGCCGGAGTGGCTCGGTGAGGTCTGGTCGAGCGTCCCCTACCAGCGCAAGTGGATCCCCCTGGTCGCGTCGGCGCCGCTGACCTCCTACCGGCAGAAGGGCTTCCACTTCGGCACCAAGCCCCTGGTGCAGAAGTACAGCGGCAACAAGGCCGCGATCCCGACCGGCGGCATGACGGCCACTCCGATCGACTACGTGACCGAGCGGTGGGCGCACGGCGCCGACCTGGACCGCCGCTACATCGACTTCGGCGACTCCGACGTCATCCGCGCCTTCGTCGAGGCGCAGGTCGAGTCCTACCGCAAGGAGACCGACCTCGACGTGCACGACGACCTGTTCGGCACGATCGCCACTCCGTTCGTGCCCGGCGCGGTGCCGGCCGGGGTCGACGCCGGGCTCGCCGCGCTGATCGACGGGGCCCTCACCCTCGTCGGCGACGACCTCAACCCGACGTTCGCGATCGTCGGCAAGGACCTGTACCGCAGCCTGCTGTTCACGCTCGAGCAGAAGGGCCTGAAGTTCCTCACGATGGCCCTGGGTCTGGAGGAGGGCAGCCTCGACGGCTTCCAGGTCCGTCCCTCCGGTCGCGCCAGCGCGCTGGGCAAGGTGCTCGTCGGTGACGGCAGCACGGTCGTGTTCAAGGAGTTCGGCGGCGGCACCCCGGTGCGCGTCGAGGCCGAGCACGTCGCCAACGGTGGGCGGGACCTGGCCGTCTTCGGCTACACGTCCCTGCAGGACCGCACCCCGGCGTCCGTGAACGGCGTCGTCGTGGCGGACCTGGTGCCGTGATGGCCCTGACCGACACCCAGCGCACCAACGCGCAGATCCTCGCCGCCCAGGGCGACACCCCCGAGCAGATCGCCAAGCTCGTGGCCGCCCCGCTCGACGAGGTGAAGAAGGCGCTGCCGAAGCCGAAGGCGCCGGCCAAGCCCACCGAGCAGGACTGACCCCGCCACCCGGGGCCGTGAGCGAGACGCCGCGGCCCCGGGTGCACCACAGGAAGGAAGGGCGGCATGGCACTGATCGGCTGGGTGGACCCCGAGGTGATCGACGTCGCCACCGAGTGGCGCGATGCCCCGTCCGACGACGCCGTGCTCGCCCGCTACCTGTCCTCGGCCTACGACCAGTGCCTCGCCTTCCTGCCGCACGCTCGCGACGCCCTCACCGGCGAGCTCGTGCCCGTCGTCCCGGACCCGGTGCCGGACCGGCTGCGACTGGCGCAGATCATGCAAGCCCGCGCCCTCTACAACGGGGCGGTCTCCGGGCCGAACGACCAGCAGGGCGAGGGCTCGTTCGGGGTCACCGTCTTCCCGATGGACTGGACCGTGAAGAACCTCCTGCGGCCCAAGCGCCTGGGGATGGTCCTGTGAACCTGCGCGAGGACCTCGTCGCCGCACTCACCGCCGGGCTGCCGGCGGGGGAGTGGCTGATCGTCGGCTACCCCGACACCCCGACCCGGGTCGAGAAGCGCACCGTCGCGGTGTGGTCCTCGCGGATCGCCCCGCAGGAGGGCCTGGGATCGGCGTACCGGCTCGACCAGACGATCGAGGTGCTCACCCCGAGGCAGGACGTGCGGCAAGCCGACGACGACCTCGACGACGCGCTCATGGCCGTGCTGGCCGTCCTGTGGCCGCTGACGTGGCTGTCGGTGGAGTCCGCCGAGCGCACCACCAACGACGAGAAGACCTACCACGCGTGGACGATCACCGTCCGCCGCGTGTTCACCGCCGCACCGGAGGAGTGACCATGCCCGTCAAGACCATCAACCCGTTCGTGATGAAGAACGTCGAACTCATCTTCGGCGCAGAGGGCGAGACCGCGGTCGCTCCGGCGACGGACACCGACTACCGGCAGGCCGTCGACCAGGTGACCCTGACGCCCTCGTCCTCCGGCACGGCCTGGACGGGGCTCGGCGGGAACACCTTCACCGACCAGTCCACCGCTACGTGGACGATGACCGCCGCGGGAGCCCAGGACTGGCTGACCGGCGGCTCTCTGGCCGAGCTGCTCTTCGACCACGAGGGCGAGCGCCGCCCGTACCTGCTGCGCCCCATCGCGGGCGAGGGTCCCTCGTTCGAGGGGATCGCGATCCTGACCCCGACGCAGGTCGGCGGCGCCGTGAACGCCGTGGCGCCGTTCTCCGTGACGATCGGCCTGACCGGCAAGCCGACCCGAGTCCCCGCGGTCTGAGCGGAGCCGGGACGTGGTGCTGAGCGCGAAGGGACAGCCCGAGCTGCGGGCTGCCTCGATCGCGCTCAAGCGCGTCAGCCGTGAGGTCCGCTCCGACATCAACGCCGCGCTCCGCCAGCAGGGCAACGACATCTGGCGCGGAGAGGTCGCCGGCAAGACCCGCACGAGCCTCGACACGGCCATCCTCGGGTCGAACGTGCGGGTCGCCGCCGGGAACCCGCCGGTGGCCATCGCGGCCGGGTCCCGGCGCCCCATCGGCCGCGGCAGGCGCCTCGTGCCCGACCGCTCCTGGGCCGCCTGGGAGTTCGGCACCGACAACAAGGACACGTACTCCCGATACGCGCGCAAGTCGAAGAACGGCGGGCGCCACCAGGTGGAGCGCCGCACGATGCGCGGCCTGCCGCCCCGGTACCGCAAGGGCCGCGTGCTGTACCCCGCGGTGAGGTCTGCCGCCCCCCGGGTCGCCTCGCTGCTCGTGAAGCTCGTGGTGTCCAAGGTCATGTCCGCAGCAGAAGGGAGCCGCTGAGATGGCGTTCAAGATCTCGTTCATCTCCGACGTGCGGGAGGTCGTGCGCGGCAACGAGGCCATGGAGAAGGGCTTCGACCAGACGGTCGACAGCCTCGACGGCATGACCCGGGCCGCGCAGAAGGCCGGGCAACGCACCGGGCAGGAACTCGACGGCATCGGCGACGACGCCCAGGAGGTCGCCAAGAAGCTCGAGCGGAAGTTCCGCGACGCGCTCGAGGACGTGGCTGATCGGTCCAAGCGCACCGGCGACGCCCTCGGCGACAACGTCAAGAGGGGCACGCGGCAGGCCGAGGACGGCGTGAAGGAGTTCGGCGACGAGGCCGAGAGCACCGCCAAGGAGGCGGCGGCGTCGTTCGATGGGTCGGCCGACTCGATCGCCGGGGCGTTCCAGGAGGTCGCCGCGAACGCGTTCGCCGGGTTCGGACCTGCGGGCGCTGCCGCCGGTCTGGCCGCCGCGGCTGGGATCGGCGTGCTGTGGTCCTCGATCCAGGAGAACGCCGCGGCCACGAAGCAGCGGGTCGAGGACATGTTCTCCGACATGGTTGAGTCGGGCGCCTCGGCGCTGTCGGACCAGTTCATCAACGACCAGCTCGCCAAGATCTACTCGGGCGCCGATGACGCCGCCGTGAAGCTGTCCGACCTGCGCCAGATGGCCAAGGACACCGGCATCGACGAAGCGCAGCTCGCCCGAGCGTTCGCCGGCGACCAGGATGCCCGGGTCGACGCCCTTGCCCGGGTGAAGAAGGCGTCCGAGGACGCGTTCCAGGCGACGTTCTCGATGGACCAGGAGCAAGTCGACTCGGCCACGAAGCGGCAGGCCGAGGTGTCCCGATGGATCGACGACCTGGAGAAACTCGGCGACAACTACGACTCGGCGGCCAACCGTGTTGACGGGTACACGCGCGCCGTCGAGGGCGTGCCGGGGACCGTCAACACCAAGATCAACGCCGAGACGGGTGAGGGTGTGCTCAAGGTCGAGGAGTTCCAGCGCCGGGCGCAGAGCCCGCTGGCCGCCTCGGTAGTCGTCACCGCCGACACGCGCGAACTGGACCGTGAGCTGGCCAAGCCGCGCACTGTGCGTGTCGGAGTCATGGCTCGCCCCGGTCAGCCGGCGGTGATCTGACGTGGCCACGATGACGCGCGGGGCGACGGTGCTGACCCCGGTGGACGTGCTCGGCTGGTCCCTGTCGCGTCCGTCGCGCTCGGTCGTGCATGACCTGCTGGGCACGGACGAGGTCGAGGTGACGGTGCGCCCGGCCGGTCCGCGCACGGGCACCCTGCGCACGCTGTGGACCGACCACACGTCGGCGCTGGCCGCTGCTGCCGCGCTCGCTGTGCCTGGTGGCGCGTGGGTCGTGGCAGTGCCGGAGCGTCCGGGCCTGTCGATGACGGCGCTGGTGACCGGTGACGTGGATGAGTCGTCGCTGAGCGACGACGGTGCCGGGTGGGCTGTCGACGTCACGGTCACGGAGGTGTGACGTGCCGGTCTCGATGCTGACCGCCACCGCCTACGTCGCCGGTGAGAGCGTCCCGTGCGGCTCGACGAGGGTCGTGCTCGACGAGGGTTGGGCGCCGCACGTGGCCGCGCAGCTCACCATCCCGTACACCCCGGAGCGGGCAGCCGCCCTCGACCCGCGCACGGGTGCCCGGGTGCTCGTGGAGGTCTCGCGCCGCTGGCACGGCGGGCTGACCCTGGGCGACCTGTCCGAGGCGTGGGAGGGCATGACGCTGGCGGACCTGTCCGCCGAGTGGGTGAGCTACACGCTGGCAGACCTGACGGTCCTGTGGGGTGCGCCGTGGGATGCCGGGTGGTGGCCGCCGGACACGCTGACGGCGGACCTCGGGGTGCGTGAGCGCACGATCGACTACGCCGCCGCGACCATCAGCGTCCGTGCGGCCTCCGACGAGCTGCTCGCGCAGGACGCCCGCATCGTCATGTCGCGCCCGGTGGAGGCCCTGCCGACGCGCATCCTGGCCGTCCTCGCCGCCGCCTCGATCACCGTCACCGCGCACGACTTGGCTGCCGCCGCCCCGTTCGTGTCGATGGCCGCGGCCGAGGTCGAGCTGACGCAGTCGGTGTGGGACTTCCTGGTCGCGCAGGTCACCCCGCTCGGTCTGCGCCTGTGGTGCGACGAGACGCGCACCTGGCGGTGCACCGTCGCCGACGTGGCACCGACCGCGAGCGTGGCCCTGCCCCGCGTCACCTCGTGCACGGACTCGATCGACCGCGACGGCGACTGGCACGACGCCATCGTGTGGACAGGGCGCGGCATCAACGACGACGGGATCTCCATCGTCGACACCCGGCACTACCCGGACCCCATCCCGGCGGGCGCCCGCGTGCAGTACGTCGAGGTCGACTACGGGCAGGCCGGCGCGGCCCTGCCGATGCCGTCCACCGACGAGCTGGCGCAGCGTCTGGCGCTGAGCAGCGCCCGTGAGCGGGTCCTGACGATCACCGCACCGGCTGACCCGACGATCCGGCCCGGCGTCGGGCTGGTCACCGGCGCCCCGTCGCTGCCTGCCATGGACACCGTCGCCGCACGCGTCGAGCTGGACGTGCCCGCCGACACCATCACGATCACCACCCGCTCGACCACGGAGGCCTGACCGATGCCCCTCGACCCCACCAGCGGCACGTGGATGTACACGGCCGCCGACTCGGCCGCCCCGGCGCCCACCCTGTTCAACTTGCTCGCCACGAGCGTCCGGGACGTCGTCGCGTCGCTGCGGGCCTCGCGCACCGCCCTCGGCACCGTGCTGAGCGACAAGAGCAGCTTGGACCAGACGGGGGCGGTCAGTGCCGACGTCGTCCACGCCGACGTCGAGGTCGTCCTGACGGCGGGCACATGGCTCGTGCAGGGCGGCGCCACCCTCATCAACGGCACCGCGGCCGACTGGGCCTGTGCCGGGCTGTGGAACCAGACCAGCGGCGCGGAGGTGGCCGACTCGCGCGGCGCCGGCGGCGTCACGTCGACCACCATCGGCATCCCCGCCGACACCCGCCCTGTCGTGCTCACCGTGGTCGCCAACACCGCGATCCGCGTCAAGGCCTACCGCAACGGAGGCAGCTCGCTGAAGTTCAACGGCACCGGCGTCGCGGGTGCACCCGCCGCCTGGCTCACCGCCACGAGGCTCAAGTGATCGCCCCCGCCGTGGTGGTCACGGTCGCGCCGGGCGCGTGGCTCGCGCCGGGCGCAGCTGCGTCCTACGCACGTGCACGGGCCGCCGGGTGCCCGGCCGGGATCACCTCGGCCGGTCGCACCCGCGCCGAGCAGGAGGACCTGTACGCCGACCTGCTCGCCGGACGCCGCACCGAGTCCGTGGCTGTCCCGGGCACCTCACGGCACGAGCGCGGCACCGCCCTCGACCTGCCCGCCCGTGGCCCCCGCGAGTGGATGACCGCCCACGGTGCCGACTACGGCTGGATCGGCGGCATCGTGCCTGGCGAGCTGTGGCACTTCGAGTACCAGGCCAGCAGGGACCGGCATCTGACCGACGCACCACCCACCATCGCGGCGCCCGCGATGGCCACCCAGGAGGAGGACGACCACATGCTCATGCTCGCCCGACAGGACGGAGACCCCAGGGTCTGGGTCGGTGACGGCATCACCCGCCGCCACGTGAAGGACCCCGTCGAGCTGGCGGACATCCAGTACAAGATCCGCACGGGCGCGCTCAAGGGCACGCCCGACGTGCAGGTCGTGTCCCGCATCGCCTGGCTCGGGAAGGAGATCTGACGTGGACGAGCAGCCAGCACCCGCCATCCCCGCCCGCGTGCGCACGTGGTGCTACGCCCTCGCCGTCGTGCTCGGCATCGGCGTCGGCCCCGCCCTGCTCGCCGCCGGCCAGCCCGTCGCCGCCGCCGTCATGGCGCCACTCGCCGGCGCCGCATCGGCGCTCGCGTTCGGCTACCGGCCCACGAGGACGACGTGACCCCGGAGCCCGCCATCATCACGCTGCGCGAGGTCTACGACGCCGTCCAGGAACTCAAGGGCGACGTCGCAGGCGTGCCGACGCGGATCGACGACCACGAGCGGCGCATCCGCGCGCTCGAGCAGCGGGTGTGGCAGGCGGCCGGCGCAGCCGCGGCCCTTGGTGCGTTCATCGGGCTCGTGGGGGAGAGGGTGCTGAACGGCTGAACGCGGTACCTTCCGAAGGTGAGCAGCGTTGCTCACCACACCAGGGGGGTCCCACATGAGTGACGCGTCCGCAGTCACACCAGCCCAGGAGATCTGCTCCAAGTGTGGAGCGGTTGTCGGAGACCCCGGGCTCCATTCCAGATGGCACGCCGGTCTCGCTGGCGAGATCTCGAGGGGCATAAGCAGGCTCGGCGTGTAGCGAGCGTGCCTACAGAATGCACCGCTAGCCGAGCGTGTCGGCCAGTTCGACGACGGTGTCGAAGTTCGCCGCCATGTCGGGGCAGAGGTACGCGACGGCGTTCGGCCAGATCGCGTCGGCCGTGGCTGCGTCGCCATCCCGGTACGCGTTGTACGACGCGACCGCGCCGTCCATCAGCAGGTCGTCCGTGTCGAGCTGTTCGCACGCCCATGTGCCCTGCTCGACGGTCTCGTCGTAGAGCGGCGAGACGTCCTTGCCGAGATCCTCGCTCACCGCCTCGACGAAGAGCGCCTCGGGACTCGGCGCGGGCGTCGTCGGTGCAGAGACGCTCGTCGCGCTCGAGCATCCGACGAGCAGCATCACCGGCAGCGCGACGCCGGCCCCCCGTGTCCTGTGCATGGTGCCGAGCATGGCACGGGCCACCGACGGGCGCCGGGCCTTCAGTCCGCAGGAAGTCCGCAGGAGACCCACCAGGGGCCATCACGAGCCATCAGCCACCGTCACGCGTTTGTGCAGGTCAGCGCGTCGATTCGGCGCCTGCCACCATCAGCCGTCGCCAGCCGTCAAGCCCTTCAACGTAACCCGGCGTATCGACTGACTCATCCGCCCTTCCCCCCGCGGCTGCCCGCGCAGACGGCGGGCGCGGACCTGGCATTCCGCGTGCGGTCCGCCACCTAGGCTCTGACCATGCGCAGCGATCTCTTCCACAACGCCGAACGTGCCGGTCAGCCGGGCAGCTTCGTGCTCCAGAACTCCCGCATGCTCAAGGTCGACCTGGCGGGCACCGGCGGCTTCTTCTATGCGTTGCAGGGCTCGATGGTCGCCTACCAGGGTGACGTCGACTTCGCGTACGAGGGTGCCGGTGGCATGGCCAAGCTGCTCAAGAAGGCCCTGACCGGCGAGGGCATGTCGTTGATGAAGGTCTCCGGCAGCGGCGACGTGTTCCTGGCCAAGGACGCCGACGAGATCTTCCTGCTCGAGCTCGAGGGCGAGTCCGTCACGGTCAGCGGCCGCAACGTGCTGGCGTTCGGGAGCACGCTGACGTGGGACATCAACCGGGTCGACGGTGCCTCGATGCTCAGCGGAGGGCTGTTCAACACGACGTTCAGCGGCCATGGCGTCCTGGCCGTGACCACGTACGGCACGCCCGTGGTGCTCAATGTCGACGTGCCGACGTTCGTCGACATGCAGAGCGCGGTCCTGTGGTCCACGTCGCTGCAGTCCACGGTCCGCAAGACGGTCCGCCTGGGCGCCATGATCGGGCGAGGGTCCGGTGAGGCCTACCAGCTGGGTCTGCAGGGGCAGGGTGTCGTCGTGGTCCAGGCCTCCGAGGGGCACCCGATTCCCACGCAGGGCTGAGCCGGGCGCTCCCGCCGGGACCGGTCGTCGTCGGTCCGGCGGGAGCCCCCGCGCGCTCGGGACCTTGGTCCCGGTGGGGGTGTTGCTGCGGCTCTAGCGTGCACGGATGCCCCCTCGCCGTTCCGACCTGGACCTCGCGCTCATCATCGTCGCCGTCGACGACCTCGCCGCCGCGGTGCGGTTCTGGACCGAGCTGACCGGCTGGGTGCTCACGGACGACGCGCCGGTCTACCACGAGATGCGTTCGCCCTCCGGCACACGCCTGGGCCTGTACAGCCGCGAGGCGTTCGCCGAGAACCTCGGCGTCGCGGCTGCGGGGCTGGCCGACGGTTCCCTCATGCCTGCCGAGGTGTACCTCGCCGCGCACGACGTGGCGGAGGCGGCGGAGCGGGCCGCACGGCTCGGGGCGACCGTGCTGGCCCCGGCGGCGCTCAAGCCGTGGGGCGACACCGTCGCCTACGTGCTCGCCCCTGGCGGGTTCGTGGTGGGCTTCGCCTCGTCCGCTCCGGCGTCGGTCGGCGAGTCCGTGGTGGAGCCCGGGGCCGGGATCTGACCGGACCCGTCGACCCCTCCGGGGCCGTCCTCGTCGGGCCGAGGGGAGACGGTCCGCGCCGGGAGGTGCACGACACCGCTGTCCAGGTCGATCGGCGGCGCCGAGTCGCCGACCTGGTCGGTCTCGAGACGCTGCCGTTCGAGCTCCTCGGTGAGGTGCACGCGGTTGGGCTGGAAGATCTCGACGAGGTCCCCGAACGCACCGGTCGCCGCGGACGTGCCGCCGCTCGGGCCCGCGCGGCGGCTGGTGCGCCGGTCGAACCGCCCGGAGGCGACGAGTCGGTCGAGGCCGATCACCGCCAGCACGACCAGCACGACCGTCACGATCCACGCCTCGCCGCTCATCGCAGCGCCGCGACCTGGTCGGCGTGCTGGCGGGCGAGCCACGGGTCGGCCAGGCGTGGGTCCGGCGCCTCACCGACGGTCCCGTGCGTCTCCACGGCGGTCGTGAGCGCCCTCAGGTAGGCGCGGTCCGCGTCGAGCCGGGCGCTGATCGCGGGCACGTCGCACGCCACCGAGCCGTGACCGGGAACCAGCACGTGCACGCCGGCCCGGTCGCAGGTGCGCGCCAGCCGGTCGAGCCCGTCCCGGTAGTCGCCCAACGGGTCGGCGGCCTCGACGTCGAGCAGCGGCACCTCGGTGTCGGAGAGCATGTCGCCGACCAGCAGCACGCCCGCGTCGGGCACGAGCAGTGCGAGGTGACCGGCCGCGTGCGCGTCGTGCTCGACGGCGAGCACCAGGGGACCCGCCCACGGCACACGGTCGTCGGGGAGTGCCCGCAGGCCGGGCGTCACGGTGGACCCGTGGCCGACGTGCTCGGCCTCGGCCTGCGCCACCAGTGCCGGCAGGTGGGCGTGGACCTGCTCGACCGTGCGCGGGCTCGCCCACCGGGGCGCGTCGCCGAACCGGGGCGACCACAGCACGTGGTCCCAGTGCGCGTGGGTCGCCGCCGCCGCTGTCACCCGCCAGCCGCGTGCGGCGATCTCGTCGGCCAGCGCCTCCAGCTCCGCGGGCGACAGCGCCGGGTCGACGAGCAGGCAGGCGCCGTCATCGGCCACGACAAGGGTCGTCGAGGTGCGCCAGCGGTCGGCCGTCGCGACCCACACGCCCGGGGCCACGGGCGTCAGGTGACGACTCATCGCGCGGAGGGTGGGGCGTCAGTCGAGCCGGGTCCCGCGGGCCGCCAACGCCGCGGCGCCGACGATCCCGGCGGCGTTCCGCAGCCCCGCCGGGACGATGGGTGTGCGCAGGTCGAGCAGCGGCAGGAACTTCGCGTGGTCCTTGCTCACCCCGCCGCCGACCACGATGAGGTCCGGCCAGAACAGGTTCTCCACGACCGAGAAGTACCGCTGCAGGCGGGCGGCCCACTGCCCCCAGTCCAGGCCCTCACGGTCGCGCACGCTCTCGGCGGCCCGGCTCTCGGCGTCGTGGCCGTCGATCTCCAGGTGCCCCAGCTCGGTGTTGGGCACCAGCACCCCGTCGACGACGAGTGCCGAACCGATGCCCGTGCCGAGCGTGACGACGAGCACCACGCCCCGCACGTCGCGTGCGGCGCCGTACAGCACCTCGGCGTACCCGGCCGCGTCGGCGTCGTTGACCGCCAGGACCGTGCGATCGGTCGTGGCGTGCACCGCCTTCTCCACGTTCGTGCCGATCCACGACTGGTCGACGTTCGCCGCCGACTGCGCCACCCCGTGCAGGATCACGGCGGGGAACGTCACACCGATCGGGACGTCGTGGTCCAGCCCGAACGAGTCGACGATCTGCGCGACGGTGTCGGCGACCGCGCCGGGCGTGGCGGGCTGCGGTGTGGGGATGCGCAGCCGGTCCGCGGAGAACTCACCGGTGCGCAGGTCGACCGGGGCACCCTTGATGCCCGAGCCGCCGATGTCGATGCCGAACGCCTGCTCGCGGGCGTGCTTGTCGGCCTTCGCATGCTTGTTCATGGCAGTGTCAGGATCTCCGCTCCGGTGTCGGTGACGAGCAAGGTGTGCTCGAACTGCGCGCTGCGGCGGCCGTCGGCGGTCAGCACCGTCCAGTCGTCGTCCCACATGACCCAGTCCGGTGTGCCGAGGTTCAGCATCGGTTCGATGGTGAAGACCATGCCCGGTTCGATGACGGTGTCGTACGCGGGTGCCGCGTCGTAGTGCGGGACGACCAGACCGGTGTGGAACGCCGGGCCCACGCCGTGGCCGGTGTAGTCGCGCACCACGCCGTAGCCGAAACGTGCCGCGTACTTCTCGATGACGCGACCGATCACGTTGATCTCCCGGCCCGGCAGCACCGCCTTGATGGCCCGCCGGAGGGCTTCCTGCGTGCGTTCGACCAGCAGCCGGGACTCCTCGTCGACCTCGCCGGCCAGGAACGTCGCGTTGTTGTCGCCGTGCACCCCGGCGATGTACGCGGTGATGTCGACGTTGACGATGTCGCCGTCCTGGATCACGGTCGAGTCGGGGATGCCGTGGCAGATGACCTCGTTGAGCGAGGTGCACAGCGACTTGGCGAAGCCCCGGTAGCCCAGGGTCGAGGGGTACGCGCCGTGGTCCAGCAGGTACTCGTGGCCGATCCGGTCCAGCTCGTCGGTGGTCACCCCCGGTGCGACGTGCCGGCCGACCTCCTCGAGCGCCTGCGCCGCGATGCGGGCCGCGACGCGGATCCGCTCGATCGTGCCCTCGTCGAGCACGTCAGGACCGGTGTACGGGCTGGGTCCTGGCCGTCCGACGTACTCCGGCCGGGCGATCGAGGCCGGGACGGACCGCTGCGGTGAGACCCGCCCGGGGGTGAGAGCGGCTCGGGGCGCGTGCACGGTCGACATGCCTGGCAGTCTACGGACTGAGGGTCCTGCCGCCCGGGCGCAGCCTCCGGTGCCGGGTGCAGGCGGGTACCCGGACGACGCAGAGGGGACGAGGATGAGCGACGAGTCCGAGCAGCACGGGTTCCACGAGCAGTACTGGTTCAACACGCAGACCCGGCAGGTCGAGGTCGGTCGGCACAGCGACTGGTCGCACCTGATGGGCCCCTACCCCACACGTGAGGACGCCCAGCGCGCCCTCGAGAAGGCCGTGCGACGCACGCAGGACTGGGACCAGGAGGACGAGCGCTCGCGCTGAACCGGCCGGTTCTCAGGTGCTGCGGCGGACCAGGTGCGCCACGACGGGCCGGTGGTCGCTGCCACCGGTGGCGGGCAGCACGGCGAACGACACGGGCCGCCAGACGCGTCCGTCGACCAGCACATGGTCGATCGGCGCGGCCAGCAGGGTTGGTGCCGAGGCAGGCCACGTGCCCCGTGCGCCGGCGCCCACCGCGCGCGCCACGTCGAGGCACGGGCCCAGGTCACGCAGCTGCGGGTGGTCGACCGTCGCGTTGAGGTCACCGGCGACCACCGCGCCAGGGGTGGCCCGGCACGTCGCCGCGACGAGCTCGCCGTCCGTGCGCCACCGGCTCATCGAGGACGGCACGATCGGTGGCGCCGGGTGCGCTGCGACCAGGGTCGGGGTCGACGGCGACCCGGCGCCGGGCGCGACGAACGACCCGAGCGCGGTCGGCAGAGGGTCGACCTGGCTGTAGGTGCCGACCCCGGGGGAGACCAGCAGGGCGGTGCCCGCGATCCCGGCAGGTGCGGCGTCGTGCGTGAGGACCTGCATCGGGTACCCCTGCTGGGCGAGCAGCTCCGCGGTCGTCGTCGCGGTCGCGGCCGAGGTCTCCGGCAGCACCGCCACATCAGCGCCCTGCTCGACGACCAGTGCGGCCAGCGTCTCGGCGCCCACCGCGTCGAGCGTGTTGAAGGCGAGGACGACGAGGCCGCCGTCCGTCGCGGTGCCCGTCGCGCCGCCGCTCGCCGCAGCACCCGTGGGCACGCTGCGCACGGCGAGCACGCCCACCTGCGCGAGGGCACCCAGGAGCGCGACCGTGGCGACCAGCGCCGCCCCCGGCCGGTGTGCCGGAGCCGCGCGCCAGGCGACCACCGTGGCGATCAGGGCCACCACGCCCGCCCCGCACGCCAGCACGCCCCGCAGGGCTACCAGCTGGGCGGGGCCGAACAACCCGGACGTCAGGCCGAGGGCCAGCCAGCCGAGAGCCACACCCAGCACAGCGGCGACGGTGCAGGCGACCGGCCCCGGCCGCCCGGTGCTCACCGTTCGAACCCCGTGCTCACCGCTCGAACGAGTGGGCGCCGTCGGGGAACGTGCCGGACCGGACCTCGTCGGCGTAGGCCGTGGCCGCAGCCTTCAGCGCGGCACCGACCTCGCCGAACCGCTTGGCGAACCGCGGCGACCAGTCACCCATGCCGGCCATGTCGACCCAGACGAGCACCTGACCGTCACACTCGGCGCCGGCGCCGATGCCGATCGTCGGCACGGGCAGGATCTCGGTGACCCTGGCGGCCACCGGCGCGGGCACCATCTCGAGCACGACGGCGACCGCACCGGCCTCGACGACGGCCACGGCGTCCGCGCTGAGCCGTTCGGCAGCCTCGTCACCGCGGCCCTGCACACGGGGACCGCCGAGCAGGTTCTCCGACTGCGGCGTGTAGCCCAGGTGCCCGAACACGGGGATCCCTGCGTCGGTCAGCGCACGGATCTGCGGGACGACCCGCTGACCGCCCTCGAGCTTGACCGCGGCGGCACCGGTCTCCTTCATCAGCCGCACCGCGCTGCCCAGCGCCTGCTCGGGGCCCGCCTCGTAGGAGCCGAAGGGCAGGTCCACGACCACCAGGGCGCGCTGGGCGACACGGGCGACGGCGCGGGCGGCCGGGATCATGTCGTCGACCGTGACCGGCAGGGTCGTGGTGTGCGCGTGCATGGTGTTCCCGATGGAGTCACCCACCAGGAGCATGTCGATGCCGGCCTCGTCGAAGATCCGGGCCGTGACGGCGTCGTAGGCGGTGAGCATCGTCAGGCGCTCGCCGCGCTCCTTGGCCTCGCGCAGGTGGTGCACCCGCATGCGCTTGGGGGTCTGCGTCATCGTGCTCTCCAGCTGGTGGTGGTACCCGCAGGCCGGTGGTCCGCGGTGTGGTCAGGGTCGTGCGAGCTCAGGCCTCGCGCCAGCGCGTCGTGATCGGCAGCCGGCGGTCACGTCCGAACGCCAGCGCCGTGACCTTCGGCCCCAGCGGGTACTGCCGACGCTTCCACTCGGCGCGGTCCACGAGCGAGAGCACCTTGTCGACGACTGCCGGGTCGAAACCGCGGGCCAGCAGCTCGCTGCGACCCTCGGCGTGCTCGACGTAGGCGTCGAGGACCTCGTCGAGCAGGTCGTACGGCGGCAGCGAGTCCTGGTCGACCTGGCCGGGCCGCAGCTCGGCCGAGGGCGGCTTGGTGATCGACGACTCGGGGATCGGCGGCAGCTCGTCGGGGGCGAACACCCCGTCACGGGCCGCATCATTGCGCCAGCGGGCCAGCGCCCACACGCGGGACTTGTCGACGTCCTTCAACGGTGCGTACCCGCCCACGGCGTCGCCGTAGATCGTGGAGTAGCCCACGGCCAGCTCGGACTTGTTGCCCGTGGCGAGCACCAGGTGCCCCTCGGCGTTCGACAGCGCCATGAGGATCACCCCGCGCATACGCGCCTGCAGGTTCTCCGCCGCGACACCCTCCAGACCCATCTCGGCCTCGAACACGTCGACGAACGGGCGGATGGGTTGCACGCGGTAGTCGGCGCCGATGCGCTTGGCCAGGTCGGCCGCGTCGTCCTTGCTGTGGTCCGAGGAGTAGACCGACGGCATCGAGACGCCGACCACGTTCTGCCCGCCGATGGCATCGGCGGCGATCGCGGCCACCAGGGCCGAGTCGATCCCGCCCGACAGCCCCAGCGTCACGCTGCTGAAGCCGTTCTTGCGCACGTACCCGGCCAGCCCGGTGACCAGCGCCCGGTAGACCTCCTCGCCGTCCGACAGCGGCCGGGCGAGCGGGCCCCGCACCGGCGGCTCGTCGGCGTCGGCGAGGTCCCACAGCAGCAGGTGCTCGACGAACTGCGGGGCCGAGGCCAGCAGGGCACCGTCCGCGCCGACCACGAACGAGCCGCCGTCGAAGACCAGGTCGTCCTGGCCGCCGACCAGGTTCACGTAGACCACCGGGGCGTCGACCTCGCGGGCCCGTCGCGCCGCCAGCTCGGTGCGCACATGCCCCTTGCCCTCCTCGAACGGCGAGCCGTTGGGCACCACGAGCAGGTCGATGTCGTGCTCGTCCATCTGCGAGACGGGTCCGCCGTCCTGCCAGATGTCCTCGCAGATGACGACCCCGACCCGGCGCCCGGCCACGTCGACCACGCAGGTCTCCTCGCCCGGGGCGAAGATGCGCCGCTCGTCGAACACGCCGTAGTTGGGCAGGTGGTGCTTGTCGTACCGCGCGAGCACCCGACCGCCGTGCAGCACGACGGCCTGGTTCGTGGGCCGCACCTGGGCGTCCGGTTCGGTACTGGTGGCACGTTCGCCGACCGTCCCGACGACAACGGTCAGCTCTCCCAGCCCAGCGGACACCAGGTCGGCCGCGGTGCGCTGCAGCGCGGCCTCCACGGCCCGACGGAACGAGGCACGCAGCGCGAGGTCCTCGATCGGGTAGCCGGCCAACGTCATCTCAGGGAACACGACCAGCGCCGCCCCGGCGTCGGCCGCGCGACGCGACCACTCGACGACCAGCCGGGCGTTCGCGTCGACGTCCCCCACGCACGTGTCCACCTGTGCCAGCGCGATGCGGGTGAGAGCCATACGGCGAGCCTATCGAGGCGTGGACGACACCTGAGACGCGTGCGCGGACGACGTCCCCTGACAGGGCCGTTGATCGGGCAGGATGTACCGCATGGACAGGCAGCAGGAGTTCGTGCTCCGTACGGTCGAAGAGCGGGACATCCGCTTCATCCGCCTCTGGTTCACCGACGTGCTCGGCATGCTCAAGTCGGTGGCGATCGCCCCGGCCGAGCTGGAGTCCGCGTTCTCCGAGGGCATCGGCTTCGATGGCAGCGCGATCGAGGGCCTGACGCGCGTGTACGAGGCCGACATGATCGCCAAGCCCGACCCCACCACGTTCCAGGTGCTGCCCTGGCGCGGTGAGCGGCACGGCACCGCACGCATGTTCTGCGACCTGCTGACCCCGGACGGTGAGCCCTCGCTCGCCGACTCCCGCCAGGTGCTCAAGCGCGCCCTGCAGAAGGCCAGCGACAAAGGGTTCACGTTCTACACGCACCCCGAGGTCGAGTTCTACCTGTTCGAGGCGCCCGCCGATCCGGCACAGCCCCTCGTGCCCGTCGACCAGGGCGGCTACTTCGACCACGTGCCGCGCGGCACCGCGCACGACTTCCGGCGTGCGGCGATCACGATGCTGGAGTCCATGGGCATCTCGGTGGAGTTCTCCCACCACGAGGCCGGCCCCGGCCAGAACGAGATCGACCTGCGCTACGCCGACGCGCTGACCACGGCCGACAACATCATGACGTTCCGCACGGTCGTCAAGGAGGTCGCGCTCGAGCAGGGCGTGTTCGCCTCGTTCATGCCCAAGCCGCTGGCCGACCAGCCCGGTTCGGGCATGCACACCCACCTGTCACTGTTCGAGGGCGACCGCAACGCCTTCCACGAGCCGGGCAACCAGTTCGAGCTGTCGGGGGTGGCCCGCTCGTTCATCGCCGGTCTGCTGCGGCACGCCGCCGAGATCACCGCGGTGACCAACCAGTTCGTGAACTCCTACAAGCGGCTGTGGGGCGGCGCCGAGGCGCCCAGCTACGTCTGCTGGGGGCACAACAACCGTTCCGCCCTGGTGCGCGTGCCCATGTACAAGCCCGGCAAGGGCAACTCGAGCCGCGTCGAGTACCGCTCGATCGACTCCGCGACCAACCCGTACCTGGCGTTCGCCGTGGTGCTCGCCGCCGGCCTCAAGGGCATCGAGGAGGGCTACGAGCTGCCCGAGGGCGCCGAGGACGACGTGTGGGAGCTGACCGACGCCGAGCGCCGCGCACTGGGCATCGAGCCCCTGCCGACCACGCTCGACGAGGCCATCGCCGTCATGGAGCGGTCCGAGCTGGTCGCCGAGACCCTCGGGGAGCACGTGTTCGACTTCTTCCTGCGCAACAAGCGTCAGGAGTGGATCGACTACCGCACGCAGGTGACCCCGTACGAGCTGCGGCGGTTCCTGCCGGTCCTGTGAGGCCAGCATGAGCACCCCGACGCCCTCGGGGCGTGGTTCGACCCTCACCGGACGGCTGACCCGCGCCGGGGTGGCCGACGTGACGCGCGCGGCACGCCTGCTGGAGGACACCGCGCTGACCGCGCTCGTCGCCGACCCGGCCGACGTGCTGCTCGGTCCGTTGTCCGAGGTCGCCGACCCCGACCAGGCGCTGCTGACGTTGGCCAAGCTCGCCGGTGCCGTCGGTGCGCCCGGCAGCGAGCTGGGCACGCTGCTGCGGCACGTGCTCATCACCGACGGCCCCGCGCGGGAGCGGCTGCTGGCCGTGGCCGGGGCGTCGGTGGCGCTCGGCGACTCCCTCGTGGCGCACCCCGAGAACCTCCACGTCCTCATCGAGGAGGCCGCCGGCACAGGCGTCCCCGTGGAGCAGGTGCGTGCCGAGCTGCTGGTGGCCGTCGGCGCCGACCCGCAGGCCGACGTGCCCGTCGCGGCGCTCGCGGGCGCGGCGGGCACCGACGCGATGCGTCTGGCGTACCGGCGGCGTCTGCTGCGCATCGCTGCCACCGACCTGACCAGCGCCGACCCCCTCACCCGGCTGCCCGGTGTCGCCGCAGCCCTCGCCGACCTGGCCGGCGCGGCGCTCGAGGCGGCACTCGCGGTGGCCCGCGCCGAGCTCGACGACCATGGGCTCGGGGCGCGTCTGGCCGTCATCGGCATGGGCAAGGGCGGCGGGCGCGAGCTCAACTACGTCTCCGACGTCGATGTCATCTACGTCGCAGAACCCGTCGCGGGCACCAGCGAGGACGAGGCCATGGCGGTGGGCGCGCGACTCGCCGCCGGCCTGGCGCGCGTGTGCTCGACCCCGTCGGGGGAACCCGCGCTGTGGCCGGTGGACGCGGCACTGCGGCCCGAGGGCAAGGACGGGCCTCTGGTGCGCACCCTGGCCAGCCACCGCGCGTACTACGAGCGATGGGCGCGCACCTGGGAGTTCCAGGCGCTGCTCAAGGCCCGTCCGCTGGCTGGTGACCGCGCGCTCGGCGAGGCGTACGTCGAGGCCGTCAACCCGTTCGTGTGGTCGGCCGTGCAACGCCCCAACTTCGTCGAGGACTCCCAGGCGATGCGTCGGCGCGTCGAGCAGCACGTACCCGCCGCCGAGGCAGACCGCCAGCTCAAGCTCGGCGTGGGCGGGCTGCGCGACGTGGAGTTCACCGTGCAGCTGCTGCAGCTCGTGCACGGGCGGGCCGACGAGGAGATCCGCAGCCCGAGCACCCTGACCGCCCTGGCTGCGCTGGCCGCCGGCGGGTACGTGGGCCGTGAGCACGCCGCGCAGCTGGCCGTCTGCTACCGCCTGCTGCGGGTGCTCGAGCACCGCATCCAGCTGTTCCGGCTGCGACGCACCCACCTGATGCCGACCGCCGAGGCGGACCTGCGGCGCCTGGCGCGGTCCGTCGGCATGCGGGCCGAAGGGCCCGAGGGGCTGATCGAACGGTGGCGGCAGGTGCGACGCGACGTGCGGCGCCTGCACGAGGAGCTGTTCTACCGACCGCTGCTGCCGGCCACCGCCCAGCTGTCCACCGAGGAGGCGCGGCTAGCGCCCGACGCCGCCCGTGCCCGGCTGGCGGCCATCGGGTACGCCGACCCTGCCGGCTCCATGCGGCACATCGCCGCACTCACCGAGGGCGTCTCGCGCCGCGCGGCGATCCAGCGGCAGCTGCTGCCCGTGATGCTCGGCTGGTTCGCCGAAGGTGCCGACCCCGACGGTGGCCTGCTCGCGTTCCGGCGCCTGTCCGACGAGCTGGGTGCCACCCACTGGTACCTCAAGCTGCTGCGCGACTCCGGCACCGCCGCCCAACGCCTCGCCCACGTGCTGTCGACCTCGCGGTACGTGGCGGACGCGCTGACCCGTTCACCGGAGTCGGTGACCTGGCTGGCCGAGGACGCCGACCTGGAACCACGGACCCTGGACCGGCTGCGCGCCGAGGCCGATGCCGTGCTGACCCGCGCGCACGAGCCCGTCCCTGCGGCCACCGCCCTGCGGGCGTTGCGCCGCCGTGAGCTGGCCCGCACGGCCGCCGCCGACGTGCTCGGGGTCGTCACCGGCACCCGGGCCTCGCAGAGCCTGACCGCGGCGGCCGACGTCGTGCTGGCCGGCACCCTGCGGATCGCCGAGTGGGAGGCGCGGGCGGCCCGCGGGCTCGAGCACAGCCCTACCCGGCTGCTCGTGGTGGCCATGGGCCGGCTCGGCGGACGCGAGATGGGCTACTCCTCCGACGCCGACGTGCTGTTCGTGCACGACCCCCTGCCCGGCCAGGACCCGGTCGCCGCGCAGGAGTTCGCGCTCGCGGTGGCCACCGCCGTGCGCTCCCTGGCTGCCGGGGTCGGCCCCGAGCCCGCCCTCGAGGTGGATGCCGACCTGCGCCCCGAGGGTCGCAACGGACCGCTGGTCCGCTCGTTCTCCGCCTACGCCGAGTACTACGAGCGCTGGTCGTCCCCGTGGGAGAGCCAGGCGCTGCTGCGGGCCCGCCCGGTGGCCGGCGACGACGAGCTGGCGGAGCGGTTCGTGGCGCTCGTCGACCCGTTGCGGTACCCGGCCGGGGGCCTGGACGCCGCAACCGTCCGCGAGGTGCGCCGCATCAAGGCCCGGGTGGAGGCCGAACGCCTGCCCCGCGGCGTCAACCCCGCCCGCCACCTCAAGCTCGGCCGCGGCGGGATCTCCGACGTCGAGTGGACCGCCCAGCTGCTGCAGCTGCAGCACGCGCACGAGGTGCCGGCGCTGCGCACCACCGGGACGCTCGACGCGCTCGGCGCAGCGGTCGAGGCGGGACTGCTCGACGACGTCGACGGCACGGTGCTCGCCGACGCGTGGCTGCTGGCCTCGCGCCTGCGTGACGCGAACGTGCTGTGGTCGGGTCGCGCCGCCGGCGCCCACGCCGACGTGCTCCCGCACGACCGGCAGACCCTGGCCGGGGTGGCCCGGGTCGTCGGGTACCCCGCCGGTTCGGGCGGGGAGCTCGAGGAGGACTACCTGCGCACGGCGCGGCGTGCTCGTGCCGTCGTCGAACGCGTCTTCTACGGCTGATCGGTCTGCGTGCCCTCGGGTGCGCCTGCCGTGTCGGTCGCCCCTGCGGTCGGTGAGGGCGCCGTGACCGCCGGGTCGTTCCCGGCTGGGACGTCCTCCTCGGTGTCCTCTGCCGTGCCTTCCTCGGGTGCGCGCGTGCTGTCCTCGCGGAGCATCTCCGAGTCGACCAGCTCGTGCCGACGCAGGTACACGTTCGAGACCGCCTGGATGGTGGCCGCGACCGGCAGGGCGAGGAAGGCCCCGAGCGCCCCGAACACCGCACCGAAGGCCAGCACGGCCAGGAACGACACCGCCGGGTTCAGCTGCAGCGAGCGCGCCGACACCTTCGGGGCGAACACCAGGTTCTCGACCTGCTGGTACCCGACGATGAACGCCAGCACGAGCAGACCCTTGAGCGGGGAGACGCTCAGTGCCACCACCACCGGTAGTGCGCCACCGATGTACGTGCCGATCGTCGGGACGAACTGGGAGACCACCCCGGTGAAGGCGGCCAGCGGCAGCGCGTAGGGGACGCCGAGGATGGTCAGGAACACGAACGTGAACGCGGTGGACAGTGCCGCCAGCACGATCCGGGAGTTGATGAAGTCGGCGACCTTCTCCTGGGACACCTCCCACAGCCGCAGCACCTCCCGCTGACGGTGCGGGGCCAGGTAGCGGCAGATGGCCGCACGGAACTTCGGCCCGGCGCTGGCCATGTAGTACACGACCAGCAGCACGGCGGTCGTCGTGAACAGACCGCCGAGCACCGAGGTGCCCACGCCCACGATCCCCGGCGCAAGGTCCTGCCAGTTCTCGCCCAGACGGTCCAGCAGCTCCACCTGGGTGGGCAGGTCGAGCCCGAACCGGGTGTCCGCCAGGTCCGTCAGCTGCGTGTAGAAGCGGGGCAGCGACTGCACGAGCTCGATGAGCTGGGTGACGAACAGCCCGCCGAACAGGCCCAGCAGCCCGAGGATCACGACGATCGACCCGATCATCACGATGCCGGTCGCCCGCGTGCGTCGCACCCCCCGACGGACCAGCCACGCGATCAGCGGCTCCATCGCCAGCGCCAAGAACCACGAGATCACGACGATCGTGGTCACCGTCGTCAGCATGGACAGCGCCCGCCAGGCCAGGATGCCCGCGAAGGTGGCCAGCACGACGTACAGCAGGGCACGGGGGAGCCACGCCGGGGGGCGGCTGGTGTCCCACGTCGTGGGCGGCGTCGTACGTCGGATCACGCGTCCTCCTCGTCAGACCTGCTGTGCCCGCCGACGCTACCGTCCGTCGTGCCTCATCTCGGGCGCCTCGCCCGCAGCGGGCCCCCGGCGAGGCCGGAACCCGGCCACCAGCCGGGCGATGAGGGTGGCCAGGAAGATCTGCCCCAGCACGGCCTCGAACGTCGCCAGGCCGCGCACCATGTACGACGCCGCCGTCAGGTCGCCGTAGCCGAGCGTGGTCAACGTCGTGAACGAGAAGTACTGCAAGGCCTGCACGCCCTGGTTGCCACCCTGCGCGAACAGCGCGCCCGGCGACGCCCAGGCCGCCAGCCCGTACAGCGAGGCGAACAGCAGACCGATCAGCAGGTACGCGCTCACGGCGCCCGCGAGTGTCTGCACCGTCACCACCGGGTGCTGCACGACCCGCGCGACCACGAGCAGGAACACGGTGGCCTGCAGCGCGGCCAGCAGCCCCGCCATCGCCCCCGAGGCGTCAGCCTCGGACAGCACCGCGTTGGCCAGCACGAGCACGACTGCTCCCGCGAGCACCACCGCCACGACGGGGCGCCGCACGCGTGTTCCGCGCGCAGCCTGGAACGCCAGGACGAGCGTGGCCAGGTGAAGCGCGACCGCCGCCGCCTGCGCCCACGACGACGAGGTCGCCATGAAGAGCACGTAGCTGGCCACCAGCAGCGCCAGCACGGGCACGAACCGGTCCGTCGGCACGGTGCCCCGGCGGCGGACGGTGCGCGGCGGCTCGACGTCCCCGGTCGGGTCGGGGGCGTCTGGGTGCCATCGTGGCGGGGTCGAGGCGTCGTCGCGCATGTCTCATGGTGGCGTGCGCCGGCTCCCGCCGCAGGTGACCGGTGCCGGTCGTGTGCCGGAGACCACGGAGCCCCGCCGCCCTGAGGGCGACGGGGCTTCCGGTACTGCGTGTCACCGACCCCGGGAGCAGCCGGGGCCGGGACGATCAGACGTCCCTGTGACGATCAGACGTCGTAGTACAGCTCGAACTCGTGCGGGTGCGGCCGCAGACGGATCGGGTCGACCTCGGCGGAGCGCTTGTAGTCGATCCACGTCGAGATGAGGTCGGGCGTGAACACGTTGCCGGCGGTGAGCCAGTCGTGGTCGGCCTCGAGGTTGTCCAGCACCTCGGCCAGCGAGCCGGGGACCTGCTGGATGAGGGCGTGCTCCTCGGGGGGCAGCTCGTAGAGGTCCTTGTCGACCGGCTCCGGCGGCTCGATGCGGTTCTGGATGCCGTCCAGGCCGGCCATCAGCATGGCCGCGAACGCCAGGTACGGGTTCGAGGACGGGTCCGGCACGCGGAACTCGATGCGCTTGGCCTTCGGGTTCGACCCCGTGACCGGGATGCGGATGCAGGCGGAGCGGTTACGGGCCGAGTAGACCAGGTTGACCGGGGCCTCGAAGCCGGGGACCAGGCGGTGGTAGGAGTTCACCGTCGGGTTGGTGAAGGCCAGCAGCGCGGGAGCGTGCTTGAGCAGGCCACCGATGTACCAGCGGGCCAGGTCGGACAGGCCGCCGTAGCCCTTCTCGTCGAAGAACAGCGGCTTGCCGTCCTTCCACAGGGACTGGTGCACGTGCATGCCCGAGCCGTTGTCGCCGAAGAGCGGCTTGGGCATGAAGGTCGCGGTCTTGCCGGCCTCGTGCGCGACGTTCTTCACGACGTACTTGAACAGCTGGACCTTGTCGGCGGACTTGGCCAGCTCGTCGAAGCGGTAGTTGATCTCCGCCTGGCCGGCGGTGCCGACCTCGTGGTGGGCGCGCTCGACCTGCAGGCCCAGGGCGTCGAGCTGCAGCGAGATCTTGTCGCGCAGGTCGGCGAACATGTCGACCGGGGGAACCGGGAAGTAGCCACCCTTGTAGGGCGTCTTGTGGCCGAGGTTGCCACCCTCCTCGACGCGGCCCGTGTTCCAGGCGGCCTCGATGGAGTCGATGTAGTAGTACGAGGCGTTCTGCTTCGTCTCGAAGCGCACGTCGTCGAAGATGTAGAACTCGGCCTCGGGCGCGAAGAACGCGGTGTCCGCGATGCCGGTCGAGCGCAGGTACGCCTCGGCCTTGGCGGCGACCTGGCGCGGGTCACGGCTGTAGGGCTCGTCGGTGTACGGGTCGACGATGTGGAAGTTGATGTTCAGCGTCTTCTCGGCCCGGAACGGGTCGAGGTAGGCCGTCGTGACGTCGGGGATGAGCTTCATGTCCGACTCGTGGATGGCCTGGAAGCCGCGGATCGAGGACCCGTCGAACATCTGGCCGTCGGTGAAGAACGCCTCGTCGACCGACGCCGCGGGCACGTTGAAGTGCTGCATGACGCCGGGCAGGTCACAGAAGCGGACGTCGATGAACTTGACGTCCTCGCTCTTGATGAACGCCAGGACTTCCTCTGGCTTGCTGAACATCCGCTGCTCCTCGGTTGGTGGTGCCCTGGGGGACGGGCCTCGCCCGACGCTACGAGTGGGCCGTTTCCCCGCGGTGTACCGATTGTTTCGACCGTGTTACGACACAGGGGTGCACGTAACGATCGTTCGACGCGTCGGGTGGGACCCCGACCGGCCCAGCCTAGGCTGACCCGGTGGAACGACGTGAGGGTGCAGGCTCCTGGCTCGAGGGCGGACCCGGCGGGGCGCAGGAGGCGTCGGCCCGCGGGCGCCGTCTGGGGCTGCCTGCCGAGGGGCCTGGGTCGCCGGCGCGGCTGGGTCGGCGCGTGATCGCGCTCGGGATCGACTGGGCGGCGAGCCTGGCGGTGTCCGCCGCGCTGTTCGACGGTGACCCGATGGCCACGCTGGGGGTGTTCGCTGTCGAGAACCTGGTCCTCGTCGGCACGCTCGGGCACACCCTCGGCCATCGGCTGCTCGGGCTGCGTGTCAGGCGCGTGGTGCTGCCGGCGCCGGGCGCAGCGGTTCCTGCCCAGGCTTCACCCGTCACTGGCGGCACCGACCCCCTGGTCGCGCCGGGGCTGGTCGCGGCGTTCGTGCGGACGGCGCTGCTGTGCCTGGTGGTGCCGGCAGTCGTGTGGGACGCGGACGGGCGCGGGTTGCACGACCGCGCCGCAGGGACGGCGATCGTCCGCCGCTGACGCGCGTGGCCCGCGCGGTGCGCGGGCTCAGCGGCCGCGCATGCCCTTGCGGTCGGGGCGGGCGCGCATCGGGTCGACACCCTTGGGCAGCGGCATCTTGACCCCGCCGAGAGCCCTCAGGCGCTTCTCGATCTCGGCGACCTCCTGCTTGGTCAGGGTGGGCCGCATCTTCTGCACCGTGCGGGGCAGCTGACGCAGCGGCACCTGGTCCTTCTCGGTGCCGACCTGCACCAGCGTGATCGGCACTCCTGACAGCACGCGCGAGGTGCGCTTGCGCTCGGCCTCGAGCAGCTTGCCGATGCGGGACGCGGGGCCCTCGCCGACCAGCACGATCCCGGCCCGGCCCAGGCCGCGGAACACGGCGTCCTGGGTGCGGGGGTCGATCGCCACGGGCTCCTCGGGGAAGCTCCAGCCACGACGGATGGTGCGCAGCGCCGCCAGCGACGCACCGGGCTGGCCCTCGATCTGACCGTACGCGGCGGTCTCGGCCTTGCGACCCAGCACGAACATGGCGCCCAGGAACGCGAACGGCACCGCGATCAGCAGCAGGTACGGGATCGCGTGGACGAGCAGCCCGATCACGAGGCCCACGGCGATGATGCCGACGAACACCGCGAGGATGACCCACGTGACCGACGGGTCGTACTTGCGGGTCATCTGGTAGGCCTGCCACACCTGGTGGTACCAGCGGACCTTCTTCACCTTCGCCGCGGGGGCGGGGGAGTTCGTGCTCTCACGGGCCATGCAGGGGAGTCTACCGAGCCGCCGACGCTGCCCCGGTCGTCACCGGGCCAGCAGGCTCGAGGCCTCCTGGCGGGCGGTCGTCGGCTCGCCGAGGTGGGCCAGGGCCGGGGGGATCGGCCGGCCGTACCGGCGCATCGCCTGACCCCACAGCCGCCCCGCGCGGTACGACGAGCGCACCAGCGGTCCCGACATCACCCCGAGGAACCCCAGCCGCTCGGCCTCGGCCGACAGCTCCACGAACTCCTCGGGCCGCACCCAGCGCGACACGGGGTGGTGGCGCACCGAGGGGCGCAGGTACTGCGTGATCGTGATGATGTCGCAGCCGGCGGCGTGCAGGTCGGCCAGGGCCTCCACGACCTCCTGCGTGGTCTCGCCCATGCCGAGGATCAGGTTCGACTTGGTGACCAGCCCGGCCTCGTGGGCGCGGGTGAGCACCGACAGCGAACGCTCGTACCGGAACGCCGGGCGGATCTGCTTGAAGATCCGCGGGACGGTCTCCAGGTTGTGCGCGAGGACCTCCGGCTGCGAGGCGTTGACCTCGTCGAGCAGCTCGGGGACCGCGTTGAAGTCCGGGATGAGCAGCTCGACGCCCGTGCCGGGGTTCACGGCGTGGATCTGGCGCACGGTCTCGGCGTACAGCCACGCCCCGCCGTCGGGCAGGTCGTCGCGCGCCACGCCTGTGACGGTCGCGTACTTCAGGCCCATGGCCTGCACCGAGGAGGCCACGCGGCGAGGCTCGTCGCGGTCCAGGTCGGACGGCTTGCCGGTGTCGATCTGGCAGAAGTCGCAGCGCCGCGTGCACTGGTCGCCGCCGATGAGGAACGTGGCCTCGCGGTCCTCCCAGCACTCGAAGATGTTGGGGCAGCCGGCCTCCTCGCACACCGTGTGCAGGCCCTCGCGCTGCACGAGGCCCTTCAGCTCGGAGTACTCGGGGCCCATGGTGGCCCGCGTGCGGATCCACTCGGGCTTCTTCTCGATGGGCGTCTCGGCGTTCCGGGCCTCGATCCGCAGCATGCGTCGGCCGTCGGGTGCGATGGTCACCCGGTCAGGGTAACCGCGGTGGACGTGCCCAGGCCCCGCCGGACCACGGCCCGAGCAGAGGTGCCGGTCACACCGGTAGGGACCTCGGTCCCTGCCCTTTCCACGGGCTTTGCGTGAGTCTGGGGGGATCGTTGCGGCAGGGCACGGCACGTCACCGACGACGGACCGCCAGGGCAGCCGGGCAGTGGGCCCCCCGCACGGCCAGCGTGACAGCGCGCGAAAGGGGTGGTGACCGTGCACCTGCTGGTGACGGTGGCCTCGCGGCACGGGGCGACGCAGGAGATCGGGACCGAGATCGCCGACGTCCTGCGGACGGCAGGGCACGTGGTGGACGAGATCGCGCCCGACGACGTCGAGTCGGTCCGGGAGTACGACGCCGTGGTGCTCGGGTCGGCGGTGTACGTGGGCCGCCTGGCCGCGTCGCTGCGGGACCTGGTGGACCGGCAGGCGGGGCAGCTCAAGGCGCGGCCCACCTGGCTGTTCTGGTCCGGTCCGATCGGTGACCCGCCGGTCCCGGCGACGGTGCCCGACGACGTGACGACCGTCGCGGCGCGCACCGGCTCCGCCGACCCCCGGGCGTTCGCAGGGCGGCTCGAGCGGACCGACCTGAACCTCAGCGAACGGGCGCTGGTGGCGCTGACGCGCGCCGAGCCGGGCGACTACCGCGACCTCGACGAGGTCCGGGCGTGGGCGGCGACGATCGTCAGGGAGCTGGCGGCCGTGCGGCCGCACCAGCAGCCGCGTCGCTGAGCGCGTTCGCGGCCAGCAGGGGAGTCAGTGCCTCGGCCAGGTGCGCGCGGACGGGTCCGACCACCTCGCTGACGGTGACCCGGCGTCCGGTCTCGGCGCTGAGCGAGGTGACGCCCGCATCGGCGATGCCGCACGGCACGATGCGCTCGAACGCCGACAGGTCGGAGTCGCAGGTGAGCGCGAAGCCGTGCATCGTGACGCCCTTGGCCACACGCACGCCGATCGCGGCGACCTTGCGCTCGGGCCGTGCCTCCGGAGTGCCCGGCGGGTCCGCGGCGAACCACACCCCGCTGCGACCTTCGACGCGGATCGCGGACAGCCCCAGGTCCGCGCACGTGCGGATCAGCGCCTCCTCGAGGGCTCGCACGTAGCGCACGACGTCGACCGGTGAGGACAGGCGCACGATCGGGTAGCCGACGAGCTGCCCGGGGCCGTGCCAGGTGATGCGTCCACCGCGGTCGACGTCGACCACCGGGGTGCCGTCGACGGGCCGGTCCCACGTGGCCGTGCGTCGACCGGCGGTGTAGACGTCCTCGTGCTCGCACAGCAGCACGGTGTCGTCCAGCTCGCCGGCCACGACGGCGGCATGCACCGCGCGCTGGTGCTCCCACGTGGGCACGTAGGGGAGCAGCCGGTGACCGAGCTCGAGCTCCTCGACGCGCATGACCCCAGGCTAACCGGCGGCGTCGGGCTCGCCGTCGCCGATGCACTCGGGGTCCTCGTCGGGCCCGCTCTGCCGGTGGTCGTGCTCGGGGCGCGCGACGAGCACCAGCAGCGCGTGCAGCTGGCTGACCTGCTCGGGTGTCAGGCCGCGGGTGACCATCTGGTCGGCGGTCCGCGGGGCGGCGGCCTCGCGCAGGGCCACGCGACCCTCGTCCGTGACGGCGATCACGTGCCGGCGCCGGTCGTCCGGGTGGGTGGCGCGCGTCACGTAGCCGGTGCGCTCCATGCGTTCGAGCACCCGGCTGGTCGTCTGCTCCGTGACGCCGCACAGGTGGGCCAGCTCGCGCTGCGAGCGGGGTCCGCTCATCAGGTGCACGAGCACCGGCAGGCTCGCGTGGTTGAGGTCCCAGGCGGCCAGGTGCGCGTTCCACTCGCGTTCGACGCGGCGGGCAGCAGCCGACAGGAGCCGACCGACGGGCCAGTCCCGCGGGTCGGCTGACCCGGCGTCGCGGGGACGTCCCGGGAGGCCGTCGGGCGCCCCGGTGACGGGGTCCGGCCCGGTCGGGTCGATCATCGCTGCACCTTCCGGCTTGTGCTCGTCGTGATCGGCACCCATGATACTCAGCATGCTGAGGAATTCATCGGGTGCCGCGCTCCGCGCACTGGCCGTCGTGCTCGCGCTCGGGGTCTGGCTGGGCATCGGTTCGGTCGGGGGCGTGGCGCAGGGGCAACTCTCCCAGGTCCAGACCAACGACGCCGCGGCCTTCCTGCCCACGACCGCCGAGTCGACACGTGCCGCCGAGCTCAGCGCGCAGTTCGTCGACTCCGAGACGCTCCCGACCCTCGTCGTGCTTCAACCCGCCGCCGGTGGCCAGGTGACCGACGAGCAGGTCGCCGCCGTGCAGGAGTTCGCCGCCGGGCTGCCCGACCTGCCGCTGCCCGAGGCGGCCGGCGACGGCACGTGGGGGCAGTACCTCGTCGCCGACCCCGTCGTCATCCCCTCGCAGGACGGTGAGGCCATCCTCGTCGTCATCTCCCTCGACGGTGCCGCCGCCGACGACCAGCTCGGCGAGGAGGGCCGCGTCAGCACGGCGTTCGTCGACGAGCTGCGCACCCAGCTCGACGAGCAGCTCGGGGCCACCGCGACCTCCTCCGGCGAGCTCGGCCTGCAGGCATGGGTCACCGGCCCGGCCGGGTTCGTCGCCGACCTGGTCACCGCGTTCGGCGGCATCGACGGCGTGCTCCTGCTCGTCGCACTCGGCGCCGTGCTCGTCATCCTCGTGCTCGTCTACCGCTCGCCGCTGCTGCCACTCGCGGTGATCCTCACCGCCGTGTTCGCGCTGTGCCTGGCCGGCTGGGTCGTCTACTCGCTGGCCGACGCCGACATCATCGTGCTCAACGGGCAGTCGCAAGGCATCCTCTCGATCCTCGTGGTCGGGGCGTCCGTCGACTACGCGCTGCTGCTCGTCGCCCGCTACCGCGAAGAGCTGCGGCACGTGGAGCAGCCCTGGGCGGCCATGGGCCGCGCGATGCGTGCCTCGCTGGAACCGATCGCCGCGAGTGCCGGCACCGTGATCGCGGGCCTGCTGTGCCTGCTGCTGTCCGACCTGGCCTCCAACCGGGACCTCGGCCCCGTCGCCGCCATCGGCATCGCCTCGGCGTTCCTGGCCGTGCTCACGTTCCTGCCCGCGCTGCTGCTCGTCGGCGGCGCCCGCGCCAGGTTCTGGTTCTGGCCGCGGACACCCCGCCCCGGTCAGGCCGCCGTCCTCGAGACCGCTGGGCAGACCGCAGGCCTCGAACCGACCGACGCCGTGCTCGTCCGGGAGCACGGTGCGTGGGTGCGGCTCGCCCGCTGGGTCGGTGCGCACGCCCGCCCCGTGTGGATCCTCACCACGCTCGCACTCGCGCTCGCCGCCGCGTTCCTGCCGACGCTGCGCGCCGACGGCACCAGCCAGAGCGACGTGTTCCTCACCGACGTCGACTCGGTCGCAGGTGAGCAGGTGCTCGCCGACCACTTCCCGGCCGGTGCCGTCCAGCCCGCCAACGTCATCGCCCCCCTCGACGACCTCGACGCGGTCGTGGCGGCCGCCGAGCAGGTGCCCGGCGTCGACAGCGTCACCCCGTACACGGGGGCGGCCACCGGTGCACCGGGCGCGGGAGCCGGGCAGGACCCCGTCGTCGTGGACGGCAACATCCGGGTCGACGTGGCCACCACCGCACCGTCCGACTCCCGCGAGGCGGTCGACACCGTCGAGGCCCTGCGCGAGGCCGTGCACGCGGTCTCGCCGACCGCGCTCGTCGGCGGCGCCGCCGCGCAGACCCTCGACACCAACGCAGCCAGCGCCAGCGACCTGCGCACGATCGTGCCCGCTGTGCTGCTCGTGATCGTGCTGATCCTCATGCTCCTGCTGCGGTCGGTCGTCTCGGCCGTCGTGCTCCTCGCCGCGAACGTGCTCTCGTTCGCCGCCTCGCTCGGAGTGGCCGCCGTGGTGTTCAACCACGTGCTCGGGTTCCCCGGCGCCGACCCCTCCGTGCCGCTGTACGCCTTCGTCTTCCTCGTGGCGCTCGGTGTGGACTACTCGATCTTCCTCATGACGCGAGTCCGGGAGGAGTCCCTGAAGGTCGGCACACGTGCCGGAGTGGTCCGCGGCCTGGCCGTCACCGGAGGTGTGATCACCTCCGCCGGTGTGGTCCTGGCCGCCACCTTCGCCGCGCTCGGCGTGATCCCGCTGCTGTTCCTGGCCCAGCTGGCGTTCATCGTCGCCTTCGGAGTGCTGCTGGACACCCTGGTGGTCCGCAGCCTGCTGGTGCCGGCGGTCGTGCACCAGCTCGACGCCCGTGCCTGGTGGCCCGGGCGGATGTCCCGCAGCCAGCAGGAGGTGCACCACCAGGAACGAGTCCACGCCGAGCCGTAGTGTGGCGACATGGACTCGTTGCGCGTCGGGATCATCGGGTACGGGGGAGCGGGACGCGGCATCCACTCGCGGCTGCTGCGGGAGGCCCACCAGCGCGTGACGCACGTGGTCACCCGCACCCGCGCCGCCGAGGTCCACCACGACTGGCCGCACGCGACCGTGCTGCCCGACGTGGCATCGCTGCTCGCGCACGCCAGCGTGCTCGACCTCGTCGTGGTCGCCAGCCCCACCGGTGAGCACGCCGCACACGTGCGGGCCGCGCTCGCAGCAGGTCTGCACGTGCTGGTGGACAAGCCGTTGGCCACCAGTGCCGCCGAGGGACAGGCGCTCGTCGATGCCGCCCTGCACGCCGGTGGGCGCCTCACCGTGTTCCAGAACCGCCGCTGGGACGCCGAGCAGCTGACGTTGCAGGCGGTGCTGGCCTCGGGGGAGCTCGGGCACGTGCACCGGTTCGAGCGACGCTGGGAGAGGTTCCGCCCGGTGCCTCAGGACCGGTGGAAGGAGAACGACCCGGTCGCCGGCGGTCTCCTGCTCGACCTCGGCGCGCACCTGGTCGACTCCGCCGTGCAGCTGTTCGGCCCGGTGGCCTCCGTGTACGCCGAGCTGCACTCCCGGTCCACCGCCGCCGTCGACGACGTCTTCCTCGCGCTGACGCACCAGCCGCGCGACGGCCGGCCCGGTGTGGTCAGCCACCTGCAGGCCGGGTCCCTGGTGGGTGCGCCCGGGCCCCGCACCCGCGTGCTCGGGGACCGTGGTGCCTACCTGGTCACCAGCTTCGAGGGGGAGGCCTCACCGTTCTCCGTGCTCGACGACGCCTACGAGGAAGGGCGTCGACCGGGTGAGCCCGTGCACGAGGGCTGGATCGTGCGCGGCGCCGACCGGCAGCCCGTGCCCCGCGCCCACGGTGGTCACGTCGACATCTACCGGGCCGTCGTGCGATGGATCGTGGACGGCGCACCCGTGCCGGTGGACCCCGCCGACGCGGTGCGCACCGCGCGGGTGCTCGATGCCGCGCGCGCCTCGGCGCAGCAGAAGCAGGTCGTCGCGCTGCACTGACGCAGCGGTGCCCGCCGCGCCGGCCAGGTCCCTGCGGCGGTCTGGGTCGACGCCTGTGGATGACGGCCGACGGGCCCACCCCGCAGCCGCTTCGATGGCTCCGTGACGGACGACCTGACCCACGGTGACCTGCCCGCCGACCTCGCCGGACGCAGTGTCGACCTCGCCGACCTCGCCGCCGGTGGGGTCAGCGGCGCGCAGCTGGTGCCCGCCGACGTGGCCCGGGCGATGGACTGCCTGGGGTTGCGCGTGGTGGGGCCGGTCGGCACAGAGGGCACCGGCTGGCTCGGGGAGTCGACGGACGGCCGCGGCGCCGCCGCCGAGCTGCACGTGGTCCCGGCCGTCGTCGACGACGCTCTGGCCGCCCGCGCCGACGCGCTGCGCGCCATCGTGCACGAGCACCTCGCACGCGTGCACGACGTCCTCGAGATCGCCCCTGGTCGCCTCGCGCTCGTGGTGGAGCACGTGCCCGGCCCCACGCTGCGTGAGCTGCGTGCCGCGCGGGCCCCGCTCACGGATGCCGAGGCGGCGACGGTCGCGATCCCGTTGTCCGGCGCGCTGGAGGCGCTGCACGCGGCCGGCACCGCGCACGGTGCGGTGTCTGCCACCTCGGTCGTGCTGCGGCCGGACGGCACGCCGGTGCTGGTGGACCTGCGAGGGAGCCTGCTGGGCGCGGGCAGCCCGGCCGGCGACGTCGGGCGGCTGGTGGCGACCGTGCTGGACCAGATGCCCGACGAGGACGCCCACCGCACCGCCGGTGACACCGGGACGCTGCGCGAGGAGCTGGTGGGCCTGGTCGGCGAGCCGAGCTCCGCCGCGGCGGTGGCCGTCGCGTGCTTGCGCGTGGTGCGGCCGGAGCCGTTGCGGATGCCGGACGCCGTCGTGGGTGCCGGGTCGTCCCCGACGGCCTGGACCCTCGAGCAGGGCGACGTACCGTCGCGGCCGACATCGGCGCGCCAGGCACCCTCTCGCCCGCACGGGCGGCCGGCCCTGCGCCCCCGTGCAGCCGGTGGGCGCCCCGGCGAGCGGGAGGACGGACGCGGTCGACGGGTGCTCGGCCGGCCCGCGCTGCTCGTCGGGGCCTGCCTGGTGAGCGCGCTCGTGCTCGGGTTCGGGGCTCGCATGGTGACGATCGCCCGACCTCACCAGCCTGACCAGGCTGCGCCGGCGGCCGAGGCGACGTCGGTCCCCACGGACTCGGCGACCGCCGCCGAGGTGGCCCCGGCGAGCGCGGAGGCCACCCCGGAGGAGGCCGCCGCGGCACTGACGACGCGACGCGCGCAGGTGCTGGCCGCCGGGGACCCCGAGCAGCTGGCCGCCGTGGAGGTGCCGGGGAGCCCCGCCCACACCGCAGACGTCGCGCTCATGGCCTCGCTGGCAGGGATGCAGCTGGAGGGGTACGGCGTCGACGTGCTCGGCACGCAGACGCTCGGTGCCGACCAGACGGGCGACACCCGCGTCACCGTGACCTCCTCGGCGCGCGAGCACCTTCGGTCCGGCCCCGACGGGAGCACGACGGTGCCCGCCACCGGGCCGAGCACCGTGGTGCTCGTGCTGCGCAGCACCGAGGACGGGTGGCGCGTGTGGGACGTCGAGCCGGCCGTCTGAGCCCCGCCGGTCAGGGCCGAGGGCCCGGGCCCGGAGACCTCAGCGCCCGTGGTGCGGGTGCTCGCGGGTCACCCACCCGGCGGCCGTGACGATGTCGGCGTGGTCAGGCCGGAAGCCGCTGGCCTGCAGGGCGGCAGGGACCGCGCGGACCGACCCGAGCACCTCGGAGGTGAAGTCGCCCAGCACCAGGCGCATCGCCCAGGCGGGCACCGCCAGGACAGCGGGGCGGTGCACGGCGTCGGCCAGCGCCGCCACCACCTCGGCGTTGCGGGTCGCGTCGGCCACCATGTTCACCGGGCCGTCCACCGGTGCCGTCAGCAGGTGCTCGATGGCGCGGACCTGGTCGTGCAGGGTGATCCAGCTCCAGAACTGACGCCCCGAGCCCAAGCGCCCGCCCAGCCCGAGTCGCACGAGCGGGAGCAGCCGGGCCAGTGCCCCGCCGTGCGCATCGAGCACCACGGACGTGCGCAGGTGGGCGACCCGGACGCCCGCGGCCTGCGCTGGGGCGGTCGCCGCCTCCCAGTCGCGGACCACGCCGGCGAAGTAGGTCGAACCCAGCGCAGCATGCTCGTCGAGAACCTCCTCGCCGCGGTCCCCGTAGGCGCCGATGCCCGAGGCCTGCAGCAGCACCTGCGGCCCCGCCCCGGCGGCCAGCGTGCGGGCCAGGAGGCCGGTGGTCTGCAGGCGGGACGAGAGCACCTCGCGCTTGCGGGCCGCGGTCAGCCGCCGTTCGCCCACGTTCACCCCGGCGAGGTTGACCACCGCGTCGACGCCCGCCAGGGACCGGGCGTCGAGCACACCGGCGACGGGGTCCCAGGCGATCTCCTCCGCGGAGCGGGGCGCGTGCCGCACCAGTCGCCGCACGTCGTGACCCGCGGCCTGCAGGTGCGGCACCAGGGCGCTGCCGATGAAACCGTGGGACCCGGCGACGACGATGCGCATACCGGCAGCGTACGTGCGCGGGCCGCTCGGCCACGCGGCGAGGGGCCGGTCCACGGCCCGAGGTGAGCCCGATCGCGCTCCACGGGTCGCCCTGCGACTCGTGCCGTGACGCACGAGAGCCCGGGTCCGTGGCAGGACCCGGGCTCTCGCCGAGCATGGCGCGAGGGAGGACCCCCGGCGTCAGGGTGCGCTCAGAGGCCGACCTCGGACTCGAACGCGCCCTCCTCGATGCGCTGCTTGATCGCGGACAGGTACCGCGAGGCGTCCGCGCCGTCGACCAGACGGTGGTCGTACGACAGAGACAGGTAGCACATCGAGCGGATCGCGATGACCTCGGCGCCGTCGGCGTCCGTGGCCACGACGGGCCGCTTGACGATCGCGCCGGTGCCGAGGATCGCCGAGGTGCCACCGGGCACGATCGGCGTGTCGATCAGCGCGCCGCCCGACCCGGTGTTGGTCACCGTGAACGTGGCGCCCGACAGCTCGTCCGGCGTGACCTTGTTCTGGCGGGTACGCCCGGCCAGGTCGACGATCTTGCGCGACAGGCCGGCCAGGTTGAGGTCGCCCGCGTCGCGGATGACCGGCACCAGCAGCCCGCGCTCGGTGTCGACCGCGATGCCGACGTTCTCGTGCCCGTGGTACGTGATCTGGTTGCCCTCGAGCACGCCGTTGATCTTCGGGTATGCCTTGAGCGCCTCGATCGCGGCCAGCACGAAGAACGGCAGGAACGTGAGGTTGACGCCCTCGCGTGCCTTGAAGTCGTTCTTCGCCCGCGCCCGCAGGCGGGCGACCTTGGTGACGTCGACCTCGACGACCGTGGTCAGCTGCGCCTGCGTGTGCAGGGCCTCGACCATGCGCTCGGCGATGATCTGACGCAGCCGGCTGGCCTTCTCGGTCGTCCCGCGCAGCGGCGAGACCGCGGGCACGTTCGGTGCTGCGGCAGGGGCTGCCGGCATCCCGGTCGGTGCCGGTGCTGCGGCCGCCGCGGCTGCCTGGACCCGCGCAGCCTCGGCCTTGGCGGCGGCGTCGAGCACGTCCTCCTTGCGGATGCGCCCACCGACCCCGGTGCCGACGAGGTCGCCCAGCTCGACGCCCTTCTCGGCTGCGAGCTTGCGCACCAGGGGGGTCAGGTACCCGCCGGCGGCGACACCGGAGGCAGCCGGTGCCGGTGCGGCGGCCGGAGCCGGGGTGGCCTCGGGTGCCGGGGCGGGTGCGGCGGCCGGGGCGGGCGCGGCCACGGGTGCCGGCACCTCCTGAGTGGCGGGGGCCTGCGGTGCCACCGCGGGTGCCGCGGCGACCGGGGCGGCGGCGGGGGTGGCGCTCGCGCCCGAGCCGATCAGCGCGAGGACCGCACCGACCTGCGCCGTCTCGTCCTCGCCGACCAGGATCTGCAGCAGCGTCCCTGCGACCGGTGAGGGGATCTCCGTGTCGACCTTGTCGGTCGAGATCTCCAGCAGGGGCTCGTCGACCGCGACCTCGTCACCGACGGCCTTCAGCCAGCGCGTGACGGTGCCCTCGGTGACCGACTCACCCAGCGCCGGGAGCGTGACGGGCTCCCCGGTGGCGTCCCCCGCGGGGGCCTGGGCCTCGGCTGCCGGAGCGGCCTGGGGTGCGGACGCAGGCGCCGCCTCAGGGGCAGCGGCCTCGGGAGCCGTGGGCTCCGCTGCAGCGGCCGGCTCCGCCGCGGGGGCGGCCGCGGCGGGCGCGGCACCCTGCCCGGAGCCGATGACGCCCAGGACGGCGCCGACCTCGACGGTCTCGTCCTCCTGCACGAGGATCTGCTCGAGCACGCCCGCGAACGGCGAGGGGATCTCCGTGTCGACCTTGTCGGTCGAGATCTCCAGCAGGGGCTCGTCGACGGCGACGGTGTCGCCCACGCTCTTCAGCCAGCGGGTGACTGTGCCCTCGGTGACGGACTCACCGAGAGCGGGAAGCTGCACGTTGTCGGACATGACCGCTCGTGTCTCCTTCGATCCTTCAGGTCAGTTGTGGGCGTGCAGCGGCTTGCCGGCCAGCGCCAGGTGCGCCTCGCCGAGAGCCTCGTTCTGCGTGGGGTGGGCGTGCACCAGTGCGGCGACGTCCTCGGGGTACGCCTCCCAGTTGACGATCAGCTGGCCCTCCCCGATGAGCTCGCCGACGCGCGCGCCGATCATGTGGATGCCGACGACCGGGCCGTCCTTCTGACGCACGAGCTTGACGAAACCCGTGGTGCCGAGGATCTGGCTCTTGCCGTTGCCGCCCAGGTTGTACTCGAGCGTCTCGACGCCGTCGGCGCCGTACGTCTCGCGTGCCTTGGCCTCGGTGAGGCCGACGGAGGCGACCTCAGGCTCGGAGTAGGTGACGCGCGGGATGCCGGACTCGACGATCGGCTGCGGGTTCAGGCCGGCGATCTCCTCGGCGACGAAGATGCCCTGCGCGAAGCCGCGGTGCGCGAGCTGCAGGCCGGGAACGATGTCGCCGACGGCGTAGATGTTGCCGACGCCGGTGTGCAGCCGCTCGTTGGTGATGACGAACCCGCGGTCGAGGGTCAGGCCCTGCTCCTCGTAGCCGAGGTCGGCCGTGCGCGGACCGCGACCGACGGCCACGAGCAGCAGCTCGGCGTCGAAGGTCTTGCCGTCCTCGAGCGTGACGTGCACGCCGTGCTCGTCCTGCGTCGCCCCGGAGAACCGGACGCCCAGGTTGAAGTTGATGCCGCGCTTGCGGAACGCCCGCTCGAACGCCTTGGACAGCGCCTCGTCCTCGTTGGCGACCAGGTGGGGGAGCGCCTCGATGATCGTGACGTCGGCACCGAAGGACTTCCACACGGAGGCGAACTCCGAGCCGATGACACCGCCACCCAGGACGATGACCGACTTGGGGATCCAGTCGAGCTGGAGGGCCTGGTCGGAGGTGATGATCCGGCCGCCGATCTCCAGGCCGGGCAGGGACCGCGCGTACGAACCGGTGCCGAGCACGATGTGCTCGCCCGTGATGCGCTGGCCGTTCACCTCGACGGCGTCGGCCGCGACGAGACGGCCGTAGCCCTCGATCACGGTGATCTTGCGCGACTTGATGAGGCCCTGCAGGCCCTTGTACAGCCGCCCGATGACGTTCGCCTTGTACTCGTTCACGCCGTTGATGTCGACGTGGTCGAGCGTGGTGTGCACGCCGTAGTGGGCGCCCTCGCGGGCGTTGTCGGCCAGCTCGGCGGCGTGCAGCAGGGCCTTGGTGGGGATGCAGCCCTGGTGCAGGCAGGTCCCCCCGACCTTGTCGGCCTCGATGAGGGCGACGGTCTTGCCGAGCTGTGCCGCGCGGAGTGCGGCCGCGTAGCCGCCGCTGCCTCCGCCCAGGACGACGATGTCGAAAGCGGTGCCGTTGGTCTCGGCCACGTGCACACTCCTCACGCAGATGTGTGGTTCGAGGTCGTCGCCCATCTTGTCACCCAGGTGTGGCCCGATCGAACCGGAGTGGGCACGTTTCGGTGTGACGCTCGGAACAGTCGTCCCATGTCTGGGTCCCGCGGATGTGGTAGGGCGGCGCCGGCGTGGCTCCGGCAGGGGGGAGCGACCCCGGCGACCAGTGCGAGGACCCCTGGGCTGTGACTACTCTCACCGGATGGGTCTGTTCTCCCGCAAGCGGCGCCCGGCAGCCACGGACGCCCCCACGGACAAGGCGGCCCGCGAGGCCACGCTGGCGCACCTGCGCGACTTCGTGAGCACCCGCGTCGGCGTCGAGGCCTACGTCGAACCGCGCACCAACGTGACCGCCACGACCGTGATGCTCGTGGCCACCGACGGGGAGTGGACGCGCCGTCGTGTGCCCGACGAGCGCGCGGCGCACGACATCGCCCGCTCGATGGGGATCCCCGTGTACGACGTGCAACGCACCGGATACCCGCCCCGCGTGCGCGCCTGGAACGCCCGGCAGCGCGGACGCAAGGAGCCCGACGTCGTCTGACGCCGGGCTCCCCGGGGTCCGCGTGCCCGGGCGTGCTGCCGGGGGCGGTGTACTGCGTGCGGTGGATCAGCGCGCGGCACGTGCCTCGAGCAGGCCGAGCAGCGTCCGCACGCCCACACCGGTACCGCCGACCGGCGTGTACCCGTGGGCGGCCTTCTCGTTGAAGGCCGGACCGGCGATGTCGAGGTGGGCCCACGGCGTCGAACCGACGAACTCCTGCAGGAAGATGCCGGCCGTGAGCATGCCGCCGAACCGGTCGCCGATGTTGGCCAGGTCGGCGACCTTCGACTTCAGGCCCGCGCGCAGTTCGACGGGCAGCGGCATCGGCCAGAACTGCTCACCGCTGGCCTCGGCGGCGGCGACGACCTCGGACCGCACGTCCTCGGCGCCCATGACCGCCGAGACGCGGTACCCCAGGGCGACCATCTGCGCGCCGGTGAGGGTCGCGATGTCCAGGACGACATCGGGCTTCTCCTCGGTCGCGGCCACGAGCCCGTCGGCCATGACGAGTCGACCCTCGGCGTCGGTGTTGAGCACCTCGACGGTCTTGCCGCCACGGATCGTCACCACGTCCGAGGGACGCTGCGCGGTGCCCGAGGGCATGTTCTCGGCCAGGCACAGCCACCCGGTCACGGCGACGGGCAGACCCAGGCGCGCGGCGGCGACCACGGTGTGCAGCACGGCGGCGGCACCGGCCATGTCGGACTTCATGGCCTCCATGCCGGCCGCGGGCTTGATGGAGATGCCGCCCGAGTCGAACGTGATGCCCTTGCCGACCAGCGCGACCTTGGCGCGGGCGCGTGTCGGGGTGTACGAGACCTTGACCAGGCGCGGCGGTCGTGAGGACCCCTGCCCGACGCCGACGATCCCGCCGTAGCCACCGGCCACCAGCGCCTTCTCGTCGAGCACCGTGATCTTCAGGCTGCGGACCCCGGCGTCCTTGACGGCGGCACGGGCCAGGTCGGCGAACGCCGCCGGGTACAGGTCGTTGGGTGCGGTGTTCACCAGGTCGCGCGTGGCGTGCACGGCCGCGGTGACGACCTCGGCGCGTGCCACGGCGGCCGCGGCCGCCTTGTCCTTGGCGAGCGGGGTCACGACGGTCAGCCCGGACACCGGCGCCGAGGTCGCGGCGTCCTGCTCGCGGTAGCGCGTGTAGCCGTAGGCGCCCAGCAGGGCGCCCTCGACGACGGCCGTGACCTGCTCCAGGTCCCCGGCGGGGAGCGCCAGCGCGACCGAGGCGGTGCCCGCCAGCTCGCGTGTGGCCGCCCCGGCGGCCCGCCGCAGGGTCTCGGCAGTCGGGGACGGCTGCTCGCCGACGCCGGTGAGCACCAGCACGTGCGCCGTCAGGCCGGTGGCGGGGATGCGCCGCACCTCGTCGGCCGCGCCGGTCACGGCGAGGGTCCGCGCGTCGCGGAGCAGGTCCGCACGCAGGCCTTCCGGCAGCCAGTCGGCCCCGAGGAGGACGGGTGCGCCGTCCTGCTGGGCGACGGCCACCACGAGGGCGTCGGCGGAGAGGCGGGCAGGGTTCTGCGAGGTCAGGGTCACGGTCACCCCTCGATCCTAGGCGCGGGTAGCCTGGGCGACCGTGACCGTGCCCCTCGCGCTGCTCGTCGTGGCGCCCGCACTCGCGCTCGCCGCCTGGGCCCTGTGGTTCGTCGTCCGTGACCGTGCGGTCGTGCTGCGTCAGCTGTGGGGCGGCGCGGTCGTCGTCGCCCTGCTGCTCGTGCAGGCGGTGGTGCTCCTGGTGCGGACCGTCCAGGGCGCCGGGCCGCAGGCGGCCGGGGAGCTGTGGGGCTACGTGCTCACGCAGGTGCTGCTGCTGCCCGTCGCGGCGGCGTGGGCGTTCGCCGAACGGACGCGGTGGAGCTCGGTGGTGCTGGCCGTGGCCGCACTGACAGTCGCGTTCCTGGAGTACCGGCTGCTGCAGATCTGGGGGACCGTGTGACCACCGAGAGTCCCGCACCGTCGGCGGCCACGCCGGGTGCACCCGAGCACCGCAGCACCGGCGCCGGGCCCGGGCGCGCGCTGGTGGCGGTGTACGGGGTGTTCGCGCTCGCCGCCTGCGCCCGCGCCGGGTACCAGATCGCCACGCGCCTGGCCGAGGCACCCCTCGCCTACCTGCTCTCGGCCCTCGCCGGCCTCGTGTACGTGCTGGCGACGTTCGCCCTCGCCACCGACCGGCGCCGCCTGGCGTGGGTGGCCGTGGGTGTCGAGCTCGTCGGGGTGCTCACGGTCGGTGCGCTCTCGCTGCTGGACGCGGGCGACTTCCCGGACGAGACCGTGTGGTCGGCGTTCGGGCAGGGCTACGGGTACGTGCCGCTCGTGCTGCCGTTCCTCGGTGTCGCGTGGTTGTGGCGCACGGGACGGACGGCGCAGGGCTCGGCCGCGGTCAGCGGCTAGTTTGGGGCCGTGTACCGGCTGCTGTTCGACCTCGTCCTGCGTCATCTGCCACCCGAGCGGGCGCACGAGCTCGCCTTCGACCTGATCCGCGGCGTGGCCGCCGTGCCGGGACTTCGCCGGCTGGTGCACCTGTTCTTCCCCACGCCGCCCGACGGGTCCGTGGAGCTGTGGGGGCGGCGCTTCCCGTCACGGCTGGGGGTGGCCGCCGGTTTCGACAAGGACGCCCGGTGCGTGACCGGTCTGACGATGCTCGGGTTCGGCTACGTCGAGATCGGCACGATCACGGCGCAGGGGCAGCCCGGCAACGAGGCCCCGCGCATGTGGCGCATGGTCGAGCAGCGCGCGCTGCGCAACCGGATGGGGTTCAACAACGCCGGTTCGGCGGTGGCGGCCGAGCGCCTGCGTCGCCTGCGGGGGACCGCGGCAGGGCGCGCGGCGGTCGTCGGGGTGAACATCGGCAAGACGAAGGCAACCCCCGCGCAGGACGCGCCGGCGGACTACGCCACGAGCGCCGGACGTCTGGCCCCCTACGCCGACTACCTGGTGGTCAACGTCTCCTCGCCCAACACCCCCGGGCTGCGCGACCTGCAGGCCGTCTCCAGCCTGCGCCCCATCCTCGAGGCGACGCGTGCGGCCGCCGACGAGGCGACCGCACGGGCCGGGCGGGCCCGCGTGCCGCTGCTGGTGAAGATCGCCCCGGACCTGTCCGACGAGGACGTCGACGCCGTCGCCGACCTGGCGCTGGAGCTCGAGCTCGACGGTGTGGTGGCCGTGAACACGACGATCGCGCACGACCTGGGCCCCGGTGGCGTGTCCGGTCCGCCCCTGCTGGCGCGCGGGCTCGACGTGGTCGCCCGGCTGCGCAGCCGGTTGGGCCCCGACCCGGTGATCATCGGTGTCGGTGGCATCACGACGCCTGCGGACGCCCGCGAGTACCTGGCCGTCGGCGCGACGCTGGTGCAGGGCTACACGGCGTTCATCTACCAGGGGCCGTTCTGGGCGTCGAGGATCGCGCGGGCCCTGGCCGCGGACGCCACCCGGTCGACCGGACGGGCCGAGGTCGCCTGATGGTGCTGCGACCACGGTGGGAGTGGCGGCTCGAGGACGGTGGGGGGCAACCGGTCCTCCGGCCCGTCAGTCCGGTGTTCACCAACCAGTTCGACGCCGAGCAGTGGCTCGGCGAGCAGTGGCGGGTCCTGGCGTCCCAGGGCGTGCGGACGGCCACGTTGCTGCACGAGGGTGCTCAGGTCGGGCCCGTGCTGTCGATGCCCGCCCCCTGAGCTGCACGCTCAGACGTAGGCGGCCATGGCCTCGTCGCGGTCCGGCGAGGTTGTCGGCACTGTCCCGGCGAGCCCTGCCCACGCCGCGGCCAGGCCGTCGACCCCGCGTCGCAGCGCCTGCGGCGTCTCGCTGAACGGCAGCCGCAGGTATCGCTCCAGGCCCGCGTCGACGCCGAAGGCCGGACCGGGCGCCAACCGGACGCCGTGGTGGCTGGCCAGCGCGACCAGCGCCGAGGACACCGGCGCGCCCAGGTCGACCCACAGCGCCAGCCCGCCCGGCGGCGGTGTGGTGCGCCAGGCAGGCAGCTGGGCGGCGAGCAGGTCGACCAGCAGGTCACGGCGGGTGCGCAGCTCGAGGCGGCGGCGGGCCAGCAGCTCTTCGCGTCGGGCGAACAGCTGCGCCGTGACGAGCTGCTCGAGCAGCGCGGTGCCGACGTCCATGTGCCGGCGGCGCAGCGCGAGCCGCGCGACCACGTCGGGGTGCGCGCGCACCCAGCCGATGCGCAACCCGCCCCAGAACGACTTGGACGCCGACCCGATCGCGACGACCAGGCCCGAGTCGCTCCCGTCCCCGGCGAAGGACGCAGGTGCGTCCCCGTCGAGGGTCAGCTCGGTCAGCGCCTCGTCCCCGACGATCACCGTGCGGTGCCGGCGTGCGACGGCGCGCACCCTGGCGCGCTCCTCGGCCGACAGGCTCGTGCCGGTGGGGTTGCGGTGGTCCGGGATCAGGTAGGTCAGGCGCGGACCGACCTGCCGCACGGTCGACTCGAACAGGTCGACGTCGAGCCCGTCGGGCCCTGCGGGGACGGGCACGGGGCGTGCGCCGGCGGCGCGGACGGCGTCGAGCGCGTGCGGGTAGGTCGGCTGCTCGACCACCACGCGGTCGCCCGGGCCTGCGGACGACTCGACGAGCAGGTGGATGGCCTGCTGCGCGCCGTGCGTGACGAGCACCTGGTCGGGGCCGGTGGGTGTGCCGCGGGCGGTGTACCAGTCGGCGATCGCCTGGCGCAGCACGGGCAGTCCGACGGGGGAGTAGCCGTTGCCGGTCAGGTGCGCGGGCAGCATGTCCAGGGCGGCCAGGTAGGCGCCGTGCAGCTCGGGCGGCGCGGAGGGGGCGGCGGCGGACAGGTCGACGGCGTCGTCGGGACCGGTCAGCACCGTGTGCGTGGTGATCCGGTCGACCGCGCCGGGTGGCAGGGTGGTGACGGTGCCCGACCCGCGCCGGCTGACCAGGAACCCTTCCTCGCGCAGCACGTCGTAGGCGGCGGTCGTGGTCGTGCGCGAGACGCCGAGCGTGGTGGCGAGCTCGCGTTCGCTGGGCAGGCGGGTGTGCAGCGGTACCGCGCCGGACTGCACCGCGGCACGCAGGCCGTCGGCGAGCGCGCTGTAGCTGGCTCCCGAGCGCTGCCATGCGCCGAGCACCTGGAGCAGGCGGTGGCTGCCGACGCGGCGGTCGGTGGGGACGTCTGTCGGCATGAGGCCACTATCGGCCAAGTGGCCATGGATTCCAAGGCCACTGCGACGCAGGATGCTCACCGTGAGCTTCTCGACACCGCCCGGCCCCCTACCCACGCCGACGCCCCTGCCCCCGCCCGCACCCGTGCAGGCGGAGGGTTCCGCGGCCGTGCGGACCGCGGCGCGCCGACCGGTGCGCCGTGGCGCCCAGCTGCTCGTCGGCCTCGTGCTGTTCTCGCTGTCGATCGCGATGCTCGTGCACGCCGGGCTGGGCAGCATGCCCTGGGACGTGCTCTCGCAGGGCGTCTCGCGACGCACCGGCCACTCCTTCGGCACGGTGACGTTGGTGCTCAGCGCGCTCGTGCTCGCGTGCTGGATCCCGCTGCGGCAACGCCCGGGCATCGGCACGGTCGCCAACGTGCTCGTGATCGGCCTGCTCGTCGACCCGGCGCTGGCGCTCCTCGACCGCCTGCCGGAGTCCCTGCCGCTCGTGGCCCGCATCGCGCTCGTGCTCGGCGGCATCGTGCTCAACGCGGTGGCCACCGGGCTCTACATCGGCGCGCGACTGGGACCGGGGCCGCGCGACGGGCTGATGACCGGGCTCGTGGCCCGCACGGGGCGGTCGGTGCGACTCGTGCGCACGTCGATCGAGGTCGTCGTGGTGGCGGTCGGGTGGGCACTGGGGGGCACCGTCGGCCTGGGCACGCTCGCGTTCGCCCTGGCCATCGGTCCGCTGGTGCACCTGCTGCTGCCGGTGCTCAGCGTCCCGGCCCTCGTGGAGCCCGATCCCGTGCCCGCACCCCTCCCTGTCCCCGTGCCCGGTCCGGCCCCGGCACCGACCCCTGCCGCGGTGGCCCCGCCCCGAGGCTGAGACGACAGGAGCCGGTGCCGCGATCGGCACCGGCTCCTGTCCGTGCAGGCCCCCGCGGGGCCGTTCGTCGTGCGGTCAGCGCGGGCCGGGGGCCGTGCGGGCCGTCTCGGCGGGGTCCGACACGACGCTGTCGCCGAGCACCTCGTCGATGCGGGCCAGCAGCTCGGCGGGGATCGTCACCCCGGACGCCTTGACGTTCTCGGCGACCTGCTCCGGACGTGAGGCACCGATGATGGCCGCGGCGACGTTCTGGTTCTGCAGCACCCACGCGACGGCCAGCTGGGCCATGGTCAGGCCGAGCTCGTCGGCGATCGGGCGCAGCTCCTGCACGCGGCGCAGCGTCTGCTCCTGCTCCAGGAAGCGCCCGATCATCCGGGCGCCCCCCTTCGTGTCCGTCCCGCGCGACCCGGCCGGTGCGGGCTGGCCGGGCAGGTACTTGCCCGTCAGGACGCCCTGGGCGACCGGCGACCAGACGATCTGAGAGATGCCCAGCGCGGCCGAGGTCGGGACGACCTCACCCTCGATGACGCGCCACAGGGCCGAGTACTGCGGCTGGTTCGACACCAGCTGGAAGCCCAGCTCGCCGGCCAGTGCGTGCCCCGCGCGGATCTGGTCCGCCGTCCACTCGCTGACGCCGATGTACAGCGCCTTGCCCGCGCGCACCACGTCGGCGAACGCCTGCATCGTCTCCTCGAGCGGCGTCGACAGGTCGTAGCGGTGAGCCTGGTAGACGTCCACGTAGTCGGTCTGCAGGCGCTGCAACGAGCCGTCGATCGACTCCATGATGTGCTTGCGCGACAGGCCCGAGTCGTTGGCCCCGCCCGGGCCCGTGGGCCAGTAGACCTTGGTGAGGATCTCCAGCGACGCGCGGCGCTCACCCTTGAGGGCCTCGCCGAGCACGCTCTCCGCCTTGGTGTTGGCGTAGACGTCCGCGGTGTCGAACGTGGTGATGCCCGCATCGAGCGCGGCGCGCACGCAGGCGGCTGCGGTCTCGTTCTCGACCTGCGAACCGTGCGTGAGCCAGTTGCCGTAGATGATCTCGGTGATCTTCAGGCCGGAGCGGCCCAGGTAGCGGTAGTTGACCATGGCAACCACCCTACGTCGGGCGTCAGGCGGGGTACTCGCCGTGCTTGACGAGCGGCTTGGGCAGGCGCGCGCGGCGGATCTGGAACGCCCGGGTGACCGCGTACATGGTCAGGCCCCGCTGGTTGGCCTCGTCGCCGAACTTGGCCCGCAGACGCTTCTTGAGGCCACGCCACAGGAGCCAGCCGTCGACGATCGTGGCCGTGATGTACACGTAGAGCACGACCAGTGCCGCGAAGGCCAGCACGGGCGAGGACCGGGCCACGAAGAACTGCAGCAGCAGGAAGACGAAGGCGACGGGCAGGAACAGCTCACCGAGGTTGCGGCGCGCGTCGACGTGGTTGCGGATGTACCGGCGCACCGGGCCGCGGTCCTTGGCCGGCATGTACCGCTCGTCGCCGGTCTGCATCGCCTGGTACTCGCGGTCGCGCTGCTCACGGGCCTTGGCGCGCTGCACCTTCGCGGCGGCCTTGCGGTCCTCGGGCACGAGGGGGCGCCGGTTGGCGGCCTCGGCCTCCTTGCGCTTGGGCGTGGGACGGCCCTTGCCGGGATCGTCGACAGCGTGGCGCAGCTCCTCGGCGGGCTTCGCGCTGGGCGGGGGCGTCACCGGCTGGGGGTCCTTGTCGCGTCCGAACACCCCGTCAGGGTAGTCGAGTAGCGTGCAGGTCTGTGACTGCCACCCCTGGGATCCCTGCCGAGCTGCCCGCCGACGTCGTCGACCGCCTGCGTGAGCGCACCGCCGCCGCGTTCGGTGCGTTGCGCACCGACCTGGAGGCGCTGGTGCGCATCCCGAGCGTGTCCAACGCCGACTTCGACCAGGCGCACGTGCAGGCCTCCGCCGACGCCGTGGCCGACCTGCTGCGTGGCGCCGGGATCGACGACGTGCAGGTGCTGCGGGTGGCCGGCCCGGACGGTCGCGCGGGGGCCCCGGCCGTCGTCGCACGCCGCCCCGGTCCGGTCGGCGCACCCACCGTGCTGCTCTACGCGCACCACGACGTGCAGCCTGCGGGCGACCTGGCGCACTGGGACACCGAGCCGTTCGAGCCGGTCGAGCGCGACGGTCGGCTGTTCGGGCGCGGCGCCGCCGACGACAAGGCCGGTGTGGTCGCGCACGTGGGTGCCCTGCGCGTGCTCGGCGACGAGCTCGGTGTCGGTGTGACGGTGTTCGTCGAGGGCGAGGAGGAGGTCGGTTCGCCGACGTTCGTCGAGTTCCTGCGCACGCACCGCGAGCTGCTCGCCGCCGACGTGATCGTGGTGGCCGACTCCAACAACTGGAAGGTCGGCGTGCCCGGCCTGACCACGTCGCTGCGCGGTCTGGTCGACTGCACGGTCGAGGTCGCGGTGCTCGACCACGCGGTGCACTCGGGCATGTTCGGCGGCCCCGTGCTGGACGCCCCCACGCTGCTGGCCCGGCTCATCACCACGCTGCACGACGACCACGGCGACGTGGCGGTCGCCGGGCTGGTCAGCGCAGCGGACCCCACGGTGGACTACGACGAGGCCGACCTGCGCGCGGACACCAGCCTGCTGGACGGTGCGCAGTTCGCCGGCACCGGCCCGCTGACGGCCCGCATGTGGACGCGCCCGGCGATCGCGGTCATCGGCCTGGACGCCCCGCGGGTGGCCACCGCCTCGAACACGATCACCCCGCGGGCCACCGCCAAGCTCTCGGTGCGGATCGCCCCCGGGCAGGACCCTGCCGCAGCGATGGACGCCGTCCGGGCGCACCTGCTGGGTCACGCGCCGTTCGGGGCGCAGGTCACGGTGACCGACGGTGAGCTCGGCAAGCCGTTCCAGGCACCGACGGACTCCGAGGCCATGCAGGCGGCCCGGTGGGCGTTCGCGCAGGCGTGGGGCACCGACCCGGTCGACATCGGCGTGGGCGGCTCGATCCCGTTCATCGCCGACCTGCTCGAGGAGTTCCCGCAGGCGGCGATCCTCGTGACCGGTGTCGAGGACCCCGACAGCCGCGCGCACGGTGCCAACGAGTCGGTGCACCTGGGCGAGCTGGAGAAGGTCGTGCTGGCCGAGACCCTGCTGCTGGCGCGCCTCGGGTCGGCGACGGCCTGACTGGTCCGTCGCCGTCGCGCTGAGGGTCGGCCCACCCGGCGATCCTCAGCGCGCGGCGACGTCCACGGCACGCGCCCAGGCGGCGACGTCCTCGGGCAGCGGCGGGCTGTCGATCTCGCCACCCGTCATCAGCGCGACGACCTCCGGCGCCGGCACACGTGAGCCGTCCCGCCCGAGGAACCGCCCGGCGACCACGCCCCGGGCCACGTGGTGCCCGGCGTGCGTGAACGACTGCTCGAGGTAGGCGACGCGCTCGTCCCAGCCGAGCAGCCGGGTGGTCAGCTCGAACCGCTGACCCAGCGTGAGCGAGCGGCGGTACTTGACGGTGGAGGCGGCCACGACGGGGTACCACCCGCGGGCGTTGAGCAGCTCGAACGCGCCCAGGTCCGCCAGGAAGTTGCTGCGGCCCACGTCCATCATCTGCAGGTAGGTGCCGTTGTTGACGTGGCGGTACAGGTCCAGGTCGCCCACGTGCACGCGCATGCGGGTCACGGAGGGCGAGAGCACCGTCTGGCCGGGCACGGCGGGCCGCGGTCGGAACGTGGTGTAGGCAAGCTGCAGCGTCCGGGTCACGCGGCGAGGTTACTCACGGGTACGTCCCGTGGGAACTGCTGGCGCCGATCGCCGCGGTGACGCGTGCGCGGCCGGTCAGACCGGAGGTGCCGGGTCGTACTGGATGCCGCGCCGCACCCGCCGTGCCATCTCGACGGACTCCAGCCGCGCCACCAGGTGCAACGCCATGTCGATGCCCGCCGAGACCCCGGCCGAGGTGATGACGTCGCCGTCGTCGACGAACCGCGCCTCGGTGTCGGGCAGCACGCTCGGGTCGATCCCGGCCAGCTCGTCGTAGGCGTCCCGGTGCGTCGTGGCCGGGCGCCCGGCCAGCAGACCCGCGGCGGCCAGCACCAGTGCGCCCGTGCACACGCTGGTCACCAGCGGCGTCGAGACGCGCATGGCGCGCACCCACGCCAGGTGCTCCGAGTCACGGGCCAGTGCGCGCGTGCCCTGCCCGCCCGGGTAGACCAGCACGTGCAGCGGCCCGACGTCCTCCACGGCCAGGTCGGGGACGAGGTTGAGACCCTTGGCGCAGCGCACCCCATTGCCGTCCGCCGAGAACGTCACCACGTCCGGGTGCAGGTCGGAGTGGGCGGCCCACCACGTCAGGACCTCGTAGGGGCCGACCACGTCGAGCTCCTCGGCGCCGTCGAACACGAAGATGCCGACCCGGAGCGCACTGCCTGTGCTCACGTCGCCTCCTAGTGCTGTGACCCCCCGTGCGACGGCCACGGGGCGCGATCGTCGACCTCAGTAGCCGGGCAGCGCCAGCATCTGGTCGAGCGCCGCACGCGCCCAGTGGGCGTCGTCGGCGTCGACCACGATCCGGTTGACCACCCGGCCTGCCGCCAGCTGCTCCATCGACCACACCAGGTGCGGCAGGTCGATGCGGTTCATGGTCGAGCAGAAGCACACCGTGGAGTCCAGGTAGTGGATCTGCTTGTCGGGGTGTGCGTTCGCGAGCCGGCGCACCAGGTTGAGCTCGGTGCCGATGGCCCACGACGAACCGGGTGCGGCCGCGTCGAGGGCCTTGATGATGTACTCGGTGGAGCCCACCATGTCGGCGGCCGTGACGACCTCGTGCGTGCACTCGGGGTGCACCAGCACCGTCACCGCAGGGTCGGCCTGGCGGATGTCGGCGACGTTGCGCGCGGAGAAGCGGCCGTGCACCGAGCAGTGCCCCCGCCACAGGATCATCCGGGCGTCCTTGAGCTGGCGGGCGGTCAGACCGCCGCCGGGCTTGCGCGGGTCGAACACCACGCAGTCCTCGAGCGCGAGCCCGAGCAGGCGGACCGCGGTGTTGCGCCCCAGGTGCTGGTCGGGCATGAACAGCACCTTGCCGGTGCCCTCGAGCCCACCCACCCGGTCGAACGCCCAGCGCAGCGCGACGTGCGCGTTGGACGAGGTGCACACCGTCCCGCCGTGCCGACCCGTGAACGCCTTGATGGCGGCCGTGGAGTTCATGTACGTGACCGGCACGGTGTCGTCGGCCACGCCCGCGTCCACCAGCACGTCCCACGCGTCCTCGACCTGGTCGATCGCGGCCATGTCGGCCATGGAGCAGCCGGCCGCCAGGTCGGGCAGCACGACCTGCTGGGTGTCGGCGGTGAGGATGTCGGCCGACTCGGCCATGAAGTGCACACCGCAGAAGAGGACGAACTCCGCCTCGGGCCGGGCGGCCGCCTCTCGGGCCAGCTTGAACGAGTCGCCCGTGACGTCGGCGAACGCGATGACCTCGTCACGCTGGTAGTGGTGGCCCAGCACGAAGGCCCGCTCGCCCAGGGCCGCGCGGGCCGCGCGGGCGCGTTCGACCAGGTCGGGGTCCGAGGGGGCAGGCAGGTCGCCGACACACTCCACACCACGCTCGGAGGCGAGGTCGACCCCGCGCCCGAGGAGCAGCAGCGCGGAGGGCGCGGGCTCGGTGAACGCACCGGGCAGGGGGGTCGTCAGGCTCACGGGTCGATCTTTTCATACGGTGCGTGTGCCACGATCGCCAGGTGCGCGTCCTCCTCGCCCCCGACGGCTTCGGTTCCAGCCTCAGCGCCACGCAGGTCGCGCAGACCGTCCGGGACGCCTGGCTGTCCGTCGCACCGGACGACGAGGTGCTGCTGCGCCCGCTGTCGGACGGGGGGCCGGGGTTCCTGGACGCGCTGCGCACCCACCTGTCCGGTGAGCTGCTGCCCGTGCAGGTGCCCTCACCCGTGGGCGTACCCGTGACGGCCGAGGTGCTGCTCGTCGAGAGCGGCACCGCCTACGTCGAGACGGCCCAGGCCATCGGTCTGCCCCTGGTCCCCGCCGACCGCCGTGACCCGGGCCGCACGACCAGTCGCGGGGTCGGTGTGCTGCTGCAGGCGGCGCTCGACACCGGCGCCCGACGGGTCGTGCTGGGGCTCGGCGGTTCGTCGACCAACGACGCCGGGGCGGGCATGCTCGCCGGGCTGGGCCTGGCGCCGCAGGAGGTGCTGGGCGGGGGCGGCGGCGGGCTCGGTGCGCTGCGGGCGCACGACCTGACCGGGCTGCGTGCGCTGCGCGAGCGGTTGCGGGACGTCGAGATCGTCGTGGCCACCGACGTGGACGTCCCGCTGCTCGGCCTGACGGGGGCCAGCGCGGGTTTCGCCGCCCAGAAGGGCGCCACGCCGCAGCAGGCGCAACAGCTCGAGCGTGAGCTCGCCTCGTTCGCGCACGCCGCGGTCGAGGCCCTCGGTGACGCCGTGCGACCGGACCTGCTCGCCGCGCGGACGACCTCCGCCGTGTCGCGGCTCAGCCAGGCACCCGGTGCGGGTGCGGCCGGCGGGCTGGGGTTCGGGCTGTCGCTGCTGGGTGCCCGGCTCGTGCCCGGCGCGGCGCTCGTCGCCGACGTCGTCGGGCTCGACGCGACCCTGGCGGACGTCGACGTGGTGGTGACCGGCGAGGGCCGCTTCGACTGGCAGTCGCTGCACGGCAAGGTCGTCTCCGAGGTCGCCACCAGGGCGCTCGCGGCGGCGGTGCCCACGGTGGTGCTCGCCGGTGAGGTCAGCGTCGGCCGCCGCGAGCTCTCCGCCGCCGGTATCACCGCCGCGTACGCCGTGGGGGAGACGCCCGAGGAGGTCCGCGTCGCGCTCGCCGACCCTGTCGGCTCGCTGCGTGCACGTGCGGTGCGGGTGGCCCGGACCTGGTCGCGCTGAGCGTCGTCCTGACCGGAGAGGCGGCCAACCCGTCGGCCCGGGTGCGGGATCGTGGGCGGGTCACGGGCGACGTACCCTGGTTCGCGCAGGCCCGCCCCGGCAAGCCGCGCGCGACACCCCGAGCGGTTCGTCGCGGTGGCGGGAACAACCGGGCGGGCCCCGGCGTTCGCACCGAGGACGCCGCGGCGATGACGACGGCGGGTGCCGTCAGAGCCGAGTCCAGCAGACCAGGCCGAGTCCAGCAGACCAGGAGTGAGCATGAGCGAGACCACCGAGACCGCGACGCACGGCGTCCTCCTCACCGACGTCGCCGGGGCCAAGATCCGCAGCCTGCTCGAGCAGGAGGGCCGCGACGACCTTCGCCTGCGTGTGGCCGTGCAGCCCGGCGGCTGTTCGGGCCTGATCTACCAGCTGTACTTCGACGAGCGGGTCCTGGACGGCGACGCCGTCAAGGACTACGACGGTGTCGAGGTCGTGGTGGACCGCATGAGCGTCCCGTACCTCGAGGGCGCCACGATCGACTTCGCCGACACGATCGAGAAGCAGGGCTTCACGATCGACAACCCGAACGCAGGCAGCGCCTGCGCGTGCGGCGGCTCGTTCAGCTGACGCACCGTCGACGCACGGCCCGGTCCCGCCTTCGCGGGGTCGGGCCGTCGTCGTTCACAGATCCTCGACGCCGAGCATCGCCCGCACGTCCCGCACCGCTGCGGGCAGCGCGTCCAGGAACGCCTCGACGTCCTCGTCCCGAACATGCTGGGGCAGGGCGAGCCGCACGTTGCCCTGCGTGAGGACGCCCATGGCGGCCAGCACGTGGCTGGGCTCGAGGGTGCTGGACGTGCAGGCCGAGCCGGAACCCACCGCGAAGCCCTGGGCGTCGAGCGCACCCACGAGCGCCTCCCCGTCCACGTACAGGCAGGAGAACGTGACGACGTGCGGCAGACGGTCGGCGGGGTCGCCCACGACCTCCGTGTCGGGAACCTCGGCCGCGACCCTGGCGCGGACACGCTCCACGAGGGCGCGGCGTCGGACATCGGCCTCGGGCGAGCCCTGGACGGCCGACTGCAGCGCGACGGCGGCGGCCAGTGCCGCGGGCACGGACACACCGCCGGGGAACCAGCGGTCCTCGTCCTGCGGGCCGTCCGGCGAGCGACGCACCCCCGGGCGCGTGGCCAGCACCCCCAGCGGTGCGGGCCCGCCCCAGTCGCCGGCGTCGGCGGCCAGCAGGTCCCAGTGCTCGCCCACGGCCACGTGCCCGAGGCTCGCGCCGGCGTCGACGAGCAGCGGCACCCCGGCCGTGCGGGCCGCGCCGTGCACCTGGCTCAGGGGCTGCGTCGTGCCGACCTCACCGTTGGCGTGCTGGAGTGCCGCCAGGGCGACACCGGGCGCCGCGAGCCTGGCGGTGAACGCGTCGGCGTCCACGCGTCCGTGCCGGTCCACCGCGACGGTGTGCCGGGTCCCGTCGGTGGCGGTCACGAAGTCTGCGGCGTGCAGCACGGCGGCCCGCTCCACGGCTCCCACGACGACGTCGTGACCTGCCCGTCGCCGACCGCGCGCGAGCTGGCGGACCGCACCGTGCAGCGCGGCGGTGTGCGAGGGGGCCAGGTCGATGTCCTGCGTGCGCACCCCGATCACGGCGGCCATCGCCTCGCGGGCCCCGTCGAGCAGCATCCGCGCCCGTCGTCCCTCGGCGTGCAGGCGGCGCGGGTCGGCCCAGCCCTGGTCGAGCGCCTCGAGGAACGCCTCGCGTGCGACGGGGGACAGCGGTGCGTGGCCCGAGGCGTCGAGGATCCGACGGGGCTGCCGGGCGGGGGCGGCGGGAGGCGTCGAGCTCACCTGCGCACGGTAGCCGCCCTGCGGGTCGTCGCCAGCCGCCGCCGGACGCCGCCGGACGCTGCCGGACGGAGTCATGGTCAGGGGGTCACCGCGTGCAGGCATGCTGAGGGTCAGGTGTGCGTCAGCGGTGCACCACGACCGATGTGACGATGCTGACACGGTGTCGGCACGTGAGTGTCAAGGCGGGAAATCGGGGACTCGGGCGCGCTACGCTGCTCCCGTCGAAGGACGAAGGTCCCAGGTGGCGCGGCCTGCACGAGTGCTCGCGTCGCGGGGATCACGAGTGGAAGGCCCCCCGTGCACCCGGATTCCCCCCGCCGCCACCGGCGCCTGACCCGCCGATGGGCAGGCCTGGCGCTCGTCGCCGCCGTCGCGCTGTCCGGTTGCTCGGCCGAGGTCCGCCGCGGCTGGATGCCCGGCAACTCCGAGGCGGAGATCACCGACCAGACCGGCCGCATCACGAACCTGTGGGTCGGGTCGTGGATCGCCGCGCTCCTGGTCGGCCTGCTCACGTGGGGCCTGATCCTGTGGTGCGTCGCGGCCTACCGCAAGCGCAAGGACGACGACGTCCTGCCCGTACAGCTGCGGTACCACGTGCCCCTGGAGATCATGTACGTGATCCTGCCGATCATCATGGTCGGGGTGCTGTTCTTCTACACCGCACGCGACATGACGGCGATCAACGACACCAGCGCCGAGCCCGACCTGACGGTGCAGGTGATCGGCAAGCAGTGGAGCTGGGACGTCAACTACCTCGACTCCGACGTCTACGACACCGGGCAGCACGCGCAGGGCGTGGGTGACTCCGCAGGGGTCCTGGCCCAGCAGGTCACGATCTGGCTCCCCGTCGACCAGCGGGTCGAGTTCGTCCTGGACTCCCGCGACGTCATCCACTCGTTCTGGGTGCCGGCGTTCCTCTACAAGCTGGACATGATCCCCGGCAAGACGAACACGTTCCAGGTCACACCCCAGGAGGAGGGCACCTACCTGGGCAAGTGCGCCGAGCTGTGCGGCGAGGAGCACTCCTCGATGCTCTTCAACGTCAAGGTCGTCTCCCAGGAGGAGTACGACGCGCACATGCAGGACCTGCGCGACGCCGGCCAGACCGGCGAGCTCGGCCTGGAGTACAGCCGGCAGCAGGACGTGCAGGACCCGCAGCAGCAGGAGGGCGAGAACTGATGGCGACCGTCGCCGAGCACATCCCCGGGCTGGCGCCCTCGCGTCAGACCCTCGGTCGCACGGTCATCAAGTGGGTCACCTCCACCGACCACAAGACCATCGGGTACATGTACCTGATCACGTCGTTCGTGTGGTTCATGGTCGGTGGCCTGCTGGCCCTGCTGATCCGCGCCGAGCTGTACCAGCCCGGCCTGGAGCTGTTCGCCTCCAAGGAGCAGTACAACCAGGCGTTCACCATGCACGGCACGATCATGCTGCTGCTGTTCGCCACGCCCCTGTTCGCCGGGTTCGCCAACGTGATCATGCCGCTGCAGATCGGCGCCCCCGACGTGGCGTTCCCGCGGCTGAACATGTTCGCGTTCTGGCTGTTCTTCTTCGGCGGCCTGATCGCCGCCGGAGGGTTCCTCACCCCGCAGGGTGCGGCCTCGTTCGGCTGGTTCGCGTACGCGCCGCTGTCGAACACCGTGTACTCGCCGGGCGTGGGCGGTGACCTGTGGGTGTTCGGCCTGGCGCTGGGTGGTTTCGGCACCATCCTCGGCGCGGTCAACTTCATCACCACGATCGTCACCATGCGCGCACCGGGCATGACGATGTTCCGGATGCCGATCTTCACCTGGAACACCCTGGTGACCAGCCTGCTGGTGCTCATGGCGTTCCCGCCGCTGGCCGCCGCGCTGTTCGCGCTGGGTGCCGACCGCCGGCTCGGTGCGCAGGTGTTCAACCCCGACAACGGCGGGGCGATCCTCTGGCAGCACCTGTTCTGGTTCTTCGGGCACCCGGAGGTGTACATCATCGCCCTGCCGTTCTTCGGCATCGCGACCGAGATCCTGCCGGTGTTCAGCCGCAAGCCGATCTTCGGCTACAAGGGCCTCATCTACGCCACCATCGCCATCGCCGCGCTGTCGGTCACCGTGTGGGCGCACCACATGTACGTCACCGGCTCGGTGCTGCTGCCCTTCTTCTCGTTCATGACGATGCTCATCGCGGTGCCCACCGGTGTGAAGTTCTTCAACTGGATCGGCACCATGTGGCGCGGCAAGATCACGTTCGAGACACCGATGCTGTGGACCCTGGGGTTCCTGACCACCTTCCTGTTCGGCGGTCTGACCGGCGTGATCCTGTCGAGCCCCGCGCTCGACTTCCACATCTCCGACACGTACTTCGTGGTGGCGCACTTCCACTACGTGGTGTTCGGCACCGTGGTGTTCATGGCCTTCGCCGGGCTGTACTACTGGTGGCCGAAGTTCACCGGCCGCATGCTCGACGAGCGGCTCGGCAAGATCCACTTCTGGCTGCTGTTCGTCGGGTTCCACACCACGTTCCTGGTGCAGCACTGGCTGGGTGTGGAAGGCATGCCGCGCCGCTACGCCGACTACTCGCCGGCCGACGGCTTCACGACGCTCAACCAGATCTCCACGATCGGCTCGTTCATCCTCGGTGCCTCCATGCTGCCGTTCCTGTGGAACGTGTACGTGACCTGGCGCAACGCCCCGAAGGTCACCGTCGACGACCCGTGGGGCTACGGTGCCTCGCTGGAGTGGGCCACCAGCTGCCCGCCGCCCCGGCACAACTTCACGTCGCTGCCGCGCATCCGCTCCGAGCGTCCCGCGTTCGACCTGCACCACCCTGAGGTCGCCGCGATGGACCACGTGACACCGGACGCCGGCGTGCTCGACTGGGAGGCCCAGCGCACCGGTGAGACGGCCGTGGCGATCGACCGGGTGGTGCACGGAACGGGTGAGCCCGAGCAGTCGACCATGACCATCGTCGACGAACCGCCGGTGCGTACCGACGACCTGGGTGCCGGTGCCGAGGATACGCGAGAGGACAGGCCGTGAAGCTCGAGACGAAGCTGTTCGCCTACGGGGTGCTGTTCTTCGTGCCGGTTGGCCTCGTCTACGGCATCTGGAGCCACGGCGAGCCCGTCGGCACGGTCGCGATCCCGCTCACCGGTGGTCTGGTCGGCATGATCGGCGCGTACTTCGCGCTGCTCTCGCGCCGCATCGACGCCCGCCCGGAGGACGACGAGCACGGGGAGATCGACCAGGGCGCAGGCGACCAGGGCGTGTTCTCGCCGTGGAGCTGGTGGCCCCTGGTCATCGCGTTGGCCTCCGCGATCGTGTTCACCGGCCTGGCGGTCGGCTGGTGGCTGTCCGGCATCGGGGTGGCGCTCGGCGTCATCGGCCTGGTCGGCTGGGTCTTCGAGTTCTCCCGCGGGCAGCACGCGCACTGAACGCCTGAGCAGCGCACGACGAAGGCGCCGCCCCCCGTGTGGGGGACGGCGCCTTCGTCGTGCGGATCAGAGGCTGGGGACGATGAGCCCGGCCGTCTGGGTGCGGGCGCGCTCGAAGCGGGCGGCCGCGTCGGCCCAGCTGACGATGTTCCACCACGCCTTGACGTAGTCCGCCTTGACGTTGACGTAGTCGAGGTAGAAGGCGTGCTCCCACATGTCCAGGACGACCAGGGGCACCAGGCCGAGGGCGATGTTGCTCTGCTGGTCGTACAGCTGCACGATCACGAGCTTGGCGCCGATCGAGTCCCACGCGAGGATCGACCAACCCGAGCCCTGGATGCCGATGGCGTTGGCCGCGAAGTGCTTCTGGAACTTCTCGAACGAGCCGAAGAACTCGTCGATCGCGGCGGCCAGCTCGCCGGTCGGCTTGTCGCCGCCCTCAGGGGACAGGTTCTGCCAGAACACCGAGTGGTTCACGTGCCCGCCGAGGTTGAACGCGAGGTTCTTCTCGTGCAGGTTGACGGCGGCCAGGTCGTCGGCGTCGCGCGCCGCAGCCAGCTTCTCCAGGGCGGTGTTGGCGCCCGTCACGTAGGCCGCGTGGTGCTTGTCGTGGTGCAGCTCCATGATCCGGCCGGAGATGTGCGGCTCGAGGGCCGCGTAGTCGTAGGGCAGGTCGGGGAGTGTGTAGTCAGCCATGCGTGCGTGCCTCTCCTACGTCGTGTTCCTGCGTGGTCCACGACCGACGGGTTCGGCCGTGGAACTGAAGGAGCCGGGCTGCGCGCCGTGATGCGGCACGTGGCCCGGCTCCTGGGTCAACCGTCTGGCATGGTCACCGATTCCGCGCGGCGACGTCCGTCTCGTCGCCCGAGACGAGCGTGCTCTCGCCGTTGGTGCTGGTCAGTGCGGGGGCCGGTGCGGTCGGCGGGAGCCCGTCGTGGTCCGCACCGGGGGCGTGCGCGGTGTGCGCGTGGGCGGCGGCGAGCTCGGCGGGTGTCACCGGCTCCACACGGTCCTCGTAGAACACCCGCGAGACCCGCTGCCGGAACGCGTCGAGGCGGTACCCCTTGCGCCGCACACCACGGGAGTCCTCGGCAGGCTCGATCTCGATCGGGCGGACGGGGGAGTGCTGCACCCGCAGCCAGCGCTCGTGCTCGTCGAGGGGGCGGTGCACCTCGATGTACTCGCCGCTGGCGAACCGCACGATCCGACCCGTCTCGTGCCCGTGCAGCACGAGCTCGCGGTCCTTGCGCTGCAGGCCCAGGCAGATGCGCTTGGTGATCCAGAACGCGAAGGCCGGCGCGGCGAACAGCAGCACGCGGAACGCCCAGGTGATGTCGTTGATCGACAGGTGGAAGTGCGTGGCGATGAGGTCGTTCGAGCCGGCCAGGATCAGGATGAAGAACGCCGTCAGGAGCGAGACGCCGAACGCGGTGCGGAACGGGCGGTTGCGCGGGCGGTCGAGCACGTGGTGCTCACGCTTGTCACCGGTGGCGAACGCCTCGATGAACGGGTAGGCCGCCAGCAGGGTGAACAGGACTCCTGGCACCACCATGGCCGGGATGATCACGTTGAGCGGCACCGTGAAGCCCGCCACGACGAACTCGGCCTGCCCAGGCATCAGGCGCAGCGCACCCTCGAGGAACAGCATGTACCAGTCGGGCTGCGCACCGGCGGACACCGGTGAGGGGTCGAACGGACCGTAGTTCCACACCGGGTTGATCGCCATGGTGCCGCCCATGAGGGCGATGACGCCGAACACGGTGAAGAAGTAGCCGCCGGCCTTCGCCACGTACACCGGGAACAGCGGGAAGCCGGCCACGTTCTTGTCCGAGCGGCCCGAACCGGGGTACTGGGTGTGCTTGTGCAGCACCACGAAGAACAGGTGCAGACCGACCAGCGCGAGGATCAGCCCGGGCACGAGCAGCACGTGCACGGTGAACAGGCGGGGGATCAGGTCCTGGCCGGGGAACTCCCCGCCGAAGATGAAGTACGACATGTACGAGCCGATGATCGGGATGGCGCGCACGACGCCGTCGGTGATGCGCAGACCGTTGCCCGAGAGCACGTCGTCGGGGAGCGAGTACCCGGAGAACCCGGCGGCCAGGCCGAGGATCAGCAGCACGAAACCGACGACCCAGTTGACCTCGCGCGGCTTGCGGAACGCACCGGTGAAGAACACGCGCATCATGTGCGTGACGATCGCCGCCATGAAGATCAGCGCGGCCCAGTGGTGGATCTGCCGCATGAGCAGGCCGCCGCGCACCTCGAACGACAGGCGCAGCGTCGAGGCGAACGCCTCGGACATCTCGACGCCGTTCATCGCCGCCCAGGGGCCGTCGTAGTGCGTCTCGGCCATGCTCGGCACGAAGAACATCGTCAGGAACACGCCGGAGATCAGCAGCGTGACGAAGCTGAACAGCGCGATCTCGCCGAGCAGGAACGACCAGTGGTCGGGGAAGATCTTGCGGGCGAAGGTCTTGACCGCGGTGCCGATGCCGGTGCGCTGGTCGAGGTAGTCGGCGGTGCCGGCCGCGGCGCGGGCTGCGCGCGAGGGGGTCGTCGTCGTCACTTCAGGCGCTCCCAGAAGCTCGGGCCGATCGGTTCGTGGAAGTCGCTCTGCGCCACCAGGTAGCCCTCGTCGTCGACGGTGATGGGCAGCTGGGGCAGGGGGCGCTTCGCAGGGCCGAAGACGACCTTGGCGCCGTCGGCGACGTCGAACGTCGACTGGTGGCACGGGCACAGCAGGTGGTGCGTCTGCTGCTCGTAGAGGGCCACGGGGCAGCCCACGTGGGTGCAGATCTTGGAGTACGCGACGATGCCCTCGTACGACCAGTCCTTGCGGTCCTCGGCCTCCTTGAGGTCGCGCGGGTCGAGGCGTACGAGCAGCACGACGGCCTTGGCCTTCTCGTCCAGCGGGTGCTCGGCCTCGTGCAGGTCCTCCGGGATGACGTGGAACACCGAGCCGATGGTCACGTCGGCAGCCTTGATGGGTCGGCCCGAGGGGTCGATCGCCAGGCGGGTGTTCTTCTTCCACAGCGTGTGCTTGAACTTCGAGACGTCCCAGTCCTCGCCGACGTTACCGATGAGCGGGATCACGATCGTCAGCGGGAACAGGGCGAGGGCCGAGGCGAGAGCACCCTTGAGCACGCCGCGCCGTCCGATCCCGGAGTCGGCCGCACCGGCCTTGAGCGCCTCGACGGCGGCCGCACGGTCCTCGTCCGAGCTGCGCAGCTCGTGCCGGTCCTCGTGCTGCTCGCGGTCGTTCATGAGCGACTTGGCCCAGTGCACGGCCGCGGTGCCGATGCCGAGCAGCGCGAACGCCAGGCTCAGCCCGAGCACCAGGTTGGAGCGCCGCATGCTCGCGGCGGTCTCGCCGGGGGGCAGGGCGAAGTACGCCACCACGAACGTGAGCGTGCCGAGGATCGACAGGGTCAGCAGCGTGACGACCTGACGTTCGGCGCGCTTGTCGGCGGCCGGGTCCTGGTCGGCGCGCCGCAGCTGGTGCGGCTTGTCGCCGGGGTCGGTGAACCTCGCGGGCACCTGGTCGTCGCCGTCGTGCACGGCGACGTCGCGCGTGCTGTCGTGGTCGTGGCTGCTCACGAGGACTTCGCTCCGATCCAGACGGCGGCACCGATCAGCAGACCCATGCCGACGACCCAGGCCCACAGGCCTTCACTGACAGGACCGAGGCTTCCCAGGTCCAGGCCGCCGGGGGCCGGCTGGCCCTGCTCGGCGATGTAGGCGATGACGTCGCGCTTCTCCTCGGGCGTGATGTTCGCGTCGTTGAACACGGGCATCGACTGCGGGCCGGTCAGCATGGCCTCGTACAGGTGCGTGGGGGAGGTCTCCAGCAGCGAGGGTGCGAACTTGCCCTGGGACAGCGCGCCGCCGGCGCCGACGGCGTTGTGGCACATGGCGCAGTTGGTGCGGAAGATCGCCATGCCGTTGGCCACGTCGCCCTGGCTCGCGTCGACCTGGTCGGCGGTGGGGATCGACGGACCGCCACCGAGGCTGTCCACGAACACCGCCAGCTGGGCGATCTGCTCGTCGTCGAACTGCACCGGCTTGACGGGGGCCTGCGGGCCGGTCGCCTGCATGGGCATGCGTCCCGTGCCGACCTGGAAGTCGACGGCCGCCGCACCCACGCCGATGAGGGACGGTGCACTGTCGGTGCCCTCGGCGTTCACGCCGTGGCAGGTCGCACAGTTGGCCTGGAAGAGCTTCTGGCCGGCGTCGACGTCACTGGCACTGGCGCTGGCGGGTGCGGTGGCCGCGTCGGCCGACGTCGGCGCCAGGACGGCGTACAGGCCGCCGGTGACGAGCAGCGCCAGCAGGAGCAGCACGACCGGCGCGCGCCGGTCGTGCCTGCGGGCGGCGAGTGCCTTCACGGATGGGTCCTCGTCTCGCGTGTCGGGGGAGGGGCGTCGGGCCCGGGACGGGTGCGGGGGTGCGTGCGTTCAGCGCAGCAGGTAGATGACCGCGAACAGCGCGATCCAGACGACGTCGACGAAGTGCCAGTAGTACGACGTGACGATCGCGGTGGTGGCCTCGTGGTGACCGAACCGCTTGGCGGCGAACGAACGGCCGAGCAGGAACAGGAACGCGATCAGGCCGCCGAGCACGTGCAGGCCGTGGAACCCGGTGGTCAGGTAGAACACCGAGCCGTACGGGCTGGAGGAGATCGTCAGACCCTCGTGCACGAGGGCCGCGTACTCGTAGATCTGTCCGCCGATGAAGAACGCACCCATGAGGTACGTCATGGTCATCCACTCGTTCATGCCCCAGCGGCCCACCTGCAGCAACGAGCCGGTGCGCACCGGCTGGAACCGCTCGGCCGACCAGACGCCCATCTGGCACGTGACCGACGAGAGCACCAGCACCGTGGTGTTGATCGCGGCGAACGTGACGTTGAGCTTGCTGGTCTGCTCCGCCCACTCCTGCGGCACCGCTGCGCGCAGGGTGAAGTACATGGCGAAGAGCGCGGCGAAGAACATGAGCTCGCTGGCGAGCCACACGATCGTGCCGACCGACACAGGGTTGGGTCGGTTCACGCTCACGTGGGTGGCGGTGCGAGGGGCAGCCGTTGCGGTCGACACGCTCGCCATTATGGCCGAACTGTGAAGCGCATGGGCCGTTAGGCCCAGATGACGCGCACGGGATATGTCACATCGTCACGATCGAGCCCGGATCGGCGGTCGATCGTTGCCGTTCCGTGTCCGTCCCGTAGCCGCGTCGTGGCCGTGCCGAGGTGGGCGGTGCACCTCCTGGCACGCCGCGGGGCGGAGCCCCCCGGCGCGCGGCCCTGCCGTCGGTCAGGTGCGCGCAGGCTGTGCCTCTCACGTGCCACGATGTCCCCGGACGCACGTCGACGACGAGTGAGGTACCCACGATGAGCACGGCCACCCCCGCACAGCCCGCTGACGCCACCGCGACCGGTCCGCGGATCCTGCTCTACAGCGACGACGTGGACGCACGCGAGCAGGTGCGGCTCGCCGTCGGTCGTCGGCTCGGACGGGGAGAGCCGGACATCGCCTGGTACGAGGTCGCCACGGCCGACGTGGTCGTCGCCGCCGTGGACTCCACCCGCTACGACCTGCTCATCCTGGACGGCGAGGCCGACAAGGTCGGCGGCATGGGCCTGTGCCACCAGCTCAAGGACGAGGTGTACGACTGCCCGCCCGTGCTCGTGCTCACCGGGCGCCCGCAGGACGCCTGGCTCGCGCACTGGTCCAACGCGGACGCCGTCGTCGCGCGCCCGCTCGACCCGGTCGGCGTGCAGCAGGCCGTCGCCTCGCTGGTCGGGCCGCGGTCGGCCGCCCGATGACCACCTGGCCCGACCTGCTGACCTCGCTCGTCGCACGTCAGGACCTGACCTCGTCGGACGCCGCCTGGGCCATGGGCGAGATCATGCGCGGCGATGCCTCACCGGCCCGGGTCGCCGGGTTCCTGGTCGCGCTGCGCGCCAAGGGGGAGACCGTCGCCGAGCTCACCGGGCTCGCCGACATGATGCTCGAGCACGCGCACCGCTTCGTCGTGCCGGGACGCACCGTCGACATCGTCGGCTCCGGCGGCGACCGCGCGCACACCGTCAACATCTCCACCATGTCCGCGCTCGTCATCGCCGGCACAGGGCTGACCGTCGTCAAGCACGGCAACCGGGCCTCGTCGTCCTCGTCGGGGTCCGCCGACGTGCTCGAGGCACTGGGCATCCGGCTCGACCAACCCGTCGAGCGGGTTGCCGCACTGGCGGGCGAGGTCGGCATCACGTTCTGCTTCGCCGCGACGTTCCACCCCTCGATGCGTCACGCAGGCGTCGCCCGTCGCGAGCTGGGCATCGCCACTGCGTTCAACTTCCTGGGTCCGCTGACCAACCCCGCCCAGCCCCAGGCCGCGGCGATCGGCGTGGCCGACCCGCGCATGGCGCCGCTGGTGGCCGGTGTGCTGGCCGGGCGCGGCACGAGCGCCCTGGTGTTCCGCGGCGAGGACGGCCTCGACGAGATCGCCCCGACCGCGCCCACGCGCATCTGGGAGGTCCGCGACGGCGCGATCGACGAGCAAGTCGTCGACTGGACGCGCGACCTCGGGTTCGCACCGATCGAGCAGTCCGCGCTGCGCGGCGCCGACGCCACCTTCAACGCCGACGTCGCCCGCCGGCTGCTGGACGGCGAGCGGGGCCCGGTGCGCGAGACCGTCGTGCTCAACACGGCCGCAGGTCTGGTGGCCGACGGCACCCTGCCCGGCACCGCGAGCGGCTCGCTCCTGGAGCGTCTGACCGCAGGGGTCGACCATGCCCGGGCATCGCTGGACACCGGGGCAGCGCGGGACGTGCTCGAGCGCTGGCGCCTGGCCAGCGGCTGACCTCAGTCGTCCAGGCCGAGCGCGAACGCCTGCGCGAGGTCGTGCTGGGAGTACGCGCGGAACGCGATGTACGTCTGCGTGCGCAGGACTCCCTCGACCTTGCTGACCCGGTCCGCGATGATGTCGGCCAGCTCCTCGTGCTCACGCACACGCACCATCGCGATCAGGTCCACCTCGCCGGTGACCGAGTAGACCTCGCTCACGCCGGGGATCTCCGCGATGGCGGCGGCCACCTCCGGGATCCGGTCGGCGTCGGTGTCGATGTGCACGATGGCGGTCAGCATGCGGCCATCATGCCGTGCGTGGTGCCGGGGTGACGACCGACGCCGGGCCGGGCCGGGTGTCGGGACCGGGCCGCATGCCCCCCGGTCCCCGGACCCACGCGAGGTCCAGGTCGTCGGCGCCAGGCTGTTCGGACACCGCCCTGACCGCCCCGACGGCCGAGGCGGCATCGCCCAGACCCTGCGCGCCGCGCACCGGGCAGGTCCACGCCGCAGACACGGCGACCAGCCGCACACCCGGCTGGTCGAGCCAGGCCAGTACCAGGTCCGTCTCCTCGGGGTGCGCGGCCGGCGCAGGTGCGACCGGCGTGGGCACGTGCTCGCCGGTGATACGCAGCGTCTCGATGGTCGGCATCGGGTCGGTGCGGCGATCCACGCGGGCCGTCCCGGCGAGCCGGCCGTGGCGGACGAGAACCAGCTCCCACCCGCCGTCCTCGTCACGCCGCGCCGCCACCAGCTCGGCAGCCCTGGACACCGGGTCGAACCGCTGTGCGCGGCTGGCTCCCCGCAGGTACGCCGCGAGGCGCTCGCGCACGGTCACGGCCTCCTCGAACCGCTCCTGCACGACCAGGTCGGCGATGCGGTGCGCGTGCGCACGGGCCACCGGCGTCGCGTCGGCGAGCATGCCGTCACGCACCGCATCGACCACCTCGGCGTACGCGTCCACGTCCTGCCCGCCTGTGCACGGCGCACCGCAGCGACCCATGTCGGCGAGCACGCACGCCGTGGCCCCGATCGCCGGCTCGGCCGGGAGCCGCCGGGTGCACTGACGCACGGGGTACGACTCGTGCAACGCCTCGACCGCCAGGCGCGCCGCGGCGGTCGAGGCGAACGGACCCAGGTACGTCGCGCCCGGCTCGTCGCGCACATCACGCACGACCGACAGCCGCGGGTAGGGCTCGCTGGTCAGCCGCACCCAGGGCATGCGCTCGGGATGCCGCGAACGCCGGTTGTACCGCGGCGCGTGCTCGGCGATGAGGCGCAGCTCGCGCACCCGGGCCTCCAGCGGGGTCGCGCACGCCACCGCGTCGACCCGTGTGGCGACCCGGACCATCTCGGTCATCCGCCGGCGCTTCTCCGCGGCGGTGAAGTACGTGCGCACCCTGGACCGCACCGACGTGGTCGACGTGCCCACGTACAGCACCTCGTCACGGGGACCCCGGAACAGGTACACACCCGGGGTGTCGGGCAGGCCGTCGGCCAGGCCGCGCTTGCGACGCACGTCCGAGGGCACCGGGTCGCTGGCGGTCGCCAGGTCCTCCAGGTGGGTCACGCCCAGGGGTGCCAGGCGTGCCAGCAGGGCGTGCAGCACGTCGACGGTGGCGCGCGCGTCCGAGAGCGCGCGGTGGTCGGGCGTCACCGTGGCGTGGAACAGCGCAGCCAGCGTCGAGAGCTTGTGGTTGGGCACCTCGTCGCGCAGCACGGCGCGGCGGGCGAGCGGCACCGTGTCGACCACACGGTTGCCGGGCCACGGGTGCCCGGTGCGTGCGGCTGCCACCTTGAGGAACCCGATGTCGAAGCGGGCGTTGTGCGCCACGAGCACCGCGTCGCCGGCGAACTCCAGGAAGCTGGGCAGAACCTCCGCCAGACGTGGTGCGCCCACGAGCATCGAGGTCGTGATGCCCGTGAGCACCTGGATGTACGGCGGGACGGGACCGCCGATGTCGATGAGCGTCTGGAACTCGCCGAGCACCTGCCCACCGCGGACCTTGACCGCCCCGATCTCGGTGATCTCGCAGTCCGCAGGGGTGCCGCCGGTCGTCTCGAGGTCCACCACGACGAACGTGACCTCGTGCAGGGGCGTCCCGACCTCGTCCAGGGTGGGCTGCACCGCCCGGTGGTCGGGCTGGACCTGCGCCCCGGAACCGGCCCGCGCGGCGGACGCCTGCTCCTCGACCCAGACCGGTCGCAGTCGGCGTTCCCTCGGCATGGCAGGGAGGTTAGCCGCGGCCACCCACAGGCCGACCGGGACCCGGCCCCGCCCGTAGGGTTGGGCCCATGAGCCTCCCGCCGACCACCGAACCCGGGGGGTCGCCCGAGGTCGAGGTGCCCGCACCGCTGCGGGCAGCGATCGTGCAGGTCGCGGGAGACGTGCTCGGCACGCTCGAACCCGTCGAGGTGCCCGCCACGCTGCGCCAGGTGCGGCAGTTCGCGCCCCGACGTCGTGCGCTCGCCGGCGCCGGACCGCTCTGGGCGGCGCTGCACGACCCGGCGTTCCGGGCCCGGGTCGTCAGGGTGTGGGCGCAGGGCCACCGCGAGCTGGCCGCCGTGCTGCGGCCCCCGGAGCAGGGGGAGCCCGACCCGGATCGCCCCGCAGAGGCTGCCCCGGTGACCGCACCTGCGGACGGACCGGTGGAGGGCCTCGCCGCGGCCGTGGCCGAGCACGGAGCCCTCACCGTCGCGGTCGGCTCCTGGCTGCTCGACACCCCGCACTGGCCCGGGCTCGTCGAGGGGCCGGCCGCGCCCGCGCCCGCCGACGCCGCGCGGGCCGCCGCCGAGCGCCTGGCGCGGTCCGAGGCGGAGCAGGCCCGGCTGCGCGTCGAGCTGGGTGCGGCCCGCGACGCCGCACACGCGGCGCAGGAGGAGCTGGCCGCCCTGCACCGTGAGCTGCGCAGGCTGCGCTCGGACGCCGACCGTGCGCGCTCGCAGGCGCGCGCCGCCACGCAGCGGGCCGACGAGCTGGCGACCGCCGCGCAGGAGGACCTGCAGGCCGCCCGTGAGGAGCGGGCCGCCGCCGAGGCCGAGCATCGGGCCGCCCGGGCCGCGCAGGCACTGGCCCGCACGCAGGCCCGCACCGCCCGGGACCTGGCCGACGTGCGGGTGCGTCTGCTGCTGGACACGATCGTGGACGCCGCCGACGGCCTGCGCACCGAGCTGGCGCTCCCGCCCGTCGACCGGCTGCCCGCCGACCTGGTCGCACCCGACACCACCGCGATCTCGCCCGCCTGGACCGGTTCTCGCGGCCGCACCGCGCAGGACCCCGGGCTGGTCGACGAGCTGCTGGCCCGGCCACGCGCGCACCTGGTCGTCGACGGCTACAACGTGTCCAAGACGTGGCTGCCCGTGCTGACCCTGGCCGAGCAGCGACGCGGGCTCGTGGACGCCCTGGGGCGGCTCGCCGCCCGCACCGGCGCCGAGGTCACCTGCTGCTTCGACGGGCAGGAGGGGCATCGCTCGCCGCCGACGGCCGGCCGGGCGGTCCGCGTGCTGTTCTCCGTGGGTGAGATCGCCGACGACCTCATCCGCCGTCTGGTGCACGCCGAACCGCCCGGGCGGCCCCTGCTCGTGGTGACCAGCGATCAGCAGGTCACGCGCGACGTGGAGGCCACCGGGGCGTGGGTGGTGCCCTCGGCGACCTTCGTCGAACGGCTGCGCAGGCTCTGAGGCCCGCGCAGGTGCGTCGTCAGTCCTTGCCCCCGTCGTAGATCGCGTCGACGTCGGCCGCGAACGCCTTGAGCACCTCGGCCCGGCGCACGCTGAGCTTGGGCGTGAGGAACCCGTTGGCGATCGTCAGGTCGGACTCGAGGATCCGGTACTTGCGGATCGACTCGGCACGCGAGACCGCCTTGTTCGTCCGTTCCACGGCGCGGTCGAGCGAGGCCAGCACGTCGGGGTCCTTCGCGGCCTGCTCCAGGCTCATCTCGGGCTTGCCGTGGGCCGAGAGCCAGCCGGGGACACCCTCAGGATCCAACGTGATCAGCGCGCCGATGAACGGGCGCTGGTCGCCGACCACGACGACCTGGCTGACCAGCGGGTGGCCGCGCAGTCGGTCCTCGAGCACGGCCGGGGCGACGTTCTTGCCGCCGGCGGTCACGATGATCTCCTTCTTGCGGCCGGTGATCCGCAGGAACCCGTCGGCGTCCAGCGAGCCGAGGTCGCCCGTGCGGAACCAGCCGTCGTCCATCGCCTCGGCCGTCGCGTCGGCGTTGGCGTGGTACCCACGGAAGACCTGGATGCCCTTGATCTCCACCTCGCCGTCGGCGGCGATGCGCAGCGCGGTGCCCGGCAGGGCGGGGCCCACCGTGCCGATCTTGGTGCGGCTGGGCAGGTTCACGGTGGCCGGTGCGGTGGTCTCGGTCAGGCCGTAGCCCTCCAGCACCACCAGGCCCACCCCGCGGTAGAAGTGGCCCAGGCGTTCGCCGAGCGGTGCCCCGCCGGAGATCGCCCACTTGGCCTGACCGCCGAGCACCGCCCGCAGCTTGGACAGCACGAGGACGTCGGCGACCTTGTGCTGCAGCCGCAGCCACAGGCTCGGGCCGGAGGGGTCGTCGAGCGCGCGCGAGTAGACGATCGCGGTCTTGGCCGCCCGCTGGAAGATGGCGCCCTTGCCACCCGCGGCGGCCTTCTGCTCGGCCGAGTTGTAGACCTTCTCGAACACGCGCGGCACCGACAGGATGAACGTCGGGCGGAACGACTGCAGGTCCGGCACCAGGTCGCGGGTGTCGGGCGTGTGGCCCATCGTGGCTCCGGCCACGACGCACAGCACCTCGATGAACCGCGCGAACACGTGCGCCAGCGGCATGAACAGCAGCGTGCGGGCACCGGGCTCGTCGAGGATCTCGTGCAGCTTCGCGGCGGCGTTGGTGGTCAGCAGCGCGAAGTTGCCGTGCGTCAGCTCCACGCCCTTGGGGCGCCCGGTGGTGCCCGAGGTGTAGATGATGGTGGCGACGTCCTCGAGCCCGGCCAGCGTGCGGCGGCGGGCGATCTCCTCGTCGGTGACGTCCGCGCCGGCGGCCACGAGCGTGGCGATCGCGCCGTCCTCGATCTGCAGCACCTCGCGCAGCGTGGGGGCCTGGGAGCGGACCTCGTCGACGACGGCGGCGTGCGCGGCCTGCTCCACGACGAGCAGGGACACCTCGGCGTCGGTGAGGATCCACAGCACCTGCTCGGCCGAGGAGGTCTCGTACAGCGGCACCGGGATCGCACCGGCGGCCCACACGGCCCAGTCCAGCAGCGTCCACTCGTAGCGGGTGCGCGACATGATGCCGACGCGGTCGCCCGGCTGCACCCCGCGGGCGACAAGACCCTTGGCCACGGCGACGACCTCGGCGTCGAACTGGCGCACGGTCAGCGGTTCCCAGGTGCCGTCGGTGGCGTTCTTGCGCTCGACGAGGACCCGGTCGGGGGAGCCCGTGGCACGGTCGGCGAGCAGGTGGTTGAGGTTGCGCTCGGGATCGATCTCCACGAGCAGTGGCGTACTGAACTCGTCCATGCTGACTCCATTGGCAGAAGGGGCGATGGTTGCAGCGAGGATACGGGACGTTCTGCCTCGTGCGTCGGGCGGCCGTCCAGGTAGCCTCGTCCGGGTTCGCGCGCGTCCTCGTCGGTTGCCGCGACCACTCGGACCAGCGCGGAGGAGCACAGACGCACATGCACGCCATCGGGGTCGACATCGGCGGGACGAAGATCGCTGCGGGTGTGGTCGACGAGGAGGGCACGATCCTGGCCAAGACGCGCCGGGACACGCAGCCCGACGACGCCGGGAGCATCGACCGCGCCATCGCCGAGGTCTACGCCGAGCTCAGCGCCGGCTACGACATCGGTGCGATCGGCGTGGCGGCGGCCGGGTTCGTCGCTGCCGACCGCTCCGGGGTCCTCTTCGCGCCGAACATCGCCTGGCGCGACTACCCGCTGCGCGACAACGTGCGCGCCCTGATCGGCACCGACGTGCCCGTGGTCATCGAGAACGACGCGAACGCGGCCGGCTGGGCCGAGTTCCGCTACGGCGCCGCCAAGGACGTCGAGGACATGCTCCTGCTGACCGTGGGAACGGGCCTGGGCGGGGCGATCGTCGTCAACAACAGGCTCGTGCGCGGCGCCTGGGGAGTGGCGGCCGAGGTCGGCCACATGCGTGTGGTGCCCGGCGGGCACTACTGCGGTTGCGGGCACGAGGGCTGCTGGGAGCAGTACTCCTCGGGCAGCGCCCTGGTGCGTGACGCGCAGGCGGCGGTCGTGGCGCAGCCCGACCGCGCGGCGCGGCTGCTGGAGCTGGCCGGCGGGGACGCCTCGCGGCTGACCGGTCCGGACGTGACGAAGGCCGCCCAGGAGGGCGACGGGCTCGCGATCGACCTGCTGGCCGAGCTGGGCCGCTGGATCGGTGAGGGCTCGGCCTCCGTGGCAGCGCTCCTGGACCCGGCGCTCATCGTCATCGGTGGCGGCGTCGGTGCAGCGGGCGACCTGCTGCTGGCGCCGGCCCGCAAGGCGTTCGCCGAGCAGCTCTCGGCGCGGGGTCACCGCCCGGAGGCGGCGATCGTGCTGGCTGCCATGGGCAACGACGCGGGGATCGTCGGCGCGGCCGACCTCGCCCGGGCCTGACCTCTCTGGGCCTTTCCCGGCTCGGACAGAGCCGGTCCACGACACCGGCGCCGGTCTAGACGACGGCGCCGGTGTCGTCGTCCGACGGGTCACGGCGGTGCGGCATGCGCCAGACCAGCACGCCGACACCGAGCACGAACACGATCCCGGCGGCCTGCAGCACGGCCGCAGGGGCCGACCGCCACGCGATGGCCACCACGAGGAGCAGCAGGGCCGGGACAGCCACCGCGAGCCAGGCCATGGTCAGCAGCGGGTCTCCGCCGAGCACGGGCCCGGGGTCCGGCGGCACGAAGTGCTCGGCCTCGTCGACGGCCGCTTCGGCGTCGTCGATCTGCCCGGTGCCGTCCCAGTCCCGGCCGGTCGGTTCACCCGCCTGCCGAGCGGGCCGCACGACCCGGGGGTCGGAGACCCACGGGGCGACGGGGTAGGTTACGTGCGGTCCGTCCGTGGACCTCGCGTCCGTGGACGTGCTGGTCGCGGCGGAGTCCTCGTCCTGCGGGTCGAGGTCGCCGAGCCGGGCGACGAGCGAGGCCCATGCCTCGTCGTCGCTCCCCGGGTCGTCCGGGGGCACTGCGTCGGGCTCGTCCGGGCGTGCGGGCATGAGAGCACTCTAGAGTCGTACGGAACGGTCCGGGCGGGCGAGAGGTGAGCCGTTGTTCTACTGGTTGATGAAGCGGGTCATTGCGGGCCCGCTCCTGCACCTCATCTGGCGCCCGTGGATCCGCGGGGCCCAGAACGTGCCGTCCGAGGGCGGTGCGATCCTGGCGAGCAACCACCAGGCGGTCTTCGACTCGGTGTTCCTGCCGATCATGATCGATCGCGAGATCGTGTTCATCGGCAAGCAGGAGTACTTCACCGGCAGCGGCCTCAAGGGGCGCCTGACGGCCGGGTTCATGCGCGGCGTGGGGACCATCCCGGTCGACCGTGGTGGCGGCAAGGCGAGCGAGGCGGCCCTGCGCACCGGTCTGCGGCGTCTGCAGGACGGCGGCCTGTTCGGCATCTACCCCGAGGGCACGCGCAGCCCCGACGGCCGGCTGTACCGCGGCAAGACCGGGATCGCGCGGCTCGCGCTGGAGTCCGGCGCCCCGGTGATCCCCGTCGCCATGGTCGGCACGGGGGAGGCCCAGCCCATCGGTCGCCGCATCCCCAAGGTGATGCGCGTGGGCGTCGTCATCGGTGAGCCGCTGGACTTCAGCCGGTACGCAGGCATGGAGAACGACCGCTTCATCCTGCGGTCGGTGACCGACGAGATCATGTACGCGATCATGAGCCTGTCGGGCCAGGAGTACGTCGACGTCTACGCCGCGACGCAGAAGGCCCGCATCGCCACGGGCCACCCGGCGGCCGAGGTGGAGACCTCCGCACCGGCCGCTCCCGGTGGTCGTCCGGTGCCGGCCGTCCAGGTTCCGGTCCCTCCGGAGGACGAGCCCTCGGCTCAGTAGGATGAGCCGGGTCGGCCCCGTGCCGACCGCGCACCCCCACGTGAGACCCGCACCGACGGCCCGGACCTAGGGCCCGCACCGTCGTTGTCCGGGCACAGCACCCTGGGGGCGCTAGTGCAGGTCGACCAGAGCTGTGCAGTTCAACGAGAGGTGTGTCTCATGTCGGTTCGTCGCGTCGCCCTCCTGACCGCGGGTGGCTTCGCTCCGTGCCTGTCCTCCGCCGTCGGTGGCCTGATCGAGCGTTACACCGAGATTGCGCCGGACGTCGAGATCATCGCGTACGAGCACGGGTACTACGGCCTGCTGCGCGGCGACAAGATCGTCATCGACGCCGAGACCCGCAAGAAGGCCGGCATCCTGCACCGCTTCGGCGGTTCGCCGATCGGCAACTCGCGGGTGAAGCTCACCAACGCCAAGGACTGCGTCAAGCGCGGCCTGGTCAAGGAGGGCCAGGACCCGCTGCAGGTCGCGGCCGAGCAGCTCAAGGCCGACGGCGTCGACGTGCTGCACACCATCGGTGGCGACGACACGAACACGACCGCGGCCGACCTGGCTGCCTACCTCGCGCAGAACGACTACGGCCTGACGGTCGTCGGTCTGCCCAAGACGATCGACAACGACGTCGTGCCGATCCGCCAGTCGCTGGGTGCGTGGACCGCCGCCGAGGAGGCCGCGGGCTTCGCCGCGAACATCATCGGCGAGCACCGCTCCGGGCCGCGCATGCTGATCGTGCACGAGGTCATGGGACGGCACTGCGGGTGGCTGACCGCTGCTGCGGCCGCCGAGTACCGCAAGTGGCTCGACCAGCAGGAGTGGGTCCCGAGCATCGGCCTGTCGCGTGAGCGCTGGGACATCCACGCCGTCTTCCTGCCTGAGCTCGCGCTCGACATCGACGGCGAGGCCGCGCGGCTGAAGAAGATCATGGACGAGCAGGGCAACGTCAACATCTTCCTGTCGGAGGGTGCGGGCATGCACGAGATCGTCGAGCAGCTCGAGGCCGCCGGCACGCCCGTGGAGCGTGACCCGTTCGGTCACGTCAAGCTCGACACGGTCAACCCGGGCCAGTGGTTCGCCAAGCAGTTCGCCGAGAAGCTCGGCGCCGAGAAGACCATGGTGCAGAAGTCGGGCTACTACTCGCGCGCCGCGGCCGCGAACGCCGAGGACCTGCGCCTCATCAAGTCGATGACCGACCTGGCGGTGGAGTGCGCCCTGCGCGGCGAGTCCGGCGTCATCGGCCACGACGAGGAGAACGGTGACCGTCTGACCGCGATCGCGTTCCCGCGTATCGCCGGCGGCAAGGCGTTCGACGTGTCCCAGCCGTGGTTCGGCGCCCTGCTGCAGGACATCGGCCAGCCGCTGGTCCCGGCGAGCCACGCATGAGCGTCGAGGCGGACCCGCAGGTCGTCGCCGGTCTCGACGCGTGGCGCACGCTGCCCGCCGGGCAGCAGCCGCAGTGGCCGGACGCCGACGAGCTCGCCCGGGTGACCGGGCGGCTCGCGTCCCTTCCCCCGCTGGTGTTCGCGGGCGAGGCCGACGACCTGCGGGCCCGCCTCGCAGCCGCTGGTCGCGGCGAGGCGTTCCTGCTGCAGGGCGGTGACTGCGCCGAGACCTTCGCGGAGGCCACGGCCGACAACATCCGCAACAAGATCAAGACGATCCTGCAGATGGCGGTCGTGCTCACGTACGGCGCGAGCCTGCCGGTCATCAAGATGGGCCGCATGGCCGGGCAGTACGCCAAGCCGCGCAGCTCGGACTCCGAGACGCGCGACGGCGTGACGCTGCCGGCGTTCCGCGGCGACATCATCAACGGGTTCGACTTCACGCCCGAGGCCCGCACGCCCGACCCGCAGCGGCTGCTCGAGGCGTACCACACGTCGGCGTCGACGTTGAACCTGATCCGTGCCTTCACCACGGGTGGGTTCGCCTCGCTGCTGCGCGTGCACGAGTGGAACCGGGGCTTCACCACCAACCCGGCGTACTCGCGCTACGAGGAGATCGCCGCCGAGATCGACCGGGCCATCCGGTTCATGGCGGCGTGCGGTGCGGACTTCGACGCGTTGCGGGCCGTGGACTTCTTCTCCAGCCACGAGGGTCTGCTGCTCGACTACGAGCGGCCGCTGACGCGCATCGACTCGCGGACGGGTCTGCCGTACGACTGCTCGGCGCACTTCCTGTGGATCGGGGAGCGCACACGTGAGCTGGGTGGGGCGCACATCGACTACTTCTCGCGCGTGCAGAACCCGCTGGGCATCAAGCTCGGTCCGACCTCGACCGGCGACGACGCGCTGGCGCTGATCGACAAGCTGAACCCGAGCGGTGAGGCCGGGCGTATCACGTTCATCACCCGCATGGGTGCCGGCCTGATCCGCGACCGCCTGCCTCAGCTGGTCGAGAAGGTCACCGCCGACGGTCGTCCCGTCACCTGGGTGTGCGACCCGATGCACGGCAACGGCATCACGTCGGCCACCGGGTACAAGACGCGCCGGTTCTCCGACGTCATGGACGAGGTCGCCGGATTCTTCGAGGTGCACCGCGCGCTGGGCACCGTCCCCGGCGGTCTGCACATCGAACTCACGGGTGACGACGTCACCGAGGTGCTCGGCGGCTCGGAGGAGATCGACGACGAGGGCCTCGCGCTGCGGTACGAGACGCTGGTCGACCCGCGGCTGAACCACCAGCAGTCGCTGGAGATGGCCTTCCAGGTCGTGGAGCTGCTGCGCCGCGCCTGACCCTGCTGCTCGTCACGGGCGCCCCGGCGGACACCGCCGTCGGGGCGCCCGTGCTGCGTGCCGAGCTGCCGGCGAGCGGCACCGCTCTACCGCATCTGTACGAAGGCTGCTGACTATGACTCAGACGACGGTCAGCGTGACGGTCGTGCCCTTGGTGACCATGTCGCCGGAGTCCACCGACTGTGCTCGCACCGTGCCGAAGATTCCGCCGAGGACGTTCTCACGTGCGGCGACCAGCCCGAGGTCTTCGAGTGCCTTCGCCGCCTTGTCGTACTGAACCCCGGTGAGGTCTGGCATCTCGACCGTCTCCGGCCCCTTGGAGACCACGACGTTGATCGTGTCGCCCCGGTGCGCCGTGGCACCGGCCTCGGGCTCCTGCGAGATGACGACGCCGGCGGCGACCGTGTCGGAGAACGCCTCGGTGGCGGCCACGGTGAGCGCGTCGTCGGCGAGCTCGGCGGTGGCGTTGTCCAGGGTGGCGCCCACGACGGAGGTCACGGTCACCGGTGCGGGGCCGTTGGAGAGCACCAAGGTGATGGTGGTTCCGCGGGTGACCTGGGCGTTGGCCTCGGCGGGGGAGCCGTCCGGGAGGGAGGCCGTCAGGACGCTGCCCTTGGCGGCGGTGTCGTGGTACTGCGGGTCGCCGTAGTCGACCGCCAGGCCCGCGTCGGTCAGCGCCGTGGCGGCGTCGGCCTGCAGCACGCCGAGGATCCCGTCGGGGATGGTCACCAGGTCGGGTCCCAACGACACGACGAACGCGACGGTGCCGTCCTTGCGGACGTCCTCGCCGACACCCGGGTCGGCGGACACGACCAGACCCTTGGCGACCTCGTCGTCGAACGCGGCGGTCGGGTCGGCGTCGAGCCCGGCCTGGGTGAGCAGGTCGGTGGCTGTGGCCTCGTCCTGGCCGACGATGGCAGGCACCGTGATGTACGCGCCGGGGCCGAACGAGACGTACCACCACACGCCGAGGCCTGCGAGGGCGCCGACGAGCAGTGTGAGCAGCACGGCGCGCAACCGGTGGCGGCGTCGCGCGGGCGTGGCGGCAGGCGGGGTGGGCCGTAGACCGGTACCGATGGGCAGCGCGACGGTGGCGCCCGCGGGCGGTGTGCGCTCGCCGTCCCGTGGATCGACCAGCAGACGTGTGGTGGCCTCGCCGTCGGCGGTGGCGCTGTGCGCGGAGTCCGCACCGGTGGGCGGCAGGGAGTCGGCGAACGGCAGATCGTCCTCGCCGCCGTCCGGGTCGGTCGCGGAGGGCAGCAGCACGGTGGGTGCCACGTCGGCGCGGCGTGCCAGTGTCGCCTCGTCGAGCGCGGCACGGGCACGCCGCACCAGGGCGAGTGCGGCGCCGGCGTCCACGGGTCGGTCGGCCGGTTCGCGGGCAGCCAGGGCCTGCACGAGCTCGTCGACCTCGGCGGGCAGCCACGGCACCACGTCGGACGGCGCGGGCACATCGGAGTTGACGTGCTGGAACGCGACCTGGATCGGCGTCTCGCCCGTGAACGGCTGGGCGCCGGTGAGCATCTCGTACAGCAGGATGCCGCACGCGTAGACGTCGGTGCGGGCGTCGCTGGTGCCGCGGGTCACCAGCTCGGGGGCCAGGTAGGCCACGGTGCCCATGACCGTGCCGGTGGTGGTCGCGGTCACCTCGGTGACGGCGCGCGCGAGCCCGAAGTCGGCGAGCTTGATGCGCCCGTCGTCGGCGAGCAGCACGTTCTCGGGCTTGATGTCGCGGTGCACCAGACCGTTGCGGTGCGCGGCCCCGAGGGCGTCGAGCACGTGCTCGGCGGTGCTCAGGGCGTCACCGACGGTCAGCGAGCCCCGCTCGCCGATCCGGCGCCGCAGGTTCGTGCCGTCGATGTACTCCATGGTCAGGTACGACGTCTCGCCGTCGACACCCTGGTCGAACACCCCGACGAGCCCCGGGTGCGTCAACCGCGCCGCGGTGCGCGCCTCGCGGCGGAACCGGGCCACGAAGTCCAGGCCCGAGGCGCCCTCGGCCAGGTGCGGGTGCATGACCTTGAGCGCGACCTCACGGTCGAGGCGCCGGTCCACCGCGAGGTAGACGGTGGCCATGCCGCCGCGGGCGATGCGGGAGACAACCTCGTACCGCCCGTCGACCAGGCGGCCGACGAGCGGATCGGTGACGGTGGTTCCCACGGGCAGATCCTACGGTGGCCACTGGTCCGTTCGTGGTAACCGCGCGGTCAGGCGAAGCGCGTCATGTGCGTCTGCACGTTGGCCACGTAGCGGCGCGTGTCGGCGAACATGCCGTGGCGTCGCACCGACGAGGCGCCCTGGTAGTAGCCGGCGATCGCGGTGGGCAGGTCGGGGGAGGTCTTGATCAGCGAGCGCAGGATCGCCACACCGGCCACGACGTTGTCGGTGGGGTCCAGCAGGTTCAGCTGCCGGCCCACCAGCTGGGAGGCCCATTCGCCCGAGGACGGGATGACCTGCATGGTGCCGATGGCGTTGGCGGGCGAGACCGAGGCGTGGTTGAAGCCGGACTCCTGGAATGCCACCGCCAGGGCGAGCGCCGGGTCGACGCCCATGGTCCGGGCGGTGTCGGCGACCAACGTGCGCATCTCGGCCTTGGTGGGCACGCCGACGGTCAGCAGCGTGGCCTTGTTGGCGTTGGCCGAGGCGACCACGGTAGCCGGGTAGGTGCGGCCCTCGAAGGTGTTGCCGACCAGCTGGGTCGTGGGCGCCGTGGTGGTGGGCGTGGTGCCTGCGGTGGCGCCGGGGATCGACAGGGTCTGCCCGATCCGGATCAGGGCGCGCGAGTTGAGACCGTTGGCCGTGATGATCGCCTGCACGCTCGTGCCGTAGCGCTTGGCGATCGCGCCGGCGGTGTCGCCCGCGACGACCGTGTGCGTGGCGGAGGTCGTCGCTGCGGAGGGCGCCGCGGCGGTGGTGACGGACGCGGTGCCCGTGCTCGTCGCGGTGCCGGGGATCGTCAGCACCTGCCCGGCGCGGATGAAGGCGCGCGCGTCGAGCCCGTTGGCGGCGACGACGGCCTGGACGCTCGTGCCGTAGCGCTTGGCGATCGCGGAGACCGTCTCACCGGAGCGGACCGCGTGCGTGCCGGCTGCGGGCGCCGCGGCGGTGCTCGCAGCGGCGGGGGCAGCAGCGGTCGTTGCTGTGGTGGTCGTCGCAGACGGGATGGTGAGCACCTGCCCGATGCGGATGCGTGAGGCGTCGGCCAGGTTGTTCGCCCGGGAGATCGCGGTGACCGTCGAGCCGGTCCGCGTCGCGATGTGGCTGACGGTGTCGCCGGAGCGCACCGTGTACCGCTCGTCGGCGTGCGCGGCGCCGCCGGTGGCGGTCACGGCGACGGCGGCGAGGGCGAGCGTGGCGCCCGTTCCGGTGCCGGCACGGCGCAGTCGGGCGGAGCGGGCGGTGGCGGGCTGCGTCATGGCTGAACCTCTGGTGCTGGTGTACACGGAAGTGACGGATGTTGTTCAAGTGACAAAACGTGACGGTAGTCGACATGCGCTGACCGGGAAAGCCACGCGGGGCAATTGCGCCGATGTCATTTGTTGTTGCGTAGGCTGGTCGGGTGAATCCCTCTGCTCCCGGCCTCGATCTGCTCGTCGACGAGTGGCTGACCATCCCCGACGTCGCCGAACGGCTCGACCTCGACATCACCAAGGTGCACCGCCAGCTGCAGGAGAGGCGGTTCGTCGCCGTGCGCCGCGGAGAGCGCCCCGTGCTGTCCGTGCCCGCGGCGTTCCTGGTCGCCGGTCACCTGGCCAACCCGGCCGCGCCGTCCAAGGCCGAGGACTCCCCGGAGTGGACCGTGCTGGCCGCGCTGCAGGGCACGTTGTCGGTGCTCACCGACGTGGGTTTCTCGGACGAGGGCGCGATCGAGTGGCTCTTCACGCCGAGCGAGTCGCTGGGCACCTCGCCGATCGAGGCGCTGCGCGCCGGTCGCAAGACCGAGGTCCGTCGTCTGGCCCAGGCCGAGCTGTAGCCCGGCCGGTCAGGCCCTGCGGTCGACGGCCGCGTGCGCGAGCGCGGCCAGCTGTCCTCGCGCCGGTTCGGCCCACGGACGCTGCTCCATCCGGTCGAAGGCCTCGGCGGACAGCACCGAGATGAGTTCCTCCACGTCGTCCGGTGCTCCGGTGGCGGCGATCGCGTGCGCCAGGGCCGTCACCTCGCCCTCGCTCATCGACCGATCGCCGAGCCGGCCGCGCAGCAGGTCGACCGTGTCGAGGTCGCCGGCTGCCCGCGCGCGTGCGACCGCGCGGGCGGCGAGCACGGTCCGCTTGCCCTCACGAAGGTCGTCCCCGGCGGGCTTGCCGGTCGCCCGGGGGTCGCCGAACACGCCGAGCAGGTCGTCGCGCAGCTGGAAGGCCTCGCCGAGGGGCAGACCGATCCGCCGGCAGGCCTCCAGCTGGCCCTCGTCGGCGTCCGCGAGAGCGGCACCCAGCACGATCGGGTGCTCGACGCTGTACCGGGCGGACTTCGCGCGGATGACCGTGCGCGCCCGCCGCTCGTCGGCCTCGGGGTCATGGCCCCACGGCGTCTCCTGCGCGAGCACGTCGAGGTACTGCCCGACGGTGACCTCGGTGCGCATGAGGTCGAACACCGCGCGGGCCTGCGTGGCGCGGGGCAGGGGCTCGAGCGAGAGCGCGCCGGCGAACTCCTGCTCGCTGGCCACCAGTGCGAGGTCGCCGAGCAGGATCGCCGCGGACGTGCCGAACTGCTCGGCGTCGCCGACCAGGCCCCACGTCTGGTGCAGCGAGGCGAACGCACGGTGAGCCGCGGGCTGCCCGCGGCGGGTGTCGGAGGCGTCCATGACGTCGTCGTGGAACAGTGCGGCCGCCTGGAAGAGCTCGAGGGCCGCGCCGATGCGGATCGCCGTGTGCGCCTGGGGCGAGCCGGGTCGGCCGCCGTGCGCGCGCCACGACCAGTAGCAGAAGGCGGCACGCAGGCGCTTGCCGCCCGAGAGCATCCGGGCCACGGCGTCGGCCAGCACCTCGGCGTCGGGACCGGCCGCTCGCAGCACGGAGCGCAGCTCGCCCACGTGCCCGGCGAGGACGGCGTCGACCTGGGTGCGCACCTGCTCGACGTCGACCAGGCTCGGGACGTCCGGGGTCGCGGAGGAGTTCACGCCACGAGCCTAGGCGACCGGCAGGTCAGGAGCCTGCCCGCACCTGGCCGCCGAGGGTCAGGGTGCGTTCCCCGTCGCGGTCGAGGACCCCGGCGACGAGCAGCTCGGCCCCGTCGGAACGACTGAAGGTCGTCTGGGCCGCCAGGCCTGCGTCGGGGGTGGCCGCGGCGGTCTCGGCGAATCCTGCAGCGATCAGCGGGCCGCGGATCGCGTCCAGCAGTCCGGCGGCGTCCTGCGCGGAGCGGATGTTGAGGGAGATCTCCACCAGGTCGGTCCCCTCGACGGGCGCGGCCGCGGAGACGAGCACCTCGGCGCCCTCGGGCACCGGGACCAGCGTGCTGGGGAACCCTTCGACGAGTGCGCCCACGGCCGAGTGCGTGTCCGTGCCGTCCGCCAGGAGCGTCTCGGTCGGCGAGGCCGAGGGCTGGACGACGACCGCCGTCGGTTCGAGGCTCGCCGGTGTGCTGGACGTGCACGCCGAGAGCGGGACCAGCACGGCGGCGGTGAGAACGGCGCGCAGCACGGCGCGGCCGGTGCGGGAGGCGGGCCTCGCGCTCCGACGGTCGTGGTCCTCGTGGACGGCCCGGTGCAGCACGGGCACACAGTAGTCGCGACCCATGGACCGGGAGCAGCCGCGATCCGCCCACAGGCGCGCGATCGGCCTGCGCTGTGCACAGCCGGAGGGCCGGCAGCCCGGCGCCTGGCGCCGCGCCGGTTGTGTACCCCCATGGACACCACACTCCGGCTCAGCGAACCCCGTGAGCTGCTCGCGCTGATCCCGCACCAGCTCGGCTTCCGACCCGCGCAGTCCGCCGTGGGTGTCAGCCTTCGGCCTCCCTCCGGCGAGGTCGGCCTGGTGGTCCGTGTCGACCTGGACGCCCTCGCCGACCCCGTGGACGGCCCCCGCCTGGCCCGGGGGCTGGTCACGCACCTGGATCGTGACGGGGCGCGGCGCTCGGTCCTTGTCGTCTACACCGACCGTGACCCGCGCACTGAGCCGGACCACGCCGCGCACGCGGCGGCAGCCGCGCTGCGTGAGGCTGCGCACAGTGCGCTGGGGGACGTCCCCGTCTGGGTCGTGACGCCGCACGGCTACCTGGCGCTGGACTGCCGTGATGCGTGCTGCCCGCCGGGTGGTAGGCCGCTGGCGGACCTGGAGGGGACCCAGGTCGGCGCCCGGATGGTGCTCGCCGGGTCGGTGGTGGCCGCCTCGCGCGACGACGTCGGCAGGATCCGTCGCGCACCGGCGGAGCCCCGCCGCGCGGTGGCGCGCGTGCGCCGACGGTGGGAGGCCCGGGGTGCCCAGGCCGTGGCCGCCGGTCCCCGGGCCGTCGCCGACTGGCGTGCCGACTCCCTGGCGGCCTGGCGGCGATCCCTCGCGCAGGGCGCGGACGGTCCGGCCCCGGCGACCGGCTCGCCGCTGGGGCGGGTCGAGGCCGGGCTCGCCGACCGCCGGGTGCGTGACGCGATCCTCGTCTCGTGCGTCCCCGGGACCGCCGACCTGCCCGAGCGTGCCGTGCGGGGCGAGCGTCCTGACGCGGCCTCCGATGCCGCGGTGGGCGCCGCCGTCGCCGCGATCGTCGACCCGCAGGTCGCAGTGCCGCCACCGCCCGACGTGCGCAGGTACGAGCACGTCCTCGAGCAGGTGGTCGCCCACGGGCGCGCCGGAGGTCAGGCACCCGCGCTGACGCTGCTGGCGCTCGTGTCGTGGTGGCGAGGGGACGGTGCGCGGGCGCAGGTGCTGCTCGAGCGGGCGCTGGCGGACGACCCGGCGCACCGGCTCGCGCTGCTGCTGGCTGACGCCCTGGCGGCCGCGATCCCCCCGGGGTGGGTGCGTGCGGGTGGCGCCGGGGTCGCCCCGGGCTGAGCGGCCCACGGGCGGACGGTCAGCGGGCAGCCCTGCGCTCCGGTAGCGTCGTGTGCACGGCGAGGACGCCGTCGAGCGAGGGGAGGACCGATGGTCATCGTGGTCGGCTATCTGGCTACGCCGGAGGGGCGGGCAGCCCTCGAGGCGGCGATCGAGGAGGGCCGGCGCCGGGAGCTGCGGGTCGTGGTGGTCGTGAGCATGCGTGCCGACGCCACCGACGTGGAGCAGATGCAGGTCGAGACCGAGCTGGACGCGGTGCGTGCCGAGCTCATCTCCCGCAACGTGGCCTACGACGTGCTCGTGCTCGACGGCGGTGACGTCGCCGACGACCTCATCGGGACGGCGGAGGAGCTCGAGGCCGAGCTCATCGTGATCGGTCTGCGCCGTCGCAGCCCCGTCGGCAAGCTGATCCTGGGTGCGAACGCCCAGCGTGTGCTCTTCGACGCACCCTGCCCGGTGCTGACGGTCAAGCCTCCGCAGGCCTGATCGGTCCCACGCACGGCCCGACCGGCGTGGGAATCATCGTCGCCGCCCGCTCGTTGGAGGAGGGTCGCGCGGCGCCACTGCGTCGCCGGCACGGTTCCGTCCGTCGTGGGGCCGGGACGAGGTGCGGGTCGGTACAATATCGGTGTACCTCTCCGGCCTCAGATCCGGTTCTCACGCTGCCGAAAGGTCGTTCGTGTCGTCCCAGACCCCGCATCCCGCGCTTCCGCGTGAGTTCGAGCACCCCGCACTGCAGGAGCTGGTCCTGCGTGGCCGCACGCACGGCAGCGTCGGTGCCGAGGAGCTGCGCCAGGCGTGCGAGCAGGCGGACGTGCAGGACGCCAAGCGCCTGCGCGCCGTGATCCGTGGCCTGGCCACGGCAGGCATCGGCGTGCAGGAGCCCGCCGCCCCGGCGCGCGCCGTCGCCGCCACCAGCGCCAAGGCCAGGCCCTCCGCGAAGGCCGTGGTGTCGAGCGACGAGTCCGGCGCTGCGGCCAAGCCCGTGCGCAAGGCTGCCGCCAAGCCGGCCGCGACCAAGCCCGCGACGAAGTCCGCCGCGAAGTCCAGCACCAAGACGGCGGCGAAGGTCGGCGCCGAGGTGGTCGGCGATGACGAGGTCGAGGTCGAGGGTGAGCTCGAGGAGGTCGTCATCGACGAGGTCGATGTGGTCGTCGTCGACGAGGTCGTCGAGGAGGTGGACGCCGAGGAGTCGGAGGAGGGCGCGAAGAAGCCCGCTGCCGCAGCCGAGGAGGAGTCCGAGGACAAGGGCTTCGTCTACTCCGACGCCGACGACGACGACGCCCCGGCGCAGCAGGTCGTCACCGCGGGTGCCACCGCCGACCCCGTCAAGGACTACCTCAAGCAGATCGGCAAGGTGGCCCTCCTCAACGCCGAGCAGGAGGTCGAGCTCGCCAAGCGCATCGAGGCCGGCCTGTTCGCCGAGGAGCGGCTGAACTCCGGTGCACCGATGGAGCCCAAGAGCCGCCGCGAGCTGGAGTGGATCGCGGGCGACGGTCGGCGCGCCAAGAACCACCTGCTCGAGGCGAACCTGCGTCTGGTGGTGTCGCTGGCCAAGCGGTACACGGGCCGCGGCATGCTGTTCCTGGACCTGATCCAGGAGGGCAACCTCGGTCTGATCCGTGCGGTCGAGAAGTTCGACTACACCAAGGGCTACAAGTTCTCGACCTACGCCACGTGGTGGATCCGTCAGGCCATCACGCGCGCCATGGCGGACCAGGCCCGGACCATCCGCATCCCGGTGCACATGGTCGAGGTCATCAACAAGCTCGCTCGGGTCCAGCGGCAGATGCTGCAGGACCTGGGCCGTGAGCCCACGCCGGAGGAGCTCGCCAAGGAGCTCGACATGACGCCTGAGAAGGTCGTCGAGGTCCAGAAGTACGGTCGCGAGCCGATCTCCCTGCACACGCCGCTCGGGGAGGACGGTGACAGCGAGTTCGGTGACCTCATCGAGGACTCCGAGGCTGTGGTCCCGGCCGACGCGGTCAGCTTCACGCTTCTGCAGGAGCAGCTGCACCAGGTGCTGGACACCTTGTCCGAGCGTGAGGCGGGCGTGGTGTCCATGCGGTTCGGTCTCACCGACGGTCAGCCCAAGACCCTGGACGAGATCGGCAAGGTCTACGGCGTGACGCGCGAGCGGATCCGCCAGATCGAGTCCAAGACGATGTCGAAGCTGCGCCACCCGTCGCGGTCGCAGGTGCTGCGCGACTACCTGGACTGAGTTCCCGCTCGCCCGCGAGCGTCCAGCAAGGCCCGGACCGTCTCGGTCCGGGCCTTGCTGCGTCCGGCGGGCCGGAGAGCCGGCAAGTGGGGCCCTGGGCAGCTGCGGTCCGAAGGGCGTGGCCGCGAGGCGCCGCACGCGGCGGATGCAAAGAATTCCTTGCAAAGAAGCCTTTGCATCGCTAGCGTGCTGCCATGACCACCGACTCGCACGACGGTTCCGCCCGTGAGGGTGCATCCGAGGACCGACCGGTCGACGTCCGTCGGCTGCGCGCCCTGGCTCACCCGCTGCGCACACAGCTCTACGACGCCCTGACCACGGGGCCTGCCACGGCCAGCGGTCTGGCCGAGCGGCTGGGGGAGTCCTCCGGCTCGACCAGCTACCACCTGCGCCAGCTCGCCGAGCACGGGTTCGTCGAGGAGGTGCCGGGCCGGGGTCGCGGCCGCGAGCGTTGGTGGCAGATCGCCTCCGGGCGCCAGGCGTTCAGCTCCCAGGCTGCCGACACGCCCGCGGGGCGCCAGGCCCTGGGCACGTTCGCCTCGGAGTGGCTGCGGCTGCGCTACCGCGCGGCCGCCGACTTCCGGGCACGGGCGCTGGCGGGGTTGGAGCCGGAGTGGCGTGGCAAGGCCAGCGACACCACCGTGCTGTTCGTCATGACACCCGACGAGCTGGCGGAGATGACCGCCGAGCTCACGCAGGTGCTCGACCGGTGGGACGAGCGGTGCGGTCGTGACCGAACCGACATGCCGACCGGAGCGCGCGTCGTCGAGGCGCAGCTGCGGGCCTTTCCCCGCGTGGGGTCGCCCGAGGACGTGCACGAGGCCGCCCAAGCCGTGCAGGAGAGGGGTCAGGGATGAGCACCACCGTGCTCCCGGCGGGCTGGCTACCGGGATCGTTCCACCGCCTGTGGTCGGCGGGGCTGCTGGGCAACCTCGCCGACGGGGTCGGCATGGTCGCCGTCCCGCTGCTGGCGATGCGCCTCAGCGACGACCCGCTGGTCGTCTCGACCATCAGTGCCCTCGGGTTGCTGCCGTGGCTGCTGCTCGGCGCGTTCTCGGGCGCCGTGGTCGACCGCACCGACCGGCGGCGGGCGATGGGCGGTGGCGCACTGGTCCGCGGTCTCCTGCTCGCGACTCTCGCCCTGGCTGGCGCGGTGGCCCACGTGCCGCTGTGGGTGCTGTTCGTGACGGTGTTCGCGGTGGCGTGCGTCGAGACCGTCGCCGACGGGGCCGCGCAGGCGATGGTGCCGTCGTTGGTGCCGGTGGACCGGCTCGACACCGCCAACTCCCGCTACCAGGCCGGTGAGCTCGTCACGCAGGGGCTCGTGGCGCTGCCGTTGGGCACCGCACTGTTCGCCTGGTCCACCTCGGCGCCGTTCGTGGTGGGCGCCTGCGCCTACGCGGCGGCTGCGGTGCTGGCCTTCACGCTGCCGCGCAGGGCCGCGCGGGCCGCGGTCCCGGTGCAGCCCGCGGCGCCGGAGAGCGTCTGGCGGTCGACTGCCCAGGGGTTGCGCTACACGTTCGCCGCCGGTCCGTTGCGTCGGCTCGTGCTCGTGAGCACGGCGCTGGCCGCCACGCTGCAGTTCGCGCAGGGTTCGCTCGTGTTCTACCTGGTGCGCGGGGTCGGACTGCCGGAGGCTGCGTTGGGGCTGGTCACGGCCGGCATGGCGATCGGCGGCGTCCTGGGTGCGACGGTCTCGCCGCGGATGGTCGCGCGGGTGGGGCGGCGCGGCGCGATGCTGTCGGCCGCCGTGCTCGCCGGGATCTCGTTCGCGCTGCTCGGCGCCGTGCCCGGGGTGCTGGGCGGGGTGGTCGGCATGGTCGCGGCGGCGGTGCTCGTGGCTGCCGCAGCCGGCAGTGCCGCGGCGTGGAACGTGCAGTCGGCCACCGTGCGGCAGCGGATCGTCCCGGGGCACCTGCTGGGTCGGGTCCAGGGTGCCGGGCGGACGCTCGTGGTGGGTCTGACCTCGATGGCCATGCTGGCCGGTGGAGCCGTCTCCCGCTGGGACCTGCGTGCCCCGCTGATCATCGGCGGGCTGCTCAGCGTGGTCGTGGCGCTCGCCGCGTTCCGTGCGCTGGCGTTCGTCGATGCGATCCCGAGCTCGGGTGGTCCGACGCCGCTGTCCCCGGTCGAGCCTGCCGAGTCTTCCGGGCCGCCCGCGGCAGGTGCGGGGGGCGACGCGCTCGCAGGCGCGAGAGTGCACGGCGGCGAGATGTCGGACATGTCCGATCAGTGATCCGCTGCCGTCGTGAGGTCACGATCAGGTAACGTCCAGGCATGCCTTCTCCGACGCCTGCCCCGCACCGCCGTGACCTGCGACGGTGGCAGGTCCGGCGCCGCCGCCACCGCACCGCCGTGCGTCGCCGGGTCGGTGTGCTGGCCGCGGCGCTGACGTTGGTGGTCGCGGGCGCCGGTGCCCAGGCGTTGGCCCCCGACCGGGTCGCCAAGGGTTACGCGCAGGTCTCCGCCTGGGTCCCCGGTGACAGTGAGGGGCGCGACGCGGCCACGTCGAGCCGATCCTCCGACCGGACGCCCGCACCCGCGAGCACCGGCGAGCCGACGGCCACGAGTTCCGCCCCGGCGGAGTCGGCGGCGGGCGCGGGTGTCCCGGCGGTGTCCGCGGCCCCCGATGCCACCGCCACGCCCTCGGGCACGAGCTCACCGCAGGCCACACAGCCCGCTGCGGGCCCTGCCGACGCGGCGCCGCCGACATCGCCGGACGGTGGCGGCTCGCCCGCCGGTGACCCGGCAGCGAGCGCACCCCAGGCCGCAGCTGCGCCGGCCCCCGCGGTCGAGGCGTCCCTCACGCAGCAGATCGTCGACCTGACCAACGTCGAACGGGCCGCGGCCGGCCTGCCCGCGCTCGCCGTGTCGGCGTGCGGTGCCGCACAAGCGCAGGCGCGCACGGACCTGCTGGTCGCGGAGGACAGGTTCGAGCACGACCCCCTGGGTCCGATCATGCGGGCGTGCGCCGCCTCGACGGTCGGGGAGAACCTCGCCATGGGGTACCGCGACGCGAGCTCGACGGTCGCCGGGTGGATGGCCTCGCAGGGGCACCGCGAGAACATCCTGCGCCGGGGGTACACCTCGATCGGTGTCGCGTGCACGGCCGGGCCGAACGGTCAGCTGTGCGCGCAGGTGTTCCTGGGCTGAGAGATCACCCGCGGTCGCCCGGCGGTTCCCTCAGCGCGGTTCAGCTGACGGCGCCGGCACCTGCGCCGTGCTCGGCGTGCAGACGCGCCGTCTCGTCCTGCACGTGGGTTGCGACAGCCTCGAACTTGTGGGCGTGCTCGCGGGCGTGGTGCGCGCAGAACAGCAGCTCGCCGACGGGCAGGACGACGCGGACGTACGCCTGGGCGCCGCAACGGTCGCAGCGGTCAGCCACGGTCAGGGGGGCCAGGGTGTCGGTCGTCGCTCCAGTCACGCGTCCATAGAACCATCCCGACATGCCATCGAGGTCACCGGTGGGCCACGGTTCGCTACGCGCATAAGTCCTCCCGGGCCCTCGGACCGCGCCCACGACCGTCGCTGCGGCACGGCGAGCCGGTCGCGTGGGTCCCGGCGACTACCATCGGGCCTCGTGACGACGACCTCGCCGCAGACCGGCTACACGGCCCGCCACCTCTCGGTCCTGGAGGGGTTGGAGGCCGTCCGCAAGCGCCCCGGCATGTACATCGGCACCACGGACAGCCGTGGTCTCATGCACTGCCTGTGGGAGATCATCGACAACTCCGTCGACGAGGCCCTCGGCGGTTTCGGTGACCGCATCGAGGTGATCCTGCACGCCGACACCTCGGTCGAGGTGCGCGACAACGGTCGAGGGGTGCCGGTCGACATCGAGCCGAAGACCGGCCTGACCGGCGTCGAGGTCGTGTTCACCAAGCTGCACGCCGGCGGCAAGTTCGGTGGCGGGTCCTACGCGGCCTCCGGCGGGCTGCACGGTGTGGGTGCCTCGGTGGTCAACGCGCTGTCCTCGCGGCTGGACGTCGAGGTCGACCGTGGCGGCCGGACGCACCGCATGACGTTCCACCGGGGCGAGCCGGGGACGTTCGACGACTCCGCGGGCATCGGGCCGGAGTCGCCGTTCGAGCCGTTCGTCCAGGGTTCCGAGCTGGCGGTGGTGGGCAAGGTCGCCAAGGCGCGCACCGGCACGCGGGTGCGGTACTGGGCCGACCGGCAGATCTTCCCCAAGACCGCGGTCTTCTCGTACGACGAGCTGGTCACCCGGGCCCGGCAGACCGGCTTCCTGGTGCCCGGCCTGACGATCATGCTGCGCGACGAGCGAGGACTGCCCGGCACGCCGGGTGCGGACGGCCCACACGAGGAGACGTTCCTGCACACCGGCGGTGTGCTCGACTTCGTCGACCACCTCGCGCCGGACCCCGCGGTCACCGACACCTGGCACCTGACGGGCACGGGCACGTTCACCGAGACCGTCCCCGTGCTGGACGAGCGCGGCCACATGACCCCGCAGGAGGTCGGCCGCACGTGCGAGGTCGACATCGCGGTGCGGTGGGGGACCGGCTACGACACCGAGGTGCGCAGCTTCGTCAACATCATCTCCACGCCCAAGGGCGGCACCCACCTGGCCGGCTTCGAGGCGGGCCTGCTGCGCACGCTCCGCAAGGCCGTCGACGCCAACGCCCGTCGGTTGAAGATCTCCGCCAGGGACACCTCCGAGCGCATCGAGAAGGAGGACGTGCTCGCCGGCCTCACCGCCGTCGTCACCGTGCGCCTGGCCGAGCCGCAGTTCGAGGGGCAGACGAAGGAGGTCCTGGGCACCGCGCCCGTGCGGGCCATCGTCGCCAAGGTGCTCGACACCGAGCTCGCGGCGATCTTCGCCTCGCCCAAGCGCGACCACAAGGCGCAGTCCTCCCTGCTCCTCGACAAGGTCGTCGGCGAGATGCGGGCCCGGCTGTCCGCGCGCAAGCAGAAGGAGATCTCGCGGCGCAAGAACGCCCTGGAGACGTCCTCGCTGCCGGCCAAGCTGGCCGACTGCCGCATCGACGACGTGGCACGCAGCGAGCTGTTCATCGTCGAGGGCGACAGCGCACTGGGCACCGCCAAGCTGGCGCGCAGCTCGGACTTCCAGGCGTTGCTGCCCATCCGCGGCAAGATCCTCAACGTCCAGAAGGCGTCCGTCACGGACATGCTGAAGAACGCCGAGTGCGCCTCGATCATCCAGGTCGTCGGCGCCGGTTCGGGCCGGACGTTCGACCTCGAGTCGGCCCGTTACGGCAAGATCGTGCTGATGACCGACGCCGACGTCGACGGTGCGCACATCCGCACGCTGCTGCTCACGCTGTTCTTCCGGTACATGCGCCCGCTCGTCGAGGCCGGACGCGTGTACGCCGCGGTGCCCCCGCTGCACCGCATCGAGGTGATCGGGGCCGGCAGCCGCAAGAACGAGTACATCTACACGTACTCCGAGGCCGAGCTGGCTGCGACGCTGAAGAAGCTCGACCGGGCCGGGAAGCGCTACAAGGACGACATCCAGCGGTACAAGGGTCTGGGCGAGATGGACGCCGACCAGCTGGCCGAGACGACCATGGACCCCCGGCACCGCACGCTGCGGCGGGTGACCGTCGAGACGGCGGCCCGCTCGGAGGAGGTCTTCGAGCTGCTCATGGGTTCCGACGTGGCGCCGCGCAAGGACTTCATCGTCGCCGGCGCGGACGCGCTCGACCGTAGCCGCATCGACGCCTGAGCGGGCGGGCGCCGGTGCGGCCGGCGTCCACCCCGGGGTGCCGGGGCGACCTGCGTGAAATGGGTTGTCCCGGGCAGGGGCCGCATCGCAGGGTGGTGCTGTGAGCGACCACCAGCAGCCCCTGTCCGTGCGCGCCGACGCGCCCGCCGTCCTCGTCGTGCCCACCGGCCCGGACCGCCTGAACTGGCGGCCGATGAGCCCCGCCGACGCACCGGCGCTGGGCCGGCTGGTCGCCCGGATCGAGGACCACGAGGGTGCGCCCTTCCGCACCTCCGTCGAGGAGGTCGCCGAGATGTTCGACGGCGACTGGAAGGACCACGCGCGAGACACCCTCGCGGCCGTCGACGACGACGGCGAGCTTCGGGCCTACGCGCAGGTCAGCACCGTGCCCGGGGACACCGGGGTGGTGCGCGTGTTCACCGCCGGCGGCGTCGACCCGACCTGGCGCGGCCGAGGCATCGGGCGGGCGCTCGCCGCGTGGATGACCGGACGAGGACGGCAGCTGCTGGCCGCGTCCGAGCTCGACGCACCCGGTCGCATCGCCGCCTACGTCGACGACCACACGCCTGACACGCTCGCCCTCTACCTCGCGGCGGGCTACACCCCGGTCCGCTACTACAACGACATGCGGCGTTCCCTGACCGAGCCGCTCCCGCAGGCGCCCGCGGTGCCGGGCATCTCGATCGTCGCGTGGACGCCCGCGCTGGACGAGGCCGTGCGCGTGGCGCACAACGAGGCGTTCGCCGACCACTGGGGGAGCGAACCGCGCACGCCGGAGGTCTGGCAGCGGGGCCGGTCCATGTTCGCGCCGCAGTGGAGCTTCGTGGCCGTCGAGGACGCGACCGGGGACGTCGTCGGGTACCTGCTCTCCGACCGGTTCGAGCAGGACTGGGCGGTGGCGGGCTACACCTCCGGGTACACGCACCTGCTGGGTGTGCGCCGCGCCTGGCGCGGTCGCGGCCTGGCCGTGGCCCTGCTGTCGGCTGCCATGGCCGCCTACCGGGCCGACGGCATGCAGTACGCGGAGATCGGGGTCGACACGGCGAACCCGTCCGGTGCGCACGGGCTGTACGCCGCGCTCGGGTACGAGGTCCGGCACACCTCGACCATGCTGTCGATCGAGATCTGAGGCCCCGCAACCCAGGGTCCGGTCGGTACCATCACGCCGACCGGACGACGTCGTCCGGCACGACCCGGGTGAAGCCGCCCGGACACGGGAGGCGTCGGGTGGGCACTGTGAGGGTCGCACGTGCGGTGGGCGTGGTCTTCGTGGCCGTCGCGACGGTGCATCTGGGTGCGCAGCTGGCCGGGTCGGCCGCGCTCGCGCAGGTCACGCAGTGGCTGCTGATGCCGACCCTGGCGGTGTGCGTGCTGGCGGCGACGGCGTCACCGCGTCCCCGGCAGGTGCGAGTCGTCGTCCTGGCGCTGGGACTGTCGTTCCTCGGCGACGCCGCACCCGACCTCGTCGCGGGTGGTGATGCGTCGTTCCTGGTGATGGTCGGGTTCTTCCTGCTGGCGCAGGTGGCGTACGTGGTGGCGTTCGCGCCCCGGGCGCGCAGCTCGGTCCTGTACCGCCCCGCACGCACCGCGCCGTACGCTGCCGCGCTGGTGGTGCTCGTGGGGATCGTCGCCCCCCACGCCGGCACGCTCCTGGTGCCGGTGGCGGTGTACGCCGGCGTGCTGACCGCGATGGCTGTGCTGGCCACCGGCCTGGGCCGCTGGGGCGCGGTCGGTGGTGCGGTGTTCCTCGTCTCCGACTCGCTGATCGCGCTGGAGGCGTTCGTGCCGGGCTGGTCGCTGCCCGCGCACGGGTTCTGGGTCATGGCGACCTACTGCGTCGGGCAGGCGCTGCTCGCCGTGGCGGTGCTGCGCCTGCCCGACGTGCGTCCTCAGCCGATGCCGTGCACGGGTGCCGCCAACGGCACGCCGGAGCCGTCGCGTCGCGCATCGGTCTCCGGCAGCGCGATCGGCTGACCTCCTGAACCGGTCGCCCGCGCCGGTGCGGGACCGACCCACGCGAGGATCAGCGCGTCCTCGCCCTTGAGGAACCGGTGCGAGCGCACGCCCCCGGTGGCCCGCCCCTTGCCGGGGTACTGGTCGAACGGGGTGACCTTCGCGGTCCCGGGTTGCGTGCCCGGCAGCGCCGACGACGACCCGGCGACCGTGACGACGACGGCGTCCTGCCCCGGCCGGACGGCCCCGAACGCCACCACCCGGGCGCCGGCGGCCAGCTTGATGCCGGCCATGCCACCTGCGGGCCGACCCTGGGGGCGCACGTTCGAGGCGGGGAAGTGCAGCAACGACGCGTCGGTGCTGATGAGCACCAGCTCGTCGTCCTCACCGACCTCGGCGACGCCGACGACCTCGTCTCCGTCCTTGAGGCCCACCACCTCCCAGGCGTCCCGGTTGGCCGGTGCCTCGCCCGGGGTCACCCGCTTGACCGTTCCCTGGACCGTGGCCAGCGCGAGAGTCGGGGCGTCCGCCGCGACGGAGACCAGCCCCACGACCCGCTCACCGGGCTCGAGGGCCACGACCTCGGCCAGCGGGACGCCCCCGGACAGCGTCGGTGCGCCGTCGGTCGGCGGCAGCGCGGGCAGGTCGAGAACGGACACCCGGACCAGCCGACCGCGTGAGGTGACAGCACCCACGTCGGCGCGGGCCGTGGTCAGCACCGCCCCGGCCAGCACGTCGTGCTTCGTCCGGCGGTCGTCGCCCTCGCGCACCGGGCTCTCCTCGCCCGCGGTGCGGGCCAGCAGCCCGGTGGCGGACAGCAGCGCCCAGCAGGGCGTGTCGGCGATCTCCAGCGGGGCCGCGCTCGCGCGCGCCGCCGCCGCACCCGTCACCGTCGCGCCGCCCGCGGACTCCAGCAGGATCGTGCGACGCGGCGTGCCGTGCGTCGCGGCGACCTCGGCCATCTCGTCCGAGACGAGCGTGCGCAGGCGCGCGTCCGACCCGAGGATCTCCAGCAGCTCGTCGATCTCGGCCCGCAGCTGCTCCTGCTCCCGCTCGAGCTCGAGGCGGGAGAACTTGGTCAGCCGACGCAGGCGCAGCTCGAGGATGTACTCGGCCTGCGCCTCCGACAGGTCGAACACGCTGCGCAGCTTGGTGCGGGCCGCCTCGGAGTCGTCGGACGTACGGATGACCTGGATGACCTCGTCGATGTCGAGGATCGCGACGAGCAGGCCTTCGACCAGGTGCAGGCGCTCCTGGCGCTTGGCCAGACGGAACGCGGAACGGCGGCGCACGACCGAGAGCCGGTGCTCGACCCACACCTGGATCAGCTCGCGCAACCCCAGGGTGCGCGGCTGCCCCTCGACGAGGGCCACGTTGTTGATGGAGAACGAGTCCTCGAGCGGCGTGAACCGGTAGAGCTGCTCGAGCACCGCCTCGGGGTTGAACCCCGTCTTGACCTCGACGACCAGGCGCAGACCGTGCTGGCGGTCGGTCAGGTCGACGGCGTCGGAGATGCCCGACAACTTCTTGGACTGCACGCCCTCCTTGATCTTCTCGATCACCTTCTCCGGGCCGACCAGGTACGGCAGCTCGGTGATGACGATGCCCTTGCGCTTGGGCGTCACGTTCTCGATGCGTGCCGTGGCCCGCGTGCGGAACGCACCACGACCGGTGCGGTAGGCGTCACGCACGCCGTCCAGACCGACGATCTTGCCGCCGGTGGGCAGGTCCGGACCGGGGACGAACCGCAGGAGGTCCTCGAGGGTGGCGTCCGGGTGCATCACCAGGTGCCGTGCGGCCGCGACGACCTCGACCAGGTTGTGCGGGGCCATGTTGGTCGCCATGCCGACCGCGATGCCCGCCGCACCGTTCACCAGCAGGTTCGGGATCGCCGCGGGGAGCACCTCGGGCTGCGTCAGCTTGTTGTCGTAGTTCGGCACGAAGTCCACGACGTCCTCGTCCAGACCCGTGGTCATCGCCAGGGCGGCCGGGGCCATGCGGGCCTCGGTGTACCGGGGTGCGGCGGGGCCGTCGTCGAGCGAACCGAAGTTGCCGTGCCCGTCGACCGTGGGCAGCCGCAGCGAGAACGGCTGCGCCAGACGCACCATCGCGTCGTAGATGGCCGTGTCACCGTGCGGGTGCAGCTTGCCCATCACCTCGCCGACCACGCGGGCCGACTTCACGTACGGGCGGTCCGGGCGCAGACCCATGTCGGACATCTGGTAGAGGATCCGGCGCTGCACCGGCTTGAGGCCGTCGCGGGCGTCGGGCAGCGCCCGGGAGTAGATGACCGAGTACGCGTACTCCAGGAACGAGCCCTCCATCTCGGAGGCGACGTCGATGTCGATGATCTTCTCGACGAGGTCCTCGGGCGGGAGGTCCGGGGTCGCGGGGCGACGCGCCATGGGTCAGGTGCTCCTCGGGGGCGTTGTCGTGCGGGTTCTCGGTGCTGCTGCATGCGCCGCCGGCTGGTGCCGGGTGCCGCCCGGGTGCTGCTCGGGCGGGGTCGACGCGGTGCGGGGACCATTGTCGCGTGCCGCGCCCACGCCCCGACGCACGGCGCGCGGGCACCGGGCCGCACTAGCCTGACGGCATGGCAGGCGCCGAGGACGACGCATCGCGGGACCCAGGGCTGGGCGACGGCGCGGTCGGGTACCCCGACGCGTGGGAGGCCGACGTCGTGCTGCACGACGGTTCCACCACGCACGTGCGACCCATCCGGCCCTCCGACGCCGACGCACTGCAGGCGTTCCACGTCGGGCAGTCCGAGCGGTCGACCTACATGCGGTTCTTCGCGCCGCTGGAACGTCTGTCCGACAGGGACCTGCAGCGGCTGGTGGGGGTCGACCACCAGGACCGCGCGGCCCTGCTCGCGGTGGCCTCCGGACCTTCGGGCGAGGACCAGATCATCGCGGTGGCCCGCTACGACCGCATCGGCGCCGACGACGCCGAGGTCGCCTTCAACGTGGCCGACGCCCACCAGGGGCGCGGTCTGGGCTCGGTGCTCCTGGAGCACCTGGCCGCGGCTGCGCGCGAGCGGGGCGTGCGGCGGTTCGTGGCCGAGGTGCTTCCGCAGAACGGCCGGATGATCGCGGTGTTCCGTGAGGCGGGCTTCGAGATCCGGCAGCACACCGACGACGGCGTGGTCACCGTGACCTTCGACATCGACCCCACCGAACGCTCGCTGGAGGTCATGGCCGACCGTGAGCACCGCGCCGAGGCGCGGTCGGTGCGCGCGCTCCTGACGGCGCGGTCGGTGGTGGTCATCGGCCCGGGGCGTCAGGCGGACCCCGCCGGACGCGACGCTCGGGCCGCCGCGCGGGTCGTGGCCGCGCTCGAGGCCGGCGACCCGCACGTCGCCGTGCACGCGGTCGGCGTGGTCGCCACGACCACGGGGCCCGGCTCGCGTGCCTGGCACCACGACTCGCTCGCCGACGTGCCTGGACCGGTCGACCTGGCGGCGGTCGCGGTCGCCGCCGCACGGGCGCCCGACGTGGTGCGTGCCCTGGCGCCGCTGGGCGTGCGCGGCGTCGTGCTGCTCTCAGCGGGCTTCGCCGAGACCGGCGCCGACGGGCTCGAACGTCAGCGAGCGCTGCTGCGGAGCGCCCACGGCCTGGGCATGCGCGTGGTCGGACCCGGCTCGTACGGCCTGCTGGCCACCGGCCCCGACGGGCCGCTCAACGTCTCGCTGGCGCTGGACCCCCCGTCCGCCGGGCGCGTGGGCCTGTTCTGCCAGTCGGCGCCGATGGCCGTGGCGATGCTCGACGCGGTGCGCGCGCGCCGGCTGGGGGTCTCCGAGCTCGTGTCGGCCGGCAACCGTGCGGACGTCTCCGGCAACGACCTCATGCAGTTCTGGGGCGACGACGAGCGCACCGACGTCGTGGGCCTGCACCTGGAGTCCATCGGCAACCCGCGCAAGTTCACCCGGGTCGCCCGGCGGCTCGCCGCGGTCAAGCCGGTCGTCGTCGTCGCGGGCCGCTCCGGACCTGTCGTCCCCGCCGGGCACGCGGTCCGGCCCACCCACGCGCCCCGGCGCACGCTCGACGAGCTGCTGCGGCAGGCGGGCGTCATCCGGGTCGAGGACGTCCACCAGCTGCTTGACGTCGCCACGCTGCTGGCCCACCAGCCGCTGCCCAGCGGACGACGAGTGGCGCTGCTGACCAGCTCACCCGCCCTGACCGCCCTGGCTGCGCAGTCCGCCGCCGCCAGCGGGCTCGTGGTCTCCGGCACCACCGCCGTGCTCGCCGAGGACGCCTCGGACGCCGAGATCCAGGTGGTCGTGGACGCGCTGTTCGCCGACCCGGACAGCGACGCCGTCGCGGTGGTGCGGGTGCCCACGCTGGGTGAGCCGGACACGGATCTGAGCAGGGCCGTGGCGGCCGCGGCAGCCCGCACGGGCCGGCCCACCGTCGCCTGCCTGGACGGTCTGCAGGGAGTCACCGCCGCGCTGAGCGCCCTCGACGGCGACGGGAGAGACCGGACCGTCCCGGCGTACTCGACCCCCGAGGCCGCGCTGCGCGCGCTCGGTCGGGCCGCCCGGTACGCGCGCTGGCGCCGCGACGGGCGAGGGCGCCCCGTCCGGCCCGAGGGCGCCGACACCCGCGCGGCGCGGCGGCTGGTCGGTGAACGACTCCCGGCAGGTCTGACCGGGACCGTCCCGCTCGACCAGGACGCCACCGCTCGGCTGCTGGCGTGCGTGGGTGTCGAGGTCCTTCCGGCCGTGCGCGTGCACGACGCCGACGAGGCGGTCGCCGCCGCGGTACGCATCGGCTGGCCCGTGGCCCTCAAGACGACCGTGCCCGCGCTGCGGCACCGGGCCGACCTGGGCGGTGTCCGTCTGGACATCGGCGACGAGCAGGAGCTGCGGGTCGACGTGGCCGAGGTGCTCGCCCTCGCCTCCGTGCACCGCGCCGACCCGGACGAGGCCCCGCTGGAGGTGCAGGCGATGGCCCCGCACGGCTCGTCGTGCGTGATCCGCTCCGTCGAGGACCCCCTGTTCGGGCCGGTGATCAGCTTCGGCCTGGCCGGCGACGCCAGCGACCTGCTCGGTGACGTGACCTACGGCGTGCCGCCGCTGACCGACGTCGACGTGGCCGAGCTCGTGCGGGCGGCGCGGGCCGCCCCCCGGCTCTTCGGCTACCGAGGCCTTCCGGCGCTGGACGTCGACGCCCTCGAGGACGTCATCGCCCGCGTGTCGGTCCTGGCCGACGCCCTGCCCGAGCTGCGCAGCCTCGAGCTCAACCCCGTGGTGGTCTCAGAGCAGGGCGCCGTGGTGCTCGGCGCCCGCGCATCCCTTGCGCACGCCGACCGCACCGACACCCCGCTGCGCCGGCTGCGTCGATGAGAGCCGGTCGGCGGGGATGGGAGGATGGGTGCGTGCCCGCCGCCTTCACCGACCTGCGTGACGACCTGCATCGTGCCGGCTACTACCCGGATCTCGTGGCCGACGTCCTGGACGTCGCGCTCGCGGACGAGCAGGTCGTCGCCCATCTCGTGCACCCCGAGACGACCTTCGACGCCAACGAGGTGCGCCGTCATGTCACGGTCCTCGCGCTCACCTCGACCCGGCTGGTCGTCGCCCACGTCGACGACCACCCCGCCGACTCCGAGCACCCCTCGACGAGTGCCTCGGCGACCACCGAGTCGGTCCCGCTCAGCGAGCTGCGGTCGGTGGCCCTCACGCACGTCGTGCCGACGCCCGAGCAGCACCGTCCCGGCAGCCCTGCGCTGGAGCTGACGCTCGCGATCGGTTGGGGAGCGGTCTCGCGCGTCGACCTCGAGCCGGCCACGTGCGGCGACCCGCAGTGCGACGCCGACCACGGCCTGACGGGCACCCTGACACCCGACGACGTCGTCGTGCGGGTCAGCGCGGCCGCCGAGGGGCGCGCCGCGGTCCTGGCCGCGACGAGCTTCGCCAGGCAGCTGTCGGCCGCCAGCGCGCGGCCGCGATGACCGAGCTGCAGGCAGGCCTGGTCGGCACGCTGGCCGACCAGGAGGCGGCCGCCGGGTTCCTCGCACCCGGTGGACCGCGCGGGCTTGCCCGTGTGCTGCCGGCCCTCGCCTCGGCCCTCGGGCACGATCTGCACCCGGACGGCGCGTCGGCACGTCGTGAGCTCGACGTGCCGAGCACCGACCGCGTGTGCGTGGTGCTCGTCGACGGTCTGGGGTTCGGCAACCTGACCGAGCGGTCGGGGCATGCGCCGTTCCTACGCCGTCGGCTCGACGAACGCGAGCCGTTGACCAGCACTTTCCCCTCGACGACCGCCACCGCCATGGGCTCGTTCGGCACGGGTGCCTCGCCGGGGCGCACCGCGATGCTCGGGTACACGGTGCGGGACCCGGCCACGGGGCAGCTCGGCAACCTGGTGTCGTGGACGGGCCTGCCGCCGGCGCACACCTGGCAGCAGGTGCCCACGCTGTTCGAGCAGCTGAGTGCGGCGGGCGTGCCCGTGACCAGCGTGGGGCCGCAGCGGTTCGCCGGCTCGGGTCTGACCGAGGCGGCCCTGCGGGGGGCGACCTACCGGTCCGCGCAGCACCTGCCTCAGCGGGTGGACGCCGCGCTGGACGCCCTGCGCCGCCCAGGCCTGGTGTACCTGTACTGGGGCGACGTGGACAAGGTCGGTCACCACCACGGCTGGGGCTCCTGGCAGTGGGGCGACGAGCTGGAGTCGTTCGACCGCGAGCTGGCACGGCTCGCCCGGGGCCTTCCGGCCGGCACGTCGTTGCTGGTCACCGCCGATCACGGCATGGTCGACGTGGACCGGTCGCGCCGCTGGGACGTCGCACGGCACGCGGGGCTCGCCGAGGGCGTCGCGCTGGTGGCGGGGGAACCGCGCGCCCTGCACCTGCACCTGGTCGACGGTGCGGACCCGGCGGCGGTCGCCACCCGGTGGCGTGACGTGCTGGGCGACGCCGCCGTGGTCGTCCCCCGCGAGCAGGCCGTCGAGGGGGGCTGGTTCGGGCAGGTGGATCCGCACGTGAGCCCCGTCGTGGGCGACGTGGTGGTCGCGATGACCGGACGGGCCACGGTGGTGGACTCCTCGACGCAGACGCCGGCCTCGCTGGAGCTGGTCGGGGTGCACGGTTCGAGGACGGCGCTGGAGACGCTGGTGCCGTTCGTGCTCGTGACGGGCTGACACCCGGACGGCCGAAGGCGCCCCGGTCGGGGTGCCCGGTGGCCGTGCACGGCGCGCCGCGGACGCGTGCCACGATGGACCCGGCGCGCGAGCGCCGTGATCGCGACGGACCTCGACGGACGGTGGGTGAGCGGCCGGTGGCCGAGCTGGTGTTCTTCTCGGGCACGATGGACTGCGGCAAGTCGACGCTGGCTCTGCAGATGCACCACAACCACGCTGCCCGCGGCCGAGACGGGATCCTCTACACCCAGCACGACCGTGCGGGGGCGGCGACGATCTCCTCCCGGCTCGGGCTCGTGCGCACCGCGTACGAGGTCGGGCCGTCCACCGACTTCTGGGCCGAGGTGATCGAGGGGCGCACGCACGGTCGTCCCGTCGACTACCTGATCTGCGACGAGGCCCAGTTCTACGGCGCCGAGCAGGTCGAGCAGCTGGCCCGTGTGGTCGACGAGCTCGGGGTGGACGTCTTCGCGTTCGGCATCACGACCGACTTCCGTGCCCGGCTGTTCCCGGGCTCGGCCCGGTTCGTCGAGCTGGCCGACCGGGTCGAGGTGCTGCAGGTGCGGGCGCTGTGCTGGTGCGGGTCACGGGCCACGCACAACGCCCGGACCGTCGACGGCGCCATGGTCGTCGAGGGGGCGCAGGTGGTCGTCGGCGACGTGACGTCGAACGCGGGCGACGTGGCCTACGAGGTCCTCTGCCGGCGTCATCACATGCGGCGCATGACGGCTGCTGCCGCCCGGGCGGCAGCACCGAGCCCGCAGACGCTCGCGACGGCGGGGGACGCCACGCTCGACGTGTGAGGTCCTCCGGCGGGGGAGTTGCCCTCGCGCGCGGCCCTCACGCGCCGCACGACCTCACTCGGGCTTGGCGCCGAAGACGATCTCGTCCCAGCTGGGCACCTTGGCGCGACCCCGACGGGCCGCGCGCGGTCGCGTCGTGGTGCCGTCGACCGCGGTGTCGGCCGCGACGTCCTCGTCGGACGTGCGTGGTGCCTGCTCCTGCGGGTCCTCGGCGCTCGGCAGCGCCGGTACGTCGCCGACCGGCCCCAGCACGCGGGCCTCCTGGTCGGGGTCGGCGTCGACGGGGTGGGCGCCGGGCACCTCGGACTCCAACCGGGCGAAGTCGAACGCGTGCGGCGGGCCGAAGCCCTCGAACTCCTCGCCGTCGTCGTCCTCGTCGAGCAGCTGACGGACGCCGCGGCGTGTGCGCAGGTCGTCCAGCAGGGCACTGGTCGCCTCGAGCGGGTCGGGCTCGTCCGGCTCGACCGGCGGCGCATCGGGCGAGGTCGGGAGCACCGCGCCGTCGCGGAAGTCGAAGACCACGTCGCGCACGGCGCTCAGGTGCCTGCGCGAGACCGGCTCGTCGGCGATCTCCGTCTCGGACAGCCAGCGGGCCTCGTCCTCGTCGGCGACGACGGTGCGCTTGGCGGCGTCGTAGGTCCAGCGGGCGACGTGCTCGTCGTCACCGACGGCGAAGCGTGCCAGCACGACCCAGGGGTGCGTGCCGTCGCGGGCGGCGTCCCACGCCAGGGTGTCCAGGTCGACCCCGCGGGCGGCCAGCCGGTCGGTGACCAGGTCGCCCAGCAGCGGCGCCCCGGCGTCGCGCCCCACGCGGGTGGCGCGGGCCTGGTCGGCGACGTACTCGCGTTCGGCCAGCACCGGCCCCTCGTACCGGCGCACGTGCTCGACGGCCAGACCTGCATCGTCGGCGACCTCCTGCGCGGTCGCGCCGGCACGGATGCGGCTCTGGATCTCGCGGGGGCTGAGCGCACCCGCGCCCTGGTGCCGCAGCTGCTCCAGCTGTGGACGGTCACGGCGGACGGCCGCGCGCAGCGCCTCGTCGATGCGCACACGGAAACGTGTGCCGTCCGGCGCTGCCAGGACCAGGTGCTCACCGTCCTCGTGCAGACCGACGAGCTCGAGCTCACCCATACGACCTCCCCGTACCTCGGTAGGAGAGCCTGCCATCGATTGTGCCCGTTCGGCGTCAGGCCGCGCGGTGCGCCGCCGCACGGGTGCGGTGGACGCCTGCCATGATGCCCGCGTGCTGCCCGACCTCCCGCTCGAACCGGTCCTGGAGATCATCGGTGTCTTCGTCTCGGGTCTGTCCGGTGCCCTCGCCGCGGTGCGCAAGCAGTTCGACGTCTTCGGTGTGATCGTGCTGGCGTGGGCGGCGGGCCTGGGTGGCGGCATGCTGCGCGACGTGTTCCTCGGCGCGGTCCCGCCGGTGGGCATCTCGGACTGGCGGTTGATCGGCACTGCCGTGGCGGCGGGCCTCGCGATGTACTTCTTCCACCCGAGCCTGGTGCGGGCGCGGCGGGCCATCGTGGTCCTCGACGCGGGTGCCCTGGCCCTGTTCACGGTCGTCGGTACGGTCAAGGGCCTGGAGTACGGGGCGGCCCCGGTCGCGGCGGTCTTCGTCGGGGTGTTCACCGGGGTGGGTGGCGGTGTGCTGCGCGACCTGCTCACCGGTGAGGTGCCTGTCGTGCTGCACCACCGGCAGCTGTACGCCATCCCGTCGCTGCTCGGCGCGGTGGCCATCGCGGGGCTGTGGGCGGTCGAGGCGTACACCACCCTCACGAGCCTGCTGGTGGTCGGCGGCATCTTCGCCGTGCGGGTGCTCGCGCTGCGGTTCCGCCTGAACGCACCCGGACCCTGGCGCGAGCCCACCTCGCGCGGCTGACGGGGTACCCGGTCGGGCAGGATGGCGGGGGTGAGCACACCGCAGCCTGAGCGCACCGCCCCCGACCGTCAGCCGCCCGTTCCCGACGAGGACCTCGTCCGTGAGCTCATGGGTCTGGCCGAGCAGCTGGCGCGGGAGGCCGGTGCCCTGGTGCACGAGGGCCGCCCCGACCGGGTCGAGGTCGCCGCGACCAAGTCCAGCCCGCAGGACGTGGTGACCGCGATGGACCTGGCCTCGGAGCGGCTGCTGCGCGAGCGCCTCGCGCAGCACCGGCCTCAGGACGGGATCCTGGGGGAGGAGCAGGGCCATGAGCCCGGCACGTCGGGTGTCACGTGGGTCGTCGACCCGATCGACGGCACCGTCAACTACCTGTACGGCATCCCGGCGTACGCGGTCAGCGTCGCGGCGGTCGTCGGAGAGCCCGACCCGGCGACCTGGCGTGTGGTGGCCGGGTGCGTGCACGCACCGGTCGACGGGCGCACGTTCACCGCCGGGCTCGGGCAGGGTGCGTTCCTCGACGGGCGTCGGCTGCGGGTGAATTCTGCGGTCCCCCTGGAGCTGAGCCTGGTGGGCACCGGCTTCGGTTACGTGGCCGAGCGGCGGCGTGCGCAGGCGGCCGTCGTGGCCGACCTGCTGCCCCTCGTGCGTGACATCCGGCGGATCGGTTCGGCCGCGCTGGACCTGTGCACGGTGGCTGCCGGGGGTCTGGACGCGTACTTCGAGCGCGGTCTGCAGCCCTGGGACCTGGCCGCCGCCTCGCTCGTGGCTCAGGAGGCCGGCGCCGTGGTGCGCGGCCTGCACGGCCGCCCGGCGGGTACTGCGATGACGGTGGCCGGTCCGCAGGCGACCGTGCAGGCGCTGACGACCTTCCTCGAGGAGCGGGCGGCCGACACGGGCGCCTGAGTGCGGCGACCTCCGTTCGGGGCACGTGGTCACGTGTCCGTGTTCGCGGTGGGTCCGGATGTGGTGCACAATCCCTCCGCGCGAGGGAACAAACGAGTCGTCCCGTGCATTGATCCCGCGTACCGCCGACCGACAGACACGGAGTGTGAAACCACCTCATGGCAACCGACTACGACGCCCCGCGCAAGACCGAGGAGGACCTCAGCGAGGACTCGCTGCAGGAGCTCCAGGCTCGGCGCTCCGACAAGAACTCGGGCGTGGTGGACGAGGACGAGACCGAGGCCGCCGAAGGCTTCGAGCTCCCCGGTGCGGACCTGTCCGGCGAGGAGCTGTCGGTCCGTGTCCTGCCGCGTCAGGCTGACGAGTTCACCTGTTCGCGGTGCTTCCTCGTGCACCACCGCAGCCAGCTGGCCTACGAGCGCGACGGCATGCCGGTGTGCTCGGAGTGCGCCGCCTGAGCCGCACTGCCCGCTGACGGCGAAGGCCGGTGTCCCCCTCGGGGCACCGGCCTTCGCCGTGCGTCGTGCGGCCCGCCCGCAGGGCTCGGCTCAGCGCGCGGGCGCAGCGGCCGCCAGTGCCGCGGCGAGGCGCTGCGGGTGCCGGGTGGACACGAGCCAGTACGGCGTCGGGTCGTGCGGGTCGCGCAGCTCGACCTGCACGGCGCCGCCGACCCAGGCCCGCACGCACACGTAGGCCCGCGCGTCCAGGTCGGGGCCCATCGCCGTGCGCACGCCCGCGCGGTCGAGGGTCGTCACCTCGCCCAGCCAGGTCAGGGGGATCCGTGCCCGACCGGCGAGGAGCTCCCCGTCGACGACGGCCACGCGGGGTGTGGCGGCGGCCATCGCAGCCAGCGCCCCGACCAGACCTACCCCGGCGACCGCCACGGCGGCCGGGACCGACACCGGGACGAGGATCACGCCGAGCACCAGGCCGAACAGCGAGGTCAGCACCCAGCCGAGGGGTCCGGGCCACAGCCGCTCCTCGTAGGTCGCACCGGCGTGGGTGACGTGCTCGGCCGGGGGCGGGGAGGGCGCATCGGACATGGCGTCAGCATCGCATCGTCGGCGCTCGGGCGGGAGCGGACGTCGGGTGGCCGCGCACGGCGACGGGCGATGTAGGGTTCGGCACCGTGACGGACGTCCCGACGACCGAGGTGCTCCTGCTGCGGCTGGACCCCGAGCTCCCTGCCCCGACGTACGCCCACCCGGGCGACGCCGGCGCCGACCTGGTCGCGCGCATCGACGTGGTGGTGCCGCCCCAGGGCCGGGTCACCGTGCCGACGGGTGTGGCGATCGCCCTTCCCGACGGGTACGCGGCCTTCGTGCACCCCCGTTCCGGACTGGCCGCCAGGCACGGCCTGACGATCGTCAACGCACCGGGCACGGTCGACGCCGGCTACCGCGGCGAGATCGCCGTCACGCTGCTCAACACGGACGTCGAGCAGCCGCTGACCCTGCACCGCGGGGACCGCATCGCCCAGCTGGTCGTGCAGCGGGTCGAGCGGGCGCGGTTCGTCGAGGTGGAACGCCTTCCCGGTTCCCACCGCGGCGAGGGCGGGTTCGGCTCCTCGGGTGGCTGGAAGGCCGCCCCGCCCGCGTCGTGAGCCTGCCTCGTCACGGCCGTGCCGCCCGCTGCGGTGGCGGACTAGTCTCGATCACAGCGGTGCGTGTCGTGCGCGCCATGGAGGAGTGAGCACGTGGGTCTGTTCCGGCGTGGAGCCAAGCCCGAGACCGATGGCACGGACGTCGAGCCGTCGACCCTCGCCCCGCAGTCCTCGGCCGACGCCGACGACGGTGCGCGAGCGGTGGACGGGGACGACGCGCTCGAGCCCGACGCGGTGACGCCCGGCCGACCCCGTGGCCCGTGGGACGTCGACGACGTCGACGACGAGGTCGGCCGGGTCGACCTGGGTGCGCTGCGCCTGCCCGGGGTCCCGGGCATGGAGCTGCGGATGGAGATCGACAAGGCCAGCAACGTCGTCTCGGCCGCCACCGTGCTGCTGGACGGCTCCTCGCTGCAGATCCAGGCCTTCGCGGCCCCGCGCACCGAGGGCATCTGGGACGAGATCCGTGCGGAGATCGCCGAGTCGGTGACCCAGCAGGGCGGGTCGGCGGACGACCTGCCCGGTCCGTTCGGTCGTGAGCTGCTGGCGCGGTTGCCGGTCCGCACCCCCGAGGGGCGCACGGGTCACCGCCCGGCGCGCTTCCTGGGCACGGACGGCCCGCGCTGGTTCGTGCGGGGTGTGCTCACCGGCAAGGCGGCCGTGGAGCCCGAGGCCGCGCGTGCGCTCGAGCAGGTGTTCTCCCGGATCGTCGTCGTGCGGGGCACCGAGGCGCGCCCGCCGCGCGACCTGCTGCCGCTGTCCCTGCCCGGCGGTGCGGCAGTGCCGACCTCGGCACCCGAGCAGCCCACGTTCGACCCCCTCACGCGGGGCCCGGAGATCACGGAGATCCGATGACGACGTTGCGGGACCGCCTGCGCAAGGTCGTCGCCTCCCGTGCGGAGATCGAGGCCGACGAGGAGCGCGCCGAGGCCGAGCACTTCGTCGGCTGCACTCCCGTCGCCACGGTCAAGGACCGCACGCGCGCCACGGTGTCCGGGGTCGTCCGGTCGATGACGTGGCGGCCCCGCGAAGGGGTGCCCGCGCTGGAGGCCGAGCTCTACGACGGCAGCGGCACGCTCGACCTGGTGTGGCTGGGCCGGCGGGAGATCGCCGGCATCGCTCCCGGGCGACGGCTGCGCGTCGAGGGCATGGTCTGCGAGGTCGACGGGCGCCGGACGGTCTACAACCCGGCGTACGAGCTGCGGCCGCGGCCGGGTGAGTGAGATGCCTCCCGTGAGCGGGCCACTGTCCGACGGCGGGGTCGAGGACCCGGCGGCACCGCTTGACCGGGGCTCGGCGACGTCGGACGGGCAGACGGGAGCCGCGCGAGGTCTGCGCGCGATCACGCAGGAGGAGTTCTCCGCGCTCGGTGCGCTCGGCGGCGTCCGTGGCGTCGTCGAGTCCGTCGTGCCCGGACTGCTGTTCGTCGTGGTGTACCTGGTCGCCGGTCAGCGGCTCGCACCGGCGTTGGTCTCCTCGGCCGCGGCGGCGCTGCTGGCCGTGGCCGTGCGGCTCGTGCAGCGCACCCCGCCGACGCAGGCGTTCTCGGGCGTGGTGGGTGTGGGTATCGGTGTGCTGTGGGCGTGGCGGACCGGGCAGGCCGAGGACTACTTCCTCTACGGGCTGTACGTGAACGCCGCGTACCTGGCGGGCACCCTGGCCTCGGTGCTCACGGGGTGGCCGCTCGTCGGGCTGGTCGTGGGGCTGTTCGACAAGCAGGGTCCGCTCGCCGGCGGCTCGTGGTCGGCGGCGGTCGCCTGGCGGCAGGATCGGGCTCTGCGCCGTCGCTACACGTGGGCGACCTGGCCCTGGGTGGCCCTGTTCGGCCTGCGACTGCTCGTCCAGGTGCCGTTCTACCTGGGCGGTGAGGTCGCCTGGCTGGGGACCGCGAAGCTCGCCATGGGTGTGCCGCTGACCGCGGTCGCCCTCTGGCTCAGCTGGATGCTTGTCCGCGGGTCAGCAGCGTCTCGAGAGCCTTCTCGTCCGCATCCCGACCGGTGACCAGCAGCAGCTCGTCACGACCCTCCAGCGTGTCGTCCGGGCTGGGCGCGATCGGCCGGGTGTCGCGCACGATGCACGCCAGCACGGTGTCGACGGGCCACTCGATCTGACCGACGCGTACGCCGACCAGGGGGGAGTCCTCGGGGAGCGTGAGCTCGAGGATGTCGGCGCGCGACTGGTGGAACGTGAAGATCCGCACCAGGTCACCGACGGCGACGGCCTCCTCCACCATGGCGGTCATGATCCGCGGCGTGGACACCGCGACGTCCACGCCCCACGCCTCGTCGAACAGCCACTCGTTCTTCGGGTTGTTCACGCGGGCCACGGTGCGCGGCACGCCGAACTCGGTCTTGGCCAGCAGCGAGATGACCAGGTTCGCCTTGTCGTCACCGGTCGCGGCGACGAAGACGTCGGCCTCGTCCGCGCGGACCTCGCGCAGCGTGGGCAACTCGCAGGCGTCGGCCAGCAGCCAGTCCGCGTCGGCCACCTGGGCCACGCGCATGGCGGAGGGCTGGCGGTCGATCAGGGTCACCTCGTGGCCGTGCCCGAGCAGCTCACGGGCGATGGACCGGCCGACGGACCCGGCCCCGGCGATGACGACCCTCATGACTCCACCTTCGGGGCCTGCGTGAGGACGCGTTCGACCTTGTCGGCCTCGGTGGCGCGCATGAGCACGTGCACGGTGTCGTTCTCCTGGAGGACGGTGTCGGCGGACGGCAGGACGCCGTCGCCGTAGCGGGTGACGTAGGCCACGCGGGCGCCGCTGGCCTCCTCGAGCGTGCGCAGCGGACGGCCGACCCAGCCGGTGTGCACGTCGACCTGGGCCAGCTGGATCTGGCCCGAGGAGTCGCGGAACTCGTCGGTGGCGCCCAGCGGCAGCAGGCGGCGCAGCACGCGGTCGGAGGTCCAGCGCACGGTGGCGACCGTGGGGATGCCCAGGCGCTGGTAGATCTCGGCGCGGTGGGGGTCGTAGATGCGGGCCACGACGTTCTCGATCCCGAACGTCTCGCGCACCACGCGGGCGGCCAGGATGTTCGAGTTGTCGCCGTCGGAGACCGCCGCGAAGCCGTAGGCGTCCTCGATGCCGGCCTGGATCAGCGTGTCGCGGTCGAAACCGAGCCCGGTGACCTTGCGTCCGCCGAAGTGGGCGTCGAGTCGACGGAAGGCGTCGGGGTTCTGGTCGATGACCGCCACACCGTGGCCGTTGCTCTCGAGGGACTGCGCCAGGGTGGCGCCCACGCGGCCGCAGCCCATGATCACGAAGTGCACAAGCACTGACCCTATAGCCCGCCGCCGGGACTCGGGGCGACCGGTTGGTCCCGGATGGCCGTGCCACCGCCGTGACGTGCCCGTGATGCGGGAGTCCGGCGGGGGCCTAGCATGAGGCCTCGTGTCGGATCTCGCAGATGCGGCCAAGCGACTGCTGCTCGGACGTCCCGTCCGCAGCGACCGGCTCGGTCACACGCTCCTCCCCAAGCGCATCGCGCTGCCCGTGTTCGCCTCGGACGCACTCTCGTCGGTGGCGTACGCGCCCGACGAGATCCTGCTCACGCTGTCCCTGGCGGGGCTGACCGCGCTGACGATCTCGCCGTGGGTCGGCCTCGCCGTGGTGCTCGTGATGCTCACGGTGGTCGCCTCCTACCGGCAGAACGTGCACGCCTACCCTTCCGGCGGCGGTGACTACGAGGTCGCGACCGAGAACCTGGGCCCCACCGCGGGCGTCACGGTGGCCAGCGCACTGCTGGTCGACTACGTGCTCACGGTGGCCGTGTCGATCTCCTCGGGCGCCCAGTACGCGGCCACGGCGCTGCCTGCGCTGCGGGGCCACGAGACGGCGTTCGCGATCGGGCTCGTGGTGCTGCTGACCCTGGCCAACCTGCGCGGGGTGAAGGAGTCGGGCAGCGCGTTCGCGATCCCGGTCTACCTGTTCATGTTCGCGATCGGCTCGGTGGCTGTCGTGGGTGCGGTGCGCTTCATGACCGGCACGTTGCCGGCGGCGGAGAGCGCCAGCCTGGACCTGGTGGGCGAGGGAGCGCTCGAGCAGGGGATCGCGGGGCTCGCCGGCGGGTTCCTGGTGCTGCGGGCGTTCGCGTCCGGCTGCGCGGCCCTGACCGGTGTCGAGGCGATCAGCAACGGCGTCCCCGCGTTCGAGAAGCCGAAGTCGAAGAACGCCGCCACCACCCTGGCGCTGCTCGGCGGCATCTCCGTGGCGATGATCATGTCGATCCTGCTGCTCGCCGGGGCCACCGGGATCCGGTTCGCCGAGGACCCTGCCGTGCAGCTGCTCGAGGGTGGTGTGCCCGTCGGCGAGGACTACGTGCAGCACCCGGTGATCAGCCAGCTCTCGACGGCGGTGTTCCAGGGGCTGCCGTTCATGGCGGTGCTCGTGGCCGTGGTGACCGGCCTGATCCTGGTGCTGGCGGCCAACACCGCGTTCAACGGGTTCCCGGTGCTCGGCTCGATCCTGGCGCGCGACGGCTACCTGCCGCGTCAGCTGCACACGCGCGGCGACCGGCTCGCGTTCTCCAACGGCATCATCACGCTGGCGGCCGCGGCGATCGCCCTGATCTGGGCGTTCGACGCGCAGGTCACGCGGCTGATCCAGCTGTACATCGTGGGCGTGTTCGTCTCGTTCACGCTCAGCCAGCTCGGCATGGTGCGCCACTGGACTCGCTTCCTGGCCACCGAGCCCGACCCGCGGGCACGCGCTGCGATGAAGCGGTCACGGGTCATCAACACCATCGGCCTGGCGATGACCGCCACGGTGCTGGTGATCGTGCTGATCACCAAGTTCACGCACGGCGCGTGGATCGCGATCCTGGCGATGATCGCGGTCTTCGTCCTCATGAAGGGCATCCGCGGCCACTACGACCGGGTGCGCGCCGAGCTGGCCCTGGGCGCCGACGCCGAGCAGGCGCGGGCGCTGCCGAGCCGGGTGCACGCGATCGTGCTGGTCTCCCACCTGCACCGCCCCACCATGCGCGCCCTGGCCTACGCGCGGGCCTCGCGCCCGCACGTGCTCGAGGCCGTCACCGTCGGGGTCGACGCCGACGACGTCGTGCGGCTGCGCGAGCAGTGGGAGCAGATGGGGCTGCCGGTGCCGCTGCGGGTGCTCGACTCCCCGTTCCGCGAGATCACCCGGCCGGTGCTGACGTACGTGCGCTCGATCCGGCGCGACAGCCCGCGCGACCTGGTCGTGGTGTACATCCCGGAGTACGTGGTCGGGCACTGGTGGGAGCACCTGCTGCACAACCAGAGCGCGCTGCGGCTCAAGGGTCGGCTGCTGTTCACGCCGGGCGTGGTCGTGGCCTCGGTGCCGTGGCAGCTGGCCTCCACCGAGGGGCAGACGGGCCTGGAGGACCGGGTCCGGGGTACCGTTCCGCGTGGCTACTGAGACGACCTCCCCGCACGACCCCGCCGACGACGGTTCGCTCGTCGAGCTCGAGATCGGCCCCGTCGCGCACGGCGGGCACTGCGTGGCCAGGTACGAGGGCCGTGTCGTCTTCGTGCGGCACACGCTGCCCGGCGAGCGCGTGCGGGTCCGGTTGACCGAGGCCGAGGAGTCGGCGAAGTTCTGGCGTGGCGACGCCGTCGAGGTCCTCGATGCCTCGCCCGACCGGGTGGCCTCGGCCTGGCCCGAGGCAGGCCCCGGCGGGGTGGGCGGCGGCGAGCTGGCGCACGTGGCGCTCGAGGCGCAGCGCGCCTGGAAGTCGACGGTGCTGGCTGAGCAGCTGCGCCGCCTGGCGCGGCTGGACCTGCCGGCCGAGGCCGTGGCGGTGTCCGCGGCACCCGGTGACGACGAACTCGGGGGCCTCGGCTGGCGCACCCGCATCGAGCTCGTGGCGGACGAGCAGGGCAGGGCGGGCATGCGTGCGCACCGGTCGCACGACGTGCTCCCGTTGTCCTCGATGCCGCTGGCCAGCCAGGCGATCGCCGAGCTGGGGCTGTTCGACCGCCGCTGGCGTGCGGGCGCCAGGATCGAGGTCGTCGCGCCTGCCGGTGGCGACACCCCGGTGGTGCTGGTCGACGGCGAGCCGTTCGACCTCAGCCGTGGGCGGGTGGACCCGCGCCCCAACGCCCGGGCCGCGGTGCGTGAGGTCGTGCAGCACGGCACCGTCCGGTACGACTACCGGGTCGCCGCCGCGGGTTTCTGGCAGGTGCACCGCGAGGCTCCCGGGCTGCTGGTGGACGCGGTGCTGTCCGGACTGGGCGACGTCGAGGGTGCCACGGTGCTGGACCTGTACGCCGGTGCCGGGCTGTTCACCACGCCCCTGGCCGATGCGGTGGGGGAGACCGGTGAGGTGGTCGCGGTCGAGGGTGACGAGCGAGCGGTGCGCGACGCGCGCCGGAACGTGCACGACCGGCGCCACGTGCAGCTGCACGGCGGTGACGTGCTGCGGGTGCTGCAGGGGCGCCAGGACGCGGACTCCGACGTGGTGCACGCCGATGCCGTGGTGCTCGACCCGCCGCGCACGGGTGCCGGCCGAGCGGTGTGCGCGGCGATCGCCGCGTTGCGCCCCACGCGCGTGGTGTACGTGGCGTGCGACCCGGCGGCCCTGGCCCGTGACGTGGCCTACCTGGCGGAGGCCGGGTACGGACTGGACCAGGTGCGTGGCCTGGACCTGTTCCCGATGACGCACCATCTCGAGGCGGTTGCCGTCCTGAGCCGCTGAGCGGTCCTCGGCAGGCTTCCTCGAACGCGCCCTGGACGGCGTCCGGGGAGCCCGTGCGACGCCCGGGCGAGCGGGTTAGCGTGGAGTCAGCCGGACCGACGCGGCCCGGCGGGAGGGAGTTCCGCTGTGACGCAGAAGGACGCCGACCACAGGCTGGCCGAGGCGAGTCGCGCTGCTACGCGCGAGCTGTACAAGTCCGGCACACCCGAGTACGACGTGCGGGCGCAGCAGCGCGCGGTGGAGGCCGAGCGCAAGGCCCAGCAGGCCGCGCAGGAGCAGCACGACGAGAGCACGCCCTGAGCCTGACCTGCCACGGTGAGGTGAGGCGCGGCGTGCGTGCGCCGTGCTCCCGGACGCCCGGACGGTTCGCCCGCCGGGCGTCCGGCACGTCCGGCCCGCCCCGACCGGCGACGGCCTGCCGTGAGGCCGTTGCCGGGTGGTCCGCCCGCGCGTCGGGTGTGCATCCGGACCCCCGACGATGTATCTTGATGTCGAGATAAATGCCGCGACGTCGAGCCCTACGCTGGGTGGACCGGCAGGCACGCCACAGCGAAGGAGCCCCACGTGAGCAGCGTCGACAGCTTCGGTTCGAAGGGAACGCTCGAGGTCGGTGAGGCCTCGTACGAGGTCTACCGCCTCGCCGCGGTCCCGGGACTCGAGAGGCTGCCGTACGGCCTCAAGGTCCTGGCGGAGAACCTGCTGCGCACCGAGGACGGCGCCAACATCACCGCGGACCACGTGCGCGCCCTGGCCGGGTGGGACCCCGACGCCCAGCCCGACACCGAGATCCAGTTCACGCCCGCCCGCGTGATCATGCAGGACTTCACCGGGGTGCCCTGCGTGGTCGACCTGGCCACCATGCGCGAGGCCGTCGCCGACCTCGGGGGAGACCCCGAGCGCATCAACCCGCTGGCCCCCGCCGAGATGGTCATCGACCACTCGGTGCAGATCGACGTCGCCGGCCGCGCCGACGCGTTCGAGCGCAACGTGGCGCTGGAGTACGAGCGCAACCGCGAGCGGTACCAGTTCCTGCGCTGGGGCCAGACCGCGTTCGACGACTTCAAGGTCGTGCCCCCGGGCACCGGCATCGTGCACCAGGTCAACATCGAGTTCCTGGCCCGCGGCGTCATGGTCCGTGACGGCAAGGCGTACCCCGACACGTGCGTGGGCACCGACTCGCACACCACGATGGTCAACGGCCTGGGTGTGCTCGGCTGGGGCGTCGGCGGCATCGAGGCCGAGGCGGCCATGCTCGGCCAGCCCGTCTCGATGCTCATCCCCCGTGTCGTCGGATTCAAGCTCGTCGGCCAGATCCCGGCCGGTGTCACCGCGACCGACGTCGTCCTGACGATCACCCAGAAGCTGCGCCAGCACGGCGTGGTCGGCAAGTTCGTGGAGTTCTACGGCGAGGGCGTCGCAGCGGTGCCGCTGGCCAACCGCGCCACCATCGGCAACATGAGCCCCGAGTTCGGTTCCACGGTCGCGATCTTCCCGGTCGACTCCGTGACGATCGACTACCTGCGCCTGACGGGGCGCTCGCAGGAGCAGCTGGACCTTGTCGAGGCGTACGCCAAGGAGCAGGGCATGTGGCTCGACCCCACGGCCCCCGGCTACGTCGAGCCGCTGTTCTCCGAGTACCTCGAGCTCGACCTGTCCACCGTGGTGCCCTCGATCGCCGGCCCGAAGCGACCCCAGGACCGCATCGAGCTCTCGCGGGCCAAGGAGCAGTTCCAGCGCGACCTTCCCACCTATGCCCCCGAGGTCGGCAACGGCGTCGACGAGGCCGAGCGCGAGTCGTTCCCCGCCTCGGACTCCCCGGCGGTGTCCGCCCCGACCGACCACACGGTCAAGGTCACCGACTCGCAGGGACGTTCGTTCGGGTTGTTCCACGGCGCGGTCGCGATCGCGTCCATCACCTCGTGCACCAACACCTCGAACCCCTCGGTCATGCTCGCCGCAGCGCTGCTGGCCAAGAACGCGGTCGAGAAGGGCCTGACCGCCAAGCCGTGGGTCAAGACCTCGATGGCACCCGGGTCGCAGGTCGTCACGAACTACTACGAGAAGGCCGGCCTGTGGCCGTACCTGGAGAAGCTCGGCTTCCACCTGGTCGGGTACGGGTGCGCGACGTGCATCGGCAACTCCGGTCCGCTCGACGAGCAGGTCTCCGAGGCGATCAACGCCCACGACCTGGCCGTGGCCGCGGTGCTGTCCGGCAACCGCAACTTCGAGGGGCGCATCAACCCCGACATCAAGATGAACTACCTGGCCTCGCCGCCCCTGGTCATCGCGTACGCGCTCGCGGGCACGATGGACTTCGACTTCGAGGCCGATCCGCTGGGTCGCGCGGAGGACGGGTCGCCGATCTTCCTGCGGGACATCTGGCCGTCGCCGGAGCTGGTGCAGGCGACGATCGACGCGTCGATCGACCGGGCGATGTTCACCCACGACTACGCCGACGTGTTCTCCGGCGACGACCGCTGGCGCGCGCTGCCGACGCCCGAGGGCAACACGTTCGACTGGGACACCGAGTCGACGTACGTGCGCAAGCCCCCGTACTTCGAGGGCATGGGCGCCACGCCCGAGCCGGTCACGGACATCTCCGGGGCGCGCGTGCTGGCCAAGCTGGGCGACTCGGTGACCACCGACCACATCAGCCCGGCCGGCTCCATCAAGGCCGACAGCCCGGCGGGTGCTTACCTGGCCGAGCACGGGGTGGACCGCCGTGACTTCAACTCCTACGGCTCGCGGCGCGGCAACCACGAGGTGATGATCCGCGGCACGTTCGCGAACATCCGCCTGCGCAACCAGCTCGTGCCGGGTGTCGAGGGCGGGTTCACGCGCAACCTGCTCACCGGTGAGCAGACGACGATCTACGACGCCTCGGTCGCCTACCAGGCCGCCGGTGTGCCGCTCGTCGTGCTCGGGGGCAAGGAGTACGGCTCGGGCTCCTCGCGCGACTGGGCGGCCAAGGGCACGCGCCTGCTGGGCGTGAAGGCCGTCATCACCGAGAGCTTCGAGCGGATCCACCGCTCGAACCTCATCGGCATGGGCGTGCTGCCCCTGCAGTTCCCCGAGGGGGAGTCGGCCGACTCCCTCGGCCTGGACGGCACCGAGACGTTCGACATCGCGGGGGTGACCGCGCTCAACGACGGCGTCACGCCGCGCGCGGTGGCGGTCACCGCGACCAGGGCCGACGGTGCGGTCGTCACGTTCGACGCGGTCGTGCGGATCGACACACCCGGTGAGGCGGACTACTACCGCAACGGGGGCATCCTGCAGTACGTGCTGCGTTCGCTCGTCACGGCCTGATCGGCTCGGGGGCTGTCTCTTATACACATCTCGCAGGGGATAGTCACTGTCTCTTATACACATCTCGCAGGGGATAGTCAGATGACGCTGCCGACGACTC
>NZ_JBQIAR010000005.1:0-269448 GCF_052036975.1 Cellulomonas soli
GGGGGGCGCGGGCGCTCGCGCCCGCGCCCCCGTCGTCGTCCGAGGTCATCGTCGCGTAGGAGCGGCGGACGGCCTGCTCGAGCACGGACAGGTCGACGTCGTCGAGGTCCTTGACGTACAGGCAGCTCCTGCCGACCGTGTGCGGGCCCAGGCGGGCCAGCAGCTCGGCGTGCGCCTCGACGCCGTCCGGGAAGTAGATCGTGGTGGCCGCCTTGCGCGGCGAGAACCCGGCCGCGGCCATGTCGCCCTCGCGGCCCGAGGGATACCTGTAGTGGTACGCGCCGAAGCCGACGATGCTCGGACCCCACAGGCGTGCCGGCTCACCGGTGACCTCGCGCATCAGGGCGAGCAGACGCTGCGCGTCACGGCGCCGGACCGGGTGATCGACAGCCGCGAGGAACGCCTCGACGTCCGCATCCGTCACGACGGTCTTGTTCGCTGCGTGCGCCATCGCGTCAGTATCGCGCCGCTCAGTCCGCCAGCGCCTGCGCGAGGCCGTGGCGGCCGATCGGCACCAGGTGCGGGTGGTCCACGGGGTGCAGCAGCATCACCACGGCCAGGGACAGGGCCCACGCCTGCGCGCGCCGCCACGTCGCCTCGTCGTACGCCAGCCGGTCCCGCAACGCCGCGCGCCCTTCGGCGTCGAACGTGAGCCACGCGGTGGACAGGTCCGAGGCAGGGTCACCCGAGGTCACGTCGCCGAAGTCGATGACGGCACGCAGCCGTCCGCCGTGCACCAGCAGGTTGGCCGGGTGCGGGTCGCCGTGCAGCCACAGGGGTGGCCCGTCCCAGGCCGGTGCACCGGCCAGGTCGCGCCAGCGCTCGAGGATGCGGTCGGCGTCGGCGAGGCCGAGCTGGTGCACACGGTCGGCCAACGTGTCGCCGCGCGGACCGAGCGGGCCGCCGCGGAACGGGTTGTCCGGGGCGTCGGCGGGTGCGGGCCTGTGCAGGGCGTGCAGCACCTCGGCCAGCTGCGGTGCCCACGCCGACCGGTGCGCCACCGGGGTGCGGTGTGCGGCGTCGGCCTCGAACCACGGCACGACGCTCCACGCCCACGGGTAGCTCGCCGAGGCTGCGCCGCGCCGGACCGGTGCCGGGACGTCGACGGGCAGACGGGGGGCCAGCACCGGCAACCATTGCTGCTCGTGGACCAGCAGGTCCGCTGCGGCCGCCCGGACGGGGAACCGTGCGGCCAGGTGCTCGCCGACGCGCCACAGCGCGTTGTCCCACCCGGCGCCCGCCCACGTCAGGGGAAGGTCGGCCAGGTCGGGGTGCTGCTGCTGCAGGAGCGTGCGTACGAGGTCCTCGGTGATGTCGACCTCGGGGACGGGACCGAGCACGTCAGCGCACCTCGACGACTCGGGAGGGGTCGTACGGCACGCTCCAGCCGAGTGCGTCGAACATGCGGGCCAGGACGATCCCGGTGAACCCCCACACGAGCATGCCGTCGACGGTGAACGCGGGTGTGCGGACGGTGCGGCCTCGGCGCGTGTGCTCGACGCTGGCGCGGTTGCCCGGGTCGAGCAGGTCGGCGACGGCGACCCGGAACACCTCCACGGTCTCGGCGTGGTCGACGGCCGCCACCGTCGAGGGCAGCGTCCACCACGCCGGGACGGGCGTGACCAGGTGGTTGCTGACAGGGACGGGCAGGGGCGGCAGCGTGCCGAGCACCTCGACGCCTGCCGCGTCCAGGCCGACCTCCTCGACGGCCTCGCGCAGCGCCGCCTCGCGCGGCCCGGCGTCGGTGGGCTCCAGGCGCCCGCCGGGGAACGCGATCTGACCGGCGTGGTGGCGCAGCGCGCCGGACCGTCGCTGGAGCAGCACGTCGAGGTCGCGGGCGACCGCCGGTGCGCCGGTGCGGGCCGGTGCGGCGTCGAGCGCGCCGAAGAGCACGAGCACGGCCGCCGGTCGGGCAGACGCGGCGTCGTCGAGGACGCGCACGGGGTCGATCCGCCAGTCGAGGCCTCGTGCGCACAGCTCGACCAGCTCGGCGCGCGCGCCGCCCGCAGCCGGCGCGGTCATCCCCGTGCCCTGACGAGCTCCCCGAACCCGGTGACGAGCGCCTGCGTCGCAGGGACCAGGGCGGGCAGGTGCCGGGCGCCGTCGACCCGGATCTGCTCGACCTCCTCGGGTGAGAGCCCGTCGAGCATGTCCGGCGTCGACAGCCACAGGTCGAGCATCCCGGTGTCGAGCTCGGGGTGGAACTGCAGTCCCAGGGCGCTGCCGGCACGGAAGGCCTGCACGGGCGTGGCCCCGGTGGAGGCCAGCAGCGTGGCCCCGTTCGGCAGGTCGACCGTGTCCGAGTGCCAGTGCAGCACCGTCGGGCGCGGGCCGAAGGCCGCCAGGACGGGATCGTCGGCGACGACGTCGATCGGGGCGAACCCGATCTCGGTGGCGGCGCGCAGGTGCAGGCGGGCGCCGAGCGCCAGCGCCAGCAGCTGCATGCCCAGGCACACGCCCAGCACGGGGACCTCGGCGTCGACCGCGGCCGCCAGTAGTGCCTGCTCGGCGGCCAGGCCGGGGTGCCCGGCGACGTCGTCGGCGTCCATCGGGCCGCCCATGACGACCACGCCGGACAGCTCCTCGAGCGGGGGCAGCCGCGCGTCGGTCAGGTCGAGCACGGTACGCACCCTGATCGGCGCGTCGAGCGCGCGGGCGATCAGCCCGGGTCCCTCGTGCGGGGCATGCGTCAGGACGAGGACGGGACGGCTCACACCGGCGAGCCTAGTTGCTCGCCGGGGGCCGTCCCCGTCCGCGTCCGGGTCCGCTCACCACCCGTCGGGCAGCGGGCGTCCCTCCTCGTAGCCGGCGGCGGACTGGATGCCGACCGTGGCGCGCTCGTGCAGCTCCTCGAGCGTGGTGGCACCGACGTACGTCGCTGCCGAGCGCACACCGGCCGTGATGTGGTCGATGAGGTCCTCCACACCGGGACGGCGGGCGTCGAGGTACATGCGCGAGGACGAGATGCCCTCCTCGTACAGCGCCTTGCGGGCCCGGTCGAACGCCGACCCGCCACGGGTGCGGGCGGCGACCGCACGGGCCGAGGCCATGCCGAAGGACTCCTTGTAGAGCCGACCGGAGCCGTCCTCGTGCAGGTCGCCGGGGGACTCGTGCGTGCCGGCGAACCACGAGCCGACCATGACCTGCGAGGCGCCGGCGGCCAGCGCCAGGGCGACGTCGCGCGGGTGGCGAACGCCACCGTCGGCCCACACGTGGCGGCCGAGCCGGCGGGCCTCGGCGGCGCATTCGAGCACCGCGGAGAACTGCGGGCGACCGACCGCGGTCATCATGCGCGTGGTGCACATGGCACCGGGGCCGACGCCGACCTTGACGATGTCCGCACCGGCCTCGATGAGGTCGCGTGTACCGGCTGCCGTGACCACGTTGCCGGCCACGACGGGCACGTGCGGGTCGAGCGATCGCACCGCGGCCAGCGCGTCGAGCATCTTGCGCTGGTGGCCGTGCGCGGTGTCGACGACCAGCGTGTCCACACCCGCCTCGAGCAGCTCGGCGGCCTTGGCCTTGACGTCACCGTTGATGCCCACGGCGGCGGCCACACGCAGGCGGCCCGAGGCGTCGAGCGCCGGTGCGTAGATGGACGAGCGCAGCGCGCCGACCTGGGTGAGCACGCCGACCAGTGCGCCGTCGCGCACCACGGGGGAGAACTTGCGGCGCGAGGCGTGCAGCTTCTCGAACGCGGCCTCCAGGCCACGCGTGCCGCCCTGCTCGACGACGTCGAGGTCCACCGTGGTGGGGTTGGCCGTCATGACGTCGCCGACCTGCGTGAAGCGGTCGACACCCTGGCAGTCGGCCTCCGTCACCACGCCCACCGGACGACCGTCGACGGCGACGACCGCGGCGCCGTGCGCGCGCTTGCCGATGAGGGTCAGGGCCGTGTGCACGGTGTCGTGCGGCGTGACGACGACCGCGCTCTCGACGACCGTGTGCCGGGCCTTGACGGAGGCGATCACGTCGGCGACGACATCGGTCGGGATGTCCTGGGGGATCACCGTCAGACCGCCCCGGCGGGCGACCGTCTCGGCCATCCGGCGGCCGGCGACCGCGGTCATGTTGGCCACGACGACGGGGATCGTGGTGCCGGTGCCGTCGACCGAGGACAGGTCGACGTCGAACCGGGAGGTGACCTCGGAACGCGACGGGACGAGGAAGACGTCGCCGTACGTGAGGTCGGAGGTGGCCGTGTGGCCGGGCAGGAAGCGCATGGGTTTCCCCCTTTCCGCCCCATGATAGGTGGTCCTGGGTCGCGCCCGGTCCCCGGCTGCGCCCACCCCCGGGCCTTCACCAGGCCTGCACGTGCGCGACCCGGCACCCGGCGGTGCGTCGCCGGTCGGCGTCCTAGAGTGGGTGCAGCCTTCGGCGCACCGCACCGTGCGGCATCGTCGCCGCACGTGGGCCGTCTGGAAAGGGTTGTTGCGCATGTCACTGCTCGACGGGATCGGATCGCCGGCGGACGTCCGGGCGTTGGACCAGGAGCAGGTCGGCGAGCTGGCCGCGGAGATCCGCCGGTTCCTGGTCGAGCAGGTCTCACGCACCGGGGGGCACCTGGGCCCCAACCTCGGTGTGGTCGAGCTGACGATCGCGCTGCACCGGGTGTTCGACTCGCCGCGGGACACCCTCGTGTTCGACACCGGTCACCAGGCGTACGTGCACAAGCTGCTCACCGGACGTCGGGACTTCTCGGCGCTGCGCCGGCGCGGCGGTCTGTCCGGCTACCCCAGCCGCGCCGAGTCCGAGCACGACGTGGTCGAGAACTCGCACGCCTCGACGGCCCTGAGCTGGGCGGACGGCATCGCCAAGGCCAACGAGCTGCGTGGTCGGGGCGAGCGCCACGTGGTGGCCGTCATCGGCGACGGTGCGCTCACCGGCGGCATGGCCTGGGAGGCGCTGAACAACATCGCCGCGGGCCAGGACCGTCGTCTGGTCATGGTCGTCAACGACAACGGGCGGTCGTACGACCCGACGATCGGCGGCCTGGCCCATCACCTGACGACGCTGCGCACCACGCGCAGCTACGAGAACGTGCTGCTGTGGGGCAAGCGCACGCTGCGGCGGTCCGGCCCGCCCGGCCGGTTCGCCTACGAGGCGCTGCACGGCCTGAAGAAGGGCATCAAGGACGTCGTCGCGCCGCAGGGCATGTTCGAGGACCTGGGCCTGAAGTACGTGGGTCCGGTCGACGGGCACGACGAGGCGAGCGTCGAGCGAGCGCTGCGTGCGGCCAAGGCCTTCGGCGGTCCGGTGATCGTCCACGTCATCACCGAGAAGGGGCGCGGCTACACCCCCGCCGAGCAGGACGTCGCGGACCGCTTCCACGCGGTCGGGCAGATCCACCCGGAGACGGGTCTGCCCGTGGCTCCTTCCCGGTTCGGCTGGACGGGTGTGTTCGCCGACGAGATGGTCCGCATCGGTCGGCGCCGCCCCGACGTGGTGGCGGTCACCGCGGCGATGCTGCAACCGGTGGGCCTGGCGCCGTTCGCCAAGGCGTTCCCGACCAGGGTGTTCGACGTCGGGATCGCCGAGCAGCATGCGGCCACGAGTGCGGCGGGCATGGCTTTCGCCGGTCTGCACCCCGTGGTGGCGGTGTACGCCACGTTCCTCAACCGTGCGTTCGACCAGGTGCTCATGGACGTCGCCCTGCACCAGGCGGGTGTCACGTTCGTGCTGGACCGTGCCGGTCTGACCGGGGACGACGGCGCGAGCCACAACGGCATGTGGGACATGGCGATGCTCGCGGTGGTTCCCGGGCTGCGTCTGGCTGCCCCGCGTGACGAGCCGACGCTGCGCGAGGCGCTGCGCGCGGCCGTCGACATCGACGACGCACCGACCGTGGTGCGGTACCCCAAGGGTGCGATGGGGGAGGCGGTCCCGGCGCTGGAGGACGTCGACGGCATCGACCTGCTGGCCCGGCACGACGCGCCGGAAGGCGCGACGTCGGTGCTGGTCGTGGGCGTGGGGGCGATGGCTCCCACGGCGCTCGAGACCGCTCAGGTCCTGGCGGCGCACGGTCTGCGGGTCACGGTCGTCGACCCGCGCTGGGTCCTGCCGGTGCCGAGCGCGCTGACCAAGATGGTGGGGGAGCACGACCACGTGGTGACGATCGAGGACGGCGTCGTCGACGGCGGCATCGGCACGCTGGTCGGTCAGCGGGCGCGCGAGGCGGGGATCGCCACGCCCGTGCAGGCCATCGGGATCCCGCGCACGTTCCTCGAGCACGCCACGCGCGACCAGCTCGTGGGTGCCCTGCGGCTGCGCCCGCAGGATGTCGCCCGTGACGTGCTCACGGCGCTGGGGCAGCGGGTCTGACCTGGCATCGGGTACCCCTCGTCGGCGGGTGGTGCTGCGGCATGACGGACACGCAGTGACGGGAGTCACGTGGCGCTCGGGCCCCTCGGGGCCCTAGGTCCCAAGACATCCCATGACTTCGTCCCTAGTGTCGTGAGTACCGACTCCCGAGGAGAACAGATGTCCACCACCTCAGTTCCCGCCAGCGACACCGCTGAGACAACCTCTCAGCCTGCCTGGAGCGGGTTCGTCGCCGGTCCTTGGGTCGACCGGATCGACGTCCGCGACTTCATCCAGCGCAACTACACGCCGTACCTCGGCGACGACAGCTTCCTGGCCGGCGCGACGGAGCGCACCACCGGCATCTGGGCCAAGCTGTCGGCGATGTTCCCCGCCGAGCGCGAGAAGGGCATCTACGACGTCGACCAGCACACGCCGTCGACGATCACGTCGCACGCCGCGGGCTACATCGACCAGGACAACGAGGTCATCGTCGGCCTCCAGACGGACGCCCCGCTCAAGCGCGCCATCATGCCCAACGGTGGGTACCGGATGGTCGAGAAGTCACTGGAGACCTACGGCTACGAGCCCGACCCGATCGTCTCGGAGATCTTCACCAAGTACCGCAAGACGCACAACGACGGCGTCTTCGACGTGTACCCGCCGGCCGTGCGCGCCGCGCGCTCGTCGCACATCATCACCGGCCTGCCGGACGCCTACGGCCGCGGCCGCATCATCGGTGACTACCGCCGCGTGGCCCTGTACGGCGTCGACGCCCTGATTGCCGGCAAGAAGCTCGAGCGGGCAGAGCTCGACATGGAGCGCTCGTCGGCCGACGTCATCCGTGACCGCGAGGAGAACGCGGAGCAGATCCGCGCGCTCAACGAGCTCAAGGCCATGGCGAAGACCTACGGCTACGACATCTCGGGCCCGGCCACGACCGGTCGCGAGGCCGTCCAGTGGCTGTACTTCGGCTACCTCGCCGCCGTGAAGGAGCAGAACGGCGCGGCCATGTCCCTCGGTCGCACCTCGACGTTCCTGGACATCTACCTCGAGCGCGACCTGCAGTCCGGTGCGATCACCGAGGAGCAGGCGCAGGAGATCATCGACGACTTCGTCATCAAGCTGCGCATCGTCCGGTTCCTGCGGACCCCGGAGTACGACGCCCTGTTCTCGGGCGACCCGACCTGGGTGACCGAGTCCATCGGTGGCATCGGCGAGGACGGGCGTCCGCTCGTCACCAAGAACTCGTTCCGGTTCCTGCAGACGCTGTACAACCTGGGCCCGGCCCCCGAGCCGAACATGACGGTCTTCTGGAGCGAGCGCCTGCCGCAGGGCTTCAAGGACTACTGCGCCAAGGTCTCGATCGACACCTCGGCCGTGCAGTACGAGTCCGACGACCTCATCCGCGGCTCCTGGGGCGACGACGCAGCCATCGCGTGCTGCGTCTCCCCGATGCAGGTCGGCAAGCAGATGCAGTTCTTCGGCGCCCGCGTGAACCTGGCCAAGACCCTGCTCTACGCCATCAACGGTGGCCGCGACGAGGTCTCGGGCAAGCAGGTCGCCCCGAGCAGCGCACCGGTCGAGGGCGACGTCCTCGACTACGACGACGTCATGGCCAAGTTCGACGTGATGATGGACTGGCTGGCCCAGACCTACGTCGACGCGCTCAACTGCGTGCACTACATGCACGACAAGTACGCGTACGAGCGCATCGAGATGGCGCTGCACGACCGCACCATCCTGCGCACCATGGCCTGCGGCATCGCCGGCCTGTCGGTCGTGGCGGACTCGCTGTCCGCGATCAAGTACGCGACGGTCACCCCGCTGCGCAGCACCGACGGTCTGATCACCGAGTACGCCGTCTCCGGCGACTACCCGGCCTTCGGCAACGACGACGACCGTGTCGACGAGATCGCGGTCGGCATCGTCAAGTCGTTCATGGAGAAGATCCGCAAGACCCCGACGTACCGCGAGTCGCTGCACACGCAGTCGGTGCTGACGATCACCTCCAACGTCGTCTACGGCAAGGCCACCGGCTCGACGCCGGACGGTCGCAAGGCCGGCCAGCCGTTCGCCCCGGGTGCCAACCCGATGAACGGGCGCGACAGCCACGGCATGCTCGCCTCGGCGCTGTCGGTCGCCAAGCTGCCGTACTCGGAGGCCATGGACGGCATCTCGCTGACCAACTCCGTGGTCCCCTCGGGTCTGGGCCGCACGAAGGAGGAGCAGGTGACCAACCTGGTCGGTCTGCTCGACTCCTACGTGATGTCCTCCGGCTACCACATGAACGTCAACGTGCTGAACCGCGAGACGCTCGAGGACGCCATGGAGCACCCCGAGAACTACCCGCAGCTCACCATCCGGGTCTCCGGCTACGCGGTGAACTTCGTGCGGCTGACGCGCGAGCAGCAGCTCGACGTCCTCTCGCGCACGTTCCACGGCGCGGTCTGACGCTCGTAGCAGAGTCGATCCGGACCGGAACGAGGAGCAGACGATGACAACCGTCGACGAGCGGCAGGACGGCGCACCCGTGGTGTCGCTGGGTATGCCGCTCGTCGGCGGTTCTCACGTGCGCGCCCACGCCGGCACGGAGGGTCTGGAGGCCACTGAGCAGGAACGGTCCGAGCGCCTCGCGGCGGTCCGGGCCGGTCAGGTCGGCTCGGTGCACTCCTGGGAGCTCGTCACGGCCGTGGACGGGCCGGGCACGCGCATGACGGTGTTCCTGTCGGGATGCCCGTTGCGCTGCCTGTACTGCCACAACCCCGACACCATGGAGATGCGTCGCGGGACCGACGTCAGCGCTCAGGAGATCCTGAGCAGGGTCGCGCGGTACCGCGGTGTGTTCAAGGCGACCGGTGGTGGTCTGACCATCTCCGGTGGTGAACCGCTCATGCAGCCCGCGTTCGTGCGCAGCTTGCTGCGCGGGGCCAAGGCCATGGACATCCACACCACCGTCGACACCTCGGGCTACCTCGGCGCGCAGTGCACCGACGAGATGCTCGACGACATCGACCTGGTGCTGCTGGACGTGAAGTCCGGCATCCCGGAGACGTACAAGAAGGCCACGGGCCGTGAGCTGGCGCCCACGCTCGACTTCGGTCGGCGGCTGGCCGCGCACGGCACCGAGATCTGGATCCGGTTCGTGCTGGTCCCCGGGCTGACGGACGCGGTGGAGAACGTCGAGGCGGTGGCCGACTACGTCGCGACCCTCTCGACCGTGACCCGCGTCGAGGTGCTGCCCTTCCACCAGATGGGCCAGGACAAGTGGGCCGAGCTCGGGATGCGTTACGAGCTCGCCGACACGCAGCCGCCCACGCCCGAGCTGGTCGCCCGGGTGCGCGAGCAGTTCCGCTCTCGCGGGCTGGCGACCTTCTGACCGACCGCGCCGCGACCGCGCACCGGCGCCGTGGGGGTGTGCGGGCGGTCGCGGCGTGGTCTTGACCGAGGCCGGTCCGACGGATACTCGTCGGACCGGCGTCGGTCGTCTGTCGGGTCAGACCCGCACGGTCGGTCCTGCGGTCGGCACCGCGGCGCCGGGCACGTTCGCCAGGCCGTCCGGCAGCAACCGCCGACCCAGCACCCGCTCGCTGTAGCCCGTGCGATCCAGGTACGGCGTGAGCCCGCCCAGGTGGAACCCCCACCCGGCGCCCAGGATCATGCACAGGTCGATCTGCTGCGGTGTGCTGACCACGCCCTCGTCGAGCATGTGACCGACCTCGACGGTCAGGGCCGTGAGGACCGCGTCCAGGACACCCGCGGCGTCGAGTGCCGCGGGGGCGTCGTCCCACGCGCCGGCGTCGCCGGCCCGTGAGCTGCGCGCGTCGTCGAAGACCGCCTGCACGGCCGGGGACACCGGGCGTGGCAGGCCAGCCGCCGGTGCCGGACCGACCACGACCACCGCGTCCGCGACCAGCTTCTCCAGCCCCGGCGACCGCGGGAAGCGCTCGCCCAGGTCCTCGCGCAGCGAGGTCAGCACGTGCAGACCCACGGCCGGACCGACCAGGTCGAACAGCTCGAACGGTCGCATGGGCAGCCCCAGCGGGTCGAGCGCGAGGTCGGCCACCTCGACGGGGGTGCCGTGCTCGACGGCGTCGACCACCACGCCGAGCAGCAGCACCAGCAGCCGGTTGACCACGAAACCGGGCCGGTCACCGACCAGCACCGCGGTCTTGCGCAGCGCCACGGCCACCTCGACGGCCGTGGCCACGGCCTCGGGGGTGGACTGCTCGGCGCGCACCACCTCGACGAGCGGCATCGCGGCCACCGGGTTGAAGAAGTGCAGGCCGACGACCCGTCCGGGGTGCTGCAGGTCGGCCGCCATGGCGCTCACCGACAGGGCCGAGGTGTTCGTCGCGAGGATCGCCGTGGGCGCCACCACCGTCTCCAGCTCGGCGAACACCCGCTTCTTCAGCGCGAGGATCTCGGTGACCGCCTCGATGACCAGGTCGCACGAGGCGAGGTCGTGCAGGTCGGTGGTGCCGGTGACGGACGCGAGCAGCCGTGCTCCGGCCGCCTGGCTCATCCGGCCCGACGAGGTCTGCCGGTCCACCGACGCGCGGACCGCGGCCAGTCCGTGCGCCACCCGGTCCTCGTCCAGGTCACGCATGACCACGGGCACGCCGAGGCGCTGCTGCACGAGCATCGCGATCTGTGCCGCCATGAGGCCCGCCCCGACGATGCCGACCCGTGTGACGGGCTGGGCCAGGGCGCGCTCGGGTGCGCCGGTCGGCTTCTTGCCGCCGGAGACCAGGCCGAAGGAGTAGACACTGGCGCGCATCTCGTCGGTGCCGATCAGGTCGGCCAGCGCCTCGTCCTCGGCCGCGAACGCGGCGTCCCGGCTGATGTCGGGTCCCAGGGAGAGCAGGTCGAGCGCGCGGTAGGGCGCCGGACGCGAACCGTGGATCACCGCGTGCAGGCGTTGGCGGGCGGCGGCGACCGCGCCGTCCCACAGCGGGGCCGGGTCGAGCGCGCGGCGCTCGACGACGACCTCGCCGCGCAGGACCTGCTCGGCCCACGCGATCGACTGCTCGAGGAAGTCCGCGGGGTCCAGCAGCACGTCGGCCAACCCGATGGCGGTGGCCTCCTGCGCGCTGTACGGCTTGTTCGCGGCGGGGCGCGTGAGGATCACCTCGAGGGCCTTCTCGATGCCGACGAGCCGGGGCACCAGGTACGCGCCGCCCCAGCCGGGCACGAGCCCCAGGCTCGTCTCGGGCAGCGCCAGGGCGCGCACGTCGCCGGCGACCGTCCGGTAGTCGCAGTTCAGCGCGAGCTCCAGCCCGCCGCCGAGGGCGACACCGTTCACGAAGGCGAACGTGGGCACACCCATCTCACCCAGCAGGCGGTAGGCGGCGTGGCCGCTGTGGCCCAGGCGCAGGGCGGTGTCGCGGTCGGCCACCGAGGTGACCTGGAGCAGGTCCGCACCGGCAGCCAGGTAGTACGGCTTGCCGGTGACGGCCACGGCGACGATCTCGCCCGCCCGGGCCCGCGCCTGCAGCGTGGCCAGGGCGGCGTGCAGCTCGGCGATGCCGAGAGGGCCGAGCGTGGTCGGCTTGGTGTGGTCCAGGCCGTTGTCGACCGTGACGAGCGCGAGCGTGCCCGTGCCACCGGGCAGCGTGATGTCGCGGACCAGGGCGTGGCTGACTCTCTCGGCGCGCGGGGCGCCGGTGGAGGCTGCTGCGGGATCGGTGGCGCTCATCGGGCGCTCCCCTCGGTGGTGGTGGGCCGGTAGTCCTCGTGATGCGGGTTCTCCCAGATGACCGTGCCGCCCTGGCCCAGCCCGACGCACATGGTCGTCAGGCCGTACCGGACCTCCGGGTGCTCGGCGAACTGCCGTGCCAGCTGGGTCATGAGCCGCACGCCCGAGGAGGCCAGGGGGTGACCGACGGCGATCGCGCCGCCGTACGGGTTGACGCGCGGGTCGTCGTCGGGCAGGCCGAACGCGTCGAGGAAGGCCAGCACCTGCACGGCGAACGCCTCGTTGATCTCGAACAGGCCGATGTCCTCGATGCCCAGGCCAGCACGCTCGAGGGCCTTGTGCGTCGCGGGGACGGGTCCCAGGCCCATCACCTCGGGCTCCACACCGGCGTACGCGAACGACACCAGGCGCATGCGGACGGGCAGGCCGAGGTCGGCGGCGGTGTCCTCGGCGGCCAGCAGGCACGCGGCCGCACCGTCCGTGAGCGGTGCCGCGGTGCCCGCCGTCACCCGCCCACCCGGCCGGAACGGGGTGGGCAGCGCCAGGATCGCCTCACGGGTGGTCCCCGGACGGGGCGGCTCGTCGGCGGTCGCCAGGCCCCAGCCGCGCTCCGGGTCACGCAGCGCGACGGGGACCAGGTCGGGGGAGATCTTCCCGGCGGCCAGTGCCGCGGCGTACTTGTCCTGGCTGGCCACGCCGTACGCGTCGGCGCGCTCGCGGGTCAGGGCGGGATACCGGTCGTGCAGGTTCTCGGCGGTCACGCCCATGTTGAGCGCGTCGGGTGCGACGAGTCGCTCGGAGACGAACCGGGGGTTGGGTTCGGCGTCGAAGCCCATGGGGTGGTGGCCCATGTGCTCGACGCCGCCGGCGAGCAGGACGTCCTGGGCGCCTACGCCGATGCTGGCCGCGGCCGTGGTGACCGCCGTCATCGCCCCGGCGCACATGCGGTCGATCGCGAAACCGGGCACGCTGCGGGGCAGCCCTGCCAGCACGCCGACCGTGCGGCCCAGGGTGAGGCCCTGGTCGCCGGTCTGCGTGGTGGCGGCGATCGCCACGTCGTCGATCCGCTCCGGCGGCAGCTGCGGGTGACGGCGCAGCAGCTCGCGCACGGTGCGCACCGCGAGGTCGTCGGCGCGTGTGCTGGCGTACAGGCCGTCCTTGCGGGCGCGGCCGAACGGGGTGCGGACCCCGTCGACGAAGACGGCGCGGCGCACGGGCGGTGCCGGGCGGGACGGGCGTGTCGGTTCGGTCGTCATCGACCCTCCAGGGGCTGGGACGTCGGTGTCCTGGCTCGAGCCCTCGGCACGTCGGTGTGCGGGGCCGTCTACCGACCGGTAGGCCCGGGACCTTGGTCCTGACCGGTCGAAGTTACCGCAGAGTAACAGCGGCGGACGGCATGCGACAGAGCGGGCCGGGGCCCGGCACCGCGCCCCCGGAGGCGGCCACGCGAACGCGCAGGTCAGCGTCCGGCGGCGAACGCCTCCGCCAGACGCGGGGCGACCAGGCCCACCTGCCACGCACGGGCACCGCCGGCCTCCAGCACGCCCGCGATCGACGCCTCGTCGAGCGTCGGCGGCGGCGACCAGCACAGGCGTCGCAGCAGATCCGGCTGGAGCAGGTTCTCCACCGGCACGCTGTGCTCGACGGACAACGCCGTGACCGCCTCGCGGGCCGCCGACAGCCGGGCCGCGGCAGCGGGGTCACGATCGGCCCACGCCCGGGGCGGCGGCGGTGCGTCGGACTTCGGCCCGCGCACCGAGGGCAGCTCGGACTCGGGCAGTGCCAGACCGCGGTCGATCGCCGACTGCCACAACGTCGCGCGGCGCCGCGTGCCCTTCCCGGCGAACGCCGGCAGCGCCGTCAGCTGCGGGACCGCACGCGGCAGGGCCTGGGCGGCGGCGACGATGGCGTGGTCGGGCAGCACCCGGCCGGGGGAGATGTCGCGCTGGCGGGCGTTCGTGTCGCGGGTCTGCCACAGCTCGCGCACGACGGCCAGGCGCCGGGCGTCGCGGATCGCGTGCAGACCGGAGACCCGACGCCACGGCTCGACGCGCGGGGGTGCCGGTGGTGCGGTGCGCACCGCCTCGAACTCCTGGGCGGCCCACTCGGCCTTGCCGGCCACGGCGAGCCGCTCGGCCAGGACGGTGCGCAGCTCGACGAGGACCTCGACGTCGAGCGCGGCGTACCGCAGCCACTCGGTGGGCAGCGGACGGGTCGACCAGTCGACCGCCGAGTGCTCCTTGGCCAGGCCCAGCCCGAGCATCTCGGCCACGACGGCCGCCAGGCCCACCCGCTCCAGCCCGAGCAGCCGTGCGCCCAGCTCGGTGTCGAAGATCCGCGACGGGCGCATGCCCTGCTCGACCAGACCCGGCAGGTCCTGCGACGCGGCGTGCAGCACCCACTCGACACCGACCAGCGCCTCGGAGAGGGCCGACAGGTCAGGCAGGGCGGACGGGTCGATCAGGGCGGTGCCGGCACCCTCGCGCCGCAGCTGTACGAGGTAGGTGCGCTGCCCGTACCGGTACCCGGACGCACGCTCGGCGTCGACGGCCACCGGCCCGGTGCCCGCGCCGAAGGCCTCCACGACGGCGGCCAACGCCTCCGGGGTGTCCACCACCGGCGGGATCCCGTCGGCGGGCTCCGTCAGCGGGATCACGGTCGGCTGGTCACCGGCGGCCGGGTCCGGCGCCTCGACGGCGTCCGGTCCGGGTGTGGTGGCGGCCGTGTCGTGCATGGGGTCCACGGTAGGCGACAGCGCGGTCCACCCCGTGCAGGCCGCGCGGGGGAGGGCCGCACCCGCGGTGTGATCCGCCCCTCAGGCGAATCGGAACGGCCGCGCGTCGGGTCGTGGTCGCCGGATCAGTCGAGTAGACCTGCGCGGAAGGCGATGGCGACCAGCTCGGCGCGGTCGCCCGTGCCGAGCTTGCGCGAGATCCGCGCCAGGTGACTCTTGACCGTCAGGGCGGACAGCCCCAACGCCTCGCCCACGAGCCGGTTGCTGCGTCCGGCGGCGACGAGCTCGAGCACGCCGATCTCCCGCGCGGTCAGCTCGGGCAGGCTCCGGCGGGGCACCGGCACCACCACGGCAGGACGGGACACGGCCTGCTCGACGGCCCCGGCCACCGCACCGCGCAACCCACCGGCGAGCATCGCGTTGAGCTCGTCGCGGCCGGCCCGCCGGGTCAGGACCACCACGCGGTGCGCGCCGCGGCGGCGCAGGTTCCGCACGAGGGCCTCACCCTCGCCGTCGGCGACCTCAGGCACCACGAGGCACATCTGCGGGACGGCCGAGGCTCCGCGGGGCGTGCTCGGCTGGGGAACCGATCGGGCGGCGGGGCGCGCGGCCGTGCTCACCTCACGGCGCAGCGGCTCGATGCTCACATGGCCCCTATCGGCATGCGTCGCAGAGCACTTGAGTCCCGGGTGCGCCACGGCCGGGTGAGGCGTGGGAGCGCGTGCACGGTGTGCCGGTGCGGTGCACGGGCGCGCGTGCAGGGGTCAACGGCGCGGCGCGAGGGCGACCACGCCCTCCGGCAACGGAGGCAGCCCGGCGACGGTGCACAGCAGCGTGGTCCACGCCCGCAGGTGCGGTCCGAGGTCCTCGCCGCGTGCCGTCCACGACGCCCGCACCTCCAGCTCGGACTGCTCCTCACGGACCTCGAGCGCCCCGAAGCTCTGCGAGAGGACACGGGTGACCGTGCCGCCGGCCGCGTGGGCGTCCAGGCCCGCCGAGGCGAGCGCGTCGTGGAACCAGCTCCAGGCGACCTCGGCCAGCATCGGGTCGGCGCCCACCTCGTGCTCGAGGTTGGCCCGTACGAGCGTCACCAGGCGGAAGCGGCCCTCCCAGGCCTCCTGCCCGGCAGGGTCGTACAGCACGACGAACCGGCCCGAGGCGAGCTCGGTGGCGGCCACCGACCTGCGGGCGGTGCGCACCTCCGCGGTCAGCGCCGCGGAGTACGGGGCGATGCGGGCAGGCCCGGAGACCTCGTCCAGGACCACCTCGGGGCGCACGGTCACGTTCCGCAGCGAGCGCAGGGCGCGGATGAACTCGGCGGGGACGTCCTCCGGACCTGCGGGTGTCACGTCGGCGAGCGTACGGCGCGCGGGGTGCCGTCTCGGGTTGCGGCACGCCGACCGTGCGCCTGCGGTGCGAGGTTAGGCTGACCGGGCACATCACCCTCGGGGCCCGCGACGACTGCGTGCGCAGGTGCGCGGTACGTCGGTGCGCGGCCCCATGGCCCGAAGGAGCACGTCGCGCATGGTCGCCACTGGAGCCGCGCAGATCGGTGTGACCGGTCTTGCCGTGATGGGCAGGAACCTGGCCCGCAACTTCGCCCGGAACGGTTTCACCGTCGCGGTGCACAACCGCTCGTTCGCCCGCACGGCGTCGCTGGTGGCCGACCACGGCGAGGAAGGCACGTTCGTGCCCTCGGAGTCGGTGGAGGACTTCGTGGCCTCGCTGGCCCGGCCGCGCAAGATCGTCGTGATGGTCAAGGCCGGTGCGGCCACGGACGCCGTGATCGACGAGCTGGTGCCGCTGCTCGACGAGGGCGACATCGTCATCGACGCCGGCAACGCGCACTTCCCCGACACGCGCCGCCGAGAGGCTGCGCTGCGGGAGAAGGGGCTGCACTTCGTGGGCACCGGCGTGTCCGGCGGCGAGGAGGGGGCGCTGAACGGCCCCTCGATCATGCCCGGCGGCACCCGCGAGTCGTACGAGGTGCTCGGACCGATCCTCGAGGCGATCTCGGCGAAGGTCGACGGCGTGCCGTGCTGCACGTACGTCGGGCCCGACGGCGCGGGGCACTTCGTGAAGATGGTGCACAACGGCATCGAGTACGCCGACATGCAGCTGATCGCCGAGGCCTACGACCTGCTCAAGCAGGGGCTGGGTGCCAGCGCGGCCGAGATCGGGCAGATCTTCGCGCAGTGGAACACCGGGGACCTGGAGTCGTTCCTCATCGAGATCACCGCCGACGTGCTCGCGCACGTGGATGCGGCCACGGGCGCGGCGTTCGTCGACATCGTGCTGGACCAGGCCGAGCAGAAGGGCACCGGCCGCTGGACCGTGCAGAACGGCCTGGACCTGGGGGTGCCGATCACCGGGATCGCCGAGGCGACGTTCGCCCGCGCGCTGTCCGGCTCCGTGCCGCAGCGTGAGGCCGCCCGCGCGGTGCTGCCCGCCGCGACGCAGCCGTGGGACGTGGCCGACCGCGAGGCGTTCGTCGAGGACGTGCGTCAGGCGCTGTACGCCTCCAAGGTGGTGGCCTACTCGCAGGGCTTCGACCAGATCGCGGCGGCGTCGGCGGAGTTCGGCTGGGACATCGACCGCGGCGCCATGGCCCGCATCTGGCGCGGTGGCTGCATCATCCGGGCCCGGTTCCTCAACCGGATCACCGAGGCCTACGAGCGCGACGCGCACCTGCCGCTGCTGCTGGCCGACGAGTACTTCACCGCCGCGGTCGGCGACGGGCTGGCGGCCTGGCGGCGGATCGTGGCCGGTGCCGCCCAGCACGGCGTGCCGGTGCCGGCGTTCTCCTCGTCGCTGGCCTACTACGACGGCGTGCGCGCGCCCCGACTGCCGGCCAACCTGATCCAGGCGCAGCGCGACTTCTTCGGCGCGCACACCTACCGGCGCACCGACCGGGAAGGCACGTTCCACACCCAGTGGTCCACCGACCGCACCGAGCAGGACGCCTGAGCGGAGGGTGCGGGCGTCGTCCGAGGACGATGCCCGCACCCCACCGGTTCACCGCGGTCGATGCCTGTCCGCACGCCCGCTGCGCGGGGCGTGAGGGTCAGCGGCGCACGATGCGCTTCGCCGCGGGCAGGGCCCGCACCCACAGGCCGTACAACGGCGAGAACGGCACGTCCAGCGTGCCGACCAGCTGGTCCTCGTGGTCGGCGAACGAGCGCTTGAAGTCCGAGATGCCGTCGTTCAGCAGACCGTTCATGTCGTAGCGCAGTGCCCCGGCCTGCTGGGCGAGCTGGGCGGCGTGCCACTTCACCGGGGCGTTCGCCCGCGCCTTGCGACCGGTGTCGTCGACGCCGCCGTACAGCTCGAAGGCGGTCGTGGCGGAGATCGCGTTCCACACGAACGAGCACGGGCGGCCTTCACGGAACGCGGCCACCAGCAGGGAGGCCTCACCCAGCTCGCGGTGCACGGCCAGGTAGTACTCGTCGGTGTGCAACGCGAACCCGGCGTGTGCCGCGGTGTCGCGGTAGACGTCCAGGACGGCCCGGACCTCGTCCTCCTCGCGCACCCGGCGGATCTCGACGTCGCGACCGCCCTTGCGCACGTCGGAGCGTGTGGTGCGGCCCATCGTGGCGATGAGCTCCTCGGGGGTGCGGGTCAGGTCGAGGATCAGGGTGCTGGCCAGCAGGATCGGCTGCTGGCCGGTGACCATACCGGGCACGGTCACGGTGGTGCCGGCCGGCCAGTCGGGCTCGAAGCTGATGCCGACCCCGCCGACGTGGCGGCGGGCCCACTGCGCCACGGCCGTGCAGACCAGCGAACGCATCGCTTCGTCCCCGACGCCGTACCCGACCGGTGCGTCGGCGTCGGCCGGGGCGACCGCCGGGCCGCGCGGGACGTAGCTCAGCGCCCGGAACGGGAACGGCAGGTGCCGCACGAGGACCTGTGCCGCGCCGACGGCCCGGCCCTCGAGGCTCACCTGGAGTCGGTGGGCCTGCCAGGAGCCTGTGGCTTTCACCTGACCCCAGCCCCACCGCTGCAGGGGGTGCCCGCCGAGGGAGTCGACCAACGCGTCCCAGGCGACCGGGTCGGTGATCTGCTCGACGAGCGGACCGGCGGGGTGGGCAGGGGGCACGGAGGAGGAGGGGGCGGCTGGCACGTCGGCCATGATAGCGACGGCGTCCGACTCGCCCTGGTGCGTCCGTCCTCGTCACAGCCCCGGCGGGGCGCTCGAGCGAGGCCGGTTGGTAGGCTGCACGGACCGCCGCGGGACCCCGGGGCACCCTCTCGTCCGCCCCTCGTCCGTCCCGCTGGGAGTGCCATGAGCAGCCACGACGCCGCCGTTGTCACGGATCTGCTCGCGCAGCGCACCGGCACCGACCCGGCCGACTGGTTCCTGGTGCTCAAGGCCCGCTACGGCATGCAGGTCGTGCTGCAGGCGCTGGCGGACGACCGTGGGCCCGGCGAGGTCGTCACGCAGATCTTCACCTGTGCCACGGCGGTCGACCCGATCCTGGTGGCCGGGCTGCGGCCCGTGCACGCGGAGGTCTCGCCGCGCTCGGTCTCGATCGACCCCGACCGGCTGGTCGTCGGGGACCGGACACGCGCCGTGGCGTTGCAGCACACGTTCGGCATCCTCGACGAGCCGGCCGCGGTCAGGGTTGCCGAGCGTGCCCGTGCGGTCGGCGCGCTCGTGCTCGAGGACAGCGCCCACTGCGTGACCCGCATGGCCCGCGACCGTGCCGGTGCGCCCCTGGCCGACGTGTCGGTGCACTCCTTCGGGGTGGAGAAGATGCTCCCCACCCGGTTCGGCGGTGCGGTGTGGGTGAACCCGGCGTTGCCCGACCGTGCGCTGCGCGAACGCATCGTGCGTGACCTGGCGGGCCTGCCCGTCGCCGGTCGGCGACTGGACCTGGCGGTCCGGACCTACCGCACCCAGCTGCGTGTGCTGACCCGGCTGCCCGGGGCCGCCTCGAGGTGGCTGCGCGACCTGCTGACACGTGCCGGGCTGTTCGAGCCGGCCATCGCGCCGGTCGAGCTGCGCGGCGGGCTCGCCCACCCACCCTTGCGGCCCTCGGCGTGGGTCCTGTCCCAGATGGCCGCCAGGTTGCCGGGTCTCACGCAGGACGAGTCCCGCCGTGCCCAGGCCGTGGCCGTCTACCTGCACGAGCTTGCCGACCTGGTGGAGGTGCCCGGCGCGATCACGGCGGGCAGCGCCCTGGTGCGGTTCCCGTTCTTCGCGGCCGACGGCCAGAGCGCCGAGCGCGTGCTGGACGCGTTGGCCCGCGCCGGGGTCTACGCGGGCCGCTGGTACCGGCCGGCGCTGTTCCCCGGTGTGCAGGACCCCGGCCTCTACGGGTACACGCCCGGTGACGGCACGCAGGCGGTCACCGAGGACCTCATCGCGCGCGTCGTGAACCTGCCCACCGGGGTGGACGCCGACCGTGCGCGGCACGTGGCAGGTGTGGTCCGCACGGCACTCGGCCGCTGACGTGACCGACGCCCCCGGGGCGCCCAGCGATCCCGCCGACCATGTCCACCACCTCGACGGCGGCGACCTGGGGTGCGCACGGCTGCTCGTGCTGCTGCGCAACCGCGCCGCCCAGCTGCCGGGCGGCACGGTCGTGCACCTGACCACCGGTGACCCCGTCGCGCCCATCGACCTGCCGGTGTGGTGCCGGATGACCGGTCACACCTACCTCGGGCCGGTCACCGGCACGGACCGCCCGACCTACGCCGTGCAGCTCGCGGCACGGCCGGTGCCCACCGACCCCGACCGGCCCTGGCACACCGTGGCCGAGCAGGACCCGCCGGCCGCTACCGGTTGAACCGGGTCGCGGAGTGGCGCACGTAGTCCAGCGTGTGGCGCAGGTCGATGCGGGCCACCTCGAGCCGGCGCCGCAGGCCACGGTCGCCCGCGTAGCGCAACGTGTGGGTCACACCGTGCCGGGCAGCGGCGCGCAGACGAGGACGCATCGAGGCAGGAGCGAACCGGGACACCACCGGGTAGGGCGCGTTGACCCACAGCCGTTCCTGCGTGGTGACCGTCTCGGGCAGCTCGGTGCCGTGCACCAGGTCGTCCACGTAGCAGCGGGTGAGGTTGCCGCCCGCGGCCATCGTGAAGAAGCTGCACGCCCCCTGACGCAGGTTGACCTCGAGGATCTTGGCCAGGCCGTCACGCGGGTCGACCATGACGTCGAAGTTCGCCGGCCCGACGTACCCGACGCCGTCGAGCAGACGTCGGATCGACTCCGTGAGCTCCTCGTCGTGCACCGTGAGCACGGCGTTGTAGTTGCCCACCAGGTTCGGGTCGGGCTCGGCCAGCGCCACCTGGGCGACGGACAGGAACCGCATCCGGCCGTGCCGGTCCGAGTAGCTGTTGGCCACGCGCATGACCGTCTCGTCGCCGGGGATGTACTCCTGCACGATGAGGTCGTCGGTGTACCCGGCGGCGTAGATGCGACGGGCGATCGTGCGCAGCCCGGCGGCGTCGTCGACCAGGTACACCTTCTGCTTGCCCTCGAACCGCAGGCGCGGGTACGTGTCGGTGTCGGCGGGCTTGAGGATCACCGGGTACGCGAACGGCAGGTCCGCCCCGAGGTGCTCGTCCTCGACGTCGGACGGCCCCACGACGACCGTGCCTGGGTGCGGCACGCCGAGCTCGGCGCACGTGCGGGCGAAGTCGCGCTTGTTCATCAGCCGGGCCGCCAGCGAGGCGTCGACCAGCGGGATCAGGTAGTCCTGCTCCAGCTCGGCGCGGTGCTCCAGGACCACCCCGGCGTAGAACTCGATGTTCGGCAGCAGCAGGCGCTTGCGCCCGGGCAGCTCCGCGGCGAGGTCCTTCAGCGTGGACACGATGAACTCGGGCGTGTCGAAGCGCGGGTAGGCGCGCACGTCGAGGATCGCCGAGTGCGCGGTCTCGCGCAGCGGGAACCGGCCCAGGGCAAGCGAGCGGACCCCGAACGCCTCGTGCAGCGACCGGGCCTGGTTGTAGGTGTTGAGGTTCGTCCCCAGCATCACGGGGACGAAGTCGTCGTTGCCGTACCGCATCCGGGCGGTGTCTCCGTTCGTCAGGCGCACCCGGGCCGGTCGGCCCGTGAGCAGGTGGTCAGTCGCGCAGCGTGTGCCCGGCGCGCAGCACCGTGCACCGGGCCAGGACGTCGAGGGAGTCGACCAGCTCGGGGCGGTCGAGCAGCTCCGCCTCGTCGGCCACGACGGACAGCTCGGTGCAGCCCAGCACCACCCGGTCGGCGCCCCGCGCCACCAGGGCGGCCACGACCTGCAGCAGCGTCGGCACGTCGGCGGGGCGGCCGGCCTTCACCTGGTCGTAGATGATCCCCATGACCCGGGCCTGGTCGTCGTCGTCCGGCTCCAGGGTGCGCAGCCCGCGGGCGTCGGCCGCGCGCTGGTAGACACCCGAGGCCAACGTGCCGCTGGTGGCCAGCAGACCGACGGTGCGCACCGTGCCGTCCCGGGCGACCTCGTCGAGCGTCTCGTCGACGATGCTCAGCACGGGCACGCTCGAGGCCGCCTCGACCTCGGCGGTGAAGAAGTGCGCCGTGTTGCACGGGACGACGATGAAGTCCACGCCCAGCGACGACAGCCGCCGCGCGTCCTGCGCCATCACCGGGCCGGGGTCCTGCGTGGACGTCTCGAGGATGAACGCCGTGCGGTCGGGGATCGAGGAGTGCTGGAGCACGACGAGCTCGACGTGGTCCTGGTCCTTGTCCGCCGCGGTGAGCCGGACGATCTTGTCGAGGAAGCACACGGTCGCGGCCGGCCCGACACCGCCGATCACCCCGACCAGCCCGCGTGCAATGGCGTTGCCGGAGGCCGAGGAGGTCACATCTCATCCTAGTGTCGTGCGAACGCCCAGGTGGGCGCGGGCGCATATGGGGCGAGCGGTCGGCTCAGCCCAGTGCGCTGGTCCCGGCGTACAGGTGCAGCACCGGGACCTGCAGCTCCTCACGGGCGCGGGAGGCCCAGTCGCGGTGGAACGTGTCCTCGACCGCGTGCGGGTACGTCACCACCGCGACCTCGCGCACCTCGCCCGCGGCGACCGCGGAGCGCAGTGCAGGCAGCGGGTCGTCGTCGATCACCTGGCCGGTCGCCGTGCGGCCCGCGGCGGTGAATGCAGCGACGGTCTCGCTCACCTGCTCGGCGGCCGTGCGGGTGGCCTGCGACGCGCTCGGCTCCTTGCCCCGGGCGTGGTCGAGCGCCTCGCGGAGCCCACCCAGGCTCAGGTCGTCGATGATCGCCACGAGCAGGTTGCGCTCGGTGTCGGCGGGCACCAGCACCCGGTAGTCGAGCACCTCGTCCGGGTGCAGGGCGAGCAGGTGCTCGACGTCGGTGGGGCTCAGCGCGTCCTCTGCGAGGACCAGGATCGTGTCGGTCACGGCGTGAGCCTATCGATCACCCAGCGGCCCAGCAGCGTGCCGTCGGCGTGCAGCAGGTGCCGGGGACGGGCATGGTGCACCGGCTCGAACCAGTCGTCGGTGCGCGTCGCCCGCGGTGCCGGGCCACCCACCACCAGGGGCGTCCACGTCAGGCACAGCTCGTCGACCAGGTCCGCCGCGAGCAGGTCGCTGAGCAGACGGGGTCCGCCCTCGGTCAGCACGTGCACCAGACCACGGTCGGCCAGCAGGTCCAGCGCCGTGGGCAGGTCCACCTGGTCGTCGCCGGCCACCAGCACCCGGTGCGGCCCGATGCGGGAGCGCAGCAGCTCCAGGCTCGGGCACGCGGACACGGTCAGCACGAGCGGCGGCCGCGCGGCGTCGAGCAGTACCTCGGGCACGGCGCCGGAGGCGGTGACCAGGGCGAGCTCGAGTTCGTCGGTGCGTCCGTGGGCCCGGCGGGTGCTCTGCAGGGCGTCGGGTGTGCGCAGGGGCTCGTACCGTTCGGTGCGCGCCGTGCCCGCACCGATGAGGACCACGTCGGCCAGCGCGCGCAGCGCGGTGAACACCCGGTGGTCGGCCTCGTCGTTGATCGACCCGGAGCGCCTGTCCGGGCCGGTCGCGGCGCCGTCGAGCGTGCTGACCATGTTGGCGCGCACGTGCACGCGTGCGTCCGGTCGCACGGCGGCGTCGGCGAACAGCGCGACCAGCTCGGACTCGTCCTCGCGCGGGGCGAGGCGAACCGCGCCGGTGTGGCCGGTGGGCAGCAGCACGTCGAGGGTCGGGGGCGTGTGGTGGCGGGGCACGCGGCCAGGCTAGGCCTGCTCGTCGTGCGCGGCCCGGGGGAGCGGCGCCGGGGTGGTGACCGTGGCGAGCCCCGCGACAGCGCCCACCACCACGACCGCAGGGTTGGTGACCCCGCGCTCGGCCGCGCGGTCGGCGATGTCGGCCAGCGTGCCGGTGGTGGTGCGCTGGTCGGGCAGCGTGCCGCGCTCGACGACCGCCACCGGTGTGGCCGGGTCCATGCCGTGCGCGACGAGCACCGCCGTGTGCGTGCGCAGCCGACCCACGCCCATCAGCAGCACCAGTGTGCCGTCGAAGCGCGCCAGCGCCGCCCAGTCGGTGTCGTCGTCGTGCGCGGACACCACCGCGAACGCCCGGGCCAACCCCCGGTGCGTCACGGGGATCCCCGCGGCGGCGGGCACCGCGACGGCACTGGTCACCCCCGGCACGACCTCGACCGGCACCCCGGCGTCCACGCACGCCTGCACCTCCTCGGCACCGCGGCCCAGCACGAACGGGTCACCGCCCTTGAGGCGCACCACGCGCAGACCCGCCTGGGCACGCTGCACGAGCAGCTCGTTGATCTCGGTCTGGGTGAGCGTGTGCGCGTGCGGGGCCTTGCCGGCCTCGACGACCTCGACCTGCTCGTCCAGCTCGTCCAGCAGCGCTCGCGGTCCCAGGCGGTCGACGACCACCACGTCCGCCTCGGCCAGGGCGCGTCGTCCCCGGGTGGTGATCAGGCCGGGGTCTCCCGGGCCTCCGCCGACGAGTGTGACCGTCCCCGCCACCGGTGTCCCGTCGCGGTGCGCACCGGCCACGGGATGCCGGTGGTGGCGCAGCGGCAGGGCACCGGTGTCCAGCAGCACGGCGATCGCGTCACGCAGCGCGACCGCCCGGCGCGGGTCGCCCCCTGCGCCGACCGCGACGCTCACCTCGCCCGACCGGGCCACCGCCGGGGTCCAGGCGCTCGACGCGGACGCGTCGTCGGCGCGCACGCACCAGGTCCGCGAGGCCTCGGCCTCGGCGGCCACGGCCGCGTCGGTGGCCCGGTCGCCCGTCGCGGTGTGCACCAGCCACGCCTGGGCCAGATCGCCGGGCCGGTACTCGCGGGCGTGCCAGGTGACCGTGGCCTCACGTGTCTCGTCGCGCACCAGGGCCGCGAGGTCCTCGCACACGGCCGGGGCCACGACGTGCACGTGCGCGCCGTCGCCCACCAGCGCCGCCACCCGGCGTGCCGCCACCGGACCGCCGCCGACCACCACGACGCGCCGACCCCGCACGTCGAGCAGCACCGGGTGGCGCGAGGTGGCCGGCACGCTCATATGCCCGCCCCGGCCAGCCAGTCGCCGGCCTCGTCGTCGTCGGCGGGCACCAGGGCGTCCAGCAGGGTCGGGCCGACCATGCCCGCGGCGAGGGTGGCACCGTCGACGGGGTCGACCAGCAGGAACCCGCCCGTGCGGCGGTGCTCGGCGTAGTCGTCGAGCACGACCGGTTCGGCCAGCCGCAGCCGCACACGGCCGATGGCGTTCAGGCCCAGCGTGCGCGGGACGGCCGGCGAGGTGTCGAGGGCGTCGAGCACGTGCGCGGTGTCGACGGAGGCGAGCGTGCGCACCGTGAGCGTGTCCACGTCGAGGATCGCGTCGACCTCACGCAGCAGCGCCCGCACCGTGCGGGTGCCCACCCGCACCAGCAGCCGGGCACCCAGCACGCTGTCGCGCTCGGCGAGCCAGCACACCGTCCCGGTCAGGTCGAGCCCCGTGGTGACGGGCTCGTCGGCCGGGACCAGCACGTCGCCGCGCGCGACGTCGACCTCGTCGGCCAGGCGCAGCGTGACGGACTGCGGCGCGTGCGCGAGCTCGAGCGGGCCGTCGAACGTGTCGATGCCGACCACCCGGGAGCGGCGCCCGGACGGCTGCACGGCGAGCTCGTCGCCCACCCGGACCACACCGGCGGCGACCCGTCCGGCGTAGCCGCGGTAGTCGGGGTGCTCCGGGGTGCGTGGACGGATGACGTGCTGCACGGGGAACCGGAACGTCTCGGCGTGCACGTCGCGCTGCACCGGCACCTGCTCGAGGTGCTCCAGGAGCGTGGGGCCCGTGTACCAGGGGGTGCGGGCCGAGGCGTCCACGACGTTGTCGCCGTCCAGGGCGGAGACCGGCACGGCCTGCACGTCGGTGAGGCCCAGGCCGGTGGCGTACACGGCGAACTCGTGCGCGATCGTGTCGAACCGGGTCTGGTCGAAGTCGACGAGGTCCATCTTGTTCACCGCCAGCACCACGTGCGGCACACCCAGCAGGGCCGTCACGGTGGCGTGCCGACGGGTCTGCTCGAGCACCCCCTTGCGGGCGTCGACCAGCACGATGGCCAGCTCGGCCGTCGAGGCGCCGGTCACCATGTTGCGCGTGTACTGCACGTGCCCGGGGGTGTCGGCCAGCACGTAGGCGCGCGTGGCCGTGGAGAAGTACCGGTACGCGACGTCGATCGTGATGCCCTGCTCCCGTTCGGCGCGCAGGCCGTCGGTGAGCAGCGCCAGGTCGGGCGCACCGGAGCCGGCTCCGCCGTCGCGGGCCGCGGTGGCGCGCTCGACCGCGCTGAGCTGGTCGGCCAGCACCGACTTGGTGTCGTACAGCAGGCGGCCGATGAGCGTGCTCTTGCCGTCGTCGACGGAGCCGGCGGTGGCCAGGCGCAGCAGGTCGCGCCGGGCGTGCTGCGGCAGGTGCGGGTCCCGGTCCGCGGGCTGCACTCCCGCCGCGGTCGTCGTGGGCTGGGGGTCGGTGGTCGTCGTCATCAGAAGTAGCCCTCGCGCTTGCGGTCCTCCATGGCGGCCTCGGAGGCCCGGTCGTCGGCGCGGGTGGCGCCCCGTTCGGTCAGCCGGCTGGCGGCGACCTCCGCGATGACCTCGGCGACGCTCGTCGCGCCTGAGTCCACCGCCCCCGTGCAGCTCATGTCGCCCACCGTGCGGTAGCGCACCAGGCGGTGCTCGAGCGGTTCGGTCGGTCGCGGCCCGCCCCACTCGCCCGGGGCGAGCCACATGCCGTCCCGGGCGAAGACCTCGCGGGTGTGCGCGTAGTAGATCGAGGGCAGCTCGATGCGTTCGCGCTCGATGTAGCGCCACACGTCCAGCTCGGTCCAGTTGGACAGCGGGAACACGCGCACGTGCTCACCGGGGCGGTGCCGGCCGTTGTACAGGTCCCACAGCTCGGGGCGCTGGCGGCGTGGGTCCCACTGGCCGAACTCGTCGCGCAGCGAGAACACCCGTTCCTTGGCGCGCGCCTTCTCCTCGTCGCGGCGACCGCCGCCGAACACCGCGTCGAACCGGTGCGCGGTGATCGCGTCGAGCAGCGGCACGGTCTGCAGCGGGTTGCGGGACCCGCCCGGGATCGGCGTGACGCGGCCGTCGTCGATGGCGTCCTGCACGCTGGCCACGACCAGGTGCAGGCCCAGCTCGGCGACGGTGGCGTCGCGGTAGGCGATGACCTCGGGGAAGTTGTGCCCGGTGTCCACGTGCATCACGGGGAACGGCACCGGGGCGGGCCAGAACGCCTTGCGGGCCAGGTGCAGCATGACGATCGAGTCCTTGCCGCCGGAGAACAGCAGCACAGGTCGTTCGAACTGGCCGGCGACCTCCCGCATGACGTGCACGCCCTCGGACTCCAGCGTGTCCAGCTGGGTCAGGCGTGGGGTGGTGGTGTGGGTGGTCGTGCTCATGTGTGCAACCCGCATTCCGTCTTGGAGGTTCCCGACCAGCGCCCGGCCCGGGGGTCCTCCCCGGGGGCCACGGCACGTGTGCACGGCGCGCAGCCGATCGAGGCGTACCCGGCCTCACGCAACGGGTTGAGCACCACGTGGTGCTCGGCCACGTAGGTGTCCAGGTCGTGCTGGGTCCACGCCGCCAAGGGGTTGAGCTTGACCTTGGCGCGTCGCTCGTCCCAGCCGACGACCGCGATGTCGGTGCGGGTCGGGGCGTCCTCGCGGCGCATCCCGGTGACCCACGCGCGGTACGGGGCCAGACCGCGTTCGAGCGGCTCGACCTTGCGCAGCGCGCAGCACCGGTCGGGGGCGCGTTCGTGCAGCCGGGGCCCGTGCGTGGCGTCCTGCTCGGCCACGGTGGCCAGCGGCAGCACGGTGCGCAGGTGGATGTCGGTGAACTGCGCGTAGTAGTCGCGCGTGCCCAGCGTCTCGGCGAAGTGGTACCCGGTGTCCAGGAAGATCACGTCGATGCCGGGCACCGCGGCGGCGGCCAGGTGCACGAGCACCTCGTCGCCCATCGAGGACGCCAGCACGAGGTCGTCGCCGAACGTGCGCCCGGCCCATTCCAGGACCTGCCGGGGGTGCGCGCCCTCGAGTGTGCGCCCGGCCTCGATCGACAGGGTTCGCAGCTCCTCGGTCGACGCCGCGCCGAGCGTGCCGGTCATCGTGTGCCTCCGGGGGTGCTGGTGGGTGTGGGGAGCTGCGCGCCGGCCAGACCGACGAACCGCACCGTGAAGACGCGGGCGCACGTGCGGCACTCCCACTGCCCGTGCGTGTCGCCGGCCGGCCACAGGTCCTCGCCGGCGCAGAACGGGCAGTGGTACGGCACGGCACGCTGCGGGTTCTCGCTCATCGCAGGTCCTCCTCGGCGGCACGCTGCACCCAGGTCGCGAACTGCTCGCCGTCGGTGCGCTGGGCGTCGAACCGTCGGGCAACCCGCTCGACGTAGTCGGGCAGCTCGTGCGCGGGCACCCGCAGGCCGCGCAGCGTCTTGCCGAGCCCGCTGGTCAGGCCCAGGCCGCCGCCCAGGTGCACCTGGTAGCCGTCCTCACGGCCGGCGAGCGCACCCTTGAGGCCGATGTCGGCCACCTGGATGCGTGCGCACGAGTTGGGGCAGCCGTTGAGGTTGACGGTCAGCGGCGCGTCGAACGTGGGCAGCCGCTCCTCCAGCTGGAAGACCAGGTCGCGGGCGCGGGCCTTGGTCTCGACGATGGCGAGCTTGCAGTACTCGATGCCGGTGCAGGCCATGGTGCCGCGGCGGAACGTCGAGGCGTCCCGCACGGCGAGACCGAGCGCCTCGAGCCCGTCGGCCAGGGCGTCGACCTGCCCGGCGGCCACGTCGAGCACGACGAGCTTCTGCTCGGCGGTCAGCCGGACGCGGTCCGAGCCGGCGGCCTCGACCAGGTCGGCGACCTGCGCGAGCAGCGGGCCCGAGACCCGCCCGACCACCGGTGCGGCCCCGACGTAGAACCGGCCGTCGCGCTGCGGGTGCACACCGACGTGGTCGCGCCGGCCGAGCGGTGGCGGGGGCGGTGCCGGGCCGTCGGCGAGCGCGAACCCCAGGTACTCGCCCTCGAGCACGTCCCGGAACACCTGCGGTCCCCAGTCGGCCACCAGGAACTTCAGACGAGCCCGGGTGCGCAGGCGCCGGTAGCCGTAGTCGCGGAAGATCCCGATGACGCCCTGCCACACGTCGGGCACCTGCTCGAGCGTGGCGAACGCGCCCAGGCGCACGGCCAGGCGGGGGTTCGTGGACAGCCCTCCGCCGACCCACACGTCGAACCCCGCTCCGAGCTCGGGGTGCACGACGCCGATGAACGAGACGTCGTTGATCTCGTGCGCGACGTCCTGGTGCGGGGACCCGGAGATGGCGGTCTTGAACTTGCGCGGCAGGTTCGAGTAGGCGGGGTCGCCGATGAAGGTGCGGGCGATGTGCTCGACGGCGGGAGTGCCGTCGATGATCTCGTCGGCCGCGACCCCCGCTACGGGCGAGCCGAGGATGACGCGCGGGGTGTCGCCGCACGCCTCCTGCGTGCTCAGCCCGACGGCCTCCAAGGCCTGCCAGATGCGGGGGACGTCCTCGATGCGCACCCAGTGCAGCTGGATGTTCTGCCGGTCGGTCAGGTCGGCGGTGCCACGGCCGAACTCGATCGAGACCTGCGCGATGGTGCGCAGCTGGGCGGCGGTCAGGGCGCCACCGTCGCAGCGCACGCGCAGCATGAAGTACTCGTCGTCGAGCTCGTGCGGCTCGAGCGTGGCGGTGCGCCCGCCGTCGATCCCGGGGCGGCGCTGCGTGTACAGGCCCCACCAGCGCATGCGGCCACGCAGGTCGTCCGGGCTGATCGAGGCGAAGCCCTCACGGGAGTACACGTCCTCGATGCGGGCCCGCACGCTCAGGCCGTCGTCCTCGAGCTTGAACCGCTCGTTGGCGTTGAGCGGCTCACGTTCGTCGAGGGCCCACTGGCCTTCGGGGCGTGCGGGGGGCGGGGCGATCCTCGTCTGCGCCATGCGGCGCACCTCCGGGTGGGGACGAGGGCGTACGGCTGCTCCCACCGCCGGGTCGTCGGCGGCTCATCCGGGGCGCAGACCGCGCGCCCGGGTGTGGACGGGCGGGGTCAGATGCTCCGCAGACAGCACGCACGGGTGTCCGCAGGCACGGCGCACGGCCGACACATGCTCACGAACCCGAGGTTATGCACGGGGTCGAGGCTGACAGATCGGCCCGACCACCGGGAGAGGGTGTCCGGATCGTGAGAATGCACGGCCAGGATGTGGGACACGTGTCCAGGTCCAGCCCCCCGACGCCCGCACGGCAGCGCCCGGACCAGACCACGGCGCGGTTAGGCTCGACGACCGTGACCACCCCCGAGCAGGCCACAGCCACCGGCGCACCGGGAACAGGACGGCCCCCCGTGCCCAGCCTGACCGACCGCCACCCCGTCGTGGCCAGCGACCGCCTGCTCGCCGAGCTCGTCCCTCCACGCCACTTCGCCGCCGAGACCTTCGACACCTACCGCCCCGACCCCGCCCACCCCACGCAGGCCGCCACCGTCGAACGCCTGCGGGTCGCCGCGCAGCAGGTGCTCACCGCCCGCCGCGGGCACTGGTGGCAGCGCTCGCGGCCCACCGCGCCCGTCGCGGTGTACCTCGACGGCGGCTTCGGCGTCGGCAAGACCCACCTGCTCGCCTCGCTCGCGCACGCCGTCGGCACCCACGAGGCCGCGTACGGCACGTTCGTGGAGTACACGAACCTCGTCGGCGCCCTCGGGTTCGCCCCCACCGTCGAGGCCCTGGCCACCCGGCGCCTGGTCTGCATCGACGAGTTCGAGCTCGACGACCCGGGCGACACCGTGCTCATGTCCCGCCTGCTGCGCGAGCTCGCCGACCGCGGCGTCGCGCTCGCGGCCACCTCCAACACGCTGCCCGGCTCGCTCGGCGAGGGGCGGTTCGCCGCCGAGGACTTCCTGCGCGAGATCCAGGCCCTGGCCGCCCGGTTCGAGGTGCTGCGCGTCGACGGCGAGGACTACCGGCACCGATCGGCCGTCACCGATGCCGACGGCCTGCCCGAGGACGTGGTGCGCGCCGCGGCCGCCGCCCGGCCCGACGCCACGCTCGACGACTTCGGTGCGCTGCTGGCCCACCTGGCGACCGTGCACCCCAGCCGCTACGGCACCCTGCTCGACGGCGTCGGCCTCGTCGCCCTCACCGGGGTGCGCCCCGTGCGCCGTCAGGACGTCGCGCTGCGGCTCGTGGTGCTCGTCGACCGCCTCTACGACCGGGACGTGCCCGTGCTGCTCGGTGGCGCGGGGGAGCGCGACCTGTTCTCGCCGGAGATGCTGCGCGGCGGCTACCGCAAGAAGTACTACCGGGCGCTGTCCCGGCTCGGCTCGCTCGCCGCCGACGGGGCCGACCTGCTGGCCCGCTGACGCTCCGGGGTCGCCGGGTGCGTCCGGCGCGTCAGGATCACGATCGACCGGTCCGAGAGGTCCACCGCGCGCCCCGCACGCAGCGTCGTCCCCGTGGTGAACCGCGAGTCGGTGTCCAGGACCACCGACCACCACGGGCCGAACTCGACCGGGGGAAGCCGGAACGTCGTCGGCTCCGGCTCGGCGTTGAACAGCACCAGGAAGCTGTCGTCGACGATCGGCGCACCCCGCGGGTCCGGCTCCGTGATCGCGTCGCCGTTGAGGAAGACCATCACCGACGAGGCCTGCTCGTCACGCCAGGCCTGCTCCTGCATGTGCTCACCCGCCGGGGTCAACCACGCGATGTCCCCCAACGAGGACTCCCCGCCGTGATCGGGCGCCCCCGCGAAGAACCGGCGACGGCGGAACACCGGGTGGTCGCGACGCATCCGCACGACCCGCCGCGTGAACTCCAGCAGCGCCGCACGCTCGTCGTCCAGGTCCCAGTCGACCCAGGACAGCTCGTCGTCGTGGCAGTACACGTTGTTGTTGCCCTGCTGGGTGCGGCCCAGCTCGTCGCCGTGCGCGAGCATCGGCACCCCCTGGGACACCAGCAACGTGGCCAGGAAGTTGCGTTGCTGACGGGCGCGCAGCGCCAGCACGGCCGGGTCGTCCGTGGGGCCCTCGACGCCGCAGTTCCACGAACGGTTGTGGCTCTCGCCGTCCGCGTTGCCCTCACCGTTGGCCTCGTTGTGCTTCTGGTCGTACGAGACCAGGTCGCGCAACGTGAAACCGTCGTGCGCGGTGACGAAGTTGACGCTCGCCTTGGGGCGGCGCCCCGTGTGCTCGTACAGGTCCGCCGAGCCGGACAGCCGGGACGCGAACTCCCCGAGGGTGGCCGGCTGCCCGCGCCAGAAGTCGCGCACGGTGTCGCGGTACTTGCCGTTCCACTCCGACCACAGCGGCGGGAAGCCCCCCACCTGGTAGCCGCCGTCGCCCAGGTCCCACGGCTCCGCGATCAGCTTCACACGGGAGATCACCGGGTCCTGCTGCACCAGGTCGAAGAACGCCGACAGGCGGTCGACCTCGTGGAACTGGCGGGCCAGCGTGGCCGCCAGGTCGAACCGGAAACCGTCGACGTGCATGTCCTGCACCCAGTAGCGCAGCGAGTCCATGATCAGCTGCAGCACGTGCGGGGAACGCATCAGCAGCGAGTTGCCGGTGCCCGTGGTGTCGAAGTAGTGCGACGGGTCGTCGTCGACGAGCCGGTAGTAGTTGGCGTTGTCGATGCCCCGGAAGCTCAGGGTGGGACCCAGGTGGTTGCCCTCGGCGGTGTGGTTGTACACCACGTCGAGGATCACCTCGATGTCCGCCTCGTGCAGCGCCTTGACCATGAGCTTGAACTCCTGCACCTGGCGCCCGCCGCCGGGGAACGCCGAGTACCCGTTGTGCGGCGCGAAGTACCCGATGGTGTTGTAGCCCCAGTAGTTCGACAGGCCCTTGGCCTGCAACGAGGGGTCGTTGACGAACTGGTGCACCGGCATCAGCTCGACGGCCGTCACCCCCAGCGACGTGAAGTGGTCGAGCATCACCGGGTGGCCCAGCGCCGAGTACGTGCCGCGCAGCTCCTCGGGGATCTTCGGGTGCAGCTGCGTCATGCCGCGCACGTGCGCCTCGTAGATCACCGACTCGTGGTACCCGTGGCGCGGCGGGCGGTCGTGCTCCCAGTCGAAGTACGGGCTGACGACCACCGAGGTCATGGTGTGCGGTCCGGAGTCCTGCTCGTCACGCTGGTCCGGGGCGTCGAACCGGTAGGAGTACAGCGCCTGGTGCCCGTCGACCTGCCCGTCGACGGCCTTCGCGTACGGGTCGAGCAGCAGCTTGGCGGGGTCGCAGCGGTGGCCGTGCGCCGGGTCGAACGGACCGTGCACCCGGTACCCGTACCGCTGCCCAGGCACCACCGCCGGCACGTACACGTGCCACACGAACCCGTCGACCTCGGGCATGTCGATGCGGGACTCCGTGCCGTCCTGGTCGATCAGGCACAGCTCCACCCGGTCGGCCACCTCCGAGAACAGCGCGAAGTTGGTGCCCGCGCCGTCGTAGGTCGCACCGAGCGGGGCGGGCTTACCAGGCCAGATCCACATGCCCACACCATGCCAGCACCGCGGGTGCGGTGCCGGGTACCGGGTGAACCGTTGACCGTCCGCGGGGCCGACCGTACGGTGCAGTAACGCTGCCGTCCGAATGGTGAGAACCACATGAGGCTCTTCCCGCACGTGCACCTGACAGTCGAGCTCGACCCTGCGCTGGTCGAGCACCTCCTCCACCACGGCCTGCGCCTGGTCGGCCCCGAGGACGACCCCGACGTGGTCGTCGGCGGCTCCGATCACGGACGCACCGGGACGGCCGGGCTCGTCGTGCTCCTCGACGGGGCACCGGAGGAGTCGCTCGGGGCGCTGCTGGGCTCCGTGGGCGTGCACGCGCGGGCTGCCGACCCGGGGGAGCCCCTCACGCTGGGCGGCCCTGCGACGGACCCGGCGGCCGCCCCCGCGGAGGACCTGCTGGCCTGGGCGGGGACCCCCGCGCTGCCGGTGCGCGCCACCCTGCAGGTGCAGGCGCCCGCCGTGCCGGCGCTGTGGGTCGGTGGGCCGCAGCAGGGCAGCGTGCGCGACGCCCCGGTCGTCGCCGCGCTCGCGCTGAGCCCGACGCCCGTGCCGGCGGGCATGCCCCCGCGGGTGGCGGTGCTGGGTGTCGACGTCGGGGACCCGCAGCTGCCCGGTGCGGCGCAGGTGCTGCTCAACGCGGTGCTCTGGGCGGCCCGCCGTGACCCGACCGGCCCCGTGCGCCCGGCGGCCGACGACCTGCCCCGGCACGCGTCCTGGCTGGCGCTCAAGGACGCCGTGACCGCGCTGCAGGGATGGCAGGGGCACGACGGGTCGATCGCCGACCCGGGTGACCATGCGGCAGCGCAGGCACGGGTCGCCACCGCCGTCGACGCCCTGACCGTGCTCGGCACGGTGCTGCCGCACGACCAGGAGCACCTGGCGGCGACCGCCAAGGACCTGCTGCGGTGGGCCGAGGGTGGGTTCGGCGTGCCGGACTTCCTGGACTCCCTGACCGCGTTCCACCCCGAACGTCAACGCGTCGACGGACGGGTGCACCTGGTGCTCTTCCCGATGTACACGCAGAACGGCTCGACGGACCGCCACCTGGAGGCCGTGCTGCTGCAGGTCCGCTGGCCGCAGGTGGTCGCCGAGCTCGAGGCGCAGCAGTTCTCCAACCCGATGTTCGTGCCGGTGACGTTCCTGGACTTCACGGCCGGGTACGACACGAACTCCGCGGTGCTGTTCCCCGAGACGGTGGCGGTGCGCGAGGTGCCGACGTTCACGTGGGGGGCGATCTTCGCCGACCGGGAGGCCGCCAGGTTCCGGCGCGTGGTGCAGGCCGCGGCCGACACGACCCGCCTGGCGCTGCCACCGGACGCGGCACGCCTGCTGGTCGACCAGACCCTGGCCGAGGAGACGTTCGTGCTGTGGGACCTGGTGCACGACCGCACCCACATGCGCGGCGACCTGCCCTTCGACCCGTTCATGATCAAGCAGCGCATGCCGTACTTCCTGTACTCGCTGGAGGAGCTGCGCTGCGACCTGACGGCGTTCCGGGCGGCCGTGCGGCTCGAGGCCGAAGGGGTGCCGCACGCACGGCTCGTGCAGTACGCGGTGCTGTTCGACCGGCTGTTCCGGTTCCCCGTCACCGGCACGCGGGTGCGCAACTACGACGGGCTGGGTGGGCAGCTGCTCTTCGCATGGCTGCACCGGCACGGGGTGCTGCACTGGACGGACTCGCGGCTCACGCTCGACTGGCCGCGCGTGCCGCAGGCCGTGCTCGCGCTGGGTGAGCAGATCGAGCAGCTGTACTGGCGCTCGATCGACCGCCCCAAGACCGCGCACTGGTTGGCCGCCTACGCGCTGGTGGCCGGCACGCTCGAACCGCACCCGGCCTCGGTGTGGGCCCAGGGGCCGCCCGCGCTGCCCGTCGACGGCCCACCCAAGGGCCTGACCGACGCAGTGCTGCCCGACGAGTTCCCGCTGTCGATGTTCTACGAGGCGCTCGCGCGCAAGCTGGGCGACGTCGTGGCCTCGACGCGGGGGATCGTCGGCTCCGCGTGAACGGGCTGTGAGCCGCCGGTACGTCACCGGTGCGTCGGTGGGGTGGCACCTGGGTGACGCACCGCGCAGCCCGGTGCCACGCGTGCCCTCGAGAGTCGGACGAACCGGATGACCAGGGCAGGTCCGACTCGCCACACGGGCGCTGCTGAGCCATCCTGTCTGTGATCGCACCGGTGCCCGCAAGGGTGACGTGTGCCCGAAAGGAGTGCGCAGTGCGCAGCGCGAGGCCGTCCGACGAGGGTGCCGACCGTGGTCGACGCCCCGCGGTGAGCCCTGCCCGCACGTACGGCGTGCCGGAACCCGGCGAGTCCTTGGAGGACTACGAGCGGGCGATCGCGGAGGCCGAGGACGCGCTCGAGCTCGAGATGTGGCGGGCGGTGCTGCTGGAGGCGCTCGACGAGGTCGAGCTGGACGACGAGGGCACCGTCCGCTAGCCACCGCTCAGGCAGGTGCCAGCCGTCCCTCGTGCAGTCGCACGACCCGGTCGGCCAGGTGGTCGGCGTCTGCGGCGTCGTGCGTGACCAGGACCGTGGGCAGCCCGTGCTCGGTCACGTGCCGGCGCACCAGCGCACGCAGCGCGTCGCGGCCTGCGGCGTCCAGGGCGGCGAACGGCTCGTCGAGCAGCAGGGCGCGAGGGTGACCTGCCAGTGCGCGGGCCAGGGCGACACGCTGCGCCTGCCCACCCGACAGCCGTGCGGCACGGCGCCGGGCGACGTCGGCGGCACCGACCCGGTCCAGCCACTCCTGCGCATCGTGGCGCGCCTGCCCGGCAGGCTCTCCGCGCGCCCGGCGGGCGAACGCGACGTTCTCCCACGCGCTCAGGTGGGCGAACAGCCGGTGGTCCTGGAACACCACGCCCAGGTGCCGGTGCTCGGGGTGCACGCGCAGGCCGGGCAGGTCCTCGAGCACCGCCTCGCCCAGCACGACACGTCCGGCGTGCAGCGGGATCAGCCCCGCCAGGGCGTGCAGCGCGGTCGACTTGCCCGCCCCGTTGGGGCCGACGAGCGCCACGACCTCACCCGCCGCGACGTCCAGCCGCAGGTCCAGGTCGAGCCCGGGACGGCGCACGGCCAGGTGCGCCTGCAGACCGGTCGCGGCCACGGCCGGCTCCGCGGCCCTCATGCCGGTGTCCGGGTGAGCCAGCGCCCCCGCAACGCCAGCAGGATCACCAACGACACCACCACGAGCACCAGCGACAGGGCGATCGCCGTGTCGGGGTCCTGCTCGAGCGCCAGGTACACGGCCAGGGGCATCGTGCGGGTGGTGCCCGGGAAGTTGCCGGCGAACGTGATCGTCGCACCGAACTCGCCCAGTGCCCGGGCGAAGCACAGCACCGCCCCCGCGGCGATGCCCGGGGCCACGTGCGGCAGGGTGACGCGGCGGAACGTGTACCAGCGGGACGCGCCCAGGGTCGCCGCGGCTTCCTCCAGGCGCAGGTCGCTGCTGCGCAACGCCCCCTCGACCGAGACGACCAGGAACGGCATGGCCACGAACGTCGCGGCGATGACCACCGCCAGAGTCGTGAACGGGATCGTCACCCCGAACCACGTCTCCAGGTGGCGCCCGAGCAGACCGCGCCGACCCAGCAGCATCAGCAGCGCGACACCGCCGACCACCGGCGGCAGCACCAGGGGCAGGGTGACCACCGCGCGCAACGCCCCGGCGCCGGGGACGTCGCCGCGGGCGATGACCCACGCGAGCGGCACCCCGAGCAGCACCGAGATCACCGTGGCCGCGGTCGCGCTCTGCAACGACAACCACAGGGCCTCACGCACCGCCGGCGACGCGACCAGGCCCGGCAGGGCCGACCACGGTGCCGCGCCGAGCAGGGCGGCGAACGGCAGCACCAGGAACACGAACGCCCCCGCGGCGGGCACCGCGATGCCCAGCGGTGGCACCCGCCGAGCGGGACGTGCCTGGTCCGTGCCCCGGGATCCCGGGGCCAGTCGGGGTGTGCGCATGCTCACCGTCCGGCGAAGCCGGCCGCGGTCAGCACGCCCTGACCTGCGTCGGAGAGCACCAGGTCGACGAACGCCTGCGCGGCGCTCGGGTTGCCCGACTGGGTCAGCACCGCGATCGGGTAGTCGTTGCGGGCCTGCGCGGCCTCGGGGAACGCGAACGACTCGACGGCCTCACCGGCTGCCCGCGCGTCCGTCAGGTACACCAGGGCACCGTCGACCTCACCGAGCACGACCTTGGTGAGCGTCGCCGTCACGTCCGCCTCGTACGTGTCCGGTGCTGGGGTCAGGCCCGCCGCGGCGAACACGGCCTGGCTGGCCGCACCGCACGGGACCTCGACCGCGCACAGCGCCACCGTGCGACCCGGGTCGGCCAGGTCGGCCACCGTGCTCACGTCCCCGGGGTTGCCCGCCGGGACGACCACCACCAGCGAGTTGTGCGCGAACACGGTCGGCTCGCCCCGGACCGCGGCCGCGGCGTCCTGCATGGTCGAGGAGCTCGCCGTGGCCAGCACGTCGGCGGGCGCTCCCGCGACGGCCTGCCGGGCCAGCGTCGAGCTGGCGGCGAAGCTGAACGTCACCTCCAGGCCGGGGTGCTGCTCCTCGAGCCGGTCGCCGAGCACCTCGAAGGTCGTCTGCAGGGAGGCGGCGGCCAGCACGACGAGGTCGCCGGTCAGCGACTCGCCCGAGGCTGCCGCCGACGCCGACGCCGACGCCGGCGATGCGGTGCGCGACGACGGGCTCGAGGCGGCCGACGGCGTGCAGGCCACCAGCAGCAGCGCGCACGCAGCGGTCGCCCCCGCCGTGCCCGCCGACCACCGGGTGCGCCTCACGGGGTCTCCACGACCAGGTGCGTGGCCTTGATCACGGCCACGGCGCGCACACCCGGTTCCAGGCCGAGCTCGTCGGCGGCCTCCCGGCTCAGCAACGAGACCAGGCGGTGCGGACCGGCCTGGATCTCCACCTGCGCCATCACGGTGTCCCGCACCACGCGGGTCACGATGCCCGGCAACCGGTTGCGCGCCGACACCGACGCGGCACGTGCGTCGGGTGCGGACGTGGCCAGCTCCTGCGCGAGGGCCGCCACGTCGACGCCGTCGACCGTGCGTCGGCCCGCCTCGTCACGCGCGGCGGGCAGGCGACCGGCCTCGACCCATCGGCGCACGGTGTCGTCGCTGACACCGAGCAGCTCGGCGACCTCGGGAACCCGGTAGGCAGGCATGAGGCGAGTGTAGGGGTCAGTGCTCCGCATGTGCGGTGTCAGAGCGAGCGAAGAACCGCAGATGCGGCACGGTGCAAAGGCCTCCACCGGCCCGTCCTGAGCCGGCGCGCCCCCGCTGCCCGTCCTGGCCCGGCGCACCCCAGCGCCCTCGGCGGCCGGCGCTGTACCGTCGCCGGGTCGCACGGGCCGCCCGAGCCCCACGCCCCGCCAGCACAGGGAGCACACGCATGAGCACCGCACACCCCGCGGACGGCGCACAGCACGCCGCGGACGCCGAGGCCGCCGCAGCCCACGGCACCGCCGACCCGGCCACCCCGGCACCGGTCCGTCTGACCCACCAGGACGAGCACGGTGCCGCGCACATGGTCGACGTCGCCGACAAGCCCGTGACCGCCCGCTCGGCCACGGCCTCCGGCGTCGTGCGTCTCTCCCCGCAGGTCGTCGCCCTGCTGCGCGGCGAGGGAGTGCCCAAGGGGGACGCGCTCGCGGTGGCGCGCATCGCGGGGATCCAGGCGGCCAAGCGCACGCCGGACCTGGTGCCGCTGTGCCACCCGATCGCGATCCACGGCGTGCGGGTCGAGCTGGAGGTCGTCGACGACGGTGTGCAGATCGCCGCGACGGTCCGCACCGCCGACCGCACGGGGGTCGAGATGGAGGCCCTGACGTGCGTGAGCGTGGCGGCGCTGACGCTGGTCGACATGGTCAAGGCCGTCGACAAGGGCGCCGTGATCACCGACGTGCACGTCGAGGAGAAGACCGGCGGGCGCAGCGGGACCTGGCGGCGGGCGGTGCCGACCTCGTAGCGGGCCGCCGACCGCCGGTTCAGTAGCGGGGGAGCGAGGGGTCGACCTGGTCGATCCAGGCCAGGATGCCGCCCTGCAGGTGGCGCACGTCGGTGAAGCCGTGCTGGTGCAGCACCTGCAGCGCCTGGGCGGAGCGCTGACCGCCCTTGCAGTGCAGCACCAGGGGGCGTGACGGGTCGAGCGAGGTGAGGCCGCCGCCGGTGCGCAGCGCGGACAGCGGGAGCAGGCGGGCCCCGGGGATCGAGACCAGCTCGTGCTCGGCCGCCTCGCGCACGTCGAGGAGCTCCAGGTCGCTCTCGCCACGGGCGCGTGCCGCCAGCAGCGCGGCCAGCTCGGGCGCCGTCAGTGTCCTCGACCCGACCGTCCCGCGCTCGCTCGCCTCGCCGGGGGGCGTCGGGGCGCCGAGGTCGGTCGGTGGCACGGCGCAGGTCGCGTCCAGGTCGCTCAGCGCGGTCACGCGGTGGGCGTGCGGGTCTGGCCGGACCGGGACCTCGCGCCACCGGGCACGCAGCGCGTCGTAGGTGGCCACCCGTCCCAGCAGCGGGTCGCCGAACCCGACGATCAGCTTGAGGGCTTCGACGGCCATGGCCGAGCCGACGGCGCCGCAGACCGCCCCCAGCACGCCGGCCTCCGCGCACGAGGGCACCTCGCCGGGTGCCGGGGGGTGGGCGAACACGTCGCGGTAGGTGACCGCCGGGTACCCGTGCCCGGCCGGCGGGTCCGACCAGAAGACCGCGACCTGCCCGTCGAAGCGCAGCACCGACCCCCACACCAGCGGCGTGCCGGTCAGGGTGCAGGCGTCGGCCACCAGGTAGCGCGTGGCGAACGTGTCGGTCCCGTCGACGACCAGGTCGTAGCCGTCCAGCACCTGCAGCGCGTTCGAGGCGTCCAGGCGCAGGTGGTGCGTGACGACGGTGACGGACGGGTCGGTGCGGCGCACGGCGTCGGCGGCGCTGTCCACCTTGGCGCGGCCCACGGCGTCGGAGGCGTGGACCACCTGGCGTTGCAGGTTCGACTCGTCGACCACGTCGTCGTCGGCGATGCCCAGGGTGCCCACGCCGGCCGCGGCGAGGTAGAGCAGCACGGGGGAGCCGAGGCCGCCCGCGCCGACCACCAGCACCCGGGCGTTGCGCAGCCGACGTTGGCCGAGCTCGCCGATGCCGGGGACCAGCAGGTGTCGTGAGTAGCGGGTGCGCTCGGCCGCCGTGAGCGGTCCGGCGGGCTCGACGAGCGGGGGCAGCGGCATGGCCGTGGGGGTTCTCAGGCGGGGATCTGGACCGTCGGGGCGAGGGCTGCGACCAGTGCGCGGGTGTCCTCGTGCTGCGGGTCGGCCAGCACCTCGCGCAGCGGTCCTGACTCCACGAGCCGGCCGTCGGCCAGCACGTGCACGTGGCGGGTGAGGCGGTCGAGCAGGCGCATGTCGTGCGAGGCGACGAGCAGGCCGATGCCTTCGGCGGCGACGAGCTCGGCGAGCCGGTCGGCAAGGTCGTCGCGCATGCCGGGGTCGACGGCGGTCAGGGGTTCGTCGAGCAGCACCAGGTCGGGGCGGGTCGCCACGGCGTGCGCGAGTGCCAGGCGCTGGCGTTCGCCGCCGGACAGCGTGCCCACGCGGCGGGTGGCGTACGCGATGGGCAGGTCGAGCAGGGACAGGACCTCGTCGACGTCGCGGCCGGTGGAGCGTCCGGCGCTGCGGGCGTCGCCGAGTGCGCCCGTCAGGACGCGTTCGACGGTGTGCAGGGCGTCGATGCCGACCAGGGCGTTCTGGTGCACGGTGCGCAGGCGGGCGCGGACGGCCTTGCGGTGGCGCAGCGGCGGCTTGTGGGTGGTGCGCCCGGCGAAGGTCACCGTGCCCTGGTCGGGGCGGGCCGCGCCGGCGAGCAGCTCGACGAGGGTCGACTTGCCGATGCCGGAGCGCCCGAGCAGCCCGATCGCCTCACCGGGCCGCAACGTCAGGTCGATGCCCTGCAGCACGGGCGTGCTGCCGTACGCCGCCCATACCCCGCGGGCCTCCAGGACCCCGTCCGTACCGCTCATCCGTGCGTCACCGCTTCTCGTCCCGTGCGTGCCGTGCCCGTGCCAGGTGCCGTCCGTGCGCACGCACCCCTTGGGTGCGGTCGACCGTGCGGCGTTCTGGCGTCCTGTGCCCAACGTACGGGACGGCCGGATGGATCCCGCGGGCCGTGGGGCCTGCGGGCCGCCGGTGCGGGGGCGCACACTTGGCATCTGGATACCCCCGGGGGTATGGTCTTCGTGTGGATGCGAACCTCGAAGCCAGCAGCGACCAGAACCCTGCCTCCTCCTCGGCCGCCCCGTCCGGCGCGGCACGGCGGATCGTCATCGTCGGCGGTGTCGCCGGCGGCATGAGCGCGGCGGCACGCGCCCGCCGCCAGGACGAGCATGCGCAGATCGTCGTGCTCGAGCAGTCCGGGTACGTCTCGTTCGCCAACTGCGGCCTGCCGTACCAGCTGGCGGGGGAGATCACCCGCCGCGACGACCTGCTGCTGCACACCCCCGACTCGCTGGCCGCCGCGCTCGCGCTCGACGTGCGCATCGGCAGCCGGGTCACGGCCGTGGACCGCGTGGCCCGGACCGTCACGGTGCGCACGGCCGACCAGGAGTACCAGCTCGGGTACGACGCGCTGCTGCTCGCGCCCGGCTCGGTCGCCGTGCGCCCGCCGATCGAGGGCCTGGACCTGCCTGCCGTGCACGCCCTGCGCACGATCCCCGACCTGGACGCCCTGCGTGCCCGCGTCGACCGTCTCGTGGTCGAGCATCCCGGTGCGGGTCGCGCCGTCGTGGTCGGCGCCGGGTTCATCGGGCTGGAGGCCGTCGAGGCGCTGGTCACCCGCGGGCTGCAGGTCGACCTCGTCGAGCTCGCCGACCACGTGCTGCCGCCGCTGGACGCCGAGCTGGCACCGCTGCTGGCCGACGAGCTGACCGCGCACGGCGTGGGCCTGCACCTGGGCGTCTCCGCGCGGTCGGTGGCCCCGACGGGTCTGGACCCCGACGGACCGGTGATCGTCACGCTGTCCGACGGCACGGTGCTGGACGCCGACGTCGTCGTCGTCAACGTCGGCGTGCGCCCGGCGAGCGAGCTGGCACGGGAGGCAGGCCTCGAGCTGGGGACCGCCGGGGCGATCCGGGTCGACGCCGACCAGCGCACCTCCGACCCGCACATCTGGGCGGTCGGTGACGCCGTCGAGGTCACGCACGCGGTGACCGGTTCCGTCGGGCCCGTGCCGCTGGCCGGTCCGGCCAACCGGCAGGGTCGTCGTGCCGCCGACGCGATGCTCGGTCGGCGTACCACCCCGCAGGCCTCCGTGCTCGGCACCGCGATCGTGCGCGTGTTCGGGCTGACCGCGGCCGTCACCGGCGCGAGCCAGGCGACGTTGACGCGGGCCGGGATCGCGCACGAGGTCGTCCGGATCCACCCCGGTCACCACGCCGGTTACTACCCGGGCGCCGAGCAGGTGCACCTGGTGGCCAGCTTCGCGCCCGACGGGCGGCTGCTGGGCGCGCAGGGCGTGGGTCGTGCGGGGGTCGACAAGCGGATCGACGTGCTGGCCACCGCGCTGCGCGCGGAGATGACCGCTGACGACCTGGCCGAGCTCGAGCTGGCCTACTCCCCGCCGTTCGGCTCGGCCAAGGACGCCGTCAACATGCTCGGCTTCGTCGCGCAGAACGTGCTCGACGGGGTGCTGCCGCAGTGGCACCCGGCGGACCTGGACGCCGCGCGGGCGGACACGCTCGTGCTCGACGTGCGTTCGGTCGCCGAGTACGACCGCGGCCACCTGCCCGAGGCGCTGAACATCCCGCACACGCAACTGCGGGAGCGCCTGGCGGAGGTGCGCGAGGCGGCTGCCGGTCGCCCGGTGAGCGTGCACTGCCAGAGCGGGGTGCGCTCCTACCTGGCCACGCGGGTGCTGATCGCCGCCGGGTTCGACGCCCGCAACCTGTCCGGCGGCTGGCTGAGCCTGTCCAGTGCCCGCCCCGATCTGTCGACGCTGGCCCGCAGGACCCCCCGTTCCCAGGAAGAGGTGCTCGTATGACCGCCACCACCGACTCGTTCGCCGGCCGCCTGCGCAGGATGTTCGGCCGCGGGGAGGACGACGGACGTCTGCGCGCCAGCGTCGAGGCCACCCGGGCGCTCGAGCTCGTGCGGGAGGGCGCCGCGGTGCTCGACGTGCGGGAGCGCTCGGAGTGGAAGACCGGGCACGCGCCGCAGGCCGTGCACGTGCCGCTCGGTGAGATCGAGACCGCACCGCGGCGGCTGCGGCAGGGCACGCCCGTGGTCGTGATGTGCGCCAGCGGCATGCGTTCGCGCACCGCGGCCAAGCGCCTGCGCAGCCTCGGCTACGACGCCACGAGCCTGTCCGGCGGCATCGCCGCGTGGCAGCGCGCCGGCGGGGCCGTGCGCCGCTGAGGCGACCGTCCCGTCCCGTCCTTCGATCCTGACTCCCGAGGAGGAGCACAGCATGGCCACCACCACTCTCACCGGTGCCACGTTCATGGACACCGTCCAGGGCGAGGGCATCGTCCTGGTCGACTTCTGGGCTGCTTGGTGCGGTCCCTGCCGGATGTTCGCGCCGGTCTTCGAGAGGGCGTCGCAGGCGCACCCGGACATCGTGTTCGGCAAGGTCGACACCGAGGCCGAGCAGCAGCTGGCCGCGCAGGCCGGCATCACCTCGATCCCCACGCTGATGGCGTTCCGCGACGGTGTGCTGGTGTACGCCGAGCCGGGTGCGCTGCCGGCACCGGCGCTCGAGCAGATCGTGCAGGCCGTGCGTGACCTGGACATGGACGACGTGCGGCGCCGGCTCGCCGAGCAGGCGTCCCAGCCTGCCGGCTGACCGGCGGAGCACAGGGTGCCCGTGCGGGCACCTGACGAAGGAGGGGCCGTGGAGCTCGACAAGGACGACACGCAGGCGGTGGCCCACCGGCTGCGCCGCGCGCAGGGACAGTTGGCCGCCGTGGTGCGGATGCTCGACGAGGGTCGCGACTGCGAGGCGGTCGTCACCCAGCTCTCGGCCGTCTCGCGCGCGCTGGACCGTGCCGGGTTCGCGCTGATCGCCGCGAACATGCGTCAGTGCCTGATGCCTGCGGCGCAGGGCGACCCGGAGGCGGCAGCCGCCGGCGCGGGGGAGCCGGCGCTCGACGTGCGCCGGCTCGAGAAGCTGTTCCTGTCGCTGGCCTGAGCTGCGGGCGGGACGAGACGAAGACCGGGACCCCGGACCTGGGTCCCGGTCTTCGCGCGTCCGGCTCCCGTAGCGTCGTGGAATACCACCCGGGGTATCAGAAGGAGTGCACGGTGAAGATCGTCGTCGTCGGTGGAGTGGCAGCAGGGGCATCGGTCGCAGCACGTGCGCGGCGCCTCGACGAGTTCGCGGAGATCGTCGTCCTCGAACGCGGCCACCACGTCTCGTTCGCCAACTGCGGGCTGCCGTACCACATCGGTGAGGTCATCACCGAGCGCAGCCGCCTGCTCCTGCAGACCCCGCAGAGCCTGCGCGAGTCCCTCGACATCGACGTGCGCGTCGGCGCCGAGGTCGTCGCCATCGACCGCCAGGCCCGCACCGTGACCGTGCGCGAGGTCGACAGCGGCCGCCAGTACACCGAGAGCTACGACGCCCTCGCCCTGTGCCCCGGATCCGAACCCGTGCGCCCGCCGCTGCCCGGCATCGACCACGACGCCGTGCAGGTGCTGCGCCGCATCGGCGACATGGACACCATCAAGGCCCGGCTCGACGCCGCCCTGGCCTCCACGAAGGCCGGTGAGCGCGGCCCCGTGCGCGCCGTCGTCATCGGCGCCGGGTACATCGGCCTGGAGATGGCCGAGAACCTGCACCACCGTGGCGCGCAGGTGCACGTCGTGGAGATGGCCGACCAGATCCTGCCGCCCCTCGACCGCGAGATGTCCGTGCCCGTCGAGCACCACCTGCGCAGCCGCGGCATCGAGCTGCACCTGAGCACCGCCGCCGCCGCGTTCGCGCCCCGGCCCGACGGCGGCGTCACCGTCGAGCTGACCAGCGGCCAGTTCCTGCCCGCCGACCTGGTCATCCTCGCCGCGGGAGTGCGGCCCAGCACCGGCCTGGCCGTCGCCGCAGGCCTCGACCTGGGCGAGCACGGCGGCATCGCCGTCGACGAGCACATGCGCACCTCCGACCCGCACATCTGGGCCGCCGGCGACGCCGTCGAGACCCCCCACACCGTGCTGCCCGGCAGCGCCCTGGCGCCCCTGGCCGGCCCCGCCAACCGGCAGGCCCGCGTCGCCGCCGAGAACATCTGCGGCCGCGACACCCGCTACCGCTCCACGCAGGGCACCTCGATCGTCAAGGTCTTCGACATGGTCGCCGGCGGCACCGGCGCCACCGAGCGGCAGCTGATCGCCGCCCAGGTGCCCTACCGTGCCGTGCACGTGCACCCCTCGGGTCACGCCGGTTACTACCCGGGCACCGCGATGATGAACCTCAAGGTGCTCTTCGCCCCCGAGACCGGTCGCATCCTCGGTGCGCAGGCCGCCGGGTTCGACGGCGTCGACAAGCGCCTCGACGTCCTGGCCGGTGCCCTGCGTGCCGAGCAGAGCGTGTACGACCTCGAAGAGCTCGAGCTCGCCTACGCCCCGCCGTTCGGCTCCGCCAAGGACCCCGTCAACATGGCCGGGTTCGTCGCCTCCAACGTGCTGCGCGGCGACCTGACCCTCTGGTACGCCCAGGACTACCCGCACGCCACCGCCGGGGCCCGCATCATCGACGTGCGCACCCCCGAGGAGTTCTCCATCTGGCACCTGCCGGGCGCCGAGAACGTCCCGCTGGCCGTGCTGCGCGAGCAGTGCACCACCTGGGACACCAGCACCCCCGTCCGGCTGTACTGCGCCGTCGGGTTCCGCAGCTACCTGGCCCACCGCGCCCTCGTGCAACGGGGGTTCGCCGACGTGGCCACCCTGTCGGGCGGGTCGACCACGTTCCGCGCCTGGCACGAGCTCGAGCCCGACGCCGACGAGGCCCCCGCACCCGTCATCGCCTACGCCGAGTCGCTCGCCGTCGTGGAGCAGATCCGCAAGGCCGACGCGCTCGCGGCCGGCACCGGGGTGTCCCTCGACCTGGACTGCACCGGCCTGGCCTGCCCCGGTCCGATCATGAAGCTCGCCGAGAGCATGCGGGGCCTGGCCGACGGCGACGAGGTCGTCGTCACCGTCTCCGACCCCGGGTTCGCCAACGACGCACCCGCCTGGGCCCGCCGCAACGGCCACCAGCTCGTCGCGCTCGAACCGCACGGCCCCGGGTACGTGGCCACGTTCCGCAAGGGCGCCGCCGCGGCGCCGTCGGCCGCGGCACCGGGCACCGTTCCCGCCGTGCACCCCGCCGCGACCGGTCCCGGCAAGACCTCGTTCGTGGTGTTCTCCGGTGACCTCGACAAGGTCCTGGCCGCGTTCATCATCGCCAACGGCGCCGTCGCGATGGGCGAGGACGTCTCGATGTTCTTCACGTTCTGGGGCCTGAACACCCTGCGCCGCCAGGACCCGCCGGCCCGCGAACGCTCCGTCATGGACAAGATGTTCGGCGCGATGATGCCCCAGGGCGCCGACAAGCTCACGCTCTCCCAGATGCACATGGCCGGTGCGGGCACGGCCATGATCAAGAAGGTCATGCGTGAGAACGCCGTGCCCACGCTGCCCGAGCTGATCGCCTCGGCGCAGGCCGGGGGAGCGCGCCTGATCGCCTGCACCATGACCATGGACCTGCTGGGCATCGCCGCCGGGGACCTCCTCGACGGTGTGGAGCTCGGCGGGGTCGCCACGTTCCTCGGCGAGGCGAACGAGTCGGGCACCACGCTGTTCATCTGATGGTCCCGCACGCCCCCGCACCCCCGTACCCCACGCCCGCACTGGCGGCCCGCGGGTGCGGGGGTGTCGTTCAGCCGGCGACCTGCAGGTACCGCAGCACCGCCAGCACCCGCCGGTGGTCACCCGCGTCAGGAGCCAGGTCGAGCTTGCCGAAGATCGAGGTCACGTGCTTCTCCACGGCCCCGTACGTGAGCACCATCGCCTCGGCGATCGCACCGTTCGAGCGGCCCTGCGCCATCAGCTCGAGGACCTCGCGCTCGCGGACGGTCAGGCGCGCCAGGCCGGCGTCGACGGGCGCGGCACCCAGCAGCTGCCCGACGACGTCGGGGTCGAGCACGGTCTGCCCGGTCGCGATGCGCTCGAGTGCGTCGAGGAACTCCCCGACGTCCGCGACCCGGTCCTTGAGCAGGTAGCCGACCCCACGGGCGTCCCCGGCCAGCAGGCGGGCCGCGAACCGGGTCTCCACGTACTGGGAGAACAGCAGCACCCCGACCTGGGGGTGCGCCGCACGGATCCGCAGCGCAGCGCGCAGGCCCTCGTCGGTGTGCGTCGGGGGCATCCGCACGTCCACCACAGCCACGTCTGGCGGCGACCCCGCGGTCACCAGGCGGTCCACCTCGGCGACCAGCGACTCGCCGTCACCCACGGCGGCGAGGACCTCGTGGCCGCGGCGGCCCAGCAGCGCCACGAGCCCGTCGCGCAGGATCACCGAGTCGTCGGCGACCACCACCCGGCGGGGCGTGGCGCCGGCGGGGCTCATCCGGCCACCCGGAGGGGGAGGTGCACGGTCACCACCGTAGGCCCGCCGACAGGGCTGTCCACCGACAGGCGTCCGTCGACGGCCGCGACCCGTTCGTGCAGGCCGACGAGCCCGCTGCCGCCGCGGGCCGAGGGCACGCGCAGGTGTGCACCGCCGACCCCGTCGTCGCGCACGCGCAGCCGCAACGAGCCGTCCTGCTGCTCGACGCGCACGTACGCGCCGCTGGCCTGCGCGTGCTTGGCCACGTTGGTCAGCAGCTCGGCCACGCAGAAGTACGCGATGGTCTCCACCTCCGGCCCGGGCGCCTCGTGCACGTCGACGTCCACCGTGACCGGCAGCGGGCTGCGTGCGGCCAGGGAGTCCAGGGCGACGGCCAGACCGTTGTCGAGGGCCGGCGGGTGGATGTTGCGCGCGATCTCCCGCAGCTCGGTCATGGCGTCCTTGGTCGAGGCGTGCGCCGTGTCGAGCAGGGCGAGGGCCTCGGCGGGGTCCCCTCCGCCGGCCAGCTGCTCACGGGCCTCGCCGAGCTGCATCGCGACCGCGACCAGACGGGCCTGCGTGCCGTCGTGCAGGTCCCGTTCGATCTGCCGTAGCCGGGCGTCGCCCTCGGTGACCACCTGACCGCGGCTGCGCTCCAGGTGCTGCACCCGGGCCGAGGTGCGGGTGGGGCCCAGCAGTGCGCGGGTCAGCAGCCGGAACAGGTGACCCAGGCCGAGCGTCACCTGCGCCCACAGCAGGGCGAACAGCACCCCGAGCGCGGCCAGCGCCGCCTGACGCGGGGCGGTGTCCACGAACCAGCCGCTACCGAGCTGGGTGCCCCGGTGCCACGTGCCGTCGGCGGTCTGCTGTGCCGGCAGCCAGCGTGACCAGTACCAGTGCGTGACCGCACCGAGGGCGACCGCGAGGAACGTCACGCTGACCGTGAACGCGGCGATCGCCAACGGGAACGCCGCCGTGACGAACGCCAGCGCACGCCAGCCGGGCGCGTCGGCGAACAGGGCGCCCAGGCGGCGCCAGAATCCCCGCCCGGGCGTGTGCGGCGCGGGCGCCGGCACGTCCACACCCAGCAGGCCGCGCCCCAGCGCCCGGAAGCACGCACCCCAGCCCCGCGCACCCACCACGAGCCACCCGCCCAGGAACAGGCCCACGACGGTCACCGCGATCCCGGCCGTGAACGAGACCGTGAACACCGCGTACGTGAAGCCGAACGGCGTCAGCAGCAACGCGAGCAGCAGGTAGCCGAACTCCTGCCAGGTGCGACGGGCGAACGGTGCGGTCAGGGGCTGCACCGGTGGGCGCGTGTCGGTGACCGCCTCGGCGCTCGCGGGCGGTGTCGTGCTGGGCATGGTGCTCCTCGGCTCGGTGGCCCGGTGCGGGCACGTTCCCATGCTCGCGTGGGGGCGCGCCCGAGCGGCATCCGGCGCACCTGTCGGTCCGACAGGGGGGACATCCCCCGGTCGGCTCAGGTGGCGGGCTGCTCGCCGTCCCAGGTGCGCGGCGTGAAGTCGGGGCGACCCGTCCACTCCTCGGCCAGCATCGGGGAGCTGATCAGCATGTCGGCCGTGGCGGAGTTGCACGCCATCGGCACGTTCCACACCGCGCCGATGCGCAGCAGGGCCTTGACGTCGGGGTCGTGCGGCTGCGGCTCCAGCGGGTCCCAGAAGAACACGAGCATGTCGATGACGCCCTCGGCGATCTTCGCGCCGATCTGCTGGTCGCCGCCCACGGGGCCCGACAGCAGCCGGGTCACGGGCAGCCCGAGCTCGAACTCGAGCATGGTGCCGGTGGTGCCGGTCGCGTACAGGTGGTGCCGTGAGAGGGTGCCGCGGTTGAACTCGGCCCAGCGCAGCAGGTCGACCTTCTTGTTGTCGTGCGCGACCAGGGCGATGTGGTGCGTGACGGGGGGCATCGCGGACTCCTTCCACACCGGGCGGTCGGGGGCGCCGTCCGGTCAGGCTCACCCTAGGGGCCCGGCCTGTCCGTGGTGTGCAGGTGCGCGCCGCCCGGCAGCAGTTCGCCCGGTGTCGCCCGGTGTCGTGCGGTGGCGGTCGGCGTGCAGGTGAGCCCACGATGGGAGCCCACGACCAGGGAGGACGACCATGTCGAACGGCAGCGGGCGCACGAGCGGCAGCGCGGCGGCGGGTGCGGCGGGCACCGGCGGGGCGGGGGCGGTGTACGGGCTGGGGCTGATCGGCGCGCTGGTCTACTTCTGGCAGCAGGCCGACGGGTTCGTCGAGTACGTCGTGGCGGTGCTCAAGGCGCTGGTCTGGCCCGCGTTCCTGGTGTACGAGGCGTTCGCGGCGCTGCTGGGCTGATCGTCGGTGTGCACGCCGGCGAGGGGGTGGGGACCAGTGGGTGCGGACCGGTGGGAGGGCTCAGTCGGTGACGAGCGCGCCGCCGGCGTCGACCCAGGCCACGACCCCGCCGTCGAGGTCGTTGACCTGCGTGAAGCCGAGGTCGGCCATCTGGGCCGTCGCGACGCCGGACCGGTTCCCCGACCGGCAGTACACCAGGTAGGTGTCCTCCTCGGGCAGGGCCACCACGAGGCTGTCGAACGAGCCACCCTCGATGTCGATGTTGACGGCGTCGGACAGGTGCCCTGCCGCGAACTCCTCCGGTGTGCGCACGTCGATGACCGTGACGTCCTGCTCGGTCAGGAGCGTGGCGGCCTGCGCGGGTGAGACCAGGGTGACTTCGCTCGCCGGGGTGGAGCAGGCGGTCAGGGTCGCGGTGGCGATCAGCGCGACGGCGAGGGGCGAGAGGCCACGCAGAGTCATCGACATACCCCCTAGGGTATCAGGTCGGTGCGGGCGCGACCGGCGCACCCTCAGTGGACCAGCACCTTCAGCACCAAGATGCACAACCCGAACGAACCGGCCACCAGCGCATTGAGCACCGTGCGTGCCCAGCTCAGCCGCTCCTGCCGACCGATCACGTACCCGTAGGTGAACAACGCGCCGATCCCCACCGCGGTGGCCACGTCGACCGACCGGTACGGGTCGATCACCTCCAGCCGACCCAACCCCAGCACGAGCAGGATCGGCCAGCTGGACTGCAGCATCGGCCACTCGGCACGGGCCAGCTCCCCGAGCTCGCGCGCGTGCAACGCCCGCCGGGCCACCACGCGCGCCGCCAACCCCCGGGCGTACACGTGCGCCATCCAGAACACCACCGAGGTCCCCGCGACCAGCACCAACGCCCGGTCCAGGTTCTCCGGGTGGTTCCCGATCGTCACCACGACCGTGGTGGCCAGGATCGTGCCGTAGATCGCCCCCGCCAACCGGTGCACGGCCAGCTCGAGCGGTGCCTCCTCGTCCTGCGCCTCAGCACCCGGCCCTTGGTCGTCGCGCCCCTGATCGTCGCTTCCCTGCTTGTCCGGCACCGGCGAACGCCGCGCGGGGTGCCACCCGTGCCGCCCCGTCACCGCAGCCGCCCCCACGCCGCCGCCGAGCGCACCTGCGCCCACACCGAGTCCACCCTCGCACCCGTCCGCGTCAGCTCACGTTCCTGCCGGGCGTCCAGACGCCCGCACACGAACGCCACCGCGACATCGCCCCCGCGCGAGGCCAGACGCTGCACCCGCGCCCGGGTCGCCACCACGTCGTGGTGCTCGCCCAACGCGTCCTGCAGCTCCTCCAGCGCGACCCCCAGCGCGGTGGCATCGGGTCCGAGCACGCCGACCAGCGGCTCGAGGGCGTACCGGGTGCGCTTGGCCGCCTTGCGCGCCTCGTGCCACAACCGGTCACGCTCAGCGTCCGCCGCAGCCTGCGCCAGGTCCATCAGGGTCACCACCTCGGCGTAGCTGCGGGCCACCAGGCGCGGCAGCTCGACCGCGGCCGGGCGCTGCGCTCGCGGGCCGGCCGGTGGCGCGTCGGCGAACGTCGCCAGGGCCGAGGTGAGCCCGGCGTGCCGGGGGGAGTCCAGCGCGAGAAGCACCCGTTCACGTGCGGCCTGCCGATCCGCGGCGAGCCGGGCGTCCACGCGGGCGGCCGCGTCGGCGGGCCGCTCCCCGCGCAGGGCGTCGTGCACCCGGGCCTGCAGCACCTCGGCGTCGCGGGCACGGCCCAGCCGACGGCCCAGCCGGCGCAGGTCGCGGCGCAGGGACCGCACCGGTGCCGTGGCGAACAGCGGACCGAAGGTGGTCAGGTCCGATCGCACCCGTCGGGTCGTCACACGCATCCGGTGCACGGCGCCGGGCCGGTCGTGGCGCACCTGCGCCTCCTGGGCGTGCCAGAGGCCGAGCTGCTCGCGCAGGTGGGCGACGACGACGTCGCCGGCGGTGCTCATCCGGCACTCGCGGCCGCTTCCTCACCGCCCCCGGCGGGCGCCGGTGCACCCGGGGGCCGCGCCACGAGCTCGAGCAGTGCCACCAGGGCACCGGCCACCAGCGCGACAGTGACGACGAGCGGGGGAGTGGGCGTCGGTGCGAGCAGGACGACCAGCCCCGCGAGCGCCAGGATCACGACACGCACCAGACGCTTGTGCCTGAACAGCCACGAGCCCACCGGCCCGGTGGACACCCCGCGACCCTCGGCCCACCCGCGAGCCGCGGCGAACCCCCGGGCCGTCTCCGCCCGCAACGTGCGCGCCGACTCGGAGCCTCCGCCCAGGTACGCCGCGGCGGCCACCACGAGCGCGGCGACCCCGACGGTGCGCAGCGAGAGCCGGATGAACTCGACGAGCTGGTCGAACACCACCGCTGCGGCGTCCAGGCGCACGACCTGGTCGCTGAGGGCCCGCAGGTAGACCGTGCGACCGATGGCCAGTCCGAGGCCGAGCAGGAGCATCGCCCCGGCCAGGCTCAGACCCGCCACGACCAGCGCCCGGCTGCGGTGGCGGGCGGTGAGCACACCGGCGGCGATCAGCAGCAGGGCGATCCACGGCAGCCAGGTGCCGACCATGTCGAGCATCCGGTAGGCGTTCTGCACCCGGACCAGCTCGGAGGTCTGCACGAGCGTGAACGAGGCGTTCACCGTGGGGATGTTCGCGGCGATGCCGAACCCGCCCTCGACGAGCCGGGACTTGAGCATGTCGATCATGCCGGCCAGCTGGATCGTCAGCTGCCCCTCGCTGCCGATCTGCAGCACGGAGCCCGGCTCGCCCTCCATCACGGCGACCATCTGCTCGTGCGCCGTCCGGTTCGCCTCCACCCACGCGGTGCTGAACGCATCGGACTCGACCACCCGGGTCGCGGCCTTCAGCACGAACGAGCGCACCCCGTTGGTCAGGGGCACCTCCAGCGCCGACAGCGTCGTGGTCACCCGCGGTGGCAGGCCCTGCTCCTCGAGAGCGCCGACGGCGTCGTCCAGCAGTGCGCCGACGTCGATCTGGTTCATCACCTCGGTGGTGAGCCTGTTCGCGATCGCGGACTGGATGACGGGGTCCTGCGCGAGCGGGCCGACCGTGGCGACGTACTGGTCGGTGTCGGTCAGCTCACCCTGCGCCCACCCGACCACGACCGACACCGGTGCGAGCAGCACGCCGAGCACGATCAGCAGCGCGGACACGAACGCGCGCGCCCGGTGGTGCCGCACGGGTGGTTCGGCGGCCGCGGTCGCGGGGGGGACCGGCGGGGCCGCGGACAGCGCCGCGACCTGGGCGCGCAGGTCGGCGTTCTCACGGGTGAGCGCCGCAAGCCGTTCGGCCGCCGTCGGCGACGGCATGCGCCCCTTCGGTGCGTCCGGCGCGTCGTGCTCGGTCATCGAGGTGTCCTTCCGGGTGAGCGGGGCGCGGCGTGACCTGCGGGCCCATCGTCGACCCCACGACCGCCGTCGGCATCACGAACGGCCGCGTGGGTGGTCCGGTCAGCGCGCCGGTGCAGGGGGCGGAGCGGGCGGCTCGGCCAGGCGCCGGCGGCGGATCGCGCTCCACACCAGGTCGAGCACCACCGCCAGCACGAGGACCGCGACCATCCCGACGAACGTCTCGGGTGCGTCCTGCGCGGTCTGCACGCTGAACACGACGAGGACCACCGTGGTGGCGGCGATGCCGGTGAGCACCACCAGCGTGTTCGACCCGGTCTGCGTGCGCAGCCTCAGGGCGACGATCGACACGATCAGGAAGATGCCCAGGGCGACGACCGACCCGAGCGAGGCGATCGCGCTCAGGTCGACCAGGTTGGCCAGGCCGAGCACCAGGACGCAGGAGATCACCAGCCCTCGGGTGCTGCCCACGCGTGCCTTGGCGCCGAACACCGGCGGGAACTGACCGGTCTCGGCCAGCTTGGCCGTCGAGCCGACGGCCGCGTAGATGTTGGCGTTGACCGAGGACGAGGTGGCCAGCAGCGCCGCGACGGCCATCATCGCGAACCCCGCCTGCCCGAGGGCGGGCAGCGCCGCCACCGCCAGCGCCGTCTCACCGTTGTCGATGACCTCCTGCACGGTCAGCGTGCCGAACACGCCGAGCGAGACCAGCACGTACAGGCCGGTGGTGACCGCCAGCGCGAGGTACGTGGCGCGCGGCAGGTCCCGTCCCGGGTTCGGCAGGTCCCCACCGGTGAAGCTGATCACCGCGAACCCCAGGAACGCGAAGAACGTCAACGCGACGCTCGAGACGATGTCGGTGACCGGCGGGTACGTCGAGGGTGCCAGCAGCGCCGGGTCCATCTGCGCGAGCGTGACCACCACGAACACCGCGAACACGGCCAGCAGCACGAACACGATCCACGACTGGATCTTGTCGATGAACGTGGCCCCGGCGATGTTCACGGCGGCGACCAGCAGCACCACGGCCGTGGTCAGCACGTGCGCCCACAGGCTGTCCGGCGGGGCGTCGGCCAGCAGCGAGGCGCCGTACGAGCCGAACGAGACGGCCACCATGGACGTGACGATGATCGAGGCGAAGTACAGCAGCCACGAGGTGATCGCCGTCATGTGTCCCGGCCCGAACCCGTGCAGCAGGAACGTGATGATCCCCCCGCCCGAGGGGTAGCGAGCACCCAGCTTGGCCACCGAGTAGCCCAGCAGGGCCGCGACGATCCCGGCCAGCAGGAACGAGAGCCACGTGGCCGACCCGGCCACCGCACCGGCCTGACCGAGCAGGGCGAAGATGCCGGCACCGACCATCGCACCGATGCCGAGCACCGCGGCGCCCCGCATCGTCATGGTGCGTGATCCGCCGGGGTCGGACGCAGGGCCCGCGCCCGTCCCCGGCGCCGGCACGCTCACCAGGAACCCAGACGTTGCAGCAGCAACGCCTGCGCGGCGACGATCCCCGCGATCTCCGCCGGGTCGACGCTCTCGTCCGAGGCGTGGATGCGCGAACGGGCCACATCCTCGGGCCCCCACAGCACGAACTCCGCGCGCGGTGCCACCTGGGCGAGCGTGCGCAGCAACGGGATCGACCCGCCGCACCCGGCCTCCACGACCGGGCGCCCGAACGCCTCGGCCATCGCCTCCCGCGCCGCCGCGTACACGGGTCCGTCGGTGCGGCAGGTGAAGCCGGGTGCGGCCTTCGTGCGCTCCACCTCGACCTGCGCGCCCCAGGGGGCATGGCTGCGCAGGTGCGCGACGAGCGCGTCCAGCTCGACCTCGGGGTCGGTTCCCGGCACGATGCGCATCGAGACCTTCGCCGAGGCCTGCGGCACCAGGACGTTCGACGACCCGGCGACGCTGGTCATGTCCACACCGATCGCGCTGATCGAGGGCCGCGCCCACAGTCGGGCGGCGATCGGACCGGTCCCGGACAGCGCCACACCCTCGAGCAGGTCGGCACCCTGACGGAAGTCCGCCTCGGTGAACTCCCCGCCGCCCCAGTCGGTGCGCGTGACACCCTGCACCGCGACGTCCCCGGCCTCGTCCTGCAAGGACGACAGCAGCCGTGCCAGCGCCATCATCGCGTCCGGCGCCGGCCCGCCGAACACCCCCGAGTGCAGCGGGTGCTCCAGGGTGCGCACCGTGACCACGCACGCCACGTCGCCGCGCAGCACCGTCGTCAACGCCGGCTCACCGACATGCAGGTTGCCCATGTCGCACACCACGAACACGTCCGCGTCGAACAGGTCGGGGTGTGCCAGCACGAACTCCTCGAGGTTGGACTCGGTCTCCTCCATGCCCTCCAGCACCAGGCGCACCGTGCACGGCGGGGCGCCCTCGAACACCCCGAGCGTGCCCAGCAGGCTCACCACGCCACTCTTGTCGTCCGCGGCCCCGCGCCCGTAGATGCGACCGTCGCCCTTGCGGGTCGGTGTCCACGGGTCGCTCGTCCACCCCTGCTCCGGCGGGGCCGGCTGCACGTCGTAGTGCGCGTACAGCACCACCGTCGGCGACCCCTCCGGTCCGGGGATCTCGCCGTAGATCGGCGGGTACCCGTGCGGCACGGGCATCGGGCGTGCATCGGTGAACCCGACCTCGCGGAACATCCGCACGAGCGTGTCGACCATCTGCGTCATCGGCTCGGGCGGGCTGCCCGGGAAGGCCAGCGACGGGATCGCCACCAGCTCCTCCAGCTGCTCCAGCAGCCGCGGCATGAGCGCCGCCGTCCTCGTCCGGATCTCGTCGGTCTGCACGGCTGCCTCCACGGGTCGCAGGTTCACCAGGGCTGAACAGGGCTCGCGCGCACGGGTGCGCCGCACGACCTCAGAAGAAGATCCCGCCGATGAGCGCACCGGTGACGATGGTCGTCACCGACAGCACCAGCATCGGCACGAAGAAGCTGTGGTCCAGCAGCTTCGTGCCCAGCTTCGTGGTGCCCGTCAGGTCGAAGTTCGCCGCAGCGATCTGCGTCCCGTTGGCGGGCAGCGTGTACACGCCACCGAGGGCGCCGGCCCACATGCCGGTCACCACACCCGGGGCCAGACCCACGGCCAGGCCGATCGGCACCATCGTCCGCGTCGCCGTCGACTGGCTCGTGGTCAGCGCCGCCACCAGGAACACCGCCACCGCGAACAGGAACCGCCAGTCGGTGACCCACGCCCCGACCGTGTCGATGATGAACGCCTCGTGCGCCGAGATGAACGTGGCCGTCAACCACGCGATCCCGAACAGCGCGATCGCCGAGATCATGCCGGCCTTGAACACCGACATGTCCGGGACGCTCTTCACGTCGGGGCGGCCGATCAGCAGGATCAGCACACCGATGACGAACATCACCATGACGATCGTCGTCGTCATGTCGATCGGCACCGCACCCTCACCGGAGTCGAACGACGGACGCAGGTCCGGGAACAGACCCAGCACCACGATCGCCAGCACCCCGAACAGGAACGCCAACGCCGAGTTGCGCCCCCGAGCGGTGTACGTCAGGTTCGCCGAGCTGTTCGAGGCGTCCGCAGCCGCCGCCTGCCGGGACACCAACGTCCCCGCCTCGATCCTGGCCGCGACCTCCGGGTCGTCGTCCAGCTCCTTGCCCATCCTGTTCGCGACCAGCGCCGTCACCACGATCCCCACCAGGCACGCCGGGATCGTGATCGCCAGGATCTGCGTCAGCCCCAGGTTGTACGGCTCGACGTCCGTCAACGTCAGCATCGCCGCCATCGCCGCCGACACCGGCGAGGCCGCCAGCGCGATGCCCGACTGCACGACCGTGACCGTCAACGGCCGCGAAGGACGGATCCCGTTCTTGTACGACACGTCGTAGATCACCGGCAGGAGGGGATAGATGATGTTGGAGGTCCCGGCCCCCACCGAGAACGCGAACGCCGTCAACGGGGCGATCAACGTGATCTGCTTCGGGTGCTTCTCGATCACCCGCGCCGCCACCGCGACCATCCAGTCGATGCCACCGGCCGCCTGCATCATCGCTGCCGAGGTCACCACGGCCAGGATGATCGCGATCGCCGCCGCCGGCGGCTCACCGGGAGCCTCACCGAAGACGAACACGAGCACGAACGTGCCCAGACCGCCCCACAGACCCACACCGACACCGCCGGCCCGGGTCCCCATGACGATCGCTCCCAGCACCACGAGCGCCTCGAGCACGAACCTCGCGTCCATCTCGGTCCCCTTCCCGTCCCGCTCGCCTGCCGGTCGATCACTGCCTGCGGATCACCGCCGACGGATCACTGCGTGCCGCACGCACCGCCGAGCGAGTCCACCAACGGCGCCCACGCCTCGACCACCGCCGTCATCGCCTCGTCCACCTGCTGCGCGACCTGCTCCGGCGACACCCCGGCCGAGACCGCCAGCGACTGCTCCACGGCGGTCACGGTCGACCGCAGCAACGACACCGCCGCGTCGTACCGCTGCTCCGAGACCGCCTGCAGCTGGTCCAGCTGCACCTGGACCTCACCGGCCGCCGACGCCACCTCGTCCGCGCTCGCGGTCGAGGGGTCCAGCTGCTGCAGGTCGGCCAAGGCATCGGCCACGTCCGCGTACTGCGTGCACGGGTCCTGCTCGGCGGGCGACGGGCCGCCGCAGGCGACCGCACCGCCCGAGCACGCAAGTGCGAGCAGCGCGACGCCGAGGCGTCGGACCCGTCGACCTCGGACTCGGGCACCTCCGGCTGCACCTGGCCGCAGCGCCGGCGTGCTCATCGCACATCCCGGGGATCGGGGTCCTGCGTCGCGATCACGACGAGCACCTGGGCTGCGAGCACCATGTCGTCGATCGCGATGTGCTCGGAGGTCGCGTGCTCGTCGACCATCCCGGTGGGCAGTGCGACGCACGGGATGCCCTTGGCGTTGAGCAGGTTGCCGTCGGTGCCGCCCCCCGACTTGCGCGGTGTGACCGGCAGTCCCACCGAGGCGATCGCCCGGGCGGCCTCCCGGTAGGGGCGGGCGTCCTCCTCGATCCGGTACGTCCGGTAGATCTCGTCCGCGACGACGTCCACGGTGGCACCGGTGGCGTCCGCCGCCTCCTGGCAGGCCCGCCGCATCGCGTCGAGCTGACGGTCCAGCTTGCCCTGGTCGTGGCTGCGCGCCATGCCCTCGAGCACCACCGTGTCGGGCACCACGTTGCGGGCCTCGCCGCCGTGCACCGTGCCGATGTTGGCCACCGTCTCGGAGTCGATGCGTCCCAGCGGCATGGCTGCGACCCCCTGCGCCGCAGCCCGCACCGCGCTGACGCCCTTCTCCGGCTCGACCCCCGCATGGGCCTTGCGACCGTGGAACGTGATCGTCAGGTACACCGACGTGGGCGACCAGTAGGTGATCGACCCCATCGCACCCGCGGTGTCCAGCACGAACCCGTGCGTGGCCTGCAGCCGGCTGACGTCCAGCGCGCGTGAGCCGACCAGACCGCTCTCCTCGCCGACCGTCACGAGCAGCTCGAGCGTCGGGTGCAGCACCCCCGGCGTCTGCCGCAGCACCGTCAGCAGCTCCAGGCAGCCCGCGATGCCCGACTTGTCGTCCGCCCCCAGGATGGTCGAACCGTCCGTGCGCACCACGCCGTCAGGTCCCACGACCGGGACGATGCCCCGGTCGGTGCCCGCGGTGTCCATGTGGGTGGCCACCAGGATCGTGCCCTCCCGTGTCCCGGGCAGCACCGCGACCAGGTTCCCGACCTGGTCCCGCGTGACCGTGCACCCCAGGTCGGCGAACCGCCGCTCGAGCAGCTCACCGACGGCCTCCTCGTGCCCGGTGGGGCTGTCCACCGCCACGAGCTCCAGGAACGTATGCAGCAGCCGTTCCCTGTCGACCGCACCGGCCAGGTCCATCCCCGTGCCCCCGCTCCGCCCGAGTGCCCCGCACGTCCGGGGCGGCGGGGTGTTCTTCGCACGCTCGCACCGCCGCGGTCGACCGGCATCACCCGGCGGCCGATTTCCCCTAGGGGAGGCGAGCGCCGCGCGGACTTCCCCTCGCCGACCGCCCACGCGGGGGATGCCCCGCCGCGTGTCCCGCGGGAGCCTGCGGGGGTGGACGCCGACCGAGCCACGCCACCGGGCGCCGCACGTGCCGGCTCGCACGGGCCGGCCCGCGGCTACCGTGTCGTGCTCCGCGGAGAGCTCGGCGACGCGTTCGCGCCGCTGTTCGACGGCATGCGTCTGCGCCGGCGAGCCGGCCTCACCGAGCTGGTCGGACCCTCGCTCGACCAGGCGCAGCTCGCCCGGGTCCTGGAACTGACGCAGGAGCTCGGCCTGGACCTGATCGAGGTCGCCGCCCTGGAACCATCCGCCGCGCACGACCCCCCACCGCACGACGGCGCGGACCCACCACGACCAGAGCAAGGCCCCCCGGGTGCCGGAGGTCCGCCCCCGGGCTAGCCTCGACGCAGAACGGGACACACCCGTCCCGCACCCTGCGCAGAGCGGCGTCCCATGGCCTCCTCAGCCACCAGGCGGCAGACGACCACGGATCGAGTCCCTCCCACGGCGGGCGAAAGGCACCCCGTGGCCGAAGGTCGACGTCTGCGTCCCACGGACACCCACGAGCACGCTGCCGCCACCGAACCGCCGGTGCTGGTCGCAACCAGGCTGCACCCGCCACGCGTACGCACCGGGTGGGTCGACCGCCCCGCACTGCACCAGCGGCTCGACGCCGGCCTCGACCGTGGCCTCACGCTCGTGGCAGCCCCGGCCGGGTTCGGCAAGACCACCCTCCTGGCCTCCTGGTACGCGCACCGCGCCGAGCAACGGCCGTTGGCCTGGCTGACGCTCGACCCCGCCGACAACGACCCCCTCGTGCTGTGGTCCTACCTGATCGAGGCGCTCGGACGGGTGTGCACCCGCATCGGGCGAACCGTCCCGGCACGCGTCGACGACCACCACGGCGTGGACCAGTCGCACCTGGGACGCCTGGTCAACGCCCTCGCCGACCAGCCCGGGCTCGGCCTGGTGCTCGACGACTTCCACCTGCTCACCGCCGGCCCCGCCCGCGACACCCTCACCTGGCTCGTCGAGCACGCACCACCCACGTTCCAGCTCGTCGTGGCAGCCCGGCGCGACCCCGACCTGCCCCTGGCCAGGCTGCGCGCCCACGACGAGCTGATCGAGCTGCGCGCCGACGACCTGCGGTTCACCGGCGACGAGGCAGAGGCACTGCTCAACCGGCACGAACACCTCGACCTGACCACCGCCGACATCGACCTGCTCGTCGAGCGCACGCAAGGGTGGCCCGCCGGACTGTGGCTCGCGGCCCTCTCCCTGCGACGCGTGCACGACCGGCACGGCTTCGTCGACCGCTTCGGCGCCTCCCACCGGCACGTGCTCGACTTCCTGGAGACCGAGGCCCTGCACGCCCACGACCCCGCCGACCAAGAGCTCATGATCCGCTGCAGCATCCTCGAGGAGCTCTCCGGGCCGCTGTGCGACGCCGTCCTGGGCACCACCGGATCCGACGAGCGCCTGCGCGAGCTCGCGCACCACAACCTCTTCCTGCTGCCGCACGAGGACGAGGGCGGCACCTACCGGTTCCACCCGCTGTTCGCCCAGCTGCTGCGCATGCACCTGCACCGCCGCGGACCCGAGGTCGCCCGAGCCCTGCACCGGCGGGCCTACGCCTGGCACCGCGCGAACGGGCCGACCCGCAGCGCCGTCGAGCACGCCATCGAGGCCGGGCTGTTCCCGCAAGCCGCCACGCTCGTGCTCGGATGCTGGGCCGAACAGGCCAACCTCGGCCGCTGCACCACGGTCCTGGGCTGGCTGGAGCGCTTCCCGCACGACCTGCTCGCCACCGACGTGCGACTCCTGCTCGTGCAGGCCTGGGCCTCCTCCCTCGCCGGACACCGCCCGCAGGCCCAGACCGCCCTGCAGGAGATCGACGCCCTGGGCGTCGACGGTCCCGGACCTCTGCCCGACGGCTTCGACTCCGCCGCCGCCAGCCTGGAGACCCTGCGCGCCGTCTTCGCCTGGGGCGACGTCCCGTCGATGGACACCCACGCCCGCCGGGCCGTGACACTGGTGCCGCCCGGATCACCGTGGCGCACCATGGCGTGCTGGGCCCGCGGCACCGCGCTCTACTACCGCGGAGCCCTCCAGGAGGCCGACACCTGGCTGGCCGAGGCCGTCGAGCACGGCGCCCAGGACGGCCAGTGGCTCGCGCTCACGGGAGCGTTGGGCTACCGCTCGCTGGTGGCCGGACTGACCGGGCGTCCCCGCGAGCAGGCCGATCTCGCGCGACGGGCCAGCGACGTCGCGCACACGCACGGGCTCGAACCGGTGGCAGCCACGGCCCTGCTCGCCACCGGTATCGCGCTCGCCGACGCCGCACGTCCGGCCGAGGCGCTCGCGGTGCTCGAACGTGCCGTGGCCGTGGCACGGTTCTGGGCGCAGCCGCTGCCTCTGGCGTGCGCCCTGCAGCAGCAGGCCGGCGTCCTGCGCGTGCTCGGCCGGGCCGCGCAGGCGCAGCAGGTGCTGGTGCAGGCCCGCACGGTCCTCGCGGACTGCCCCGACCCGGGAGTCCTCACGGCGTCGGGGTCCGCCTCGCTCCACCGAGCCCGTGCCCGGGTGCCGGTCGTGGCGGTGGCGGGCACGTCGTCGGGAGGGGCAGGGGAGGGACGCGCGCGCGCCACCGGTGCGAGCGGCGTGCCTGCGCCGCTCACACCGGGCGAGATGCGCGTGCTCGGTCATCTGGCCGGGCGTTCCTGCGAGGCGCAGATCGCCCGTGAGCTGTTCGTCACGCACGCCACGGTGCACAGCCACACCAAGGCGATCTACCGCAAGCTCGGGGTGAGCTCGCGTGCCCAGGCCGTCGCCACGGCGATCGGCCTGGGCCTGCTCCCCTGAGGCCCCGCTCCGGGCCCGGGTCGGGGGAGGGAACCTCACACGTCCTTCGTGGCCGCGTCCTTGACGGTCTTCGCGCTGGCCGGGTCGACGTGCTCCTTGGTGACCGTGGTCGCGTGCGGCAGTGCCTTCTCGACCTCGTCCGCCCACTGGATCTCGAACAGCGCCACGATGCCCGAGCTGTTCAGCGGCAGGACGTCCTCGACCTGCGCGGTGATCTCCGCCTTCGTGTGGTGCGAGAGCAACCCACCGACACCGAGGCCCGCACCGGCGCCCACCAGGGCCCCGGCCAGGATGCTCGGCGGGAAGATCAGCCCCACGACCGCGCCACCGACCGCACCCCAGGCCGAACCCTTGGCTGCCTGGTGCAGGTCGTCCTCGACGTGGATCTTGCCGTCGGTGCGACGGCTGACGAGGAGCAGCCCGTCGACCGTGATCAGGTCCTGCGACGCCAGCTCCTTGATCGCGTCCCAGTCCGTGCGGGCGGTGTCCGGGTCGGCGTAGGCGGCGACGTACAGGGCGACGATGGCGTCGTCGGTGGTGCTCATGGCGGTGACCTCCTGGTTGTCGGTTCCACCGCATCCTCACCGGCGTCGACCGCGCGATCATCACCTGCGCCCACAGTTCCCCTAGGGGAGCCGTGCCGGCGCGGCCTGCGCACGTGGCGGCTGCCTCAGCGCCCGGCGGGCGCCTCCTGCTCCGGGCCGAACCCGATCGCGAAGCCGCGCGCGTGCGCACGCCCCGCCGCGGGGTCCGCCTCGATCAGGTACGCCGAGCCGAACTCACGTTCCATCGACTGGTACTTGTCGATGGGGGCGGCGATCAGCAGCTGGAACCCGAACGACTTCAGCGCCCGGATGGCGCGTCGGGTCACGTCCGGGTCGGACTTCACGAAACCCTCGTCGACCATGACCGAACCGAACAGCGGCACCTCCTCGATGCCGCCGAGCTGGTAGCGCAGCGCGGCGCCGAGCGTGGCGGCGATGAGCTCCTGACCTTCCCCGCCGGAGGTCGCCCCGACGCCCTCGTAGACGCGGGCGCCGTCCTCACCGCGGCGGTGCTCCTCGGCGGAGATGCGCACGTGCCGCTTGACGTCCAGCACGTCGCGCTGCCACTCACGGTCCGCGGCGTCGGTCGAGTCGAGCCGGTCCACGAGCGCGGCGATGCGCCGGAACCGCCGTTCGAGCTCGTCGTCGTCCAGGTCGGTGCCGGCCGTGTGCTCGAGGATCGCGTCGATCTCGGCCTTGAACGCCCGCGAGGCGGGCGGCTCGACGTCACCGGTGACGATCTGCAGGTAGCCGTCGTGCCCGAACGGCACCGTGCGCAGCACCTCGTTGACGGGGCCGATGCGGTCGTCGATGACCAGGCGCTCGTCGCGCAGGGTCTGGATCAGGGACGTCAGCCCCATGGTGTTGATCGAGTGCATCAGCTGACGCCACTGTGCGAGCGCGGCGGGCAGGTCGTCGGCCTGCAGCCCGGCCAGCAGCTCCAGGTAGGCCGGGGCGGCGTCCACGTCGCGGGTCAGCGTGCCGGCCTCGTCGGGCCAGCTGCGCAGGAAGTCGGCCAGCAGGCCGCTGATCGCCGCACGGGCGGTGCCCCCGGCGCTGTCGGCGCTGGCGACCTGCGCCTCGATGGCTTGCTGCATCGCGGTGCGCAGGCGTGAGACCGACTCCAGGCCCGGGTCGGGGTCGCACCGGTGCGCCAGGGCGGTGAGCGTGGTGAGGCGGTCGCCGTCGGGGGTGGGCACCCGGTCGAGGCGTGCGCCCAGACGGTCCTCCTCGCTGACCCGCTGACCCCAGGCCTTCTCGGCCCGCGCGGCGGCCTCCCGGGCGGTACGGGCCTGGTGGTTGGCCTCGTCGCGCGCCTCGACGAGCGAGGCCAGCTCGTGCTCCAGGCTGTCGAGACCGTCGCCGGACGCGGCCGCCTCGCGGCGCGCCAGGGCAGCGGCGATCTGCGCGTCCACGGCCGTGGTGTCCACGTCGTCCCACGCGGCCGCCAGGATGCCGGCCCAGGCCTCACGGCGGGTGCGGGCGTGCTCCCGGGCCGCGTCGGCGTCGTCGCGGGCACGTTCCAGGTCGACCAGCTCGGCCTCGCGCGCCGAGAGCGCCTCGTGCAGCTCGCGCACCGTGTCGGCGTTGTCGAACCCGATGATCTTGTCGCGGCGGGCGTCGACGCGGTCGTCCTTCTCGTGCAGTCCGGCGCGGTGCTTGACCTGACCGTGCACGGTGACGGCCTCGCGCAGCACGGCCATCTCGGCGGCGTCCTGCACGCAGCGGTGGGAGAACCGGCGCACGAGCTGCTCGCGCAGCCACGGGGCGAACGGGCTGTCGGCGACGACGATCTTGGCCGCCATGGTGCCTGGCGCCGGCGCGGTGGCGTCCACGGGCTCGTCGGTGCGGACCGGGGTGTAGCGCACGCGGGCGCGCAGGTCGTGCTCGTCGACGAACCGGGCGACGGCCGGGTAGTGCTGCTGGTCGACGAGCAGACCCGAGCCGAACCCGCCGAGCAGCCGTTCGGCGGCCGTGCGCCACTGCTCCTCGTCGGCGGCGACGTCGAGCAGCTCACCGACGAACGGCAGGTCGGCCTCGTCGAGCCCGACACCGGCCGCGACGGCCTGCCGCACGGCCAGGGCTGCGGCGGGGATGTTCGAGCGGCGTCCCTCGTAGGAGCGCAGCTCGGCCCGCAGGGCGGCGATCGACCGTTTGGCCTCCTCCGCGGCGGCGATCCGGGTGTGCAGGTCGGCGCGCGCGTCCTGGTCCTGGCCGGTGGGGGCCTGGGCGTGGGTGCGTGCCTGCTCCTGCACGGCGGCCAGAGCGGCCGCGTCGACCGGCATGGGCACCTGGGCGCTCGCGCACCAGCGTTCCAGCCGGGTGCGCTGCTCGGCGAGGCGGCCGCGTTCGCCCTGCGCGGCGCGCAGCTCGGCGTCGATGGCAGCCAGCAGGTCCCCGCCGGTGCTGCGGCGCTGCTCCTCGAGCGTGCGGATGCGGGCGGCGAGCTCCTCGTACCGGCCGCGGGCCTCCTCGAGCACGGCGAGCTGGCGTCGGTGCTCGGCCTGCTCGACGCGCGCACGCTGCGCCAGCAGGTCCTTGTGCACGCCCAGCACGTACGCCTCCAGCGGGCTGGTGCCGTCCTCCTCGCGCAGCAGGTCGCGCAGCTCACGTGCCTGCTCCCCGGCGGCCTGGTACGTCTGCCACAGGTCCGGCAGGCTGCTCAGCAGCGCGATCTGGTCGCGGGCGCGGACCATCTCCTCGTAGCCGTTGCGCAGGCTGAGGAACTGCTCGACCGCCGCGTCGCGGCGCGCGCTGACCTTGGAGTCGTCCAGCACGAACCGCTTGAACGTCTCGTCGATGTTGTGCACGCCCTTGCTCGACTGCGCCTTGTGCAGCAGCCGGATGGCCTTGCCGGTGTCGCCGTCCTGCCCGCGGATGCCCACCAGGGCCGACAGCCGCGCGATGTACCGGCCGTACTCGTTGCCGAACGTGGCCACGTGCGGGACCGCGCGGCGCACGGCGTCCTGGCGCATCGCCTGCGCGGCGGCCGGTTCGAGGTCGCGCACGTCCAGGTCGCCCTCGGCCAGCATCAGCGCGTGCGTGATGTCGGAGTCGGAGGTGGCCGCGCGCGTCAGGTGCATGGCCCGGCACGCGGTGACGGTCTTGGCGGCCTTGTTGCGCCAGGTCAGCGCGACTGCGCTCCACGTGGTGCCCTCGCGCAGGTAGATCGCGCGGCTGCCGCGGGTGGCGTCGCGGCGGGAGCCGGACTTGCCGCGCGCGTAGGAGTAGAAGGTGCGTTCCTTGGAGCCGACGGCCTCGTCGTGCGCGGCCGCGTTGAACGTGACCGAGCGGTCCATCAGCACGCAGATCATGGCGTCCAGCAGCGTCGACTTGCCGGCACCCGACGGGCCGGTGACCAGGGTGCCCTCGCGGTGCACGTCGATCACGTGGTGCCCGTGGAACGGGCCCCAGTTGACCAGCTGGATGCGTTCGAGCCGGAACTGGGCGATCGCCGGGTCGAATCCCTCCATGAGCTCGCTCACGCCTGCTCGTCCTGCCCCTCGTCCTGCGTGTCGCCCTGCGTGTCGGGATCGTCGTCGTGCGGGTCCTCGTCGCCGGCGCTCCCGGCGCCGGAGGCGAGCTCCTCGAACGCCGCGGTCATCGCATCGACCTTCTCGGCGGTCATCAGCGCGTGGATGACCCCGGAGATGCGGTACCGGCCGTCGCTGACGGGCACGAGGATGCCCTTCTCGCGCACGGTCGTGATCGCCGCCTCGCACCGTTTGCGGAACGAGGCGGGGTTCTGGTCGTCGACGTCCTTCCACACCTCGAGGTGGTCGAGCAGCTCCAGGTGCTCCACGACCACGTCGTGCCCCTCGACGGCACCCCGGTCGTACTCCTGGCGCAGGTGCAGCAGCAGCACGGCGGCCGCCAGCGTCAGGGGCTTCTCCTTGCGCAGCAGCACCGGCACCTCGTCGTCGAGCTCGAGCTGCACGGTGAACGCGACCTGCCGGCGCCGGTCGATGACCAGGTCCAGGTAGATGTCGTGCAGACGTGAGCGCAGCACCTGCTCGTGGCGCAGCACCCGCGTCCACAACGAGGGGTTGCGCACGCCGTCGACGAACCGGGTGGCCAGCACGCGCACGAGCGTGCCGCGCACCTCGGCGGGCAGCAGCCCCTCGTCGCCGTCGAACAGCGGCTCGGTGAGCAGCTCGGTGGCGGCCTCGTCCCGTGCCGCACCGGCCCGGCGGGCGGGGTCGGCGACGGCCGGTGCGACGGGGCCGGTGGTCGCAGCAGCGGTGGTGCCGGGTGCGGCGGTGGGGTTCACGCGGTGACCTCCTGCGGGTCCGGTGTGGCGGGTCGGGCCGGGAAGACACCCCACGGCACCGCGCACACCACGCGCGAGCCGTCGGGGCGCACAGCCTCGAGCCGTTCGGTGGTGTCGTCCAGGAACGTGGCGCCGCCGGCGACGGCCACGTGCAGCAGCCCCAGCACGTTCTTCGGGCGGCGGTGCTCGGGGGAGACCCGCGCCCACACGTCGCCCAGGTTCGGTCGCCCCACGTCGTGCTGCGCGGTGGCCACGTCCAGGGCGCGGCGCAGCTCGTCCAGGGCAGGGCCACCCAGCTCGCGCATCTGCTCGGGTGTCAGCACGGCCACCTCGCCCCAGTCGTCCGCCACCAGCTCGGCGGGCCGCTCCCGCAGCCGGGGGTCGGCCAGCTGCAGCTGGGTGATCGACTGGATGTCGGGCAGCTGGGCGCCCAGCTGCACGTCGACGGCCACGGGGCGCCCGCGCCGCCCGAACAGCGCGTGCGCGGCCGCCTGCGCGCGGGCCACCCGGGAGCGGACCTCACGGTCGCCGTCGGACTGGTTCTGCACGAACCGCTCCAGCGACTGGCTCAACCGCCGGTACGTCTCCTGCACGTCCTCGGCGCTGTCGACCAGCATGCGCGGCAGGGCCCGCAGGGCGCGGCGCTGCTCCGCGGTGAGCTCCTCGGCGAACTCCTGACGCAGCAGCTCCTCGATGTCCTTGCGCAGCGCCGCCTGCTCGCGGTGGTTGCCCCACAGGCGCATGAGCCCGCGGAACGCCCGGCCCTCGTCGGAGGCCTCCAGCAGGTCGTGCTCGGCGAAGAACGTCTGCAACGCCTCACCGCGCCCGGTGTCGGCCTCCTGCGCCTCCCCGACGAACCGACGGTGCATCGCGTACACGGAGTCGGCGACACGCTTGAAGTCGGCCGGCAGGTGCCGGGCCAGGTCCATCACCCCCGCCAGCTGCTCGTGCAACCGGGCCGGCGGAGTGACCGGCACGTGCCCGTCCAGCAGTGCCGCACGCTGAGCCTCCAACGCGGCGATCTGCCGGTCGAGGCGCTCCACCCGGCTGCGCGGGTCCGGGTCGGCCTCGTCGGCCAACCGCGCCACCGCGTCCAGGATCTGCTTCAGGCGCGACTCCGAGACGGTCGAGCGTCGGTCCACGAGCCGGTCGGAGAACGCCATCACGTCCAACGTCGCCGCCGTCAGCGAGTACTTCTCCACCTGGTCGACCAGCGCCCGGTTGATCCACTGCCGTGCCACCCACGTGTGGCAGTAGTCACGGGCGCCGAGCGTGCCGTCCAACGACTCGTCACCCACGGCCCGCAACCGCCCCAGCTCGACGTCGACGACCTCGTGGAACTGGGCGACCTCCACCGGCCCGTCGGCCAGGTGCTCGGCGAACACCGCCATCACCCACGAGAACGAGTGCGCCCGCAGCAGAGTCATCTCCGGCCGGGCCTTCGCCTGCTCGAACCGCGCCAGCCGCCCGGCCGCGCGGGAAGAGGGTGGCGTCAACGTGCAGGTCCGCTCTGTGGGGAGGTCCGTCTGGGGCGCTGCCCGGCCCGGACCGCCGGTGCGGGACGACCAGGACGCGCGCCCGCAGACTGTACCGGGCCACTCAGCCCTCGACGATCACCGTCACCTGGTGCCACCCCGTCGCGCCGTCCGGGACGACATCGGCCGGCTCACCCGTCTGCGTCCCCGCCACCGGGTCGCTCGCACGCACCTGCAGCACGTGCGTGCCCGGCACCGCATCCCACCGCCACGACCACTGCCGCCAGGTGTCCACCGAGATCTCCTCCGCGAGCACCGCCGGCGACCACGGACCCTCGTCCACCCGCACCTGCACCCCCGTGATGCCCGTGTGCTGCGCCCACGCCGTCCCACCCACGTCCACCGGCCCCGCCGCGACCCGCGCACCCGCACGGGGCACCTCGATCCGCGAGGACGTCTTCACCGGTCCCCGCTCCGACCACCCACGCCGCGTCCAGTACGCCTGCTGGTCCGCGAACCGCGACACCTCCAGCTCCACCAGCCACTTCGTCGCCGAGACGTACCCGTACAGCCCCGGCACCACCATCCGCACCGGGAACCCGTGCTCGGTCGGCAACGGCTCCCCGTTCATCCCCACCGCCAGCAGGGCGTCGCGCCCGTCCAGCAGCACCGGCAACGGCGTCGACGCCGTGAACCCGTCGGCGCTACGGGAGAGCACCATGTCCGCACCCGCCACCGGTCGGGCCCGAGCCAGCACCTCCCGCACCGGAAGCCCCAACCACCGGGCATTGCCCACCAGGTCACCACCGACAGGGTTCGACACGCACGCCAACGTCACGTACGCCTCGACCAGATCACCACCCAGCAGCTCCTCGAACGGCACCACCACCTCCTGCTCGACCAGGCCGTGCACCCGCAACGACCACGTCGCCGGATCCACCTGCGGCACCGTGAACGCCGTGTCGATCCGGTAGAAGTCACCGTTCGCCGTCACCACGTCCACCACACCCTGCACCGGCGCCTGCGCACCGGCGGGCACCGCCGCAGCCGGCCGCACCGCCCGCGGCAGACGCAGGGCGGCCCGGGCCGCCGCCACCCCCGCCCGCGCACCCCCGGCCACCGCACCCACCGCGGCGCCGACCACCGCCACGACCGACCACCCCGCCACCAGACCCAGGAACCGGCGCCGGTCCGGATCCACCACCACCGGCGTCGCCCCCGTCAGCGCCGCCCGCCGCACCGCCCGCGCCGACCGCGCCACCGCCTCCACCTGCGCGGCCTGCAGGGCACGCGTCAGCGTGACCAACGCCACCGCACCCACCACCGCGCCCACCACGCTCGCCACCCCCGCCGCAGGCGCCGCACCCGGCCGCGACCACGCCACCGCCGCACCCACCGCACCCAGCAGCAGCACAGCCCCGATCCCCGCCGCCACGTTCCGGGCAGCCAGCACCCCGATGCCCGCAGCCAGCACGGCCAGCACCAGCACCATCCCGACCAGCAGCGCCGTCTTGTCGTGCACCCCGAACACCGCGATCGCCGCGTCCTTCAACCACCCCGGCGTCACGTCGATGAACGCATCACCCACCACACCCCACGGCGACGACCCCGGATCCACCAGACCCGCCAGCAGGTGAGACACACCCAGCGTCACCGCCGCCGCCACCCACCCCGCCAGACCCGCCAGCACCCACGCCCACCGCCCACGACGCCCACCACCGCCAGCGGAACCCGTGCCCGTACCCCCGAGTGAAGGCACGGCGGCACCGCCCGCGTCGGACCCAGGAGGAGGAGACATGTCCTGCATCTGCTGAGCCTGAACCCCGCACCGCCCCCACGCACCAGCAACGTCCGACCACCCACCGCACACCGCGCCGCTAAGGTCCAAGGATGACGACGGCGCCCACCGCCCCACCCGCCACCGAACGGAGCCACGCATGAGCGTGCGACTGGGCGTCCTGGGCGCCGCCGCGATCCTCGAGAACGCCGTCGTCGTCCCCGCCCGCAGCGTCCCCGACATCACCGTCACCGCCCTCGCCGCCCGCGACCACGACCGCGCCACAGCCCTCGCCACCCAGCACGGCATCCCCCGGGTCCTGCCCGACTACGACACCCTCCTCACCGACCCCGACATCGACGCCATCTACATCCCCACACCCGCTGCACTCCACGGCCGGTGGACCCGCCGCGCCCTCGCCGCCGGCAAGCACGTCCTGTGCGAGAAGCCCTTCACCGCCAACGCCGACGAAGCCGCGCAGATCGCCGCGCTCGCGGACACCTCCGGCATGGTCGTCATGGAGGCGATGCACGCCCAGCACCACCCGGCGTGGGCGCGTGTCCGCGAGCTGCTCACGCAGGGCGTCATCGGCACGCCCCGCAGCGCGCAGGCCACGTTCCTCGTCGACATCGCCGACCGGTCCGACATCCGCTGGCAGCGCGAGCTGGGCGGCGGGGCGCTCATGGACCTGGGCGTGTACCCGTTGCGGTTCCTGCAGACCCTCTTCGGCACGCCGGTGGTGCGCGAGGCCGTCGCCGTCGAGGAGAGCGGTGTCGACGCCTCCATGACCGTGGGCCTGGACCTGCCCGGCGGGGTCGACGGCACTGTGCACGCCAGCATGACGCACGGCTCGTTCGAGGCGCTCGCCAGGATCGTGGGCACCACAGGAACGATGACCGTGAACCTGCCTTACCACCCGCAGATGGGCGGCAGCATCGTCGTCGCACGCGCCGGCGACGGCGCGGGGGAGAGGACATCCGAGCGCACCGAGGAGCCGCTCGACGCCACCTCGACGTACGTGTCCATGCTGCGCGCCTTCGCCGACGCCGTGCTGCGCGGCGGACCCGTGCTCACCGACGCCCACGAGGCCGTCCGCTCGATGCGCGTTGTCGACGCCGCCTACCTCGCCGCGGGCATGACCCCGCGCGAACCGCTCGGCGACTGAACCGTCAGCAGCTCCCGCGGGGTCGCGGCCGTCAGTCTCCGAGCCCGGTGCCGACCTGCCGGGCGGCCGCGATCCACGCGTGGTCGGTCGGCACGAGCTTGACCTTCCCGGCGACCTCCGCCAGCGGCACGGCCGCCGTGCCCTCGCCGCGTGCCGCGACCATGTAGCCGAACTCCCCACGGGCCACCAGGTCGGCCGCGGCGGCGCCCAAGCGGGTGGCCAGCAGGCGGTCCGCGGCGCACGGCGTGCCACCGCGCTGCACGTAGCCGAGGATCGTCACGCGGGACTCCAGACCGGTGGCGGCCTCGAGCTCGCGGGCCAGCCGGAACGTGTGCTCGCGCTGCTGGTCCTCGACGTGCGCCAGGTGTGCCTTGGCGGCTCGCACCGCCTCGGGCGACTTCGCCGACTTCACCAGCAGCGTCGCCGCCTCGTAGTCGGCGGCGTCGTTGACGTCCCGTGCGCCCTCCGCGACGGCGACCACGCTGAACGTGCTGCCGCGCGCCGTGCGGGCCTTGATCGTGGCCGCGACGGACTCGACGGTGTACGGGATCTCCGGGATCAGGATGATGTCGGCCCCACCGGCGATCCCCGCGGCGAGCGTCAGCCAGCCGGCGCGGTGGCCCATGATCTCGGTGAGGATGATCCGGTGGTGGCTGTGCGCCGTGGAGTGCACGCGGTCGAGGGCGTCCGTGGCGATCTCGGTGGCCGTGGCGAAGCCGAACGTGGTGTCCGTCATCGCGATGTCGTTGTCGATCGTCTTGGGCAGGTGGATCACGTTCAGCCCGGCGTTGACCAGGCGCATCGCGTTCTTCGCGGTGCCTCCGCCGCCGAGCATGATGAGCGCGTCGAGGCCTTCGCGCTCGTAGTTCTCCACCACGGCCGGCACCATGTCGCGGGTCTCGCCGTCGACCTGGTAGCGGTGCACCTTGTCGCGGCTGGTGCCCAGGATCGTGCCGCCGACGGTGAGGATGCCGGACAGGGCCTTGCCGTCCAGCTGCTCGTACCGGTTCTCGACCAGGCCGGTCACGCCGTCGCGGAAGCCGATGAGCTCCATGCCGTAGTGGCCGATGGCCGTCTTGCCGAAGCCGCGGATGGCCGCGTTCAGGCCGGGGCTGTCGCCGCCGGCGGTGAGGATGCCGACCCGCGTGGGCTTGGTGATGTGCGCCATGACCTGCTCGTCTCCTGGTGGTGGACCGTCGGCTCAGTCTGGGGAGCGCGGGGGAGGGGCACAAGGGTGGTGCGCCGTGTGTCGGGGGAGTTCGCGGCGCGCGTGTGCCGCACGTGCCGGCGGGCGCCTACCTCCGACCCCGTCGCGTTCGCCGCCGCGGCGGCGAGCCGCCGGGTGCATCATGAGGCGCGTGATAACGGAAACAAGCGCCGTACACCAGCTCAACGACCCAGAAGACCGCCCGATACCGCAGGGCTGAAGGTCGAGGTGGGTCTGCAGGCCGACGCGGCCGGGCCCTCGGCCTAGAACGCGACGGCACGCCCTCGGCGCTCGAGGTGCAGGCCCGCCGCAGCACGCGGCCGTCTGACCGGTCCGGGCGCGGAGAGGGGGAGACGTCGTCTGTCGCACGGTCCGGCGGTACGCCGCCATCCTCGTCGTCCTGGCGCCCGCTCCGCCGAACCGGAAGCGACCGCCGGGGGCCAGGCGGCCGCGTCAGTCGATGGCCTCGACGCCCGCCTCGTCCAGGGCGCGCAGGTGCTCGCGCATCGCCGCCAGTCGTTCGGGTGCGTGACCGACCCAGCCGGTGATCTCACCGACCACGCGCACGGGCTCCCGCGTGCGGTACGACCGTGTCGGGTTGCCGGGGAACCGCTGATCGGTGAGGTTCGGGTCGTCCTCCAGGGAACCGGCGGGCTCGACCACGTAGATCCGGCCGCGCCCCTCGCCGACCGCCAGCTCCGCGCCCCACGTCGCCGCGTCGAGGGTGGCCGTCACGTACACGTACCCGGCTGCGCGGCCGGTCCCGAAGTTTGACGGGCGCCCCGGACGCAACAGGTCACCGACGTGCAGATCGGCCTTCGTCCCGTGCAGCAACGCGCCGGACTCGTGGACCTCGAACGGTGTCGGCTCCGTCATCGACGACCTCCTGGTGCAGCCGGGGTGGCGCGGGCGCCGACCAACCCGGCCAGTGTGCCGACCGGACGTCCGCGGCGCACGTGCTCGCGCGGCCCACCCGGATCGCCCCGACGAGCCCCCGGGCCAGCCCAGCGCAGCTCTCAGGGTGGCTCGCGCGACGCCGCGCCAGCACCATCAGCACGCCCGCCAGCAGCAGCACCGCCGCCACGGCCGTCGCCGGTGCCACGGACGTGCCGGTCGCCGCGAGCGAACCCGAGGCTCCGAGCACCCGGGTCAGGACGACCCGCGATGTCAGGCCCGCCGTGGTCACCGTGGCCAGCGCCGTGCGCCCGACTCCCGCCTCGATCCGGTACCGACCCGACGGGAGGCCCGCCAAGGTCAGGGCGCCGTCGACCAGCGACACCGGGACGGGGAGGTCGTCGGCCGTGTCGAACACGTCGTCGGGCCCCACCCAGCGCAGTGTCGCCGAACCGCTCAGCCGGGTCCCGTCGGGCGAGGTCACCACGAGGCGTGCCGTGGCGTCGCCGACCAGGCCCACCTGGGCCTGCGCCGACCCCGACTCGGGAAGCAGCACGAGGGCAGCGGCATCCGCGACCCCTTCCGAGTCCCACGTCACCGCGAGCGCGGAGGGCCGTCGGACGACGACGGAGTAGGTCCCTGCGGCCAGCCCACGGAAGGCGAACCCCCCGGAGGCGTCCGTCGTGACGGTGGCGACGAGGGTCGAGCTCGTGGCCCCGTGCAGGCCGGTGCTCATGCCGCTCGCCCGTGCGCCTCGGCCTCCGGCGAGGTCGACGCGGAACAGGTCGACACTCACAAGGCCGAGCCCGACCTCGGTGGCGCCCTGCTGGCGACCGTTGCGGTCGAGGTCGAGCCAGACGGTGCCGGTGACCTCCTGCGTCCCCGTCGGGCTGGCCGGAGTGGGTCGCGCGGTCGCGGTCGCGGAGGCGGTGGAGGTCGGGGTCGGCGTTGCGCTCGGAGTGGTCGTGGGAGTCGGCTGAGCGGTCGGTTCGATCGTCGGTTCCGCGGTCGGCTCGGGCGTCGGGGGCGTGGTGGGTGCGACAGACGGCTCGACCGTGGGCTCGGGCGTCGGGGTGGGCTCGACGGTGGGCGTGGGCGTGGGCGTGGGCGTGGGCGTGTGCTCGGGTGTCGGCGTCGGGCCGGCGCCGGTGGCGACCTGGTCCTCGGTGACGAGAGTGCTGTCCTGGCCGGTGTAGACCAGTGTCGCGAGCTGGGTGACGTCGGGGTCGCCGGTGGCGCCCTGCGCCTGCAGGTCGCCGATGATCTCGTCGCGGGGCACCCCGGCCTCGCGCTGCAGGTTGTAGAACTGCGCGGCGGTCATGTCGGCGGTCGGGCCGGTGCACTGGTCCGGCAGGGTGCCGGTGCTGTTGAGACCCCGGTAGTTGCCGAACGGCGGGATCACGTCGCCCCAATCCTTGGCGTGCGTGCCGTAGTACCCGGTCGTGGTGACGAAGAGGCCGCCGCTGTGGCCGTCGTGCCCGCTGCTGTTGCCGCTGCCGACCCCGTTGTTGCCCGTCACGGCGCTCTGCGCGACGGTGATCCGGCGGTAGGGGTTGGTGACGGCGCGCGTGCGGTGGCAGAGGGTGACCGGGTCGCTCGAGCTGTTGCCGGCAGCCACCGCGGGCAGTCCGGTGGCCACCAGTCCGAGCGTGAGCAGTCCCAGAGCCGCGATCAGCGTGGCGCGTCGTGCGCGCATGGGGTCCCCCCGAGGATCGGCGCGGCACCGGTGTGCCCCGTCGGCGACCGATCGACCGGTGAGCGAGCGGGTGCGAGCATTCGAGAGGGTGATGACACGGTGTCACCTTGTCGGGCAGGTGGTGGCACCTACCGGGAGGAACAGGGCCAGCCAGGGTCGAGTCGCCACTCCGCGCGGGCGCCGCCCGCCCGTCAGCCCAGGCGCCGCACGGCTCTGGCCACGGCCGACGATGACGAGCCCTCGGCGAGCGACCGGAGCTCGGCGGAGACCTGGACGCGGTGACCGGTGCGTTCGCTGAGACCCGCCGCCAGCTCGATGAACGGTCCCGCGTCCTTGCGCCCGTCGAGGGCCGAGGCCAGCAGCACCTCAAGGGCGGCCATCACCGGCAGGACCGCCGCGTCGTCGGCTCGGGCGACGTGGGTGAGGCCGTGGCTGACTCGCTGCGCGACGACGAGGCCGTCGCGCAGGTGGAGGGCGGCCTGCTCGCCGAGTCGTCCGCCGTCGAGCAGGCCGTGCCGGGCGAGGTCCAGCAGCGCGTCCTGAGCGGCGGTCCGCGCACGCGCGTCCTTGGCGGCGAGCCCGAGCACGAGGGCTGACGACTCGGGGGCGCCGTTGGGCGCGCGGGCGTTGGCCAGCGCATCGAGAACGGGGACCGTGACGGCGCGGTCCTTGCGCAGGTCGCGATGGAGGTACGGGTGCGCGTGGGCGGCGAGCACGTCCGGGTCGTGCGGGAGGAGCAGGGCGCCCAGCGCCAGGGTCTGCTCGAAGCGCGCGCTGTACTCGCCGTACTCGACCTCCTCGGCGACGGTGCTCTGAGGCATCGGGCGAGACACGATTCCGTCGAGATCCCCGCACTGACGTCCGGACCCGTCGGCGAAGAGCGGGATGCGCCACAGCGGCCGCCACTCGTGCTGCTGCACCGTCACCACCTGCCGTGCCCACGCGGGAGCGGCTTGGTCGAGCACGTGCGCGACGACGCCGGACCGGCGCAAGGACCACGGGATGCGCACGTGCACTCGTTCGTCCCCGGGCACGCGCAGCAACGCCACGGCGAGCTCGAGCTCAGGCGGGCGATGGCGCCGGCTGGTGGCGGCCAACCGCCGGCTCAGTTCGTCCGCATCGAGTGACCCGTCCCGTCCCGGCAGCGCGACGGATGCGTGCGGGCCTCGGTGGACCGCCTGCGCGATGTGGCTGAGACGCCGTCCGACGGCTCCGACCAGGCTCTCGCGTGCTGCGGGCTGCGCCGGGAACACGGTGCTGCCCAGGACGATGGCCCACGGCCTGCCGGGGGTGAGTTCTCGCGGCGTGAGCCACGCGTCCGCGAGGACCACGGCCGCGAGTCGCGGGTCGTCGGCGGTGAGCCCGCTCTCCGCTCCGCGGGCGAGCAGCAGGGCGGCCGTCGCGGGCCGGTCGTCGGCGAACCTCAGGAGCCCGTCGATCGCGCGCTCCATCTGCACCGGGTCGATCTCCTCGACGAGTCCCAGCAGCACGTCGGCGAGCTCGTCGGGCGACTCGACCGGGTCGACCGGCTCAGCCACCGGGCGCGGTGCCGGCGGGGGCGGCGTGAAGCTCGTGGCCCTGGCGGGAAGTGGCCGGCTCGCGCCCCACCGAGCGAGGATCGTGGCCGCCAGGTCACGCACGTCGCTTCGGGGATGGTCGGTCGCGGTGCGCACGGTCTCGGTCAGCGCTGTGCCGGGATGGGAGGCGCCGAGCGTGTCCAGCAGACGCAGCTGCTCGAGGACGGTGCCCTTGTCCGCCCGTGCGAGGGTGGCGCGGCTCGCGTCGACGAGCGGGGCCGGGTCGAGCCGTGCGTCACCCAGGAGTCGCGCCACCTCGCGCTGCGCGATCTTCACGAACGGTCCGTGCGCCACCGTGAGCAGCCGGACGTAGGTGCCCTGGCGGTCCGCGACCTCGTCGACTCCGGGCGCGAGGGCGTCGTGCATCCCGACGTACCAGCCCAGGTCGATGGCCGCCCAGTCCCGCAACGGCGCCGCGAGGACCGTGTCGATCAGGCGTGCGCGATCCAGCCGACCCTGCTCGGCGAGCTCGCGCAGTGCCGTGCGCCAGGTGCCCGCATCGCTCGGCTGGTGGTATCTGCGATGCGGGTCAGCGCGCTCCTGGAACCTGTCGTGGTACGCCAGGAGCCGTCCGGCACCTTCGGTGGAGAGCAGTGCGATGAGCGGCTCGCCGATGAGCTCAGGGTCGTGCTCAAGAGTCTCGACGATCGGTCGTGCGCCGCTCGGGAACCACTCGGGGATGCCCCGCACCATCCCGAGGTAGTACCCGGGGGCGGAGGGGGTCTCGACGAGACCTGCTCGCACCACGGCGCGGGCCGCGCGCCAGGTCCAGGAGGACCCGTCGTCGAGCGCCGCCTCGACGAACAGCGGGAGCCATGCCGGCGATCGCGCCTCGAGGACCGCCGCGGCGTCCTCGGCGAACTCCGTGGACAGCTGCCAGCCGTACGTGCCGAAGCCCATCGCCTGACGGTGACCCTTCGCGGTGGCGATCAGGGCCACGGCCTCCCGGTCGCGGGAGACCGTGGCCCCGCTCCCGTCGTTCAGCGAGCGCCGCAACGTCGGACCGAGCCTCGTGCGCTCCGTCTCCGTCAGGCTCGACAGGGCGTGCACCACGTCGGACCGGCTGCCTGACTGCAGGATCGTCAGCAGCGACCCGACGTCCGTCACGGGGACCTGCGGACCAGGTCGGCGGCCAGCACGTGCTTGCACGGGCCTCTGCTGGCCTTGTGCTTGCCGAACCACGGGCACGTGCAGCGTTGGCCGTCGGAGGTGCTGCGGACGATGTGCTCGGTGTCGCCGCTGCGCACGTGGGCGACGTCGCCGTCGAGGCGCACCGCACCGGCCTCGACCAGGGCGGTCGCGTCGCGCAGACGAGGGTGCATGGCAGCCAGGCGCGCGGCGTCGTACGGCAGCTCGCGGTGGAAGTAGGCGGCCTCGGCGGCGTCGAAACCCACGCGGCCGGCCGCGCCGAGCCTGCCGAGGGCCCGCACGACGCGTGCCTCGTCGAGGCCGGCCTCGGCCGCGAGACGTGCGACGTCGATGCGCGGTTCGAAGGCCAGAAGCGTGCTGACGAGGTCGGCGTCGTCGGCCGAGTCGTTGTCCGCGAGGTCCCACAGCACGCGACCCTCGCCGGAGAACCCGCGGCTCGACTCGGGGCTGAGCGCCAGCACGAACCGTGCGTCGTCGAGCTCGAGCTCCCAGACACCCGTGGAACCCTGGTCGTCGTGGGGTGCGGCGTACGCGCGCAGGGACCGGGCGAAGCGCAGGAGTGGTTCCAGTGGCTTGAGCCGGTCGAGCCCGGAGAGCGACACGCCATCGGGCGACGGTCTCGTCGTGAGCCGAAGCCCCCGCCCCGCAGGCACGACCCAGACGGGTTTGCGGCTCGCCGAGCGCGGGAGGCCTCGGACGAACCGTCGGGCCTCCGCAGCGGAGACCTCGAGGACCGGTCTGACCGTCGCCGACGCGAGCTGCACCTCCGCGAATCCCTTGAGCCACCGCTCGGGCAGGGGCACCTTCTTCTCGGTGACCTGCGCGTCGAGGGTGCTCACGACCACGTCCTGCCCGACCTGCAGATGGAGCGGGTCGAGGCCACCGACCCGGGCCAAGGCGTCGCGCAGCGGCGGGTTGACGTCCACGTTGGTCGTGCCCGAGGCGATGAGCGTCCCGGCCAGGCTCCCCGGCAGGGCGTCGTAGCGGGCGTAGACGCCGCAGCAGGCCGAGAAGCTCTCGAACCGCAGACGGTCGACGTTGCTGGTGACGACCGGGTCCGCGGCGCGCAGGATCGCAGCCAGCATCCCCGGCGGCGTGTAGAACCGGGTTCGTGCGACCTTGGCGACCGTGAGCAGCGCGGCCGCCGCCTGGTCGGGGTGGCCGAGGAACCCGTCGAAGAAGACGGGGTGCGGGGCGGGGCCGCGCGTCGTCCGCCCACCGCTGGTCGCCAGCGTCAGGTCGGCGCGACCGTCGGCGAAGATCAGCTCGGACGGGCGCGCGTAGCTGTACGTCTGCTCATCTGCTGTCGCGACCACGAGCGCAACCTACCGAAGCAGCTGTCGTGCCGTGCTCGCCGCGGCGGACGAGCCCGTGAGCAGACCCAGCCATTGGCGGAGCCGAGGATCGGCGACTGGTCGTGCGCACCGCAGCGACTCGTCCCGCAGCACACCGAGCAACCCGTGGAGGCCGCGGTGGTTCGCCGGCAGCTGGGGGAGGAGAGCGGTGAGCAGGTCCACGGCGGCCGCCGAACCTCCGGGCCCTTGGCTCACGGCGGTGAGCGACTCGGCCCACCGGACCGCAGGCCACGCGTCGGCGTAGCGCGCGAGCGTGTCGGCGATGTCGCCGGCCGCCAGCCGACCTGTCGGGACGAGGTCGAGGAACGCGTCCACCGCGTGGAGGCGGTGCTCGCGCTGCGCCGCGGAGAGTCCGGCAGCCACCACGTGCACGGCCAGCAGGCCCAGGCGACCGGGGTGCCGTGCAAGCGCGTCGAGCACCCGGGGGACATCGGGCGCGACCTCCGTCGACCCTGTTGCCGAGAGCATCCCCGCGGCGGTCAACGCCAGGAAGTGCTCCGCGTCGTGCGGCCACACACTCGCCAGCGTCGGGATCCAGTCCCCGAGTCCGTAGCCGGCGGCGGATCCGACGGGCTGCTCGACCGGGTGGTCGTCAGGGACGTCGCCGGTGCCGGGAGTCGTGACGGTGAACTCGACGTAGGTGAAACCGCGCTCACGGCCCCCTTCCTGCCACCGGTGAGTCCGCATCTCCCCGTCCACCTGCGGAGTCTCCGCCGGTGCGTACGCCCCACGTGAGCGCCGTGCCGCGACCCACCAGGACTCGGGTCCTGACGGTGAGCGGCCGACGCGTCGCCTCGTCGGCTCGACACCGCGGAACGCATGGACCACGGCGGGGGGCAGCCCATCGATCCCGTGCAGCTCACGACCGTCGGGGTGCAGGCGGAGCAGCGCGGCGATCATGTCGTGGTGGCGCGGCCGCGGGGTGCGAGCAAGACGCTCGACGAGGGCGGCCGGGCTCACCCAGCCACCCGGCAGGTCCGGCGTCGCCAGGAGGGGTGACGTCTGCGCCCGGAGCTCCTGCAGCCGTCGTGCGACGAACCGGGCGGCAGTCGTCTCGACGGTCGTCGGGCGCACGGGCTCGTCGAGGAGCGTCAGGACCAGCCGCGCGACCTGCCCCGGGAGCCAGTCGTCGCCGTCGTTCGTCGCCGAGCCCCGGGCGAGGACCGCCCGCGCCCGCGTGCTCAGCGGCCTGAGGCGGAGCTCGGTCCCAGGTTCCGCGAGCGCGGCCAGGACGGCCTCAAGTTCCAAGGCGTCGGAGGAGTCCTCGAGCAGTGCAGCCGTGCGCTCGGCCAGCTCCCGGGCGGTCACGGGGGCGGGCACCTCCGCCAGCACCTGGTCGGCCGGCGCGTGAGGGGGCCGGGCGGGGGAACGACCGACGATGCCGAGGTCCTGGCGGACGCTCGGTGCGAGCTCATCGCCGGCAGACTCGATGCTCGCCCGGTGGCCGAGCTCGCCAAGGAGCTCGCCTGCGGCGCGCTGGACGTCCGGGTGGCGATGGCCGAGGCCCGCGGTGGCGACCCGCACCACCGCCGGGACGTCGCCCCCGGCGGTGCGCGCCAGGCGGAGCGCCTCGAGTGCGGTGCCCTTGGCCTTGACGGTCGTGGCCGGCGGCAAGGCCGCCAGCGTGTCCCGGGCGTCGAGCAGGCCGGCGCGCTGCACCCTGCCGAGCTGTCTCAGGGCGAACGCGACGGTCGCGGGGACGTCGGCCGAGAGCAGGCGGCGCAGCCCTGACTGCAGCTGAGCCGACTCCTCGCCGCTCGGTTCGAGCGCGAGGAACGTCGCCGCGTACCAGCTCGCCCGGTACGCGGCGAAGTCCCGACCGAGGGCGCCGACGCACGCGGCCAGGACGCGCGCCCGGTCGAGTGTTCCGTCGGACGTGAGCTCGAGGAACGCCTCGCGCCACTGCGAGCCGCCGAATCGATCGATGTTGGTGAGACTGACCTCGCCTCCGCCCTCGACCTCGAACACGCGCCACAGCACCGTCTCGAGGAGTTCCGGGTCCGAGCGGAGCCTGGCGGCCTTGTCCGCACCCAGCGAGCTGACCATCGCCAGCACGTAGACGTCGTCGTGTTCAGGTGTCACCAGGCCCACGCGTTCGAGCAGCCGGGTGCGCGCGAACGTGTCGCGAGACCAGGAGGTCCTCGCCGCCGTCCGGAGCTCGCGGCGGGCCAGCCCGTCGAGCCAGGCGGGTGCGGGTGCGTCATCGGCCTCCCGCCCGTCGATGACGTCGTGGAGCGCCTCGTCGATGGCGTTGATGTACGCCTGGTCTCGCTGCCACGCCGCCTCGTAGGTCGTCGCGGTGACGTCCCGCGCCCTCCGGCTGATCAGGCCGGCGAGCTGACCTGCGCTCACCAGCAGGAGTCGGTCACTGGACAGCGGATCGAATGCCACGGCTTCCCTCGGATGTGCGAGCGCGACTGGTCCCCGGACGGCCTGGTGCCATCAGCGGCCACACTGTCACATCCGGCTGACGCGCCGGGCGCACGACAAAGCCCCAGGTCGGACTGCTCTGACCTGGGGCTTCGATGGTGGGCGATACTGGGATCGAACCAGTGACCTCTTCCGTGTCAGGGAAGCGCGCTACCGCTGCGCCAATCGCCCGGTGTACTACTGGGATGATGCGAGGTGGAGATGGGATTCGAACCCACGTGTACGGCTTTGCAGGCCGCTGCCTCGCCTCTCGGCCACTCCACCCTGAGACCTCAGTCCTCAGCGACGTCTGTGCGACACCGATCAGGAGTCTGCCTCCGAGCGGACGACGGGATTCGAACCCGCGACCCTCACCTTGGCAAGGTGATGCTCTACCACTGAGCCACGTCCGCGCTGCACGTCCTGCCGGTTCTCACCGGCGTTCCGTGTGCGTCCCAGACTCTAATCGGGATTCGCGGCGGAAGTCCAACTGAGGTCCGGTGGCCGCATGATCGTGCGGATCGGGGCCCCGTGACGACCCTCCGGCAAGGCGGCGCCGGGGCGATCGGTCGGGTCGGCGCGTCGCCCGGTCTCGGTAGCGTGGGCTCCGTGCCGCCCCTGATCCCTGCCGAGCGTGCCCGCGCCTGGTTCGCCGGGGTCGAGGCCCAGGGCGTCCTCGAGTGCGTCGACGTCGTGGCCGAGCCCGAGCGGCTGCGCACGCCCGGCTGGTGGGCGCTCGTGGGGGAGTTCGAGGGGCGTGTGCGCGCGTGGAGGTTCGCCGACGTCCGGCCTGCGCCGCACCGAGAGCCCGAGCCGGGCGAGGAGAGCGTGTGGCGCGGGCCGGCGACCGGCGCGTGGACGTCGTCGCTCGACGAGCCCGCCTACGTCGCCGCTGTGCAGCGCGTCCGCGAGCGCGTCCTCGCCGGGGACGTGTACCAGGCGAACCTCTGCCGCGTGCTGTCGGCGCCGCTCGGCGCGGACGGGGTGACGGGCGCCGAGCCGGATGCGCGGGCGTTGGGTCGCCGGTTGGCGGCGGGCAACCCTGCGCCGTTCGCCGGGGGGTTGCACGTGCCGGCTGGTGCGGGTGTGGACCCGGTGTGGGTGGTGTCCGCCTCGCCCGAGCTGTTCCTGCGCGTCGAGGGCGGCGTGGTGTCGTCGGGGCCGATCAAGGGGACTGCGACCTCGGCGGCTGCCCTGACCGACAAGGACCGGGCGGAGAACGTCATGATCACCGACCTGGTGCGCAACGACCTGCAGCGTGTGTGCCTGCCGGGCACCGTCGAGGTGAGCGACCTGCTGGGTGTCGAGCACCATCCGGGGTTGGTGCACCTGGTCTCGACGGTGCGGGGGCGCCTGGACCCGGGCGTGGAGCGGGACCGTGCGGTGTGGGCGAGGCTGCTGGAGGCGACGTACCCGCCCGGGTCGGTGTCGGGGGCGCCCAAGTCGTCCGCGGTCGATCTGATCGGTGCGTTGGAGCCGGTGGCGCGCGGGCCGTACTGCGGGGCGTTCGGCTGGGTGCGTACCGGGCCGGACGGGAGTCTGCGCGCCGAGCTGGCGGTCGCGATCCGGACCTTCTGGTGGGAGCGGGCGGGTGAGGAGCCTGGTGGGGTGCTCCGGTTCGGCACGGGGGCAGGGATCACGTGGGGGAGCGACCCTGTGGCGGAGTGGCACGAGACGCGCCTGAAGGCGGCCCGGCTGGTCGCCCTGGCCTCGTCCGGCGGCTCCGGGGGTCTGCTGCGCGGACGGTGAGGGTGCGGCTCGGCCGCAGGGTGGGCGGGGGAGCAGGCGGTGTCGCGGAGGGTGCCAGACTGGCGCGGTGAGCACGACGAGCACGGTGATCTGGTCCGGCGGGCGGCTGCGCGGCGTGGAGGAGCCGCTGGTCAGCGGTATCGACCACGGCCTGACGGTCGGTGACGGCGTCTTCGAGACGTGCGCGGTGTACGACGGTCAGCCGTTCGCGTTGACCCGGCACCTGCGCCGTCTGGGACGTTCCGCGGCGGGTCTGGGGCTGCCGGAGCCCGACGAGGACGAGATCCGTGCGGCCGCGGCGGCGGTGCTCGATGCGGCCGGTCCCGGGGCGGGTCGGTTGCGCATCACGTACACCGGTGGTCCGGGTCCGCTGGGCTCGTACCGGTTCGCGCCGGCGGACCAGCGGCCCACCCTGGTTGTGCTCGCCGGCCCGGCCACGCGTGCGCCGGCCTCGAGTGCCGTGCGCGTGCCGTGGGTCCGCAACGAGCGGTCGGCCGTGGTGGGCCTGAAGACGACGTCGTACGCGGAGAACGTGGTGGCCCTGGCCGAGGCGAACCGCCGCGGGGCGGACGAGGCCGTGCTGGCGAACACCGTGGGCGACCTGTGCGAGGGCACCGGGTCCAACGTGGTCCTCGAGCGTGACGGTGAGCTGATCACGCCGGCGTTGAGCTCGGGTTGCCTGGCGGGCATCACGCGCGAGCTGCTGCTGGAGTGGGCTGCGGAGGCGGGGACGCCGGTGCGCGAGGCCGGTCCGGGGGAGCTGCCGTACGCGGTGCTCGACGACGTGCTCGCGGGGCGGGCGTACCTGACGCTGTGCGGGTCGATCCGCAACGTCTCGCCCGTGGTCTCACTGGACGGCGTCGAGGTGACGGCCGGACCGTTGTCCTTGGCTGCGCAGGCGTTGTTCCAGGAGCGTGCCGCGGAGCGCCTGGACCCCTGACGTGGACGGCGGGCATGGCGGCACGACGGCGCGACCCGTGCCCGGCAGGTGACGGCAGAAGGACCGGCCCGCCGAGGCGGTGCCGGTCCTTGGTGTGCGACCCGCCGGGCGGGTCGGGTGTCCTCAGGCGGTGAGGAGCGCGGCGATCAGGGCCGTGATCTCGCTCTCCATCCGGTCGCTCTCGGTGCCGTGGGGCACGAGACGCTCGGTGGCGCCGAGGAAGCGGACCAGCGGTTCGGTGGGTGCGGCCAGCAGCGCGCTGCCCTCGACGCCGCTCAGCGAGACGAGCGTGAACTCGGGGTCCTCGTCGCGCCACACCTGCACGTCTCCCGTGCCGGCGGGGGACTCGGCGTCCGCGTGCAGGCCTTGTGCGAGCAGCTCGCGGCCCAGCAGCCACGTGGACATCGTGTGCGGACCCGTGAACACCGCTCGGACCGTGTACGGGTCGGAGGTGCGGAAGGAGAACTCGGTGGTGACCGGGACGACGCTGGCGTCGGAGCCGATCAGCTGCATCGCGACGACCTCAACGACATCGGCAGGTGTCTGCGTCATCGGGTCCTCCAAGTCACGGTGGGCAGGTGTTCACATCATGGCAGGTGACCAGACCGATGTGACCGGTCTGTCTCCGGAGTTCACCCGGTGAGCCCTGTGGTGAATTTCTCTGCGGGCCAAGTGAACACCACCACGCACCCTCGCAGGGCCGGTTTCGGAAACTGGGCTGTCGTTGGGTAGCATCCTCGTACGTCGTCACCCACGGGTGCCGCACGGGCGATTGGCTCAGTGGTAGAGCGCCTCGTTCACACCGAGGAGGTCACTGGTTCGAACCCAGTATCGCCCACCGACACGAAGGGCCGGTCCGAGAGCGGACCGGCCCTTCGTCGTTCCCGGCGGGGGTGGCGGCCACCGCCGCGGGGGTGAGCCCCGGTAGCATCGAGACGCCCGCCGACCGGCGGTTTCCCATGAAGGAGGCAGTTCCTGTGCCCGAGCTCATCACCCTCACCGTCGACGGCGTCGCGACCACGGTGGAGCCGGGGACGACGGGCACCGACCTGTACTCCTCGCGCAAGGACGTCGTGGTGGTCCGTGTCGACGGCGAGCTGCGCGACCTGCACCTGCCGCTCGAGGCCGGGTCCGTCGTCGAGGCCGTGACCATCGACTCGCCCGACGGCCTGGCCGTGCTGCGCCACTCGACGGCCCACGTGCTCGCGCAGGCGGTGCAGGAGGTCAACCCGAAGGCTCGTCTGGGTATCGGCCCGCCCATCACCGACGGGTTCTACTACGACTTCGACGTCGAGACCCCCTTCACGCCCGAGGACCTCAAGGCCGTCGAGAAGGTCATGGGGCGCATCGTCAAGGAGGGGCAGACGTTCCGACGCTGGGACGTCACCGAGGCCGAGGCGCGGGACGTGCTGGCGTCCGAGCCGTACAAGCTCGAGCTCATCGGGCTCAAGGGTGACGCCGGGTCCGAGGACGGCGCATCCGTCGAGGTGGGCCTCGGTGGCCTGTCGATCTACCAGAACGTGCGCGGCGCCGGTCGCGAGAGCGAGCAGGTCGTCTGGCAGGACCTGTGCCGTGGCCCGCACCTGCCCTCCACGCGTCTGATCGGCAACGGCTTCCAGCTGACCCGCTCGGCCGCGGCCTACTGGCGCGGCAGCGAGAAGAACCCGCAGCTGCAGCGTGTCTACGGCACGGCGTGGCCGACCAAGGACGAGCTGAAGGCGTACCTGGAGCGCATCGCGGAGGCCGAGCGTCGCGACCACCGCCGTCTGGGCAACGAGCTCGACCTGTTCTCCTTCCCCGAGGAGATCGGCTCGGGCCTGGCGGTGTTCCACCCCAAGGGCGGCATCATCCGCATGGAGATGGAGCAGTACTCGCGTCAGCGGCACCTGGAGTCGGGGTACTCGTTCGTCAACACCCCGCACATCACCAAGGAGCAGCTGTTCCAGATCTCGGGGCACCTCGACTGGTACGCGGAGGGCATGTACCCCCCGATGCAGCTGGACGAGGAGCGCGACGCCGACGGGCACGTGCGCCGGGTCGGGCAGAACTACTACCTCAAGCCGATGAACTGCCCGATGCACAACCTGATCTTCGCCTCGCGGGGTCGCTCGTACCGTGAGCTGCCGCTGCGGCTGTTCGAGTTCGGGACCGTCTACCGCTACGAGAAGTCGGGCGTGGTGCACGGCATGACCCGCGCTCGGGGGTTCACGCAGGACGACGCGCACATCTACTGCACCCGTGAGCAGATGAAGGACGAGCTGACCGGTCTGCTGACCTTCGTGCTCGACCTGCTCAAGGACTACGGGCTCGACGACTTCTACCTGGAGCTGTCGACCAAGAACCCCGAGAAGTCCGTCGGCTCGGACGAGGTGTGGGAGGAGGCCACCGAGACGCTGCGCCAGGTCGCGGAGGCCTCCGGCCTGGACCTCGTGCCCGACCCGGGTGGTGCCGCGTTCTACGGCCCGAAGATCTCCGTGCAGGCCAAGGACGCCATCGGCCGCACCTGGCAGATGTCGACGATCCAGCTCGACTTCAACCTGCCCGAGCGGTTCGAGCTGGAGTACACCGCGCCTGACGGTTCGCGGCAGCGCCCGGTGATGATCCACCGCGCGCTGTTCGGCTCGATCGAGCGGTTCTTCGCCGTGCTCACCGAGCACTACGCCGGCGCGTTCCCTGCCTGGCTCGCGCCCGTGCAGGTCCTCGCGGTGCCCGTCGCCGAGCCGTTCGAGCCGTACCTGCAGGAGGTCGTCGACCGCTTGCGTGCGCAGGGCATCCGCGCCGAGGTCGACCGGTCGGACGACCGGTTCGGCAAGAAGATCCGCAACGCCAGCACCCAGAAGATCCCGTTCGTGCTGATCGCCGGCGGGGAGGACGCCGAAGCCGGTGCCGTCTCCTTCCGTTACCGCGACGGCCGGCAGGACAACGGTGTGCCCGTGGACGAGGCCGTCGAGCGCATCGTCACCGCCGTGCGCACGCGCGCCCAGGTCTGAGGCGTGGACGGCCACGCGCCGGCCGGCTCCGACGCACCTGACGTCGAGCCGGCCGGCACGTTCGGCGGGGAGCCCGACGGGTTCCAGCGCCTGTGGACCCCTCACCGGATGGCGTACATCGGCGGGGAGAACAAGCCCACGGACACGTCGGCAGGTCCGGGCTGCCCGTTCTGCCGCGCGGTGACCCTGCCCGACGAGGACGCCCTGGTCGTGGCGCGCGGCGCGAGCGCCTTCGTGCTGCTCAACCTGTACCCGTACAACTCCGGTCACCTCATGGTCTGCCCCACCCGTCACGTGGCCGACTACACCGACCTCACCGCCCAGGAGACCGTCGAGGTCGCCGAGCTCACCCAGACCGCCATGCGTGTGCTGCGGGCCACGCACGCACCGCAGGGCTTCAACCTGGGCATGAACCAGGGGCAGGTGGCGGGCGCCGGGATCGCCGCGCACCTGCACCAGCACGTCGTGCCCCGCTGGGGCGGAGACTCGAACTTCCTGCCGATCGTGGCACGGACCCGGGCCCTGCCCGAGCTGCTCGCCGACACGCGCTCACGCCTGGCCGCGGCCTGGCCGGCCACCGGCACCGACTCCACCACCGAAGGGATGCCCCCGCCGTGCTGAACCGTCTGCGCGGGTTCATGACCCGCGTGTTCACCCCGGTCGCCGACAGGCTGCTGCGGGCGGGTGTCTCACCGGACGCGGTGACGATCACCGGGACCCTGGTCGTGGTGATCACCGCCCTGTGGGCCTTCCCGACCGGGCACCTGCTGCTCGGCGCGCTCCTCATCACCGTCTTCGCCCTGACCGACTCCCTCGACGGTGTGATGGCGCGCCGTGCCGGACGTTCCGGTCCGTGGGGTGCCTTCCTCGACTCGACCCTCGACCGGTTCGGCGACGCCGCGATCTTCTCCGGGCTGGTCCTGTGGTTCGTCGGTGACGGCGACGACCGGCTCGCCGCGATCCTCGCGCTGGCCTGCCTGGTGCTCGGGTCCGTGGTGCCGTACGCCCGGGCGCGTGCGGAGGGACTGGGCATGACGGCCTCGGGTGGCATCGCCGAACGCGCCGACCGGTTGTTCGCCGTGCTGGTCGCCACGGCCGTCGTCGGCCTGGGCGCACCCTCGACGGTCCTGACCGTCGTCCTGGCCCTGCTCGCGCTGGCCTCGGCCGTCACGGTCGTGCAGCGCATGGCCATGGTCCGGGCGCAGACCAGGGAACAGGCCTCCTGATGGACGTCGCACGCGCCTACGCGCTGGCCTGGAAGTACGCCGGCCGGGTGCCCGAACCCGTGCTGCGCGGGGTGACGAACCTGGCCGCGGACGTCACCTGGGCGCGGCGGACCGCGGGTGTGCGCCGGCTCGAGGCCAACCTCGCGCGCGTGTGCCCCGAGCTGACGGGGCGTGCGTTGCGGCGCACGAGCCGCGCCGGGATGCGCTCCTACCTGCGCTACTTCGGCGAGACGTTCGCGATGTCGTGCTGGGGCCCGGAGCAGATCGCCGCGCGCGTGCGGGCAACGGGGGTGGAGAACCTGCGCCCCGAGCTCGATGCCGGACGCACCGTCCTGCTCGCCCTGGGGCACACCGGCAACTGGGACCTCGCCGGTGCGTGGGCCACGGTCCACCTGGCGCCCGTCACGACGGTGGCCGAGCGGCTCGAGCCCGAGGAGCTGTTCCAGGAGTTCCTGGCGTTCCGGGAGTCGCTCGGGGTGCGGATCCTGCCGCTCACGGGCGGCGGGGACGTGTTCCGGACGCTGGTGCGCACCGCACGCGGCGGTCCGGGGCTCCTTCCCTTGCTGGCCGACCGTGACCTGACGGCACGGGGCGTCGAGGTCGACATCGCCGGCCGCCGCGCCCGCGTCGCCGCCGGCCCCGCGTCGCTGGCCGTCACCACCGGCGCCCGGCTGGTCCCCACCTTCGTGCACTACGAGCGGCTGCACGGTGCCCGGCGCCGCGCCGCGCGCAGCCCCTGGGGCTTGGTCATCGCGTTCGCCCCGCCGGTGCCCGTCCCTGCAGATCTGCCCCGCCCCGAGCAGGTCGCGGCGGTCACCCAGGCCTGGGTCGACGAGCTCGTGGACGGCATCCGCCGCCATCCGCAGGACTGGCACATGCTGCAGCGCGTGTTCGTCGAGGACCTCGACCCGCAGCGGTACGCGGCGACGCTCGCCGCGCAGGACCCGGCCACCGAGGGGGCCGGGTGAGCGCCCGACCGCCCGAGCGCCCGCTGCGCATCGGCATCGTGTGCCCGTACTCGTTCGACGTGCCCGGGGGCGTCCAGTTCCACGTGCGTGACCTGGCCGAGGCGCTGATGGCCCGCGGCCACACCGTGTCCGTGCTGGCGCCGGCCGACGACGACACGCCGATCCCGCCCTACATGACCGCCGCAGGCCGGGCGGTGCCCGTCAGGTACAACGGATCGGTGGCTCGGCTCACGTTCGGGCCGGTCACGGCCGCGCGCGTACGCAAGTGGCTGACGGCCGGCCGCTTCGACGTGCTGCACCTGCACGAGCCGGTGACCCCGAGCCTGAGCATGCTCGCCCTGTGGATCGCCGACGGTCCGGTCGTGGCGACGTTCCACACCTCGCAGGAGCGCTCCCGTTCGTTGCAGGTGGCCTACCCGCTGGTCCGCCAGTCCCTGGAGAAGATCTCGGCGCGGATCGCGGTGTCCGAGGACGCCCGGCGCACGCTCGTCGAGCACCTGGGCGGTGACGCGGTCGTGATCCCCAACGGCGTCTACGTCGACCAGTTCGCGCAGGCGCAGCCCGACCCGCGGTGGACGGGCACCCCGCAGGCGCCCACGGTGGCGTTCCTGGGGCGCATCGACGAGGCCCGCAAGGGGCTGGGCGTGCTGCTCGGTGCGGTCCGCGAGGTCCTCCAGTGGCACCCCGGCACGCGGTTCCTGGTCGCCGGTCGCGGCGAGACCGGCCCGGACGAGGCGCGCGCCCTGCTCGGTGACGCGGCCGACGCGGTGGAGTTCCTCGGCGGGGTGTCCGACGAGGACAAGGCGCGCCTGCTCGCCTCGGTCGACGTGTACGTGGCCCCGCAGACCGGTGGGGAGAGCTTCGGCATCGTCCTGGTCGAGGCGATGAGCGCCGGTGCGGCCGTCGTGGCCAGCGACCTGGGGGCGTTCTCCCGGGTGCTCGACGACGGCACGGCCGGTGTGCTGTTCCGCACCGCCGACAGCGCCGACCTGGCCCGCACGCTCGTGCGTGTGCTCGGCGACCCGGCGCTGCGTCAGCAGGTCGTGGCCCGTGCGCATCAGGTGGTGCGCCGCTACGACTGGTCCACGGTCACCGACCAGGTACTCACCGTGTACGAGATGGCCGTGGCCGGACGCGACGCCCCCGTGGGCGAGGACCCGTCCTCGCTGCGCGGTGCCCGGCTGCTCGAGCTGCGTCGTGGACGAGGTGAGGACCGATGACCTGGTCGGAGACGAGTGTCCTGGTGGCGGCTGTCGTCACCCTCGCGCTGTGGTCGGTGTGGGTCGCGGCCTCGCGACTGGACCGGTTGCACCGCAAGGTCGGTGCGTCGCGGGCCGTGGTCGACGCCCAGCTGCTGCGGCGTGCGACGGTGTCGGCCGAGCTGGCGGCCTCGGGTCTGCTCGACCCGGCCAGCGCGGTGATCGTGGGCGAGGCGTCCCGGGCTGCGTTGCAGGCGGGCGGTTCGGCTGCGGCCGAGGGGCCGACGGTGCCCGTCGAGCTCGGTGCGCTGCTGGCTGCCGGGTCGACCGTCCCGACAGTGCCGGTCCCGGGTGCGACCGACCCGGCGACCAGTGCGGGGCGCCGGGCGCAGGCGGGGGAGCGGGGGCGGGTCGAGAGCGAGCTCACCGATGCGCTGAGGGCCGTGCTCGACTCCCCGGAGGAGGTCGACGACCTTCGGCTCGACCCCGCGGGGGCCGAGCTGCTCGACGAGCTGAGCGCGGCCTGGTACCGCGTGCAGCTGGCGCGACGGTTCCACAACGAGGCCGTCGCCCAGACCCAGCGGGTGCGCAGGGGCCGACTGGTGCGGCTGCTGCGGCTGGCGGGGCACGCCCCCGAGCCCGCCACGCTCGAGCTGGACGACGAGTGGCCGGACACGCTCGGCCGTCCGGGCAGCGGTCTACGATGAGCCGGTCGACGGTGCCGCGCCCCGTCGTAGCGCGCGTCGGCGACGCACCAGACAGCTCCACCGTGACCTTGACCGAACCCATCGCGATCTGTGAGGCATCGACGTGACCAGCGAGAACAGCCCGTCCACCACCGGCACGCAGCAGGGCGGTGCGGTCGGCACGGCCCGCGTCAAGCGCGGTATGGCGGAGATGCTGAAGGGCGGCGTCATCATGGACGTCGTCACGGCCGAGCAGGCCAAGATCGCCGAGGACGCCGGGGCGGTCGCCGTCATGGCGCTCGAGCGCGTGCCGGCCGACATCCGCGCCCAGGGCGGTGTCGCGCGCATGAGCGACCCCGACCTGATCGACGGCATCATCGAGGCCGTCTCCATCCCGGTGATGGCCAAGGCCCGCATCGGCCACTTCGTCGAGGCCCAGGTGCTGCAGAGCCTCGGTGTGGACTACATCGACGAGTCCGAGGTGCTCACCCCGGCCGACTACGCCCACCACATCGACAAGTGGGCGTTCACCGTCCCGTTCGTGTGCGGTGCGACCAACCTGGGTGAGGCGCTGCGCCGCATCACCGAGGGTGCGGCCATGATCCGGTCCAAGGGCGAGGCCGGCACGGGCGACGTGTCGAACGCGACGACCCACATGCGCACGCTGCGCGACGAGATCCGCCGCCTGACGTCCCTGCCCGAGGACGAGTTGTTCCTCGCGGCCAAGGAGCTGCAGGCGCCGTACGAGCTCGTCAAGGAGGTCGCGACCGCCGGCAAGCTCCCTGTGGTGCTGTTCACCGCCGGGGGCATCGCCACGCCGGCCGACGCGGCCATGATGATGCAGCTCGGTGCCGAAGGCGTGTTCGTCGGCTCGGGCATCTTCAAGTCGGGCAACCCGGCCGAGCGTGCCGCTGCGATCGTCAAGGCCACTACGTTCTTCGACGACGCCGACGTCATCGCGAAGGTCTCCCGTGGTCTGGGCGAGGCGATGGTGGGCATCAACGTCGACGACGTGCCGGTGCCCCACCGCCTGGCTGACCGGGGCTGGTGACCGCAGCGGCAGCCCACGAGGGTGCGGCAGGGATCCCCGCCGCACCCTCGGCCGTGCCCGCGCACGCGGAGGGCCACCGCGGCGGTCCGCCGCCCGCCCCGGCGCAGGCCGAGGGCGGTGGGCCGGTGCACGGCTTGTCGGACGAGTGGCGCATCGGCCCGGACGGTGTGCGGTTCCGTGCCGCGGCCCGGGTGATCCTGCTCGACGAGCGCGACCGTCTGCTGCTGATCCGCGGTCACGACGCCGACCAGCCCAGCCGTTCCTGGTGGTTCACGGTCGGCGGCGGCATCGACGAGGGGGAGACCTCGCTCGAGGCGGCCGTCCGCGAGGTGCGCGAGGAGACGGGCATCGACCTGGCGTCCGAGGCCCTGCAGGGCCCGGTGTTCACCCGGTCGGCGATCTTCGACTTCTGGGCGCAGACGTGCCGGCAGGACGAGGAGATGTTCCTGGCGCGGGTGCACTCCGCCGACGTGGGCGAGTTCAGCCGCGAGGGCTGGACGGCCATCGAGCAGGACCTGCTGGACGAGCTGGGCTGGTGGACGCTGGACGACCTGGAGCGGCTCGAGGCGCAGACGGAGGTGTTCCCTGCCGGGCTGTCCGGGTTGGTCCGCGGTCTGCTGCCCGTGTGGGACGGCACGACCCGCCACCTGGGCCTGGGGCGGGACTGACGGCCCAGGCAGCCCGGCCCCCTCGGTGGGCGGGGCTGCCTGCCGGTCCCGGTGGCATGTGCCCGTGACCTGCGCGTAACACCCACGTCACCGTGGTCGATACGGTCGGGAACATGTCCCTGACGCAGTCCCCGGCCACCCGCATCCCCCGCAGCGGAATCCGCACCCTCATGGAGCTCGCGCTGCGCGACCCGCAGGCGATCCACCTGGAGATCGGCGAGCCGGACGCGGTGACGGCACCCCACATCGTCGAGGCGGCGCACGCCGCGGCGGTCGCCGGACGCACCGGGTACACCTCGAGCACGGGGCTGCCCGCGTTGCGCGCCGCGTTCGCGGAGCGGGTGACCAGCACGCGTGGGCGCCCGACCAGCCCCGACGAGATCGTGGTGACCACCGGTGCGATGCACGGCCTGGCCATGGCGATGGCTGCGCTGCTCGCACCGGGTGACGAGATCCTGGTGCCCGACCCGGAGTTCCCCAACTGGCGCATGCAGGCCGTCGCCGTGGGCGCGGTCGCCCGCACGTACGCCACGCACGCCGAGCACGGCTTCGTGCCGCGACCGGAGGACGTCGAGGCGGCCATCACGGACCGCACCCGTGTGATCCTGCTGTGCTCGCCGAACAACCCCACCGGCGCGGTGTACCCGGCGAGCACGGTGGAGGCGATCCACGACATCGCACGCCGGCACGACCTGTGGCTGTTCTCGGACGAGTGCTACGAGTCGATCACCTTCGACGTGCCGCACGTGAGCCCCGCCGCGCTGGACACCGACGGCCGCGTGCTGACGTTCCTCAGCCTGTCGAAGTCGTACGCGATGACGGGGTGGCGGCTGGGGTGCGTGGTGGTCCCCGACCCGCGGGTCGTCGAGGTGATGAGCCAGATCGCCGAGGCGTCGGTCGCGTGCCCGTCCGCGGTGAGCCAGCACGCGGGGCTGGCTGCGCTGACCGGCCCTCAGGACTGCGTGGCGGAGGCCGTCGACTCCTACCGGGGCCGGCGCGACGCGGCTGTCGAGCTGCTGACGGCTCGAGGCATCGACTGCGTGCGCCCCGACGGGGCGTTCTACCTGATGGTCGACGTGTCGCGGGTGACCGACGACTCCCATGCGTTCGCCCTCGAGCTGCTCGCCGAGCGCCACGTGGCGGTGGCGCCCGGGTCGACGTTCGGCGAGGCGGCGCGCTCGATGGTCCGGGTGTCGCTGGCCGCCGAGCGGGGGCTGCTGCTCGAGGGCCTGGGGCGGCTCGCCGACCACGTGGACGCGCGTGTCGCGGAGCGTGAGCTGCACGCGTTGCCGCAGGCCTGAGCGTGGACGGCCGGATCGCGGACGGTGCGTGCAGGCGCTCGGACGGCGTGCCGTCGGCCCGGGCGGCGACCGTAGGATCGGCGCCGTGAACCCCACGATCGGTGTCCTGGCCCTGCAGGGAGACGTGCGCGAGCACGTCCACGCGCTCGAGGCCGTCGGTGCTCGTGCGGTCGGGGTGCGCCGCGCGAGCGAGCTGGAGGCCGTGGACGCGTTGGTGATCCCCGGCGGGGAGTCGACCACGATCGACAAGCTGCTGCGTGCCTTCGACCTGTTCGAGCCCGTGCAGCAGCGTCTGCGCGCGGGTATGCCGGCGTACGGCTCGTGCGCGGGCATGATCCTGCTCGCCGACCGGGTGATCGGGGCCATCGAGGGGCAGCGCACGTTGGGTGGAGTCGACATCACGGTGCGGCGCAACGCCTTCGGTCGGCAGGTCGACTCGTTCGAGACGGACCTGACGATCGACGGTGTCGACGACAGCGCGCACACCCCGCTGCACGCGGTCTTCATCCGTGCACCGTGGGTCGAGGAGGTCGGTCCGGCGGCCACGGTCCTCGGTCGGGTCGAAGGAGGCCCGGCCGCCGGTAGGATCGTCGCGGTGCGTCAGGGCCCGTTGCTCGTCACCTCGTTCCATCCTGAGGTGACCGGTGACACGCGGGTGCACCGACTGTTCGTGCAGATCGTCCGCGACAGCCTGTGACCGCGCCCCCCCGCGCCATGACGCACGGGGTGGCAGCGAGCGCACGCCGGCGGCGGAGACGGAAGGGTTGCTGAAGCGATGTCGGGTCACTCCAAGTGGGCCACCACCAAGCACAAGAAGGCCGTGGTCGACGCCAAGCGGAGCAAGCTCTTCGCGAAGCTCATCAAGAACATCGAGGTTGCCGCGCGCACCGGTGGCGGTGACATGGCGGGCAACCCCACGTTGTTCGACGCCGTGCAGAAGGCGAAGAAGTCGTCGGTCCCGATCGACAACATCACGCGTGCGGTCAAGCGTGGTTCGGGCCAGGAGGCCGGCGGTGCCGACTACCAGACGATCATGTACGAGGGCTACGGCCCCGGCGGTGTCGCGGTGCTCGTCGAGTGCCTGACCGACAACCGCAACCGTGCCGCCTCGGACGTGCGTGTCGCGTTCACGCGCAACGGCGGGCAGATGGCCGACCCGGGCTCGGTGTCGTACATCTTCTCCCGGAAGGGTGTCGTCATCGTGCCCAAGGAGGGCACCGACGAGGACACCGTGATGGAGGCCGTGCTCGAGGCCGGTGGCGAGGAGGTCACCGACCTGGGTGACCAGTTCGAGGTGCTGAGCGAGGCCACCGACCTGGTGCCCGTGCGCACGGCCCTGCAGGAGGCCGGCATCGACTACGACTCGGCCGACGTCGTGTTCTGGCCGGCCACGCAAATCGAGGTCGACGCCGAGGGCGCCCGCAAGATCCTGCGCCTGATCGACGCGCTCGAGGACTCCGACGACGTGCAGAACGTCTTCGCGAACTTCGACGCGTCCGACGAGGTCATGGCCGAGCTCGAGAACGACTGAGCCAGCGACGTGATCGACGGCCCCGGGTCAGGCGACCCGGGGCCGTCGGCGTCCGTGCGGCGGTCTGCGCCGTCCACCCCTCTTCCGCGCGCCGTGCCCGCACCTCCCGGACGACGCCCCGAGCCCCTGGGAGCATGAGCGCGTGCGCGTCCTCGGAGTCGATCCCGGCCTGACCCGGTGCGGTCTCGGTGTGGTCGACGGCCTGGCGGGTCGTCGGGTGCGGATGGTGGCCGTCGGGGTGGCGCGTTCCGACCCGGCGGCGGACGTGGACCAGCGGCTGCTGGCGATCGAGGCGCAGATCGAGGAGTGGCTCGAGGAGCACGCCCCGGACACGGTCGCGATCGAGCGGGTGTTCGCGCAGCACAACCTGAGCACCGTGATGGGCACCGCGCAGGTGGCGGGCATCGCGATGGTCGCGGCGGCGCGTCGTCGGATCCCCGTGGCGCTGCACACCCCGAGCGAGGTGAAGGCGGCCGTCACCGGCAGCGGGCGGGCCGAGAAGGCGCAGGTGCAGACGATGGTCGCGCGCCTGCTGGGGCTCGACGAGCTGCCCCGGCCTGCCGATGCGGCCGACGCCCTCGCTCTGGCGATCTGTCACCTGTGGCGGCCGGCCGGGGCGTTGGGGGCGCCGCAGCGCCCGCCGGCCTCGGGGCTGACCTCGGCCCAGGCCAGGTGGGCCGCTGCCGAGCAGGCCGCCCGCAGGCGGGGCTGAGCGTGTCGTTCGTACACCTGTTCGCCTCGTGTGGGACAGTGGTGGCCTGCTGCGGTGGCGGACATCGAGCCGCGATCGCCGCGGCAGGGCTCTGAGCAGGTCGGACGAGGGGAGCGCGCGGTGATCGCGTCGGTGCACGGGACGGTGCTGGCGGTCCGGCTGGACGCCGCTGTCGTCGAGGTCGGGGGAGTCGGGCTGCTGGTGCAGGCCACCCCGACGACCTTGGCGGGCCTGCGGGTCGGCTCGAGCGCCAGGCTGGCGACGTCGCTGGTGGTCCGTGAGGACTCGTTGACGTTGTTCGGGTTCGCCGATGCCGACGAGCGTGAGGTGTTCGAGGTCGTGCAGACCGTCAGCGGTGTGGGTCCGCGGCTGGCGCTGGCCATGCTCGCGGTGCACACGCCCGACGGCTTGCGCCGTGCGGTGGCGGCCGAGGACCTGGCCGCACTGCAGCGGGTGCCCGGCATCGGGCGCAAGGGCGCCCAGCGGATCGTGCTCGAGCTCGGTGACCGGCTGGGTGCGCCGCACGGCACGGCCGCCGCCGGGTCTTCGGGTGCCCCGTCGCTGGTGGACCGCCGCGAGCAGGTCGTCGAGGCCCTGGTTGGTCTGGGCTGGCAGGCGCGCGCGGCCCAGGACGCCGTCGCGACCGTCCTGGCCGACTCCGAGGAGCCCGTCGCCGACGACGAGGTCGCGGGCGTCCTGCGCGCGGCCCTGCGCACGTTGGGCGGCGCTCGTGGCTGATCGTGCCGACGACGAGGAGCTCGTGACGGAGCGCTTCGAGGCCGAGTCACTGGTGCGTGCCGGCGCCGACGAGCTCGAGCGCGCGGCCGAGGCGGCGTTGCGTCCGCGGCGGCTCGAGGAGTTCGTCGGGCAGGCCGTCGTGCGCGAGCAGCTCTCGCTCGTGCTGCAGGCCGCGATGGCCCGCGGGAAGGCTCCTGACCACGTGCTCCTGTCGGGCCCGCCGGGGCTCGGCAAGACGACGCTGGCGATGATCATCGCCGCCGAGCTGGGCACCTCGCTGCGGGTCACGAGCGGTCCCGCGATCCAGCACGCCGGTGACCTGGCGGCGGTGCTGTCCTCGCTGGACGAGGGCGAGGTGCTCTTCATCGACGAGATCCACCGTCTGGCGCGTCCCGCGGAGGAGCTGCTGTACGTCGCGATGGAGGACTTCCGCGTGGATGTGGTGGTCGGCAAGGGCGCCGGGGCCAGCGCGATCCCGTTGACGCTGCCGCCGTTCACCGTGGTCGGTGCCACCACGCGTGCGGGTCTTCTGCCTGCACCGCTGCGCGACCGCTTCGGCTTCACCGGGCACCTGGACTTCTACGCCACCGAGGAGCTGGAGCGCGTGCTGGTGCGCTCGGCCGGGCTGCTCGGGGTGCCGCTAGCCGGTGAGGCGGCATCCGAGATCGCCTCCCGGTCGCGGGGGACCCCGCGGATCGCCAACAGGCTGCTGCGCCGCGTGCGTGACTGGGCTGAGGTGCGCGGTGACGGCACGCTCGGCCTGTCCGCGGCCCGCGCAGCCCTCGAGGTCTACGAGGTCGACGGGTTGGGCCTGGACCGGCTGGACCGTGCGGTGCTGACGGCGTTGTGCACGCGGTTCGGTGGCGGTCCTGTCGGGCTGACCACGCTGGCTGTCGCCGTCGGGGAGGAGCCCGAGACCGTGGAGACGGTCGCCGAGCCCTTCCTCGTGCGCGAGGGGCTGGTCGGGCGCACGCCGCGGGGTCGCGTGGCCCTGCCACCCGCGTGGGAGCACCTGGGGCTGGACGTCCCGCGCACCAGCGAGACGTTGTTCGGCTGACCTGCGTGCGGGTCGAGGTCCGCACCGCGGCCTGTGGACCGGCGCGCTCCACGGGCCCGGCAGCAGGTCGGGGAACTGTGCAGGACCGATGGACGTTGGAGCGGCGACGCGCTGCGCCTAGACTGCGGCGGGCCCTGCCTCTCGATCGGAGCAACTCGCTGTGGACTACTCCTTCCTCCTCATCCTCGGTATCGGCGTCGTCGCGCTGTGGCTGATGTCCAGCCGCACGCGCAAGCAGCAGCGTGAGGCCGCGGACTTCCGCGCGAACCTGACCGAGGGTGACGAGGTCATGACGGCCTCGGGCCTGTTCGGCACCGTCGTGGCCGTCGACGACGACGTCATCACGCTGGAGTCGGTCCCCGGCAGCCAGACGCGCTGGCTGCGCGCGGCGATCGCCAAGCGGATCGACGCGCCCGTCGTCGACGAGGACGAGGGTGACGACGAGGCGGACGAGGACCTCGAGGAGCTCGAGGACGAGTCCATCGAGGTGCCGGACGACCTGTCCTCGCTGACCGAGAGCCGCGCGGACGTCGAGGCGGACGGCGACCACGTCGACGACGCGCAGGACGGTCCGACCACCGATCAGGACCAGGACCCCGACACGAAGAAGTAGCCTGCCCCGGTCCGGACCCTGACGTCCGGGCCACGATCCCACCGGCCGCCTGCGTGGTCGGTGCGCGCACGAGAGAAGACTCCGTTGGCACCTCCCACCCGCCGTCAGCGGCCGGTCCGCACGCTCACCGTGCTCGGCCTGCTGATCCTCGCGATCTTCGGCGCCGTGCTCGCCGGGACCAAGTGGTCCGACGCGTCGCTGACGCCGAACCTGGCCCTGGACCTCGAGGGCGGCACCCAGATCATCCTCAAGCCGATCGCGGAAGAGGGCGACGTGTCGTCCGCCTCGATCGACCAGGCGATCGAGGTCATCCGCCAGCGGGTGGACTCCTCGGGTGTGGCGGAGGCGGAGATCCTCAGCCAGGGCGACAACATCGTGGTGTCGCTGCCCGGGCACCCCAGCGAGGAGACCCTCGACCTGGTCCGCACCTCGGCGACCATGCAGTTCCGGCCCGTCCTGGCGATCGGTGCGCCCACACCCGTGGCCACCGACACGGCGACCGATGCTGCGACCGCGGCGCCCACCGCCGCGGCCACGGCTGCGCCGGCCGACGCCGCGACCGCCGCCCCGACCGACGCCGCCACCGAGGCAGCCGCGGACCCGGCCAGCGAGACGCCGACCGCCGAGGCGACCGCCGCTCCGTCGGACGTGCCGACCAAGGCGGCTCCGGACAGCCCCAGCGATGCCGAGTACTACCTCACCGAGGCCGTGCAGGCCCGGTTCAACGAGCTGGACTGCACGGACCCGGCGAACCTCACCGGCGGTGCGCCCGGCGACCCGGACGTCGCCCTGGTCACCTGCGACCCTGAGGGCACGGCCAAGTACGTGCTCGGCCCGGTCGAGCTCGAGGGCTCGGACCTGAAGAACGCCAGCTCGGGCCTGGAGACCAACTCGCAGGGCGTCGTGACCAACACGTGGATCGTCGACCTGGCGTTCAACTCGGCCGGGACCGAGATCTTCGCCGACATCACCGAGCGTCTGCAGGCCCTCACCTCGCCGCAGAACCAGTTCGCGATGGTGCTCGACGGCCTGGTCATCTCCGCCCCGAGCCTGTCGCCGGGCGTGATCATCAACGACGGTCGGGCGCAGATCTCGGGCACGTTCACCCGGGAGTCCGCCGCCACCCTGGCCAACCAGCTGAACTTCGGCGCGCTGCCGCTCACCTTCGAGGTGCAGAGCGAGCAGCAGATCTCCGCGACGCTCGGCAGCGACCAGCTCCAGAAGGGCCTGATCGCCGGGCTCATCGGCCTGATCCTCGTCGTCATCTACTCGCTGCTGCAGTACCGGGCACTGGGTCTGGTGACCGTCGCCTCGCTCGTCGTCGCGGCCCTGGTCACCTACGGCGTCATCGCACTGCTGTCGTGGACGCAGGGCTACCGGCTCTCGCTGCCCGGTGTCGCGGGGCTGATCGTGGCCATCGGCATCACGGCCGACTCGTTCATCGTCTACTTCGAGCGCATCCGTGACGAGCTGCGCGAGGGCCGTCCGCTCGCGGCGGCCGTCGAGCGAGGCTGGGAGCGGGCCCGTCGCACCATCCTGGCCTCCGACGCCGTCAACCTCACGGCAGCGGTCGTGCTGTACCTCCTGGCGGTGGGCGGTGTGCAGGGCTTCGCGTTCACGCTCGGTCTGACGACCCTCATCGACGTCCTCGTGGTCTTCTGCTTCACGCACCCGGTGATGGCGCTGCTCGCGCGCACTCGCTTCTTCGCCGACGGGCACCCCGCCTCGGGTCTCGACCCGCGCCGGCTCGGAGCGCAGGGCCCGCGGTACGTGGGGCGCGGTCGGGTCGCCACGCTGGCGTCCCAGGCCAAGGACGAGGCGACCGGCGCACCGGCTGCGGCGGGTCTCACGATCGCCGAGCGCCGCGCGGCGGCTCGGGCCGCCGCTCCCGACGCCACCGAGGCGGCCCCGGCCACGGCATCAGCTGTCACGACAGCCGACGACGACGCGTCGTCCGGCAGCACGCCGTCCGCGACAACGCCAGCGGCTCGTACCGCGGGTGAGTCCGGTCGCACCGAGGGGAGCGAGCTCTGATGGCCGCCGGTTTCGCCCAGTGGGGCAACGACCTGTACACCGGTCGACGCTCGTACGACATCGTCGGCCGGCGTCGCATCTGGTACTCCATCTCCGCGGTCCTGGTGCTGATCACCGCGGTGCTCCTGATCACCCCGGGGCTCAACCCGGGTATCGAGTTCCGCGGCGGCTCGGAGTTCGTGGTCTCCGGCGTGCCGGACGCCGACCAGCAGAGCGCGATCGACGCCGTCCAGGCGATCGCCCCCGAGGAGTCGCCGCGGGTGGCCACCCTTGGCTCCGACTCGCTGCGGGTCCAGACGGCCGAGCTGACCAACGCCGAGGTCGAGGAGGTCAAGGCGGCCCTCGCCGAGGCCTTCGGCGTCGCGGAGAACCAGGTCACCAGCTCGTTCATCGGGCCGACGTGGGGCAAGGACGTGTCGGCCAAGGCGCTGCGCGGCCTGGCCGTGTTCCTGGTGTTCGTCACGATCGTGATGACCGTCTACTTCCGCAACTGGCGGATGGCGCTGGCGGCGCTGATCGCCCTGTTCCACGACCTGGTCATCACCGTCGGCGTCTACGCGGGTGTCGGCTGGGAGGTCACGCCGGCGACGGTCATCGGCTTCCTGACGATCCTCGGGTACTCGATCTACGACACGGTCGTCGTCTTCGACAAGGTGCGGGAGAACACCGCCGACGCGCTCGAGCAGACGCGGTACACGTACGCCGAGAAGGCCAACCTCGCGGTGAACCAGACCCTGGTGCGGTCGATCAACACCTCGGTCGTCGCGCTGCTGCCCGTCGCGGCGATCCTCTTCGTCGGCACCTTCATCCTCGGTGCGGGCACGCTGCGGGACATCGCCCTCGCGCTGTTCGTCGGCATGGCGATCGGCACCTTCTCCTCGGTCTTCCTGGCCACGCCGCTCGAGGTCACGCTGCGTGAACGGGAGCCCGCCATCCGTGACCACACCCGCAAGGTGCTCGAGGCCCGTGCCCGCGCGGCCGGTGTCGAGGGCGTGGCAGCCGGTGCGGACGCCACGCCGGTGCCCACCGTGCATGTCGGTGCGTTGCGGCCCGGCTCCCACCAGGGGACCGCCGCCCAGCCCAAGCGGAAGCCGAGGCGATGACCGTGAGCCTGCTCGACCCCCGGACCGCCCTCGTGGCGCGGATCGACGCGCTGGTGCGCCAGGTGCCCGACTACCCGCAGCCCGGCGTGCTGTTCCGGGACATCACCCCGCTGCTCGCGGACGCCTCGGCGTTCGCCCAGGTGATCGAGGCGATCGCTGCCGACGTGCCCGGACCCGTCGACCTGGTGGCCGGCATGGAGGCGCGGGGGTTCCTGCTCGCCGCGCCGGTCGCGGTCGCTCTCGGCGCCGGACTGCTGCCGGTGCGCAAGGCCGGCAAGCTGCCCGGCCCGACCGAGGCCGAGACGTACGAGCTCGAGTACGGCACGGCGACGGTGGAGATCCACCCGTCGACCGTGCCCGCGGGCTCGCGGGTGCTCGTCATCGACGACGTGCTGGCGACGGGGGGCACGGCCGCTGCGACGGTCACCCTGCTCGAACGGTGCGGCGCCGAGGTGGTGGGACTGTCGTTCCTGGTCGAGATCGCGGCGCTCGAAGGGCGTGCGCGACTCGCGGGGCGCACCGTCGACGCGCTGGTGCAGGTGCCCTGACCGGACGGTCGTAGACTGCTGCGAATCCGGTCCCCGATCGCGAGCGCACCGCCACGGCAGGTCGTGCAGTCCGTGGCGGGCGACCCTGACGCGGAGGAGGGGGCGCGATGAGCGAGGACGTCCGGCCGTCACGGTCGGCTGAGCCGCGCCCCGACACCCCGGCCTCGGGCACGGACACCGCGTCCGTGTCGTCGGGGCGCGTCCGTGCGCGACTCGCCCGTTTCGGTGCGCGTGGGGGTGTGGCGTTCCCGGCCCTCGAGCCGGTGCTGCAGGCTGCTCGGACGAACCATCCGAAGGCCGACCTGACGGTGGTCGAGCAGGCGTACGTGGTGGCCGAGAAGGCCCACCGCGGGCAGCTGCGCAAGAGCGGCGACCCGTACATCACGCACCCGGTGGCGGTCGCCACGATCCTCGCCGAGCTCGGCATGACGCCCTCGACGCTGGCGGCGGCTCTGCTGCACGACACCGTCGAGGACACCGACTACTCGCTGGAGCAGCTGCGCCGGGAGTTCGGTCCCGAGGTCGCGATGCTGGTCGACGGCGTGACCAAGCTCGACAAGGTCACCTACGGCGACGCCGCGCAGGCCGAGACGGTCCGCAAGATGGTCGTGGCGATGTCGCGCGACATCCGCGTGCTGGTCATCAAGCTCGCAGACCGCCTGCACAACGCCCGCACCTGGAAGTTCGTCTCGTCGGCCTCGGCGGAGAAGAAGGCCCGCGAGACCCTCGAGATCTACGCCCCGCTGGCCCATCGCCTGGGCATGAACACCATCAAGTGGGAGCTGGAGGACCTCTCCTTCGCGACCCTGTACCCGAAGGTGTACGACGAGATCGTGCACCTGGTCGCCGAGCGCGCCCCGGCCCGCGAGGAGTACCTGGCGGTGGTGCGCGAGCAGGTCGGTGCCGACCTGCGCAACGCGAAGATCCGCGCCACGGTCAGCGGCCGCCCGAAGCACTACTACTCGATCTACCAGAAGATGATCGTGCGCGGTCGCGACTTCGCCGACATCTACGACCTGGTGGGTGTCCGCGTGCTGGTCGACTCGGTGCGGGACTGCTACGGCGCGCTCGGCGCGCTGCATGCGCGGTGGAACCCGGTTCCCGGCCGGTTCAAGGACTACATCGCGATGCCGAAGTTCAACCTGTACCAGTCGCTGCACACCACGGTGATCGGACCGGGCGGCAAGCCGGTCGAGATCCAGATCCGCACGCACGACATGCACCGCCGGGCCGAGTACGGCGTGGCGGCGCACTGGAAGTACAAGGAGTCCGCCAAGAACATCGCCGGCCAGGACACGGCCGGGAACGACATGGTGTGGCTGCGCCAGCTCGTCGACTGGCAGAAGGAGACGGCCGACCCGACGGAGTTCCTCGACTCGTTGCGGTTCGAGATCGCCGGTGCCGAGGTGTACGTCTTCACCCCGAAGGGCGACGTCGTCGCACTGCCGGCCGGGTCGACGCCGGTCGACTTCGCGTACGCGGTGCACACGGAGGTCGGCCACCGCACCATGGGCGCCCGAGTCAACGGCCGTCTGGTGCCGTTGGACTCGACCTTGGAGAACGGCGACGTCGTCGACGTCTTCACCTCCAAGTCGGAGACCGCCGGGCCCAGCCGCGACTGGCTCGGGTTCGTCAAGAGCCCCCGCGCGCGCAACAAGATCCGGCAGTGGTTCTCCAAGGAACGCCGCGAAGAGGCGATCGAGCACGGCAAGGACGCCATCGCCAAGGCGATGCGCAAGCAGAACCTACCGATCCAGCGTCTGCTCTCGCACGAGTCGCTCGTGACCCTGGCGCACGAGATGCGGCACGCCGACGTGTCCTCGCTCTACGCCGCGGTCGGCGAGGGGCAGATCTCGGCCGCGACGGTCGTGCAGAAGCTGGTCCACTCGATGGGTGGCGAGCCCGCAGCCGAGGAGGACATCGCCGAGGCTGCCCGCCCGGGGTCCTCCGCCCGCCGGGTGCGCACCGGCGACACCGGTGTGGTGGTCAAGGGCGTCGACGACATCTGGGTCAAGCTCGCCCGGTGCTGCACGCCGGTGCCCGGCGACGAGATCGTCGGCTTCGTGACGCGCGGGGCGGGTGTGAGCGTGCACCGCTCCGACTGCATCAACGTCGAGAGCCTGCGTCGCGAGCCGGAGCGGCTCGTGGACGTCGAGTGGAGCCACACCGGGTCGACCTTGTTCCTCGTGCAGATCCAGGTCGAGGCCTTGGACCGCAGCCGGCTGCTGTCGGACGTGACGCGTGTGCTGTCCGACCACCACGTGAACATCCTGTCGGCGAGCGTGTCGACGTCGCGTGACCGGGTGGCGCTCTCGCGCTTCGTGTTCGAGATGGCGGAGCCCTCGCACCTGGCCTCGGTGCTGTCCGCCGTCCGCAAGGTCGAGGGCGTGTTCGACGTGTACCGGATCACCGGCTCGAAGGCGGCCGAGGAGCCGGTCATCCGCGCCTGACCCTGGCAGGTCTGCGGGCCCAGCCCGAAGGGTCGGTGCCCAGCAGCGCACGCGCCTCGCGCACACCGCGTTGCCCTGCCATCGACGTGAGGCGGTCGAGTGCTGCGTCGGGGTCGAAGCCGACGTCCAGCAGCTCCGCGAGGACGCGTTCGGCGTCCACCCGGGGCAGCAGCCGCGCGACGTCGACGCCCGTGCGCTGCACGCTGGTGACTCGCACGGCGCCGAGCACCGTCACGTCCCCGTCGGCCAGGTCGGCCTCGCAGGCGACCCGCCACGGGTGCGGGTCGGGGCGTCGCGCTCGGGCGGGCACGAGCACGTCGATCCGGGTCGGCGCACCGATGCCCGTATGCACCCAGGCGGCGCTGCCGCGTGCGACGGCACCCCGTTCGGGGACCAACCGGGCCAGTGCCTGTGCCCGTACCTGCGGGGTCTCGGGGGTGTCGCGGGCGATGGCCAGCTCGCCCCAGACGGTGCGGACGACACCGTCACGGTGCAGGGCGTGCCAGGTGGCCGCACCGACGTCGGCCGCGTCGATGGTGGTGGACGGGCTTCGCTCGGGGAGGTGCACCCAGCTCAGGTGGTCGGTGCGGTGCCGCGCGGCTGCGGGTGTGGATGCGACGAGGGCCATGCCCGGCAGCATGCCCGGGCACGGCCCTCGTGCGTGGCGGTGGTCGGACCGCCTGTGGACGACGCGTCAGCCGCGGGCGTCCGCGGCGGCTCGCTGCACCTGCTCCAGCCAGGCCCGGCGGGCCTCGAGCGCGGCGCGGGCGTCGGCGATCTTGCGTGCGTCACCCTTCGCCTCGGCTGCGGCCAGGTCGGCCTCGAGGCCGGCGATGGCCTGCTCCAGCTGAGCGGCTGCACCCTCGGCGCGCGCACGCGTCTCGGGATTGGTGCGGCGCCACTGCGCCTGGTCGGCGTCGCGGACCGCGGTCTCCACGGCACGCAGTCGGCCCTCGACACGCTGCACGTCGCCGCGCGGCACCTTCCCGGCGGTCTCCCACCGGTCCTGGATGGAGCGCAGCGCAGCCTTGGCCGCGTTGAGGTCGCCGATCGGCAGCAGGGCCTCGGCCTCGACCAGCAGCGCCTCCTTGACCTCGAGGTTCGCGCGGAACTCGGTGTCGGTCGCGGCGGAGGCGGCGTCGCGGGCCGCGAAGAACGCGTCCTGCGCGGCGCGGAACCGGGCCCACAGGGCGTCGTCGTCCGAGCGGCTGGCCCGGCCGGACGCCTTCCACTGGGCCATGAGGTCGCGGTAGGCGCCGGCGGTGGCGCCCCAGTCGGTGCTGGTGCGCAGGCGCTCGGCCTCGTCGACCAGCGCGGCCTTGGCGGACTTGGCCGAGGCGTTGCGGGTCTCGAGCTCGGCGAAGAAGTGCCGACGCTCACGGTCGAACGTGGTCCGCGCGTGGCTGAACCGCTTCCAGAGTGCCTCCTCGGACGGGCGGTCCAGACGCGGCCCGGAGCGCTGCGCCTCCTTCCACTGGTCGAGGAGCGTGCGCAGCTGCTCACCGGCCGGACGCCACTGGATGCGCGAGGGGTCGGTGCTGGCGATCTTCTCGGCCTGCTCGACGATCTGCGTCCGGGAGACCAGTGCGGCCTCCCGTGCTGCGGCCCGCTCGGCCTCGGCGACGGCGCGCCGCTCGGCGGCGACCTCACGCAGGGCGTCCAGGCGTGCACGGAGCGCGTCCAGGTCCCCGACGGCAGCGGGTTCGACGACCTCGTCGCCCAGCTTGGCCAACGTCTGGTCGATCTCCTTGACCGACAGGTCGGTGGCCTGCAGACGTGCCTCGAACACGGTCACCTTGGCCTGCAGGTCGAGGAACCGGCGCACGTACAGGGCCAGCGCCTCCTCGGCGCTGGCGCCGGGGAACTGCCCGACGACGCGCTCACCGGCGGCCTCGGTGACGTAGACGGTGCCGTCCTCGTCAACCCGGCCGAACGTCGCGGCTGCGGCCGCCTCGGCGGCGTCCTGCGGGGGTGCGACGGGTGCCGGTGCCGGGGTGGCCGCCGCGGTGGCGGCCGGTGCCACGGGGTGGACCGGAGGCCGGGGGACAGGCCGCGGGCCGGGGCGCACGGCGCTCGGGGTGGGCTTGGCGGGGGCGGCGGGCGCCGGGGCCTCGTCGGTCACGGGCTCGACGGGCGCCGGGGTCTCCTCCGTCACGGACTCGGGGGCCGCAGCCACGTCGGACTCCGCCTCGGCGGCGGGCGCGTCCGGCGGGGCAGGGGTGTCGCCGGCCGTCGGCTCGACGGCTTCCGGTGCGGGAGCAGCCGTGGCGGGCGTCTCGGGCGTGTCGTCCTGGGACGGCGTTGCCGGGGTCTCGGTCACTGGGTCTCCACTCCCTCGATGATGACGTCGGACACCGGGGTCTCGGTCCCCTCGATGGTGCCTGCGTCAGCGATGGCCGTGAGCACGTCCAGGCCGGACGTGATGCGGCCGAACACGGTGTAACCACCCGCCGAGTCGGACGGGATCTGCGAGTCCTCGTAGACGAGGAAGAACTGGCTGCCCATCGAGCTGCCGTCGTTGCCGACACGGGCCATGGCGATGGTGCCGGCCTTGTAGACGTCGTCCGTGGGGGCGTTCTCGATCGGCCCCCACGAGTAGCCGGGACCGCCCTGGCCGGTGCCCTCGGGGTCGCCGCACTGCAGCACGGAGATCCCGGAGGTCGTCAGCCGGTGGCACGCGGTGGAGTCGAAGAACCCCTGGCCTGCGAGCGTCACGAAGTTCGCGACGGCCTGCGGGGCGGCGGCGCCGTCGAGCTCGATGCCGATGTCGCCCTGGGCGAGGTGGATCGTGCCGGTCCAGGTGCGGCCCTCGGCCAGCGAGGCGTCGGGCACCAGGCTCGGGGCGGTCGACGAGGTGGTCGAGGGGCTCGGGGCGGCCGAGGCGTCGGACTGGTCCGTGAGTGCGACTGCCGCGACGACGCCGATGACGAGCACGAGGGCGGCGACGACGCTGCCGGCGATGACGCGCTGGCGACGGCGACGGGCCTCGGCTGCTGCCTGGCGGCGCTGCTGCCACTTCTCGTAGCGGCGGCGTTCGTTGGCGCGCTCGCGCTTGCTGGACACGCACACTCTCCTCGCATCGGTGTGCCGCAGCCGGCGCTCGACCTGCTGCACTGCACGAAGGGACCCGGCACAGTCTAGGCAAGCGTCGGCCGTTCGCGACGAACGTCCAGCCGGGGCTCGTCGCGCGGCGTCGGTGGACGGGGCGTGGCGGCCCTACCGTGGTGCGGTGCAGATCGTCGAGGTGCTCGCTCCCGTGCTCGGTGCCCGCTGCCTGGTCCTGGCGGCCGACGACGGCGTGTGCGTCGTGGTGGACGCCGGGGCGGGGGTCGCTGATCGGGTCGAGGCCCTGGTCCGCGAGCGCGGGTGGCGGCCGCAGGCGGTGCTGGCCACGCACGGGCACCTGGATCACACGTGGGACGCGGGGGTGCTGTCGGCGCGGTGGGGGGTGCCGGTGGTGCTGCACGCGGGTGACGTGTACCGGTTGGCGGACCCGTTCGGGTCGTTGGGCGTGCTGGGTCGGGGCCTGGCGGGTGCGGTGTCGGAGGCGACGAGCCCGCTGGGGCAGGCGTTGGTGGCCTCGGGCATCGACCCGGCGGGGTATGTGGCGCCGGTGCGGGTCGAGCCGTTCGGCGGGGGCGCCGCGTCGGCTTCGGGTCGGTCGGCGGACGTGACCCTGACGTGGGGCGCTCTGCGCATCGTCGCGCGGCACGCTCCGGGTCATACGGAGGGGTCGACGGTGTACCTGCTGGACGACGAGGGCCGCGCGGAGGGTGAGGTGTCGCTCGCGATCACCGGTGACGTGCTGTTCGCGGGCAGTGTGGGTCGCACGGACCTGCCCGGTGGTGACCCGGCGGCCATGGCGCGCACGCTGCGTGAGGTCGTGGCGGTCCTGCCGCGTGGTGCGGTGGTGCTGCCGGGGCACGGGCCGGCGAGCGACGTGGCGAGCGAGCTGACGCACAACCCGTACCTGGGGAACGGGTGAGCGGTCGCCGGGTGCGATCTGGGAGGATGCGTGACCATGGCGCGTCCCACACCTCTGTCCGGTTTCCCTGAGTGGCTCCCTGACGGGCGCATCGTCGAGCAGCATGTGCTGGACGTGCTGCGGCGGACGTTCGAGCTGCACGGGTTCGCGGGCATCGAGACGCGTGCGGTGGAGCCGTTGGACCAGCTGCTGCGCAAGGGGGAGACCTCCAAGGAGGTCTACGTGCTGCGGCGGTTGCAGGAGGACCCGGCGGACGCGCAGGCGGACCGGGCCGGTCAGCTGGGTCTGCACTTCGACCTGACAGTGCCGTTCGCGCGGTACGTGCTGGAGAACGCCGGTCATCTGGCGTTCCCGTTCCGGCGGTACCAGATCCAGAAGGTGTGGCGTGGTGAGCGGCCGCAGGACGGTCGGTTCCGTGAGTTCGTGCAGGCCGACATCGACGTGGTCGGTGCGGGCGCGTTGCCGTACCACTACGAGGTCGAGCTGCCGTTGGTGATGGCCGAGGCCTTGGGGGCGTTGCGGTCGATCGGTGTGCCGCCGGTGCGGATCCTGGTGAACAACCGCAAGGTGGCGGAGGGGTTCTACCGGGGTCTGGGGCTGGTCGACGTCGAGGCGGTGCTGCGCGGGATCGACAAGCTCGACAAGGTCGGGCCGGAGGCGGTGGCCGGTCTGCTCGTGGCTGAGGCAGGGGCCACGCCGGAGCAGGCGCAGGCGTGCCTGGATCTGGCGGCGATCTCGGGGGCGGACCTGGGCGTCGTCGACGAGGTGCGGGCGTTGGCGGGTCGGCTGCAGGTCACCTCGGGGCTGCTGGAGGAGGGTCTGGCCGAGCTCGGGGCGCTCATCGAGGCGGCGTCGGTGCGGGCGCCCGGTGTGGTGGTCGCGGACCTGAAGATCGCTCGTGGTCTGGACTACTACACGGGGTCGGTCTACGAGACGGTGCTGGTGGGTCACGAGCAGCTGGGGTCGATCTGCTCCGGTGGGCGGTACGACACGCTCGCCTCGGACGGGGCGAACACCTACCCGGGTGTGGGGCTGTCCATCGGGGTGTCGCGGCTGGTGTCGCGGCTGCTGTCGGCCGGGTTGGTGCGGGCGTCGCGGTCGGTGCCCAGTGCGGTGCTGGTCGCGGTGACGTCGGAGGAGTCGCGCACGCGTTCGGACGCGGTGGCCTCGGCGTTGCGGGCGCGGGGCATCCCGGTCGAGGTGGCGCCGTCGGCGGCGAAGTTCGGCAAGCAGATCCGGCACGCGGACCGGCGGGGCATCCCGTTCGTGTGGTTCGTGGGGGAGTCGGGTGAGGACGGGGTCGAGCAGGCCGATCAGGTCAAGGACATCCGGTCGGGGGAGCAGGTCGCGGCGGATGCCGTGTCGTGGCAGCCGCCGGCGGAGGACCTGTGGCCGACGGTGCTGCCGGTGACGGCCGCGACGGAGGCCTGAGCCGGGCCTGGGCAGGGCCTGAGCCGGCCTGGGCCCGCGCGACCGGGCGCCTTCGGGCACGATCGGTCCATGACCGTCACCGGCGAGGGTCGCGCGCGACGCGGCACGGAGGCCGACCCGCAGGGCACCGCATGCGACGTGCTCGTGATCGGCTCGGGTTTCGGCGGGTCGGTCACGGCGCTGCGCCTGGTCGAGAAGGGCTACCGGGTCACGGTGCTCGAGGCGGGGCGGCGGTTCGCCGACGAGGAGTTCGCGTCGACGTCGTGGGACCTGCGCCGGTTCCTGTGGGCGCCGCGGCTGGGCTGCTACGGCATCCAGCGCATCCACCGCGTGTCGGACTCGTTGGTGCTGGCCGGTGCCGGGGTCGGTGGCGGGTCGTTGGTGTACGCCAACACCCTGTACCGGCCCCTCGCGCCGTTCTTCACCGACCCGCAGTGGGCGCACCTGACCGACTGGGAGGCCGAGCTGGCGCCGTGGTACGAGCAGGCGTCGCGGATGTTGGGGGTGACGCCCAACCCGACGGTCACGGCGTCCGACGTGCTGTTCCGGCGGGTGGCGGCACGGATGGGGGTCGAGGAGACCGTGCGACCGGCGCCCGTCGGTGTGCTGTTCGGGCAGCCGGGGCGGGACGTGGCGGACCCCTTCTTCGGTGGGGTCGGACCGCGGCGTACGGGGTGCACCGAGTGCGGCGCGTGCATGACGGGGTGCCGGGTCGGGGCGAAGAACACGTTGGTGAAGAACTACCTGCACCTGGCCGAACGGGCCGGTGTGCGGGTGGTGCCGCTGACCACGGTCACCCGGCTGCGACCACCGGCGGGGGCCGGCCGCTGGGTGGTGGAGTCGCGGGGGACCGCCGACGGTGCGCGTCGCACCTGGTCGGCCACGCACGTGGTGCTGGCGGCCGGGACGTACAACACGCAGCTGCTGCTGCACGGGTCCCGGCGGCGCGGGGACCTGCCGCACCTGTCGCCCCGCTTGGGCACGTTGACCCGCACGAACTCCGAGGCGTTGCTGGGGGCGAGCCGTCCGCGGGTCGACCCTGACTCGCGGCTGGACCGGGGTGTGGCGATCACGTCCTCGTTCTTCCCCGACGAGCGCACGCACGTGGAGCCGGTGCGGTACGCGGCCGGGTCGAACGCGATGGCGCTCCTGCAGACGGTGCTGACCACGGGCGCGCCCCGCGGCGTGCGCTGGCTGAAGATCCTGGGCCGGCTCGCCCTGGAGCTCGCGCGCCGACCGGTGACCACGATGCGTGCGCTCGCGCCGTACCGGTGGAGCGAGCGCACCGCTGTGGCCCTGGTCATGCAGGCGCTGGACAACTCCCTGGACACCCGACTCCGTCGCGGGCTGCTCGGGTGGGGGCTGGCCAGCCGGCCGGGACCGGGGGAGCCGAGCCCGACGTGGATCCCGCAGGGGCACCGCGCGGCGACCCTGCTCGCCCAGGAGATGGGTGGCGTGCCCGGCAGCTCGTGGGGTGATGTGGCGAACATGCCGCTGACGGCGCACTTCATCGGCGGGTGCCCGATCGGGGCCACTGCGGCCGACGGCGTGCTCGACCCGTACCAGCGCGTGCACGGGTACCCGACGTTGCACGTGGTCGACGGTGCTGCGGTCACGGCGAACCTGGGTGTCAACCCCTCGCTGACGATCGCCGCGCAGGCCGAGCGGGCGGCGTCGCTGTGGCCCAACGCGGGCGAGCCGGACCCCCGGCCGACCGACCAGGGGCAGTACGTGCGGCTCGCGCGCGTGGTGCCGCACGCTCCGGTCGTGCCCGTGGGTGCGCGCGGCGCGCTGGCACCCGGGTCGGGCGAGCCGCCCGAGGCCGACGCGCCGTCGCCGCCCCCGGGCCCGGGCGGGCACTAGGATCGTGCGGGCGTCCGACCGGGCGCGCGACCCCCACCAGCGAAGGACCACCCGTGCTCCGCACCCACACCGCCGGCTCGCTGCGAGCCGAGCACATCGGCTCCACCGTCACCCTCACGGGCTGGGTGGATCGTCGGCGTGATCACGGTGGCGTGGCGTTCGTGGACCTGCGGGACGCGTCCGGCATCGCCCAGGTCGTCATCCGCGACGAGGCCGTCGCGCACGGCCTGCGCGCGGAGTTCGTGCTGCAGGTCACCGGCGAGGTCGGTCGCCGCCCCGAGGGCAACGAGAACACGCACCTGGCCACCGGTGAGGTCGAGCTGGTCGCCACCGAGGTCGTCGTCCTCAACGAGGCCGCGCCGCTGCCGTTCCAGGTCTCCTCGGCGCTCGACGAGACGATCGGTGAGGAGGCCCGCCTCAAGCACCGCTACCTGGACCTGCGCCGCCCGGCCCCCGCGCGGGCGCTGCGGCTGCGCTCGAAGGCCAACGCCGCTGCCCGGCGGGTGCTCGACGCCCAGGACTTCGTCGAGATCGAGACCCCGACGCTGACGCGGTCCACGCCTGAGGGTGCCCGCGACTTCGTCGTGCCTGCTCGCCTGGCGCCCGGCTCCTGGTACGCGCTGCCGCAGTCGCCCCAGCTGTTCAAGCAGCTGCTCATGGTCGCCGGCATGGAGCGCTACTACCAGATCGCCCGCTGCTACCGCGACGAGGACTTCCGGGCCGACCGGCAGCCGGAGTTCACGCAACTCGACATCGAGATGAGCTTCGTCGAGCAGGACGACGTGATCGCCCTCGGCGAGCAGGTGCTCGTGGCGCTGTGGGACCTGATCGACGTGACGATCCCGACCCCGATCCGCCGGATGACCTTCGCCGACGCGATGGCCCGCTTCGGCACCGACAAGCCGGACCTGCGGTTCGGCCTGGAGCTGGTCGAGCTGACGCAGTTCTTCGCGCAGACCCCGTTCCGGGTGTTCCAGTCGGAGTACGTCGGGGCCGTCGTGCAGCCCGGTGGTGCCTCGACGCCGCGTCGCGGTTTCGACGCGTGGCAGGAGTGGGCCAAGCAGCGCGGCGCGAAGGGCCTGGCCTACGTGACCGTCGGTGAGGACGGCGAGCTCGGTGGCCCCGTGGCCAAGAACATCTCCGAGGAGGAGCGCGCCGGACTGGTCGCCGCCGTCGGGGCGAACCCCGGCGACGCGGTGTTCTTCGCGGCCGGTGCCACCGACGACGCCCGCGCCCTGCTCGGTGCCGCGCGCCTGGAGATCGGCCGCCGCGGTGGCCTGATCGACCCCGACGCGTGGGAGTTCGTGTGGGTCGTCGACGCACCCCTGTTCAAGCCGTCCGGCCAGGACGACGACGTGGACCTGGGCAGCTCCGCCTGGACGGCCGTGCACCACGCGTTCACCTCACCCACCCCGGACTGGCTCGACCGGTTCGAGGAGAGCCCCGGCGAGGCCCTGGCGTACGCGTACGACATCGTCTGCAACGGCAACGAGATCGGTGGCGGCTCGATCCGTATCCACCGACGTGACGTGCAGGAGCGGGTGTTCCGCGTCATGGGCATCGGACCGGACGAGGCGCAGGAGAAGTTCGGGTTCCTGCTCGACGCGTTCCAGTTCGGCGCCCCGCCGCACGGCGGGATCGCCTTCGGCTGGGACCGCATCCTGACGCTCCTGACCGGCTCGGAGTCGATCCGCGACGTCATCGCGTTCCCGAAGTCCGGTGGCGGCTACGACCCCCTGACCGGTGCCCCGGCGCCGATCACGGTCGAGCAGCGTCGCGAGGCCGGCGTCGACGCGAAGCCCAAGGCCCCCGCAGCCACCGCATGAGCCGCTGGTTCGACGTCCTGCCGCCCCGGTGGCGGCAGGACCGGCTCGTCGCGTCCGACCGCCAGCGGTTGACGGGCGCCCAGGTGCTCGAGGTCTCCGACGAGGTGCTGGTCCTGGCGCAGGCCAGGCGCCGGGGTGCCGCGGTGGTCGGCTACGGGACGGGCGGTGCGGCGGCGTCAGCCGTGGTCTCCCTCGTGGACGCCGGTCTGCTCGGCGCACCCGTCGACTGGTTGTCGCTGCCTCGTGATGTCGACCTGCCCGAGGCGACCGCGGCGCGGCTGCAGGTGCAGGCGCTGCCCGGCTGGGACTGGTGGTCCACGACCACCGTGCCCCCGGTACAGGGTCCGCAGGATCGGGTGGAGCGCCTGACCGACGCCGACGCGACGCTGGTCGTCGACTGCCTCGCCGAGGCCAACCCGGGGTCCGAGGCCGACCCGTCCGGCGCGGACGGTGCCGGCTGGTGGGGTGTGCGCGACGGTGACCGCCTGATCGGGGTGATCGGCGCCGCCGTGCGTGCCAGCGACGACCCGCAGCGCAGCACCTGGCACCTGCAGGGGCTGGGTGTCCGTGCGGAGGCCCGGGGTCGTGGTCTGGGACGGGCGCTGACGTCCGTGGCCACGCGTGAGGGCCTCGCCGCCGGCCTGCCGTGGGTGTCGTTGGGGATGTGGGCCGACAACGTCGCGGCCTCGGCCCTGTACGGCTCGCTGGGGTTCCGCACCGACCACCAGCGACGCTCGTACCGTCCGGTCAGCGGTCGGGAGTCCGCGCGGCCCGTGTGAGTCGCGGTCCGGTCACCACCGGGACGGTGGCTCCTGGTCGCCGCCGAGACCCAGGTGGCGCCCGGACGGTTCGTCGAGCTCGGGCACGCCGGCGGCCTGACCTGGTCCGGCGTCGACGGGCAGCACGTGCGGGCGCGCCGCGAACGACCGCTTCCACATCGCTGCGACGACCGCGCCGGCGCCGGCGACGACGAGGGCGAGGTTGAGCAGCCACAGCGCACCCGCCCGGTCCCCGCTGCGCGCGGCGCGCAGGACCTCGAGCAGGACGGGCGCCACCAGCAGGCAGGCCACCGCGGTGGCCGCGCGGGCCTGCCACCGCAGGCGCAGGTAGCGGGCGCGGTCGACGGGCAGTGGCGACGGCATGAGGTCAGTGGGTGATCGCGAGGCGTTCGTAGAGGCGTCGCAGCGGCCGCGGGGCCCACCAGTTGGCCCGTCCGAGGATGGTCATGGTCGCGGGGACCAGCAGCAGGCGCACGATGGTCGCGTCGATGAGGACGGCGACGGCCAACGCGAAGCCGACCTCCTTGATGACGAGCAGCTGGCCCGCGACGAACCCGGCGAACACGGCGATGATGATGGCCGCAGCCGAGGTGATGATGCGGCCGGAGCGCTGCAGGCCGAGCCGGACGGCCTCGTCGTTGCTGGCACCGGCGTCGTGCAGCTCCTTGATGCGCGACAGCAGGAACACCTCGTAGTCCATCGCCAGGCCGAAGCCGAAGGCGATGACCAGGGCCACGACGTACGTCTCGATGCCTCCGGTGGAGGTGAACCCGAGCAGCCCCGACAGGTGCCCGTCCTGGAACACCCAGACGAGCACGCCCAGCGAGGCCGCGAGCGAGACGACGTTGGTGAGCAGTGCCTTGATGGGGATCGCCACGGACCCGGTCATGAGGAACAGCAGGATGAGGGTGGCGGCGGCGACGATCCCGGCGGCCCAGGGCGCACGCTCCACGAGGGCCGCGGTGAAGTCGGTCTGGGCTGCGGCCGGGCCGGTGACCCAGTTCGGGAACCCGGGGTCGAGCGCGCGCACGGAGTCGACGACGTCGCGGGCGACGGCACCCCCCGGGTCGCTCGTCGCAGGGCGTACGCCGATCACGACGTACGAGCCGAGCACGGCGGGCGGGTCGACGGAGGTCACGTCGTCGAGCTCGGCGAGCTCGGCCGTCCACGCCGTCGCCTCCTCGAGGGTGGTCTCGGCCACGATCGTGACGGCGGCCGAGGAGGAGGCCGGGTAGTTGCGCTCGAGGGCTTCGAGGTAGTCGCGCTGCTGGGAGTCGGCGGGCAGCAGCTCGGTGGTGGAGTTGCGCAGCTCGAGGTGGGCGATGGGGGAGGCGAGGACTCCCAGCACGACCATGACCACGGTGACGACGAGCCACGGCCGGCGCTGCACCCGTGCGGCGAGGCGGGAGAACGCACCTTCCTCGGACTCCACGTCGGCCGTCCGGGCCAGCACGGCGCGCAGGCCCGGGATGCGGGAGATCAGGCCGGGGCGGGCGAGCCGGCGGCCGGTGAGCACGAGCAGTGCGGGCACGAGGGTGAGCGCCGTGGCTACGGCCACGACGATCACGGCGATCGCGGCGGCCCCGATGGCACGCAGGATCTGCGGTTCGAACACCAGGAGCCCGCAGATGGCCACGGCCACCGTGATCGCGGAGAACGCCACGGTGCGGCCGGCGGTCGCCATGGTGCGTTCGACGGCGCTGAGCACGGCGCCGTCGCCGCGTCGGCGGCGGGCCCCGGAACCGTCGTCGTCGTCGACCAGGTGGTGCAGCTCCTCACGGAACCGGGACACGATGAGCAGGCCGTAGTCGATGGACAGGCCCAGCCCGAGCAGCGTGACGACGTTGACCACGGAGGAGTCGAGCTCGGTGAGGTAGCTCATGGCCAGCAGGGCGCCCAGCCCGCCGGCGATCGAGGCGAGCGCCCCGGCCATGGGCAGCGAGGCGGCCAGGAACCCGCCGAAGACGAGCACCATGATGAGCAGGGCGACGGGCAGCGCGATCGTCTCGCCGATCCGCAGGTCCTCGGCCACCTGGGCGGTGATGTCGTCGACGATCAGGGTCTCGCCGCCGACGATCCCGCTCGCGGCGGGCGCGACCGCCTCGAGCTCGCCCGGCACCTGGCCGAGGCGCTGCGCGACGGCGTCCAGGGCGGCGTCGACGACCTCGGGGGATGCGGCGGGGTCCGTCTCCACCACGACGAGGAACCCTTGCCCGTCGGCGGCCAGCAGGGGTGCGGCGGCGGGGTTGGCGATCGTGTCGGGCAGGGCGTACGGGTCGATGACGGAGGCGACCCCGTCGATGGCGGTGAGGTCGTCGCGGGCCGGGGCCATGATGTCGGCGACGCCCTCGGTCTCGGGCGGGACGCCGTCGACCACGAGGGTGAGCGAGCTGCCGACCTGCTGGTTCTCGGCGAGGATCTCGTCGGCGATCGCGCTCTCCGAGCCCGGCACGGACGGTGCGCCGGTGGTGAGCCGGTCGAAGAGGGTCTCGCCGTGCACGCCGCCGACGGCCAGCGCGAGGCAGGCTGCGGTGAGGACGAGCCAGACGAGTGCGCTCAGGCGGGGGTGGTGGGCGACGGCGCTGCCGAGACGTGCGAACACGCCGGTCATCGTCGCAGGTCGTCCCCCTGGTGCGCACCAGGGGCCGCCCGGGTGGTCGTGGCGCTGTGGGTCGGGGTGCGTAGGCTCGGCCGTCATGGACCTGTTCGAGACGCTGACCACGACGACCGACGGTGTGCCCGCCGTGGTCGCCGGTGCGCCTCTCGCGGTCCGGATGCGTCCGCGGACGTTGGACGAGGTCGCAGGCCAGGAGCACCTGCTGGTCGCGGGCTCGCCCCTGCGTCGGCTGGTCGAGCCGGCCACCGAGGCGGCCCGTCGTGCGGCCCCGACCTCGGTGGTGCTGTGGGGGCCGCCGGGCACCGGCAAGACGACCCTGGCGTACCTGGTGGCGGCCACCTCCGGTCGTCGGTTCGTCGAGCTGTCCGCGGTGACGGCGGGCGTCAAGGACGTCCGCGCGGTGATCGAGGACGCGCGCCGTCGGCTGGCCGGTGACGGCACGGAGACCGTGCTGTTCGTCGACGAGGTGCACCGGTTCACCAAGGCGCAGCAGGACGCGCTGCTGCCCAGCGTGGAGAACCGGTGGGTGACGTTGGTGGCGGCGACCACGGAGAACCCGTCGTTCTCGGTGAACTCCCCGCTGCTGTCGCGTTCGTTGCTGCTGACGTTGCAGCCGTTGGGCACGGACGACGTCCGGCGCCTGGTGCGGCGCGCGGTGCAGGACGAGCGGGGCCTGGCGGGTGCGGTCCGGCTGGAGGTGGACGCCGAGGAGCACCTGCTGAGGCTGGCGGGTGGTGACGCCCGCAAGGCGTTGACGATCCTCGAGGCGGCGGCCGGGGCGGCACTGTCGGGCACACCGGACGGCGACCCCGCCTCGGGTCCCGCCGTGGTCGACCTTCCGACGGTGGAGCGGGCCATCGACGTCGCGGCGGTGCGCTACGACCGTGACGGCGACCAGCACTACGACGTGATCAGCGCGTTCATCAAGTCGGTGCGCGGTTCGGACGTGGATGCCTCGCTGCACTACCTGGCGCGGATGATCGCCGCAGGGGAGGACCCCCGGTTCATCGCGCGCCGCATCGTCATCTCCGCCGCCGAGGACGTCGGCATGGCCGACCCGTCGGCTCTGCAGACCGCGGTGGCGGCGGCGCAGGCCGTCGCGCTGATCGGCATGCCGGAGGCCCGGATCATCCTGGCCGAGGCGGTGGTGCACCTGGCCACGGCTCCCAAGTCGAACGCCGCGTACCTGGGCATCGACAGGGCGTTGGCGGACGTGCGGGCCGGTCGCATGGGTGCGGTGCCCGCTCACCTGCGCGACGCGCACTACGCGGGCGCCAAGGGGCTGGGCCACGGCGCCGGATACCTGTACGCGCACGACGAGCCGCACGCGATCGCCGCGCAGCAGTACCTGCCGGACGACCTGGTGGGCACCCGGTACTACGAGCCGTCCGACCGCGGTTACGAGCGGGCGGTGGCGGATCGCCTGGAGCGCATCCGTGCGGTGCTGGACGGACACGACTGATCCGGCGTGTAAGATCGAAGGGTTGTCCAGCCGCCGTGTGCCTTGCACCGGCACGCCGGACGATCCCCTGGGGCCCTAGCCGCACGAGTTCTCGTGCACATGGTCGGCCCCACGCCCGCCGGAGACCTTCGCGGGTGTGACGTCTACACGACAGGAAGTACAGCTGTGAGCAGTGTGACCCGCGCTCGTCGCCAGGTGCGCCTTTCCCGCGCACTCGGCCTCGCGCTGACGCCCAAGGCCGTCAAGCACTTCGAGAAGCGCCCCTACCCGCCCGGCGAGCACGGCCGTGCCCGTCGTCGCACCGAGTCGGACTACGCCGTCCGTCTGCGCGAGAAGCAGCGTCTGCGCGCCCAGTACGCGCTGCGCGAGAAGCAGCTCGCCCGTGCGTACGAGGACGCCCGCAAGGCCCCGGGCCTGACCGGTGAGGCGCTCGTCGAGGACCTCGAGACCCGCCTGGACGCGCTCGTGCTGCGCGCCGGCTTCGCCCGCACCATCCTGCAGGCGCGTCAGGTCGTGGTGCACCGCCACATCCTCGTCGACGGCAAGATCGTCGACCGTCCGTCCTTCCGCGTGAAGGAGGGCCAGACCCTGCAGGTCAAGCCCAAGTCGCAGACGACCGTGCCGTTCCAGGTCGCGGCCGCCGGCGCCCACCGCGACGTGCTGCCGGCCGTCCCGGGCTACCTCGACGTCCAGCTCGAGAAGCTGTCCGCCGTGCTGGTTCGTCGCCCGAAGCGCGCCGAGGTCCCGGTGACCTGCGAGGTCCAGCTGGTCGTCGAGTTCTACGCTCGCTGACCTGACCTCCCCGGGGGTCACCCCCAGGCCGTCGAACGCCCCGTGCTGCGCCCTGGCGCACGCGGGGCGTTCGCGTACGCGGACGCGTCGTCCCGCTCACCCTCCGGGTAGGGTTTCCACGCGGGTCGCTTCCGGCCCCGTTCCTCCAGGCAGCAGTCGAGAGAGAGGCGTCGTATGTCGCTCGGTGACGTCGCAGGCATGATCTCGGCCGTCGCGTTCGTGGCGCTCGTCGGCTTCCTCGCCCTGCCGCTGGTCAAGTTGGGCAAGGTGCTGGACGAGACACGGGCTTCCGTCAAGGAGCTCACCGACCACACGGTGCCCGTGCTCGACGAGACCGCCGCCGTGGTCGCCTCGACGGGCAGCCAGCTCGAGAAGGTCGACACGGTGACCACCGCGGCCGCGCAGGTCTCCGAGAACGTCTCGGCGTTGACGTCGCTGTTCGCGGCGACGGTCGGCTCGCCGATGATCAAGGTCGCGGCGTTCTCCTACGGCGTGCGTCAGGCGCTGAGCGGTGTCACCGCGCGCGGGGCGCGGAGGCGCTGATGCGACGGCTGCTGTGGGTGGGTGTCGGCGTGGCCGCGACGGTGCTCGTCGTGCGCAAGGGTCGGGCGCTGGTCGAGGCGTACGTCCCGGCGGGGGCGACGCAGGCCGTCGACGGCGCGGTCCGGTTCACCCAGGTGGCGCGCACCGCCCGTGAGGCGTTCACCGTGGGCATGGCCGAACGCGAGCAGCAGCTGCGGCACGACCTGCTGGGCGACGTCGACGTCGACGAGCTGCGCGAGCGCCGCGCGGCCACGCGCGCACGCCCGTCCGCCGATCGCCGCCGGTCGCCGGTGGTCTCGCCCACGTGGGCCGAGCACCCCGTCGAGGACCCGGACGACGACGACGGCTACACCTTCTTCTGATCTGCTGAACGTCACCACCACACGAACGACGAGGACGACATGCGTACCGCCGAGATCCGCCAGCGTTGGCTCGACTACTTCGAGGGCCAGGGTCACACCGTCGTGCCGTCGGCCCCGCTCATCTCGCCCGACCCGTCGACGTTGTTCGTCATCGCCGGCATGGTCCCGTTCATCCCGTACATGCTGGGTGAGCAGACCGCCCCGTGGCCGCGTGCCACGAGCGTGCAGAAGTGCGTGCGGACCCTCGACATCGAGGAGGTCGGCAAGACCACCCGGCACGGCACGTTCTTCCAGATGAACGGGAACTTCTCGTTCGGCGACTACTTCAAGGAAGGCGCCATCACGTACGCCTGGGAGCTCATCACGAGCCCGCAGAGCGCCGGTGGCTACGGCTTCGACCCCGACACCATCTGGGTGACGGTGTTCCACGACGACGACGAGGCCGTCGCGCTGTGGAAGAAGATCGCCGGTCTGCCCGACGAGCGCATCCAGCGCCGGGGCATGAAGGACAACTTCTGGTCGACCGGCGCCCGGGGGCCGGCCGGCCCGTGCTCGGAGATCTACGTGGACCGCGGCCCGGAGTTCGGTGCCGAGGGCGGCCCCGTCGTCGACGAGGACCGCTACCTGGAGATCTGGAACCTGGTCTTCATGCAGTACGAGCGGGGTGACGGGGGCGGCAAGGAGGACTTCCCGATCCTCGGGGAGCTCAAGCAGAAGAACATCGACACCGGCATGGGCCTGGAGCGGGTCGCGTACCTGCTGCAGGGCGTCGACAACATGTACGAGATCGACGAGGTGTTCCCCGTCATCGGCGCCGCGCAGGAGCTGTCGGGCCGGCGCTACGGCGCCAACCATGAGGACGACGTGCGCATGCGGGTCGTCGCCGACCACGTGCGTTCCGGCCTGATGCTCATGGGTGACGGTGTGACGCCGTCGAACGAGGGTCGCGGCTACGTGCTGCGCCGCCTGCTGCGCCGGTCCGTGCGGGCCATGCGCCTGCTCGGTGTGGAGGACCTGGCCCTGCCGTCGCTGCTGCCTGTCAGCAAGGACGCGATGGCGGCCTCGTACCCGGAGCTGGCGCGCGACTTCGAGCGGATCAGCCAGGTCGCGTACGCCGAGGAGGACACGTTCCGTCGGACGCTGGCCGCGGGTACGACGATCCTGGACACGGCGGTGCGCACCGTGAAGCAGGAGGCTGCGGCGGCGCCGGTGCTGTCCGGTGAGCAGGCGTTCGCGCTGCACGACACGTACGGGTTCCCGATCGACCTCACGCTCGAGATGGCCGCCGAGCAGGGTGTCTCGGTCGACGAGAAGGCGTTCCGCGACCTCATGCAGGCGCAGCGGGAGCGTGCGCGTGCGGACGCGCTGGCCAAGCGGGCCGGCCGCGCCGACACGCAGGCGTACCAGGAGCTGCACCAGACGCTCTCGGAGGAGACCGCCAAGCCGGTGACCTTCGTCGGCTACACCGACGCCTCGTCGCGCGGCCGTGTGGTCGGGCTGCTCGTCGACGGTGTGCCCGCGCCGGCGGCAACCGCGCCGGCGGACGTCGAGGTCGTGCTGGACGTGACGCCGTTCTACGCCGAGATGGGCGGTCAGCTGGCCGACACCGGCACGATCGTGCTCGACGGGGGCGCCCGGATCGAGGTCGACGACGTGCAGGCGCCCGTCAAGGGTCTGTCCGTGCACCACGGTCGTCTGGTCGACGGCACGGTGGCGTTCGGCGAGTCCGGTACGGCGACGATCGACATCGTGCGCCGTCGGGCGATCGCCCGCGCGCACACCGCCACGCACATGGTGCACAAGGCGCTGCAGGAGTCGCTCGGGTCGACCGCGACGCAGGCCGGCTCGGAGAACGCGCCCAGCCGCATCCGGTTCGACTTCCGGTCCGGCCAGGCCGTGCCGCAGGGCGTCCTGGGTGAGATCGAGGAGCGCGTCAACGTCCGCCTGCAGGACGACCTGGAGGTCACCGACCAGGTGATGCCGATCGCCGAGGCGCGTGCGCTGGGTGCGATGGCCCTGTTCGGCGAGAAGTACGGCAACGAGGTCCGCGTCGTGTCCATCGGCGGCGACTGGTCGCGCGAGCTGTGCGCCGGCACGCACGTGCAGCGCTCGGGTGAGCTCGGCCTGGTGACCCTGCTCGGTGAGTCCTCGATCGGCTCGGGCGTGCGGCGCGTCGACGCGCTGGTGGGCGACGGTGCGTACGGGTTCCAGGCCAAGGAGCGCGCGCTCGTCGGGCAGCTGTCCGGGCTGCTCGGCGCCCGCCCCGACGAGCTTGCCGACCGCGTGTCCTCGCTGCTGACCCGCCTGAAGGAGTCCGAGAAGGAGCTGGCCGGCATGCACCAGGCGCGGCTGCTGGCCGCGGCCGGTGAGCTCGCCGAGGGTGCCCGCACCGTCGGCGACGTCCGTCTGGTCACGTTCGACGCCGGGGATGTGGCCTCCGCCGACGACGTGCGCTCGCTCGTGCTCGACGTGCGCAGCCGGCTGGGGGAGTCCGCGCCCGCCGTGGTCGCCATCGGCGGCACGAGCAAGGGCCGACCGGTGGTCGTGGTGGCCACCAACGCGGCCGCCCGCGAGAAGGGCGTGCGGGCTGGTGCCCTGGTGCGGACCGCCTCGGGTGTGCTCGGCGGCGGCGGTGGCGGCAAGGACGACCTGGCGCAGGGCGGTGGCACGGACGCCGCGCGCCTGGGTGAGGCGCTCGAGGCGGTCGCGAACGGCGTGGGCGTCTGAGGTGGCCGGCTCGGTCGACGACGGCACCGTGACCCGCGGGTCGCGGCTTGCCGTCGACGTCGGCACCGTCCGCGTGGGGCTCGCCGCGAGTGACCCTGACGGGCTGGTGGCGACGCCGGTCGACACCCTCGCTCGCGTCAAGCCGTCCCGGGCGCGCCCGGTGCCGAGCGACGTGTCGCGGATCGTGGACGAGGTGCGCGAACGAGGTGCAGCACTCGTGTACGTCGGGCTGCCCCGTCACCTCTCGGGTGCCGAAGGGGCCTCCTCGGCGTATGCGCGCGCGTACGCTGTCCTCCTGGCGCAGGCCGTCGCACCCGTCCCGGTGCGTCTGGTCGACGAGCGGATGAGCACGGTGTCCGCCCATCAGGCGCTTCACGCGTCCGGACGGTCCGGACGTCAGCACCGGCAGGTCGTCGACCAGGCGGCCGCGGTGGTGATCCTGCAGTCCGCGCTGGACGCGGAGCGTGCGACGGGGCGTCGTCCCGGCGAACGGGTCGATGTCGACACGGAGCACGCCCGCCCGGTGCGCGGGGGGACCGCAGGTGACAGCACGCACGACGGCACGCACGACGCTGGAGAGACTTCGACGTGACGAACGGCAACACCCCCCGCTGGGCGACGACGCAGCGACCGCAGGAGGTCCACGACCTCTTCGGCGGTCCTCCCGCCGACCCCTCGACGCCGCCCCTGCCGTCTCGACGGGCCCGCAACCGTGGTGCTGCCCGGCAGGCGCGTGAGCGCAAGCAGCGCCGCCGCCGCTCGATCCTGGTGCTGCTGCTCGTGCTCGTGCTGCTCGGCGGTGCCGGTTACGTCGGTGTGAGCGTTCTCGGTCTCGACCTGGGCTTCGGCAGCAGCGGCGGCTCGTCGTCGGTCGAGGACTACCCGGGCCCCGGCCACCCGTCGGCCCAGGTCGTCATCCCGGCGGGTGCGACCGGTGCCGACATGGGCGCCGTGCTGGTCGACGCCGGCGTCGTGGCCACGCAGAAGGCGTTCACCAAGGCGTTCGCCGCGAACCCGGACGCCCCTTCCATCCAGCCCGGCACGTACAACCTGCTGCTGGAGATGAAGGCGTCCGACGCGGTCGTCGCGCTGCTCGACCCGGCCAGCCGGGCGACCATGAAGCTGACGATCGCCGAGGGGCTGACCGCGAAGCAGATCGCCGCGAGGATCACCGAGGTCACGCTCATCCCGGCGGAGGAGGTCGCGGCCGCCCTGGCAGACCCCGCGCAGTTCGGCCTGCCCGCCGAGGCCGGTGGCCAGGTCGAGGGTTGGTTGTTCCCGTCGACGTACGACGTCGAGCCGGGAGCCAACGCGGTGAGCGTGCTGCAGCAGATGGTCGCGAAGACGGTCGCGGTGCTCACCGCGAAGGGCGTTCCGAACGATCAGTGGGAGACGGTGCTGAACAAGGCGGCGCTGATCGAGCGTGAGGCCAAGCGTGACGAGGATCGTCCGGTGATCGCGGGGGCGATCAACAACCGCCTGGACATCGACATGCTGCTGCAGATCGACTCGACGATCTCCTACGGACTCGGCGTCACGACGGCTCCCACCCCAGAGCAGCGCCGAGACGAGAGCAACCCTTACAACACCTATGCGCACTTCGGACTGCCTCCGACGCCAATCGCGTCGCCTGGGGAGAAGTCGATCGACGCCGTGCTGGCACCGGCTGACGTCACCTACCTGTTCTGGTGCACCGTCAACTACGAGACCGGCGAGACGGTGTTCTCCGACACACTGTCCGAGCACAACGCGGCGATTGGCCAACTCGAGGAGTGGCTCGCCGCGAACCCCGGTTGGTGAGCGGCGGCCTGCGCGTGCGTCGTGCAGCGGTTCTCGGGCATCCGATCGCGCACTCGTTGTCGCCGGTGCTGCACCGGGCGGCGTACGCGGCGCTCGGGTTGGAGGGCTGGCGGTACGACGCGATCGACGTGACCGAGGAGCAGCTGCCGCAGTTCGTGCGGGAGCTGGGCGGGTCGTGGGTCGGGCTCAGCCTGACCATGCCGCTGAAGCAGACGGTGATCGGGTTGCTCGACCACATCGAACCGCTGGCTGAGGTGGTCGGTGCGGTTAACACGGTGCTGGTGCAGGCAGGTGGGTCGACGCCGGTGCTCACGGGGGCCAATACCGACGTGCACGGGCTGGTCACCGCCCTGGGCGAAGGCCTGGGGTCGACAGCGCCGGTCGCTGGCCGGACCGCGGCGGTGCTGGGTGCGGGGGCCACGGCGGCCTCGACGCTGGCGGCGTTGGCGCAGCTCGGCTGCGCGACCCCCGTGGTGCACGTGCGCGCGGTGTCGCGTTCCGGGAGCCTGCTGCGTGCCGCGCACCGGATGGGTGTCGAGCCCGTCGTCCGCACCCTCGACACGGCCCCGGCAGCGATTGTGCGCGCGGACGTCGTCGTGTCGACCCTGCCGCCGCATGCCGCTGACGCACTGGCGGTCGAGCTGCTCGCGGCAGGCGCCCGTCCGGCCGGGGTGCTGCTCGACGTGGCGTACGACCCACGCCCGACAGCCCTGCAGGCCGCCTGGGTGGCGCTCGGCGGTGTCGCCGTGCCGGGGGAGCGGATGCTGCTGCACCAAGCCGCCGAGCAGGTCCGGCTGATGACCGGTCGGCCCGGTCCGGTCGAGGCGATGTCCGCCGCACTCGAGGCGAGCCTGACGGACACCGCGCACGGCTGAGCCGCTCTGACCTGGCCCGACGCGTCGGGGTGAGGTCGGTGCTCGCCGGACCCGGACAACCCGGACCTCACCCGGTCGAATCGCCCAGACCCCTCAGGATGTGCCGTTCACCTGCCGATGCTCCCGACGACCCGTCCGTCGGGTCGGTGATCGGGAGGAGTGCACGCGTGAAGCAGCTCGGGGAGATCCTGCTCGAGGAAGGCCTCGTCACGGAGGGCCAGCTGTTGGCGGCCCTCGACGAGACCGTGGTGGGCGGGTCGTCGCTCGGACGCACGCTCGTCGAGCTGGGGGTGCTGACCGAGGGCCAGCTGGTCAAGGCGCTCGCGTCGCAGGTCGGCATGGACTACGTCGACCTCGACGAGTTCGCGGTGGACCGCGCCGCGGTCGCGATGGTGCCGGGCGCGTTGTGCCGTCGGTACACGATCCTGCCGGTGGCCATCGAGGGTGGTGCGCTGGTGCTCGCCACCGCCGACCCGGGCAACGTGGTGGCTGTCGACGACGTGCGCAGCATGTCGGGCATGTCGGTGATCTCGGTGGTCGCCACCTACGACAACCTGGTGCGCGCCATCGACCGGTTCTGCCGGGCCGACGACGAGATGGAGGACCTGTCCTCTGCGTTCGAGGACGAGACGGCGGCGGCCGACACGGACCTGTCGAAGATGGGCGAGTTCGTCGACGACGACGCCCCCATCGTGCGGTACGTGAACCTGCTGGTCACGCAGGCGATCACCGACCGTGCCTCGGACATCCACATCGAGCCGACCGAGAACGACCTGCGGGTGCGGTACCGGATCGACGGTGTGCTGCACGAGACGCAGCGGTCGCCGAAGCAGATCCAGGGCGGCGTGATCAGCCGCGTGAAGATCATGAGTGACATCGACATCGCCGAGAAGCGCAAGCCGCAGGACGGCCGCATGTCGGTGGTGCACAACGGGCGCAAGATCGACCTGCGCGTGGCGACCCTGCCGACCGTGTGGGGCGAGAAGATCGTCATGCGAATCCTCGACAACTCCACGGCGAGCCTGGACCTGCGGGACCTGTCGTTCCTGGACCACAACTACGAGACGTACCGCGAGGCGTACACCAAGCCGTACGGGATGATCCTGGTGACCGGGCCGACCGGTTCGGGAAAGTCGACCACCCTGTACGCGACGTTGAACGCCGTGTCGCGGCCCGAGATCAACGTCATCACGGTCGAGGACCCGGTCGAGTACCGGCTGGCGGGCATCAACCAGGTGCAGGTGAACCCGAAGGCGGGGCTGACCTTTGCCGGGGCGCTGCGCTCGATCCTGCGTTCCGACCCCGATGTGGTGCTGCTCGGTGAGATCCGTGACCACGAGACGGCGCAGATCGCGATCGAGGCGGCCCTGACCGGTCACCTGGTGCTCTCGACCTTGCACACCAACGACGCGCCCTCGGCGATCACTCGTCTGACGGAGATGGGCATCGAACCGTTCCTCGTGGGGTCGGCGCTCGACGCCGTGGTGGCGCAGCGGCTCGCGCGGCGGCTGTGCTCGAAGTGCAAGGGCGCGTACCAGCCGACGCCGGAGGAGATGGCCGCGGCACGGTTCCCGTGGATGGACGGCGAGCCGATCCCGGAGCTGTTCCGGCCGGTGGGGTGCGTGGCGTGCTCGAAGACCGGGTACAAGGGCCGGCTCGCGCTGCACGAGGTCATGCGGGTCACCGAGGACATCGAACGGCACGCGGTCGCGCACTCCTCGAGCGCCGACATCCAGGCGACCGCCGTGAAGCAGGGCATGGTCCCGCTGCGCGACGACGGCTGGCACAAGGTGGCGCTCGGGCAGACGTCCATCGAGGAGATCCTGCGCGTCGTCGCATGACGGACACCTCAAGTCGGGCGTCTGCCCGGCCGATGAGAGTGCAGAGCACCGGGCACGGGCGCGCCCAGCGTCCGGTCGGCACAGCAGGCCGCCGGATGACCACGTGGAGGAAATGACGTGAGCGAGTCCTACCAGCACCCCACGGGGGAGCCGACGCGGCCTCTGCCGCCGTACCGTCCCGCCGGACCGCAGGTGGGTGTGGGCGCCGCTCCCGGTGCGGGTCAGCCGGTGTTCTCGCCGGTGCCGTCGCAGAGCCAGGTGCCGCACCCGCAGCAGCCTCCGGCGCCCTCGCCCCAGGCCCCGCCTGCACCGCAGTACCAGGCCCAGCCGCAGTACCAGGCGCAGCCGCAGCCCGTGTACGGGGCGGGGATTCCGGGTGGTCCGTCGCCGGTGTTCCAGCCGGCACCTGCCGCTCCTCCGGCACCCCCCGCGCCTGCGCGTGCCGCCGCACCGCAGCAGTCGGTGCCGCAACCGTCCGGTGCGCCGAGTGCGCCGACGCGCGCCGCCGAGGCACCGCGTGGCGCGAGCCGTCCGGGGCGTCTGGGTCTCGGCCAGGAAGCCGAGGTCAGCGACCTGGTGATCGATGACGTGCTGGCCGAGATGGTGCGGTTGGGCGCCTCGGACGTGCACCTGACCTCGGGTGCGCCGCCGATGGTGCGCGTCTCGGGCTCGTTGCACCCGCTCGAGGGCTTCAAGCCGATGCTGCCCGAGCCGTTGCGTCGCACGCTGTTCGGGATCCTCACGCAGAAGCAGCGGGAGACATTCGAGGCCAACCTTGAGCTCGACCTGTCGTACGCGGTGCGCGGGTTGGCGCGGTTCCGCGTGAACCTGTACCAGCAGCGCGAGTCGATCGGTGCCGCGTTCCGTGTGATCCCGTACGAGATCAAGCCGCTCGAGGAGCTGGGTGTGCCGCCCGTCGTGGGCATGTTCGCCGGGATGCCGCGCGGGCTGGTGCTGGTGACCGGTCCGACCGGTTCGGGCAAGTCGACCACGCTGGCCGCGATCGTCGACTTGGCGAACCGCACCCGCGAGGACCACATCATGACGGTCGAGGACCCGATCGAGTTCTTGCACCGGCACAAGAAGTCGATCATCAACCAGCGTGAGGTGGGCGCGGACACGCACTCGTTCGCGAACGCGCTCAAGCACGTGCTCCGGCAGGACCCGGACATCATCCTGGTCGGTGAGATGCGTGACCTGGAGACGATCTCCGTGGCCCTGACCGCCGCCGAGACCGGTCACCTGGTGTTCGCGACCCTGCACACGCAGGACGCTGCGCAGACCATCGACCGTGTCATCGACGTGTTCCCCGCGCACCAGCAGTCGCAGGTGCGCACGCAGCTGGCCGGTGCGTTGCAGGGTGTGGTCTGCCAGACGTTGTGCAAGCGGTCGGACACGCCGGGGCGTGCGGTGGCCACCGAGGTGCTCGTCGCGACGCCGGCCATCCGGAACCTGATCCGTGAGGGAAAGACGCACCAGATCTACTCGTCCATGCAGGCGGGCGCCCAGCAGGGCATGCACACGATGGACCAGCACCTGGCGGACCTGGTGAAGACCGGGAAGATCTCGTACGAGGTCGGCCTGGAGAAGTGCCACCACGTGGAGGACTTCAACCGACTGACGGGCCGGTTCTCCGGTACGTCCCAGGGCGCCGCGGCGATGGCCGCCGGCGCGGGCTTCGGAGGGCAGGCGTTCTGATGGCGACCGCGGCGAAGACATACGAGTACGCGGTCCGGGACCGCGCCGGCAAGCTCGTCAAGGGCCGGGTCGAGGCCCCGAACCAGGCGGCGGTGGCCAACCGGCTGCGCGAGATGGGCCTGGCGGCGGTCTCGATCTCCGAGGTCAGCACGGGCGGCCTGAACGCCGAGATCAAGATCCCGGGCATGTCGGACAAGATCTCGCTGAAGGACCTGGCGATCATGGCCCGCCAGTTGGCCACCATGATCGACTCGGGTCTGTCGTTGCTGCGGGCGTTGGCGATCCTGGCCGACCAGACCGAGTCGAAGCCGCTGGCCAAGGTGCTCGCGCAGGTGCGCAACGACGTCGAGGTCGGTGTCTCGTTCTCGGCGGCGCTGCAGAAGCACACGGCCGTGTTCCCGCCGCTGATGATCAACATGGTCAAGGCCGGTGAGGTCGGCGGGTTCCTCGACGAGGTGCTGGTCTCGGTGGCCAACAACTTCGAGGCCGAGGTCAAGCTGCGCGGCAAGATCAAGTCGGCGATGACGTACCCGGTGGTCGTCTTCGTGATCGCCATCGTGGCCACCATCGGCATGCTGCTGTTCATCGTGCCGGTGTTCGCAGGCATGTTCACCAGCCTGGGCGGCGAGCTGCCGCTGCCGACCAAGATCCTCATGATGTGCGCCACGTTCGTGAAGTGGACGATCATCCCGACCATCGTCGGACTGGCGATCTTCTCGGTGTGGTGGGGAAAGCACAAGAACGACCGTGGAATTCGCGAGCGGGTCGACCCGCTCAAGCTGAAGCTCCCGGTGTTCGGCAAGCTGTTCCAGAAGATCGCGGTGGCCCGCTTCACCCGCAACTTCGGCACGATGATCCATTCGGGGGTCCCGTTGCTGCAGGCGCTGGACATCGTGGGGGAGACCAGCGGCAGCCTGGTCATCGAACGTGCCGCCAAGGCCGTGCAGGAGTCCGTGCGGCGCGGTGAGTCGCTGGCCGGCCCGCTGTCGCAGCACCCGGTGTTCCCGCCGATGGTGGTGCAGATGATGGCCGTCGGTGAGGACACCGGCGCCCTGGACACGATGCTCGGCAAGGTCGCGGACTTCTACGACCAGGAGGTCGAGGCGACCACCGAGCAGCTCACCAGCCTCATCGAGCCCCTGATGATCGTGGTCATCGGCGCGATCATCGGCACGATGGTCATCGCCATGTACATGCCGATCTTCGGCGTGTTCGACCTCATCCAGTAGCGGACGCTCCGGGCATTTCGGTAGGCCGTTCGGGTGATTGTGCACGTGTCCGATTCGTCCACTCAAGCCGGGTGTTCGGGCGGTCGATGAGACGAGTGCACCACTCGAACCGGCCCCGGCCGGACTGCTGTTGACACCGAACCGTACGAACCCCAGGAGCAGACGTGATCGCTCGTATCCGCAAGTCCATGAACGAGAAGGACCAGGGCTTCACCCTGATCGAGCTCCTCGTCGTCATGATCATCATCGGGATCCTCGCCGCGATCGCGATCCCGGTGTTCCTGAACCAGCGCAAGAAGGCCGAGGACTCCGCGGCCAAGGCCGACGTGTCGACCCTCGGCAAGGAGATCGCCACCTACTTCGTGGACTGGGATGGGACGACCACCCCGGTCGTCACGTCCTCTAGCGGCAAGTACGCAATCGCGGCGGGTACCGGTGGCACCGCAACGAACATCGGGAACGCGAGCAAGAAGGTCGTGCTTGGTGACGGCGTCGAGATCCTCGGTGCCGCAGCGGACACGACGTGGTGCATCGACGTGACCAACCCGTCCGGCGACAAGGCCGTTGTCGGCTTCAAGTACTCGGCCGCCGGTGGGCTCGAAGAGGGCATGTGCGCCGCCGCCGCACCCACCCCGTGATCTGAGTAGCTGAACAGCGGGGCGGGCGGGAGGACCCGCCCGCCCCGCTGTGCTTCGTAGCCCGATGCACACCCCCGACGCGAGGAGCGAGCAGTGAAGATCCGCAGGGACGAGCAGAGCCCCACCAGGCGGCCGCTCGACGCCGGCTTCACGCTCATCGAGATCGTCATCGCCATGGTGATCTTCGGCGCGATGGCCACGGCCGTCGTCGGGATCATCCTGCAGGCGCAGTCCCTCGGGGTGAGCAACCGCAACCGGGTGGCGGCATCGAACCTGGCCGCCCGTGAGCTGGACCTGGTCCGGCAGGAGTTCGCGGCCACCAAGACCGCGCCGGTCGCCCTGGCGAACGCCGGGTCGGTGACCAACCCGCATCCTCTGGCCGGCGGTACCGCCGGCAGCCCGTTGATCGTCGACGGCACCGCGTACACGGTCGTGCGCAGCGCCCAGTGGAACATCACGGGCACCGGCGCGTCGGCGTGCGAGGGCGGCTCGCTCGTCAGCTACCCGACCCTCGGTGTGACGGTGAGCGTCACCTGGCCAGGGATGGGGTCGGTGCAGCCGGTCGTGCAGACCGCGGCGCTCGCACCGGACAAGACCACGGGCATCCCGACCACCTCCTCGTTCATCGCGGCGAAGGTCGTCGACCAGGACGCGCAGCCGCTGGTGGGCGTGCCGGTCACGGCCACCGGGGGCAGCAGCACCACCGGCACCACGGACGCCACCGGGTGCGCCGTGATCCAGGTCGACCCCGCCGCCGACCCGGGGACCACGTACTCCGTGACGGTCGCCGACGCCTCGTACGTCGACATCTCCGGGGCCACGAACCCGAGCAAGTCCACCGGCCAGCTCAAGCGCGGGTCGCTGTACGCCGGTGCCGGTTTCGCCGTGGCGCACGGCGGGACCATCACCCTGAACCTGGTGCGTGCGGACGGGCAGCCGTTGTCCTCGGCGCAGGTCGCCGGGTCGACGGTGTCCCTCGTCGCTCCTGAGTTCTCCGGTTCGAGCAGCGTGAAGCAGTTCACCGTCACCGGGACGACGACGGTGCTGAGCGGGTTGTGGCCCACCAAGTACGGCGCGTTCTTCGGCACCACGGAACCGGCCGGTGGCTACACCGCGTACACGCTCGACCCGGGCGGGTCGTTGACCATCGACGTCGTGTTCGAGATGGCGTCGGCCCCGGTGGCGAACATCCCGGCGGGGACCTCGTCGATCGTCGCCGTGCCTGCCGGCACCGCCACGACCTGTGCCGTCGGGCAGGGGGTGACCCTGCCGGCCGGCTCGCCGACCGCCACCGTGTCGCTGCTGCCGGGCACGTACGACCTGTACGCGACGGGTCTGGGCTTCAGCTGCTCGCCCGGCCCCACCGCGGTGCCTCTCGCCGCAGGTCCGAACGACGAGGTCGCCTGGGGGTCGACGACCCTGCAGCTCTCGTCCGTGCCGTCCGGCGGCACCCTGTGGGCGCTGAACCGCGCCGCGTCGGGTGTCACGGCGAACACGTGCCCTGGTGGCGCGGGCGCCGGCGCGGTGAATATCGACGGTGCGCGCTCCGGCGCTGTCGCCCTGCCGGCGGGCAACTGGTGGGTCTACCAGACCGCCGGTGCTGCGACGGGTGCCTGCACCAGCTATCCCGACCTGATCAACCCGGTCCCAGTCGCGTACAACCAGGCGAACACCCGCGTGTGGACATCGACACCGCCTACGACGAACCTCACGCTCAAGAAGATGACCTCCGGCCGTCTCTTCGTCGTCAGCACCGCGACGGTGACCTGCACCGCGTCGAAGATCACCACCACCGGGCAGGCCTACTCCGTGGGGACGGCCACGAACTCGGTCACGAGCCTGACCCAGGCCGTCCCGCGTCCCTCGAGCGGAACCACGACCTACTACGCCTATCAGTGGAACACCGGCTCCTCGCAGTCGAACAAGTGCTCCGCCGTCGGCAGGTTCATCGTCGGCCCGTCCAGCGCCGACCTGTCCAAGGACGCGGACTCCAGCGTGGTGGGCCCGTGAACCGCCGGCTGCGCCGCGGCACGCGTGAGGACGGCATGTCGCTGCCCGAGCTGCTCATCTCGATGATCTTGCTGGGCGTGGTGCTGATCGCCGTCACGTCGTTGTCGATCGGGTTCATGCGCACCAACCAGCAGAGCATCAACCGCCAGGACCAGATCGACACGGCCCGCACGGCGACCGAGCGGATGAGCAAGACCCTGCGGACCGCGGTGATGCCGAGCCAGCTCAGCTCGGCGTGCGTAGGCACGTGCGCGGTCGAGGCGTTCGTCAAGGGCGAGGACTACGCCGTCCAGTTCTACGCGAACCTGAACAACGCCGGGAACACGATCGGGCCGAGCCGGGTCACCTACACCGTGGTGACCGACGGTGACGGTGTGCGCAGCCTCGTGGAGAAGGTCCAGCGGCCGGACTCGAACGTCCCGACGGCGACCGGCTACGCGTACTGCGACGCCGAGGCGGTCGGCGCGAGTGCGGACTGCCGCGAACGGCTGACCACACGGACGCTCGCCGAGGGGCTGGTCGAGGACACCCCGCTGTTCACCTACTACCAGGGGTCGAGCGCGACGCCGATGTCCCCGGCCGCGAGCGGCGGCAGCCTCACCGCGGCGAACCTCGCCAAGGTGCTCGCGATCGAGCTGCACGTGACGGTGCAGCAGCAGGGCTCGGTCGAGACCCGTCCGACGACGTACATCCAGAGGATCACCCTGCCGAACGCGCAGGCCGTGCTCCGCCAGAAAGAGGTTCCGTGATGCCTGGCTCCGGGGTGCTGCGCAGGGTCCGTGGTGACGGCGACGAGGGCATGGCCCTGGTGCTGGTCGTCGGGTCGATGCTGGTGCTGGCGATGCTCGCCTTCACCGCCCTGGCCTTCACGATGGCCAGCCAGCGGTTCGCGCGGTACGACCAGGACTACACGAGTGCGATGAGCGCGGCGCAGAGCGGCGTCGACGACTACATCTCGCGACTGAACAGGTCCGAGGCGTACACGGCCAAGATTGACTGCGCCAACCCGGCCATGCAGGGTCCGACCACCGCGACGAACACCTGCGGGTGGAATGCCGGCACCGCGCCGGGTTGGTCGCCGGTGGACGGCACCCGCACGGGCGAGCTGGATGCGTTCTTCCACTACACGGTCGACGCCTCGCGCGTGACGACCGAGGGCACCGTGACGCTCACGGTGACGGGCCGCGCCAACGGCGAGTACCGCACCATCGAGGCGGCTGTCGGCAAGGGCGGGTCGACGGACTACGTGTACTACACCGACTTCGAGTCGGCCGACCCGTCGAACGTGCAGGCGTACCCCAGTGGCACGTCGGCGGCGTGCGGTGGCAGCGGGTACGACGCGGCGAAGTACTGGTGGGAGGGTCGCAGCGGGGCCGGGTGCTCGGAGATCACCTTCGCCTCGGGTGACACGCTGCAGGGCACCGTGTTCAGCAACGACTCGGTGCTGGCTGCCGGGCCGAAGTTCACCGACGGGTTCCTCACGGCCAACCCGGAGTGCCAGACCGTCACGACCAGCACGGCCTCCAGCAACTGGAAGTGGTGCCTGCGCAAGGACTCCGGGACGTACAGCACCGCGGACTTCAACGGTGTGCTGCCGCAGTACCACGAGCCGCTCTACCTGGACGACACGTCGGCGGCCTTCGCCGGCTTCCCGGGCTGCCACTACTTCGGGTCCACGCGCATCGTCTTCAACTCCGACGGCACCATGACCGTGTGGAACAAGACGGTGAACAACGGTGGCACGGCTCCGACGGCGTCCGGCGCCAACGGAGGCACTGAGCCGTCGTGCGGATCGCTCGCGCAGCTCGACTCGGCCTCCGGTGCGACGGTGAGCGTCCCGACTGACCTGGTGATCTACGTGGGGTCGGCTCCCGCGTCGGTCGACCGCCGCAAGTGCTACGGCGGCGAGATCGGCGGGGCGACGGGTGCGACGCTGCCGCTCGGCTCGTACAAGTCGACGACCCCGGTCACGCCGGTGCAGTCGACAGCCTCGTACACCTACGACACGAACATGAACGAGACGACGAAGTACTGCGCCGAGGGCAACGTGTACGTCGAGGGCGTGCTCAAGGGCCGGGTCACCGTCGCCGCGGCCCAGTCCGTCGTCGTCACGGGTGACATCGTCCTCGCGGGTGGGCTGACCGGCACGGACATGCTCGGCCTGGTCGCGACCAACAGCGTCGAGGCGTTCCACCCGTGGGTGGCCACGTACAGCCCCACGAAGGTCAACCCGGGGTGCAGCTCGAACTGCGCCTACAAGTGGGCCGAGTCCACGGCGAGCACCACGAACAGCTCGGTCTGGCCGCGCCAGTACAACGACCCGACGGGCGCGACCTCGGTGTCGGGCCTGCAGATCATGGGCTCGATCCAGACCCTGCAGCACTCGTTCTACGTGCAGAAGTACAAGGAGGGCGCGTCGCTGGGTCTGCTGCAGGTCAACGGGTCGATCGCCCAGCGTTGGCGTGGCATCGTCGGCACGGGCTCCGGCGCGGTCTCCTCGACGGGGTACCTGAAGAACTACGTGTACGACACGCGGCTGAAGTACGCAGCGCCGCCGTACTTCCCGCGGTGGGTCAACGCCCAGTGGTCGCAGCGGTACTTCGGCGAGATCACCACGCCGCCGGAACTGCGGGGCTGACCGCGCGTCGGCGTGGAGAGTGAGAGTCGGGGGAGGCCTGCGGTCGTCGGGCCGCCCCCGACTCTCATCCGCTTCTCATCAAGTCGCAGGTCAGCGCTGTCGACACTCCTGATGGCCGGGTGCTCAGGGGGCATCCGCCGGACATCGGGGGGCGGCTGTGCGATTGCCGAAGTCACCATGGGAGCGTGTCCATGGTGCGCGGGAGGATGACGGGTTCACGCTCGTCGAGGTCCTGCTCGCGATGTTCCTGATCGTGGCGATGATGGTCGTGACGATCGGCGTGCTGCTCTCGTCGCTGGTGACGATCGCCGTGGCCAAGCAGCGGCAGTCCGGTGCGGCACTGGCCACCCAGTCCATCGAGTCGATGAGAGCGCTTCCGTACGCCACGGTCACCGCCGGGAGCGCTTCCGGGTGCGACGCGTCGCTGGGCCTGAGCGCGACCACGGACTACGTCGGCGGGTCAGGTGCCGGTGTCGTGTTCGCCCCGGCGCGCACGGTGCTCGACATCCCCGCCGAGACCCTCGTGGTCAACACGCAGTCGCCGTGCGCGTTCACCACCACGGTCGATGCCACCACCTACACGGTGCGGCAGTACGTCACACGGTCCGCCACCTCCGACGCGTTCGCCCTGACGGCCATCGCCACCTGGACCAAGAAGGACGGCAAGGCGGGCACCTCCGTCGAACGGTCGGAGACGTTCTCGCCGGGTGGGTGTCTGCAGGACTCGCTTCACCCGTTCTCGGGCCCGTGCCAGGCCGCGTTCTCGGCCCGTGGGGGCACCGACGCGATGAGCGTGAGCGTCACCCCCGTCGACGCCGCAGGCGTCCCGCAGACCCCGGACCCGACGCTCACGCTCGTGCTGCCCGCCGCCAGCAGCACGCTCGAGGTCGAGCAGTCCGTGGCCCTGACCTCGACGGCCGTCGCGGCCGGAGGTGTGGACTCGACGGGGGTCGCGAGTTCCCCGCCGCAGGTGCTCACCGCGGGATCCGACCCCACCTCCACCGTGCAGCAGACGTTCGCCGGCGTGGTGTCCGCACCCGGCCGCAGCACGACCTCCGCGCTAGGCCCCAGTGCGCTGACCGCCTCGACCGGCCCGACCACCGGTTCGCTCGGCGGCGCCGTGTCGGCCGGCAGCGGCACGTGCCTCATGCCGAACCTCGCCGGCTCCACCTCGGCCGTCTCGACGGGCCCCGCCGGTGCGCTGCGGCCCTGCGCCGTGACCAACCTGGTCAGCGGTGCCAGGGCGTCGCTGGACCTGGGCGGCACCGACCTGTTCACGGCCTCCGGTGTGCGCACGTCCGCAGGAGCCGCGCAGGTCTACAAGGGGACGAGCGCAGGGGTGTGCGGTGCGACGGCCCCCGGCTGCGCCCGGGCCAGTGCCGCACGGTCCATCGGCACAGCCCAGTTCCTGCCCACGATCGCCCCCGTGGGGCTGTGGCAGCTGACCGGCCTGAGCGAGGCCGCCGTGGCGGAGCGTGGTGCCCCCACGCCGACCCCGACCCAGGCGCGCACCGGCACGTTGCGGCTCTGGGACGGCGGCGGCTACACCGACGTGCCCCTGGCGGGCCTGAACGCCACGTACGTGTGGGACGAGACCGGCACCGGGTTCGCGCCCGTCACGGACGCCGGCCTGACGGTCACGGGCACGCTCGTGGTCACCGCCGGCGGCAGCACGCTGGGTGGCCCGACCGGCTGCGCCGACGAGGCCTGCGTCGTGCAGTCCGACAGCGGTTCGATCAGCGGCCGCTTCACGGTGACGGAGACGGCCACGGGGCAGGCCTGGGCCGTCGACGTCCAGCTCGGCGGGGCCACCGCCGTCGCCGCCTACCAGGAGGCCCCCGTTGCGTGACGCCCGCACCACCCGCGCCCGCGACGACGCCGGCTACACCCTCACCGAGCTGCTCGTGGCGATGGGTGTCTTCTCCGTCGTCATCGCGCTGGCCACCTCCGGGCTGATCTCGCTGCTGACCACCACCCGGGGTGCGACCGACCGCGCCGACGCGCAGGCCGAGATCCGCCTCGGGCTGGCCGACATCGGCAAGCAGATGCGCTCGGGCAACGTCCTGTTCAGCCCCAAGGACGAACCCGGTTACGTGCCCTCGTGCCAGAGCGCCGCCGACGGGTCGGACACCGGGACCTGCATGCGGATCTACACCCAGACGTTCGGCACACCCCGGTGCGTGCAGTGGCAGGTGCTGCAGGTCGAGCCCGGCGGCGGGGGAGCGCAGCTGCGCACCCGCAGCTGGTCGATCGACTGGCAGACCACCGGCGACGTCTCGGACTGGCGGACCGTGGCCCGCGGTCTGAGCCTGGACGCCGGCCACCTGCCGTTCACCCTGCAGGGCGCCGCGACGCCGTACGACCGCCGGCTCCTGGAGATCACCCTGCTCGCCCACGACGACGACAAGGACCGTGACGTGTCCATCGAGTCGTCTATCTCGGGACGCAACACCAGCTACGGCTACGACACCGGGCAGTGCGTCCCGGTCCCCGCGGAATGAGGACACCGATGACCAGCCTGATCACGCACGTGCGGCGGCGGCTGCACGCGCCCGGCGCGGGCGAGGACCGCGAGGCCGGCATCGCGATGGTCCTGGCCGTGGCCGTCATCGTGTTCGCCACGCTGGCCGTGGCCACCCTGGTCACCGTGGCGATCGCGGAGAACGGCATGAGCGGTCGTGAACGCCAGCGCGCGGTCTCCATCGCCAGCGCCGAGGGGCAGGTCGACAGCCTCGTGTCCCGGATCCACTACGCACCGCTGAGCACCCTGCAGGACGGTGTCCTGTGCGGGGCGATCCCGGCTTTCGTGAGCGACATCGGACCCGACGAGCTGACCATCGACTCCCAGATCACGTACTACGACGCCGCAGGTGCCCCCGTGGCCTGCGCGGCGGTGCGCACCGGTGCCGTCGAGGCGGCCACCGCCGCCGTCCGCGCCACCTCCACCTCGACTCCCGTGGCGCAGCAGATGCCGGCCGTGCGGACCTTCGAGACCGTCGTGCGCCTCAAGCTGCAGACCGACCTCAACAAGGCCGTGTTCGGCAACTCCTCCGTGGTGATCAACAACAACCTGACCGTGATCGCCGGCTCCTCCGGAAGCCAGAACGGCGACGTCTACTCCAACGGCGACCTGAGCTGCAAGGGCTACGTGTACGGCTCGATCTACGCCCAAGGAGCCACCACGCTCGAGCACGACTGCCGGTACGTGGCCGGCAACGTGATGTCGGTCGGGAACGTGCTCGTACAACCCAACGACAAGACCGTCATGGGCGACATCACCTCGTCCGCGGGCAACATCGCGCTGAACAACCTCGGCACCTCCAGCGGACGGGTGCTCAACGGCAAGGCACGGGCGTGGGGCTCCGTGACCGGCGACGTGTGCTCGGCGTCAGCCGTGCTCGACAAGTGCCACGGGTACCAGGTGGTCGACGCACCACCCACCGCCCCGTTCCCGCAGCTGCTCGGCGACTCCACCTGGACCACACCGGTCTCCTCCGGTGGTGCCGGCTACACGTTGCGGACCTTCGCCAGCTGCGACGCCGGGTACGACCAGGCGGGCTCCCTCGCACGGTGGCTTGCGACCAACGGGCCGACGCTGACCGCCCCCGTGCTCATCCGGATGCCCGCTGGCTGCGTGGTCAACTTCACCAACATGGCCGGGCACGAGATCGTCCTGGCGCAGGACGTCGCGATCTGGGCGGCCTCCGGCTTCAACATCAACGGCCAGCCGACCTTCTCGGGCGTGGCGGGATCGACGAAGAACCTCTACCTCATGCAGGACTACGCGACGCCCAACTGCTCCCGGACCGGCATCGAGATCAACAACGGGCTCATCGCGAAGAACAACATCCGGGTGCTCATGTACACGCCGCACAAGTTCTACTCGCCCTCCGGCACCAGCCAGCTCAACGGGCAGATCTACGCCGGCTGCGCCGTCGACATGAACAACAGCATGAACCTGACGTACGACAGCCTTCCCGTCTGGGGTGTGCAGAACAAGGACGCGCTGTCGTACAAGGTCGAGATCGTCGCGAAGCGTGAGACCGCATGACATAGTGGCGGGCGCCATGACGACGAACACCGATGCCGCCACCCTCGCCCTGACGGCGCTGCTGCTGCTCCCGCTCGGGCTGGCCGTCGGCTCCTTCCTCAACGTGGTGGTCTGGCGCGTGCCCCAGGGGATGTCGGTCGTCCGCCCGCCCAGCGCCTGCCCCCGCTGCCAGCACCCGATCCGCGGCCGCGACAACGTGCCGGTGCTCTCCTGGCTCCTGCTGCGCGGCCGGTGTCGCGACTGCCAGGCGCCGATCTCGATCCGCTACCCGCTGGTCGAGGCCGCCACCGGCATCCTGTTCGTCGCGACCGGCCTGTTCGCGGGGCCCACGTGGGTGCTGCCGGCCCTGCTGTACCTGGTGTCGATCTCGGTCGCCCTGGCGCTGATCGACATCGAGACCCGGCGACTGCCCGACGTGATCGTGCTGCCGTCGTACGTGGTCGCCCTCGCCCTGCTGACCCTCGCCTCGTGGAACCCGGGCGGCGAGGCCGACTGGGGCGCGCTGCTGCGTGCACTCATCGGCTGCGCAGCGATGTACACGCTGTACTTCGTCCTCGTGTGGGTGTATCCCGCGGGGATGGGCTTCGGCGACGTCAAGCTCGCAGGGGTGCTGGGCCTGTACCTGGGGTGGTTCGGCTGGTCCGCGCTCGCCTTCGGCTGGTTCGCCGCCTACCTGCTCGGTGGGCTGTTCTCCATCGGCCTGCTGGTCGCAGGGCGCGCCGGACGCAAGTCGGCGATCCCGTTCGGGCCGTGGATGCTGCTCGGGGCGCTCGTCGGCATCGCCGCCGGCGAGGCGGTCGGGCAGTGGTACCTCGGCCTGCTCTGACCGCCCGGGCGGCCACCCACGGTCCTGGCACCCACCGGTGACGACCTCGGCAGAAGTGCCCGCACAGGCCCCTCAAGTAGCAGGTCGGTACACCCGATAGGACGAAGGAACGTTCCCCCTCGTCTGTCGGAAGGACCTCCGTGGCCAGCTCACGAGTCATCGGCCTCGACATCGGCTCGACGTGCGTGCGCGCAGCCGAGCTCGAGTTCGGCAATGGCGGACCGGCCGGCAAGACGCCGGCGACCCTGGTGCGGTACGGACAGGTGCCGTTGCCGCTCGGTGCCGTGCGCGACGGCGAGGTGACGCAGCCGGAGACCGTGTCCAGCGCCCTGCGCCAGCTGTGGCAGCAGGCGAAGTTCGACTCCAAGGACGTCGTCCTCGGCGTCGGCAACCAGCGGGTCGTCGTCCGTGACCTGGACCTGCCGTGGATGCCGCTCCCGCAGCTCAAGGCGTCCCTGCCGTTCCAGGTGCACGAGATGCTCCCGATGGCCGCCGACGAGGCACTCCTCGACTTCTACCCGACCAACGAGTACGACGGCCCGCAGGGCCGCACCGTGCACGGCATGCTGGTCGCGGCGCAGCGCGACACCGTCAACGCCAACGTGCTCGCGGTCGAAGGTGCCGGCCTGCGCCCCCGCATGGTCGACCTCAACGCGTTCGCCCTCGTCCGCTCCCTCGCCCGTGGCGACCTGGGCCGGGCGACAGCCGCGTTCGTCGACATCGGCGCGAGCATCACCACCGTGGTCATCACGGCCCAGGGGACACCCCGCCTGGTCCGGTCGCTCGCGACCGGCGGGCAGAACGTCACCGCCGCCGTGGCCAGCACGATGGGCATCTCCGCCGCCGACGCCGAGGCCGTCAAGCGGGAGGTCGGCATCGGCTTCGCCACCGACCCCGAGCGCGCCGGTGCAGCCGAGGCGATCTCGGCCGTCGTGCGCACCCTCGTGGAGAGCGTCCGCAACACGTTCGTCTACTACTCCAGCAACAACGCCGGAGCAGCGATCGACGTGGTCGTCATGACCGGTGGCGGTTCGCACCTGCCCGGCCTCGGGCAGTACCTGTCCAGCGCGAGCCGGCTCCCGGTCACCCTCGGTGACCCGCTCGCCGGTCTCCGGTCGGCCAAGACCGTCCAGCGCGGCGCGCTGAACGGTCAGGAGTCGCTCCTCGCCCTGCCCGTCGGACTCGCCTATGGAGTTGCCGCATGAGTGCCGTGACCACGTCCCAGCGGCGCAAGGGAGGCGGGGCCCTCACCGGGACCGGCGCCTTGCCCCAGGTCAACCTGCTGCCGCCCGAGGTCAGGGCCGCGCGCGGGCTGCGCGCCACCAAGCGCTGGCTCGGGCTCGGGCTGGTCGCGACGCTCGCCCTGTGCGTCGCCGGTTACGGTGCCGCGCTGATCTCCGGCGGGCTGGCCGACGCCGAGCTCGTCGAGGCCCAGGCGGAGACCGCCCGACTGCAGTCCGAGCAGGCGCAGTACGCCGAGGTGCCCGTGGTGCTCAACGCGCTGGCGCAGGCCACCGCGGCACGCCAGCTGGGTATGTCGACCGAGGTCCAGTGGAAGCCGTACATCGACGCGATCGCCGCGGTACTGCCGGCGGGTGTCAGCATCGAGACGTTCACGGTGACGGCCGCGACCCCGATGGCAGCAGCCGCCGCCCCGTCGGACCCGCTGCAGGCCGCCGGGATGGGCTCCATCCAGTTCACCACGCGCTCGTCGACGGTTCCTGACGTCGCCGCCTGGGTCGACGCACTCAACTCGGTGCCCGGCTTCTCCTCGGCGTGGGTGGGTTCCTCGACGTTGACCAGTGACGAGTCCGGTGCCTACTACGCGGTGTCGTCGGCGGTCGTGGTGACCACCGACGCGTTCTCGCTGCGGTTCGCGCAGACCGAGGGGGAGGGCTGACATGGGCGGCGCCAAGAAGACCACCTGGATCGGTGGCACGATCGTCGTCGGACTGCTCATCGTCGTGGCCGCCTGGTTCCTGGCCATCTCACCGGCACTGACGTCGGCGGACGAGGTCCGGGCACAGGCCGAGCAGGCACGGCAGCAGAACGAGCTGCTCGAGCTGAAGCTCGTCCAGCTGAAGGCCGACTTCGAGAAGCTCCCCGAGTACAAGGCGGAGCTCGCGGGTCTGCAGACGCAGATCCCGACCGACGCCGCACTGGCGGAGTACTTCCGGCAGGTCGACCAGATCGCCACCGGCCACTCGGTGACCATCACGGCGTTGACGCCCTCGACCCCGACGGCGGTCACGCTCGCGGCCTCCACCGAACCGGCCCCGGCCGAGACCACCGAGGCGACGGAGACCACCGACGGCTCCACCGACGCGACCGGTACGGCCACCTCGACCGACACCACCACCGCCGCAGGGGCGGTCCCGACCGGGTTCGTGGCCATCCCGCTGTCGTTGACCGTGCTGGGCACGTACGACAACACGGTCGCCTTCCTCAACGACCTGCAGAACGCCACGCCCCGTCTCTTCCTGGTCTCCGGTCTGACCGGGACGTCGCAGAAGGAGGCAGAGGCCTCCGGCGGCAAGCCGGCGACCGCCCCGGGAGACCAGGAGCTCGTCGTCACGGGGTACGTCTACGTGCTCCCGGACGCGCTCGGCATGGCGGCAGCCCCGGCCACCGACGAGCCTGCTCCGGCTCTGCCCGGTGCCGTCGCGGGGAAGAACCCGTTGGTGCCGATCACCGGACGCTGATCGCACGACCGATCCAGGCCCACCTCCTGAGCACGAGCCCGGGAGGTGGGCCTCGTCATGGCAGGATCGGCCCATGCTGCGTTGGTTGACCTCTGGTGAGTCCCACGGCCCGGCACTGGTCGGCATCCTCGAGGGTGTCCCGGCAGGTGTGGAGGTCCGCACGACGGACGTGCAGGACGCCCTGGCGCGCCGTCGGCTCGGGTACGGCCGCGGCGCACGGATGAAGTTCGAGCAGGACGAGGTCCGGCTGCTGGCCGGTGTCCGGCACGGGTTGACGCAGGGCGGCCCGGTGGCGATCGAGGTCGGCAACACCGAGTGGCCCAAGTGGGTCGAGGTGATGTCGGCCGACCCCGTCGACGACCCCGAGGTCCTGCAGCGGGCCCGGAACGCGCCGCTGACCCGGCCGCGCCCCGGCCACGCCGACCTGGTGGGTATGCGCAAGTACGCGTTCGACGACGCGCGCCCGGTGCTGGAGCGGGCCAGCGCCCGCGAGACGGCCACCCGGGTGGCGCTGGGTGTCGTCGCGGCGCAGCTGCTGGAGCAGGCGGCGGGTATCAGGCTGGTCTCGCACGTGGTGGGCATCGGCCCTGTCGCGGTGCCCGAGGGTGCTGTGCTCCCGACCGCGGACGACGTCGCGGTGCTGGATGCCGACCCGGTGCGCTGCTTCGACCCGACCACGTCGGCGGCGATGGTCGCCGAGATCGACGAGTGCCACAAGGACGGCGACACGCTCGGCGGGGTCGTCGAGGTCCTGGTCTACGGGCTGCCGTCCGGGCTCGGCTCGTACGTGCACGCCGACCGGCGGCTCGACGCCCGGCTGGCGGGTGCCCTGATGGGCATCCAGGCCATCAAGGGTGTCGAGGTCGGTGACGGCTTCCGCACGGCGACGCGGCGCGGTTCCGCGGCGCACGACGAGATCGTCCGCGACGAGGCCGGACGGATCGTGCGGCGCACCAACCGTGCCGGTGGCCTCGAGGGCGGGATGACCAACGGCGAGATCCTGCGTGTGCGCGCGGCGATGAAGCCGATCTCCACGGTGCCGCGGGCGCTGGCCACGGTCGACACGGCGACGGGGGAACCTGCGCGCGCCCAGCACCAGCGCTCCGACGTGTGCGCGGTACCCCCTGCGGCCGTGGTGGCCGAGGCGATGGTGGCGTTGGTCGTCGCCGATGCCCTGCTGGAGAAGACGGGCGGTGACTCGGTGGCCGAGGTGCGCCGCAACCTGGAGGCGTTCCTCGCCGCCGTCCCCGAGCTGCTGCGGTGAGCGCGCCCCGCGTCGTCCTGGTGGGCCCTCCGGGTGCCGGCAAGTCGACGGTGGCCGCGGCGCTGGCCGACCGGTGGCACCTGCAGGTGCGTGACACGGACGCGGACGTCGAGGCGGTCGCCGGCAAGTCGATCGCGGACCTGTTCGTCGAGGACGGCGAGCCGCACTTCCGTGAGCTGGAGCGGGCCGCGGTGGCACGTGCGCTCGACGAGCACGAGGGTGTGCTGGCGCTGGGGGGTGGTGCCGTGCTCGACGAGTCGACGCAGGAGGCTCTGGGCCTCTACACGGCGGGCGGCGGGGTCGTGGTGTTCCTCGACGTCTCGCTCGCGCACGCCGCACCCCGGGTGGGGTTGAACCAGGCTCGTCCGCTGCTGCTCGGCAACCCGCGGGCCCGTTGGCAGGCGCTCATGGAGGCGCGGCGGCCGGTGTACGAGCGGCTGGCGACGCTGCGGGTGTCGACCGACGGTCTGCGGCCGGTGGATGTCGCCGAGCAGATCGAGCAGGGACTGGCCGCGCTGCGTCAGGGTGCGGCGGGCGACGACGAGCAGGGGAGCGGGCACTGATGAGCGGGACGACCCACCGGGTGACGGTGCACGGCGAGACGCCGTACGACGTGGTCATCGGGCACCATCTGCTCGGCGAGCTGCCGGCGGTGCTCGGCGAGGGCGTCCGCCGGGTGCTCGTGGTGCACCCGGCGGCGTTGGCCGTCTCGGCGGATGCGGTGCGGGCCGACCTGCTGGAGCACGGGTACGAGGCGTTCCTGGCCGAGGTGCCCGATGCCGAGGCGTCGAAGACCGCCCAGGTCGCAGCGTTCCTGTGGGGGGTGCTCGGTCAGGCCGACTTCACCCGCTCGGATGCGATCGTCTCCGTGGGCGGGGGTGCGACGACGGACCTGGCCGGGTTCGTGGCGGCCACGTGGCTGCGCGGCATCCGGGTGGTGCACCTGCCGACCACGGTGCTGGCCATGGTCGATGCGGCCGTGGGTGGCAAGACGGGCATCAACACAGCCGAGGGCAAGAACCTGGTCGGCGCGTTCCACCCTCCGGCCGCCGTGATCTGCGACCTGGAGACGTTGTCGTCCATGGCGCCGTTCGACTTCGTGGCCGGTCTGGCGGAGGTCGTCAAGGCGGGCTTCATCGCCGACACGCGGATCCTCGACCTGGTCGAGGCGAACGTCGAGCTGCTCAAGGATCCCGTGGCCGCGTCGGCGTCCCCGGTGCTGGCCGAGCTGATCGAGCGCGCCGTGGCCGTGAAGGCAGCGGTCGTGGGGGAGGACCTCAAGGAGGCGGGCCTGCGCGAGATCCTCAACTACGGGCACACGTTCGGTCATGCGGTCGAGCACGTCGAGCGGTACCAGTGGCGGCACGGCGCGGCCGTCTCGGTGGGCATGGTGTTCGCCGCCGAGCTGGCGCGGCTGGCCGGCCGGCTCAGCGACGACGTCGTCGACCGCCACCGCTCCGTGCTGACGTCGTTGGGTCTGCCGACCGCGTACCGGGGTGACCGCTGGGAGCGGCTGCTGACGGGCATGCGGCGCGACAAGAAGACCCGCGGCGACCTGCTGCGGTTCGTGGTGCTGGAGGACCTGGGCAAGCCCGTCCGGCTCGAGGGTCCCGACCCGACCTTGCTGGCGGCGGCGTACGCCGAGGTGAGCGAGGGCGCGGCACCGGTCGGGACGACGGTCTCTCTCTGACGCGCTCCGACGCGAGCTGACCCTCTGACGCGCCCGGCGTGCGCGCGCCGCAGGTGACGGGTGCCGCCGGTAGCCTTCGGGCCATGACGCGCGTGCTGGTCCTCAACGGTCCCAACCTCGGTCGGCTCGGTGTCCGTGAGCCCGAGGTGTACGGCTCTGCCTCGTACGCGGACCTGGTCGAGGCGGCGCGCACGTGGGGCGACGAGCTGGGGCTTGCTGTCGAGGTGCGCCAGACGGACGACGAGTCCGAGCTGGTCGGCTGGTTGCACGAGGCCGTCGACGCAGGGGTCCACGTGGTGCTCAACCCGGCGGCGTTCACGCACTACTCGTACGCGTTGCGGGATGCGGCGGCGCAGGTCACCACCGCGGGCCTGCAGCTGGTCGAGGTGCACCTGTCCAACCCGTACGCCCGGGAGGCGTTCCGTCACGTGTCGGTGATCGGTCCGGTCGCGACGGGCACCGTGGCGGGCTTCGGCTTCGAGTCGTACGCACTGGCACTCCGCGCGGTGGCGGCGCGTACGAGCGCGAACAGCCACTAAGGGTTGTTCTTGCCCGAACAACCTGACATGGTTGTGAAATGTTCGTCGTGACGATCGACCAGCAGGGAAGTCGCGTGGTCGGCGACCGTGTCGAGCCGTTCCTGGCCGACCTCGCCGCGACCACCGCCAGCAGTGACGGCATGCCTGGCGCCCGACCGGTGCGCGGGTTCGAGCGCACGGTCGGCGACGAGGTGCAGGCCGTCTTCGAGGACGCCGCCGCGGTGGTCGACCTCGTGCTGCGCGTGCTGCGCCGCGGCGGTTGGTCCGTCGGGGTGGGCGCAGGGCCCGTCGACCTGCCGCTGCCGGAGAGCACCCGGGCCGGCTCGGGTGCGGCGTTCGTCCTTGCCCGCGACGCCGTCGAGGCCGCCAAGAGCCGGGTCCGCACGGTGCCGCTGGCGGTGCGCGGCCGTGACGCGACCGCGGCGTTCGACACCGAGGCGCTGCTCGTCCTGACCGCAGCCGTCGCAGCGCGCCGCAGCGCCGAGGGGTGGCAGGTCGTCGACCTGCTCGACGAGCTCGGACGCGATGCACGCCAGGAGGACGTCGCAGCCCGCCTGGGCATCAGCCAGCAGGCCGTCAGCAAACGGCTGCGCGCCGCCTTGTGGGCCGAGGAGTGCGCGGCGCGCCCCGCCGCCGCGCGACTCCTGGAGCGGTCCGAGGCGCGCGAGCGCGAGGGGCGGTAGCGTGCACGCGCAGCCCTGCCGTCGGCGGGCGCGACGTCGTCCGCGGGAGGGTTCGTGACGCTGGGCCTGGCAGTGCCGGTCGTGATCCTGCTGCTGGCGGTCTCCACGCTGGGTGGCTGGCCCGTCACCCGGGCCGTGCTGCACCAGGCCTCCCGGTCCGCCGACGCGGGCGAGGCGCACGCCGCGGCGCAGGAGGCCGACGAGAGCGACGGGCCCGAGGGGGAACGGGCGCAGACCGTGCTGCGCGGCGGCACCTGGATCGGGTTCCTCGAACGTCTCGCGGTGACCGGCAGCCTGATGATCGGCCAGCCCGAGGTCGTCGCGGTGGTCGTCGCCGTCAAGGGTCTGGGCCGTTACCCCGAGCTGCGGCAGAACCCCGGTGCGTCCGAGCGGTTCGTCATCGGGACGCTCGCCTCGCTCGTCTGGGCGGCGGCCCTCGGGTACCTGGGTCGGTGGCTGCTGGTCTGACCGGTACGATGGTCGGCGGTTCGCTGACCGGTATCACCTGCTGCGCGCCGTGCGCCGCACGTGCACAGCGCCTCGCACCCTCGCCGGTCGGCACACAAGCCTCACACCTCGACAGGAAGCGACGATCGTGGCGACCACCAACGACCTGAAGAACGGCACCGTGCTGCGCATCGACGGCCAGCTGTGGACCGTCGTGGAGTTCCAGCACGTCAAGCCCGGCAAGGGTGGCGCGTTCGTCCGCACCAAGCTCAAGAACGTCCTGTCCGGCAAGGTCGTCGACAAGACGTTCAACGCCGGCCTGAAGGTCGAGACGGCGAACGTCGACAAGCGCGACATGCAGTACCTGTACAAGGACGGCACGGACTTCGTGTTCATGGACACGGACACCTACGACCAGCTGAACATCTCCGAGGCGGTCGTCGGCGACGTCGCGCACTTCCTGCTGGAGAACCAGAACGCGCTGGTCGCCACGAACGAGGGCGTCCCGCTGTACGTCGAGCTGCCGCCGTCGGTGACCCTGCTGGTCACCTACACCGAGCCGGGTCTGCAGGGCGACCGCTCGTCGGCCGGCACCAAGCCCGCCACGCTCGAGACCGGCTACGAGATCCAGGTCCCGCTGTTCCTCGAGGCGAACACCAAGGTCAAGGTGGACACGCGCGACGGCAGCTACCTGGGCCGTGTGAACGACTGAGGTGGGCGCCCGTACCAAGGCTCGCAAGCGCGCGCTCGACGTCCTGTTCGAGGCCGAGCAGCGCGAGGTCGACCCCGTCACCCTCCTGGCCCAGCGCATCGCCGAGCCGGGCACGCAGAGTGCGCTGCCCCAGTACGCGGTGGACCTCGTCGAGGGGGTCGTGGCGCACTCGGCACGCATCGACGAGGTGATCTCGACGCATGCGCACGGGTGGACGATCGAGCGGATGCCCGCGGTCGACCGTGCGCTGCTGCGGCTGGGCACCTGGGAGATCCTGTTCAACGACGAGGTTCCCGACGCGGTGGCGGTCGACGAGGCCGTCGAGCTGGCCAAGTCGCTGTCGACCGACGACTCGCCCACGTTCGTCAACGGTCTGCTCGGACGCATCGTCGACCTGAAGCCCACCCTGCTGGCCTGAGGTCGCCTGCGCCGCAGGAGAGCCCGCATCGACGCCGTCCACCCTCAGGTGGGCGGCGTTCGTGCGTTCCCCGGGGTCCGGGCGGTGCGCCCCGACGGTCAGAACGTCGAGCGCGGGACCAGCGCGCTCGGGCGGGGCCCGCGGATCGGCACCGTCGCCGCCGCCCGGCCCAGCATGTTGCCCTGCACGTGCGGCACGCCCAGCTCGACCAGCGCCGTGAGCTCCTCGACGCCCTCGACCCCCTCGGCCACGATGTCCAGCTCGTGCGCGCGCGCCAGGTCGACGATCGTGCGCAGCACCGCCCGACCGCGCTCGGTGCTGACCTCCTTGACGAACGAGCGGTCGATCTTGAGCACGTCGACGGGCAGGCGGGCCAGCCGGGCCAACGAGCTGTAGCCCGTGCCGAAGTCGTCGAGCGCGATGCGCGCCCCGCGGGCCCGCAGCGCCTCGAGCGCCGGGACGGCCGAGGAGGTCCGCAGGATCGTCGACTCCGTGATCTCCAGGGTGAGGTGCTCCCAGAACGCCTCGCCCCACGCCTCGGACACCTGCTCGAGGAAGTCCGGCTCGGCCAGCTGCCGGGCCGCGACGTTGACGGCCACGGGCAGCTGGAACCGCTCGAGCGCACGCCGGGCCTGGCGCAGCACCGACAGCCCGATCGGCACGATGAGCCCGGTGTCCTCGGCGAGCGGCAGCCAGTCGGCCGGCAGGAGCATGCGCCCGTGGTGGTCCCACCGAGCCAGGGTCTCCACGGCCACGACCTCGAGCGTCCGGGCGTCGGCCACCGGCTGGAAGTACGCGGTGAACCGCTCCTCCCGGACGGCGTCCTCGAGCTCCGTGCGCCGGTGCCGCTCGGAGGCGACCCGTCGGCGCAGTGCGCGGTCGAACACGCGGTACCCCGAGGCGGTGCGCTTGGCCTCGAGCATGGCCGTGTCGGCCTGCCGGAGCAGACCGTCGGGGTCGATCACGTCGCCCGGGTCCCAGGCCGCCACACCGACGGTCAGCTGCGCATCGAGGGTCTCGGCGGGGCCGAGGGCGCCGAAGTCGTGCCGCAGCGCGCGAGCCAGCGCGAGCAGGTCGTTGTCCGCCGGTGCGCGCGGGACCACCAGGACGAACTCGTCGCCGCCGAGGCGACCGACGAACCAGCCGTCCTGGCAGGCGCCCTGCAGGAAGTCGCCGACCCGCACCAGCAGGTCGTCCCCGCGGGCGTGGCCGTGCGTGTCGTTGACGCGCTTGAACCCGTCCACGTCGCTGTAGACGAGCGCGACCCGGGTGCGTTCGACGTTCGCCTGCTCGAGCGTCTCGGCCAGGTGCTGGTCGACCGCGTGCCGGTTGGGCAGCCCGGTCAGCGCGTCGGTGAACGCCGTGCGGCTCAACCGGTGCGCGAGTGCGTGCCGTTCGGCGGCGGCCGAGACGATCTGGGCGAGGTCGAGCAGGAACGACCGCGCGGCGGGGGAGCGGTGCGTTCCCTCGGCGGAGTGCAGCTCGGCGACGAACCGGCCGTGGGAGAGCGTGCGCAGCGACCCCTCGAGCGTGGGGTCACCCAGCAGCTCGCGTGCCGTGTCGACAGCTCGGGCCAGCAACGTCTCGGGTTCCTTGACGAACCAGGCCGTGTTGGACAGGCGCGCCACCGCCTCGTGCAGCTGGCGTTGGCGTACCGCGCGCCGCTGGGTCCGCCGCATACGGCGCAGCGCGAACACCTCGAGCACCACGGCCAGCGGGAGCGGCCACAACCCCAGCAGGGCAGGTCCCGCGGACGAGTCGGGCATCGCCGTGCCGAGCGTGAGCGCCACGACCGAGACCGTGCCGCCGATCACGAGCACGAGCCCGCGGGCGCTCATCGACCGGCTGCCGCTCGCGACGGCCAGGTAGCCCACGACGACCGCGATCGGGATGACGAGAGTGGCGACGCCGACCTCCGGGCGCAGCACCATGTCCGGCACCGCGCTGGTCGCCTCGGCCGGGAGGGCCGCGAGCGCCGACCAGGCCACGCGCACCACGAGCAGCGACCCGGTGACCAGCAGCCAGGCCCGCACCGGGGGACCCTCGGTGAGGGCGCGTGTGGTCGGCAGGGCGAGGAGCGCGATCGCCGCGACCAGCAGGACCCGCACGAGCTCGACGCCGGTGGTGAGGGCGGGTGAGTGGATCATCGGCAGCATGCCGCCGCGAAGCAGCTCCGCGGCGATGACGGCCGAGGAGCTCAGTGCGCCGAGGGCGCCGACGTCCCGCTGCTCGCCGCGCCACCACAGCCAGTGGGAGGCGCAGAAGCCGCTCACGACCCCGGCACCGAGCAGCTGGAGGATCGAGACCCACGTCAGGGAGGGTTCCAGCACGTCACTCTCATCGGTCGCTCGAGGGCCGGGGTGAAGGACTCGGCCGGGTGACGGGCTTGTCCGTCGGGGTTCGCGTGCCACGGTACCGGTCTGTCGGTCGTGACGATCGCGACTGCGCGGGGTGGGGGTGTCCACGTGGCGGGTCCTGGTCGGTGTGCGGGGGGCGGCGCGTTACTCTGAACGCCGACAGACATTCCTTTAAGGCCCGTCCAGTGAGGCGGGGAAGGAGGGTCGCCGGATGAGTTCTGGCACACCTGCACCTGGAGCACCCGTACCCGCGACCGCGTCGACCGTGGTTCTCGGTCCGCCGGAGATCGCCCGCGCACTGACGCGTGTGGCGCACGAGGTCCTGGAGCGCAACAAGGGTGCCGCTGACGTGGTGCTGCTCGGCATCCCGACGCGTGGCCTGCCGTTGGCTCGTCGTCTCGCCGAGCGTCTCGTGGCCGTGGAGCCGGGGCTGGCCGGTGTCGATCCGGCGTCGCTGGTCGGCAGCCTCGACGTCACGATGTACCGCGACGACCTGGCGTACCACCCGACGCGCAGCATCGGTTCGACCCAGGAGCCCGCCGGTGGCATCGACGGGAAGGTCGTCGTGCTGGTCGACGACGTCCTTTACTCCGGCCGCACCATCCGGGCCGCGCTCGACGCGCTGAACGACCTGGGTCGGCCGCGGGCGGTGCAGCTCGCCGCCCTGGTCGACCGGGGTCACCGTGAGCTGCCGATCCGTGCCGACTACGTGGGCAAGAACCTGCCGACCTCGCACAGCGAGCGTGTGCGGGTGCTGCTGGACGAGGTCGACGGGCGGGACGCGGTGCTCATCGAGGGCGAGCGTGCCGGTGTCGTCGAGGGGGGTGCGCGATGAGGCACCTGCTGTCGGCGGCCGACCTGGACCTGGCCGAGGCCGTGCGCGTGCTGGACACCGCGGGGCAGATGGCGGCGACCCAGGCGCGGGAGATCAAGAAGCTGCCGACGTTGCGTGGTCGCACGGTGGTGAACCTGTTCTTCGAGGACTCCACGCGGACGCGGATCTCGTTCGAGACGGCCGCCAAGCGCCTGTCCGCCGACGTCATCAACTTCTCCGCCAAGGGTTCGAGCGTGTCCAAGGGCGAGTCGCTCAAGGACACGGCTCTGACGTTGCAGGCCATGGGTGCCGACGCGGTCGTGATCCGGCACCAGTCCTCGGGTGCGCCGCACACCCTGGCCCGCTCGGGCTGGACGCACGGCGCGGTGGTCAACGCCGGCGACGGGACGCACCAGCACCCGACGCAGGCGCTGCTCGACGCGTTCACGTTGCGCCGGCACCTGGTGGGTGACGGCGGTCGGGCGGACGTGTCGGGCCGGGACCTGGCGGGTCTGAAGGTCGCGATCGTGGGTGACGTGCTGCACAGCCGGGTGGCCCGCTCGAACGTGCAGCTGCTGCACACGCTGGGCGCGCAGGTCACCCTGGTGGCCCCGCCGACCCTGGTGCCGGTGGGTGTGGGTGCGTGGCCGGCGCGGGTGTCCTACCACCTGGACGAGGTCGTCGAGGAGGTCCAGCCGGACGCGATCATGATGCTGCGCGTGCAGCGCGAGCGGATGTCCAGCGCGGGTGGCGGGTTCTTCCCGAGCCCGTTGGAGTACACCCGCGGCTACGGCCTCGACGCGCGCCGCCTGGCGGCCATGCCGCAGCACGCGATCGTGCTGCACCCGGGGCCGATGAACCGCGGGCTGGAGATCTCGGCGGATGCGGCGGACTCTCCGCGGGCGGTCATCGTGGAGCAGGTGGCCAACGGTGTGGCGGTGCGCATGGCGGTGCTGTACCTGCTGCTGGCGGGCGGTGGTGCCGGTGCTGGTGCGGTGACCGGCGGCGGTTCCGGGACGACGACGGGCAGCGGCCCGGTGGTGGACGAGACGAAGGTGGAAGCATGAGCACGAGGTACCTGCTGCGAGGGGTCGCGCCGCTCGGCGGGCCCGAGACCGACGTGCTGCTGTCCGACGGGGTGATCGCCGCGCTGGGCGCCGACGCCGGCGACCAGGCGCAGGACGCCACGGTGGTCGAGGGGGCCGGCCTGGTGCTGCTGCCGGGCCTGGTGGACCTGCACACCCACCTGCGCGAGCCCGGGCGTGAGGACGCCGAGACGGTCGAGTCCGGCACCCGTGCGGCCGCGCTGGGCGGGTTCACCGCGGTGCACGCGATGGCCAACACCGACCCGGTGCAGGACACCGCGGGTGTGGTGGAGCAGGTGTGGCGACTGGGTCGCGATGCGGGCTGGGTCGACGTGCACCCGGTGGGGGCGGTGACCGTGGGCCTCGGGGGTGAGCGCCTTGCCGAGCTGGGTGCGATGGCGCAGTCCGCCGCGCACGTGCGGGTGTTCTCCGACGACGGCAAGTGCGTGCACGACCCGGTCGTCATGCGCCGCGCCCTGGAGTACGTCAAGGCGTTCGACGGTGTGGTCGCCCAGCACTCGCAGGAGCCGCGGCTCACCGAGGGTTCCCAGATGCACGAGGGTGTCGTCTCGGCCGAGCTGGGGCTCGCGGGCTGGCCGGCCGTCGCGGAGGAGGCGATCGTCGCCCGTGACGTGCTGCTGGCCGAGCACGTCGGTTCCCGCCTGCACGTGTGCCACCTGTCGACCGCGGGCTCCGTGGAGATCGTCCGCTGGGCCAAGTCCCGTGGCATCGACGTCACCGCCGAGGCCACACCGCACCACCTGGCGCTCACCGACGAGGAGGTGCGCGGGTACGACCCGGTGTTCAAGGTCAACCCGCCGCTGCGGACGCAGGCCGACGTCGACGCGGTGCGTGACGGTCTTGCCGACGGCACGATCGACATCGTCGCCACCGATCACGCGCCGCACACGCGTGAGGACAAGGACTGCGAGTGGGCGGCGGCCGCGTTCGGCATGACCGGTCTGGAGACCGTGCTGTCGGTCGTGCAGCAGACCATGGTCGACACCGGGCGGTTCACCTGGGCGGACGTGGCTCGGGTGCTCTCGACCGCGCCGGCGCGCATCGGTCGGGTCACCGACCAGGGTCGTCCGATCGCCGTGGGGGAGCCGGCCAACCTGGTGCTGGTCGACCCGGCCGCGCGCCGGGTGGTGGTCCCCGAGGAGCAGGCCTCCAAGAGCGTCAACTCGCCGCTGCGCGGTCGTGAGCTGCCGGGCCGTGTCGTGGCGACGTTCCTGCGGGGACGCGCGACGGTGCTGGACGGCGTGGCCGTGCCCGCCACGAGCGCAGCAGGAGCCCGCTGATGCCCACCCCGGTCTCGATCACCCTGCTGGCGCTCCTGCTCGTGCTCGCCCTGCTGGGCATGCGTGCCGGGTGGCGTGCGCGGACCCGCCGCACGGCCGACCTGGTGGGCGCGCTGCCGAGCGCACCGGCTGATCTGGGCTCTGCCCGCACCGAGTCCGTCGAGGCCGTCTACGTGTCCTCGACCCGTGCCGGCGACTGGCTGGACCGTGTCACCGCGCACGACCTGGGGGAGCGCAGCAACGCCCAGGTGCAGGTGTGGGACGCGGGCGTGACGATCGCCCGCGAGGGCACCACCGACGTCTTCGTCCCCGCGGCCGCGCTGCGCGCCGTCGGCACGGCGCCTGGCATCGCCGGCAAGGTCGTGGGTCGCGACGGGATCGTGCTGCTGACCTGGCAGGGCGACCCGTCGGACGAGCGAGGGCTCGACACAGGCATCCACCCGCGCCACGCGGCCGACCGGGAGGTCCTGGTCGACGCGGTGCGCGCACTCATCGACGCCACGGCCGGTGCGCACGCGCCCGTGCCGACGCAGCAGGAGGAGACGGCATGACCGACGCAGTGCTCGTGCTCGAGGACGGCCGCACGTACCGGGGCCAGGCCTACGGTGCGGTCGGGACGACGCTCGGCGAGATCGTCTTCAACACCGGGATGACCGGTTACCAGGAGACGCTCACCGACCCGTCGTACCACCGGCAGATCGTCGTGATGACCGCGCCGCACATCGGCAACACAGGGGTCAACGACGAGGACCAGGAGTCGGCCCGCATCTGGGTGGCCGGCTACGTGGTGCGCGACCCCGCACGGCGCGCCTCGAACTGGCGCTCCGCACGCACGCTCGACGACGACCTGCAGAACCAGGGTGTCGTCGGCATCAGCGGCATCGATACGCGTGCCCTCACGCGGCACCTGCGTGAGCAGGGAGTCATGCGCGCCGGGATCTTCTCCGGTGAGGCGCTGCTGGTCGACGGTGAGCGGCGCAGCGACGAGGACCTGCTGGCCCACGTGCTCGCCGCGCCGCAGATGGCCGGTGCGGACCTGGCGGGCGAGGTCAGCACGCAGCAGCCGTACGTCGTGGAGCCGGCCGGTGAGCCGGTCGCCACGGTCGTGGCGGTCGACCTCGGCATCAAGGCGATGACCCCGCAGCGCATGGCCGAGCGGGGCATCCGCGTGCACGTGGTGCCCTCGACGGCGACGATCGAGCAGGTGCTCGCGCTCGCGCCGGACGGCGTGTTCTTCTCCAATGGTCCCGGTGACCCGGCGGCCGCCACGCATGAGATCGACCTGCTGCGCGAGGTGCTCGACCGACGCATCCCGTTCTTCGGCATCTGCTACGGCAACCAGCTGCTGGGCCGGGCGTTCGGCTTCGGCACCTACAAGCTCGGCTACGGGCACCGCGGCGTGAACCAGCCGGTGGTCGATCGTGCCACCGGCAAGGTGGAGATCACGGCGCACAACCACGGCTTCGCGGTCGACGCCCCGCTCGACGGGCCGACCACCGCACCGCACGACGGGGGCCGCTACGGCCGGGTCGTGGTCTCGCACGTGGACCTCAACGACGACGTCGTGGAGGGTCTGCAGGCGCTCGACCTGCCGGCGTTCTCGGTGCAGTACCACCCGGAGGCCGCTGCGGGTCCGCACGACGCCGCGTACCTCTTCGACCGCTTCCTCGACCTCATGAACGAGAAGAAGGGTGCCGCCTGATGCCCCGGCGCACAGACATCAGCAGCGTCCTGGTGATCGGGTCCGGCCCGATCGTCATCGGCCAGGCCTGCGAGTTCGACTACTCCGGGACGCAGGCGTGCCGCGTGCTGAAGGAGGAGGGCCTGCGGGTCGTCCTGGTGAACTCCAACCCGGCCACGATCATGACCGACCCGGAGTTCGCCGACGCGACGTACGTCGAGCCGATCACCACCGAGGTGCTCACCTCGATCATCGCCAAGGAGCGCCCCGACGCGCTGCTGCCGACCCTGGGCGGGCAGACGGCTCTCAACGCCGCGATCGCGCTGCACGAGGCCGGGGTGCTCGAGGAGTACGGCGTCGAGCTGATCGGGGCGAACATCGCCGCGATCCAGAAGGGCGAGGACCGCGAGCAGTTCAAGCAGGTCGTCGAGGTGTGCGGCGGGGAGTCGGCCCGCTCGGTGATCGTGCACGGTCTGGACGAGGCCCTGGCGGCCGTCGACGAGCTGGGCTACCCGATGGTGGTCCGTCCGTCGTTCACCATGGGCGGCCTGGGCTCGGGTATCGCGTACGACGAGGCGGACCTGCGCCGGATCGTCGGCCAGGGCCTGCACTACTCGCCGACCACCGAGGTGCTCCTGGAGGAGTCGATCCTCGGCTGGAAGGAGTACGAGCTCGAGCTCATGCGTGACAAGCACGACAACGTCGTGGTCGTGTGCTCGATCGAGAACGTGGACCCCGTGGGCGTGCACACCGGCGACTCGGTGACCGTGGCCCCCGCCCTGACGCTCACCGACCGTGAGTTCCAGAACCTGCGGGACATCGGCATCGCGGTCATCCGTGAGGTCGGCGTCGACACCGGCGGCTGCAACATCCAGTTCGCGGTCGAGCCGGACACGGGCCGCATCGTCGTCATCGAGATGAACCCGCGCGTGTCGCGCTCCTCGGCGCTGGCGTCGAAGGCCACGGGCTTCCCGATCGCGAAGATCGCCGCGAAGCTGGCCGTGGGCTACACGCTCGACGAGATCCCCAACGACATCACGGGGTCCACGCCGGCCTCGTTCGAGCCGACGCTCGACTACGTCGTGGTGAAGGTCCCGCGCTTCGCGTTCGAGAAGTTCCCGGCCGCGGACCCGACGCTGACCACCACGATGAAGTCCGTCGGCGAGGCCATGGCGCTGGGCCGCAACTTCACCGAGGCGCTGGGCAAGGCCTTGCGGTCGCTCGACACGAAGAACGCCTCGTTCCACTGGGACGGCGCCGCGGCCACGGGGGAGGAGCTCGACGCCCTGGTCGCCTCGATCGCCCGACCCACCGAGCGTCGCCTGGTCGACGTGCAGCAGGTGCTGCGGGCGGGCGTCCCGCTGGAGACCGTGTTCGACCGCACCAAGATCGACCCGTGGTTCCTCGACCAGATCCAGCTGGTCAACGAGGTCGCGCAGGCCACCGCGGACGCCGCCGCGCTCACGCGCGACGTGCTGATGCACGCCAAGCGGCACGGCCTGTCCGACGCGCAGATCGCCCAGCTGCGTGGCACCACCGAGGACGCCGTGCGTGGCGCCCGGCACGCCGTGGGCCTGCGACCGGTCTACAAGACCGTCGACACCTGCGCGGCGGAGTTCGCGGCCAGCACGCCGTACCACTACTCCTCGTACGACGAGGAGACCGAGGTCGCCCCCCGCGAGCGCCCCGCGATCCTCATCCTCGGCTCCGGTCCCAACCGCATCGGGCAGGGCATCGAGTTCGACTACTCGTGCGTGCACGCCGCCCTCGCCCTCAAGGGCGAGTTCGAGACCGTGATGATCAACTGCAACCCGGAGACCGTCTCGACGGACTACGACACCTCGGACCGTCTGTACTTCGAGCCGTTGACGTTCGAGGACGTGCTCGAGGTCTACCACGCCGAGCTGGCCGCCGGTCCGGTCGCGGGGCTCATCGTGACGTTGGGCGGCCAGACGCCGCTGTCGCTCGCGCACCGGCTCGAGGCGGCCGGCCTGCCGATCCTGGGCACGTCCCCGGCGGCCATCGACGCGGCCGAGGACCGTGCCGAGTTCGGCAAGGTGCTCGAGGCCGCCGGGCTGCCCGCCCCGGCGTTCGGCACGGCCACCACGCTGGCCGGTGCGCGCGACACCGCGCGCCGCATCGGGTTCCCCGTGCTCGTGCGGCCCTCGTACGTGCTGGGCGGACGCGGCATGGAGATCGTGTACGACGAGGAGCACCTGGCCGAGTACGTCCAGCGGGCGCTGGACAACGCTGCCGACGGGGGCAGGGCGGGCACCCTGCCGCCGCTGCTCATCGACCGGTTCCTCGACGATGCGATCGAGATCGACGTGGACGCGCTGTTCGACGGCGAGGAGATGTTCCTCGGCGGCGTCATGGAGCACATCGAGGAGGCCGGCATCCACTCCGGTGACTCGGCGTGCGCACTGCCGCCGGTGACCTTGTCGGTCGCCGAGCTGGAACGCATCCGCCTGTCGACCGAGGCGATCGCCCGCGGCGTCGGCGTGCACGGACTGCTGAACATCCAGTTCGCGCTGGTCTCCGACGTGCTCTACGTGCTGGAGGCCAACCCGCGCGCCTCGCGCACGGTGCCGTTCGTGTCGAAGGCCACGGGTGTCTCGCTGGCCAAGGCGGCGGCCCTGGTCATGGCCGGGCACTCCATCGCGGACCTGCGCGCCCGCGGGGTGCTGCCGACCGACGACGCGTCCGTGCTCGACCTGGACGCGCCCATCGCCGTGAAGGAGGCGGTGCTGCCGTTCAAGCGGTTCCGCACCGACGGCGGCGTGGTCGTGGACACGGTCCTGGGCCCGGAGATGCGGTCCACGGGCGAGGTCATGGGCTTCGACGTCGACTTCCCGACGGCGTTCGCCAAGTCGCAGTCGGCGGCGTACGGCGGTCTTCCGACGGGGGGCCGGGCGTTCATCTCGGTGGCCGACCGCGACAAGCGCTCGATCGTGTTCCCGGTCAAGCGTCTGGCCGAGCTCGGGTTCGAGATCCTCGCCACGGCGGGCACCGCCGCGGTGCTGCACCGCAACGGCATCGACTCGCGTGTGGTGCGCAAGTTCTCCTCCGGGCGTGGTGCGGACGGTGAGCCGACGATCGTGGACCTGATCACGGCGGGCGAGATCGAGATGGTCGTGAACACCCCCTCCGGGCAGGGTGCGCGCGCCGACGGCTACGAGATCCGTGCCGCGACCACGGCCGCCGACAAGGCCATCGTGACGACCGTGCAGCAGCTCGGAGCCGCGGTGCAGGCCATCGAGGCGGCCCAGGCCGGTCCGTTCCGGGTGACGAGCCTGCAGGAGCACGACGCGGCCACCGCGGCGCGTCGTGAGGTGCGCCGCGCCGCTCGCGCTGGGTCGCCGGCATGAGCGCGGCCGACCGCGCAGCCGCGGTCGCCGGCCCCTCGGGGGGCGCGGGGGAGCGGTCGACGTTCGGGGCGCGCCTGGCCGCGGCCATGGATTCTCACGGTCCTCTGTGCGTCGGCATCGACCCGCACCCTGGTCTGCTGGCGGCCTGGGGTCTCACGGACGACGCAGCCGGTCTGCGGCGGTTCGCGCTCGGGGTGCTCGACGCCCTGGGTGGGCGGGTCGCTGCGGTCAAGCCGCAGTCGGCGCTGTTCGAACGGCACGGCTCAGCGGGTGTCGCTGTGCTCGAGGAGGTCGTCGCCGCAGGTCGGGAGACCGGGACGTTGGTGATCGTCGACGCCAAGCGGGGCGACATCGGCTCGACGATGGCCGCCTACGCCGATGCCTACCTGCGGGACGGCTCGCCGCTGGCGGGCGACGCACTCACGGTCTCCCCGTACCTCGGGTTCGGTTCGCTGACGCCGGCGGTGGACGCGGCCGCGGCGAGCGGTCGGGGGCTCTTCGTCCTGGCGTTGACGTCGAACCCCGAGGGTGCCGCGGTGCAGCACGCCCGCGACGACCAGGGCATGGCCGTCGCCACCCGGATCGCGGCGGAGGCGGGTGCCCTCAACAGGGCCGAGACCCGCGCCAGCGGTGCCGCTCTCGGTTCTGTGGGCCTGGTCGTCGGGGCCACGATCGGTGACGCTGCCCGGCGGCTCGACCTGGACCTCGCGGCGGTCGACGGTCCGCTCCTGGCTCCCGGCGTGGGCGCGCAGGGTGCGGGTGCGGCCGAGCTCGCGGCGGTGTTCGGCTCAGCCCGACGTGCCGTGCTCGCCTCGTCCTCCCGGGGTGTCCTCGCGGCGGGGCCTGCCTCGCAGCGCCTGCGGGACGCCGCGCGGCAGGCGGCGGACGAGGCGGCCGCCGCGCTGCGCTGAGGGCCCGCAGGACGCATGCTGGACCCACCCGGCCGCGGGATTCGCGACCGGGTGGGCGGCGCAGCCCTGCTGCGCTCCTCGTGCGCGCCCACGGGGGTCGCCCCCTGCCCGTCCCGGCCGGCGATGGGCCCCGGTGCTGGCACCCACGGCGCGCTGACCTGCGGGTGCAGTCCGGCGCCGCCAGGCCTGTCGCGTTGCCGACGTCCCGGGGTGTCGCTAGTTTCTTAATCACGGTCGCGCTGCTCAGCGTGGTCGCCGGCCCACTGACGAGAAGGTGACGCGCGTGGCTCTCCCCCCGCTGACTCCCGAACAACGCGCCGCAGCGCTCCAGAAGGCCGCCGCCGCCCGGCAGGCCCGCGCCGAGGTGAAGAACCGTCTCAAGTACTCCCAGGGCACGCTGTCCGAGGTGATCACCCTGGGTCAGCAGGACGAGACCATCGGCAAGCTCAAGGTCCTCGCCCTCCTGGAGTCCTTGCCCGGTGTGGGAAAGGTCAAGGCTCGTGCGATCATCGAGGAGATCGGCATCTCCGAGACGCGTCGTGTGCGTGGCCTGGGTCCTCACCAGGTGAAGGCGCTCGTCGAACGCTTCGGCTGATCGCCCCGCCCGAGTCCCGGTCCGGCCTTCGCCGGGCCGGGACCTGCACGTCCGAGGAGCGACGCACCACCCATGACGACGACCCCAGCCCGGCTGACCGTGCTCGCCGGACCGACAGCCGTCGGCAAGGGAACGGTGTCCGCCGACGTCCGTGCCCGTTACCCGCAGGTGTGGCTGTCGGTGTCCGCGACGACGCGGGCCCCGCGGCCCGGCGAGGTCGACGGCGTGCACTACCACTTCGTGTCGGGCGAGGAGTTCGACCGGATGGTCGCGGGCGGCGAGCTGCTGGAGTGGGCCGTGGTGCACGGGCGCAACCGGTACGGCACGCCGCGCGGCCCGGTAGAGGCGCGCCTGGCGGCCGGTGAGCCGGCCCTCCTGGAGATCGATCTGCAGGGTGCGCGCCAGGTGCGCGAGACCATGCCCGACGCGCGGTTCGTCTTCCTGGCCCCGCCGTCGTGGGACGAGCTGGTGCGCCGGCTGGTCGGGCGCGGCACGGAGGACGCCGAGGAGCGCGAGCGCAGGCTGGCGACGGCCCGTGTCGAGCTGGCCGCCGAACCGGAGTTCGACCACGTGATCGTCAACGACGACGTGACGCGCGCCACGGACGAGCTGGTCCAGGTCATGGGGCTGTCGACCAGGTAGACTGTTCGGAGCATCCGCGCGCCCGCGGACGTCCGTGACCACTGTCGCGCACGTCGGGCGGTGCGAGGACCAGCCCCCAGACCCCTCACGTACGGAGACACCGTGTCCGGAACCGTCGCAGCCCCCACCGGCATCACCGACCCGCCGATCGACCAGCTGCTCGAGCGCGCCGACTCCAAGTACGCGCTCGTCCTGTACTCGGCCAAGCGTGCCCGCCAGATCAACGCGTACTACTCGCAGCTCAACGAGGGCCTGCTCGAGTACGTCGGCCCGCTGGTCGAGACCCGTCCGCAGGAGAAGCCGCTGTCGATCGCCATGCGCGAGATCGACGCCGGTCTGCTGACGGTCGAGGCCACCCCGGAGGACTGACCCGCACCCATGCGGATCGTCCTGGGCGTCGCGGGCGGCATCGCCGCGTACAAGTCCGTCCTGCTGCTGCGTCTGCTGCGGGAGGCGGGCCACGACGTACGCGTCGTGCCGACCCGGGCGTCCCTGGAGTTCGTCGGCCGCGCCACCTGGGAGGCCCTCTCCGGCCAGCCGGTGACGACGGACGTGTTCGAGGACGTCGACCAGGTGGCCCACGTGGCCGTCGGCAAGGGCGCCGACCTGGTCGTCGTCGCCCCCGCCACCGCGGACCTGCTGGCCCGTGCGGCATCGGGGCGGGCGGACGACCTCCTCACGGCAACCCTTCTGGTGGCGCGCTGCCCGGTGCTGCTGGCGCCGGCGATGCACACCGAGATGTGGGAGCACCCCGCGACCCGCGCCAACGTCGCCACGCTGCGTGCGCGCGGCGTGCACGTGCTCGACCCCGACTCCGGCCGGCTGACCGGTACGGACAGCGGGCCCGGGCGGCTGCCGGAGCCCGAGGCGATCGCGGCGGCGGCCCTCGCCCTCGTCGACAGGGCCGGCGGCACCGCCGACCTCCGAGGTCGTCGCGTGGTGGTGTCCGCCGGCGGCACGCGGGAGCCGCTCGACCCGGTCCGCTACCTCGGCAACCGGTCCTCGGGCAGGCAAGGGCTCGCCCTGGCCCGCGCCGCGCTGGCGCGTGGTGCGCAGGTGACGCTCGTCGCGGCGAACGTCGCCCTTCCTCTGCCCGCCGGTGTCGACGTCGTGCGCGTCGGCTCGGCCGCCGAGCTGCGCGACGCCGTCCGTCTCGCCGCACGCGATGCCGACGTGGTCGTCATGGCCGCCGCCGTGGCCGATTTCCGGCCGGCGACGACGGCAGAGACCAAGATCAAGAAGGACGACGACGGTTCCGTGCCCTCGATCACGCTCGTCCGGACCGTCGACGTGCTGGCCGAGCTCGCGCACGAGCGGCTGCGGGACGCTCAGGTGGTCGTCGGGTTCGCCGCCGAGACCGGGGACGGGGACGGGTCGGTGCTCGAGCACGGCCGGGCGAAGGCCCGTCGCAAGGGCGCCGACCTGCTGGTCGTCAACGCGGTGGGCGAAGGCAGGGGTTTCGGCACCGACGACAACGAGGTCACCGTCCTGGACGGCACCGGCGAGGTGGTCGCCAAGGCCGAGGGCACCAAGGACCAGGTCGCGCACGCGGTCTGGGACGCCGTCGCGGCGCTGGGACCCGCTGCAGTGCGCTGACCTGGGCGGCGGGGCCGCGTCGACACATCCGTCCTCGTCTCGGGACGGCTGCACGTCAGTGACGGTGCCGCGCACTAGGCTGTCCGCCATGAGTGACCCCGCGATGCGCCTGTTCACGTCCGAGTCCGTGACGGAAGGCCACCCGGACAAGATCTGCGACCAGATCTCCGACGCGATCCTCGATGCGATCCTCGAGCAGGACCCGCAGGCGCGCGTCGCGGTGGAGACCATGGTGACGACCGGCCTGGTGCACGTCGCCGGTGAGGTCACGACCAGCGCGTACGTGGAGATCCCGCAGATCGTCCGCCAGGTCGTCCGCGGCATCGGGTACACCTCCTCGCACATCGGGTTCGACGGCGACTCGTGCGGCGTGTCGGTGTCCATCGGCCAGCAGTCGCCCGACATCGCCGCCGGGGTGGACAAGGCGATCGAGGTCCGCGAGGACGCCGCCGACGTCGACCCGTTCGACCAGCAGGGTGCCGGCGACCAGGGCCTGATGTTCGGCTACGCCAGCGACGACACCCCGAGCCTGCTGCCGCTGCCGATCTGGCTCGCGCACCGGCTCGCCGAGCGCCTGACGGCCGTGCGCAAGGAGGGCGTGGTGCCCGGCCTGCGCCCCGACGGCAAGACCCAGGTGACCATCGGCTACGAGGGCGACCGCGCGGTCCGCCTCGACACGGTGGTGCTGTCCACGCAGCACGAGCCGGACCTGCGCCTGGAGGACCAGCTGCGCCCGGCGATCGCCGAGCACGTCGTCGTGCCGGTGCTCGACGCGCTCGGCCTGGAGCTCGACTCCTCCGACTACCGCCTGCTGGTGAACCCGACTGGCACGTTCGTCGTCGGCGGTCCGCAGGGCGACGCGGGCCTGACCGGGCGCAAGATCATCGTCGACACCTACGGCGGCATCGCGCGCCACGGTGGTGGCGCGTTCTCGGGCAAGGACCCCTCGAAGGTCGACCGGTCCGCCGCGTACGCCATGCGGTGGGTCGCCAAGAACGTCGTCGCCGCCGGGCTGGCCCGTCGCTGCGAGGTGCAGGTCGCCTACGCGATCGGCAAGGCGCACCCGGTCGGCCTGTACGTGGAGACCTTCGGCACGGAGACCGTGCCGGTCGAGCGTCTGACCGCGGCGATCCGAGAGGTCTTCGACCTGCGGCCCGCGGCGATCATCCGCGACCTGGACCTGCTGCGTCCGATCTACCAGCGCACGGCGGCCTACGGGCACTTCGGTCGCGAGCTGCCCGAGTTCACGTGGGAGCGCACGGACCGCGTGAGCCACCTGCAGTCCGCCGTCGGCTGACCGGAGCCCGCATGACGGGACCCGGTGAGCAGCTGACCCTCGCGGGTCTTCCTGCGCCGCGGGCGCGTCGACGCCCCCGGGCCACCACCGGGCCGGTCGAGGCGGCCGAGCGCGAGCCGGTGGCCCGCGTGGCGATCGACCTGCCACCGGCGCACCTGGACCGCACGTTCGAGTACCTGGTGCCTGCGGCGCTGGCCGACTCCGCCGTACCCGGCACGCGGGTGAAGGTGCGGTTCGGCGCGCAGGACGTCGACGGCTACGTGCTCGAGCGTGTCGAGGAGGCCGAGCACGACGGCGCGCTCGCCCCGCTGCGCAAGGTCGTGTCGACCGAGCCCGTGCTGACCCCGGCGGTGATCCGCCTGGCGCGCGCCGTGGCCGACCGGTACGCGGGCACACTCGCCGACGTGCTGCGGCTGGCGGTGCCACTGCGGCACGCGCGGGTGGAGGCCGAGGACACCGGTGTCGAGCCGGTCCCGCTCGAGATGCCGGTCCGGCCGTCCGCGAGCGCCTGGGTGGACTACCGCGGTGGTGCCGCGTTCCTCCAGCACCTGGGCTCGGGCGGGTCGCCGCGGGCGGTCTGGACGGCACTGCCCGGAACGGGGGAGCTGAGCTGGCCGCTGGCGGTCGCGCAGGCGGTCGCGGCGACGGTCCTGGGTGGTCGGGGCGCGCTCGTGGTGGTGCCGGACGCGCGTGACGTGGACCGTGTGTGCGCGGCGCTGACGGAGGTCGGGCTCGGGGCGTGGTCGCGGGGCACGCGTGGCGGGGTGGTGCGGCTGATGGCGGACGACGGTCCCGCGGCGCGGTACCGGGCGTTCCTGGCTGCGCGGCGCGGACTGGCGTCCGTGGTCGTGGGCACGCGCGCGTCGGCGTTCGCGCCGGTGGCCGACCTGGGGCTGGTGGTGTGCTGGGACGACGGTGACTCGCTGCACGCCGAGCCGCGTTCGCCGTACCCGCACGTGCGTGAGGTGCTGGCGTTGCGCGCGGACCTGGAGGGTGCGGCGTTGCTGCTGGCGTCGCACACGCGCACCGTCGAGGCGCAGGTGCTGGTGGAGAGCGGCTGGGCGCGTCAGGTGGTCGCCGATCGTGCCCAGGTGCGGGCGCGCACGCCTCGGGTGCAGGCGCTGACGGCGGTCGAGCTGGCGCGGGAGGGGGCGGCAGCGGCCGCCCGGCTGCCGGCACCGGCGTGGCGCGTGCTGCGTGACGCCATGGAGTCCGGGCCGGTGCTCGTGCAGGTGCCGCGGGCGGGTTACGTGCCGGCGGTGGCGTGCGGTCGGTGCCGGACGGTCGCGCGGTGCGGGACGTGTCACGGCCCGCTCGGGCTGGACCGGGCGGACGGCACGCCGACGTGCCGGTGGTGCGGTCGTCTGGCCACGGGGTGGCGGTGCGCGGAGTGCGGTGCGGGGGCGCTGCGGTCGGTGCGGGTGGGGTCGGAGCGGACGGCCGAGGAGCTGGGTCGCGCGTTCCCGCAGGTGCCGGTGCGGGTCTCGGGGGCGCGTGCCGCCGGGGGTGTGCTGGCCGGCGTGCCCGACTCCCCGGCGCTGGTCGTCTCGACGCCCGGTGCCGAGCCGGTCGCGCCGGGCGGTTACGCGGCCGCGGTGCTGCTGGACGCGGCTGTCGCGACGGCGGGGACCTCGCTGCGGGCGTCCGAGGACGCGTTGCGTCGGTGGATGGCGGCTGCCGCGTTGGTCCGTCCGATCGGTGAGGGTGGGCAGGTCGTGCTGGTCGGTGATGCCGCACCGCGTCCGACGCAGGCCCTGGTGCGGTGGGACCCGGTGGGTTTCGCGGCCCGGGAGCTGGCCGAACGCACCGAGCTGGCGTTGCCGCCTGCGGTGCGGACCGTGACGGTGCGTGGTCCCCGGGACGCGGTCGGCGCGGTGCTCGACCGGCTGGTGCTGCCCGAGGGTGCCGACGTGCTCGGTCCTGTCCCTGTCGACGGCGAGGCCGGCCGGTCGCCGGTGCAGGGCCTTGAGCCGGACGTGCAGGCGCTCGTGCGTGCCCCTCGGGGTGCCGGTGCGGCGCTGGCCCGGACGGTGGCGGCGTCGTTGGCGGTGCGCAGCGCCCACCGTGAGGGGGGCACGGTGCGCGTGCAGGTCGACGCCCCTGAACCCGTGTGACCCGTGTGCCCCGAGGAGCCCCATGACCGTCCGACCGTCCGTCCCGTCGACCGCTGCACCGCTGGCGGTCGTCTTCGACCTGGGCAACGTGCTCGTGCACTGGGACCCGTACGGCCCGTACGAGGGGCGGATGGACCGGGCGGAGGTCGAGGCGTTCTTCGAGGAGGTCGACTTCCTGGCGCTCAACCACCAGATGGACGCGGGGCGTTCGTGGCACACCGCGCGTGCCGAGCTGAGGGAGCGGTTCCCGCACCGGCTCGCCGCGCTGGACCTCTACCTGGAGCACTTCCCGGACGCGCTGCCCGGCCCGGTGGACGGTTCGGAGCAGCTGGTGCGGGACCTGCTGGGGCTCGGCGTGCGCGCGTTGGGGCTGACGAACTGGTCGAGCGAGACGTTCCACCACGCGGTGCCGGCGGCGCCGGCGATCGGTCTGCTGGAGGACGTGCTGGTCTCCGGGGTCGAGGGTGTCGCGAAGCCGGATCCGCGGATCTTCGCGCTCGTGGTGCGGCGTTTCGGGCTCGATCCTGCGCGCACGGTGTTCACGGACGACTCCGCGGAGAACGTCGCGGCAGCTGCGGCGGCAGGTTTCGACGCGCTGCTGTTCACCTCCACGGCGCAGCTGCGTGCGGATCTCGTGGCCCGGGGGCTGCCGCTCGGCTGAGGGGTGAGGTCCCGCGCGCACCTAGGATCGACCCCATGCGACTGCTCTTCGCCGGAACCCCCACGGCCGCGGTGCCGTCGCTCGAGGCGTTGCTCGCCTCCCGGCACGAGGTGGTCGCGGTGCTGACACGGCCGGACGCCCGGTCGGGGCGCGGGCGCACACTCGCGCCGAGCCCGGTCAAGGCGCTGGCGCTGGAGGCGGGTCTGGACGTGCTGACCCCTCGGCGGCTGCGTGACGAGGGGGTGCGCGAGACGCTCGCGGCCCTGGCCGTCGACGCCGCACCGGTGGTGGCCTACGGGAACCTGGTGCCGGCCGAGCTGCTCGACCTGCCGGTGCACGGCTGGATCAACCTGCACTTCTCGGTGCTGCCCGCCTGGCGTGGCGCGGCCCCGGTGCAGCAGGCGCTGATCGCCGGTGACGAGGTGACCGGTGCGACGACGTTCCGGCTCGACGAGGGTCTCGACACCGGCCCGGTGCTGGGCACCCTGACCGAGACGGTGCGCCCCCGGGACACGTCCGGCGATCTGCTCGGACGGCTCGCGGTCGCCGGTGCGGGGCTGCTGGTGCGCACCCTGGACGCGCTGGAGGACGGTGTCCTGCAGCCGGTGCCGCAGGGGCTGGACGGCGTCAGCCACGCGCCGAAGCTCGAGGTCGAGGATGCCCGCGTCCGCTGGGGTCACCCGACCCACGCGGTGGACCGGCGCATCCGCGGCTGTACGCCCGCCCCTGGTGCCTGGACGACCCTGCCGGACGGGTCACGGCTCGGCGTGGGCCCCGTGGTGCCCGTCCCTGAGGTGCGCGACCTGCACCCGGGGCAGCTGCGGGTGGGCAAGGGTGAGGTGCTCGTCGGGACGGCGGGTGGTGCGGTGCGGCTGGGCGAGGTGACACCGGCGGGCAAGCGGGCGATGGCGGCCGCCGACTGGGCGCGCGGTGCGCGGCTCGGTGCGGACGCGGTGCTCGGCGCCGACCAGGTGCAGGTCCTCGACGGGGGTCGTGGCAGCGACGCCGCCACGGACGGGGTGCGCGCATGAGCGGCGACGACCGTCGTGACGCACGCGGACGTGAGCGTGGTGCCGCCCGGGCCGAGGGCCGAGGTCAGCGTTCCACCGCCGCTCCCTCGCAGCGGCGTCGGGACTCCGACCCGGCGCGTGCGGTCGCGTTCGACGTGCTGCGTGCTGTCGACGGCTCGGACGCGTACGCGAACCTCGTGCTGCCGCCCCTCCTGCGCGAGCGTGGCATCCGCGGGCGCGACGCCGGGTTCGCCACCGAGCTGGCCTACGGCGCGTTGCGGCTGCGGGGGCGCTACGACGCGGTGATCGAGCAGGCGGCCGGTCGCGAGACGAACCGGATCGACCCCCCGGTGCTGGACCTGCTGCGGCTGGGTGTGCACCAGCTGCTGGGCATGCGGGTGCCCCCGCACGCGGCCGTCTCCGAGACGGTGGGCCTGGCCCGCTCGCGCACGGGCGCGGGCAGCGCGCAGTTCGTCAACGCGGTGCTGCGGGCGGTCTCCCGTCAGGACCTGCCGACGTGGCTGGGGCTGATCGGGGATGCGGTGGACCCGGCGCAGGACGACCCGGTGGCCCGGTTGTCGGTGGTGGAGAGCCACCCGCTGTGGATCGTGCGCGCGATGCGTGAGGCGCTCGTGGCCCACGGTCGGTCCGCGGACGAGATCGGGGACCTGCTGCGCGCGGACAACGCCGCGCCGCGGGTGACGCTGGTCGCCAGGCCGGGGCTGTCCACGCCGGAGGAGCTGCTCGAGGCGGTGCCGGGTGCGGCGGGGTCGTTGGCCCCGACGGCGGTCGTCCTCGACGGAGGCGACCCCGCGGGGGTGCCCGCGGTGCGCGACGGGCGTGCCGGTGTGCAGGACGAGGGCAGCCAGCTCGTCGCGTGGGCCCTGGCTGCGGCGCCGCTGGAGGGCCCCGACGTGCGGTGGCTCGACCTGTGCGCCGGTCCCGGGGGCAAGGCGAGCCTGCTGGCGGCCCTCGCGGGTGGTCGAGGGGCGCGGCTCGTGGCCAACGAGGTGCAGCCGCATCGGGCGCGTCTGGTCGAGCAGGCATTGCGGGCGGTCCCGGCGGAGGCCGTCGAGGCGGTGCGCACGGGTGACGGTCGACTGGTCGGCGAGGACGAGCCGGCCACGTTCGACCGGGTGATGGTCGACGCCCCCTGCACGGGTCTGGGTGCGCTGCGGCGGCGCCCGGAGTCACGGTGGCGACGCACACCGGCCGACCTGGCGACCCTCGGGGTGCTGCAGCGTGAGCTCCTCGGGTCGGCCCTGCGGGCGGTGCGCCCGGGTGGGGTGGTCGCGTACGTGACGTGCTCCCCGCACCAGGCCGAGACCCGGTTGGTGGTCAAGGACGCCCTGCGGGTCGCCGCGAAGCAGGGACTGCAGGCCGAGACGGTCGACGCGGTCGCGGTGCTGCGTGAGGTGTCGCCGACGATCGAAGGTCTGTCCACCGACGGCCGCCACGACGTGCAGCTGTGGCCGCACGTGCACGGCACCGACGCGATGCACCTGACGCTGCTGCGTCGGCTCGACTGACCTCATCCGAGGCGTCGCTAGGCTGGCCTGGTGCCTGCGCTGATCAACCCCAGCATCCTGTCGGCCGACTTCGCGAACCTGGAGCGTGACCTGGCGGCCATCGCGACCGCCGACTACGCGCACGTGGACGTCATGGACAACCACTTCGTGCCGAACCTGACGCTCGGCCTGCCGGTGGTGCGCCGGATCGCCGAGGTCTCGCCGATCCCGCTCGACGTGCACCTGATGATCGACGACGCCGACCGGTGGGCCCCGGCCTACGCCGAGGCCGGGGCGGCGTCGGTGACGTTCCACGCCGAGGCGGCCAAGGCGCCGGTGCGGCTCGCCCGCGAGCTGCGTCGGCTGGGTGCGCGGGTCGGCGTGGCGCTCAAGCCCGCCTCGCCCGTGGAGCCCTTCCTGGACCTGCTCGACGAGATCGACATGATCCTGGTGATGACGGTCGAACCCGGGTTCGGCGGGCAGTCGTTCATCGAGGGCACGCTGCCCAAGATCCGGCGGACGAGGGCGGCGGTCGACGCCGCGGGGACGGGTACCTGGATCCAGGTCGACGGGGGAGTGGCACGCGGCACGATCGGGGCGATCGCCCGGGCCGGTGCGAACGTCTTCGTCGCAGGCTCGGCCGTGTACGGGGCCCCGGACGTCCCGGGCGAGATCGCCGCGTTGCGTGCCCTGGCGGACCAGGCGGGCTGAGCTGTGTGCCCGATCACCGGCTCACCGGCCACCGCCGGTGCTGGTCACGGGCCGGTCGGGGAATGTGCCGTGTGGCATGATCGTTTGACGCAGCAAGAACACGTGCTCCGGGGTCGGTGAAAGTCCGAGCCGGCGGTGACAGTCCGCGACCCGCACGGTCCGCAAGGGCCGGACGGTTGACCTGGTGGAACTCCAGGACCGACGGTGAAAGTCCGGATGGGAGGCGTACGTGGCGTCGGTGCACCTGGCATCGACGTGGCTGCAGGGCCCTGCCCTGCGGTCGTACCCCCGGAGCCCTGACGGCACGGGAGGTGGGCGATGAGCACGACGGTGGACCCGACGGCCCCGGCGTCGGACCCGCGGGCCACCACGGCCGCACCCGCCAGCACCTCGCCGCGACCGGCACCGCCTGGACCCACGTCGCACGAGCTGGCCGCGATGGAGCACGCGTTCACGCTCGCCGCCCGCGGCCCCGCGCACGGGCCCAACCCGCGGGTCGGATGCGTGCTGCTCGCCTCGGACGGCACCGGCCTGGGTGCGGGGTGGCACCGTGGTGCGGGCACACCGCACGCCGAGGTCGCCGCCCTCGCCGACGCCCGCGAGCGCGGGCAGGACGTCCGCGGTGCGACTGCCGTGGTGACCCTCGAGCCGTGCAACCACACGGGCCGGACCGGGCCGTGCAGCGAGGCGCTGCTGGCGTCCGGCGTGGCCCGGGTGGTCGTGTCGGTGGTCGACCCGAACCCGCAGGCGGCCGGTGGTGCGGTGCGGTTGGGGGCGGCCGGCGTCGAGGTGCTCACCGGTGTGCTCGCCGAGCAAGGGGAGCGGGTGCTCGGGGCGTGGTTGCCCGCGGTGCGCCGGGCTCGGCCCTTCGTCACGGTGAAGATCGCCTCGTCGCTCGACGGCCGGGTGGCCGCCCCGGACGGGACGAGTCGCTGGATCACCTCCGACGTGGCACGCCAGCATGCGCACGACCTGCGGGCGGAGGTGGACGCGATCGTCGTCGGCACGGGCACCGCGCTCGTCGACGACCCGTCGCTGACGGCCCGGACCGCGTCCGGTGAGCTGCACCACCACCAGCCGTTGCGCGTCGTGGTCGGGTACAGGCAGGTGCCCGCCGGTGCGCGCCTGCACGGTCCGGGCGGCGAGCTCGTCGTGGTGCGCACGCACGACCCTGCGGTGGTGCTGGACGCGCTGCACGCGCGTGAGGTGCGGCACGTGCTCGTCGAGGGTGGTCCGACCGTGGCGGCGGCGTTCTTGCGGGCGGGCCTCGTGGACGAGGTGCACGCCTACGTGGCGCCCGTGCTGCTGGGGGCCGGGCGTGCGGCGATCGGCGACCTGGGTGTGGCCACGCTGGCCGACGCGGTGCGGCTCGTGCCGCGCGAGGTCGTGCCGCTCGGTCCCGACGTGCTCGTCGTGGCCACGCCCCAGAGGGCCGCGACCGCCGCGGCCGGTACCGCACGGATCACTACCACCAGCACGGACGAGGAGCGTTGATGTTCACCGGGATCGTCGAGGAGATCGGCACGATCGAGGCGTTGGAGCCTGCACGCGATGCGGGCGGTGCGGTCACCGACGCCCGCGTGCGGGTGCGCGGACCGCTGGTGGTGCAGGATGCCCGACCGGGTGACTCGATCGCCGTGTCCGGTGTGTGCCTGACGGTCACCGAGCTGCCGGGTGACGGCACGTTCGTGGCGGACGTCATGCCCGAGACGTTGCGCCGCACGGCGCTGGGTGACCTGGTCGTGGGCAGCCCGGTGAACCTGGAGCGGGCGTTGGCGGTCGGTGGGCGGTACGGGGGGCACGTGGTCCAGGGGCACGTCGACGGGGTCGGGCTGATCCGACGGCGCACGCCGGGTCCGCGGTGGGACGACGTCGAGGTCGAGGTGCCGGCCGAGCTGGCGCGGTACGTCGCCGAGAAGGGGTCGATCGCGGTGTCCGGGGTGTCGTTGACCGTCACCCACGTGTCCGACGACGCGTTCGGCGTCTCGTTGATCCCGACGACGCTGGCTGCCACGACGTTGGGAACGCTGCAGGCCGGGTCCCGCGTGAACCTCGAGGTCGACGCGTTGGCCAAGTACACCGAGCGGCTGCTGACGGCGGCGGGGGTGCTGCGATGAGCGGGCAGGTCGAGCAGGCCGGGCTGGTGGGGCACGCCGGGCTGGTGGAGCAGGGCGGGTCGATCCGGCTGGGCACGGTCGAGGAGGCGCTCGACGCGCTGCGCGCCGGCCGTCCGGTGCTCGTGGCCGACTCCCCGGAGCGGGAGAACGAGGCCGACGTGATCCTGGCGGCGCAGTCCGCTTCCGCGCAGTGGGTGGCGTGGACGATCCGGCACTCCTCGGGGTACCTGTGCGCCCCGATGCCGGCCGCCCGTGCCGATGCGTTGGACCTGCCGCTGATGGTGCCGCAGAGCGAGGACCCGCGTCGGACGGCCTACACGGTGACCGTGGACGCCGCGACGGGTGTCTCGACCGGCATCTCGGCCGCCGACCGCACCCGCACCCTGCACGTGCTGGCCGACCCTGCCTCGGGCCGTGAGGACCTGATCCGCCCGGGGCACGTGCTGCCGTTGCGCGCGGTGCCCGGGGGCGTGCTGCACCGGCCGGGGCACACCGAGGCCGCGGTCGACCTGTGCCGGCTGGCCGGTCTGGAGCCGGTGGCGGCGATCGCCGAGCTGGTCAACGACGACGGCACGATGACGCGGCTCGACGACGCGTCGGCGCTGGCGCAGGCCGAAGGGCTGGTGCTGCTGACCATCGCGGACATCGTCGCGTGGCGGACCGCGCACGACGACGTGGCGCCGACGGAAGGCAGCGGCGCGCCGGGGGCGTCGGGCCATCCGCGGGTGCATGCCACGCACACGGCGTACCTGCCGACCCGGCACGGCGACTTCCGCATCCACGGCTACCGTGACCTGCGGACGGGGGCCGAGCACGTGGCGCTGGTGTCGTCCGCGGGGCTGGCGGCACGGCCGGTGGTCCGGGTGCACTCGGAGTGCCTGACCGGTGACGCGTTCGGCTCGGCGCGCTGCGACTGCGGTCCGCAGCTCGACGCCGCGTTGGCCCTGGCGGCGGCCGAGGGCGGTGCGGTCGTGTACCTGCGGGGGCATGAGGGGCGGGGTATCGGCCTGCTGGCCAAGGTCGCCGCCTACGCGCTGCAGGACGACGGCCGCGACACCGTCGAGGCGAACCTCGACCTGGGGTGGCCGGCGGACCGGCGCGAGTACGGCGCGGCGGCGGCGATCCTGGCCGATCTGGGCGTCGAGGGTGTGACGTTGCTGACGAACAACCCGGCGAAGGTCGTCGGGTTGCGCTCGCACGGCATCGAGGTGGACGAGGTGCGCGGCCTGGAGGTCGGTCGCACCCCGCACAACGAGTCCTACCTGCGCACCAAGGCCACCCAGATGGGCCACGTGCTGCACCTGGGTGACGAGGCCGCGGCGATCCACGTCGACCCCGTGCTGGCTGCGATGCCCGCACCCGGCACCGACACCACCGACCATGCGTTCGACGCGGACCTGGGTCCGCTCGACCTGGGCTCCGAGCCCGACGCGACGCTGGACCCCGACACGCACCGGCAGCAGGACCGCGAGCCGGTGCACGAGCACGAGCAGGAGACCCGAGCATGAGTGGCGCAGGAGCCCCTTCCCTCAGCACCGACGGCCGCGGCCTGAAGGTCGTCGTCGTCGCCGCGAGCTGGCACACGCAGGTCATGGACGGTCTGCTGGACGGCACTCGGCGCGCCCTGGCCGAGGCGGGCGTCGAGGACGTCACCCTCGTGCGGGTGCCGGGCACGTTCGAGCTGCCGGTGGCGGCGCGCGCGGCCACGGAGGCGGGCGCCGACGCGGTCGTCGCGCTCGGCGTCGTGATCCGTGGGGGGACCCCCCACTTCGAGTACGTCTGCCAGGCCGCCACCAGCGGTCTGACGGACGTGGCGGTGCGCTCGGGCGTGCCGGTGGGTTTCGGCGTGCTCACGTGCGACGACGAGGCGCAGGCCCTCGACCGGGCCGGGCTGCCCGGTTCGCACGAGGACAAGGGCGCCGAGGCCGCGCAGGCTGCCCTCGCCACGGTGGTCGCCCTGCGCGCGCTGCCCGCCCGGCCGTCTAGGCTCCGCTCGTGAAGACCTTCGACCAGCTGTTCGCCGAGCTGTCCGAGAAGGCCGTGACCCGCCCCGCGGGCTCCGGCACCGTCGCCGAGCTGGACTCGGGTGTGCACGGCATCGGCAAGAAGATCGTCGAGGAGGCCGCCGAGGTGTGGATGGCCGCCGAGCACGAGTCCGACGAACGTGCCGCCGAGGAGATCTCGCAGCTGCTGTACCACCTGCAGGTGCTGGTGATCGCGCGCGGCCTCACGCTCGAGGACGTCTACAAGCATCTGTGACGGGTCGCCCACCACCGGCGCACCCCGGGCCCGCGCGGGCCCGCACCTGACCCGTCCAGCTTCTCCGAACGACACCGATGAGGACCCCGTGCTGAGGATCGCCGTCCCGAACAAGGGCTCGCTGTCCGAGCCCGCCGCCGACATGCTGCGCGAGGCGGGCTACCGCCAGCGCCGTGACAGCCGCGAGCTGGTGCTGCCCGACCCCGACAACGAGGTGGAGTTCTTCTTCCTGCGACCCCGCGACATCGCGGTGTACGTGGGGCAGGGGACCGTCGACGTCGGCATCACCGGACGTGACCTGCTGCTCGACTCCGCCTCGGCGGCCACCGAGCACCTGCCACTGGGCTTCGCCCGGTCCACGTTCCGCTTCGCCGCCACGGCCGGCTCGATGGACCAGGTCAGGCAGATCGACGGTCGGCGGGTCGCCACGTCGTACCCCGTGCTCGTCTCGGGCTACCTGCGCAGCCAGGGGGTGACGCCCGCGGGTGTCGTGCGGCTCGACGGTGCCGTGGAGACCGCGATCCGCCTGGGTGTGGCGGACGTGATCGCCGACGTCGTCGAGACCGGCACCACGTTGCGCGCGGCCGGTCTGGAGATCTTCGGCGAGCCGCTGCTGCGCTCGGAGGCGGTGCTCGTGCGCCGCTCGGACGGCGTCGAACCGGTCGGTCTCGACGTGCTGACGCGTCGGCTGCAGGGTGTGCTGACGGCCCGGGAGTACGTGCTGATGGACTACGACGTGCCGTTGAGCCAGGTCGAGGCCGCGGTGGCGATCACCCCGGGTCTGGAGTCGCCGACGGTCGCGCCCCTGCACAACCGCGAGTGGGCGGCCGTGCGGGCCATGGTCCGTCGCGCCGACACGAACAGGGTGATGGACGCGCTGTACGAGGTGGGTGCGCGCGCGATCCTCGTCACCTCGATCCACGCCTGCCGGCTCTGAGGATCGACCCGGACCGCTGGTTCCGGCCCGGTACCGGCCAGGGAGGGGCGCATGACTGACGCGACACTGCACGCTCCCTTCCGGCCGCGTCTGGCGCGCGCCGTCACGCTGGGTCTGGTCGTCGTCCTGACGGGCCTGACCGCGGTGCTCGTCGCCGTGCTCCCGCAGGTGGTGCCGGGGATCACGGCGTCCGACCGTGCGGCGTTCGCCGGGGTCGGGCTGCTGCTGGTGTGGTTCTGCTGGCGGCAGGCGAGCGTGAGTGCTCGGCCCGACGCCGACGGGCTGACGGTGCGCAACCTGCTGGTGACCCGCCGCCTGGCGTGGTCGCAGATCGTCTCGGTGCGGTTCGGTCAGGGTCGCCCGTGGGTGCAGCTCGACCTCGACGACGGCGACACGCTCGCCGTGATGGGCGTGCAGCGCGCCGACGGCGCCCGTGCCGAGCAGGAGGCGCGCCGGCTGGCCACCCTGGTCGCGCTGCACACGGCGACGCCACGCGACGACTGACCGCCAGGGGCGAAGCGGTCCCGCCTCGGCCGTTCAGCCCAGCAGGTCGGTGGCGTGCACCCCGGCGACGGCGGCGGCCAGGAATGCCGCCGGGTCCTGCTCGAGTCCACGGCCCATGGTCGACAGGCGCACCGGGGTGGCCGCGAGCGCGCTGAGCAGGTCCGCGTCGGCCGGCACGTCGACCAGCCGGTGCCGGCCGTGGGGTGCGGCGAGCGCGGCCACCTGGTCGGCGACCCGGTGCCCGAGGGCGTCCAGGCCGCCTTGCGGGTCCGGGTCGAACCGAGGGACGGGGACGTCGGCGCAGGCCAGGGCGACCCGCCCGTAGGCGGTCAGCGAGTGGTGCGACACACCGAGGTGTCGTTCGCGCTGGTCGGCGCCGGAGACGCGCAGCGAGGCGACGGGGCGACCGTGCAGGGTGGCGGCGGCGTTGACTGCCTCGCCGGCGGCCACGCCGGAGAACCCCCAGCGGGTACCCGTGCCGAGGTTGCCCGGGCCCTGGGCGACGACGACGAGCTCGGCGCCGACGACGTGCCGGGCGGTCAGCAGCCCGGTGTGCACGGTGACGGCCTCCAGGTCGCCGCCGAACGACTGGCCCGTGGTGATGCACGCCTCGATCCAGCCGGCGTCCCGCAGACCGGCGACGGTGCGGGAGAACCAGGCGGGCAGCGCGCCGCCGTCCGTCATGACGTACGCGACGCGCGGTGCGGGCCGACCGGCGCGGGCGGCGGCGAACCGGGCGCCGGCCACGATCGCGGGCAGCGCCGAGTGCAGGTCGGCGACGACCACCGGCAGGCCCTCGAGGTCGTCGGCGTCGCGCAGCGTGTCGTGGTGCGGTGACTCCTGGTCGTCGACACCCAGGACCATCGCCTGCAGCGGGGTGTACCGGGCCTTGACCAGGTGGCCCGGGCCGGCGGGCGGGTCGGCGGGCAGCGTGTCGGTGCGGGCGACCACCAGGGCGTACCCGCCGGTGCCCAGGCCGCGCGCCTGGGCAGAGACGTTGAGCAGCACGCGGGCACCCACAGCCATCTCACCGACGAGTCCGGGGTAGGCCAGTGCGCGCACGGTGGTCGGCAGCGCGGGGCCCGCAGGTGGCCCGTCGGCGGTGAGGGCGTCCTCGAGCTCGACGGTCAGCTCGGCGGCACCGGGCCAGGAGGCCCCGAGCGACACCACGACACCTGCACGCCACGTGATCACCCGGACACGGTACCGGCCGCTACGGTGGAGCCGATGGTCGCCCAGATCCCTCCCGCCGAACGCCTGCTGAACCTCGTGATCGCCCTGGTCAACACCGCGGGTCGGATGACGAAGGAGCAGGTGCGCACGAGCGTCGCCGGGTACGGGGACGCACCGACCGATGACGCGTTCGAGCGGATGTTCGAGCGTGACAAGGACACGCTGCGTGACCTGGGCGTCCCGATCCTCACGGTGACCGGTGCTCACGGCGACGACATCGGCTACCGCATCGACCAGGACGCGTACGCGTTGCCCCCGTTGGAGCTCACCCCCGCCGAGCTGGGTGTACTGGCGCTGGCCGCGCAGTTCTGGCAGGACCAGGCCCTGCGCACGGACACCTCGCGCGCCCTGACCAAGCTGCGGGCCGCCGGGGAAGGACCGGAGTCCACCGACCTGGTCGCAGGTCTGGCCCCGCGGGTGCGGGCCGCCGGTGGTGCGCTGACGCCGCTGGTCGACGCCGTGCAGGCCCGCCAGGCGGTGCGCTTCACGTACCGCGCGGCGAGCACCGGTGAGGTGCGTGACCGGACGGTCGAGCCGTGGCAGCTGCTGACGCGGCGCGGGGGCTGGGTCCTGGTCGGCTTCGACCGGGACCGGGGCGCGAGCCGCTCCTTCCGGCTGAGCAGGATCGAGGGCAAGGTCCGCCCGGTGGGTGCGCCCGGCCAGGTGGCCCCGCCGAGCCGTGAGGCGCTGGAGGCGGCACTGTCGTCGTGGACGTCGGGCGAGGAGCGTGTGGCGACCCTGGCGGTGCTGCCCGAGCGGGCCGGTGCTGCCAGGGCCCGCGCCGTCGCGGCGCCTGACGGGGTGCCCGGGCCCACTGCTGATCCGACTTTGGCGGGGGTGCTGGCGCACCGCGACGTGGTGCACGTGCCGTACCGGTCGACGTGGGAGCTGGCCGAGGAGCTCGTCGGTTACGGCGACGCGGTCGTGGTGCTGGACCCGCCCCCGCTGCGTGAGGCGGTGCTGCGGCTGCTGCGGGTCGCGGCGACGCTCGACGAACCTGGCGCGGGCCTCGTCGCAGGGCAGGTCGACCATGGCTGAGCGGGCCAGCGAACGGCTGCTGCGGCTGCTGGGCATGGTCGCCTACCTGGACGGGCGCAGCGGTGTGCCGGTCGAGGCGGTCGCCGAGCAGTTCGGTGTCAGCGCCGAGCAGGTGATGAGCGACATCGACACCCTGTGGGTGACGGGCACACCCGGGTACTTCCCGCACGACCTGATCGACTTCGACGCCGACTCCTACGAGCAGGGTGTCGTGCGGCTCACCGAGTCGCGCGGTCTGACGCGGCCGTTGCGGCTCGGGACCCGCGAGGCGGTCGCCCTGGTGGCGGCGCTGCGGGCCATGCAGTCGGTGCTGGCGCCCGGGCTCGACCCGGAGCGGGCCGCGGTGCTGGCCAGCGTCCTGGGCAAGCTGACGGCGGCCACCGGTGACGCGGCCGCGGCGGTCGACGTGCAGCTGACCCTCGACGGTGCCCCGCAGGTGGTCGCCGCCCTCGGGGCCGCGCTGCAGGGTCGGCGCCGGCTGCGGATCCGGTACGTGGACGCCTCCGACGTGACGACCGAGCGCGACGTCGACCCGCTGCGCCTGGTCACCGGCGACGAACGCTCGTACCTGCTGGCGTGGTGCCTGCGTGCGAACGGCGAGCGGATGTTCCGGGTGGACCGGATCGTCGCGGCGCACGTGCTGGACGAGCCCGTGCAGGAGCACGTCGTCGAGGACGACGCCGAACGGTTCCGGCCCGACCCGCGCGGTGAGCTCGTCACGGTCCACCTGCGCAGCCGGGGCCGGTGGGTCGCGGAGTCGACACCGGTGGAAGCCGTGCGCAACCACGGGGACGGGTCGTTCGAGGTCGACCTGCGGGTCACGCAGCCGGCGTGGCTGCGGCACCTGGTGCTGCAGGTGGCGCAGGACGTCCTGGCGGTGCGGCCCGAGCACGTGGCCCGTGAGGTCGCGCAGACCGCCCGGGCCGCCCTGGCGGCCTACGGCCCGCTGGCCGAGGGCCAGCCCGGCTAGGGTGGCGCCGTGCTCTGGTTCAGCGTGTGGACGGTGCTCGTCGTGGGCACCCTCGTCGGCGCGTGGTTCCTGCTGCGCAGCCTGTGGCGCTCGGCACGCGACCTGCTGACCGAGCTGGGCCGGGCCTCGCAGGTCGTGGCGGACCTGACCGAACAGGTCGAGGAGCTGCGTCGTCTGCAGGAGGCCGCCTCCTCGCCCGTGCGGCACACGTTGTTCGCCGACAAGGACGTGCTGCGGGCACAGCGGGCGCGGCTCCGTCTCGATCGTGACCGACGCCGCGAGCTGCGGTGGGAGCGCGACGAGGCGACACGCGCCCGGTGGCGCGCGGTGTGGCGCTGATCCTCGGCGAGCATCCGGCCGTCCGGACCCACGGCGCGGCTACTATCAGTCACCCGTCCGGTGTGGTGGGAGAACTGGGGAGAAGCGCAGCACATGAACGCACTCAAGCCGTGGCACATCATCGTCCTGCTCGTCGTGATCATCCTGCTGTTCGGGGCGAACCGGCTTCCTGACCTGGCCCGGAGCCTGGGGCAGTCGCTGAAGATCTTCAAGTCCGAGGTCAAGGACCTGACGGCCGACGACAAGCCCGCCGCACCCGGCACGCCCACGGCCACCCAGCCCCCCGTGCAGCAGCCGGGGACCACCGGCACGGACGACGCGTCCGGTGCCGGGAGCGGCACGACACCCCAGGCCTGACCCACGTGAGCAGCAAGCGCCGCGGGGGCGATCCCAGCGGTCGGATGCCTCTGCGTGCGCATCTTGTCGAGCTGCGGCGGCGGGTCTTCCTGGCCGCGCTCGGCATCGTGGTGGGCGCGGTGGTCGGCTGGTTCGTCTACGACCCGGTGTTCGCCGCGCTCCAGCGCCCGCTGAGGGTCGTGGCCGACGACCGGGACGGGCTGATCGCGCTCAACTTCGCCGGGGTCGCCACCTCGTTCGACATGCGTCTGAAGGTGTCGTTCTTCCTCGGTGTGCTGGTCTCCAGCCCGTGGTGGCTCTACCACCTGTGGGCGTTCATCACCCCCGGTCTGACCCGCAAGGAGCGCGGGTACGCGATCGGTTTCCTCGGCGCGGCCGTGCCGCTGTTCCTGGCCGGGTCCGCGATCGCCTGGTGGGTGCTGCCGAACGCGGTGGCGATCCTCACCGAGTTCACACCTGACGGGGCCACCAACCTCATCGACGCGCAGACGTACCTGAGCTTCGTGATGCGGATGATCCTCGCGTTCGGGTTGGCGTTCCTGCTGCCGGTGATCATGGTCGCGCTGAACCTCGCCGGCCTGGTCCGGGCCCGCACGTGGGCACGTGGCTGGCGATGGGCCGTGCTGCTCGCGTTCGTGTTCTCGGCGGTGATGACCCCCACACCGGACGCCATCACCATGATCGTCCTGGCCCTGCCCATCTGCGTGCTGTACTTCGCCGCACTGGGGCTGGCGTTCCTGCACGACCGACGTGTCGACGCCCGCCGGGTCGCGCAGGGGCTCCCGCGGCTGGACGGCACCGACCCGGGATCCGTGGCCCCCGTCGACAGCGGGACCGACGCACCCGGGTCGCACGGATGACCCTGCTCGGTCTGGTGGTCAACCCGGCTGCCGGTCAAGGGCGCGGGACGAGCGTCGGACGGCACGTGCGGTCGCTGCTCGAGGCCGAGGGGCACACCGTGCAGGACCTCTCGGCGCCGACGGTCACGCAGGCCGCGGAGCGCGCGCGGGCGGCGGCGGTGCACGGACTCGACGCGCTGGTCGTCGTGGGTGGTGACGGCATGGTGCACCTGGGGGCGAACGTGACCGCCGGGACGGATCTGCCCCTGGGGATCGTGCCGGCCGGCTCCGGGAACGACATCGCGCGGTCGCTGGGTCTGCCGCGCTCCGACGTGCGGGCGGCGGTCGCCCGGATCGACGCGGGTCTGGTCGGCGGTGCCCGCAGGATCGACGCGGTGCAGGTCGGTGCCCCGGAGCACGGGGCGCACGAGTGGTTCGTGGGGGTGCTCTCGTGCGGCCTCGACGCCGCCGTGAACGCCCGGGCGAACACGCTGCGCTGGCCGTCGGGCTCAGCCAGGTACGTGCGGGCGGTGCTGGGCGAGCTGCGCCGGTTCCGCCCGTACGGGTACCGGATCACGCTCGACGACCTCGTGTGGGAGTCCGCCGGGACGTTGGTGGCCGTGGCGAACGCGCCCTGGTTCGGTGGTGGGCTGCACGTGGCACCGGACGCGCGCCTCGACGACGGTCTGCTCGACGTCGTCGTGGCTGGGCCGTTCACCACCCCGGGCGCGCTGCGCATCTTCCCCGGGATCTACCGCGGACGGCACGTGCGCCATCCCGCGGTCGACGTGTTCCGTACGCGCTCGGTGCTGGTCGAACCCGTGGACGCCCTGGGTGCCGTGCCACCGGCGGCCTTCGCCGACGGCGAGCGCATCGGGCCGGTCCCGCTGCGCGCGCGGGTCGTGCCCGGCGCGCTGGCTGTGCTGGCCTGAGCCGCGCACGCCACCTCCGCGGTGCACGCCGCGCCGCGACCTAGGGTGAGCGTGTGGCACCGCGCACCCCGTCCAACCGCCCGTCCGACGAGCCGTCGCCCGCCGAGCGGTACGCGGCCTCACGTCGCCGTGCCGCCGGGGTCCGGCTCGAGGAGTTCCGCGACCTGCTGCCCTTCCCGCTGGACGAGTTCCAGGTCGAGGCGTGCGCCGCGCTCGAACGTGGCAGCGGCGTGCTGGTGGCCGCGCCGACGGGCGCCGGCAAGACCGTGGTGGGTGAGTTCGCGGTGCACCTGGCGCTCGAGACGGGACGCAAGGCGTTCTACACGACCCCGATCAAGGCGTTGTCGAACCAGAAGTACGGCGACCTGGTGCGCCGGTACGGCCCCGAGCGCGTCGGGTTGCTGACGGGGGACACCACGGTGAACGGCGAGGCGCCCGTGGTGGTCATGACCACCGAGGTGCTGCGCAACATGCTCTACGCGGGTTCCTCCACGCTGTCGGGCCTCGGGTACGTCGTCATGGACGAGGTGCACTACCTGGCCGACCGGTTCCGTGGTCCGGTCTGGGAAGAGGTGATCATCCACCTGCCCGACGACGTGCAGCTGGTCTCGTTGTCGGCCACGGTGTCCAACGCGGAGGAGTTCGGCGACTGGTTGGCGACTGTCCGTGGCGACACGCAGGTGGTGGTCAGCGAGCACCGACCGGTGCCGTTGGGGCAGCACGTGTACGCCCGCGGCGACCTGGCCGATCTGTACGCAGGGCACGTCGACCCGACCGACCCGGGTGTGGACCCGCCGATCAACCCCGAGCTGATGCACCTGCTGCGCCGCCGCGAGCGCCTCGACGGGCCGCCCTCGCGTGGTCGGCGCGGTCCCGGTGACCGTGGGTACCGAGGTGCCGGGGGCGGTCCGGGTGGTGCGCGGCGGGGCGGGGGGCGTTCGGCGTCGCGGTTCGCCGTGGTCGACGCGCTCGACGCCGAGGGGTTGCTCCCGGCGATCGTGTTCATCTTCTCCCGTGCCGGGTGCGACGGTGCCGTGCAGCAGTGCCTGGCGGCGGGCGTGCGTCTGACGAGCCCGGCCGAGCAGGCGCAGATCCGCCAGGTCGTCGAGGAGCGGTGTGCCTCGGTGCCGCCGGAGGACCTCGACGTGCTCGGGTACTGGCAGTTCGCCGAGGCGTTGACGCGCGGGGTGGCCTCGCACCACGCGGGGATGCTGCCGCTGTTCAAGGAGACGGTCGAGGACCTGTTCTCGCGCGGGCTGGTCAAGGTGGTGTTCGCCACGGAGACCCTGGCGCTGGGCATCAACATGCCGGCCCGGTCGGTGGTGCTGGAGAAGCTCGTCAAGTGGGACGGCTCGAACCACGTGGACATCACGCCGGGGGAGTACACGCAGCTGACGGGCCGGGCGGGTCGGCGCGGTATCGACACCGAGGGTCACGCCGTCGTGGTCGACCACCCGGGACTCGACCCGCTGGCGCTGGCGGGTCTGGCGTCCAAGCGCCTGTACCCGCTGCGCTCCAGCTTCCGTCCGACGTACAACATGGCGGTCAACCTGGTCGCGCAGGTCGGTCGTGAACGCGCGCGTGAGGTGCTGGAGACCTCGTTCGCCCAGTTCCAGGCCGACCGCGGTGTGGTGGGGCTGGCCCGCCAGGCCCAGGCGCACGCCGAGGCCCTCGAGGGCTACGCGCGGGCCATGACGTGCCACCTGGGGGACTTCAGCGAGTACGCGGCGCTGCGTCGGCAGATCTCCGATCTGGAGCGTGAGCAGTCGAGGGCGGCTGCCTCGGCCCGGCGCGCCGACGTGGCGCGCACGCTCGAGGGCCTGCGGGTCGGCGACGTGCTGGAGGTGCCCGTGGGGCGTCGGACGGCGCACGTGGTCGTCATCGACCCGGGTGGCAAGCCGGGGTTCGACGGTCCGCGCCCGACGGTCCTGGGCGTCGACCGGCAGGTGCGCCGGTTGACGGTGGCCGACGTCGGCACGGGTGCGCGGACCGTGGGGCGGTTGCGGGTGCCGGCGGGGTTCAACGGACGGGTGCCCGCTGCGCGGCGCGACCTCGCGGCGGCCCTGCGTGCGGCCGTGGAGCACGGCGACGGGATCGTGGCCGGCGGCGGCGGCGGTGGTGGTCGCGGCGCGGGTGGTCCTCGTGGTGGTCGACGTCGCGCACAGGCCACCGCCGCGCAGGACGATGCCCAGGTCGCGGCGTTGCGCCGCCGTCTGCGTGCCCACCCGTGCCACGCGTGCCCGGACCGCGAGGACCACGCCCGGTGGGCGGACCGGTGGCGCCGGCTGAAGTCCGAACACGATGCGCTGGTCACCCGCATCGCCGGTCGCACGGGGTCGATCGCCGCGGTCTTCGACCGCATCTGCGACGTGCTGGCCGAGCTGGGCTACCTCGAGTCCGACGGCAGCCCGGCGGCGGCGCTGCGGGTGTCGACCGCGGGCCAGTGGTTGCGTCGGCTCTACGCCGAGAACGACCTGCTGCTCGCCGAGTGCCTGCGGCGTGGCGTGTGGGACGAGCTGGACGCCCCGGCCCTGGCGGCTGCGGTGTCCACGGTCGTCTACCAGTCGCGCCGTGACGAGCACGGTGAGCCGCGGGTGCCCGGTGGTCCGCAGGGGCGGCTCGGGCGTGCGCTGGACGAGACGGTGCGCGCCTGGTCCGAGCTGGACGACCTCGAGCAGGCGCACGGGTTGTCGACGACGGCTCCGCTGGACCTCGGTCTGGTCGAGGCGATCCACCGGTGGGCGGCGGGACGCAGCCTCGACGCGGTGCTGCGGGGCAGCGAGCTGGCCGCCGGGGACTTCGTGCGGTGGTGCAAGCAGGTCATCGACGTGCTCGACCAGCTGTCGAAGGCCGCACCGCAGGAGCGGGTGCGGACCACGGCCGACAAGGCTGTCGACGCGCTCCGGCGCGGGGTGGTGGCCTACTCCTCGGTCTGAGCCCTGGCCGCGCCACTGCCATGACCCGCAGGTCACAGCGTCTGGGGCCTATCGTGGTCCGATGTGACCTCGACCCTGTACCGCCACGGTGTCATCCACTCACCCGCCGACCCGTTCGCGGAGGCGCTGCTCGTCGAGGACGGCACGATCGTCTGGATCGGCGCGGACGACACCGCCGACGGGTTGGCGTCCCGGGCGGACGAGGTGGTCGACCTCGACGGCGCACTCGTGGCACCCGGTTTCGTCGACGCCCACGTGCACGTGCTCGAGACCGGCCTGGCGCTCGAGAGCGTCGACCTGACGGCCGCGGCCGGTGTCCGGTCGTTGGCTGACGCGCTCGACGCCGTGCACCGCGCGGCCCAGGCACGCGACGGCCGCGCGGACCAGGGCCCCCTGCTGGGGTTCGGCTGGGACGAGCAGAGCTGGCCCGAGGGGCGCGCGCCGACCCGCGAGGAGGTCGACCGTGCGGCCGGGGGAGCGCCCGTGTACCTGGCGCGCGTCGACGTGCACAGTGCGGTCGTCTCGACGGCGCTGGCCGACGGTGCGGGGCTCGTCGGGCTGCCGGGCTGGTCCGACGACGGCCGGGTCGAACGCGACGCCCACCACGCCGCCCGTGACGCGGCACGGCGGATCGCGCCGGAACGCCGCACGCAGCTGTACCGGAGGGCGTTGCAGCACGCGGCCTCCCGCGGGGTGGTGTCGGTGCACGAGCAGAGCGCACCCTCGATCGACACGCGCGAGGGGCTGCTGGAGCTGCTCGCGATGACCGCGGACCCGTCGGGTGCCCTGCCCCACCTGGTCGGCTACCGCGGTGAGCTGTGCGTCACGGTGGACGATGCGCGCGAGCTGCTCGCGGCGATCCCAGGGCTGACGGGCATCGGCGGTGACCTCAACGTCGACGGGTCGATCGGCTCACGCACCGCCGCCCTGCGCAGCCCCTACGCGGACGCGCCGAGCGGTGCCGCCCACCCTGACGGGGTGCTGTACCTGAGCGCCGAGCAGATCTGCAACCACGTGACCGCGGTGACGCGCGCCGGTGTGCACGGTGGGTTCCACGTCATCGGGGACCGGGCGATGGACGAGCTGCTGATCGGTCTGGGTGCCGCCGCGGACGTGGAGGGCGTCGAGGCGATCGCGCGGGCCGGGCACCGCATCGAGCATGCCGAGATGATCGACGCACCGACGTTGGCGCGTCTGCTGCTGCTGGGCATCCGGCTGAGCGTGCAGCCCGCGTTCGACGCCGCGTGGGGCGGCCCTGGTGGCCTGTACGCGACGCGGCTGGGCGCCGGGCGGGGGGCGGGGCTCAACCCGATCGCCGACCTGGCGGCGGCCGGTGTGCCGTTGGCCTTCGGCTCGGACGCGCCGGTCACCGCGCTGGACCCGTGGGCGGCGGTCCGTGCAGCGGTGCACCACCACGCGGCCGATCAGCGCATCTCGGCGCGTGCGGCGTTCCGCGCGGCCACCCGGGGCGGATGGCGTGCGGCAGGTCTGGACCACACGGGCGCCGGAGAGCTGCGCATCGGGGCCCCGGCGCACCTGGCCGTCTGGCGGGCCGAGCACCTGGTGGTGCAGGCGGTCGACGCCCGGACCTCTGCCTGGAGCACCGACGCGCGCGCCGGGACCCCGTTGCTGCCGGAGCTCGGACCGGACCGCCCTGCGCCCGTGTGCCTGCGCACGGTGCGGTCGGGTGTCGTGCTGCACGACGCCATGGGCTGAACGTTCTCGGCGGGCCGAGACCGACGACGTGGCGGTTGTCACGTGGCGGTCGCGGGCGTGTGCGCCGCCGCGCAGCGGCGTGTCCGAGCGCGTGTCGCGACACGCCGTGCGACGCGCCGAGAACGCACCGATTCGGACACGTCGGACAATGCCGACATGGGCTGCGGAGACGTCGCGCGGGCGCTCCGAGCGGGCTTGACAGGCCCCTGCGAACCGGTAGGTTCGGCACGTGTTCCGCTCTCGCGGGCAGCTGCGGTCCGGCCAGCACGGCATGGGAACCCGGTCCGCGAGGGGGAACGACGGCTCCGGCCGGGCCCGCGTGTTCAACAGACAACGGGGGTGCGCGCGAGCGCACCGCTCGGTACGAAGTTCACGCGGGCCGGTCGGTCGGAGACCGCGCCGGTTCTCCTGGTTCCCTGACGTAGTCTGCGTGGGTGCCCGCCCCCGAACCGTCCCGCTGGTGGGTGCTCGTCCTGGCCGTGGCCGGCGGCTACCTGACGCGGATCGCCTTCCCTGACCCCGGCTGGTCGGTCCTCGCACCCGTCGGTGTCGCCCTGCTGTTCCTCGCACTGCTGCGTGACAGCGCCCGGTGGAACGCCCTGGTCGGCTTCCTGTGGGGCCTGGCGTTCTTCGTGCCGCTCATCACCTGGGCGGGGGAGGCCGTGGGCCTGGTCCCGTGGTTCGCGCTGAGCGTGCTGGAGGCCGGTTTCGTGGCACTGTTCGGCGCCGCGTGGGCGTGGGCGCGGCGCGGCAACGCGGTGTGGCGCAGCGGAGGGCTGCAGCTCGTCGTGTTCGTCGTGCTGTGGGTCGCGGTCGAGGAGCTGCGCTCGGGTCAGCCGTTCGGGGGGTTCCCCTGGGGTCGGCTGGCCTTCTCCCAGGCGGGGTCGCCGTTCGTGTCGTTCGCCTCGCTGGGGGGAACGCCCCTGGTGAGTGCCGTCGTGGCGGCCACGGGTGTGCTGCTGGCCCTCGCGTGGCTGTCCGCACGACGCCTCGCCCTGGGGCGGTTGGCGGCCGAGGTCGGGCTGGTCGTGGCGCTGGTCGTCACCTCGCTGCTGATCCCCCTGGACTCGCGGGCGCAGACGGGTGAGCTGCAGGTCGGTGCCGTGCAGGGCAACGTGCCCACACCCGGTCTCGATGCGTTCTCCCAGCGCCGGCAGGTGCTCGACAACCACGTGGCCGGCACCTTCGCCCTGCTCGACCAGGTCGAGCCCGGCGAGCTGGACCTCGTGCTCTGGCCCGAGAACGGCACGGACGTGGACCCCCAGGTCGACGCCGAGGCGGCACGGGTCATCGATGAGGCCGCCCGCGCGGTGGACGCACCGATGCTCGTCGGGACGGTGCAGTACCCGAGCAGCGGGGGCCGGTACAACACCGCCGTGCTCTGGGAGCCGGGGCAGGGCGTCGTCGCCACGTACTCCAAGCAGCACCCCGCGCCGTTCGCCGAGTACATCCCGATCCGCGAGTGGGTCCGGCCGTTCTCCAAGGCCGTCGACCTGGTCACCGCCGACATGATCGCCGGGACCGAGGTCGGCCTGGTGCCGCTGGAGTCCGAGCGGCTGGGGAGGACCGTCGGCATCGGCGACGTCATCTGCTTCGAGGTCGCCTACGACTCGCTGGTGCGCGAGTCGGTGCGCGCCGGGGCCGAGGTCCTCGTCGTGCAGACCAACAACGCCTCGTTCGGGTACACCGACGAGTCCACGCAGCAGCTGGCCATGTCCCGCCTGCGGGCCGTCGAGCACGGCCGGGCCACGGTGCAGATCTCGACCGTGGGCGTCAGCGCCGTCATCGCACCCAACGGTGCGATCGTGCAGGACTCGGGTCTCTTCACGGCCGAACAGCTCGTCGCTAGTCTGCCGCTGCGGGAGTCCACCACGCTGGCCACACGGCTCGGGGGGTGGCCCGCCTGGGTCGCCGACGCCCTCGCCGTGTGCGTGGTCGTCGCGGGCATGGCCGGAGCACGTCGCGTCCGTCGCGCGCAACGCGACGCCAGCCGGAACGAGGGTGCATGAGCCAGACCGCCGACCGAGTTCTCGTGGTCGTCCCCACGTACAACGAGCGCGAGAGCATCCCCGGTGCGTTGGCACGGCTGCGGGAGCACGTGCCTGCGGCGGACGTCCTCGTGGTCGACGACGGGTCGCCTGACGGCACGGGTGCCCTGGTGGAGGAGTTCTCCGCCACGGACGCCGTCGAGCGGGGCCGGCAGGCCGTGCACGTGATGCACCGCACCGGCAAGCAGGGCCTGGGCACGGCGTACATGGCGGGTTTCGCCTGGGGCCTCGAACGTGGCTACGACGTCATCGTCGAGATGGATGCCGACGGCTCCCACCGTGCGCAGGACCTGCCGTCGCTGCTGGCCGCGCTGACGGACGCGGACCTGGTGCTCGGGTCACGCTGGGTGCCGGGGGGCTCGGTCGTGAACTGGCCCGCGAACAGGCTGTTCCTGTCGCGCGGAGCGAACCTGTACACCCGCCTCGTGCTCGGGTTCCCGATCAAGGACGCGACGGGCGGGTTCCGCGCCTACCGCGCCGAGCTGCTGCGCACGATGGCGCTGGACGAGGTGGCCTCGCAGGGCTACTGCTTCCAGGTCGACATGACCTGGCGCGCGGTGCGCGCCGGTGCGCGTGTGGTCGAGGTGCCCATCACGTTCGTGGAGCGGGAGCTGGGCCGTTCGAAGATGAGCCAGGGCATCGTCGCGGAGGCTCTGCTGCGTGTCACCTGGTGGGGGATGCAGGAACGCTCCCGCCGTGTGGCGGGAGCGTTCCGTGGAAAGCGGGGAACCACGCACGAGGCGTGAGGCCCGGTGGTGCGGCGCCGTCAGGCGCTGCGGCGCAGCTTGCCTGCGCGCAGCAGGTCGAGCCGCTCGTCGAGCAGCTCCTGCAGCTCGCCGACCGTGCGTCGCTCGAGCAGCATGTCCCAGTGGGTGCGCGGCGGCTTGCCGGCCTTCACCTCGGGGCGGGACGCGTCGCGCAGCAGCGCCTCGGCACCGCAACGGCACTCCCACACGACCGGGACGTCGGCCTCGACCGAGAACGGCAGGATGATCGTGTGCCCGTTCGGACAGTCGTAGTTGGCCTGCAGACGGGGCGCGAAGTCGACGCCGTCCTCCGTCTCCATGCTGTGGGACCCGATGCGCATGCCGCGCAGGGACCGGTTCGCCATGAGGGGACCTCCGTGCCGATGATCGGCCGTAGATAATGAAGAACTGCCACCGCTTCCAACGGTGGACGACCCTCGAGTGTTCCAGACGTGCGTGAAGGTCTCGTGAACGCGTCGCACGGGCGAGACGCCGAACGCGGTACGGGGTGCGACGGCGGTGCGCGGCGTCGTGGCTAGGGTGGCACGGTGACGACCTCCACGCCCCTCGAGACCCCGACGGTTCCCGCCCCACCGGAGATGTCCTTCCGGCAGCTGGGGGACAGCGGGCTGACCGTCTCGGTGGCAGGGCTCGGCTGCAACACGTTCGGCGCCACGCTCGACCCCGACGGTGTCGCCGCGGTGGTGCACGCAGCCCTGGACGCCGGGGTGACGTTCTTCGACACGGCCGACGTCTACGGCTCGGTGCCCGGCCAGAGCGAGGAGCTGCTCGGTGCGGCGCTCGGATCCCGCCGCGACGACGTGGTCGTGGCCACGAAGTTCGGCATGGACGTCGCCGGCCTCAACGGTCCGGACTGGGGTGTGCGCGGGTCGCGGCGCTACATCCGCCGAGCCGTCGAAGGTTCGCTGCGCCGCCTGGGCACCGACCACATCGACCTGTACCAGATGCACGCGCCCGACCCGGTGACCCCGTTGGAGGAGACCCTCGGTGCGCTGCACGAGCTGGTCCTCGAGGGCAAGGTCCGCTACCTCGGCTCGTCGAACTTCGCCGGGTGGCAGGTCGTCGACGCCGACTGGGCCGCGCGGTCCGCCGGCCTGACGCCGTTCATCTCGGCGCAGAACCGGTACAACCTGCTGGCCCGCCAGGCCGAGGCCGAGCTCGTCCCCGCGCTCGAGCACGTCGGCGTGGGCCTGCTGCCGTACGTGCCGCTCGCCTCCGGTCTGCTCACCGGCAAGTACTCCCGCGGCCAGGCGGCACCGGCCGGTTCGCGGTTGACGCGCATGCCGCTGCGCCTGCAGCACGCCGACTTCGACCGCATCGAGGGTCTGGCCGCGCTGGCGTCGACCTGGGGCATCGACCTGCCGACGCTGGCTCTGGGTGGGTTGGCGGCCCAGCCGGCGGTGGCCTCGGTGATCTCCGGTGCGCGCACCCCCGACCAGGTCCGCGCGAACGTCACCTCGGTGGCCTGGGAACCGTCCCTCGACCAGCTCGCGGCGATCGACGAGCTGACAGGGGGCGAGGCCTGACCGGCCCGGGGTCCAGGTGCCGGCGGCTCACCACTCCAGCACGCGGGCACGGTTGCGGCCGATCGCCGCGATCAGGGTGATCTGCACGTCGGCGTCGTCGGCCGCGACACGTAACGCGTGCGACCACGCGGTCTCCTGAGCGCCTCGGTCGCCGCCGGCCTCGCGCACCAGGGCGAACGCGACACTGCCCCCGGCCGGCTGCTCCTGCAGCACCGAGACCACGATCTGCAGCAGGGCGTTCACCAGGCCGGGGTGCGGCAGGGCGGGGAGGTCGTCCACGGGCAGGACGGCCGGGAGCAGCCGTCGCTCGTGGTCCAGGAACAGCACCCAGAGAGCCGGGCCTCCGGCCCGTTCCGGCCCGACGAGGTCCAGCACGGTCGCCAGCACGTCCTGCGGCGACTCGAGCGGCGGCGTCGGCTCGCCCAGCCCACCGTCGGGACGGGCGCTGTCGTCCGGCGTCGCGCTCTCGGGTGTGCTGACGGGGGCGGTCGGGGGAGTCTGCTCGCTGGTCATGCCCCGACCATGGCTCGCGGCGGCCGACGACGAGCAGCCGCGGGCACCCCGCCGGGTGAGGCGCCCGGCGAGCGAGGCGCTGTGGTCGGATCGACCTCCGGCAGGCGTCCGGCGCGCAGGCAGGGTGCCGGGTAGACGCGTCAGGCGAGGAAGGACCGGATCGCCTCGACGACCAGGGCGTGGTCGTCGGCCTGGGGGAGCCCGGACACGGTCACCACGCCGACGACACCCACCCCCTCGATCTGCACCGGGAACGCGCCACCGTGCGCCGCGTACTCGGCAGAGGGCAGGCCCAGCTTCTTCAGGCTCGTGCCCTTGTCCCGCAGGCGCAGACCGATGAGGTACGACGAGGCGCCGAACTGCTCGACGACCCGCACCTTGCGTTCGACCCACCTGTCGTTGTCGGCGGCGGTCCCGGGGCGCGCGGCGTGGAAGACCTGCTGGCGCCCGCGACGCACGTCGATGGTGACCGGCAGGTCGCGCTCCGTGGCCAGCTCGACCAGCAGGCAGCCGAGCTGCCAGGCGTCGTCGTGCGTGAACCGACCGAACAGCAGGTCGTGCTCCTGCTGCTCGACCTGGGCGATGGTGGCGGTGAGGTCCTCGGACATGCTGCCATCGTGTCACTGCAGTGCACTGGCGGCGCGGCGGCGTAGCACCGCGGCCGGCCCGGTCGTGGAGCGCCACCTGATCGAGGGAGACGGATCAGCATGACTAGCAGCACCGACCCGCAGGCGGCCGCCCGGCACGTCGCCGACAGCCACGACCTCATCCGCGTCCACGGCGCACGGGTGAACAACCTCCGCGACGTCGACGTGGTGCTGCCCAAGCGCCGGCTGACGGTCTTCACCGGCGTCTCCGGCTCGGGCAAGAGCTCGTTGGTGTTCGGCACGGTGGCCGCGGAGTCCCAGCGGATGATCAACGAGACGTACAGCGCGTTCGTGCAGGGATTCATGCCCACGTTGGCCCGCCCCGACGTGGACGTGCTCGACGGGCTCACCACGGCGATCATCGTCGACCAGGAGCGCATGGGTGCGAACGTGCGGTCGACGGTGGGCACGGCGACCGACGCGAACGCGATGCTGCGGATCCTGTTCAGCAGGCTGGGGGAGCCGCACATCGGCTCGGCCCAGGCGTTCTCGTTCAACGTCGCCTCGATCTCCGGGGCGGGCGCCGTGACGATCGAGCGGGGCGGCACCACGACGAAGGAGCGCCGGTCGTTCTCGATCACGGGCGGCATGTGCCCGCGCTGCGAGGGCCGCGGCGCGGTGACTGACTTCGACCTGACGCAGCTGTACGACGACAGCAAGTCGCTCAACGAGGGTGCGTTGACGATCCCCGGGTACAGCGTGGACGGCTGGTACGGCCGGATCTTCTCCGGCTCGGGGTTCTTCGACCCGGACAAGCCGATCCGCGAGTTCACCGCGCGCGAGCTGGCGGACCTGCTGCACAAGGAGCCGACCAAGATCAAGGTCGACGGGATCAACCTCACCTACGAGGGGCTGATCCCCAAGATCCAGAAGTCGTTCCTGGCCAAGGACATCGACACGCTGCAGCCGCACATCCGGGCGTTCGTCGAGCGCACGGTGGTGTTCACCACGTGCCCCGACTGCGACGGGACCCGGCTGAACGAGGGTGCCCGGTCCTCACGCATCGGCGGGGTGAACATCGCCGATGCGTGCGCGATGCAGATCAGCGACCTGGCGCAGTGGGTGCGGGGGCTGGACGAACCGTCCGTGGCGCCGCTGCTGACCTCGCTGCGCGAGACGCTCGACTCGTTCGTGCGCATCGGCCTGGGCTACCTCTCGCTGGATCGCCCGTCGGGCACCCTCTCGGGGGGTGAGGCGCAGCGCACCAAGATGATCCGGCACCTGGGGTCCTCGCTGACCGACGTCACCTACGTGTTCGACGAGCCGACCGTGGGCCTGCACCCGCACGACATCCAGCGGATGAACGACCTGCTGCTGCAGCTGCGCGACAAGGGCAACACCGTGCTGGTGGTGGAGCACAAGCCCGAGGTCATCGCGATCGCGGATCACGTCGTCGACCTGGGTCCGGGTGCGGGTGCGGCCGGAGGGACCATCTGCTTCGAGGGCACCGTCGAGGGGCTGCGGACCAGCGACACCGTCACCGGGCGCCACCTCGACGACCGAGCCGCACTCAAGCCGTCCGTGCGCGCACCGCAGGGACACCTGGAGATCCGCGGGGCGCGCACCCACAACCTGCGCGACGTGGACGTCGACATGCCCCTGGGCGTGCTGGTGGTCGTCACCGGTGTCGCGGGCTCCGGCAAGAGCTCGCTGGTGCACGGGTCGATCCCCGGCGGGGCCGGTGTGGTGTCGATCGACCAAGGGGCCATCCGCGGTTCGAGGCGCAGCAACCCGGCGACCTACACCGGACTGCTGGAACCGATCCGCAAGGCCTTCGCGAAGGCCAACGGCGTCAAGCCGGCACTGTTCAGCGCCAACTCGGAGGGCGCCTGCCCCACATGCCACGGCGCAGGCGTGATCTTCACGGACCTGGCGATGATGGCCGGTGTCGCGACCCCGTGCGAGGTGTGCGAGGGCAAGCGGTTCGAGGCGTCGGTGCTGGAGTACCGGTTCGGCGGGCGTGACATCAGCGAGGTGCTGGCCATGCCGGTCACGGAGGCCGAGCAGTTCTTCGGAGCCGGCGAGGCGCGCACCCCGGTCGCGCACGCGATCCTGACGCGCCTGGTCGACGTCGGGCTGGGGTACCTGAGCCTGGGGCAGCCGCTGACGACGCTGTCCGGCGGCGAGCGGCAGCGGCTCAAGCTCGCCACGCACCTGGGGGAGAAGGGTGGGGTGTACGTGCTCGACGAGCCGACGGCGGGCCTGCACCTGGCGGACGTTGCGCAGCTGCTTGGCCTGCTGGACCAGCTCGTCGACGCGGGCAAGTCGGTGATCGTCGTGGAGCACCACCTGGCGGTCATGGCGCATGCGGACTGGATCATCGACCTGGGCCCCGGTGCCGGGCACGACGGTGGCCGGGTCGTGTTCGAGGGCACCCCGGCGTCGCTCGTGGCTGACCGTTCGACCCTCACCGGGCAGCACCTGGCGGCCTACGTGGGTGCCTGAGGCGCGGCGCTGCCGCCGAGGCAGGGCGTGACGTGAGTTCCTTCAGCAGTGAAGTACTCTGACGGGATGCGCGACGATGCGGGGGAGCGGGACCCGGTGCTCAGCGACACCGAGGAGGACTTCATCCGCGCGCTCGTCCGCACCTTCACCGCCGTCCCGCGCGCCCTTGACGCCGATCTGCAGCGAGACGCCGGCATCACCAGCAGCGCCTACCTGACGTTGCTGTACCTGGCCGAGGCGCCGGACCGCCGGCTGCGCATGGGTGAGCTCGCCGCGATCAGCGGGTTGAGCCTCAGTGCCGTCACACGCGTGGTGACGCTGCTGGAGGCCGACGGGCATGTCGAGCGGCAACCCTGCGCCAACGATGGCCGAGGACTGGATGCCGTGCTGACGGACGCCGGCCACGAGCGATTCCTCGCCGCCTGGCCCACGCACATGGCGAGCCTGCGCAGGCACGTCTTCGACCGGCTCGAGGGTCTCGACCTCGAGCACTCCACCGCGGTGCTGCGTCGCATCGCGACCGGCTGAGCAGACCGACTCGAGCACACCCGCTCGAGCACCAGGACAGGACGGGGAACGTCGATGGCGACCACCACCGCCAGCACCACCGAGTACGACCGGTTCGGACCCTGGATCGACGAGGTCCGCACACCCGAGGACGTGCCGCGGCTCTACCGCGACCACCCGATCGACCTGGTGGGCGCCAGGCTGGTGCTCAAGGTGCCGCGCAACATCACGCGGCGTGACGCGACGCCCGACATGGACCTCTACGACCACCTGCTCGTGCTCCACGCCACGAGCCTGACGGTGCTGTCACGGCGGACGGCCGGGGGAGCAGCACGCGCGGCCGCGCCGGGCGACTACGACGCGCGCGAGATCCCCTGCGGGGACATCACCGCGATCCACGACGTCGTCAACCTGCTGGACGGCTCGCTGACCGTCCGCACGCGGGACGGCGAGGCGCTGACCGTCCGGTACAACGGCTCGGCCCGCGAGAGCGTCCGTGGGTTGGTCGACGCGCTGCGCAGCAGCGGCGAGGTGCCCAGCGCCGCCGGGCAGGCGCTCATGGCGGCCGGCCGCGTGCACGGGCAGGCGGCCGCCGCCCTCGACCTGGGCCGGGACGACCTGTCGCTCGCCGGCGATGTCCGCGAGGTCGTCCGGCAGGCGCCGACGCTCAAGCCGTGGGTCGGCCACGGTCGTCGCCGCGTTGCTCGCCGACGACGCGATACTGCCGCCGTGCTCGACATGCTCTCGCCGACGACGCTGCACGGTGCGGTGCTCGCGGCAGACACGCTGGCGTTCGAGGTGTTCGGACGTCACGAGTGGCTGCTGCGCGGCAAGAAGCCCGTGCACTCGTCCTCGCGGCTCGTCGTCCCGTTCGCGGCACTCGACGCCATCGAGCCGACACCACACCCGACGTTCGAGGGCGTCGTGGTGGTGGGCCTGGTGTCAGGTGCATCGACGGTCGAGCTGGCCGTGCCGGACGACTCGGCGGCGCACCAGGTGCTCGTGGAGGCTGCGGCACGGCTGGCCCGAACCGAGCCGGTCGTGCAGGACGGATCCGGTGTCGCGCTCTGACGCCCGAACCTCTTCCAGGACGCGCACATCGAATCTGCTCATGACGGAGCGCCGAGCCGACCGGGCGTCGGGTGCGCGCTGCACACGCGTCGACACGGGGCCTCAGAACCACAAGTGGTTTCGAGGCCCCTTCTGGGCCGCGGGCGCGAAAGGGGCTGGCGAGCGGTCCGCACGGGCCTCACCGAGAGCCCTGCCAGTTACGCCGATAATGCACATTATGACAGATCGCCGCTTGCCCAAGGCATCTGATGCAACCGCCGTGATGGGCCACCGCTCCCCGGCGGTCAGGCCGATCCCCGCTCTGACCAGCCACGCATGCCCGCGCGGCGTCGCCAGACGCTCCCGTCGACGCTGCGCAGGTCGGACAAGCAGGGCCGCCCGCGCTGCAGCGCCCGGGAAACCGGGCTGAGAAGGTGGGTGGATGCGCCGACCGTGCCACGAGGTCCCTGTCCGAGTGCGCCACTGTCCCCCACGCGCGCGACGCCGGCACAGCAGTCGTCGGAGCCCGACCAACCTTGATACACAGAGGTGCCAGTAGACGTCGGTGTATCTCGCTGGCCAGCAGGTTCGTCGCGGTCGGGCGGTTCGAGTGCGGCACCTCCCGGGACGGCAGCCATCCCCTGTTCGGAGGTTGTGACGAGGTGCGCGTGCGTGCCGCGAGGTCCACCAGGCTGTGCCGGGGCCGCACTAGTATCGCTGGACCAGGCCGAGCGGAGAGGAGGCATGTTGGCGTCCGAGCGAAGGCCTACGATGACCGACGTCGCACGCCGCGCCCGCGTTTCGCAGGCCACGGTGAGCTACATCGTCAACAACGTCACGAAGTACTCGATCACTGACGAGACTCGGGCGGCCGTCGAGCGTGCGATCGCCGAGCTCGGCTACCAACCGAACGCGCAGGCTCGTTCCCTTGCTTCAGGAACCAGCGGCGTCGCGGTGTGCGTCATCCCGCCTGTGCCGCTCGGCGAGCCGGTTCTCCGACTGCTCGGCGCGCTGACGGTCGAGTTCGCCCGGCGGGGGCTCACGATGACCGTCCACTTCGAGCGGTCGGGCGACCAGAGCTTCCGCGACATGGTGCGCGCACTCAAGCCGCAAGTGGTCTTTTCTCTGTTTGGTTCAGATCCTCGTGCGGGCATGGTGGACCTCGGGTCGAGCTCGCTGATCGACCCCGGGTGCGCACTGCAGGTCGACCACCTGGTGACGATGGGCCACTCCCAGCTGGCCTTCATCGGCTCCGCGGAGCCCGAGCTCGCCCGACAGTCCGGCGCGCGCGAGGCGTCGGTCCTGCACCACGCGCAGGCGCGGCGGCTGCCGCCCGTCCGTACCGCCGCGATGCCCACCGCACCCGAGGAGGCCGCCGCGCTCGTCCGGGACTGGAGTGATGCCGGTGTCACCGGTGTGTGTGCGAACAACGACGAGGTCGCTCTCGGCCTGGTGCGGGCGATCAGGGACGCCGGTCTCAGCTGCCCTGGCGACATGTCCGTCGTCGGCTATGACGCCAGTGCCGTCGGAGCCGTCAGCCTGCCGGCCCTCACGTCGATCGCCTGGGATGCCGATCGAGCGGCGCCGATCGTCGCCGCTCTCGCAGTGGGCGAGCAGCCGTCGGTCTCGCCTGCCGAGGTGCTGAACGTCCACCTGGTCGAGCGCGAGTCGGTCGCCCGCCGCTGAGGCGCGCGCGCTCAGGCGGCCTGAGCCTCGACCCTGGTGACCGAGTAGGGAGGCAGAGTGATGCTCAGCGACCCGTCCCGGATGTCGACGCGCGACGAGTTCCGGCGCACGGGCGTGCTCGCGCGGTCGAGCGAGATGACCGAGCGCTCGTCGGCGCCGGCGACGAGCTGGGTCACGTCTGCCTGACCGCCGGCAGCGATGTCGTCGATCGTCAGCACGACTCGCGTGGCATGTCGCGCCGTGTTCACGAGCTTGATCACCGTCGTGCCGTCATCGGCCGTCGCTGCGGCGCGCACGTCCGAGGTGCCCGCGACCTCGACCTGCCGTGTCTCGGTGCCGACGACCTCGCCGAACAACCGCTGCACCTCGTAGTTGACCGTCGGCTGGACGGTCAACGCGGAGAACTCGATGAGGTTGTGCCGCCACTGCTTGGCGTCCACGTGGGCGAACAGCGGGGCGTAGCACGTCATCTCGACGACGTCGGCGTTGCGCTCGGCCCCGGTGAGGAACGCCGCCTCCGCGACGGCGCTCCGCCACCGGTTGGTCACGTAGCGGCCGACTATGGCCAGCGGCGACTTCACCGGGTACGCGGCGTACTCGCCGACCATGACGCGCGAGGCGCGGCGGGGGTAGCTGTCGTACCGCGTGCTCTGGTCGAGGAACCACCGCGGGGTCGCGTAGGCGTGCTCGTCGACGATGACGCGCTCGGTGTCTGCCGCGTGCGCGTGGCTCAGGTCGAACGCCTCTCCCTTGGGCCAGGCGCCCGAGGCGAGCACGAGCCGCATCCCCGGCCGGCGCTCGTCGACCGCCGCCTTGATGCGGTCGAAGTTCGCGAGGTACTCGTGGCCGTGGTTCTCGTTCCCGATCCCGAGGTAGTTCAGCTCGAAGGGCTCGGGGTGGCCCGCCTCCGCGCGCAGCGCGGCCCAGCGGCTCGTCGCGGGGTCACCGGTTGCCCAGTCGATGAGGTCGAGAGCGCTCTGCACGACGTCCTGGAACTCCGGGCTCGTCGCGCTCGTGCACTCGCTCGACCGGAACTGGCACGACAGGCCGGCCCACACGACCGGCACGGGCTCCATTCCCAGGTCCTCGCACAGCAGGAAGTACTCGTAGAACCCGACCTGGTTGGACTGGGAGTAGTCACCGTCGCGGCGCCCCTCCGCCCACAGGCTGTACTTGCTCCGCCGGTGCACGAGCGGGCCCACCGTGTCACGCCAGTCGTACTGGTTGCCATCGCCGACCCCTTCGACGATGCACCCCCCCGGGAAGCGCATGAAGCCCGGCTTGAGCTCCGCCAGCGCCTCGACGAGGTCGCGACGCAGGCGACCCTGCGTCCAGCGCGGGTCGCCTGCCTTCCAGTGGTCCTGGGCCACGAGGCTGACCTCGTCGAGATCGAGGTCCCCCGCACCCGTCGCGCTGATCCGCAGCGAGCACAGCGCGGTCCGGTCGGGCGTCAGGACCGCCTGCACCTGCTGCCAACCATCGGAGGGCGCCTCGAGTGACGCCTCCGCCACGACCACGCCGTCGGCGGACACCAGCGCGACCGTCAGGTCCCCGTCGAACCGGTCCGCACGCACGAGCGCCGAGAACTCGTGTCCGACGCCCGCCCGGCACCCCATCGACGCCCCGTCGTCCCCGGGGTACCCGTGATTGACGAACTCGACGGCGCCCTCCACACCGAGACGGGCGTACTGCGCACCCGGAGCAGGCCCGTCTCCGACGCGCGACTCCAGGCGCGAGGTGGCTGACCAGTGTCGCAACGGGTCGTACATCGCCCTGGCCTTCTTCTTGAACATCACCGCGCCCAACTGGCTGTACCCGTTGGAACGGTCCAGGTAGGCACCGTCGAACGTGTAGTTGTTCACCAGGTTCGCGTTGAGCCCACCATCTGCTGCGAAGTTGATGTCCTCGAGGAACAGCCCATACAGCACGGGGCTGACCGGCGCCGGGGCCTCGGGGCGGCGCACGCGGACACGAGCCCGCCTCGTCGAGGTGGAGTGCTCGCGGGTGGGTGCAGGGCCGGTTGACGACATGACACTCCTTTGTGCTGCTTCGGAGCCGACTCCAAGAGGGGTCGACCGAGGCACCTTATGCGCATAAGTTGACACGTGCAACACTCGTGACCATCACCCGGGCCCGGGCGGGCGCTCGGCGCTCCCACCCGGCGTGGCGGCTCATCACGGGGTCCCCGCCCCGGTCGGGAGCGACTCGGAGGCCGGCCGCGCCGCGACGACGCGCGTGCCCGGTACGAGGGCCCGCGGACCGCACGACCGGTCAAGCTGGCCGAGTGCGACCGATCTCGATACGCAGAGGCGCCAGTGACGTGCGGATCGGCCCTGAACGCGCCCGATCCGGCAGCTCGCAGGCTCCCCTGGGCGGCTCAGCGCTGACGAACGCGGTGACGCGCGGACGGTACGAGCCGCGCGACCCACCACGTCGCGGCCGCCAGCATCCCGGCCGCGACGACCACGGTGCCGCCGTCCTTCGCCGCGGCAGACAATGACGCCTCCCACCCGGCGCCGCGCACGCCGGCGCTCCCGACGACGGCTCCCAGGATGCCCAGCACGAGGAGCGCACCCGCGACGGCGAGCCGACGCCGGTCGAGGCGCAGGCGCCCCCCGTCGCGCCGCCACACGGCCCATGCCCGCGCCGCCCAGACGGTCAGCACGGCCAGCCCCGCCGCCGTGCTCAGGTGCTGCAGCACTCGCCCGGCCGGCACCGCGCCGATCAGCGGCTCACGAAGCCACGCCACGTGCTGCACCACCACGCCGTCGCCGTGCGTGAACGCGTCCCAGGCCACGTGCGTGAGCATGCCGAGCACCAAGGAGACGGCGCCCCACAGCACCCGCCGCGCACTCCCCGGCGAGCCCGCGCGCCCCACCTGGGGCGCCTCCTCCCCCATGACCAGTGCGCGCAGTGGCGGGCTGACCAGCCACCAGAGCCCGAGCAGCACCGCGGCGGTCGGCACCGCCACCAGCAGCATCCCGGGCCACGTGTGGGTCGTCGTCGCGTTGACGAACGGCTCGTACCAGGCGTCTGCGGAGCGGGGAACCGGGACGAAGTACGGCACGTCAGGGCTCAGGGAGCCTGCGACCAGCGCGGCCGGCACGAGCGGACCACGCACCAGGGGCAGCACGGCGGCGGGATGGGCGAGCGTGAACGGCACCGGGTCATGGTTCCCGCCCGCTCCCGGACCGGGCATCCCCCTGTGGTCGGACTCTCGCCGACGTCGCTGCCCGTCGGGCATGGCTCAGCGATCAGGCGGGCTGCCAGAGCTCGACGTGGTTGCCCTCCGGGTCGGTGACCCAGCCGAAGCGCCCCGGGCCGGTGCGCTCACGTGGCGATCAACTGCCGGGAGCAGGGTGCTGCCCGACGAGCACGTCGGAGCCGTCCGCCCTGGCGCCGCGCCACCGGACCTGGTCGACGACCCGGCCGATCGCAGGCACGCGCTCGGCAGACGCGATGAGCGCGACGCCCACCACCCCGCCGATCACGTTGAAGATCAGGTCGTTCACGTCGGCGATGTGGCCGCCGCCCAGCAGGTGTGCCGTGGCCCACTGCGTGACCTCGATCGTCAGGCTGAGGGCGCCGGCCGCGACGACGGCGCTCCCCCACGACGTCCCGGCGATCACCAGCGGCACGAGCACCCCGACGGGGACGAACACCAGGACGTTCATGACGGCATCGGCGACCTCGTAGTCGACGAGCGGCACGAGCGCGAGGTGGTCGGCCCACGGGCCGCCTGCCGTGGGCTTGTCCCGGTAGATCGGGAAGACGGTGTTGGCGACCACACCGGCGACGTACACGGCCAGCGCCAGGGCTACGACGATGCGCGGCCACGACAGGCGCCCCCGGCGGTGCAGGAGCCAGAGCAGCCCTCCGAGCACCGCCGCACCCAGCGGGAGGACGACCGGGAGCACCGGGACGGGGTCGAACACGAGCAACGTCTCCTTCACCTGGGGTGGGCGCCGCCCGCAGGGCTCGCCGTCGGCCACCCTGCCTGCCGATCGGCTGCCGCGGCATCCGCCCCCGGTCGGACACGTGGGGCCCGAGGTGTCCGGTTGCACACGCCATCACGAGGAGGTTCCCCTACGGTGCTCCGCATGGACTCCTGGACGCCCGAACGCTTCTGGTCGGCCATCGCCGCCGAGCGCGCCGCCCTCGTCACCGACCTCGAGAACCTCTCCCCGGACCAGTGGTCCCACTCGACGCTCTGCGCGGCATGGTCGGTCGAGGACGTCGTGGCGCACCTGACCGCGGCCGCGAGTACGGGGCGCTGGGCGTGGCTGCGCAGCATCGTCGGGGCACGGTTCGATGCCGACCTGCACAACGAGCGTCGCCTCGCCGAGCACCGGGGCACGAGCCCGGAGGCGACCCTCACGGCATTCAGGGCTGTCGTCGACGCCCGGATCGCCCCCACGCGCGACCTGTGGGCGTGGCTCGGCGAGGTGGTCGTGCACGCCGCCGACATCCGCGAGCCGCTCGGGCTGGCTTCGTGGACGCCGACAGACGTCGCTGCGGCTGTGGCCGAGGGGTATGCGCGCAAGGACTTCGCCGTGGGCTCCCGGACGGCGGTCAAGGGGCTGCGGCTGATTGCCTGTGACAGCGCGTTCGACGTCGGTACCGGTCCGGTGGTGGAAGGTACGACGCTGGATCTCGTGCTCGCGATGGCAGGACGCGCCACGGCGGCAGCACGCCTCACCGGTGAGGGAGCCCCGCAGCTGGCCAGTGCGACCTGAGCGTCCCGCGCGGGCGACCGGAGGACGTCGCCCGCGCGGGCGTCAGCACCGTCACCGCGCTGTGGCGTGCGTGCCGCCGAGTGCGTCGGTGAGTCGGGCCAGCGCCGGCAAGGCCGCACGCAGCGCCACCTGGTCGCCCTCGGAGAGCGTGGCGAGGTAGGTCCCCAGGACGCGTGCGGCGTGGGCGTCGTGGTGTCGCAGGGCGGCGCGGCCGCTGCTGCGCAGGCTCACCACCACTCGCCGCTGGTCGTCGGGCACCCGGGCGCGCTCCACCAGGCCACGCCCTTCCATGTCGCGCAGCAGGTTGCTCAGTGTGGAGGCGGCGAGCTCGAGCCGTTCGGCCAGCGCGCCGGTCGACCAGCTCCCCCCGCCGGCCAGCAGGCGCAGCACCTCGACCTGGGGTGGGGGTGGCAGCGGTTCGTCGGCGGGTGACCCGCTCCCGTCGGCGCGGGTCACCCGGTGGATGCCGCGACGCAGCGGTCCGAGCAGCTGGACGAGCGCCATCGACTCCGATGCGTTCGGCGGGACAGTGCTTCGCGAGGGGATGGTATTGCTCCACAATAGTTTGGCGACAAAACGGACTGACGGAGCATACCGCCCTCATCAGTCTCGATGCACCCCTGAGCAGCGGCAGCACCTTCGCCGCGGCGGCTCAGGTGAGCGTGCGGACGTACCGCTCCTCGACCCTCGACGGGTCACGCGTCAGCTGATGCCGTTCGCTGGTGCGCGTGAATCCGGCCCGCACCGACAGGTCCACCGCGCCGTGGTTGGAGTCCTCCAACCACAGCGAGACCGTTCGTGCACCCTCCGCCTGCGCCGCCTCGCGCACGACGTCCAGCAGCGCCCAACCGACGCCGCGACGACGCACCTCCGGCGCCACCCACAACGCCACCACATGCCTGTCGTCCGCCGGTGAGCCGGGCTCCTGGATCATCGACACGCAGCCACGCACGGCACCGTCGTCGTCCAGGGCGATCCAGGTCGGGCTCGAGCGCAGGCGCATGCGCCAGTGCGACTCCTTGAACATCTCCTCGCGCGCCAGGGATGCGCCGAACACGTCGTCGTCCTCGCGCAGGGAGCGCAGCCGCACCTGCTGCACGAGCGCCCAGTCGTTCTCGTCGGCCTTGCGGATCTGCACCACGCGTCCAGCATGCCCCACGCGATCGCGGGAACCCGTCAGGCCTCGGACGCCGACGTGTCGCCCACGCCGCCGACCGGTGCACCCGGCACCGCAGCCCCGGGGTTGCCGCCGTGCCCCGCCGGGTCGGGGCGCGAACGAGCGACGTCGGCGACCTCTTCTTCCGGGCGCGGCGGGATCGTCTCGTCGTACTCCAGCACGGGTACCTCGTGGTCCCCCGGAACGCTCATGGTCGCGCCTCCCGACTCGTGGTCGCCTCGACGCCTCACCGTACGACGCCTGGGGCGCCGCGGCACGGGCGCGACCGGCAGCTCAGACGTCGAGGTCCAGCGACTGACCCGGTGCCAGCCGCCACGGAGCGCCCGCGCCACCCAGCCGTGCCACGAGGTTCTCCATCAGGGTCCGGCCCGTCTCGCTGAGCAGCGCGTCATGGAGGGGTACCACCCGGCGCGGTGCGAGCGCGCGCACGAGCTCGATCACGTCAGCCACCCGCAACCACGGACCGGACACCGGCGTCAGCAGCACGTCGACACCGGTGACGTCGGGAGGCACCAGGCTGTCGCCCGGGTGCAGCACCCGTCCGTCGACCAGATAGCCGACGTTGGGCACCAGCGGGACGTCGGGGTGGATCAGCGCGTGCCACTCCCCCATGACCCGCACGTGCCGGCCGGCGGCCCGGAACTCGTCGCCGGCACGCACCACGTGCAGGTGCTCCGGGTCGGCTCCCGCGTGCACGAGCGCCTCGACGACGGAGGCGGGGCCCCACAGCGGCAGCCCGGCACCCAGCCGCGGCACCAGGGCGTCGACGGCGACGTGGTCGCCGTGCTCGTGGGTGACGAGCACGGCGCGCGCACCGTCGAGCGCCGCGTCGAGGTCCGAGAAGGAGCCGGGGTCGACGACGAGTCCGCCCTCGTCGCCGTCGAACCGGACGCAGGCATGGCCCCAGAAGGTCAGGGTCGTCATGCGCCCAGCATGCCCGTCAGACGATGACCATGACCAGGTCGCCGCCCTCGAGCTGCTGCACGGCGCCGATGGCGACCCGCTGCACCTTGCCGGCCACCGGTGTCGTGATCGCCGCTTCCATCTTCATCGCCTCGACCGTGGCGACCGTCTGGCCGGCCTCGACCTTCTGGCCCTCGAGGACCACCGGGGTGACTGCACCCGCGAACGGCGCAGCGATCTGACCGGGTGCGCCGGGGTCGGCCTTCTCGGCCGACTGCACATCGACCTGCACGTGCCGGTCCCGGACCGACAGCGGACGGATCTGCCCGTTGAGCGTGAACATCACGGTGCGCATGCCGCGCTCGTCCGGCTCACCGATGGCCTCGAGGCCGACGAGCAGGCGCACACCCTTGCCGATCTCGATGTCCGCCTCGTCGCCGGTCTGCATGCCGTACAGGTACGCGGAGGTGTCCAGCACGCTCACGTCGCCGAACGTGCCCTGGAAGGTCTTGAAGTCCTTCGTCGGGCCGGCGAACAGCAGGTGGTTGAGCCGGTTGCGGCGCGTGGCCGAGTCGGCGGCCAGGTCCGCACGGTCCTGGTCGGACAGCGGCGTGAGGCCCGTGCGCACCGTGCGCCCGGCGAGCGCCTTGGTGCGGAACGGCTCGGGCCAGCCGCCGGGCGGGTCGCCCAGCTCACCGGCCAGGAACCCGACCACCGAGTCGGGGATGTCGAACTGCTGCGGGTTCTCGGCGAACTGCGCCGGGTCGGCGCCGCGCGCCGCCAGGTGCAGTGCGAGGTCGCCGACGACCTTCGACGACGGCGTGACCTTGACCAGTCGCCCGAGGATCCGGTCGGCGGCGGCGTACATCGCCTCGATCTGCTCGAACTGCCCGCCCAGACCCAGCGCGATGGCCTGCTGCCGCAGGTTCGACAGCTGACCACCGGGGATCTCGTGCTCGTATACGCGCCCCGTCGGACCGGGCAGGCCGGACTCGAACGGGCGGTACACGCGACGGACCGCCTCCCAGTACGGCTCCAGGTCGCACACGGCCTGCAGGTCCAGCCCGGTGTCCCGCTCGGTGTGCTCCAGGGCCGCGACCAGGGCCGACATGGGCGGCTGGCTCGTGGTTCCGGCCATCGCGGCGCTGGCGACGTCGACCGCGTCGACCCCGGCGGCCGAGGCGGCCAGCAGGGTGGCCAGCTGCCCGCCGGTGGTGTCGTGCGTGTGCAGGTGGACCGGCAGGTCGAACCGCTCGCGCAGCGCGGTCACCAGTCGCGCCGCCGCCGCGGGGCGCAGCAGCCCCGCCATGTCCTTGATGGCCAGCACGTGCGCCCCGGCCTCGACGATCGAGTCGGCCAGCCGCAGGTAGTAGTCGAGCGTGTAGAGGTCCTCGGCCGGGTCGAGCAGGTTGCCGGTGTAGCACAGGGCCACCTCGGCCACGGAGACCCCACCCTCACGGACGGCCTCGATGGCCGGGCGCATCTGCTCGACGTCGTTGAGTGCGTCGAAGATCCGGAAGATGTCGATGCCGGTGGCCGACGCCTCGCGCACGAACGCCGCGGTGACCTCGGCCGGGTACGGCGTGTAGCCGACGGTGTTGCGGCCGCGCAGGAGCATCTGCAGCGCCGTGCCGGGCAGGGCCTCACGCAGTGCGGCCAGGCGGTCCCACGGGTCCTCGCCCAGGAACCGCAGGGCGACGTCGTAGGTCGCCCCTCCCCACGCCTCCACCGACAGCAGCCCCGGCAGCAGGCGCGACTGCGCCGGGGTGATGCCCAGCAGGTCGTGCGTGCGGACGCGGGTGGCCAGCAGCGACTGGTGGGCGTCGCGGAACGTGGTGTCGGTGACTGCCAGCGCGGTCTGCGCCCGCAAGGCTGAGGCGAAGCCAGTCGGGCCCAGCTCCAGCAGTCGCTGTCGGCTGCCCGCCGGCGCCGGGACGCTCATGTCGACCGCCGGCAGCTTGGTGCGCGGATCGACGACGTCGGCCGGGCGTCCACCGTGCGGACGGTTGACGGTCACGTCGCCCAGGTACGCCAGCAGGCGCGTGCCACGGTCGGCGCTCTCGCGGGCGGCGAGCAGCTCGGGCCGCTCGTCGATGAACGAGGTCGAGACCTGGCCGGCGACGAACTCGGGGTCGGCGAGCACGGCCTGCAGGAACGGGATGTTCGTCCGCACGCCGCGGATACGGAACTCCGCCAGTGCGCGCCGGGCTCGACGCACCGCGCTCGGGAAGTCCCGGCCACGGCAGGTGAGCTTGACGAGCATCGAGTCGAAGTGGCCCGAGATCTCCGAACCGGCGGTCGCCGTGGCGCCGTCGAGCCGGACGCCCGCACCGCCCGGGGAGCGGTAGGCGATGATCCGGCCGGTGTCGGGGCGGAACCCGTTGGCCGGGTCCTCGGTGGTGATGCGGGTCTGCAGCGCGGCGCCGTTGATGCGCACGTTCTCCTGGCTGATGCCCAGGTCGGCCAGCGTCTCCCCCGCCGCGATCCGCATCTGGGAGGACACCAGGTCGATGTCGGTGACCTCCTCGGTCACCGTGTGCTCGACCTGGATCCGCGGGTTCATCTCGATGAACACGTGCTGCCCGGCCCGGTCGCCGACCGTGTCGAGCAGGAACTCCACGGTGCCGGCGTTCTGGTAGCCGATGCTGCGGGCGAACGCCACGGCGTCGCGGCACAGCGCGTCCCGGATCGCCGGGTCGAGGTTCGGGGCCGGTGCGATCTCGATGACCTTCTGGTGGCGACGCTGCAGCGAGCAGTCACGCTCGAACAGGTGCACCACGTTGCCGGCGCCGTCGGCCAGGATCTGCACCTCGATGTGCCGCGGCCGCAGCACGGCCCGCTCGAGGAACACGGTCGGGTCGCCGAACGCGGCGTCGGCCTCGCGCATGGCCGCGGCGAGGGCCTCGGGCAGCTCGTCGCGGGTGTTGACGCGGCGCATGCCACGGCCACCGCCCCCGGCGACGGCCTTGACGAAGATGGGGAATCCGACCTCGTCCGCGGCGTGCAGCAGCTCCTCGACGTCGGCGGAGGGCGCCGAGGAGGGCAGCACGGGGATCCCGGCGTCCCGCGCCGCCTGGAGCGCACGGACCTTGTTGCCGGCCAGCTCGAGCACCTCGGGCGGCGGACCGACGAATGTGATGCCCGCCTCGGCGGCGGCGCGCGCCAGCTCGGGGTTCTCCGACAGGAACCCGTACCCGGGGTAGATCGCGTCGGCACCGGCGTCCTTGGCGACGCGGATGATCTCGGCGATGTCCAGGTAGGCGCGCACCGGGTGCCCGGGCGTGCCGATCGGGTACGCCTCGTCGGCCTTCAGCCTGTGCTCGGAGTTGCGGTCCTCGTGCGGGAACACCGCAACGGTGCGGGCCCCCAGCTCGTAGGCGGCACGGAACGCCCGGACGGCGATCTCGGCCCGGTTGGCGACGAGTACCTTCGAGAACACGGCTCACTCCATCCTTCGGGTCTCCAGAGGTGTGACCGGGGCACCGTGCCCGCTGCGTCGCACGCGGGCCCCCCTGCCGCGGTGCAGCAGGCCCCGTCACACCACCCCGGGCGCGATCCTGCCACGTGCACGTTTCGTGCGCGCTCGTGCCCGCCGATACGGTAAGGCCCGTGCTGGTCCTCGGGGTGTGCAGTCTCAAAGGTGGTGTCGGGAAGACGTCGGTGACCCTCGGCCTGGCCTCGGCCGCGCTCGAGCGGGGGCTGCGGACGCTCGTGGTCGACCTGGACCCGCAGGGTGACTCGACGATGGCGCTCGGGGCCGGTGCGGCACCCGGTGGTGGAGACGTCGCCTCCGTGCTCGACGACCCGACGCAGGCCGCGGTCGAGGCCGCGACGATGCCCAGCGGTTGGGCCGACACCGGCCTGGACGTGCTGGTCGGCTCGGAGCGCACCGTGCTGCACGACCGGCTCGACGACGCCGACATCGACCGTCTGCGGTTCGCCCTGTCGTGGGTGGGTGGCTACGACCTGGTGCTCGTCGACTGCCCGCCGTCCCTGGGTGGTCTGACACGCACCGGTCTGACGGCGTGCGACCGCGCGCTCGTGGTGACCGAGCCCGGGCTGTTCGCCGTCATGGCGGTCGGCCGGGCCATGCGCACCATCGACGAGCTGCGCCGCGGCCCGGCGCCGGCGCTGCAGCCGCTGGGGATCGCGGTGAACCGGGTGCGTGCGCGGTCGGTCGAGCAGGCGTTCCGTCTCGAGGAGCTCGCCAAGCTGTACGGCCCGCTCGTGCTGACGCCCCATGTGCCCGAGCGTGCCGCGCTGCAGCAGGCGCAGGGCGCTGCCCAACCGGTGCACGCGTGGCCCGGGGCTGCCGCCGGCGAGCTGGCCGGGGTGTTCGACGCCCTGCTCGAGCGGGCGCTGCGGGCCCCTCGGCGCTGACGCCGCCTGCCGCCCCCGCTCGAGGGCGCCCCGTACGCCGAGAGGCCCCGTGCCCGGCGGGCAGGGGGCCTCTCGGCGTGGCATGGGTCAGCCGGCGCTGCGCGCCTGACGGCGGACGGCGAGCTCGTCGTGCTGCGGTGCACCGTCGGCGTCGGCACGTTCGCTCGGGAGCTCGGCCAGGCTGCCCTCGACCTCACGCCACACGCGCCCGACGGCGATGCCGAAGACGCCCTGGCCACCCTGGACCAGGTCGATGACCTCGTCGGCCGAGGTGCACTCGTAGACGCTGGCACCGTCGGACATGAGCGTGATCTGCGCCAGGTCGTCGACACCGCGCTCGCGCAGGTGGCTGACGGCCGAGCGGATCTGCTGGAGCGACACACCCGTGTCGAGCAGCCGCTTGACGACCTTGAGCACGAGGATGTCGCGGAACGAGTAGAGCCGCTGCGTGCCGGAGCCCGTGGCGCTGCGGACCGACGGTTCGACGAGGCCGGTGCGGGCCCAGTAGTCCAGCTGGCGGTAGGTGATCCCGGCCGCGCCGCAGGCGGTCGTCCCGCGGTAGCCGGTGCTCGTGTCAAGGTCGGGGAGGTCGTCGTCGAACAGGAGACCCTGTGCGCGTTGCGGGATCCCGCCGGCGCTCTCGGCGCCCTCGTTGCTGGCCACGGGTCCTCCGCTCTCCGCACGCACCAGGTGGCGCGTGGTGTTCATCCACCGGCAACGCTAAGCCTGTGCCTGGGCCGGTGCAACGACGTCGGCCGCGTGTCGGGGGCGGCGTGTCTCACGTTCGACCTGAGGTCGAGGGTTCACCCGTCGAGTTCACCCGAACGGCCCTGCCACGCACTTGCGGAACTCGTGGTGAGGTGCGCTACCGCTCCCCCGGATCGGGGTCGCCGCTGGTCCCGAAGTCCTCCGGCTCGACGTGGTCGAGGAACTCCCGGAACCGCTCGAGGTCCTGCTCCGACGGCCCGGTGCGCACCTCGATGCCGGCGACCGCCACGACCTCGGCCGCACACAGCACCGGGCACCCGAAGCGCAGCGCCACGGCGATCGCGTCCGACGCACGCGAGTCGACGCGCCGACCGGTGCCCAGCACCAGGGCCGCATGGAACACCCCACCCTCCAGCCGCAGGATCTCCACCCGGCTCACCGTGGCTCCCGCCGCCAGCAACGCATCGCGCAGCAGGTCGTGCGTCATCGGGCGCGGCGGGACGATGCCGGCCTGCGCCGAGGCGATCGCGGAGGCCTCCGCGGGACCGATCAGGATCGGCACCAGCAGCTCGGCGTCCGGGTCCAGCAGCAGCACGACGACCTCGGCGTCCGCCAGGTTCTGGCGCACTCCGACGACCTCGACCGGGACCAGCTCGTCGCCCTCACCCACGACCCCACGCTACGACGGCACGCACGCTCGGGCGCCCCGAGGGCACCGCACGGCGAACCGGACAGGTCAAGGGCAGGCTCACGGAGCCAGATCGGCGACCGCGGCGCGCACCAGAGCAGTGTGCATCTGCGTGCACAGCTCCCCCACCTCGGCCGCGAGGGTGCCCGCCCGCGCCCGCGAGGACGCGCTGCGCTGCCCGCGCCACGGCGCCACGACCTGCTCCACGAGGTCCGCCTGACGGTCGGCCGCCGCGCGGAACTGCCGCAGGTGCCGGGCGTCGATGCCGTGCTCGGCCAAGGCCGCGGCGGCCACGACGACCTCGCGCGCCCACGGCTCGAACACGCCACGCGCCCCGGGGCGCAGCACCGAGGCCCGCACGAGGTCCTCGACGAAGTCGCGCGGCACACCGGCCTCGTGCGCGAGACTCTCGGCCGTCCACCGCGCCGCCGCCGAACGGACGCCGTCGCTCGTCGCCAGCCGCGCGCGAGGAGCCGGCTCGTCCTCCTCGCCCGCGTCGAGCGCAGCCAGGTGCTCGCCGATGACCTTCAACGGCATGTACCGGTCACGCTGCTGGCGCAGCACGTAGCGCAGGCGCTCGATGTCGGCGGGCGAGTACTGCCGGTAGCCCGCCGGGGTCCGCACCGGTTCGACGAGCCCCTGCTCCTCGAGGAACCGCAGCTTCGAGGTCGTCACCGCGGGGAACTCGATCCGCAGCGCCGCCAGCACGTCGGAGATCCGCATGCTGGCCCGCCGGGAGATGCCCCGCGGCCACGGCTCGGTACCGTCTGCGTCCGCCGGCTCGGCCTGCTGCTCGTCGACCAGCAGCGTGTCCAGGCGTCGTCGCGCGCCCGCCCCCGCACTCACCACGTCCTGCTCCCCTTCGTCACCCCGACCACGACCGGACCGCTCACGCGGGCGGCGACTCGCGGTGCGGGCTGGGGTGGAACGTGAGCCGGTACTTGCCGATCTGCACCTCGTCGCCCGCCCGCAGCTGGGCCTGGTCGATCCGGGTGCGGTTGACGTACGTGCCGTTGAGCGAACCGATGTCGCGCACGACGAAGCCCTGACCCTCGCGGACGAACTCGGCATGCTTGCGCGAGACCGTGACGTCGTCCAGGAAGATGTCGGCGTGCGTGCTGCGCCCCGCGACGGTCCGCTCGGCGTCGAGCAGGAATCGTGCACCAGCGCTCGGACCTCGCTGCATGACCAGCAGCGCCGAGGTCGGCGGCAACGCCTGGACCGCGGCGGCCTCGTCGGCGGTCAGCCCGACCGGGGTGTTGCCCTGCGCCTCGAGATCCACCTGCTCGATGGCGCCGAAGACCATCGTGGTGTCGACCCCGGGTGCGGGGTGGGCGGCGTCCGTGCCGAAGGGCCCGGGCACCTGCCGATCGTCGCTCATGCCGCCTCCCCAGGGGCTGTTCGTCCGGCCACGTCCCGCAGCCGTGCGGGCGTGGTCCCCACACCCTATGCGGAGGCGCACCCCCGGTGCAGCACCCGACGCGCAGGTCGCGTGCGCGTCGGGTGCCGCCGGTGCGCGCAGGTGCTCGCTCAGCCCGCCTCGGGCGGTACCGGTGTCGCGTACGCGGGATCGGGCGCCGAACGCAGTGCGTCGATGGTGACCAGCTCCTGCCGGTCCACCGAGGCGGAGCCGCCGTTGCCGCGCACCGTCGCCACGGCGCCACCCGGCATCTCCAGGGCGGGGGCGATCGTGTCCGGGTCGCCGATGGCCTTCCACCGGTAGGGCGGGGAGATCGTGACGCCGTCCAGCACGACCGAGCCGGGCGATCCCGTGAACGCACTGCTCGCCGTGACGCGCTGCCCGTTCAGCTCGATCGCCTCTGCCCCGGCATTGCGCAGCTCCTCCATGAAGTTCAGCAACGTGACGGGCTTGACCGTGCCCTCCGGGTCCAGGATGGTCGCGGTCACGCCGGGCCCCTGCGCGGGCAGGCGGCCGGTGAGGATGCCCTGGGCGATCGCCGTGCGGCGGGCGGCGTCCCGTGCGGCCTGACGCGTGTCGTCGTCCGAGAGCAGCTGGTCGCGCTCACGTTCCAGGGCGGTCACCTCCCGGGCGAGGTCGTCGCTGCGGGTCGTGGCCTCGTCCAGGATGCGCAGCAGGTCCTCCTGGCGCATCGAGGACAGGCTCACGCTGGCGGTCTGGCGGACCTGGACGACCAGCGCGAAGCCCAGCACCGCGCACAGCACTCCGGCGAGGAGCTGGCCCTTGGTCGCCCGAGGACGCAGACCGCGGGCCAGCGTGCGCCAGCCCTCGGCGACGGACCGCGCTTCCCTGCCCCCCGCGGCCCGGGCCGCGGCGATCTCGGCCCTCCGGGCCGGGTCGTGCGGGAACGGCTCGGACGAGGCGAGGTCGCCGCGGGGCGTCTCCTCGAGCGGGTCCGACCTCTCGGCGGGGACCACGTCCTGGGGTGCGTCGGGGTCTTCCGGAGAGAGCGGGACGACGGTCGTCGGGTCGAGCATCCGGGCCAGGCGCGCCAGCTCCTGCTCTATGCCCTCGGAGGAGCCCTCGGACGAGCCCTCGGGGTTCGGGGTCTGCGTGGCGGGCAGGCCGTCCTGGTCGTCCGGGTCGTCGTCCCCGGGCGCGTCACGCTCGACGAGGTCGACCGGGCCGAGCTCCTCGTCGGACGGCCCGGTGACGGGGACGTCGACGTCGTCCACGCCGCCGCCACCGGCCGCGGCAGCCTCGCCTGCGGGGCGGTTGGCGGTGCTGTCGTCAGGCACGCTCATGCCTTGAACAGGTGCCGTCGGATCGCCGCGGCGTTGGAGAAGATCCGGATGCCGAGCACGACGACCACAGCGGTCGACAGCTGCGTGCCCACCCCCAGCTGGTCACCGAGGAACACGATGAGAGCGGCGACGACCACGTTCGAGAGGAACGAGATCAGGAACACCCTGTCGTCGAAGATCCCGTCGAGCATCGCGCGCAGACCGCCGAACAGCGCGTCGAGGGCTGCCACGACCGCGATCGGCAGGTAGGGCTGCAGCTCGACAGGCACGGTCGGCTGGACGACGAGACCGACGACCACCCCGATGACGAGCCCGATGACGGCAATCACGCACGTGCTCCTTCCGACAGACGTGCGGACATTCTCACAGGTGCTCCCGCGTCGTGGCTCCGAGTGCCGCCTCGTCCGTGGACGGCGCGCTCTGCGCAGGTGCCGTCGGCTCCGGCGACGACTCGTCGGCGGTCGGCGCCTCGAGCACCCCCAGGTCGGTGCCCGGCGGCACCGACGCGTACCGCAACGTGACCTGCCCCGAGCCGGGCAGCTCGAGGTCCTGCACGGACTTGAGCTGCACGCCGATGCGGTACATCGAGCGCAGCGACGCCAGGTGCGTGCCCGCGCTCGACTGCGCCAGGCGGGTCTGCAGGTCCGCGGGGTCGCCGATCGCCTCCACCGTGTACGGGCTGGACAGCGGGACCAGGTCGACGTGCACGGCGCTGCCGGCCGTGCGGATGGCCGACGTGGCGGTCAGGCGCACGCCGTTGATGGCGACGGCCTCGGCCCCGGCCGCCCACAGGCCGTTGGCCAGGACCTGCAGGTCGAAGTCCTGCACGCGCTCGTTCGGGTCCTGGGTGTCGGGGTCCGTCGTCGAGGCGTCGGAGAGGACCACGCGCAGGCCCGTCCCGGTCACGGCACTCGTCCCGGCACTGACGGCGTCGCGGTTCAGGGCGGCCAGCAGCTCCGGGTCGTCGCTGGCCAGGGCCTGGTTCTGCAGCGAGGCGATCTCGGTGCTCAGGTCCGTCAGCTGGGTGGCCAGCGTCGCCGCCGACTCGGTACGGGTGGTGATCTGCTCCTCGAGCAGCCTGCGGGTCGCCGCCAGGTCCTCCGTGGGGCGGCGCAGGGCGACGGTGGCCGAGGTGACCCCCAGCCCCAGCAGGACGGCCAGCACGGTCAGTGCCGCGGCGCCCGCACGTCCGCGCGGTGCCGCCTCGCCGGCCCGGCGCCGATCCGCGACGAGCTGGTACCCCGGGTCGAGCGGACGCTCCTGCACCTCGATGAGCAGCGTCATCGAGGCGTCCGGCCGGCGTGCGGGGCCCGCCGGTGCCACCCCAGGGGTGCCGTGCCGCGCCGTCACACGGTCCTCGGGCTCCGCGAACGGAGCAGGTCGCGCGCCTGCGTCAGGTAGAGACCGGCGGAGAACCAGTACAGACCCACACCCCACAGGGCGAAGGCCCACCCCACGACGCCGCACACGACTCCGACCGGGTCGGCCCACTCCGACAGCAGCAGCAACGGGAAGGCATACAGCAGCGCGAACGTGCCGGCCTTGCCCGCCAGGTGCACCGGCAGCGGTCCGAACCCGGCGCGCCGCAGCACCACGAGCATCACCGTCAGCACCACGTCGCGCAGCACCAGCACCACGACCAGCCACCACGGCACCGCACCGCGCCAGGCCAGCCCCACGAGCGTGACCAGGATGAACAGGCGGTCCGCGGCGGGGTCGAGCAGCTGCCCCAACCGCGAGACCTGGCCCAGGCGACGCGCGAGCACGCCGTCGAGCCAGTCGGTCGCACCGGAGAACGCCAGCACCAGGACAGCCGTCGCATCGCGTCCGGCGTAGATGAGCACGGCGAACACAGGCACCAGCAGCAGCCGTACGAGGCTGATGAGGTTCGGAACGGTGAGCACGCGCTGCGTGACCACCTCACTTCGCGGCACGGCTCCCCCGGCTCCCCCCGTGTGTCCACTGCCGGTCGTCCTGACCTGCGGGCACCGATACTAGGCGCCCGCCCGCGCCCGCAGGGCCCCACACGCGTGGACGGACCGCGTGGCAGGCTGCTCAGGTGACCTCTCGCAACGACCCCGACGTGATCGCGCGCCTGCTGGGGACACCCGGCCGGTGGGCCGTCGTCGGGCTGTCCACCAGCACCACCAGGGCCGCGTACGGCGTCGCGGGCTTCCTGCAGCGCAGCGGTCACACGATCGTCCCCGTGCACCCGTCGGCGTCCACCGTGCACGGCCAGACCGGGTACCGACGGCTGGCCGACGTCCCCGGGCCGATCGACGTCGTCGACGTGTTCGTCAGCTCGTGGCGCGCCGGCGCCGTCGTCGACGAGGCGATCGCCGTCGGGGCACGCGCCGTGTGGCTCCAGATCGGGGTGATCGACGAGGCTGCCGCCACGCGGGCGCGCGAGGCCGGGCTCGACGTGGTGATGGACGCCTGCCCCTCGATCGAGGCGATGCGCTCCGGCCTCTGACGGCACGCGATCCCGGGCCTTCCCGCAGCCAGGGACCGAGACGCACCCGTGTGGGCGACGTCACCCGGCCCCTCGGCACCGTGCAGGCGGCGGACCCCGTAGACTGTCGGACGAATCTGGAGTTCGTCGCGTCCCCCTTGGGCGCGCCACCGGGGCCGTGAGGCCGTGCGGGGCGCGCGTGCGAGTCGTCGAGGCACCGGGAGTTCCCGGAAGCCGCTTGGGTGTGCTGGGGCTGCGACCCACCGTCACCGTCCTGGTGCTCGGTCAGGCTCCCCCGCGATGAACGGTCATCTGTCTTGAGCTCTGTGCTGCCCTCGTCCACGCCTGCCCCGGCTCCCACGGCCGTCTTCGCCGACCTGGACCTGCCCGCCCCGCTCGCCGCAGCGGTCGCCGACCTCGGCTTCGTCACCCCCTCCGCGATCCAGGAGCAGGCCATCCCGGCGCTCCTGTCCGGCCGCGACATCGTCGGCGTCGCCCAGACCGGGACCGGCAAGACCGCCGCCTTCGGGCTGCCGCTGCTCGCCGCGATCGACCCGTCCGTGCACGGTGTGCAGGCGATCGTGCTGACGCCCACCCGTGAGCTGGCCATGCAGGTCGCCGACGCGATCAGCTCGTTCGCCACGCACCTGCCCGGCGTCGACGTCGTCGCCGTGTACGGCGGCGCGCCCTTCCTGCCCCAGCAGCGTGCGCTGCAGCGCGGCGCCCAGGTCGTCGTCGGCACCCCCGGGCGCATCCTCGACCACCTCGACCGCCGTACCCTGCGCCCGGACAACGTCCGGTTCCTCGTGCTCGACGAGGCCGACGAGATGCTGCGCATGGGCTTCGCCGAGGACGTCGACCGCGTGCTCAGCTCCACGCCGTCCGACCGCCAGGTCGCCCTGTTCTCCGCCACGATGCCCCCCGCGATCCGCCGGGTCGCCGAGCAGCACCTCAACCGCCCCGTCGAGGTCACCGTCGCACGGCAGTCCTCCACCGTCACCACGGTGCGCCAGACGTACGCGGTCGTGCCGCACCGGCACAAGACCGGTGCGCTGGCCCGGGTGCTCGCGGTCACCGAGGCCGACGCCGCGATCGTCTTCGTCCGCACCCGCGGTGCCGCCGAGGAGATCGGCAGCGCCCTGGTCGAGCGCGGCATCTCCGCGGCCTACATCTCCGGCGACGTGGCGCAGGCCGACCGCGAGAAGATCGTCGACCGGCTGCGCTCGGGCGCGCTGGACGTGCTCGTCGCGACGGACGTGGCCGCGCGCGGGCTCGACGTCGAGCGCATCGGCCTGGTCGTCAACCTCGACCTGCCCCGCGAGCCGGAGACCTACGTGCACCGCATCGGCCGCACCGGTCGCGCCGGCCGTGAGGGTGAGGCCCTCACGTTCGTCACGCCCAGCGAGCAGACGCGACTGCGCCAGATCGAGCGCACCACACGCCACCAGCTGACCGAGGTCACCATCCCCTCGCCCGGGCAGGTCTCGGCGCACCGCGCCTCCGCCCTCCTCGGCCGGGTCGAGGAGCGCGCCGCCCGCGGTCGCCTCGACACCGCCCGCACGGCCGTCACCGACTACCTGGCGCAGCACCCCGAGACGGACCTCGTCGACCTGCTGGCCGTCGTGACCGCGCTCGCGGTCGGCGACGAGGGCCCCCAGGCCAAGCCCGAGCTCGGCGACGACCTCGACGACGCGCTCAGCCGCGCGCATCTGACGCCCGAGCGGGGCGGCCGGTACGAGCAGGGTGACCGCCCCGAGCGTGGCGGCCGCGACGTGCGCGACCGCGCCCGTGCCGGGTCGTCCTCCGGCGGACCGCGCTACCGCGTGGCCGTCGGGCACCGCGACGGCCTCCAGCCCGGTGCCCTGGTCGGCGCACTGACCGGTGAGGGCGGCCTGACCGGCAAGGACGTCGGCAAGATCGACATCTTCGGCAGCTTCGCGCTCGTCGACATCCCCAACGGGCTGACCCCTGAGGTCGTCGACCGCCTGGCACGCACCCGCATCGCCGGGCGCCCGCTGCACATCCGCATCGACGCCGGTCCGCGGCCGGGGCACGGCGCCTCCCGCCCTGCCGGTGGCCCGCCGCGCACCCCCCGTCACGGCGCGCACCCGAGCGAGGGTGCCCCGGCCCGTCGTCGCTGACGGCGCTCGACCGGCGAGCGCCTGAGATCACCCCGGAGCCCCGCCCGACCACACGGTCCGGCGGGGCTCCGGTCGTGGTGGCTCAGCGCGCAGCGGGCGACGGGTGGCCTCGTCCAGTGCCTGGCCGCGGCGCACCGCGATGTCGGCCTCGCGCAGCACGGCACCGACATCGCGCATCCCCCGCACGCCGTCCACCAGGCCGATCGCCACGCGCGGGCCGAGCTCGGTGCGCAGCTCCTCCAGCAGCTGCCGGACGCGGGCGGGCACACCGGCGGCATGGGTGTCGTCCAGGAGCAGCACGAAGTCGTCCTCCCCCAGCCGTGCCGCGGTGTCGCCCTCCCGCAGCGCTCGTGCGAGGCGGTGCACGACGATCTGGTGCGCGTCCGCGGGTCGCGCCGTGCGGTGCTCGGCGTCCCGCTGCACCAGCGAGTCGAGCACGCCCCGCGCACGGACGGCGTCGGGCAACGCGCGGAGCCCGGCGGATGCCGGCCCGGGGATCAGACGCACCAGGGCGACGGCGGCGTCGTAGGTCGCGGTGCGCCGGGTGCGGGCCAGCGCTGCACCGAGCCGGTCCTCGAGCAGCAGGCGGTTGGCCAGGCCCGTGCGCGGGTCACGCAACGCGTCCCGTTGCCGGGCCAGCTCGCCCTCCTTGCGTTCGGTGATGTCGACCAGGGCCCCGACCAGGCGCGCCGGGCACCCCGCCTCGTCGAGCACCGACACGGCGCGGCAGGCCATCCAGCGGTAGTCACCGGCGGCCGTGCGGATGCGGTGCTCCACCTCGAACGGTGAGGGCGACCCCGCCAGCTGGCCGGCGATCGCGGCCGAGACCTCCTCCCGGTCGGCCGGGTGCACGCGGTCGAGCCACTCGCCGGGCGACGAGCCGATCTCGTCCTCGCGGTATCCCAGGGTCTGCTTCCACCGCGTCGAGAAGTACACCGTGCCCGCCGAGACGTCCCAGTCCCACGTCCCGTCCTGCGCGGCCAGCGCGGCCAGCGCGTACCGCTCCTCGCTGGCCCGCATCGCATCGGCCAGCGCGCGTTCCCGGGCGGCAGCCTGCTCGAGGGCTCGCCGCTGCTCGCGCAGCGAGGCCAGCAACCTGTCCTGGTCGAGCGCGACGGCCAGCAGGGCCGCCCAGTGGTTGAACCGGTCACGGGCGCTCGTCGAGCGGGTCTCGACCGGGCCGTCCACGGCCAGCAACCCCCAGTCGCTGTCGCCGAAGGTGACCGGCAGCACGAACGTGACGTCGCTGGACCCCACCACCCCGGCGCGGGTCAGGGCGACGGGCGGGAACTGGCTGGCGGTGCTGCGCGCACCGATGAGCCGCGTCAACGAACCCGTGGGGTCGTGCACGCCGACGACCTCGAGCTCGGGGTCACCGGCGCCGCGGTCGCTGTCCAGCCACAGGGCCAGGCAGGCCGGGCCGCGCATGCCTCGGGGCAACCAACCCAGCGCACGGGGACTGGTCCCGACGCCACGCAGCAGGTCCATGTCGACCTCGTACTGATCGACGATCGTGCGTTCCAGGCGGCCGCTGCGCACCAGCAGCGCCCGGGTGCAGCCCTGTGCGAGCGCCTGCAGGACGTCGGTCCCCGCCCGTGAGACCGCGTCGGCGTGTCCCGGGGGTGGCTGCGTGGCGCTGACAGCCCGTTCGAGCTCACGGACCGCCACGACGACCTGCTCGAGCGCCTCGGGGTGCGGCTGCAGCGCCACCGTGAGGTCCGCCAGCCGGGCCATGGCGCTGACCTGGGTCGCGGTGCCGCGCTCGGCCGCGGACTCGAGGGGGTCCAGCACGGCCCGCCACCACGCCTCGCGGGCCTCGGCGCCGATCCGTCGCAGGGTGCTGCCTGCCGCGGGACCGGCGAACGCCGAACCGGCCAGCACGTGCAGCCGCTCCCGTGCGTCCTGCACGTCACCCCCGGGCGTCGTGTTCGGCACCCCGGCCTCGGTGCAGCCGCACGACTCGCGCAGCACCAGGCGCGAGGGCGGGCACAGGTCGCCGGGCTCCTCACCGCGCAGGTTCGCGAGCAGTGCGGCCACCGCCAGCTCGCCGACCTGCTCGTAGTGCGGGTCCACCGTCGACAGTCGCGGGACGACCCGGGCGCCGGAGTCCGTGTGGTCGAACCCGACGACCGCCTGGTCACGCGGCAGCAGGAACCCGCTGGCACGCAGCGCACGCTGCAGACCGACGGCGTTGCGGTCCGTGGCGACGACCACGGCGGTGGTCGGGGTGCCGGCGGCGACCAGGCGGGCCGCGGCGTCCGCGCCCCCCTGCTCGTGGTTGTCGCTGGCCTCGTAGCACCACGCCTCGAGGGGGTCGATGCCGTGCGCGGCGAGGGTGTCCCGGTAGGCGGTGTGCCGTTCGCGCATGTCCCGCTGACCCAGGTGGCCGACGAAGCCGATCGCGGTGTGCCCGTGCTGCAGCAGGTGCTCGACAGCCGAACGGACACCGCCGGCGTTGTCGGGGGCGACGACCGGCTCACCGCCTCCGGCGACGGCGTCCTCGCTGACCAGGACGAACGGCACGCCCCAGTCGCGGATCGAGGCCAGCCGGTCGTGCCGCACCGCGGAGCCGACGACGACCAGGCCGTCGACCGCACCCAGGCCGACGGGGGTGTGCAGGGCGGGCTCGTCGGGGTAGCGCTCCCGGTCGAGCCCGGCGGGGAACGTCTGCACCGCCACGACCCGGTGACCTGCGGCTCGCGCCGCACGGGCGATGCCGGCGATGAGAGCACCGAAGTAGAAGCCGCCGACGACGGGTGAGAGCACACCGATGGTGTGCCGGGCCGTCGCCTGTCCGTGCCGAGCAGTGCCCATGGACCGCCTCTCGCCTGCGCCGTCGGAGCCGAGACGATGCGCGCTGGCGCATCGGGCGACACACTAGGCGATCGTGGTCACTCCTGCACATGACGCCAGTCGCACGGTCGGTTCACGCCCGGTGACCGCGCGACGGCCGACCATCACGGACGTCGCCCGCGCCGCCGGTGTCTCGATCGCCGTGGTCTCCTACGCGCTCAACGACCGGCCCGGCGTCTCGGCTGCCACCCGGGAACGAGTCCTGCGCGTGGCCGACGAGTTCGGCTGGCGACCCAGCGCGGCGGCACGTTCCCTGCGGACCGGCCCCCGGGCCGTGGGACTCGTGGTCGACCGTGTCGCTGCCTCCTCCGCGCACGCGACCGCCCTGCTCGACCTGGTGACAGCCCTGCAGGACGTCATCGCCGCGCGCGGGCTCGCCCTGCTGATGCAGGTGGTCGACGACCCGCAGGCCGCCGTCGCGCTGTACGGCTCCTGGTGGGCCGAACGCCGTTTCGACGTCATGGTCGTCACCGACGTGCTCGCGCAGGACCCGCGCGTCGACGCCCTGCGCCGACTCCGGGCGCCCGCGGTCGTCGTGGGCCCACCGCAGTCGGTGCACGAGCTGGCCTGCGTTCACCTCGACGAGGACGACGCCTACCGGCGGGTCGGCCGGTACCTGCTCGAGCTCGGCCACCGGGACGTCGCCGCGATCACCGGACCGGGCGCCCTGCTGCGGACCCGGTCACGGGTGGCCGCGCTGCGCGCAGTCGTCGAACCCGCAGGCGGTCAGGTCCTCCACGAGACGACGACGTCGACCCCGGAGGACGCCGCCGTGGCCACACGTCGGCTGCTGACCTCGCCCACACCCCCCACGGCCCTGGTGCACGACAGCGACCAGATGGCCCTCGCCGCACTCGACGTCGCGCGCCGCACCGGGCGCGCGGTGCCGTGGGACCTGTCCGTCGTCGCAGGTGCCGACTCGGCGCTGTGCCACCTGTCCACACCGGCGCTCACGACGCTGCCGTCCGCGCAGGCCGAGGTCGGCACCGCCACGGGACAGGCGGTGCTCGCGGTGCTGGACGGCGAGACGACCGCGGCCCGGACGGTCGTGACGGGCGCCCTGGCCATCCGCGGCAGCACCGGGCCGCGTGCCCGCTGAGCACGCCCCGTGGACCCGCTGTGAAGATCACGATCCGGTCACGGCGCAGGCCCTAAACGTTTCACGGCGTGCCCACCCCGCCACACCGCGTGATCAGGTGCGAACCGGTCGCCGTGGACCCTCTCCAGGCGACCCGCGGGCGCCCGGGACCCGGACGTCCGCGCCGAACGAGACCCGGAGGACACACGTGTCCGAACACGGCAAGAGCAGGGTCAGGCGACGCGTCCGCGCCGCAGCGACCGCGGTGGGCGCGTTCGCGCTCGTCGCGGCACCGCTCACGCTGACCACGACCGCGAGCGCGGTCGAGGCGCACGTCGACAACCCCTACGCGGGTGCGACGCAGTACGTGAACCCCAGCTGGTCCGCCAAGGTCGAGGCGGCCGCGTCCCGGCAGAGCGACGCGGGTGTGGCCGCGCAGATGCGGGCCGTGAAGGATCAGCCCACCGCGGTGTGGATGGACCGGATCAGTGCCATCGCCGGCAACGTGGACGGTAATGGTCTGCAGTTCCACCTGGATGAGGCGTTGGAGCAGAAGCAGGGCGCGACGCCGATCGTGCTGAACCTGGTCATCTACGACCTGCCGGGGCGTGACTGCTTCGCGTTGGCCTCCAACGGTGAGCTGCCGGCCACCGATGCGGGGCTTGCGCGGTACAAGAGCGAGTACATCGACGCGATCGTGGACCTGCTCGCCCAGCCGCAGTACGCGGACCTGCGTATCGCGGCGACGATCGAGCCGGACTCGTTGCCCAACCTGGTCACGAACATCTCCGAGCCGCTGTGCCAGCAGGCCGCGCCGTACTACCGCGCCGGTGTGAAGTACGCGTTGGACGAGCTGCATGCGCTGCCGAACGTGTACACGTACCTGGATGCGGGGCACTCGGGCTGGCTGGGCTGGGACAGCAATGCCGGGCCCTCGGCCAAGCTGTTCGCCGAGGTGGCCCGCACGACGAGCGCGGGTCTGGCGTCGGTGGACGGGTTCGTCACCAACACCGCGAACTCGACTCCGCTGGTCGAGCCGTTCCTGACGGACTCCTCGGCGCAGGTCGGTGGGAGCCCGGTGCGTTCGGCGAGCTTCTACGAGTGGAACTACGACTTCGACGAGATCGACTGGACGGCGCACCTGTACCGCCTGCTCGTCGCGGAGGGGTTCCCGGCGAGCACGGGCATGCTGATCGACACCTCGCGCAACGGCTGGGGTGGCACCGACCGACCCACCGCCGCGTCCACCAGCACCGTGCTCAACACCTACGTGAACGAGTCCCGCGTCGACGGCCGTGTGCACCGTGGCGCCTGGTGCAACCCGCTGGGCGCAGGCATCGGTGAGCGGCCGCAGGCCAGCCCGGCCGGCTACGCCAGCTCGCACCTGGACGCGTTCGTGTGGATCAAGCCTCCGGGTGAGTCCGATGGCGCCTCGAGCGACATCCCCAACGACGAGGGCAAGCGGTTCGACCGCATGTGCGACCCGACGTTCGTGTCGCCGAAGCTGGCCAACCAGCTGACGGGTGCGACCCCGAACGCCCCGCTGGCCGGGCAGTGGTTCGAGGAGCAGTTCGTCACGCTGGTCAAGAACGCCTACCCGGCCATCACGGGGGGGACGACCCCTGGTGACACCACCGCACCGTCCGTCCCGACCGGTCTGAGCGCCGGTACCCCGACGGCGACCACGGTGCCCCTGAGCTGGTCGGCCTCCACCGACGAGGCGGGCGGTTCCGGTGTCAGCGGCTACCAGGTGTACCGCGGGACCACGCTGGTGGCGACGACCGCCTCGACGAGCTACACGGTGACCGGTCTGACGGCCAGCACCGCGTACTCGTTCACGGTGCGCGCCAAGGACGTCGCCGGCAACGTCTCGGCGCCCTCGTCGGCGCTCGCGGTGACGACGGCGGCGGGTGGGCCGGTCGACTCGACGGCTCCGTCGGTGCCGACCGGTCTGACGGTGGGCACGGTCACGGCCTCGAGCGTGCCGTTGACGTGGAACGCCTCGTCCGACGGGGTCGGCGGTTCGGGTGTGGCCGGGTACGACGTGTACCGCGGCACGACCCTGGTGGCCTCGACGACGTCGACGAGCTACACGGTGACGGGTCTGAGTGCGGGGACGACGTACTCGTTCGCGGTGCGGGCCAAGGACGTGGCCGGGAACGTCTCGGCGTTGTCGGCGGCCGTGTCGGCGACGACGACGACGGTTCCTGCGGCGGGCTGCACCGTGACGTACACGGCGAACAGCTGGAGCTCGGGCTTCACCGGGTCGGTGCGGATCACGAACACGGGGACGAGCACGCTGAACGGGTGGAGCCTGGGCTTCGCGTTCACGGGTGGTCAGCAGGTGACGCAGGGCTGGAGCGCCGCGTGGTCGCAGACCGGTGCGGTGGTGACGGCCACGAACCTGGCCTGGAACGGCACCCTCGCTCCGGGGGCGTCCACCGACATCGGGTTCAACGGTTCGCACAGCGGGTCGAACCCGAGCCCGACCGCGTTCACGCTCAACGGCGCCTCCTGCACCGTGGCCTGATCGCTCCTCGCACCCGTCGGGTGCGTCTGGCGGGGTCCCCCGGGCTCGTCCCGGGGGACCCCGCTCCCCCTCTGCCGATCCGGGAGGTTCCCGTGCCCCTGTTGTCCTTCCTCCGTTCGTCCCATGTCGCTGTGAGCGGCTCCTCGTCGGCGCAGCCTCGCCTCGGCCCGCAGCGTGTGCTGCGTCGCTGGGTCACGGCGGTCGTGGCTGCCGCGGCCGTGGCCACGTCGTTGACCCTCGTCCCGACGTCTGCGCATGCTGACGCGACACCCGACTGGCTGCACACCGACGGCGCCAGGATCGTCGACGAGAACGGTCAGGAGGCGTGGCTGACGGGCACCAACTGGTTCGGCTTCAACGCCACCGAACGGGTGTTCCACGGCCTGTGGACGGCCAACATCCGCACGGTGACGAAGGGCATGGCCGACCGCGGGATCAACGTGGTGCGGGTGCCGATCTCCACACAGCTGCTGCTGGAGTGGAAGGCCGGGACCGTCGTGACGGCGCCGAACGTGAACACGTACGCGAACCCCGAGCTGACGGGCATGAACAACCTGCAGATCTTCGACTACTGGCTCTCGTTGTGCGACGAGTACGGGTTGAAGGTCGTGCTGGACGTGCACAGCGCCGAGGCGGACAACGCGGGCCACTTCGCACCGATGTGGTTCAAGGGGTCGATCACCACGCAGGACGTGTACGCCGGGTGGGAGTGGGTGACGGCCCGCTACAAGGACGACGACACGATCATCGGCGCCGACCTGAAGAACGAGCCGCACGGCACGGCCGGTGCCACGCCTCGCGCCAAGTGGGACGCCAGCTCCGACGTCGACAACTTCCGGGCGTTCGCCCAGGAGACCGCCCGGCGGATCCTCGCGATCAACCCGCACCTGCTGATCCTGGTCGAGGGCATCGAGGTGTATCCGAAGGCGGGGGTGTCCTGGTCCTCGACGAACGGGGCCGACTACGACGGCACGTGGTGGGGTGGGAACCTGCGCGGCGCACGCGACCTGCCCATCGACCTGGGTGTGCACCAGGACCAGCTGGTGTACTCCCCGCACGACTACGGTCCGTTGGTCTCCGCGCAGCCGTGGTTCACCGGCGACTGGAGCCGCGCCACGCTCGAACGCGACGTGTGGGACCCGAACTGGCTGTACCTGCACAAGCAGGGCACGGCACCGCTGCTCATCGGCGAGTGGGGCGGCATCCTCGACGGTGGCCCCAACCAGCGGTGGATGACAGCTCTGCGCGATCTGATCGTGGAGCGGCGGATCTCGCACACGTTCTGGGTGCTGAACCCGAACTCGGGTGACACCGGCGGGCTGCTGCTCGACGACTGGGTCACGTGGGACGCCGCCAAGTACGCCCTGCTCAAGCCGGCACTGTGGCAGTCGGGCGGCAAGTTCGTCAGCCTTGACCACCAGGTGCCCCTCGGCGGGGTGGGCAGCACCACGGGGACGACGATCGCAGCGGTGGGCACCGGGACACCGACGGCGACGCCCACCACCACACCGACCCCGACCCCCACACCGACGCCCACCGTCACGCCCACGCCCACCCCGACGCCCACCCCGACCGTGCCGGCGGCGACCTGCTCGGTGCGCTACACCGCATCGAGCTGGAGCTCGGGCTTCACGGCGTCGGTGCGGATCACCAACACCGGCACCACGACACGGTCCGGCTGGAGCCTGGGGTTCACGTTCCCCAGCGGGCAGACCCTCACGCAGGGCTGGTCGGCCACCTGGTCGCAGACCGGCACGGCCGTGCAGGCCACCCACCTCGCCTGGAACGGCACCCTGGCACCGGGGGCCTCGACCGAGATCGGGTTCAACGGAACGTTCACCGGGCAGAACGACGCCCCGACGGCGTTCACCCTCGACGGCGCGACCTGCACGACGGGATGAGCCACGACGCGTGAGGCGCGGGTGGCGGTGCGCACCGAGGGTGCAGCGCCGCCACCCGCCGCTGCTGCAGCTGCGCTCGCGGGCGGCGGGCCTGCCGGGACTACCCGTCGGAGCGGGCGGCGAGGGCAGAGGCGACCTCCGCCACGAACGCGTCAACGTCTTCCTCGGTGGTGTCGAAGGCGCACATCCAGCGCACCTCGCCCGTGGCCACGTCCCAGTCGTAGAAGCGCCGGTGCGCCCGCAGCGTGTCGGCGACCCCGGCGGGCAGCACCACGAACACGGCGTTGGACTGCGTCGGCTGGGTGACCTGCACCCCGGGCAGGGCCTCCACCCCGGCGCGCAGCCGGGCTGCCATCGCGTTGGCGTGCTGGGCGGAGCGCAGCCACAGGTCACCCTCGTAGAGCGCGACGAGCTGGGCGGAGATGAAGCGCAGCTTCGAGGCGAGCTGCATGTCGACCTTGCGCAGGTACTCCAGGCCGCTCGAACGCGCCGGGTCGAGCACCACGACGGCCTCGCCGAACAGCAGGCCGTTCTTGGTGCCGCCGAACGAGACCAGGTCGACGCCGACGTCGGTGGTGAACGCCCGCAGCGGGACCTGCAGGGTGGCGGCCGCGTTGGACAGGCGCGCCCCGTCGACGTGCAGCGCCAGGCCGAGCCCGTGCGCGTGCTCGGCCAGTGCACCGATCTCGGCGGGCGTGTACACGGTGCCGACCTCGGTGGTCTGCGTGATCGACACGACACCAGGCTGCGCACGGTGCTCGTCGCCGAAACCCCAGGCCTGCCGGTCGACCAGCTCAGGGGTCAGCTTGCCGTCCGGGGTGGGCACCGTCAGGAGCTTGAGCCCGCCGATGCGTTCGGGGGCCCCGTTCTCGTCGGTGTTGATGTGTGCCTGCTCGGAGCAGATGACCGCACCCCACCGGGGCAGCGCCGACTGCAGCGCCAGCACGTTCGCGCCGGTGCCGTTGAAGACGGGATACCCGACGGCCTGCTCACCGAAGTGCGCCCGCAGCACCTCCTGCAACCGGGCGGTGTACACGTCGGCGCCGTACGCGCTCTGGTGGCCCTCGTTGGCCTCGACCAGGGCGGTGAGCACCTGCGGGTGCGCTCCGGCGTAGTTGTCGGAGGCGAAGTCACGGCGGGAAGGATCATGCAGTCGGGTCACCGGGCCAGTCTGACGCACGGCAGGGCGCGCACGGGTGCGGTCGGGCCAGCGTGCCGCGGCCGTGCGGGTGGACCCCGGATCAGCGAGGATCGGCGAGGGTCGACGGCGACCGTCGGCCCAGGTGCCCGACCTCGTCGGAGGCGGCGGGAGGTGAACGACGTGGTCCAGCACGGACGGCGACCCGCCGAGCGGCACGAGACCCCGGCCGAGCGGATGGACCGCAACTGGGACGAGCTGATGCAGGAGCTGCGGGTCACGCAGACCGGCGCGCAGATCCTCGTCGGGTTCCTGCTGACCATCCCGTTCCAGCAGCGGTTCGCCGACCTGGACGACTACCAGCGCACGCTCTACCTGACGTTGGTGGTGGTGGCGGCCGTCGCGACGGTGCTCATCGTGGCCCCGGTGAGCCTGCACCGGCTGCTGTTCCAGCGGGGGCTCAAGGGCGAGCTGGTCGGCGCGGGCAACCTGTTCGCCCGCGCGGGGCTGGTGGCCCTGGCCGTCGTGATGGTCGGTGTGCCCATGTTCCTGTTCGACGTCGTCGTCTCGAGGTCCGCCGGGCGGGTGGTCGGTGGATCCGTGCTGGTGCTGATCGTGGCGGTGTGGTGGGCCGTGCCGTGGGTGATCGAGGTGCGCAGCGCCCGACGCGGCCTGTGAGCGGGCGGTGCCGCCGCTCAGGTCGTGGGGTTGAGGGTGGCGAAGGCGATGCCGAGGATCGTGCGCGGTGAGCGGGTCTCGTGCGGCTGGGACCAGGTCAGGAGTGCCACGTCGAGGCACGCCAGGCCGGCTTGCACGAGGGCCTCGGCGCGCAGCGTCGCGTCGTGCCCGTCCAACCGTTCCGCGACGAGCGGGACGAGCTGCTCCGCCCAGGCGAGGTGCTTCTCGAGGTTGCGGGCCCGCAGTGTGGGTGCGCTGATGAGGACTCGCATCGAGCGCTTCTGGCGATCCTCGTCGGTTCCGGGCACGGCCAGCAGGGCGTCGAGGGCTGCGTGCAGGGACGACCACGCCGGTTCGTCGGACGGTCGCGCCGCCAACGCGTCCCGGACCAGCTCGCCCCAGGCGGTCGTGTCGCCCATGACGGCGTCTTCCTTGGTGGGGAAGTAGCGGTTGAAGCTGCGGGCGGAGATGCCCACGGCGGCCGCGATCTGGTCCACGGTGACCTGGTCGAACCCGTGCTCGGCGAACAGGTCGATCGCGGTGTCGGCGATGCGCGCGCGCACGGCCTCGCGTGTCATCTCCCGCAGCGTGGGGGCTCGACGGGCGGGCGTGGCGACCATGGCTGAAGGATACGCGTTCAGCCGAATGTGTCTGAGTCAGACAGGTTGGGCGTAAGGTGTCACCACACCTCTGAAGGGAGCACCATGCAGACACGCACTCTTGGCCGCCAGGGACTGACGGCGTCAGCGATCGGCTACGGAGCGATGGGGACCGCGATGGGCTACGGCCCGAGCGACGACACCCGGTCCATCGCCGCGATCCGCCGGGCCTACGACCTGGGCGTCACCCACTTCGACACCGCCGAGATGTACGGCTGGGGGCAGGGCGAGCAGCTCCTGGGCGCCGCACTCGCCCCGCTTCGCGACCATGTGACGATCGCGACCAAGTTCGGCTTCACCCAGCCGGCCTTCGCCCCCAGCTCCCAGCCGGACCACGTCCGCGCCGTGGTGGACGCCAGCCTGCGCCACCTGGGCATCGACCACATCGACGTGCTCTACCAGCACGTGCACGACCCGGCCGTCCCGGTCGAGGACGTCGTCGGGGTCATGAAGGAGCTCGTCCAGGCCGGGAAGGTCAGGTACCTGGGTCTGTCCAACACCACCGCGGAGAACGTGCGCCGAGCCCACGCGGTGCACCCCATCAGCGCGCTCCAGGTCGAGTACTCGATCTTCTCGCGCGAGGCCGAGGCGTTCTTCCCGGTGCTGGAGGAGCTCGGGATCGGCCTGGTGGCCTACTCCCCGCTCGCCCGCGGGTTCCTCACCGGGTCGGTCACGCCCCGCTCGCAGTACGCGCCGGACGACTTCCGCCAGCGCGCACCCTGGTGGGCGACCGAGAACTACGAGGCCAACGTCGCCATCGTCGACCAGCTCACCGCACTCGCCCGGAGCAAGGGCGCCACCCTCTCGCAGCTCTCGCTCGCCTGGCTGCTGGCCATGAAGGACGACATCGTGCCGATCCCCGGCTCTCGAAGCCCCGAGCGGGTGGCTGAGAACACCGCCGCGGCAGAGCTCACCCTCACGGCCGAGGACCTCGCGCGCATCGAGGCGATCGCCCCGCTGGGTGGCATCGGCGGTCGCATCGAGTTCTAGCCAGGCACGGCACGCCCGGGGTGAGCGGTGCGAGACCAGCGCCTCAGGGCACACCCGTCATCGCCCACCGCCACGGCCGCCGGGCGCGGCTACCTGCTGAGGACTGCCCGCTGCGTCTCGCGGCACGACGCGCACGTGCCGACCAGCTCGATGGTGTGGTCCACGTCGTCGAAGCCGTGCGCGGCAGCGATCTGCGCCGCCCACCCTTCGGCGACCGGGGCGTCGATCTCGACGGTGCGTCCGCAGCTGCGGCACACCAGGTGATGATGGTGGCTGCGGCGCTCGCAGCGGCGGTACACCGACTCGCCGTCCTCGGAGCGCAGCACGTCGACCTCGCCGTTCTCGACGAGGCGCTGCACGGCCCGGTACACGGTGGCCAGCCCGACGCTCGACCCACGGGCACGCAGCAGCTCGTGCAGCTGCTGGGCGCTGCGGAACTCGTCGAGAGTGCCCAGCAGGTCGAGGATCTCGGTGCGCTGCTTGGTCTGCCGCGGGGTTCCCGGGGACATCGACACCTCCTGCGTCGTGAGATCCATTCGCAACATGCTAGCGGTCGGGGGTGTTCCCGACATGCCACCGGGCCCCGGTCCACGAGGAACCGGGGCCCGGTCGGCCGCGGTCACCGCCGGACTGACGTCCGGTCAGGTGACCGGGTGCCTCACGCGGAGACTGCGCGCTTGAGGGCGCTGCCGGCGGTGAGCTTCACGCGGAAGCCGGCCGGGATCTCGAGCTTCTCACCGGTCTGCGGGTTGATGCCGGTGCGGGCCGAACGCTCCGCACGCGACACGGCCAGCAGGCCGGGGATCGTGACGCTCTCGCCGGCGGCGAGCTGCTCGACGAGCACCTCCTGGAAGGCACGCAGCGCCTTGTCGGCGTCGGTGTTGGTCAGGCCGGCCTTCGCGGCGATGGCCTGGACGAGCTCGGTGCGGTTCACGCTCACGGACATGTGCTCCTTGTTGACGGGACGTGCGGGCCCGGAACGGGCCGACGTCGTCGGCGCACGGACTGGCCCCGTGCCGACGGACGCCGCGGACGACCTTAGCCGCAGATGAGGCCCATTCCCGCACCGGACGCGCGTGGCGCCTGCCACGGACGGTGCCACGTCGTGCCCTCACCGGCCGTGGCGGGCGACCAGCTGCTCGACGGGCAGGGTGTTGACGACCCGGTCGGCCGTGATGCCGTGCCGGGCGGCGCGTGCGCAACCGTCGAGCTGCCACGCCAGGTGCCCGGGCGCGTGCGCGTCGGTGTCGATCGCGAACAGGCACCCGCAGGCGGCGGCGAGGGCCAGGAGCTCCTCGGGCGGGTCCTGGCGGTCGGGTCGGCAGTTGATCTCCACCGCGACGCCGTGCTCGGCGCAGGCCTCGAACACGGCGCGGGCGTCGAACCGGCTGGGTGGGCGCTGCTTGCCCCGGACGCGACGACCGGTGCAGTGGCCCAGCACGTCGGTGTGCGGGTCGCGCACCGCGGTGAGCATGCGGGTGGTCATCGTGGCCTCGTCGGCCCGCAGGTCGGAGTGCACGGAGGCGACCACGACGTCGAGCTCGGCCAGCAGGTCCGGGTCCTGGTCGAGGCTCCCGTCGGCCAGGATGTCCACCTCGATCCCCCGCAGCACCCGGAAGGGTGCCAGCGGCCCGCGTAACGCCTCGATCTGCTGCCCCTGCGCGCGCAGCCGAGCCGCACTCAGGCCGTGCGCGACGGTCAGGTGCGGTGAATGGTCGGTGACCGCCAGGTACTCGTGACCCAGCTCGAGTGCGGCCAGGACCATCTCCTGCAGGGACGTGGTCCCGTCGCTGGCCTCGGTGTGCGCGTGCAGGTCACCGCGCAGGCACGCCCGCAGCGCCACGGCCTGCGGGTCGGCCCCGGGTTCGTCCTGCACGGCGCGTTCGAGGTCCTCCAGGTACGGCACCGGTTCCCCGCGCACCACCTGTGTGACGAGCTGGGCTGTCCGGGCACCTACCCCGGGCAGGTCGGTCAGCGACCCGGTGGCGACCAGGTCGCCGACCCGGTCGGCACCCAGTGGCTCGAGCACCCGCACGGCCTGCCGGAACGCCGCCGCGCGGTACCCGTCGGCCTGGGCGCGCTCGAGCAGCCAGGCCACGCGGCGCAGCGCAGCGACCGGCCCCTCGGGGACCGGGGCATGCCCCGGGGACCGCCCGGGCGCCCCGGGACGCCCGCCTGGTGTCACGAGGCCTCGCGGCGGCCTCGCCGGGCGGTCTTCGCCGGTGCCGCCTCCTCCGGCTCAGCAGCCTCGGGTTCGGCTGCGGCCGACTTGCGTGCCCGGGTGGTCTTGCGTGGCTGTTTCGGCTCCGGTGCCGGTGCGGCCCCGGCGTGACCGGCCCGCGCCTTCTCCACGCTGCGCTGCAGGGCCGCCAGCAGGTCGACGACCTCGCCGCCTGTGCCCGGCTCGGCGCCCTCGGCCGCAGGGACCGCCTGCGTGTGCCCGGCCGAGACCTTCGACTCGATGAGCGCGACCATTGCCGCCTCGTAGGAGTCGGTGTACTGCGACGGGTCGAAGTCCGCCGCCAACGACTCCACCAGCGAGGACGCCATCGTCAGCTCCTGCGGGCGCACCTGCACCTGCGCGTCCAGCACCGGGAAGTCCGCGGCGCGCAGCTCGTCCGGCCACAGCAGGGTCTGCAGCACGATGACCTTGCCGCGCACCCGCAGCACCGCCATCGACTCGCGTTGACGCAGCGCGACCTTGACGACCGCCATCCGGTCGGTGGCCTCCAACGCCCCCCGCAGCAGGGCGTAGGGCTTGGCCGAGGTCTTGTCGGGTTCCAGGTAGTAGGTGCGTTGCAGCAGGATCGGGTCGACCTGATCCGAGGGCACGAACTCCAGCACCTCGATCTCGTGGCCCGACGCCAACGGCAGCTCGGCCAGGTCCTCGTCGGTGAGGACCACCAGCTCGCCCGTGCCCGTCTCGTACCCCTTGGCGATGTCGAGCGTGTCGATCGTCTCCCCGCACACGCTGCACGTGCGCCGGTACCGGATCCGCCCACCGTCGGCGCGGTGCACCTGGTGCAGCGCGACCTCGTGCTCACCCGTGGCCGCGTACAACCGCACCGGCACGTTGACCAGCCCGAACGCGACCGCACCCTTCCAGATCGCCCGCATGGCCCCGCTCCCGTCCTTGACGGCGACCCCCACGACCGCCCCCGATGCGGTCAGGTCGCTCCCCGCGACGTGCGTACCTCTTCTGGGCAGGATGGACCCGTGGAGCCCCTGCACGCCACCCCGGCATGTCGGGAACAGCCGTGAGCACCGGTGCCGCCCAGGTGCTGCAGGTCGACGGGCGCCAGGTCCGCGTCACGCACCTGGACAAGGTGATGTACCCGGCGGCGGGCACCACGAAGGCCGACGTCATGGACTACCTCGTCCGCGTCGCCCCTGCGCTGCTGCGCCAGCTGCGCGACCGGCCGGTGACCCGGGTGCGCTGGCCCGACGGGGTCGAGGGTCAGCGGTTCTTCGAGAAGAACGTCCCCCGGGGTGCCCCTGCGTGGTTGCGTCACCAACGCCTGCCTGCGGCCCCCGGCGCGCAGGACGAGGGCAGCGAGCTGGACCTGCCGTTCCTCGACGACGTGGCCGGCCTGGTGTGGGCCGCGAACCAGGGAGCGCTCGAGCTGCACACCCCGCAGTGGACCGTGGGCCCGCGGGGCGGTCTGCGGCACTGCGACCGGCTGGTCGTCGACCTGGACCCGGGCGCCCCGGCCGGCCTGGAGGAGTGCGCCCGGGTGGCGCACCTGGTGGCGACCCGGTTGGCCGAGGACGGCCTGAGCACCGTCCCGGTCACCTCCGGCAGCAAGGGCCTGCAGCTGTACGCCGCGTTGCCGCGCCCGACGCCGGCGACGGCGGTGCACGACTACGCCCGGCGGTTCGCCCACGAGCTGGCCGCGGCGCACCCCTCGCTGGTGGTGGCCGTGCAGCGCAAGGACCTGCGCACCGGCAAGGTGCTGGTCGACTGGTCGCAGAACCACCCGGCCAAGACCACGATCACGCCCTGGTCGCTGCGGGGCCGCACCCGACCGACGGTGGCGGCACCGCGGCGGTGGGACGAGATCGGCCCGGGGCTGGCGCACCTGGAGATCAGTGAGGTCGTGCGACGGCTGAGCCTGGAGGGCGACCCGTTCCTGGCCGAGCCCGGGATGCGGGTGCGCTGAGCGTCGGGCACGGTGGACCGATCACCCGAGCGACGAAGGAGGCTTCATGCCCAGCAAGGCTCAGCCCACCAAGAACGCCACGTCCGGCGCCACCAAGGGCCTGCCCAAGTACACGGTGCCCTCCTTGACCCCGCAGGCCGGCGCGAAGGTCGCCGCGGTCCTGCAGGAGCGCCTGCACGCGCTCAACGACCTGCACCTGACCCTCAAGCACATCCACTGGAACGTCGTGGGTCCGCACTTCATCGCGGTGCACGAGATGCTCGACCCGCAGGTCGACGCGGTGCGGCTCATGGTCGATGCCATCGCCGAACGCATCGCCACCCTCGGCGTCGCACCCGTGGGCACCCCCGGTGCGCTCGTGGCGGCCCGCTCGTGGGACGACTACGCGATCGCGCGGGCCGGCGCCATCGAGCACCTGCGGGCACTGGACGAGGTGTACGTGGGTGTCATCGAGTCGCACCGCGCGGCGGCCGAGGCCACCGAGGAGCTCGATGCGGTCACCAACGACCTGCTCATCGGGCACCTGCACGAGCTGGAGCTGTTCCACTGGTTCGTGCGCGCCCACCTGGAGTCCTCTGGCGGTGCGCTGGACGGGACGCCCACCGAGTGAGGCTGCACCGGTGAGGTGAAGCCGGTGAGGTTGCTGCGGGCCTGACCGGCCCGACGTCCTCACGGGAGGAGTCGGGCGACCCCGCGACGGCGACCCCGGTCACAACGTCGCAGGGTCGTCCCACTCCTCGCCGCTGGCGATGTCCTCGTCGTCCGGCTCGAGCTCGACCTCGTGCAACGAACGAGGCGCACGCTGCGGGTCTCCACCCGAACGGGCGTCCTGCGCGGCCAGTGCGGCCTCGGGCATCGGCTCCTGCGCGATGAGCTCGGCTGCGGGGTCGGAGGTCAGGTCGCGGGGGCGGTCCATGCCTCCGGTTCTAGCAGGGCCGCCGGGCGCACGCCACCGAGTGCCTCAGTGCTTCGCGCCGGCGGCACGATGGCCTCACGATGGCGGCACGATGGCCGCACGACGGACCTGGTCAGCGGCATGCAGCCCCCACCAGGGCTGAAGAGGAGACCAAGATCACACAATCGGCAGGACGAAGGTCTCTCGACGTCAACCTACGATCGGCCGCGTGACCGATCGCGAAGAGGCTGTCGACGTCGTCCTCGTCGGCGGCGGCATCATGAGCGCCACGCTCGCCGCCCTGCTGACCACCCTCGAGCCCACCTGGCGCATCCTGCTCGTCGAACGACGCGACGCCCTGGCGCAGGAGAGCTCGAACGCCTGGAACAACGCAGGCACCGGCCACGCCGCCCTCTGCGAGCTCAACTACACCCCCGAACGCCCCGACGGCACCGTCGACATCACCAAGGCCATCCGCATCAACGAGCAGTTCGAGCTGTCCCGTGAGCTGTGGCACTACCTGGCCACCCAGGGGCGCCTGCCCGGCGGCACCGGGTTCGTGACCACCACCCCTCACATGACCTTCGTGCGCGGAGCGCAGAACGTGCAGTACCTGCGCCGCCGCCACCAGGCACTGGTCACCCACCCCCTGTTCGCCGAGCTGGAGTTCAGCGACGACCCCGACCAGATCGCCACCTGGGCACCGCTGCTCCTCACCGACCGCGACCCCGCCGAACCCGTCGCCGCCACCCGCGCCGCCTCCGGCACCGACGTCGACTTCGGCGCCCTGACCCGCGCCCTCGTCGAGGACGCCACCCGGCACGGCACCCAGGTGCTGCTCGAGCACGAGGTCACCCGGCTGCGCCGCCACCGCGACGGCTGGCGGCTGCGCGTGACCGACCGCCGCTGGAACGGCGGACGCCCCCGCACCGTGCACGCCCGGTTCGTCTTCATCGGCGCCGGCGGCGGCGCCCTGCCGCTCCTGCAGAAGTCCCGCATCCCCGAGATCAAGGGCTACGCCGGCTTCCCCATCAGCGGGCAGTTCCTGCGCACCACCCACCCCGCCCTCGTCGCCGCCCACCAGGCCAAGGTCTACGGCAAGGCCGACATCGGCGCCCCACCCATGTCCGTACCCCACCTCGACACCCGCACCGTCGACGGCCAGGACGCCCTCCTGTTCGGCCCCTACGCCGGCTGGTCCATGAAGTTCCTCAAGCACGGCTCCTGGACCGACCTGATCCGCACCGTGCGCCCCGCCAACCTCGTCCCCATGCTCGCCGTCGGGCTGCGCAACCTCGACCTGCTCACCTACCTGATCAGCGAGGTCACCGCCACACCCACCCGACGCCTGCGCGCACTGCGCGCGTTCATGCCCACCGCGCATCCCCGCGACTGGGAGCTGGTCACCGCCGGGCAACGCGTCCAGGTCATCAAACGCGACCCGACCCACGGCGGGGTCCTGGAGTTCGGCACCGAGCTCATCACCGCCGCCGACGGCACCATCGCCGGTCTCCTCGGCGCCTCCCCCGGCGCCTCCACGGCCGCCGCCGCCATGGTCGAGCTCCTCGAACGCTGCTTCCCCGACCGCGCCCAGACCTGGGCGCCCCAGCTGCGTGAGATGATGCCGAGCCTGGGTGGCGGGCAGTGGGACGAGTCCTTCGAGCTCGACCACCTGGTCGACGAGCAGGTCACCTCCGACCGCTGACCGCCCGCGACCGCACCCGCACTCCCACCCGCACGGGCCAGCGTCCCGCACGGGCCACCGCCGGACCGTCGAGGACCCACGCATGCCAGTCGCAGCCCACCCCTCCGAACCCACCCCCGACGGCACCACCGCCCTCGACCCGACCGAGGACACCCCCGCACCGGCGGTCAGCGCACCCATGCGGGCAGCCAAGGTCCGCGCCTACACCGAGCACACGACCGTCGGTCAGGTCGAGACCACCCCCGACGGGCGCGTCACCATCGCCTGCGCGTGCGGCATGGTCCTGACCAACGGCCCCACCTGGTCCGTCGACGAGCACATCCGCCTGCACCGCGCCGAGGCGAGGTTCCTCGCGCTCGCGGACGTCGCACCTGCCGGGATCCCGCGCCTGGTCGCCTGGCCCCTGGCCGACGTCCCCCGCTGAGCGCCGTCGGCACCGGTGGGCAGCGTCACGCACCGGGAGGTGCGGCAGGCTCAGCACGGCGTCACGTGCCGCCCTGACCGGACTCCAGCTGCAGGAGCAGCACCTTGGCGTGGTCGCCGCCGACGTACCGGCCAGGGGTGCCGTCAGCCCTGACCACCCGGTGGCAGGGCAGCAGGACGGGCAACGGGTTCAGCGCGCACGCCGTACCCACCGCGCGCACCGCACGGGGCCGACCCACGTCCGCCGCCACCGTCGCATAGCTGGCGGTCCGCCCGTACGGCACCCGCCTCAGCTGCGCGACGACCGCCCGTCGGAACCCCTGCGCCAGGCGCAGGTCGAGCGGCACGTCGAACGCACGGCGGTGCCCGGCGAAGTACTCCCCCAGCTCACGTGCCACGCCCTCGAGCGCGCGCGGTGCCTCCAGCACCCGAGGGCTGACCTGCTCGGCGAGGTCGGCGAGCACCTGGGCGTGGTCCTGCACGGCGAAGGCGACCCGGACGACCCCGACCGGGGTGGCCGCCACCAGCAGCTCCCCCAGGGGGGTGTCGAGCGTGCGGTAGGCGACCTCGAGCAGACCGTCGTGCTGCGCGCGGGCGACCAGACGGGCGTGCAGGTCGCGCAGGTGCGCCGGTGGTGCGTCGAGGGTCTGCAACGCGGGGGGCACCTGGTCGGGCAGCACGGTCGGGTCGGCGGTGGTCATGCTCGCGCTCCTCGGACGGCGGACAGGTCAGCAGGCAGATCGGCGGGCACGTAGGTGCGGCGCAGGGTCGCCACGCCGTCGGCCGCCGCACGTCGGGCGGCGGCCGCGGTGCCGCCCACGATCGCGGCAACCTGCTCGTACGGCAGGCCACCCAGATGGTGGTAGGCCAGCACGTGGCGCTGCTTGGTCGGCAGGGCGGCCAGGGCGGACCACAGGTCCAGGTCCCGCTCGTCGGCCCCGCCCGGCGCGGCCCGTTCGGGCAGGTCGGCCACGGGTACGGCCTGGCGGGCGGCGCGGCGCACCACGTCGACGGCCTTGCGGTGCGCGATGGTCACCAGCCACGCCTCCACGTGCGCGTCGGCGGGCAGGTCCGGGTAGGCGCGCAGCGCCGCCAGGAACGTCTCGGACCAGGCGTCGTCGGCGTCGACGGGGCCGACCACGGCACGGCACACGCGCAGCACGCGCGCCCCGTGCCGTTGCACGACCTGCTCGAACGGTTCCTTCACTGTCACAGTGTGCAGACGCGTGGGCGCGGCCGGGTGTGAGGTCCGGGTGTGAAGGTCCGGCCGGGCGGACGTCGCGGGCGGTCCTCGACCCCGTCGGCCGTGCTTCGCCGCGCGCAGGCGGGGTGGGAGCAGCACAGTGGGCGTGACAGCGGGATGCGGCAGTGGGACTGCCCGACGGCCCGGCAGCAGGCGCGACGGCGTGGGTCGAGGAGGACGGATGCGCACCGACGGTCCGGTGGTGATCGCCACCGACTTCTCCCAGCACAGCGAGCAGACCGTGCGGTGGGGGGTCGACGCGGCCCGCACCCGGCACGCGGCGGTGCTCCTGGTGCACTCCTACCGTGACCCGTCCGAGGCGGCGGCCTGGGGCTGGTACCCGATGGTGCCCGACACGCAGGAGTACGAGCAGGAGATGCTCACCCAGCTCCACGCCGTCCGTGACGAGATCCGGGCACGTGAGCCCGGCGTGCCGGTGGAGGTGCGGCTCATGCGTGGGCCTGTCGTCCCGGCGTTGCGGGAGCTGAGCAGCCAGGCGCAGCTGCTGGTCCTGGGTGCGCACGGGCAGGGTCGGCGGCCCGGCCTGGGGTCCATCAGCGGACAGCTGGTCACCTACGCCACATGCCCCGTCGCGCTGGTGCGTACCGCCCACGCCGCGGCGGACGCACCGGTCGTCGTCGGTGTCGACGGGTCCAGGTCCTCGTTGGTGGCCGCACGCCTGGCCGCGCAGGAGGCGGCGCGGCGCGGGCGGCCGCTGCGGGTGCTGCACGCCCGCCCGGTGCCGGCCGACCCGCACGGGCGTGGTCCCGCGGTGGACGGCACCGCTCATCTGTCCCCCGACGACCCCACGCATGCCGCCGCACGGGCCGTGGCGGACGAGCTGCACAGCGCCCACCCGTCGGTCACGGTCAGCCTGGACCTGCGCGACGACGACCCCGTGCACGCCCTCGTCGAGGCCTCCCGCGAGGCGGACCTGCTGGTGGTGGGCTCGCGTGGTCTGGGGGCGTTCCGCGGGCTCCTGCTGGGTGCCGTCAGCCGCGACGTGGTCCGTGCGGCGCACGGTGTGGTGCTCGTCGTCCGCGACCCGGACTGACCGGCATCCGGGCCGACCGGCACCCTCACAGCCGCCGCTCAGCGGGCACCTGCCGCGGACGTACGCCACGTCCGTAGACCAGGGGCATGAGCAGAGCACACCCCCGATCCCGGGCCCGCCGTGCCGTCCTGGCCGGTGCCCTGAGCCTGACGTTGGTGGTGGCCGGGACGAGCGCCTGGGCGCTGGACCGGTACGTCATCGACCACGTGGAGATCGCCGACGTCTCGGCGTACGAGGCCGCGCGCAGCGGCACGACCGTGTCGGGCACCGACTCCACCGGCACCGGCACCGCCTCGCCCGAGGCCGACGAGGCCGTCGTCACCGACACGACCTACGAGTCGGACGACGCGAGCATCTCGATCTCGACCGTGACGACCGGTTCGGGCGACGACACCGTCACGTACTACGTGGCCGACGTGGTGCTCACCGACGCCACGGTCCTGCGCTCGGCGTTCGCGCAGGACGCCTACGGCGAGAACATCACCGAGGACACCTCCGACATCGCCGCCGACAACGGGGCGGTCTTCGCGATCAACGGCGACTACTACGGCTTCCGGTCCACCGGGATCGTGATCCGCAACGGTGTCGTCTACCGCGACGAGGGCGCACGTCAGGGCCTGGCGTTCTACACCGACGGGCACGTCGAGGTGTACGACGAGACGGCCACCACCGCCGAGGAGCTGGTGGCCGCAGGTGTGTGGAACACGTTGTCCTTCGGCCCCGCGCTCCTCCAGGACGGCCAGGTGGTCGACGGGATCGAGGACGTCGAGGTCGACACCAACGTCGGCAACCACTCGATCCAGGGCGAGCAGCCCCGCACCGCCATCGGTGTCGTCGACGACAACCACCTCGTCTTCGTCGTCGTCGACGGCCGCAGCACCGGCTACTCCGCGGGCGTCACCCTGCCCGCACTCGCGCAGATCATGCAGGACCTGGGCGCCACGACCGCCTACAACCTCGACGGCGGCGGCTCCTCGACCATGGTGTTCGACGGCGAGCTCGTCAACAACCCGCTCGGCAAGGGCACCGAGCGAGGCACCTCCGACATCCTGTACATCGCGGGCTGAGGCGTCGACATGATCGTCCTCGTCCCCGCCTACCAACCCGACACGCGGCTGGTCACCCTCGTGGCCGACCTGCGCCAGGCCGGGCACACGGTCCTGGTCGTCGACGACGGCTCCGGTCCCGACCACGCGACCATGTTCGCCGCCGCCGCCCGCCTCGGCGCGCAGGTCCTCACCCACCCCCGCAACCGCGGCAAGGGCCAGGCGCTGCGCACAGGGCTGGCCCACGTGCAAGCCACCCACCCCGGGCAGGACGTCGTGTGCGCCGACTGCGACGGGCAGCACACCCCCGCCGACATCGCACGCGTCGCCGCCCGCCTGCGCGCCGTGGCCGACGACACCCTGGTGCTGGGCACCCGCCGTTTCACCGGTGAGGTCCCCGCACGCAGCCGGTTCGGCAACACCGTCACCCGACTGCTGTTCCGCACCGTGACGGGCACCGCCGTGCACGACACCCAGACGGGCCTGCGCGGGTACCCCGCCGCGATGCTCCCCTGGCTGCTGAGCGTGCCCGGCGACCGGTTCGAGTACGAGCTGGAGGTCCTGCTGCGCGCCACCACCAGCGGCCGGCACATCGTCGAGGAGGACATCGCCACCGTGTACCTCGAGGCCAACGCCTCGTCCCACTTCCGCCCCGTCGTCGACTCCCTGCGCGTGTACGTGCCGATGCTCACGTTCGCCGCCTCCTCACTGACGGCCTTCACCCTCGACACCGCGCTGCTGCTCGTCCTGCACGCGACCACCGGGAACCTGCTCGCCTCCGTCCTGGGAGCCCGCGCCGTCAGCTCGTCCGCGAACTTCCTGCTCAACCGGCACGTCGTGTTCCGACGCCCCCGCCGTGCCCCGTGGCGCGCCGCCGCCACCCGGTACGCCGGCCTCGTCCTCGCCCTGCTCACCGTGAACTACCTGCTGCTGGCCGCCCTGACCTCCATCGGGGTCCCCCTGCTGCCCGCCAAGGTGCTCACCGAGATCGCCCTGTTCGCGACGAGCTTCGAGGTGCAACGCCGGTTCGTGTTCACCGCCGGCTCCACCCACGACGGCCACGTCCCGGAGGCCGCCCCCGCTCTGCCTACGATGAGCCCCGCACGCACGACACCTCGCGGAAAGGCCCCGCAGTGCCCCTCGACCACACCGACGAGGCCCCCACGGACCGCGAGCTCACGGGAGCACACGCCGGCCCCACTCCAGCTGAGCTCGCCCGGCTCCGGCACGACTTCACCCGACTGATGCTCGGCTACAAGTCCGGGATCGCCGAGGTCATGACCAAGATCACGATCCTGCGCGACGAGTTCGAGCACGTGCACGACACCAACCCCATCGAGCACATCGGCTCCCGGCTGAAGTCCCCCGAGAGCCTCATCGCCAAGGTGCGGCGCAAGGGCTGCCCCCTGACCCTCGACGCCATCCGCGAGCAGATCTGGGACATCGCCGGCGTCCGCGTCACCTGCAGCTTCGTCTCCGACATCTACCGCATCCGCGACCTGCTGATCAGCCAGCAGGACCTGACGGTCCTGGCCGAACGCGACTACATCGCCGAACCCAAGGCCAACGGCTACCAGAGCCTGCACCTGATCGTGCAGGTCCCGGTGTTCCTGTCCGACCGGGTCGAGGCCGTCACCGTCGAGATCCAGATCCGCACCATCGCGATGGACTTCTGGGCGAGCCTCGAGCACAAGATCTACTACAAGTACGACGGCGCCGTCCCCGAACGCCTCCTCGTCGAGCTGCGAGAAGCCGCCCTGGCCGCGGCCCGCCTGGACGCCACGATGGAACAGCTGCACGACGAGGTCCGGGCGCTCGCGGCCGGGTCCACGCAGGGCCGTGGCGCCGCCTCGCCGTCGGCACCCTCCGACGAGCTGCTGTCGGCGTTCACGCACCTGCTCGACGCGCGACGCGTCGAACCGCCCCTCGTCTGACCGGCACGACGTCTGACGCGCACAGGGTCCGACCGGTGCGCAGGCGCAGCCCCCGGCAACTGCCTACCGTGGAAGCAGCGGCGACGGTGCGACCCGGGCCGGGCGAGCAGACCCGACCGGTCGCCCCGCCGTGACGCGGGAGGACGGCGAGAGCCATGCAACGCCCGACCCTGACGTTCCTGGGTGCGGCCGGCACGGTGACCGGCAGCAAGTTCCTGTTCGACGACGCCCACGCGCGGCTGATGGTCGACTGCGGCATGTTCCAGGGCGAGCAGGCGTGGCGGCGGCGCAACTGGGAACCCTCCCCCGTCGACCCGTCCGGCATCGACGCGGTGATCCTCACGCACGCCCACCTGGACCACTGCGGGTGGCTGCCCGTGCTGGCACGCGAGGGCTTCACCGGGCCCGTGCTGTGCACCCCGGACACCGCGCGCCTCGTCGCGATCGTGCTGCGCGACGCCGCGCACATCCAGGAGTCGGACGCCGCGCACGCCCAGGACCACGGCTACTCCAAGCACGAACCGGCCCTGCCGCTGTACGGCGCGGAGGACGCCGAACGCGCGATCGCCCTGCTCCACCCCGTCGACGGGCCCGCCCCGCTGCCCGGTGGTGCCCGCGTGCACCTGCGCTCCGCCGGGCACATCCTCGGATCGGCGTTCGCCGAGCTCGACCTGCACGGCACCCACGTCATGGTCTCCGGTGACGTCGGCCGCCCCGGCCACCCGCTGCTCCTGCCGCCGCAGACACCCGCACCCGCCGACGTCGTCCTCGTGGAATCCACGTACGGCCAACGCACCCACGAGGACGACAACCACGAGGCCCTCGCGCAGGCGATCACCCGCACCGCCGACCGTGGCGGCAGCGTGCTGGTCCCCGCGTTCGCCGTCGACCGCACCCCCGTGCTGCTGCTCACCCTGGCCGCCCTCGAACGCGACCACCGGATCCCCCACCTGCCCGTCTACGTCGACAGCCCCATGGCCCTGCGCGCCCTGGACGTGTACCGCGACGCCATCGCACGCCACGACCCACAGCTGCGCCCCGAGGTCGGCACCGCCGAGCACCTGTTCACCCCCCGGCACCTGCAGCTGATGAGCACCCGCGAGGAGTCCGAGTCCCTCAACCGCCCCGACCGGACGTGCATCATCATCTCCGCCTCCGGCATGGCCACCGGCGGACGCGTCCTGCACCACCTCGAGGCCCAGCTGCCCGACCGGCACAACACCGTGATCCTCACCGGGTTCCAGGTACCCGGCACCCGAGGGTGGTCCCTGGCCGAAGGCGCCCGGCAGATCAAGATCCACGGCCGGTACATCCCCGTCCACGCCGAGGTCGTCGACGCCGGAGGCTTCTCCGCGCACGCCGACGCCGACCAGCTGATCACCTGGCTGCGCGACATGCCCGCACCCAGCACCGCCTACGTGGTGCACGGCGAGCAGGACGCCGCGCAGACCTTCGCGCACCGCCTCGACGAGGAGCTCGGCTGGAACGCCGTCGTCCCCCGCCACCGCGAGAAGGTCCTGCTGCCCACCGCCCCGGAGCAAGCCCCACAGCCCTGACACCACGGCGCCGACGCCACACCCCCGCGGCCGTTCAACCCACGATCAGCGCGCCACCAGGTAGACGTCCGCCTGCCACGGACCCAGCACCACCCCGTCCGGGCCCGCCGGTGCCGGGTCACGGTACGAGGACAGCAGCACCTCACCACCCGACACGTCCACGTCGCCGGCCGGGATGCTCACCGGCGACGACCCCAGGTTCGCCACCACCACCAACCGGACCCCGTCCAGCTCACGCGTGAACGCGTACACCTGCTCGTGCTCCGGCAGCAGCATCGTGAAGTCACCCTCACGCACCACCGGCACCGTGTGCCGCAGCTCGATCAACCGCCGGTAGTGGTGCAGCACCGAGAACGGGTCCGCCTCCTGCGCCTGCACGTTCAACCACGTGTGGTTCGGGTTCACCGGCAACCACGGCGTCCCCGACGTGAACCCCGCCCGCGGCCCGCCATCCCACTGCATCGGCGTCCGCGCGTTGTCCCGCCCCATCGCCCGCAGGCCCCGCATCACCACCTCCGGGTCCGCACCCGCAGCCACAGCCGACCGGTAGTGATTCAGCGACTCGACATCCCTCAGCTCCTCCACGCCCCCGAACGGCGCGTTCGTCATCCCCAGCTCCTCGCCCTGGTAGACGTACGGCGTCCCCCGATGCAGGTGCAGCACCGTGGCCAACGCCTTCGCCGACTCCCGCCAGAACGGCCCCGCATCCCCGTCCGGCGCATCACCGAACCGCGACACCACCCGCGGCTGGTCGTGGTTGTCCCAGTACAGGCTGTTCCACCCACGAGCACCCAGCTCGCGCTGCCACCGACCGAACGACGCCTTCAGGTCACGCAGGTCCAACGGCACCGGATCGAACTTCCCACCCGGCCCGTGGTCCAGACCCACGTGCTCGAACTGGAACACCATGTCGACCTCACGCCGATCCGGATCCGTGAACAGCACCGCGTCCTGCCACGTCACCCCCGGCATCTCACCCACCGTCAAGAACTCACCCGAACGCCCCGCGAACACCTCCCGGTGCATCTCCGCCAGGAACTCGTGGATCCGCGGCCCGTTCGCGTAGTGCGCCGACCCGTCCCCCCACCCACCCGGCCCCGCAGGCACGTCCGGCAACGCCACGTCCTTCGACACCAGGTTGATCACATCCATGCGGAACCCGTCCACACCCCGGTCCAACCACCACCGCATCATCGAGTACACCGCAGCACGCACCTGCGGGTTCTCCCAGTTCAGGTCCGGCTGCTTCCGGTCGAACAGATGCAGGTAGTACTCACCCGTCACCTCGTCCCACTCCCACACCGAGCCCGAGAAGAACGACGCCCAGTTCGTCGGCTCCGCACCGACCTCCCCACCCCCGTGCCCGGGCCGCGGCGGCCGCCACCAGTACCAGTCCCGCTTCGCGTTCTCCCGCGACGACCGCGACTCCACGAACCACGGGTGCTCGTCCGACGTGTGGTTCACCACCAGGTCCATCACCAGCTTCATGCCGCGCGCATGCACCGCCGCCAACAGCTCGTCGAAGTCCGCCAACGACCCGAATACCGGATCGATGTCCTGGTAGTCGCTGATGTCGTACCCGTTGTCCGCACCCGGCGACCGGTACACCGGCGACAACCACACCACGTCCACTCCCAACCACTCCAGGTGGTCCAGGCGCGCCGTGATCCCCCGCAGATCCCCCACCCCGTCACCATCGGAGTCCGCGAAGCTGCGCGGGTACACCTGGTACACCACCGCCGAACGCCACCACGGCGCCACCGCGCTCGCGGGCACCGCTGCCGGGTCGGTCTGTCCGCTGGGGCGCGGCTCGGTCGTCGTCATCGAGGTCCTTCCGGGTGGGCACGGCATACGGCCGCCTCGACCGTACCGCCGCGCTGCCGGGCGGGCCCTCGACCGCCCCGGGGCAGCTCCGGAGGGTGCGGCGTCCCGGATGCGGGAGCTCCCCATCCGCAGCAGAGTGGGGGCGAACGAGGATCACCCGACGGACCGAGGCTGAGATGACCGAGCAGAGCGTGGACGTTGGCCCGATCGACTACATCGTGGTCGAGTTCCCGGGCAGCAAGATGACCGGCGAGGGGCTGCCGATCATCGTGGACCTGGTCGACCGGGGGATCATCCGGCTGCTGGACCTCGCCTTCTTCAAGAAGGAGCTCGACGGCACGGTGAGCGGTCTCGTCCTCGCCGACCTCGACCTGGACGGCGAGCTCGACCTGATGGTGTTCGAGGGTGCGTCCTCCGGGCTGCTCGGGCCCGACGACATCGAGCAGGCCGGAGCCGCGCTCGCCCCGGGAAGCTCGGCAGGGATCCTCGTCTACGAGAACACGTGGGCGGGACCGTTCGTCACCGCGCTGCGCCACGGTGGCGCCGAGGTCGTGGCCAGCGGGCGCATCCCCGCCGACGAGGTCATCGCGGCGCTCGACGCCGCCGGCACCACACTCTGACATCAGCCGGTTCATCGCAGGGGTCCGGGTACCGGGCCCCGACTGGAGAGGACGCACCATGCCAGGTCTGATCCGCGGGGTGGCCCGCACCGCTGTGATCGCAGGGACTGCGACCAGCGTCTCGAACCGCGTCTCGCGGCGCCAGGCGGGCCGTTGGGCCGCGCAGGAGGCTCAGCAGGCGCCACCGCCCGCCCCGGCACCGCAGCCGGTCTACGCGGTCCCTGCGCCTGCCGCCGCGCCGGCCGGGGTCGACATGGACACCAAGCTGGCTCAGGTGCGCGAGCTCGGGGAGATGCGGGCGCAGGGCCTGCTGACCGATGCCGAGTTCGAGGTGCAGAAGTCGCGGATCCTCGCCGGCTGACCGTCACAGACCGTCACCCGGCGTCGCCCTGGCTCGCCGAGGCCGCCGACAGCTGAGGTCGTGGTGCCGTCCGCGGCGCGGCGCCGCCGACGACCTGGGCCTCGTCCCGTCCTGGGCGCACGGCCCGCAGTGCGCCCAGGATCGCGACGAGGTCGACGACCTCCTGCAACGTGGCCCCGATGACCGCCGGGATCAGACCGAACGCCGCCACGACCATCAGGACCACGCTCAGCGCGATGCCGACACCGATCGCCTGCAACGCGACCCGCACGGTGCGTCGCGCGATCGCGACGGTCAGCGCGACCCGGCCGATGTCGTCGAGCATCACCACGACGTCGGCGGACTCGCTCGCCGCGGTCGAGCCCTTCGCCCCCATGGCCACTCCCACGTCGGCGGCGGCCAGCACGGGCGCGTCGTTGACCCCGTCGCCGATCATCATCACGGGCCGGTCGGGTAGCGCGGCGACCGCCTGCACCTTGTCGACCGGCAGCAGGCCCGCGCGCACGTCCGCCACACCCAGCAGGTCGGCGACGTGACGCGCGGTGGGTTCGGCGTCACCGGTGAGCATGACCTCGTGCCGCACGCCGAGGGTGCGCAGCCGTTCGAGGGTCGCCCGGGCGTTCGCGCGCACCTCGTCGGCGAGCACCAGCCGCCCCACCGGTCGACCGTCCACCCCCACGTGCACGGTCATCCGGCCGGGCACCACGGTGGTGTGCTCCCACGTCCGGCCCGTCACGGATGCCACGAACGCCGACTTGCCGACCGCCACCCGCCGCCCGTCGACGACCGCGGTGACCCCACCGGCCGTGATCTCCTCGACGTCCGAGGCCGTCGGGACGAGCAGACCGCGCGCCAGGGCGGCGTCCACCACGGCCTGGGCGAGCACGTGCGAGGAGTACTGCTCGGCGGCGGCCGCGTACCGCAGCACGTCGTCCACGCCCAGGCCGTCGCCCGTGCCGTCGCCAGGACCGTCGAGCAGCTCGACGGCCTCCACCCGTGGCCGCCCGTGCGTCATCGTGCCGGTCTTGTCGAACGCCGCGGTGCGGATGCGCGCCAGCTGCTCGAGCACCCCGCCGGACTTGATGACCGCGCCGTTCTTCGCTGCGCGACTCATCCCTGCGATGAACGCCACCGGCGCGGCGATCAGCAGCGGGCACGGCGTGGCGACGACGAGCACCTCGGCGAACCGCACCGGGTCGCCGCTCACCGCCCAGGCGACCCCCGCCAGCACGATCGCGACGAGCGTGAACGGCACGGCGTACCGGTCGGCCAGGCGGACGATCGGCGCCTTGGAGTCACCTGCCGCCTGCACGAGCGCCACGATCTGCTGGTACTGGCTGTCACGGGCCAGGACCGTGGCCCGGACGGTCGCCACCTCCTGCTCGCTGACCGAGCCGGACAGCACCGCGTCGCCGGCGACGTGCTCCACGGGCAGGGACTCACCCGTCAGGGACGACTCGTCGAAGGCGACGGCCTCCCCCTCGAGCGTGCCGTCGACGGGGACCGACTCCCCCGGCTTCACCAGCAGCAGGTCGCCGACCTGCACCTGGTCGACGGCCACGTCCTCGACCGTGCCGTCGGGCCGGATCCGGTGGGCGTACAGCGGTGCGCGGGCCAGCAGCGCGGCCACCTCCCGGTGTGCCCGCGCCGACGCGTAGTCCTCCAGGGCCGCACCCCCGGTGAGCATCAGCACGACGATCAGGGCCGCCCAGTAGTCCCCGACCGCCACGGTCGCGCAGATCGCCATCACGGCGAGGACGTCGAGCCCGACCCGGCCGCGCCGCAGGTCCTGCACCATCGCCCAGGCGTGCTTGCCCGCGATCACGAGCGCGTACAGGCTGACGACCCAGCGGCTTGCCGACGGCAGGCCTGCGGCGAGCAGCGCCAGGCCGACGGCGCCCGCCGCGACGGTGGCCAGCACGAACGGGTAGCGACTCATCCTCGCGAGGACCGGGCTCATGGTTCAGTCATACGCGCGTTCACGCGCGCCGACGACCGCGCGCCCGCCCGCACCTGCCGGGCGCCCGATGGCGGCCTACGGTCGGACCATGGACGACCCGGGCCCGCCGACACCGGAGGCCGTGTTCTCCGGCGACCCCCGGCGCCTCGAGCTCTACCGGGCGGTCGAGGCCACTCTCCTGGGTCTTGGTGCGGTCACGGTCCGGGCGAGCGCGAGCCAGGTCGCGTTTCGCCGACGCCGGACCTTCGCGATCGCGTGGTGGCCCGGGCGGTATGTGCAGTCGGACGTCCCCGTCGTCCTGTCGATCGCATCGTCCACGCCGCTGACGTCCGTTCGGTTCAAGGAGGTCGTGCACCCCTCGCCGAACGTCTGGCTGCACCACCTCGAGCTGCAGGACGCGGCCCAGCTCGACCACGAGGTGCACGGCTGGCTCCAGGCCGCCTACGACGCCGCGGGCTGACGCCCGCCGGGCGTCGTCGACGAGTCCCCCTCGCAGTCGTGAGTAGCGACACGGGAAGAGGCCGCCCCCGGACTCCCGGAAACGGCCTCTGACCTCGAACTCCCTGTCGGGCTGACAGGATTTGAACCTGCGACCCCTTGACCCCCAGTCAAGTGCGCTACCAAGCTGCGCCACAGCCCGATGGTCCCCGTGAGGACCGCGTGAACTCTACCGCACCTGAGGCCGGTGCCAGGAACTGCGCCCGGTCACCGGGCGCGCGCGGGACTCACAGCCGCTCGGCAGCGCCGCCGCGGCTGTGGCCCTCCAGGATCCCGAGGGCGCGCACGTCGCGCACGGTGGCCCCCGCCAGCCGCGGCTCGGTCGCGCCGAGGGCGTCGCGGACAGTCCCGAACGACAGCCGCAGCCCGCGCGAGCTGATCGTCAGTCCGGCGGGGGCGATGGCTCCCGTCCGGTGGTCCTTGCCGGGGTGCAGCCGGATCCACAGCGTGCGCGGGTCGGAGCCCTGGAGTGACTCGACGGCGGCGTTCCGCACGCTCAGCCAGCGGGTGAGCGACCGCGTGGCGCGGTCGCCGAGCTCGACGACGCCGAGCTCGGGCAGGCGGATGCTGCGCAACTGCGGGCCGAGGGCGTCGAGCGTGACGAGGGCGAGCTCGCGCTCGGCGGCGCCGGTGGCCGCCAGCAGGTGCACGTGCGCGCTGAACCGCGCCCAGATGGCCGCCGGGACAGCCCAGGGCGGCGGCCCGGCGGCCCTGTCCAGCAGGAGCACGCCGGCGCCACGGTCGACGCCCGCCGGGGCCGGCGCCGGCAGCCGCAGCTCAGGGCCGTCGTCGGCGGGCGTCAAGAGCCGGTGCTCGACGGCGTAGCGGGTCAGGGCACGGGCAGCGCTCGCCCGGGCACGCGCGGAGGCCACGGACGGCGCCTGGCCGCTCTCCCCCGGCCGGGCGATCCAGGTCTGCAGGACGTCCTCGCGGAGCACCTGCGCGGCGGCGGGACCCGGGCGGCCAGCGTGGTCCGCGGCGAACGCCAGGAGGTCGTCGAGTGCCCACCGTCGCTGGCGTCGCGTCGCCGGTGACGCCTCGAGGTCGGCGAGATACCTCTGCACGACCTCGGACAGACCCCTCACCGCGGTCACCCTCTGCATGGCGCGATGATAACGGAAGGACCGGGGCGCTCTGGGCCGGGCTTTGCGCTCGGCCGGTTCCGTGGGCCGCCTCGTCGGCGCTGGTTTCCGTTATCACGCTGATGGATGCAGCTGCCCACCGCGTCGCAGATGACACCAGCGGACCGGGGCACCGCCCACCGTCGCGTGCCCGCTCCTCGCTCGATCGAGCACGCGACAACCACCACCGACCGGAGACGGCAGAGGGGCGCGGTGCAGGTCTCCCCTACCCCACGCCCCTCCCCGGACGACTCAGCGCTTGCGCTTCTCGCGCACCCGCACCGACACCTGGATGGGTGTCCCCTCGAACCCGAAGGTCTCCCGCAGACGGCGCTCGATGTACCGCCGGTACCCCGGGTCCAGGAACCCCGTCGCGAAGATCACGAACCGTGGCGGCCGAGTCGAGGCCTGCGTGGCGAACAGGATGCGCGGCTGCTTGCCGCCGCGCAGCGGGTGCGGGTGCGCAGCCACGAGCTCGCCCAGGAACGCGTTGAGGCGCCCGGTGGGGATCCGCTTGTCCCACGAGTCCAGGGCCCGCTCGAGCGCCGGCACCAGACGGTCCGCGTGCCACCCCGTCTTGGCCGAGAGGTTCACGCGCGGGGCCCACTGCACCTGGACCAGGTCCTGCTCGATCTCGCGCTCGAGGAACGGGCGACGGTCCTCGTCCATGAGGTCCCACTTGTTGTACGCGATCACCAAGGCGCGCCCCGCGTCGATGACCTGTGAGATCACACGCGTGTCCTGCTCGGTCATCTTCGTCGAGGCATCCACCAGGACCACCGCGACCTCGGCCTTCTCCACCGCGGCCTGCGTGCGCAGCGACGCGTAGAAGTCCGCACCGCTCGTCTGGTGCACCCGGCGCCGGATACCGGCGGTGTCCACGAACACCCACGGCTTGCCGCGCAGCTCGACCAGCTCGTCGACCGGGTCACGGGTGGTGCCTGCCACGTCGTCGACCACCACGCGCTCTGCGCCGAGCATCTTGTTCAGCAGCGAGGACTTGCCGACGTTCGGACGCCCGATGAGAGCCACGCGGCGAGGACCGTCCGGGCGCACCGTGCCGTGCGCCGAGACCGTGGGCAGCGCGTCGAGCGCGGCGTCGAGCAGATCGCCCGTCCCGCGTCCGTGCAGCGCGGACACCGGGTACGGCTCGCCCAGACCCAGGCTCCACAGCTGGGCGGCATCGGCCTCGACCCGCGGGCCGTCGACCTTGTTGGCGCACAGCACCACCGGCTTGCCCGAGCGCCGCAGCAGACGCACCACGCGCTCGTCGGTGTCCGTGGGACCCACCGTGGCGTCCACCACGAAGATCACGGCATCGGCCAGCTGGATCGCGACCTCCGCCTGCTCGGCGACGCGCGCATCGATGCCCGCGACGTCGACCTCCCAGCCACCGGTGTCCACCAGGGTGAACCGGCGGCCGGCCCACTCGGCCGGGTAGCTGACACGATCGCGCGTCACACCCGGCTTGTCCTCGACGACCGCCTCGCGACGACCGATGATCCTGTTGACGAGCGTGGACTTGCCCACGTTCGGGCGCCCGACCACCGCGAGCACCGGCAGCGCCGCCTCGGGGACGGGCTCACCGTCGACGAGCTCGCCGCCATCGAGCAGCGCGAGGTCCTCGACGTCCAGCTCGTACTCCGCGAGGCCTGCCCTCAGGGCGTTCTCACGGGTGGCGTCGTCGGCCTCGTCGGGCAGCTCCAGGGCGGGGTCGGTCTCGGTCATGAAGCCATTGTCCCTTGTCCAGGGCCCGCTCGACGACCGCGCGCCCGTCGAGCACCCGGCAGCACCGCCGCGGCACCCCCGCTGCGAGCACGCTGCCCGATCAGCCGCGCGCCTCGCGGTTCGGGTCGTCGGTGGGCAGAGCGAGTCCGGTGCGGGCCGACGCGTCCGCCACCAGCGCCGCCAGCGCCGTGCGGACCGTGTCGTTGGCCAGCACCAACGCGTCGCGCCCCGAGACCCCGGCGGGGCGCTCCAGCACCAGCGGCGTGCCGAACTCCACCACGAACCGGCGGCGGAACCCGGGGACGTGCCCCACGGACTCCCCCGTGCGACGGGTGCCCAGCACGGCGACCGGCACCACCGGGGCGTGCCCGTTGAGTGCGAGCCACGCCACACCGGCCCGCGCGTCGGCAGCGTCGCCGCGCCCCCTGTTGCCCTCGGGGAACACGCCGACCACTCCCCCGCGCCGGAGCACCCCCAGCGCGGTCGCCAGTGCTGCGCGGCCGCCCTCGCGGTCCACGGGGATCTGACCCGCACCGCGCAGGATCATCCCGACGGGTCCGGTGAACATCGACTCCTTGACCAGCAGGTGCGCCGGCCGCGGTGTCACACCGGCGACCACCGGGCCGTCGGCGACGCCCGTGTGGTTGGGCGCCAGGAGCACCGGCCCCTCGAGCGGGACGTTCTCGGCGCCGATCACCCGGGTGGACCACACACCGCGTGCCAGCACCAGGGCCAACCAGTGCCCGCGCCGCGCTGCAGCGGGTCCGGGGATCTCCGGCCCCGTCATCGGCCGACCGCATCGGCCGAGACGGACGGGACCGCCTGCCCCGGCACAGCCGGCGCTCCCGCGGCGTCGGCGACCACGCCGAGCACCGCCTGGACCGTCTGCTCGAAGTCCAGACCCGAGGAGTCGACGGTGACGACCCCGTCGGCCGCGACGTGGAACTGCACCACGGTCGAGTCGTCCGCGTCACGGCGGACCACCTGGTCGCGCGTCGCCTCGAGCGAGGCGGCGTCGGCGGCACCGTGCACCTCGAGCGCCCGACGGGCCAGCCGTGCTTCCTCGCTCGCGGTGAGCAGCACCCGCACGTCGGCGTCGGGCGCCACCACCGTGGTGATGTCGCGTCCCTCGGCGACGATGCCGCGCCCGTGCGAGAACCCGCCGGTGCGTTCGGTCTCGATGGCCGCCCGCTGCAGCCGTCCCAACTCGGCCCGCACGTCCAGGTTGGTGGCCACCGCGCTGACCACGGCCGAGATCTCCGTGCGGCGGATCGCCTCGCCGATGTCGGTGCCGCCCACGTGCACCCGGGGCGAGGCAGGGTCCACACCCATGACCAGCGGCATGGCCCGCACCGCTGTCGCGACCGCGGCCGCGTCGTCGAGAGGGACGCCCTGCTCGCGGCACCACCAGGCGACCGCCCGGTACATCGCGCCCGTGTCGAGGTAGGCCAGACCCAACGTGCGGGCCACCGCCTTCGAGACGCTGGACTTGCCGGACCCGGACGGGCCGTCGATCGCGACCACCAGGGCCGTGCGTGCTGCCGTGCTCAACTCACCAGTCTCCATCCGCGGGCCGTGAGCTCCGCCTCCAGGTGCTCGGCGCTGCCGGGCAGCACCGAGATGACCGCCATGCCGACCGGACGGCCGGCGGCGTGCTCCAGGGCAAGGTCCTCGAGGTTGACCCCCACCTCACCGACGTCCGCCAGCAGGCGGGCCAGCTCGCCGGGCTCGTCCGGCACCAGCACGCTGACCAGCGCGTACGGGCGCCGCGCGCCACCGTGCTTGCCGGGGATCCGCGAGACGCCCGCGTTGCCGGCGGCGACGGTCTGCGCGATGGCCGCCAACGCGCCCACGCCGACCGTCTCCGGCCCCGTGGCGGCGTCCGCGACCGCCAACGCGTCCACGACCACGTCCAGATCGGCACGCAGCGCCAGGAGGACGTCCCGGACCGGACCGGCGTTGGCAGCCAGGATCGAGGTCCACAGCGCGGGGTCGGAGCCGGCGATGCGGGTGACGTCACGCAGGCCCTGCCCGGCCAGGGCGAGGGCGTCGTCGTCGAGCGTGCGCAGACGGGCCGCGACGAGGCTCGCGGCCACCTGCGGGACGTGGGACACGGCGGCCACGGCCGCGTCGTGCTCGTCAGCGGCCATGGTGACCGGGACGGCACCGAGATCGACCGCGAGCGCGCGCACGGCGAGCAGGGCCTGGGGGGTCGAGGTGCCGGAGTCGGCGATGACCCAGGGGCGGCCGAGGAACAGGTCGGGGACGGCGGCGGAGGGGCCGGTGCGTTCACGTCCGGCCATGGGGTGGGAGCCGACGTAACGGTGCAGGTCGGCTCCTGCGGCTCGGAGCTCGTCCAGGACGTAGCGCTTGACGCTGGCGACGTCCGTGACGACGGCGTCCGGGTGGGCGGTGAGCTCGGCGAGGACGACGTCGGCGGTGACGTCGGGGGGTGCGGCGACCACGACGAGGGCTGGTTCGGGGTCGTCGTGGCGGGCGGGGCGTCCCGCACCGACGTCGCGGGCGAGGGCGACGGCGGTGCGGGAGGGGTCGTGCAGCACGACGTCGATGCCGAGGGCGCGCAGGCCCAGCCCGACGGAGGTGCCGAGGAGCCCGGTGCCGACGATGCGGACGGGTCCGTGGGTGGCGGCGGCCATCACGGGGTGTGCTCCGGGGTGCTCACAGCCCGACCTGGGTCATGAGGGAGCCGACCTCGGTCTTGCCGAGCACGCGGGTGCGGCCGGTGCGCAGGTCGCCGAGGCGGATGGGGCCGATCTGGGTGCGCACGAGCCGTGTGACGGGGTAGCCGACCTCGTCGAAGATGCGGCGCACGACGCGGTTGCGGCCCTCGTGCAGGACGATCTCGACGAGGCTGGCCTGCGGGGTGGTCTGCACGACGGCGAACCGGTCGATGGCCACGACGCCGTCCTCGAGCTGGATGCCGGCCTTGAGGCGTGCGGCCAGCGAGGCGGGGACGCGGCCGTCGAGGTGTGCGAGGTAGGTCTTGGGGACACCGTGCGAGGGGTGCGAGAGCCGGTTGGCGAGCTCGCCGTCGTTGGTCAGCAGGATCAGGCCTTCGGTCTCGGCGTCCAGGCGTCCGACGTGGAAGAGCCGTTCGGAGCGGTCGGCGACGAACTGGGCGAGCGAGGGGCGCCCCTCGGGGTCGTGCATGGTGGAGACGACACCCAGGGGCTTGTTGAGTGCGATGGTCACCATCGTGCTGTCGAGCTGGACCCGCAGTCCGTCGACGTGGATGACGGCGCGCAGCGGGTCGACGCGTACGCCGAGCTCGCGCACGGTGGAGCCGTCGACGGTGACGCGGCCGGTGGCGATGAGCTCTTCGCAGGAGCGGCGCGAGCCGAGGCCTGCGGCGGCCAGGACCTTCTGCAGGCGCACGCCGTCGGGGTCGTGCACGTCGATGGTCACCTCGGGTGCGCGGGGTGCGCGGGTGGGGCGGTTCTGCGCGCGGGCGGCGGAGGCAGCGCGTCCGCGGCCGGTGGGAACCTTGCCGCTCGTGGGCTTGCCGCTGGTGGGCCTGCCGCCTGCACGGCCGCCGCTGCCGGAACCGCCCTGCCTGCCGGTCGCGCCGCCCTGCTGGCCGCCACCGGTTCCGCGTCGCGGCTCTCCGCCTCGTCCGCCGCCGGTCCGTCGATCCTGTGCGCTCATCGTCCCTCATCCGTGCTCTGGTCGACGCCCTCGAAGGCGTCGAAGTCGGGCAGGTAGGGGGCGAGCGGCGGTAGCTCGTCCAGGCTCGCCAGCCCCATCCGCTCCAAGAAGTATCCCGTGGTCCGGTACAGGAGTGCACCGCTGAACGGATCGGTGCCCGTCTCGGCCACCAGACCGCGTGAGGTGAGGGTGCGCACGACGCCGTCGACGTTGACGCCGCGCACGGCGGAGACCTGACCACGGGTCACCGGTTGCCGGTAGGCGATCACCGCGAGCGTCTCCAGGGCAGCCTGCGTCAGTCGGGCCGTCTGGCCGTCGACGACGAACCGTCCCACGACGTCGCCGTACAGGGGTGCGGAGTAGATGCGCCACCCGTCGCCCACGCGGCGCAGCTCGAAGCCGCGCAGCCGCCCGCCGTGCTCGCCGCGGTACTCGGCGGCCAGCTCGTGCAGGAGCTCCTCCACGCGAGGTGTCGGCAGCGCCAGGGCGGTGGCCAGGCGGACGGCGGGGACGGGTTCGTCGGCGACCATGAGGACGGCCTCCAGCGCGGCGAGCGCACCTCCGGGCAGGTCCTCGACGTCGAAGGCGAGCTCGTCGGGCGCACCGGTGCCGGTCCGGTCCTCCTCGGCGTCGGCGGTGCCGGTCGGGTCCTGGCTCATCGGTGCGCCCTCTCGCTGGTGTCGGTGGTGGTGGCGTCCGGCGAGCCGGTGGTGCCCGGTGCACCCGTGCCCTCGGGGGTGTCCGTGCCGTCGGCCTCGTCGAAGTCGTCGGACACCTCGACGTCGCCGTCCTCCGTACCCGTCCAGCGCACCGTGAGCTCTCCCAGCGGTGTCATCTGGTCGAAACCGACCGCGCCTTCGCGGAAGAGCTCCAGCAGGGCCAGGAACCGTGCCACCACGACGATCGTGGAGCCGGCGTCGGCCGTGAGCGCGCGGAACGAGGTCGCCCCGCCGTGCCGGAGGCGGCCGACCAGCAGAGCGGCCTGCTCGCGGACGCTGACGGGTGGTGCGTGCAGGTGGCTGACGTCCACGCCCGGTGGGGCCGGTCGGGGGGCCAGGGCCTGGGCGGCCATCGCGGCCAGCTGCTCGGCTCCGATCTGCCAGACGAGCTCGGGCAGCAGCGCGGCCAGCTGCGGTTCGAGCTGGACCAGCCGCGGGAACCGCCGCCCCTCGGTGGCGAGCCGTTCTCCGAGGTCGGCGGCGACGACCTTGTACGCGCGGTACTGCAGCAGGCGGGCGAACAGCAGGTCGCGGGCCTCGAGCAGCTCGAGGTCCTCGGCGTCCTCGACCTCGGCCGAGGGCAGCAGGCGGGCGGCCTTGAGGTCCAGCAGCGTGGCCGCCACGACCAGGAACTCGCTGGCCTGGCCCAGGTCCCAGCCCGTGCCGCCGTCGGCGGCCCGCTCGGCGGCGCGGATGTGGGCGATGAACTCGTCCGTCACGCGCGCCAGGGCGACCTCGGTGATGTCGAGCTTGTGCTTGGCGATCAGTCCGAGCAGCAGGTCGAACGGTCCGCTGAAGTTGTCCAGGTGGACGTCGAACCCGTGCGTGCCGGCGGGGGCCGTCGCCCCCGGGGCCGGTCGGTCGGTCGGGGCCTGGGCCGGTTCAGGCAGCGTCGCCACGGGCGACGAGCTCACGGGCCAGCTGGCGGTAGGCCGCCGCACCGGAGTGGGTGGGCGCGTAGGTGGTGATGGGCTCGGCCGCCACGGTCGCGTCGGGGAACTTCACGGTGCGTCCGATGACGGTCTGCAGCAGGTTGTCGCCGAACGCCTCGTGCACGCGGGCCACGACCTCGCGGGCGTGCAGCGTGCGCGAGTCGTACATGGTGGCCAGGATGCCGTCGACCTCGAGGCGTGGGTTCAGCCGGTCGCGCACCTTCTCGATGGTCTCCACGAGCAGCGCGACGCCGCGCAGCGCGAAGAACTCGCACTCGAGCGGGATCAGCACGCCGTGGGAGGCCGTCAGGGCGTTGACGGTGAGCAGGCCGAGGGAGGGCTGGCAGTCGATCAGCACGACGTCGTAGTCGTCGAGCACGGGGCGCAGGGCGCGGCTGAGCACGGACTCGCGGGCGACCTCGCCGACCAGCTGGACCTCGGCGGCGGACAGGTCGATGTTGGCCGGCAGCAGGTCCAGGCCGGGGATCTCGGTGCGGCGCAGCACGTCGGCGACGGTCGCGTCGCGCTCCATGAGGAGGTTGTAGACGGTGCGGTCCAGCTCGTGCGGGCTGATGCCCAGGCCCACGGACGCCGCACCCTGCGGGTCGAAGTCGACGATGAGCACGCGGCGGCCGTACTCGGCGAGCGCGGCGGCCAGGTTGATAGTGGTGGTCGTCTTGCCGACCCCACCCTTCTGGTTGCACATCGCGATGACCCGCGCGGGTCCGTGCGAGGCGAGGGCCGCAGGTTCGGGGAAGTCGGGCAGCGGCCGTCCCACGGCGTCGGTCTGCGGGTCGGTCGTCTGCTGGCTCACCACGCGGGACAACTTACCGGAGCGCGACCCGGGTGGGCCTGCGACAGACCGGTGCGCCAGCAGGTTCGTCGGCTACAGCGCGCGTGGGTGGGCGGCGGCGTACACCTCGCGCAGCGTGTCCCGCGTCACCAGCGTGTAGATCTGGGTGGTCGTCACCGAGGCGTGCCCCAGGAGCTCCTGCACGACGCGCACGTCGGCCCCGCCGGCCAGCAGGTGCGTGGCGAACGAGTGCCGCAACGTGTGCGGCGAGATGTGCTCGGCACCCGCCAGCCCCGCCCGTTGGGCCGCCTGCCGCAGCACCGCCCATGCGCTCTGCCGACTCAGTCGTGCGCCGCGCGTGTTGAGGAACAGCGCCGGGCCGCCCGTCCGGCCACCGGCCGCGAGCGCGGGGCGTGCTCGCACGAGGTAGGCCTCGACGGCGTCCAGCGCGTAGGCGCCCACGGGGACGACACGTTCCTTGCCGCCCTTGCCGAGCAGGCGGACGCTGCCGTGGGCCGTGGTGCGGTCCAGGTCGTCCACGTCGAGGCCGACGGCCTCGGAGATGCGGGCGCCGGTGGAGTACACGAGCTCGAGCAGTGCGCGGTCCCGCAGGGGGACGGGGCCGTCACCCAGGCCTGCGGCGTCGATGAGGCGGGCCACGTCGTCGACGGAGATCGCCTTGGGCAGGCGTCGTGGTTGGGCCGGGGGGCGCACGGCGCCGGCGGCGTCGGCGCCGGTGATCCCCTCGAGCAGCCAGAACCGGTGCCAGCCGCGCACGGCGACGACCGCGCGGGCGCTGGAGGAGGCGGACAGGGTCGCGCGGCCGTCGCTGCCGGTGCGCAGGGTGAGCACGAAGTCCTCGACGTCGCGTTCGGTGACGTCCGTGGGGTCGGTGCGCCCCTGGGCGGTGAGGTAGTCGGCGTACCGGTCCAGGTCACGACGGTACGCGGCGACGGTGTTGACGGACAGGCCGCGTTCGACCGTGAGGTGCGCCAGGTAGGTCTGCAGCGAGCGGTGCCACGGGTCGGTCTCGGTCACGGCCTGCGCCACGGGTTCAGAAGGGCAGGAAGACGTCGACGCAGATCGCCAGGCACACGATCGTCAGGTAGGTGATCGAGGCGTGGAAGACGGACATGGCCTTCAGCGGGCCGCGCGAGGGGTCCTGGGCCCGGCGCCACAGCGACAGGCATGACCACAGGAACCAGGCGCCGGCGACGGTGGCGACCAGCCCGTACACCCAGGTCAGGGATGCGACGGGCCACAGCAGGAGGGTGCAGGCGATCATCGCGAGGGTGTAGGCGACCATCTCGCGGGCCACCTTGGTGTCCTCGGCGACGACGGGGAGCATGGGGACGCCGGCGGCGGCGTAGTCGCGTCGGAACTTCATCGACAGCGGCCAGTAGTGCGGCGGGGTCCAGAAGAACACGACGCCGAACAGCAGGGCCGCTTCCCAGGACACGCCTTCGGTGACCGCTGACCAGCCGATGAGCACGGGCATGCACCCGGCGGCACCGCCCCAGACGATGTTCTGCGGGGTGCGCCGCTTGAGGATCATCGTGTAGCCCACGACGTACAGCAAGATCGCGACGGCGGTGAGGAGCGCGGAGACGGGGTTCACGGCGAACCAGAGCCAGGCCAGTGACACGACGGCGAGCACGAGACCGAACGTGAGGGCGGCAGGGCCGGAGATCTCGCCGGTGGCGGTCGCGCGCCGCTTGGTGCGGTTCATCACCTGGTCGATGTCGCGGTCCAGGTAGCAGTTGAGGACGTTGGCCGCACCGGCGGCCCCGGCGCCGCCGACCAGGGTAGCGAGCACCAGGGCGAGCGACGGGAAGCCGCGTTCGGCCAGCACCATGGTGGGCAGCGTGGTGACCAGCAACAGCTCGATGACGCGCGGCTTGGTCAGGGCGACGTAGGCGGCCAGGGTGCGACGCCAGCCGTGGCGCGACGGGTCGGGCACGTGCGGGCGCGGGCCGCGCGGGGGCGCGGGCAGGTGCACCGACGGGTGGCCGTCGTGCTCGGGCGTGCTGGGCGCCTCGGGCGTCGCACCGCTCACCGCTGCCGGCGTCCCGCCGACCGCTGCCTCGGGTGCCGCAGGCGACTCGGTGGGGGCGGGCGCTGCACTCCCGTGCCCACCCAGGTGCCTCAGCACGCGGCCTGCACGACGCGCCGGACGGGCCGACGCACCGGCGTCGTCGACGGGCGAGGTGCTGGTGAGGCGCACGCGGTGGATGTCCGTTCGTGGTGCGGGCGGAGGGCGGTCGGGCTCCGCCATGCTACGGCCTCCCCCTGGGCCGAGACCCGTCTGACGGGTCTGGCAGCGGACCTTGGTCCTGTGAGGTTGGTCGCCTGTCACCACACCGTCGCCGTGCACGCGCTCCCACACCTTCCGGGTGCGTTCCTCGGGCCGGACGGTCGACCTCCACGTCCCGGGAGCGCATATAGGCTCGGCGCAGACGGGCCGCGCGTCGGCGCAGGCCCGGACCGGCACCCCGCTGGAGGGTGCCGCCCAGTGCGAGACGACGTCCGGTCCCCCGGTCTGACCCGGCCCCGGGCGGGAATGAGGTGCGGTGAACGCGAAGGCTCCCCTGGCGCAGACGGTCGGTTGGACCGACCTGGACATCCGGGCGGTCGACACCGTCCGGGTCCTGGCTGCCGATGCCGTCGAGAAGGTCGGCAACGGCCACCCCGGGACCGCGATCAGCCTCGCGCCCGCCGCCTACCTGCTCTACCAGAACGTGCTGCGGCACGACCCGGCGGACCCGCAGTGGCTGGGCCGTGACCGGTTCATCCTCTCGGCGGGGCACTCCAGCCTGACGCAGTACATCCAGCTGTACCTGGGCGGTTTCGGCCTGGAGCTGGAGGACCTCGAGGCGCTGCGCACGTGGGGCTCGAAGACCCCGGGCCACCCGGAGTGGCGGCACACGGCCGGCGTGGAGATCACCACCGGTCCGCTGGGCCAGGGCCTGGCCTCCGCGGTGGGCTTCGCGATGGCTGCCCGGCGCGAGCGTGGCCTGCTCGACCCCGACGCGGCGCCGGGCACGAGCCCGTTCGACCACCACGTGTACGTGCTCGCCTCCGACGGCGACCTGCAGGAGGGCGTGACGAGCGAGGCCTCCTCGATCGCCGGCACGCAGGAGCTGGGCAACCTCATCGTGCTGTGGGACGACAACCACATCTCGATCGAGGGCGACACGCAGATCGCCTTCACCGAGGACGTGCTGGCCCGGTACGAGTCCTACGGCTGGCACGTGCAGTTCGTGGACTGGACGGCCGAGCCGGACGGCTACCGCGAGAACGTCGACGCGCTGCACGCGGCGATCGAGGCGGCCAAGGCCGTCACCGACAAGCCGTCGTTCATCGGTCTGCGCACCATCATCGCCTGGCCCTCGCCCACCAAGCAGAACGACCACGCCTCGCACGGCTCGAAGCTCGGCGGCACGGAGATCGCCGGCCTGAAGGAGCTCCTGGGCTTCGACCCGGAGAAGTCGTTCGACGTGGCCCCCGAGGTCATCGCTCACACCCGTGCGCTCGGTGAGCGCGCCAAGGCGGCCCGTGCCACGTGGCAGGCCGACTTCGACGCGTGGCGCGCCGCCAACCCGGAGCGGGCCACGCTGCTCGACCGGCTCGTCGAGGGCAAGCTGCCCGAGGACTGGGCCGACGCCCTGCCCGTGTTCCCCGCCGGCAAGTCCGTCGCGACGCGTGCGGCCTCCGGCGACATCCTCTCCGCACTGGCCCCCGTGCTGCCCGAGCTGTGGGGCGGCTCGGCCGACCTGGCCGGCTCGAACAACACCACCATGAAGGGCGAGCCGTCCTTCATCCCGGCCGACCGGTCCACGCACTCGTTCGCCGGCACCCCCTACGGGCGCACGCTGCACTTCGGCATCCGCGAGCACGGCATGGGCGCGATCCTGTCGGGCATCACGCTGCACGGCCTGACCCGTGCGTACGGCGGCACGTTCTTCACGTTCAGCGACTACATGCGCGGATCGGTCCGTCTGGCCGCGCTCATGGGCGTCCCGGCCGTGTACGTGTGGACGCACGACTCGATCGGTCTGGGCGAGGACGGTCCCACGCACCAGCCCATCGAGCACCTCACCGCGGTCCGGGCCATCCCGGGCTTGGCGATCGTGCGCCCCGCCGACGCCAACGAGACGGCGCAGGCGTGGAAGGCCATCCTCGAGCGCACCGACGGCCCGGTCGGCCTGATCCTCACGCGTCAGAACGTCCCGACGTTCCCGCGCGGCGAGGAGGGCTTCGCGTCCGCCGAGGGCGTGGCCCGCGGTGCGTACGTGCTGCTCGAGGCGAGCACCGGCACACCGGAGGTCATCCTCATCGGCACGGGTTCGGAGGTGCAGCTCGCCGTCGAGGCGCGCACGCAGCTCGAGGCCGCCGGGGTGCCCACGCGCGTGGTGTCCGCCCCGTCGCTGGAGTGGTTCGCCGAGCAGGACGTGGACTACCGCGAGTCGGTGCTGCCCTCGGCCGTGCGGGCCCGCGTGTCCGTCGAGGCCGGCCTGGCGCTGTCGTGGCACAAGATCGTCGGCGACGCCGGCCGGTCGGTGTCGATCGAGCACTACGGTGCCTCGGCCGACGCCGACACGCTGTACCGCGAGTTCGGGGTCACCGCCGACGCGGTGGTCGCGGCTGCGCACGAGTCGATCGCGGCGGTCGCTGCGACCCGGTGATCCGGTGGCGGGCCGGGTCGTGGGAGGGCTGGAGCCTCCTGCGACCCGGCCCGGCACGCACGGGCGAACCAGCGCGGCCTGCCGCAGCCTCGGCAGGCACGTGAGCACAGGAGAAGGGGATCTCCATGGCTACCAGCACCACCCCGTTGGACGCTCTGACCGCCGCAGGAGTCGCCGTCTGGCTCGACGACCTGTCCCGTGAACGCCTGCGCTCGGGCAGCCTCGCCGCCCTGGTCGACCGTGGTGTGAGCGGTGTGACCACCAACCCGACGATCTTCGCCGGTGCGCTCGCCCACGGCGACGCCTACGCCGCCCAGCTGACCGAGCTCGCCGCCGCAGGGACGGACGCCGAGCAGGCCGTCTTCACCATCACCACCGACGACGTGCGCGGCGCCGCCGACGTCCTTCGGCCCGTGCACGACGCCACCGGCGGCGTCGACGGGCGGGTCTCGATCGAGGTCGACCCCCGGCTCGCGCGCAACACCGCGGGCACGATCGCCGCCGCGAGGTCGCTGTGGGCCACCGTGGACCGACCCAACGTGCTCATCAAGATCCCCGCGACCCGCGAGGGCCTGCCGGCCATCACCGCGGTGCTCGCCGAGGGCATCTCGGTCAACGTGACCCTGATCTTCTCCCTCGAGCGGTACCGCGCCGTCCTCGACGCGTTCCAGCAGGGGCTCGAGCTGGCCTACGCGGCCGGTCACGACCTGGCACCCATCGCGTCGGTGGCCTCGTTCTTCGTCTCGCGCGTCGATGTCGCGGTCGACGCACGGCTCGACGCCCTGGGCGGCCCGGAGGCGGCTGCGCTGCGCGGTACCGCCGCGATCGCCAACGCCCGACTGGCCTACGAGGCGTACGCCCGGAGCGTGGCTGCCCCCCGCTGGGCCGCGCTGGCCGCCTCAGGAGCGCGCCCGCAGCGGCCCCTGTGGGCTTCCACGGGCGTCAAGGACCCCGCGTACCCGGACACGCGCTACGTGGACGAGCTGGTGGTGGCCGGGTCGGTGAACACCATGCCCGAGGCCACGCTCGAGGCGGTCGCCGACCACGGCGACATCCACGGGGACACGGTCACCGGCACGGGGCCCGCGGCGGCGCGCGTCGTCGAACAGCTCGCCTTGCTGGGCATCGACCTGGACGCGATCACCACCACCCTCGAGCACGAGGGCGTCGAGAAGTTCATCACGAGCTGGGAGCAGCTGTTGAGCACGGTGCAGGCAGGACTGCAGGACGCGAGGTCCGCCCGATGAGGCCCGCGAAGGTCAGCGAGGGTCACAACCCGCTGCGCGACGCGCGCGACCGACGGCTGCCGCGCATCGCCGGGCCGTGCGGCCTGGTCATCTTCGGCGTCACGGGCGACCTGGCGCGCAAGAAGCTGATGCCGGCCGTGTACGACCTGACCAACCGTGGCCTGCTGCCCCCGGGCTTCGCGCTGACCGGTTTTGCACGGCGCGACTGGGAGACGCAGGACTTCGCGCAGATCGTGCACGACTCCGTCAAGGAGCACGCCCGCACGCCGTTCCGTGAGGCCACCTGGCGGCAGCTGTCCGAGGGCATCCGGTTCGTGCAGGGCAGCTTCGACGACGACGACGCGTTCGACCGGCTGCGCGAGACCGTCGAGGAGCTGGACGTGTCCCGCGGCACGGGCGGCAACCACGCGTTCTACCTGTCGGTGCCGCCGTCGGCGTTCCCCGTGGTGTCCAAGCAGCTGGCCCGCTCAGGGCTGTCCCAGCCGCAAGAGGACACCTGGCGGCGAGTGATCATCGAGAAGCCGTTCGGGCACGACCTGGCCTCCGCCCGTGAGCTCAACGACATCGTGTCCCAGGTGTTCCGGCCGGACGACATCTTCCGGATCGACCACTACCTGGGCAAGGAGACGGTGCAGAACCTGCTGGCGCTGCGCTTCGCGAACCAGCTGTTCGAGCCGATCTGGAACGCCAACTACGTCGACCACGTGCAGATCACGATGGCCGAGGACATCGGCATCGGCGGACGCGCCGGGTACTACGACGGCATCGGCGCGGCCCGCGACGTCATCCAGAACCACCTGCTGCAGCTGCTGGCGCTGACGGCCATGGAGGAGCCGGTCTCGTTCGACGCCGACGACCTGCGCGCCGAGAAGGAGAAGGTCCTCTCGGCCGTCCGCCTACCCAAGGACCTGGGCAAGCACACCGCCCGCGGCCAGTACGCGGCCGGGTGGCAGGGCGGGGAGAAGGTCGTCGGCTACCTGGAGGAGGAAGGCTTCGACCCGGCCTCCACCACCGAGACGTTCGCCGCGGTCCGCCTGGACATCGACACCCGCCGCTGGGCAGGCGTGCCGTTCTACCTGCGGACCGGCAAGCGCCTGGGTCGGCGCGTCACCGAGATCGCCGTGGTCTTCAAGCGGGCTCCCCACCTGCCGTTCGAGTCGACGGCCACCGAGGAGCTCGGCAAGAACGCCTTGGTCATCCGCGTGCAGCCCGACGAAGGCGTCACGTTGCGCTTCGGCGCGAAGGTGCCCGGCACCGCCATGGAGGTCCGCGACGTCACCATGGACTTCGGGTACGGGCACGCGTTCACCGAGTCCTCCCCCGAGGCCTACGAACGCCTCATCCTCGACGTCCTGCTCGGGGACCCACCCCTGTTCCCGCGCCACCAGGAGGTCGAGCTGTCCTGGAAGATCCTGGACCCCATCACCGCGTACTGGGCGTCCAAGGGCAAGCCCGAGCCGTACCGCTCGGGTACCTGGGGACCGGCCTCGGCCGACGAGATGATGGCGCGTGACGGACGCGCCTGGAGGCGACCGTGATCATCGACCTGCCCGCCACGACCACCCGCGACATCAACAGGCGCCTGGTCACCGCCCGCGACGAGGGTGGTGCCGTCGCCCTCGGGCGCGTGCTCACACTCATCATCGACGTGGGCGCCCGCGACCCGGAGCCGGCCATCGAGGCCGCCAACGACGCCTCACGCGAGCATCCGTGCCGCGTGCTCGTGCTCACCCAGGACGACGCCGAGCACACGGCCACGCTCGACGCGCAGATCCGCCTCGGCGGCGACGCGGGCGCCAGCGAGGTCATCGTGCTACGCCCCACCCCGGAGCTGGCCGAGCACCTGGACACCCTCGTCATGCCGCTGCTGCTGCCCGACGCACCCATCGTCACGTGGTGGCCGTACGAGGTGCCCGCCGACCCGGCCCAGCACCCGCTGGGTCGCATGGCCCAGCGCCGCATCACCGACTCCACGCAGTGCACCAACCCGACGGGCGCCCTGCGCCGCCTGTCGCAGGTGCACGTCGAGGGCAACACCGACCTGGCCTGGACACGGGCCACGCTGTGGCGCGGACTGATCGCGGCGACGCTCGACCAGCCGCCCTACGAGCCCGTGCACCACGCCGTGGTCACCGGGCAGGCCGACCACCCCTCCGTCGACCTCGTCGCCGCGTGGCTCGCCCAGGCCCTGCGCTGCCCCGTGACGATCGACCGCGTCAAGGACGCACCGGCCATCACCTCGGTGCGGCTGACCCGGGGCGGCGGCGACATCGTCCTGGAGCGACCCGACGGCAAGACCGCCGCACTGCTGCAGCCCGACCAGCCCGAGCACCGCATCGCCCTGCCCATTCGGCAGCTGCGCGAGTGCCTGGCAGAGGAGCTGCGCCGGCTCGACCCCGACGAGGTCTACGGGGAGGTCCTGCAGAAGGGCCTGGCACGGGTGAGCTCATGACCTCGGCTGCACCCGGCACCAGCGCCCGTCAGGGCCCTGAGCGCACCGTGCGCGACGTGCTCGTGCACCCGGACGCGGGGATCCTCGCCGCGGCCGTCGCCGCACGGCTGCTGACCCGGCTGGTGGACGCCCAGTCGCACCACGCACCCGTGCACGTGGTGCTCACCGGCGGCACCGTGGGCATCGCGACGCTCGCCGAGGTGGCCCGCAACCCGGCACGCGACGCGGTGGACTGGTCCCAGGTCCACCTGTGGTGGGGCGACGAGCGGTTCCTGCCCGACGGCGACGGCGACCGCAACGAGACCCAGGCCCGCCAGGCCCTGCTCGGCCCGCTCGGTGCGGCACTCCCGGCCGGCAACGTCCACGCCATGCCGGCGCTGTCCGAGGCGGTCCCGTCGCCGGAGGTCGCGGCGGCCCTGTACGCCGACGAGCTGGGCGCGTTCGCGGCTCCGGGCGCCGACGTGCCCGCGTTCGACGTGCTGCTCCTGGGCATGGGCCCCGACGGCCACGTCGCCTCGCTCTTCCCGGGTCATCCGGCGCTCGACGTCGGAGGGCGCCCCACGGTCGGCGTGCACGGCTCCCCCAAGCCGCCGCCCGTGCGGGTCTCGCTGACCTTCGAGGCGATCCGCGCCGCACGTGAGGTGTGGGTCGTGGCCGCAGGTGCCGAGAAGGCCCAGGCCGTCGCCGAGGCTCTCTCCGGAGTGCCGGCGGCGCAGCGCCCGGCTGCCGCGGTGCACGGCACCGAGCGGACACTGTGGTTGGTGGACGCCGCGGCGACGTCCGTCGCCTCCCCCGCCGACCAGGACGGCACCACCACGAGCTGACCCGTCCTCGCTAAGGACCCGGGCACGACGAAGCCCCGCACCCTCCAGGGCTGCGGGGCTTCGTCGATGACGTTCAGCGACTCACAGCCGCGACGAACCTCCACGACGCGCACGCAGTGCGGCCAGCGCCTCGTCGAGGATCGCGGCACCGTCCTCGTCGGACCGCCGCTCCTTCACGTACGCCAGGTGCGTCTTGTACGGCTCGTTCTTCGACGGCGAGGGAGGGTTCTCCTGGTCCTGGCCGGCCGGGAAACCACACCGGGGGCAGTCCCACGTCACCGGGGCCTCGGGGGCGGCCTCCTCGGCGAAGCTCGGCCGCGTCTCGTGCCCGTTCGCGCACCAGTAGGAGATCCAGATGCGGGGGGCAGCGTCACCGCGCTCCGCCTCGCCCATGGGACCCGCACCGACACGGGAACCCCTGATCGCACTTCCGCTCGCCATGGTCAGCCCCTCAGCTCACGCGCTCGACGAGGCCGAGCAGGATGATCACGACGGTCCAGGTGAGCGCCACGCCCACCGTGATGCGGTTCAGGTTCCGCTCAGCCACGCCCGAGCTGCCCGCGCTGCTGGTGATGCCGCCGCCGAACATGTCGGACAGGCCACCGCCCTTGCCCTTGTGCAGCAGCACCAGAGGGACGAGCAGGAGGCTGGTCAGGACCAGCAGCACCTGGAGGGAGATGCGCAGAGCGTTCACGGCAGCGTGGGTTCCTCACTGGACGGGCGGTCGCCGCGAAAGGCTGGCGACGGTGGTGGACCGCGGTACAGGGTAGGCGACGACCGGCGGCTAAGCCACCATCCCGCGCCCGGGGCAGGCCCGCGCCCCGGAACGATCCGGGGC
>NZ_JBQIAR010000006.1:0-223322 GCF_052036975.1 Cellulomonas soli
CCCACAACGTGTGCATCTACGCGATCAACACCCCCAGCGGCAACAACCCCACCCTCGCCTGCCGCACCGTCACGGTCCGCAACCAGGACCCCACCGGGTTCGTCGACACCCTCACCGGCACCCCCACCGGCATCAACCTGTCCGGATGGGTCCTCGACCCCGACAGCACCGACCCGGTCACCCTGCACATCTACGTCGACGGCACCCCCACCATCCTCAGCGCCGCCGCCCCCCGCCCCGACATCGACGCCATCTTCGGCAAGGGCCCCAACCACGGCTTCAGCACCACGATCGCTGCAAGCACCGGCACCCACAACGTGTGCATCTACGCGATCAACACCCCCAGCGGCAACAACCCCACCCTCGCCTGCCGCACCGTCACGGTCTGACCCCGCGGACCCCCTAGGCTCTCCCCATGCGCGGAATCATCCTGGCAGGCGGGTCCGGCACTCGCCTTCATCCGATCACCCTCGGCGTCAGCAAGCAGCTCGTGCCGGTCTACGACAAGCCGATGGTGTACTACCCGCTGACGACGCTGATGCTCGCGGGGATCAAGGACGTCCTCGTCATCACCACTCCGAACGACGCGGCGCAGTTCCAGAGACTGCTGCGTGACGGGTCGCAGTTCGGGATCTCGATCTCGTACGCCGTGCAGGACGTGCCGAACGGTCTGGCTCAGGCCTTCGTGCTCGGCCGGTCGTTCATCGGCGACGACGACGCAGCGCTCGTGCTGGGCGACAACATCTTCTACGGGCACGGGCTCGGATCCCAGCTGGAGCGCTTCTCCGAGCAGGACGGCGCCACAGTGTTCGCCTACCGGGTCAGCAACCCGTCGGAGTACGGGGTCGTCGAGTTCGACGCCGACGGGCGTGCACTCTCGCTGCAGGAGAAGCCGGTCAAGCCGCGGTCGAACTTCGCCGTGCCGGGTCTCTACTTCTACGACAACGACGTGGTCGAGATCGCCCGCGATCTCAAGCCATCGGCACGTGGCGAGTACGAGATCACCGACGTCAACCGCACCTACCTGGAGCAGGGGCGCCTCAGCGTCGAGCGGTTGCCCCGCGGCACCGCGTGGCTCGACACCGGCACCTTCGACTCGCTGCTCGGCGCGTCCAACTTCGTCCGCACGATCGAGGAGCGTCAGGGCACCAAGATCGGCGCACCCGAGGAGGTGGCGTGGCGGCGCGGCTTCCTGTCGGACGACGAACTGCGCGAGCGAGCCGAGCCCTTGGTCAAGTCCGGCTACGGCACATACCTGCTGGGGCTCCTGGCCGAAGAGTCCTGAGTACCGAGACCAGGCAGCCCGGGATCACCATGTCGCGACCCGGCCTGCCTGGTCCCCGGCCGCCTCTCGTACGCGCGCCACATTCACGGGGTCGACGACGACCACGGCCGAGCGGGCTCGGCGCAGGACGGTGAGTGCGTCGCCGACCGGATCCCCGACGTCCGGTCCCAGCTGACCGATCGCGGGGTTGCTGCCATCCGTCCAGCTGGCGGTCAGCGCGAGGTACCACTGCGCGGCGTGCGAGCCTCCCATACCCGGCGCCAGCGGGTCGGAGATGAACACCACGGGGCGGCCGTCCGCGACTGCGGCCCGTCGGCCCACGCCCGGAGCCATGGCTGCCTGGACCACCCTGTCCGTGGCGGGGTTCGGCAGGTCGACGGCCTGCTGGAGCGCATCGCGGACGGCCCACCCGCCGGTGGGCACCGCCCGCCAGGGGACAAGACTGCCGAACGCCTGGGTCACCGCCACCGCGGCGAGCACCGCGAGCGGAAGCGCCAGGCGCCTGCTCCTCCGGGTGGGCGCGGGCCGTAGCGCGAGAGTCGTGCCGAGCACGACGGCGACGACGCCCGTCCCGGCTGCGACGACACCCGTCGAGTACTTCCAGAAGTAGTAGCTCACCCACCCGGCGTCGCGCAGTTGCCACCACGCGAGCAGACCGGCGCTGGCCAGCCCCACGACCGGCACGACGACCAGAGCGATGCAGCGGAGCACACGCCCGCGCCGAGCCAGCGGTCCGGCCCAGGGCCGCGCGGCCGCCAGCACCAGCGGTAGCAGCAGGGCGGCCGCCGCCAACCAGCCGAGCTCGCGCAGCGCAGGCGGGCGGATCGCTCCGCCGAGCACGAGCTGGTCGGACAGCTGCGTACCGGCCAGCAGGCCCAGGGCCGTCCCGACGCCGAGCGTCGTGACGATCCCGACCGCCCAGGTGACCGCGACGGCGCCCCTCGTCCCCCGCCACCGGCGGCGGTCGAGCGGCACGACGCACGGGACGACGAAGGCGGCCGCGACAAGCAGCAGCAACGCCCACGACTGCGCGACCCCGACGACCGCGGCGCCGATCGCGGCGACGTGGAACGGCTGATGCACTCGCTCGAGCTGGACGGCCAGGGCGGGCAGGACCGCCAGGAAGCCACAGCACAGAAGCAGGTTGGGGAAGCCGTCGAGCAGGATCCTGGCTCCCGGGCCGAGCAGAAGAACGCACGCCGGCAGGAGCGCGATCGGCCACAGCCCGGCCCGGTTGCGCAGACCCGGCAGCGCGCACACCGCGGAGGTCACGAGCACGCAGGTCAACACCGTGAGCACGGCGAGGGCATGCGCGTACACCACCAGCTCGACATCGGCCGAGAGCGGTCGCGGACCCAGCTGCGCCTCGGTCACGGTCGCGAGAACCGCTGCCGCACCCGGCGGGTAGCCGGAGTACGCCCAGGTCGTCCCGTCGGGCGGCGGGTCCAGCAACGCCGCGACGACACCGTGCTGGCGGAGCATCTGCGCCATCGCGTAGTGCGCGGAGTGGTCCCAGCCGAGCACGAACATCCGCATCGCCTCGCCTGCGTTGGCGACCTTCCACCACGGCGCCACCACGTATGCCGCGAGGAGCGCGGTGAGCCCCATGGGTGCGTCGGACAGGCGCGTGCGAGGAACGAGGCGGCGCGCACGAGTACCCACGCGGCCCGGCACCCACCACATCCAGGTGACGAGCACGCCCAGCACTGCGGCACTGACCAGCGTGACCCGGCCCGCGTCCCTGGGGACGGGCAGCCACCACGCCAGTGAGAGCATCCCGAGCGCGATGGTCCCGTTGAGCAGGACCCGACGTGACAGGTCGCGAGCGCTCGGCACGGCGAGCAGTGAGAGCGCGACCAGGAGTAGACCCGGGGCCCCCAGGAGCAGACCCGAGAGGCGTCCTGCGACCACGGCTCCGGCCGTCAGCACCCCGAGGAACACCGCCCCCGTGACCCGCCGGGCCGACGGACGCGCCGCTCGCACCGGAACCAGCACGCGCACGTCCTGGGCTTCGCTGACGGAGCTCACCGGGCGTTCATCCGACCAGCCCGAAGGCCCTCCTCGGAGCAGAGGGGGTTCCCCATGCGTTCCTCCATGCGTGTCGTGCGCGTCGTCGAGCAGGTATGGGGACGGCGGGGGTCCGGCGTCACGCCTCGGGAGTGCGGCCTGCCACCTGGTAGCGGGCCGGGAGTGGACGACCGGCGGCCCCGTCGCGCAGCCCGCCGAGCAGGGCGCCGAGCCGTCGGAACCGCGGCGGCTCGAACAGCAGGATCGTCAGCGCCCAGTACCCGACGATCGCGGCCCACTGGATGGACCATCCCCGAGCCCTGGCGCCGTGCTCGCGCAGCATCACCGCGGAGTTGCGCCCGATCCAGTACAGGCGCCACGTCGCGTGGTGCGTGGCCCGCAGCCGGAACGGCCCCCGGCCGTGCCACCGGGTCTCGCCCAGCTCGTGGGGCAGCAGCACGGTCCGGTCCTGCACCACTCGCCACCCTGCCGCGCGGGTCCTCAGGCAGAACTCCTGGTCCACGCAGTCGACGAAGAAGTCCTCGCGGAACGGCCCGACCTCGTCGATGAGCGTGCGCCGCAGCAGCATGCCGGACGTGATCACGGCCCCGAGGTCGGCCAGCTGCGGACGGCGCGCGGCGCGCGGATCCAGGTACCTGCCCGCCTCGGCATCCCACGGCGCGGGGGCGACGATCCCGATCGAGGGGTCCTCGTCGAGCCGGGCGCGAAGGCGGCTCACCATGTCCGTCGGGATCGTCGAGTCCTGGTCCAGGAGCAGGACCAGCGCATGGTCTGGGTGTCGTGCGATCCCGGCGTTCAGAGCCGCGGCGAGCCCGGAGTTGTAGCCCATGGCCACGATCTCCACCTGGTCCGACGGCGGCAGGACGTCCGCCGCTCCGGCGGCTCCAACCGGGGTGTTGTCGACGACGACCACGACGTCGACCTGGTCCGCGGCCGAGGCCACGACGGCCGCGAGCCCCGGTCCGGGCAGGTACGAGGTCACGACCGCGACGGTCGCGCCCTGGTCCGCGGTCTGCCTCTTCACTGGTGGTTGGTCCCGTTCACAGGTAGTAGTGACGCGCGATGACGGCGATGGACACGAGGTGGAGCGCCAGCACGAGGCCGGCGAGGCTCCATGCGGTGATCGCGGCGGCCCGGGCCCGCGGCACGAACCGCTGGACCAGCAGGACCGGCAGCGCCAGCAGCACCGGCACCACCATCAGGAGGTATCGGCCCTGCAGCAGGTCGGTGCGTCCGGTCGACCGGAAGAACAGGTACTCGATGGCGTACATCCCGAGCAACGACAGCACGCCCGTGCCGACGCACAAGGTCACCAGTCGGTCCAGGCGACGCTGCTCCTGGTCGCGACTGCGCCACCGACGGACGACGGCGACGAACCAGGCGACGACAGCGACCCCGAGCGCCAGGTACGACCACCACAGGATCTCGTAGGCGAGCTGCGGCAGAGGCGTGTTGACCCAGCCGAAGTTGCCCCAGAACTGGGTCACCCACAGGCCGCGGAACTCGACGAACCCAGGGTCCCACTGGGTGGCCAGGTACGTGACCGGGTCACGGGGCACAGGATCGGCGGACGTCGGGAACCCGATCCCCGAACCGATCCCCAGCGCGCGGGAGAGCACGGTCCACAGACCGTATGTGCCCGCCACGCCGAGAGCGGCGAGCAGCGGCTCCCCCACCAGACGACGCCAGTCCGTCACCCGGTGCTGGACCTTTCCGAACACCCATCCGATCGCGACGGGGAACAGGGCGATGGCCCCGAACGGCTTGCCGAGAGCACCGAGTCCCACGGCGGCGCCCGCCGCCAGCATCACCCACGGGGCCCGTGCCGAGCGCACCAGGCGCGCGCCGAGCCACAGGGCGGCGAATCCGCAGGTGATGACCCATCCGTCGTTGTTCACGATCGCGAACTGGTGCGCCAGCATGGGCTGCAGCGCCACGGCCACGACGACGCCCGCCCGCGTCCACCGCTGCAACGGGAAGAGCTCCCCGGCGAAGAGCCACGCGAACGCGATCGCCAGCGCCCCCAGGAGCGCGGACCACAGCCGCACGGCCTGCACCTGCGACACGGTGTCGTCGCCCGCAGCCAGGTAGAAGACGGCGGCGGGACCGTAGTAGGTGGGCGGGTAGGACGCGGCAGGACCCGTCCCGTCGGAGTCGGTGCCCGCCGCACCGTCGGCGGCCAGCAGCGCGTCGACGGCGGCCTCGCCGTAGTCGGGCCGGTCGGTGGGCCGGTGCGACGAGACGTGCATGGCCTCCGTCGCGACACCCATCGACTCCGAGTAGGCGCCGTACCGGTGCTCGGTGGTGTTCCAGACCGGCAGGCGCCCCTCCTCCGCGATGTACTGCACGTTGGCGAAGTGCGCACCCTCGTCCATGCCCTGCAACGGCGGGATGAGTGCGGCCCACACGACCCCGCGGACCAGGACCATCACGACGAGCGCGACGAGCCCCCACCGCGGTCGTGCCACGAGCAGACCCAGGGCACCCACCGCGACGAGGCACAGGAGCGCGAGCGCGCCGGGGGCGCCCCAGGGCGCCGCGTAGTCGCCCATGCGGTCGAGGACCAGCGCGACCCGGTCCCCGATGCGTCGACCTGGGTCGTAGTAGGTCATGAACGAGTCGGTACCCCGGGTGGACTCCCACACCGAGGGGCCCACGACACTGCCGGGGGTGACCTCCAGCGTGAGGTCGTAGGACTGACCGGCCGAGTCCTCGATCGGGTCGAACGCCAGGATCGTCGTCGGCTCGTTGTCCGGGATGCCACCGCACGGCACGGTGCCCGTCGCGACCGTCTGCGAGCCGTCGCGGAGGGTCGCGCGCAGGTCGCAGCTGATCGTGCCCTGGTAGGTCGCGAGGACGGCCCGGATCTCGCTGAGCCGGTCGTCGCGCGCGCGGACCGTGAACTCCTGCGGCTCACCGGGGAGGATGGCCGGCTCCGGGGTCGCGAGGTCGAAGTGCTCGGTCACGTCGGCGCGGACCGCGCCTGCGGGCTGGACGAGCACCAGCGCCGTGCCGGCCATCACGACCACGGCGGCCACCGCGATCCACAGCACGCGCGAACGGCTCCACCACCGACGCCGGAGCGGCGGGGCCGCTGGTCCGACCTCCTGCTGCGCCTGTCCCTGATCGGGCTCGGGCAACGCGGTGTCCTCGGCCATCTCGCGCAACGCGCGTTCCCTTCGTCGACGACCCGGCATGCGGCCGGCGAGCGGGTACCGAGTCTCTCACAGCGCCCGCTGCCCACGGGGCGAACCGTCTGGATCGCAGACGGCTTCGGCTAGAGTCGGGCCCGTGACAGCGCCACCCCGAGTTCTCGCCGTGCTACCCGCGTGGAACGAGGAGGCATCGCTCCCGCTGGTCCTCGAGGAGCTCCGCGCGGCCGCGCCGGACGTCGACGTCCTCGTGGTCTCCGACGGCTCCACCGACCGGACCGTGGCGAGCGCACGCGCGGCGGGCGTCCGGGTGCTCGACCTGCCGATCAACCTCGGCGTCGGCGGCGCCATGCGGGCCGGTTTCAAGTTCGCCCTGGCGAACGGGTACGACGCCGTGGTGCAGTGCGACGCCGACGGCCAGCACGATCCGCTGGACATCCCCCGCCTCGTCGAGGTGGCCGCCGAGACCGGAGCCGACGTGGTCATCGGCGCGCGGTTCGCGGGAGCCGGCGACTACTCGGCCCGCGGGCCTCGCAGGTGGGCCATGCGGCTGCTGTCCACCGTGCTGTCCCGCCTCGTCGGGACCACGCTCACCGACACGACCTCCGGGTTCAAGCTCTCTGGGCCCCGCGCGGTGGCACTGTTCGCCCGTGAGTACCCGGCCGAGTACCTCGGGGACACCATCGAGGCGCTCGTCATCGCTCACCGCGCCGGTCTCACGGTGCACCAGCTGCCCGTCGTGATGCGACCGCGCGCAGCCGGCGAACCGTCGCACAGCCCGTGGAGGGCCGGGATCTTCCTCGCCCGGGCGGGGCTCGCCCTGGCCGTCGCGCTCTCCCGGCCGACGCCGCGCCCGACCACCACGCACGACCTGGTCACCGCGGCATGAGCGGCTACCTGTTCGCCCTGGCCGGGGCCCTGGTCACGCTCGTCTTCATCCTGCAGCTGCTGCGTCGCCGCCGGCTGCGGGAGAAGTACGCCGGCACCTGGCTGGTCGTCTCGCTCGCCATCATCGTCCTGGCGGCGTTCCCCGGGCTGGCCGTGCGGCTCGCGGACCTCGTCGGGGTCGAGACGCCGTCCAACCTGCTCTTCGCGGCGAGCCTCATCGTGCTCCTCCTGGTCTCCGTCCAGCTCAGCACGGAGACCTCGACGCTGGAGGAGGAGACGCGGACGATCGCGGAGCACGTGGCGATGCTGGACGAGCGGCTCGGTCGGCTCGAGGCCGACAGCACCACGCCCGCCAGCCCGCCTCAGCCGCACGCGCACGACGATGTGCCCTGAGGTCGCCGCGGTCTCGGTCGTCATGCTGGCGTTCGGCGACGAGCCGTACCTCGCGGACGCCGTCGCAGCGGTCCTGGCCTCCGTCGAGGTCGACGTCGAGCTCGTCCTGGTGGACAACGGTGCGGCCGGCGACTCCGTGGAGCGCGCGCTGCGCGGCACCGACGGCCGGGTGCGGCTCCTCACGCCGCCGACGAACCTCGGGTTCACCGGTGGCGTCAACCTCGGAGTCAGCGAGACGACGGCTCCTGTCGTCGCGCTCGTGAACTCGGACGCGATCGTCCAGCCGCGCGCCCTGGCCGAGCTCGTCCGCGCCCTCGACGACCCGGAGGTGGGTCTGGTGAGCGGTCTCGTCCGGCTCGCGGCGAGCCCGGACCAGGTCAACACCGTCGGCAACCCGGTGCACGTGCTGGGCCTGTCGTGGGCCGGCCACCTGGGCGACCCCGTCGCCGATCACCAGCAGGCGGTCGACATCGCCTCGGTGACCGGCGCGACGATGGCGATCCGGCGCACGGTCTGGGACGCCCTGGGTGGTTTCCCGGAGGAGTACTTCGCCTACCTGGAGGACCTCGAGCTCAGCTGGCGCGCCTGGCAGCGTGGGCTGAGGGTGCGGTTCGTCCCGACGGCGGTCTCCGACCACCACTACGAGTTCAGCCGAAGCCCGTTGAAGATGTACCTGGTCGATCGCAACAGGCTCCTCTTCGTCCTCACGTGCTACTCCGGCAGGACGCTGGCTCTGCTGGCGCTCCCCCTCGTCGCCTTCGACATCGCCCTGCTCGCCGTCTCCGTCGCCCAGGGCTGGGGGCGGCAGTGGTGGAAGGCCAGGGTGTGGGTCCTGAGCCACCCGGGGTGGTTGCGGTCTCGACGCCGGACGGTGCAGTCCGCACGCCTGGTGGCAGACGCCGCGCTCGTGCCCCGATGGACCGACACGTTCGACACGACGCAGATGCCGCTGCCGCCCGGCGGCGGTGCCATCGAGAAGGTCCTCCAGCTCTACTGGCGGCTCGTGCGGCGTGCCGTCTGACCCCGGCGCGGCCTCGTCCGGACACCTTTCGTGTGAGCGGCACCGGCGCCGCGCGAGCGCCGGTGCCGCTCACCGCACACCCCACCGTGTGCCAGAATCTGTGGCCGTATCGCCTGACCGGCCGAACCGCGACGAAGAATGGATGCCGAAATGAAGAAGGCGCTGGTGACCGGAATCACCGGTCAGGACGGTTCGTACCTGGCGGAGCTCCTGCTGGAGAAGGGCTACGAGGTCCACGGGATCGTCCGGCGCTCCAGCACGTTCAGCACCGATCGCATCGAGCACGTCTACAAGGACCCGCACGACCCTGAGGCGCACCTCTTCCTCCACTACGGCGACCTGAGCGACGGTACGGGCCTGCGCCACATCATCGAGAAGGTCGAGCCTTCCGAGGTCTACAACCTCGCGGCGCAGTCGCACGTCGGTGTGTCGTTCTTCCAGTCGGAGTACACGGCTGACGTGGACGCGCTCGGGACGCTGCGGCTGCTCGAGGCGATCCGCGACTACTCGCAGCGGACCGGGCGCGAGGTGCGCTTCTACCAGGCCGGCACCTCCGAGCAGTTCGGCTCCACCCCGCCCCCGCAGTCGGAGACCTCCCCCATGCACCCGCGGAGCCCGTACGCGGTGGCGAAGCTGTTCTCGTACTGGCAGACGATCAACTACCGCGAGTCGTACGGACTGTTCGCCTCGAACGGCATCCTCTTCAACCACGAGTCCGAGCGCCGCGGCGAGACGTTCGTGACGCGCAAGATCACGCGGGCAGCGACGCGGATCTCGCTGGGGCTCCAGGACAAGCTCTACCTGGGCAACCTCGACGCCAAGCGCGACTGGGGTCACGCACGGGACTACGTCGAGGCCATGTGGCGCATCCTCCAGCACGACACCCCCGACGACTTCGTCGTGGCCACCGGGCAGATGTACTCCGTGCGCGAGTTCGTCGAGAAGGTCTTCGGTCGGCTCGGCCTCGACTGGACGAAGTACGTCGAGATCGACCCCCGGTACTTCCGACCCGCGGAGGTCGAGGCGCTCCAGGGCGACGCGACCAAGACGCGCACCGTGCTCGGCTGGGAGCCGAAGGTCGACCTCGACGAGCTCGTGCGGCTCATGGTGGACAACGACCTGGAGCTCGCGCGCCAGGAGCGCACCCTCCGCGACGCGGGGCACGTCGTGGCGGCACGATCCGGGGCCAACGATTGACGAAGCGCGTCTACGTCGCCGGCCACCGCGGGCTGCTCGGGTCGGCGCTGACCCGGGCGGTCCTGCGGTCCGGTGACGAGTGCGTCCATCCGGACGAGCACGTCGACTTCCGCGACCGTGAGCGAACCGGCGCCGCCCTGGCCGCCGCCCGACCCGACGTGGTCGTGCTGGCGGCAGGGCGCGTCGGCGGCCTCGGTGCGAACCTCGCGGAGCCGGTCTCGTTCCTCGACGACAACCTGCTCATCCAGTCGAACGTCCTCGCGGCCAGCCTGAGTGCGGGTGTCGAGCGCCTGCTGTTCATCGGGAGCGCCAACGCGTACCCGGCCGCCGCGCCCCAGCCGATCTCGGAGAGTTCCCTCGAGGAGGGTCCGCTGGACCCGTCGACCAGGTCCTACGGCCTGGCCAAGCTCGCCGGCGTGCGCCTGTGCGACGCGTACAGCACGCAGCACGGCGTGACCTATCACTCGGTCATGCCCTGCAACCTGTACGGCCCGGGTGACCGGTTCGACCCCCAGACGGCCCACGTCGTGGCGGCCACGCTGCGCCGCTTCGGCCACGCGGTGGCGAACGGCATCGACGAGGTGGTCGTCTGGGGCTCGGGCAACCAACGCCGCCAGCTCCTGCTCGCGGACGACCTCGCGGACGCCTGCATGGTCCTCCTGGACCAGGCGGAGCCGCCGTCGATCGTCAACGCGGGTCCTGTCGGGGACACCTCGATCCGCGAGCTCGCCGAGCTCGCGGCGTCGGTCGTGGGATTCGACGGTGCGATAGCCTTCGACACCACGAAGCCCGAGGGTGTCCTGCGCCGTGAGCTCGACACGACACGCATGCACCAGCTCGGATGGCAGCCTCGGCACACGCTCGAGGAAGGCCTCTGTTCGACGTGGAAGTGGTACGTCGAGCAGCACGACAAGCCCCTGTAACGGAGACCCCTGCATGACCGCGTCGCCTCGCGAGATCCGCTATTCCCTGTCGCAGTCGTCATGGGACGACGCCGAGTACGACGCGCTCCAGCGCGTCATCGCCAGCGGCCAGTTCACCATGGCGGCCGAGACCGCCGAGTACGAGCGGGTCTTCGCGCAGTACCTCGGAACGCCCTACTGCGTGGCGGTCAACTCCGGCAGCACCGCGAACCTGCTGATGGCGGCGGCCCTGCGGTACCGCAAGGAACGGCCGCTCCAGCCGGGTGACGAGGTCATCGTCCCCGCCGTGTCGTGGCCGACGACGTACTACCCGCTGAGCCAGTACGGCCTGCGCCTGAAGTTCGTCGACATCGACGCCGAGACGCTCAACTACGACCTCGACGCACTCGAGGCGGCCGTCACCGACCGGACGCGCCTCGTGATGGTGGTGAACCTGCTCGGGAACTCCAACGACTTCGAGCGCATCCGCGCCATCTGCGAGCCGCGCGGCATCGAGTTCATCGAGGACAACTGCGAGTCGCTGGGCGCGCGGTTCCAGGGCCGGCAGTGCGGTACGCACGGGCTGATGGGGAGCTTCAGCGGCTTCTTCTCGCACCACATCTCCACGATGGAGGGCGGCGTCATCTGCACCGCCGACGAGGAGCTGTACCACATCCTCCTCTCGCTGCGCGCGCACGGGTGGACCCGGAACCTGCCGAAGTTCAACCACGTCACGGGTGAGAAGAGCGACGACCCCTTCGAGGAGTCGTTCAAGTTCGTGCTCCCGGGCTACAGCGTGCGCCCGCTCGAGATGAGCGCGGCCGTCGGCATCGAGCAGGTGGCCAAGCTCCCCCGGTTCATCGACGAGCGCCGCCGCAACGCAGCCCGGTACCTCGAGCTCATGTCCCGGTACCCGGACTTCATCACCCAGCGCGAGATCGGCGAGTCGAGCTGGTTCGGCTTCAGCATGGTCGTGCGGCCAGGGGCACCCTTCGGTCGAGCCGAGGTGGTCCGGGCGCTCCAGGCGGCGGGTATCGAGTGCCGACCGATCGTCGCCGGCAACTTCGCCAAGAACCCGGTCATGCGGTGGCTCGACCACGAGGTCCACGCCTCCCTCAGCAACGCCGACCTGATCGACACCAACGGCCTCTTCGTCGGCAACCGTGAGGGCGACCTCGACGCCGAGCTCGCCCTCCTGGCGTCCGTCCTGGACGAGCTGGTCGGAGCGTGACCGGGGAACGACGACCGCATGTGCTGGTCGACATGCTGTTCTGGACGGGCACCAAGGGCGGGATCGAGACCTACGCCCGCGAGCTCTACTCGGCCTTGCGCGAGACCGACCGGTTCTCGTTCACCGCGCTCGCCAGCACCGAGTTCGCGGCGAGCGACACGTCGTGGTTCCCGGGCACCGTGGTCGACTCCGGCATCAGCGGCAACATCGCCGGGCTGAACCGTCTGCGCTGGTCGTGGGAGGAGCTGTTCGGGGTCTCCCGCTGGGCTCGACGCCTCCACGCGGACCTCATCCACTGCCCGTCGCTGCTGGGGCCGCGTCGCCCGCCCGTCCCGTCCGTGGTGTCGATGCACGACCTGCTCTACTGGACGAACCCCGAGCACATGCCGTCGCAGCTCTTCGTCAAGCCTGCGCAGTGGATGGAGTCGATGGTCGCGTCGGGCGCGACCAGGATGATCACCATCAGCGAGTCGTCGGCCCGTGACATCGACAAGCACCTCGGCTTCCCGCGCGAGCGTCTCGATGTCATCCCCCTGGCGGGCTCCGTCAGGGAGTCCGCGGCCCGTCTGCGCACCGGCACACCGCAGAACGTGATCCTGGCGACCGGGAACCGCCTCGGCCACAAGAACTGGGGCTCCCTGATCCGTGCGTTGCCCCTGGTGCCGGAGGACGTGCGGCCCCGCCTGGTCATCACGGGCAGCAAGGGCGACGACCCGCTCGTGCCGATCGTCGACGAGGTGGGCATGCAGGACTGGGTCGACCTGAGGGGTTGGGTCACGTCGGAGGAGATGGACCAGCTCCTGGCCAGTTCCGCCGCCCTGGCGATCCCCTCGTTCCACGACGGGTTCTGCCTCCCGGCGCTCGACGCCATGCTGATCGGACTCCCCGTCCTGCTCAGCGACATCCCGGTCTACCGGGAGGTCGGCGGGGACGCCGCCATCTACGTCGACCCGCACTCGCTGGAGTCGATCGCTGAGGGGATGACGGTCGTCGCGACCGACCCGGACCGCATGGCTCGTGCCGCAGAGCTCGGCCGCGAGCAGGCGGCCCGCTTCTCGTGGCCGTCCACGGCCGCGCGGACCCTGGATGTCTTCGACAAGGCCCTGGCACCGTCCGCATGAGTCAGGTCACGCGGTCTGCCCCCCTGCATCGGCTCTCCTTGCTCTCGCTGATCGGGGGGGCGGCCTCGGGCGTCGGGATGTTCGTGCTGAACATCGTCGTGGCACGGTCGACGAGTCCGAGCGGGTTTGCGGACTTCGCGTTCTTCCTGGCTCTGTCGCAGGTGTGGTTCATCCTCACCGTCGCGGGTCTGGAGCTGGCCGCGCCTCGGCTCCTGGCACGGCATCCTGCCGAGCAGCACGGCGAGGCCGTCGGCAGCATCCTCGCGCTGGCGTCGGTCCTGGCGCTTGTCGCCTGCCTCGTCGCCGCGATCGCAGCTGATCCGCTCGCGGGACTGACGAAGTCGTCACGCGCCCTCGTGGTCATGGCCGCCGCGTTCGGTATCGCGACGGGTTGGCGGGCGATCGGGGAACGCATGACTGCTGCCGTCGGGCGGGTCGGCGCGGTCGCTGCGGTCAAGTCCGTGGAGGCGAGCATCATCGTCACGGGCGCGCTCGCCGCCGCGCTCCTGGTGGGTGGCCCTTCGTGGAGCGTGTTCGCCGGCCTGGTGGTCGTAGCTGCGTTCCTTGCGGTCGGCGCCTATCTCGCGCTCGTCCGCCACCGGACTGGCCCGTGGAGGACGACCGCGCACACGCGGCGCCAGCTCGTCTCGTTCGCCCGCTACGCCGCACCGACGACAGTGTTCGCCGTGGCGATCGTGTACATCGACAAGTTCGCCATGCGGATCGGCGGCACCGATCTGCAGTATGCGCAGTACTCCGCGTACTTCTCCGGATCCGTCCTTCTGGCCGCCCAGGCGGTCTTCGTGCTGCAGAGCGTGGTCCTACCTGCCACCGTTCGTGCCGCGTCCGGCGCGCAGGTGCGCCACCAGATCTTCAGGCTGCTCCCGCTGCTCGCAGTCGGGCTGCCCGTCCTCTACATGTGCTCCGGCTGGACCGTGCTGAAGGTCCTCGGCCCGAACTACCACTACCTGCTGGCCGAGGGCGTGCTCTTCGCCTGCTGGGCCACGCTCTACACGATCAACATCCTCGGGATGACGGCGTGCGTCGGCCGGTCCTCCCGAGCCATGCGCCGGGAGTCCCTCGTGCTGGTGGCACGGGTGCTGCTCGCCGCCGGCGCGCTCGGAGGGCTGATCGCCGCCGACCGGATCAGCATCACGTCCGTCGTGCTCGTCATGGTCACGCTCGAGCTGTGCGAGACCGCCAACGTCGTGACGATGATGCGGCGCTACCTCGTCTGACGGCGGTCCACGCCACCCGAGATCACCAGGTGTAGACCCGGTTGGCCATCGGGCCCGCCGCGGCACGGACCTGCTCGACGTGCGCGGGGTCCACCACGACGACAGCGTCCGGGTCGGCGCCCAGGATCGTGACGGCCATCGAGGCCGGTTCCTGCGTGGTGAGGCCGAGCAGCCCGAGCGACGGGTTGGCCCCGTCGGTCCAGGCGCCCGTGAGCGCGAGGTACCACTGCCCGGCCTGGGCAGCGAAGAGACCTGGTGCGTCCGGGTCGGACAGCAGGACGGCGTGACCGGCCACGAGCGGGGGCGCGGGTACTCGCGCGGCCTCGACGAGCCGCTGCGCGGCCGCTGACGGGTCGACCGACCCGACGCTCAGTGCGCCACGGGCAGGCATGGCGGGCGACAGCGGCGTGAACGGGGCGGGGATGTGCGCGGGAGCGGCGAAGCCGAACGCCTGCGTCACGACCAGCGCCGCGACCGAGGCGGCCGGCCACGCGAGACGCGGGGCACGCGTCCGGTTCGGGCGAGCGACGACGGCCAGGACGACGCACACCGCCACGACGGAGGACGCCGTGACGCTCGCCGCGATCGCGTACTTCCAGAAGTAGTAGCTGAGCGCACCCGTCGAACGGGTCTGCCACCAGGCAAGGGCCAGTGCACCGCCGGCCCCCACGAGGGCCACGGCAAGGAGCGCGACGCCACGGGTCACACTGCCGGCCCCGGACGTGAGCCGGCCGCGGGCCTTGAGCACCCACAGGACCACGGGCGCCAGGACCGCCGCGCCGCAGATCGCGACGACCTGCCGCAGCGATGGTGCGTTGACTCCCCCGCCGAGGGTCAGCTGGCGGCCGAGGTCGGTACCCGCCAGCAGCATCAGCGCACGGGCGGTCGCGCCTGCGGTGACCGCGGCGATGACGCCCGTCGACCAGAGGCGGGCGCGGGACCCGTGCCAGCGTCGCCTGGCCCACGGGAGCAGGGCGGGCACGGCGAAGGCCCCGGCCACGGGGAGCAGCAGAGCCCACGAGTGCGCGACGCCCACGACCGCAGCGCCGAGAGAGAGCAGGACCACGGGCAGGTGCACACGCTCGAGCAGCACGACGAGCGCGGGCAGCACGGCGAGGAAGCCGATGGCGACCATCAAGTTCGGGAAACCGTCGAGGAGCAGCCGCGCCCCGGGGCCGAGGGCCAGGACGGTGACGGGGACGAGAGAGAGCGGGAGCACGAGGGGGCGGCGACGGGCACCGGGGATCGAGCACACGGCCGCCGCGGCAAGGATGCACACCACGACGGCCAGGAACCCCAGACCGTGCGCGTAGGCGACGAGCTCCTCCCTCACCGGGCCCACGGCGCTACCGCGCTGAGTCTCGACGAGCGCGGCGAGAACCGCGTGGGTGCCCTGGGGGTAGCTCGCGTAGGACCAGTGCTGGCCGTCCGGCGCCGGACCGAGCGTCGACGTCAGAACCCCGTGCACGCGGATCATGTGCGTCATCGCGTAGTGAGCGGAGTGATCCCACCCGAGCGCGAGGGCCCCGAGCGCCGAGGCGCCCTCACGCAGACGCCACCACGGCGTGACGATCGCTGCCGTCCCGAGCCCGGCGAGCAGCGGGCCGAGGTCGGCGAGCGCCACCTGCGGGACCAGCCTGCGTGACCGCGCACGGATCGAGGGCCCGCCGCCGACCCATCCCACGAGCACACCGGTGGTGATCGCCATCAGCAAGGTCACCCGCCCGAGCGGATCGACCGGAAGCCGGACCCACCACAGCAGAGGGAGCCATCCGAGGGTGATGGTCGCGTTGAGCAGGATCCGGCGGGACAGCAGCCGTGAGCTCGGCACCGCAAGCACGAGCAGCGAGCACAGACCGAGCCCCCACCACCCCTCGAGGATCCCGGCCGTGCGGAGCGCGGCGATAGCGGTCGCGGTCAGGAGACCCAGCAGAACGCCCCGCGCGCGCCGGCGCGCGTCCGCGCGCGGGGTCTCGGCGGAGACAGGGTCGACGGCCGGGAGCCGGGCCGGGACGTCGCGGGTACTGACCAGCAGGTCGGCCGTGACGCCACTCAACGAGGCTGCGCCCTCCGACATGTGTGCTCAAGACCCCTTCGCGCAGCGTCGACCACACGGCCGACGGACGGCCCGATCCTCCCACAGGGGAGGCAGGCGCCAGGGCCGTAGCGGGCACCGGATCGCCACACGCCCCGCAGCGCACGCATGACGACCTGACGCCATCACCGCACGTGACGGCTCAGGTGCTGGGTTCAGCCCGCGAGCACGGTCTGCGCAGCCGCCTCCCACCGCTCGGCCCAGGGGCCGATCGGTGCCACTCCGACGGCGTCCAGCTGGTCGTGGGCGAGCACCGAGTACGCGGGCCGCACGGCCGCCCGCTTGAACTCGCCGCTGGTCGTCTCCCGGACGATCTCGGGGTCCATGCCGGCGGACCTGACTGCTGCCTGGGCGAAGCCGTGCCAGGACGTCTGCCCGCCCGACGTGCCGTGGTAGATGCCCGACGGGGCGGCAGCGCGCACGAGGCGAAGCACCAGCCCTGCGAGGTCCACGGTCCACGTCGGCTGACCGACCTGGTCGGCCACCACGTCCAGGCCGCCGCGCTCCCCGGCGACCCGCACGATCGTCCGGGGGAAGCAGGGCCCGTGCGCCCCGTACAGCCACGCGGTCCGCACGACGAGGTGGTCGGGGTTCTCCGCCCTGACAGCCCACTCCCCTGCTGCCTTGGTCCGGCCGTAGGCCGACGCAGGCGCCACGGGACCGTCGGCGGGGTACGGGACCGTGCCCACGCCGTCGAACACGTAGTCGGTCGAGATCTGGACGATCCGTGCCTCGCGCTCACGGGCGGCACGAGCAAGGTTCGCGGCGCCGACGGCGTTGACGGCGAACGCGAGCGACTCCTGCTCCTCGGCGGGATCGACCGCGGTGAAGGCCGCGCAGTTCAGCACGACGTCGACGTCACCGACGGCGGCGGCGACGGACCGCGGGTCGGTGATGTCGATCGCCTCGCGGTCGATCCCGACGGCCTGCTCGCCCTCGCGCTCCAGCAGCGTCATCGCGTCCTGCCCGAGCATTCCCGCTGCCCCGACCACCAACCACCTCACGTGCAGACCTCCCGCTCGACAACCGGCGGCCAGCATAGCGAGGACGCCCCGACGCACCACCCCGCGCCCGGACAAGCATTAGCCTGTGCCGGTCCCTCGTCACCGTCGCCTCACCCAGGAGTCCACCGATGCAGGTTCGCGAGCTCGCCGTCCCCGGAGCGCTGGAGCTGACGCCACGACAGTTCGGGGACGACCGCGGCGTCTTCCTCGAGTGGTTCAAGGCCGACACCTTCACCGAGGCGACCGGTCACCCGTTCGAGCTCGCGCAGGCCAACTGCTCGGTCTCCGCCGCGGGCGTGCTCCGCGGCGTGCACTTCGCTGACGTCCCGCCCGGTCAGGCCAAGTACGTCACCTGCGCACGCGGTGCCGTGCTCGACGTGGTCGTCGACATCCGGGTCGGGTCTCCGACCTTCGGCACCTGGGACACCGTGCTGCTCGACGACGTGGACCGCCGGGTGATCTACCTGGCCGAAGGGCTGGGGCACGCGTTCATGTCCCTGGAGGACGCATCCACGGTCCTCTACCTGTGCTCCACCGGGTACGCGCCGGGTCGCGAGCACGGCATCCACCCCCTCGACCCGGACCTCGCGATCGCGTGGCCGACCACCGGCCGCGACGGTGCACCGCTGACCCCGCTGCTGTCGGACAAGGACGCGGCAGCGCCTGGTCTGCGGGACGCCGCCGACCAGGGTCTCCTCCCCACGTGGCAGGCGGTCAACGAGTACGTCGAGGGGTTGCGTGCCTGAGCCTCGCAGTAGCCACCCGGAGGTCGCCGCGATCGTGGTGACCTACCACCCGGACCCGGCCGCGCTCGACGCACTGATCGGCGCGCTCGCCCCCCAGGTCGGTCACCTCGTCGTCGTCGACAACGGGTCCTCCAACGCCGAGCTCGGGCGGTGCCGGGCCTCGATCGAGGCCGCCGGTGGCATGCTCGTCGAGCTGGGCGCGAACCGCGGCATCGCGACCGCCCAGAACATCGGGTGCCAACGCGCCGTCGCCGCGGGCGGAGTGACGCGCCTGCTTCTGATGGACCAGGACTCGGTGCCGGCCGCCGACATGGTCGGCCGCCTCGCCGCAGCCCTGGACGAGGGGCCCGGCCCGGACGGGCTCCCTGTCGCTGCGGTCGGCGCCGTCGCCACGGACGGCCGCGACGGTGAGCCACCGTTCGTGTACGCGTCTCGTCGGTGGGGCCCCCGTCGGGTGGAGCTGCCTGACACGGACGGCGCCCGCGTGCAAGCCGGGTTCCTCATCGCCTCCGGCTGCATGATCGAGGCCAGCGCACTGGCGTCCGTCGGGCCCATGGCGGACGACATGTTCATCGACCACGTCGACCTGGAGTGGTGCGTGCGCGCGCGCCGCGCGGGGTGGGCCGTGTACGCGGTGGTCGGCGCGACCATGTCGCACTCACTGGGCGACGAGCCTGCGCACCTGCCGGGGCGCCGTCGCTCCGTGCATGTCCAGTCCACGTCACGCAACTACTACATGGTGCGCAACACGGTCCGGCTCATGAGGTGGCGCGGTCTGCCGCTCGGGTGGCGCCTGGGGTACGTGCTGTACCTGGGGAAGTACCTGGCCTACTACTCGCTCGTCGCGGGGCCCCGACGGGTGCGGGTGCCGCTGCTCGCCCGCGGTCTGGTCGACGGGATGCTCGGCCGCACCGGGCCGATGCCCGCGCGCCGGTAGCCGCAGGGAGCCCGTGCAGGCGCCCGTCGAGCCTCAGCCGCGGCGCACGCGGCGCCGGACACCGGCGACCACGGCACGAACTCCACCGTCGCTGTAGGTGTGGCGCACGACCGCGACGTACCGACGCCACGCGGCGGCCGGCCGTCCGGCGGGTGGCGGGTAGGCCTCCACCCAGTGCGCGGCAGCCGCCGTGTAGGGCTCGTCGTCGGACACGGGGCTCCACGTCGAGACGCGGGCCTCACCGCCCTCGGCCACCCGGCGTGCGGCGTCCAGGAGGATGGCGCGGTACCGCTCACCCTGCCGGGCGGGCGAGTAGCGCAGCAGCGCCGACCGTTGAGCCCTGGCACCGATGAGTGCCCGTTGGTGCTCGTCGCCGATGAGCATGTCGAGCGCCTCGACCCACTCCTGCGACGTCGCCGCCAGCAGGCCCGTCTGCCCGTGCTCGATCGCCTCGGCGAACGGCTGGGTCGGTGAGGCGACGGTCGGTGTCGCGACGAGCGCGGCCTCCAACCACTTGATGGCCGACTTGGCCTCGTTGAACACGCTGCCGAGGACCAGAGGGGCCAGGTTGACGTCGAGGTCCCGGAGGCGACCCGGAAGGTCCGTCCACGCCAGCATCGGCAGCCTGCGCACGCGGTGTTCGAACGGCGTGAGGTCGTCGCCGGTGCGCAGGTGCCCGCCGAGCCACAGCTCGATCTCGGGATACCTGCGCAGGATCTCGACGACCGCCGGCTCGATCAGGGCCCAGTCCGCGTCATGCGTGGTCGTCCCCGAGAAGTAGCCGATCCGGAGCGGCCCCGGGCTGCGGGGGCGGCCCAGCGCGTGCTCGGCCAGCTGTCCCATGGTCGTCCCGACGCCATTGGCGTAGCGGTAGGTCGGCAACCCGGTCAGCGCGCCGACCTGCTCGCACAGGGCGTCGGTGCTGCCGATGTACGCGTCGGCGGCCTCCAGAGTGGTCCGGTAGCGCGCCACACCACGCCACCACAGGTCGAGCTCCGCCTCGGCCATACCCTCGAGCCCGTGGACCTGGCCGCGAAGCTCAGGGTCCACGATCAGGTCGTCGACGTCGAAGAGGATGGGCACCCGCCGTTCACGGGAGCGGATGGAGCCGACCAGCTCCAGCACCTGGTCGGTGGCCGGCACTCGGTAGAGCACGACCGCGTCGGCGAATGCCGCCAGTGCCGGGAGCTCGGGGTCTCGGTAGTGGCGGACCTCGCTGACGATCCCCATCTCGGCCAGCGCCTCGGCAGGTAGCTGGGCCCGGTACCTCAAGGGCGCCCCGGGGATGCCGACGATGAACAGCACTCGTCGCACGAGCGGCTCGACCGCAGACGCCACGTCGGCCGGCTCCGCGAGGAGCTCGACGAACAGGGCCTCCGTGCTCGCGACCTGCTCGTCGAGTGTGCGGACGCGGACGTCCGGTGCATGCTCCTGGAGCGTTGCCACCCGTGCGGGGTCGGTCACGAGCGAACGGATGGCCACCGCCAGCGCGTGCGCGTCACCGGCCGGGACCACGAGACCGTTGGCGCCGTCGACCACGACCTCCTCGGGCCCGAGCGTGTCGGTGCACACGACCGCGAGTCCGGCCATCAGGGCTTCCCGGGTCAGGATCGAGTGCGACTCGCGCATGACCGAGGCCAGCACGAGCACGTCGTGCTCCGCCAGGACCCCGGCCAGCTCGTCGGGGCGGTAACGCTCCCGCGCCCGCACGTGCGACCCCAGGCCTTCGACGTCCTCCGGGGTCACACCGAACAGGTCGATGCTCCACGCGCCGGGCGGCACCTCGGCCAGCGCCTCCCGCAGCACCGGCAGCCCCTTCATCGGGTCACGCCCCCCGGCGAACACGAGGCGGATCGCCCCGTCAGCGGGCGACACGTGATCGACCGCCTGCGGGGTCGGGATGCCGTTCTCGTCGACACGCATCCGGCCGGCGGGCACACCGTTGGCGATCATGACGTCGGCGGCCGTACGAGAGGGTGCCAGGACGACGTCCGCGCGAGCGAGGTGCGTGCCGAGCGCACGGTTGCGGGCGCGCAGCCACTCGTGGTCCACGGCACAGGGGCATCCACCGCACGCGACGACGAGCGAGCAAGGCCTGCGGTCCGGCGCGACGAGGAACTGACGGGCGCACGACCACCAGAAGTCGTGCATCGTGACGACCACCCGCGCGCCCGACTCCGCAGCGATGCTGACGAGACCTGCCCCGAAGGTCTGCAACGAGTGCAGATGGACGACGTCGACCGGGTGCTCGCGCAACCACGCGCGGAACTCGTCCTCCACGGCCGGGTTGAGGCTGTTGAGCGGGTCGGACCACGACGTGAAGGGCGTGATGGAGATCCAGTGGATCGGTAGGCCCGTCTCGTCCCTCTCGTCCCAGGTGCTGAGCGGTTCGCGTTCGTCTCCGAGGTGCCCGGCGTAGACACTCACCTCGTGCCCGCGGGCGGCCAGGCCGCGCGCCAGCCGTTGCGGGACGAGGGTGCCACCGCTGGTGTGGTTCGGCGGGTAGTGAGCCGACACGACGAGGATGCGCACCCGCCCATGCTAGGTGGGCACCATCGTGAAGGTCCTGTGAAGAGGGCGGGAGCCCCAAATGCCCTACCCTGTGCGCATGCCGATCGACGACCGACGCGCTGCCTGGTTGACCGGGCTTCGCACCAGCGACGACGCGGTGCACCGCCGCCTCAGCGACGAGGCAGCCCACCGCGAGGTCGAGGCGCTCGAGGGCCGTCTTCTCACCCTCCAGGCAGAGCTCGTCGCGTTGCGCCGCGCCGTCGGGGTCCGGGACCACCTCCTGCACGATCAACGCGTCGCGATCGCGGAGCGGGACGCACGGATCGATCACCTCGCCGCCCTCGACCAGAGGTCCCACCAGCACCCGACGGGCCGTGCCACCGCGGCCCGGGCGGGCCGCGCGGCGGCGCGGGTCGCCCGGGCGCTCGTGCGAGCTCCGCGCAGGGCCCTCGGTCGCCTGAGGGCGAGCGTGACCGCGCGATGACGGTGTCCTTCTCCCTCCTCGTGGCCGCAGGGCTGGACGGGAGCGGGTTGGCTCAGACCATCGCCGCCGCGCGCGCGGCCCGCTCGCCGGGTGCACGGTGGGAGCTCGTGCTCATCGGCCGGGACCCCGTGCCGGAGGCCCCCGGGTGGGTTCGCTGGGTGAGCAGCCAGGAGCACTCGACGGCCGGCCTCCTCGGCGCGGGCCTCGAGGTGTCCCGCGGCACGTGGGTCGGTGTCCTCGGCCCCGGTGACCAGCTTGAGGTCGGCGCCATGGAGGCGCTGGAGTGGTGGCTGGCCGAGAAGCCGGGCTCGGATGTCGTCTACACCGACGAGCAGTGGCAGGCCGCGGACGCCTCAGGGATCTTCACCAAGCCGGCGTGGAACCCCGAGTACGAGCGCGGCCTCGACTACCTCGGACGGCTGTGCCTCATGCGCAGGTCGCTGCTGGTCGAGGCCGGTGGGTTCCAGGCTGACGCAGGCCCGGCCGTCGAGTGGGACACCCACCTGCGGGTCGTGGAGCGCACGGACGCGATCGACCACATCCCGGTGATCGGGGTGACGCGCGCCGAGCCGCCCGCCGTCGACGCGAGCACCTGGGACTCCGGGGTCGGCGCCGTCGAACGCCACTTCGCACGCTGCGGCCAGGACGTGCGGTGCGAGCGCGGGCCATTCCCGGGGTCGGTCACGACCTGGCGAGCGGTGCCGGAGCCGCCGCTCGTCTCGATCGTCGTGCCGACCGGCGGTGGCCGCCGGGCGATCAGAGGCACCGAGCAGGTCCTCGCCGAGATGTGCGCCCGGTCGCTCGTCGACCGGACCAGCTACGCGCCGTGGGAGCTGGTCCTCGTCCCGTCCGAGGGAACGGACCCGGCCGTGGTCCAGGCCGTCCGGGAGATCGTCGGTGACCGCCTCGTCGTCGCTCCTGCCAGAGGGCCGTTCAACTTCTCCGCATCGGTCAACACCGGCGTCGCGGCGGCCACCGGCGAGCTCGTCCTCCTGCTCAACGACGACGTCGAGGCGATCGAGGCGACCTGGCTGGACCGGATGGTCTCGGTAGCCCAGGACCCCTCCATCGGGGTCGTGGGCGCTCGACTCGTGCACGAGAACGGGCTGATCCAGCACGCCGGGGTCGTGCACAACGACGAGTGGGTGCCTGTCCACCTGTTCCAGCAACGACCCGACGGCGAGACTCACTTCGGCATGGGGCTCATCGACGCGGAGTTCTCGGCGACCACCGGCGCATGCCTGCTCATCAGCAGAGAGCTGTTCACGGAGCTCGGCGGCCTGACCGAGGAGCTGCCGCTGAACTACAACGACGTGGATCTCTGCCACAAGGTCGCCGCGGCCTCCCGACGCGTCGTGGTCACGCCGCTCGCGCACCTCCACCACTACGAGTCGTCGAGCCGGGTACCGGTGCTGCTGCCGGAGGAGACTGCCCACCTGCGCCGGTACTGGTCGTGGCGGGCATGGAGCGACCCGTGGACCAACGCACGGTCGACCCGGTGAGGACTCCCCGTTCCGCACCCACGCACCGCAGCCCGTACGCTGACGCGCCGGCCGCCCGCCGTCGCCGAGAAGGAGAACCTGTGACCGACCAACCCGCCATCGCCGACACCGGCGAGCGCATGGTGCCCGAGTTCCACCGAGGAACGCTGCTCTACGCCGAGCACCTCACCCGCTACACCGTGGCGGCCGAGGCTGTTCGCGGCCTGCGCGTCCTCGACATCGCCTCAGGCTCGGGATACGGCAGCCGCCTGCTCGCCGACTCCGCGGCGTCCGTCATCGGCGTGGACGCCAGCCTCGAGGCGGTGACCTACGCCCGGGCGCACTTCTCGGGCAGCAACGTGGAGTTCCGTCACGGCGACGCCACGGCCATCCCGCTCGAGGACGACTCCGTGGACGTCGTCGTGTCGTTCGAGACGATCGAGCACATCGACGACTACGAGAAGTTCCTGGCCGAGATCGATCGGGTGCTCGCGCCCGACGGCATCCTGCTCCTCTCCACGCCGAACGACCCGGAGTTCGTGGAGGACAACCACTTCCACCTGCACGAGTTCGTGCGCGACGAGCTGCTCTCGCTCGTGCGCACCCGCTTCGAGCACGTCGACGAGTACTTCCAGTCGACGTGGAAGGCAGTGACGATCGGAACGGAGGCACAGCTGACGGAGCTGGGCGCGCTCGAGGTGCCGCTGGAGCGCCTGAGCACGGCAGCGCCGGAGCAGTGCCTGTACTTCTACCTCGTCTGCTCGCGCGTCCCCGTCACCACGCGGTTGACGCCGCTCGCCGCGCTCGGCGAGCGGTACTCGGACCGCGCCCTGCAGGAGATCGCACGGGACGCCTCGGAGCGGATCACCAGGCTCGAGGCCGAGCTCGACACGGCTCGACAGGACCTGGTCGCCATCCGGGCGACGCGTTCATACCGGCTGGCCCACCGGCTCTCGACCGTGTGGGGCTCGGTGCGTCGGACTCCCACCGAGCGCTGACCAGCGGCCCGGCCGCGCTGCGCGGACACTCCCGGCGCCGCTCACAGGACGGGCCGCTGTGCAACCCGCGATGCGGGTGCACAGCGGCCCGTCGACCGGAGAGCGCAGGGCGACCTCAGTGCGTCCCCTTCCGCCGGGCAAGCCGGAGACGGACGGCGTCGACCACCCCGCGGATCCCGCGCGTGCGCAGCGTCCGCCACACCCGGCGGGCATCGCGTGCCGGCGACGCCGACAGCGCCGGCCTGGGCGAACGATCCACCCTCACCCGTGCCGCATCAGCGGCCGGTTCCGCACCCTCGCACAGGTCGACCACCGGCTGGAGCACGACCGGCCAGACGAACTCACGTGCGACCTCGCGGACGTTGTCCCGGTGCCGCGCAAGCGCGACCTGGTCCGTCAGCTCCGCGCGGAGCGCCGCCGCTAGCGCGTCAGGGTCCTCCGCGGGGACGACCCTGCCGAGGTCGCGCTCGGCGATGATGCGGGCGAACGCGTCCCCCTCGGTCGCGACGATCGGCAGACCGGCCCACAGGTAGTCGAGCATGCGCGTGCGGAAGCTGAACTGCGTCTCGAGGCTCGGGAAGTGGCAGCTGACGCCGAGGTCGGCGTCGAGCAGGAAGTCCGCGCGACGCTCGTAGGGGACCCACTCCTCGTTGAAGAACACGTGGCGCCCTGTCAGACCAAGTTCGTCGGCCAGCTCGCGCGTGCGCACCGCCATCCGCATCCGGGGGACGTCGGGGTTCGGGTGCGCCATGCCCATGAACACCAGCCGGACGTCCGGGACGTCCGCTCGGAGCCGGTCGATGGCGTGCACGAGCGTCAGCGGGTCGAACCAGTTGTAGACCCCACCACCCCACAGCACGACCCGGTCATCGGCCGAGATGCCCGGGATGACACCCCGGATGGCGGGCTCGGTCCTGACGGGCGGTTCGGCCGAGATGCCGAACGGCACGATCCGGACCAGATCGGTGAGCGAGGGGTCGGCGTCGTACGTCAACGGGTTGATCCGGCCGGCCGCCGCCAGATGCCCGATCCACAGGTCACGCTGGCGGTCGGATGCGCACAGGACCACGTCGGCGCGCCCGAGCTGGAGGTTGATCTCCCCCAGGGCGGAGGCCAGCGCCTGGTCGCGTACCCCCAGCGCGTCCTCACGCTGCACCTCGAGGCTCTCGATGTGGAACGGGTCGTACATGTCGGCGACCATCAGGACGTCTGCGGTACGCAGCCAGGGGAAGGCGACCCCGATGTAGCCCTGCACGATCAGCACGTCCGCGTCGTCCACGCACGCGCGGAAGTCCTCGACCGCGATCCGCTCGACGACGAACCGGTCCGAGCGCCGCGTGCACTCACCGAACGTCACCAGGCGCACGTCATGCCGCTCGGCGAGCACCGAGGACAGCTCCCACGCGCGGATCGCGGGCCCGGCCATCCGCTCACCGAGGGTGTCCAGGGTCGCCACGAGAACCCTGCGCCTCACCGGCAGGCTCATCCCTCGCTCACCTCGACGGCCGCGGACCACCGGGCGGGGATCGCCAGGTAACCGCCCGACCACGTCCGGCCACCGTTCTCCACGGTGAATCGCGTGATGTCGCGCACATGGTCGATCGCGTGGGTAGTCGTCTCGTCGGTGACCGCAGCCGTGACCAGGTAGGACCCCGGGTGCAAGGTCACCGACGGGATCTCGCACTCGATCGTGCCACTGCCCTTCACGACACCGAGCACCTGTCCTGCGTCGCGGGTGTTGGTCGCGCCCAGATACGTGCCGTCGGTCGCCTCGAAGGCGAAGCCGATGACCGGGCTCGTGACGGCCTCGGTCGCGGTGTACCGCAGCCGGACGATCCCCGGTTCGCCCACGGCGACCGCACCGGGGCGCCCATCCGCCCGGACCACCTCGGCCGAGTCGATCCTGATCTCGCCGGTCCCGGAGTGAGTGAGTCCGCCGTAGGTGGTGCTGGTGCTGGCGTGCGTGAAGTCCTCGTAGCGTTCGAGGACACCGGATGCCGGCCCGATCTCACGCAGGCGGCCGTGGTCGATCCACGCTGCGGTGTCTGCCATCGCCCGCACCGACGGCAAGGAGTGCGAGACCAGGACCACGGTGCGGCCCTCGCGCTTGAAGGTGGCGAACTTCTCGGTGCACTTCTCCTGGAAAGCGGCATCGCCGACGGCGAGCACCTCGTCGACGAGCAGGATCTCGGGCTCGACGTTGATGGCGACGGAGAAGCCCAGCCGGACGTACATCCCCGAGGAGTAGTTCTTCACCGGCTGGTCGATGAACTGCTCGACCCCCGAGAAGTCGACGATCTCGTCGAACTTCCGCTCGATCTCCTTGCGCGACATACCCAGGATCGAGCCGTTGAGGTAGATGTTGTCGCGGCCGGACAGCTCCGGGTGGAAACCGGACCCCACTTCGAGGAGCGCTGCCACACGCCCGTTCATCGTGATGTTCCCGCTCTCCGGGAACAGGATCTTGGCCATGCACTTGAGCAGCGTCGACTTGCCCGACCCGTTGTCGCCGATGAGGGCAAAGCTGCTCGCCTCCGGAACCTCGAGACTCACACCGTCCAGCGCGAGGAAATCCTCGTAGCTGCCACGTCCGCGGCGCATGACGGCAGCCTTCAGACTCTGGTTGCGTTCGTGGTAGATGCGGAACTTCTTGACCACGTCCTGGACCTCGATGGCCGTGCTCACAGCGCCTCCGCCAGTCGCCGCTGGTGCCGACCGAAGACCCAGCCGCCGAGCAGGATCGCTCCGACGGCCCAGCAGCAGACCCACAGCACGGAGTCGCCTGCGGGCAGCCTGTTGTCGTACAGCAGGTTGCGGAACACCTCGGCGAATCGCTCCATCGGGTTGAGGCGGTACAGGTCCAGGAGGGTCACGTCACCCACGAGTGGGCCGACGGCCTCCGACTGCCGGGCGACCTCCTTGATCGGGTACACGATCGGCGTCAGGTAGAACCAGACCTGGAAGAGGATCGCGACCAGGTGCTGCATGTCCCGGAAGTACACGTTCGCGATGCTCAGCAGCAGGGCGACACCGACCGAGAACACGAACAGGACGAGCATGAAGAGCATCGTCAGTGGGATCCACGGGAGAACCTCGGCACCGAACAGAACCAGCACGACGACCAGGACCAGCATCTCGATCGCCCAGGTGTACAAGGCGGCGAGCCCACTCGAGATGACCAGGGTCGATCGCGGGAAGTAGACCTTCTTGATCAGGTTCTCATTCCCCACCAGGGAGTTCATCCCGCCGGTCACCACACCGGTGAAGAAGGACCACGGGAGCAAGGCGCACATGAGCCAGATCGCGAAGACGTCCAGGCCGCTGGGATCACCGGGGTCGGGCTCCATCCGGATGATGAAGGAGAAGACGAGCGAGTAGACCAGCATCTGGGCCACGGGGTTGGCCAACGACCACAGCTGACCCAGGGCGGTGCGCTTGTACTTCCCCTTGATCTCTCGGCGTGTGAGGTTGACCAGCAACTCACGGGACCCGATCACGTCGGCGACGAGACTCAACACACCTCCTGGTGGGAACCGTCCGGCGTCGTGAGATGAGCCCGCAGCGGCCTCCTGCCCGGTTCGGCGCCCTAGGATAACGCGATCCGGACACTGCCCCAGGTCACCGGAAGTAGCCGAGCACGTCGACCACGAGATCCGCCTGGCCTCGATCGTTGTAGCCCTGGACGCGGGGATCAGCGCCGTCGACCGGCACGGCGGTGGAGTTCGCCTGGTCGCGTCCGGCCCCGGTGTTGAGGTCGGAGGCGACGGGTCGCGGCACCGCCCGCGGCCACACGCTGAGGAACGTCACGCCGGCACTCTGACGGGTCGCCGCGAGCGAGAGCACAGCCACCCTCGCGTCCGCGGGGAGCATGGCCGCCGCCAACGAGTACTCGCGGGTCTGACCCTCGCCCAGCTGCGTGCCGTCGGTGCGGGTGTCGAAGGCCCGCTTGGGCGTGATCGGCGTGAAGGCGAGCGTGCCCGACGGTCCGTACCAGCCGACGACATCGAGCACCACGTCCGCGCTCGCCCCCTGCAGCGCGAGGTCGAGCCGCCCCGATGCGCTCAACGGCACGACAGACCGGTTGCTGACGTTGCCCCCCGGAAGGTGGTTCACGCTCGCCGTGGTGGGCACCGCTCCGCCGGAGGGGAAGGCCGAGACGTTGCCGCCGCCCGACGGCAGGACCGAGGAGACGTTCACGAGCACCGCGGTGGCGTCGGCCGGGATGCCGTCGCGACCGGCGACCTGCACCGTCCTGCGCTCGGCGGAGGTCATCCGCCCGCCCTCCGTCCGCGTGTCGAGCACGCGCGCACCCGCAGGCAGCGGCGAGTACAGCGCCCCAACCCCCGGGGAGTCGGTGTAGTAGCCGAAGACGTCGACGACCAGGTGGGTCGCACCGGCGTTGTTCGACAGGCTGACCTTGCCCTGGCCGCCGACTCCGACCATCGTCCCTGCCCCGGTCGTCCTGCTGGGATCGGTGTTGAGGATCGAGGCGTCCGGCGTGGCCTGACCTGCCGGCCACGCCCGCACGAAGGTGCCGGCCGAGCTGTGCACCGCGGTGACGTTCAGAGCCACCGCCTTCGCGTCGGCGGGGATGCCGCCGACGCCCGCCACGGTGAGGTCGATGCGGGAGCCCGCCCCGAGCGACTGCCCCGTCTGACGAGTGTCGAGCAGGCGCTGCGGCGTCATGGGAACGAAGGTCAGGTCGTCGGCTGCGGGCACGGGAGCGACCGTGGCGGGATTCGGGCCGGTCGTCACCGTGACGGTCGCCGCCCAGGGAACGGCTGGCGTGCCCGTCGCCGCGCCGGTGCCCGTCAAGGTCAGCCGGTACGGTCCGGGTCCCACGGGCACGCCGGCCGGGCCACGCCCGTCCCAGGCGGCCAGCTGACCTCCTGACGGCTGGTCGACCACGCCCGTCCTGCTCGCCATCGTCACGCCCGTGCGCTCATCCACGACTGTGAGCGTCCATGCGGTCGAGCCCAACGTCGCACCGTTGACCGAGATGGGCGTCCCGGAGACGACCGAACCCGCGCTCAGGGACGGGTTGACCCACCCGGTGTCGATGAGCTGACGCGCACGAGCCCTGAGCCCACCCAGGAGCGAGTACCCGGCCTGCCCGGGGCACGCGGTGTAGGCCACGTCACGATGGCCGATCACCGTCGGGAGTGCCAGGTACGTGCCGGCCGCGTAGCGGGAGTTCTCACCGCCGCCCGTGGTGTACCCCACCGTGCTCATCGGGTCCCTGTGGTAGCTGCCGAGCCGCCACGCGATGACCTTCGCGACTGCCTCCTGCATCGCAGGCGACGGCGTGATCGTGCTGAAGTCGCCCAGCATCGCGATGCCCACGGTCGCGGTGTTGAAGCCTCCGGCATGGACGCCGATGACCGGCCGGTCACCGCTGCCGGCCCGGCCTTCGTACACGTTGCCCCACTTGTCGACGACGAAGTTGTAGCCGATGTCGCACCAGCCGCGTCCGTCGATGTGATACGCCTGATCGTTGCGGATCTGCTGCATCGCCTGCGCGACGGTGGAGTAGGAGTTCGAGTCCGCCGTGTGGTGCACCACCGCCGTCAGCAGCGTGCCCGCCACACCGGGCGCACACACCTCGGGACGGGCGCCCCACGCAGCACGGGTGTACATCTGCGGTGCGACGGCCTGAGCGGGTACATAGGCGGCGGTCCGCACGACCGCCTCCTGCGTGGCGGCGTCCGGGTCAACCTCGTCCGGAGCGGCCTCGTCCGACCCGGACGCCTGCGGGGCTCCGATCAGTGCCAGGCGCATGCCCTCGACCGCCTCGTTCCCAGCGGGATCGAAGGACAGCTGGATGGCCTCGGCATCGCCGATCCAGAGCGAGTCCGTTCCCCCGCGCACCTCGCGCGCGTCGTCGGGCGTCCCGGGGTCCGGGGCGGCGTCAGACACGTCGAGCGCTCGCCAGGGCGACCACCCGTCGCCGTCGAACGTGCGGACCTCCGGGGTCAGGGCCGACCCGTCCGCCCCCTCCGGCCAGGTCACCCCGATGGTCTGCGCCCCGCTGGTGTCCACCGCGGGCGTCTCGAGCCGACCTTCGACAGTGGGCTCTGAGGCCACCACGTCCTCGTTCGCCGGGTCGACGAGGTCGGCTTCGCCACTGGGCTCGCTCGCCTCGGCGGGCTGGTCGACCGAGTCGATGACGATCTCCGTCTCGACGACCTCGACCTGCGCACCCGCCGCGTCCGGCGCATCACTCGCAGCGCGAACCACCGCCGCGCGCCCGACGACGCCGTCGACGCCGCCCCCCGCAGTGGTCGCCGACGTCTCCGGAGCCACCTGCCCGCCCACGAGGAGACCGAGGGCGACGGCGAGCGCGGCCAGGGAGACGAGTGCGCGCTGACGCATGGGATGACCTCGGATCGCGAGTGGGGGTGACAGGGGAAGCGTGAGCCCCCGGAACGACCGGGTCAAGGACGTCCGGCGCGTGTCAGAGCAACCTGTCGCCAGGCTCGCAGACGTGATGACGGCGAGGCTGGGCCGTGAGAACGGCCCGACGGACGCCTGCGCCTAGCCCCACCTTGGCTATCGTGGGGCACCACCACCCGTCCTCGAAGGAGTGCCCCGTGCGCATGCTCGTCACCGGCGGAGCCGGTTTCATCGGCTCCAACTTCGTCCACCACACGGTGCGCACACGCCCCGACGTGCACGTCACGGTGCTCGACGCTCTCACGTACGCCGGCGACGAGCGCAGCCTGGACCCGGTGGAGGGCAAGGTCGTCTTCGCCAAGGGCGACATCGCGGACCCCGACATCGTCGACGCGCTCGTGAAGGACGTCGACCTGGTCGTGCACTTCGCGGCCGAGTCGCACAACGACAACTCGCTGCACGACCCGTGGCCGTTCCTGCGCACGAACGTGATCGGCACGTACCAGCTGCTCGAGGCGGTCCGCCGCCACGGTGTGCGCTACCACCACATCTCGACCGACGAGGTCTACGGCGACCTCGAGCTGGACGACCCGGCGAAGTTCACGCCGGACACCCCGTACAACCCGTCGAGCCCGTACTCCTCGACCAAGGCGTCCTCCGACCTGCTGGTGCGGGCGTGGGCGCGCAGCTTCGGCGTGCAGGCCACGATCTCCAACTGCTCGAACAACTACGGCCCGTACCAGCACGTGGAGAAGTTCATCCCGCGCCAGATCACCAACGTGGTCGACGGTGTGCGGCCCAAGCTGTACGGCACGGGCGAGAACGTGCGCGACTGGATCCACGTCGACGACCACAACGCAGCCGTGTGGGCGATCATCGACAAGGGCCGCATCGGCGAGACGTACCTGATCGGCGCCGACGGCGAGAAGGACAACAAGACCGTCATCGAGCTGATCCTCGAGCTGATGGGCCAGGAGCCGACCGCGTACGACCACGTCAACGACCGGCCGGGCCACGACATGCGGTACGCGATCGACGCGAGCAAGCTGCGCACCGAGCTGGGCTGGGTGCCGCAGTACACGACGTTCCGGGACGGGTTGGCGGCGACAATCGACTGGTATCGGGCGAACGAGGCGTGGTGGCGGCCGCAGAAGGACGCCACCGAGGCGAAGTACGCCCAGCTGGGTCGCTGATCTGCACAGTTCCTCCACCACGCCCGCGCGCGGGCTCCCGGTCGAGGGCCGTCCCGCCTCCTAGGATCCCGATGTGACCACCCGCCACGCGGCTTCTCCGCGCCCTCGCGTCGTCCGCCATGCGCGGACGACGGGCACGCACCGGGTCCTGCGTGGCCTGGCGATCACCATGACCGGTGTCGTGACCTTCGGGCTCGCGGGGGCAGCCTCCGTGTACGCCAAGATGAACTCGAACATGGACAGCGTCAGCGTGGCGGGGCTCGTCGACCCGATCATCGAGGCGACGCCGGCCGACCCGGACGACCCGAATGCCGGCAAGGACGTCAACATCCTCATCATGGGCTCCGACGTCCGTGACGGTGAGAACGCCTCGATCGGCGGCGAGGCCTCCGGCATGCGCTCCGACACGACGATCGTGGTGCACGTCTCTGCCGACCGGCAGCGGGTCGAGCTCGTCTCGATCCCCCGCGACTCCCTGGTCGACGTCCCCGCCTGCCGGATGACGGACGGCTCCTCCACCGGCGCCTACAACGGCATGTTCAACTCGGCCTTCGCCACGGGCGCGGACAACGGCGGCGACATCGCCTCGGCCGCCGCGTGCACCATCAACACGGTCCAGAAGAACACCAACGTGCGGATCGACCACTTCGTCGTGGTCGACTTCGTCGGCTTCATCTCGATGGTCGACGCGCTGGGCGGTGTGAACATCTGCATCCCCGAGGCGATCGACTCACCCAAGGCCGCGCTCGTCCTCTCCGCAGGCAACCAGACCTTGAACGGGTCCCAGGCGCTCGGTTACGCGCGTGCGCGCACCGGCGAGGGGCTCGGGGACGGCTCCGACACCAACCGGCTCGGGCGCCAGCAGCGCCTGATCGCCGCGGTCGTCAACGAGGTGCTCTCCAAGAACCTGCTGACGGACCTGCCGTCGCTGCTCCAGTTCGCCTCCGCAGCGACGTCGTCGCTCACGACCGACCCGGGGCTGGCGTCCGTCGACGCGATCCCTGGCCTCGCCTACAGCCTGCGGGGGGTCTCGACGAGCAACGTGTCATTCATGACGATCCCGTTCGCCGCAGCCCCCAACGACCCGAACCGCGTCGTGTGGACGTCCGAGGCCGACGAGGTGTGGGCGAACATCGCGTCGGACGTGCCCATGCTGGGGGTCGAGGAGACGCCCTCGGCCACGCAGACCACGGCCCCCTCCGACCCCACGACCGCACCGCCGGCGGACACCACCACGACGGCGCCCGTCGACCCGACGACAGTCGTGCCCGAACCCGTCGAGACGAAGGAGGCCGGCAAGGAGGCGTTCGACGCCGGCGACGTCACGGGGGTGTGCGCGCCGTGACGCCGCGCGTGCCGGACGACCAGAACCCGCCCAGTTTCGCCCCGAAGAAGGCGGGTGCCCGGCCCGTGCCACCGGAGACGCCTCCCGTGGTCGTGGGCCGCGGTCCGCAGGCAGAGCGGCCCGCCACCGACCGAGGGCGACCGGATCCCGTGGCCCGCCAGACGTCGAGCGCACCGCGTCGCCCCGCCCAGCCGCATCGCCCGGCCTCCGCACCGTCCGCAGCTCCGGCGTCCATCGCACCCGGCACAGCCCGACCAGGACGACCGAGCCGGCCACCGGCACCGGCGACCCCAGCCTCGGGCGAGACAGCCCCGGCGACCCGCAGCACCTCTTCGCATCCGCGCACGGCAAGCCGGGCGGGCAACAGCCAGCCACGCCCCGTGGCGTCGCGGCGAGCAGCGTCCGGTCCGGGCGCGAGCGGCAGCCGACCTCCGGCCGCAGGTTCCGGCGAGCACTCCGGTGGCGCCGGCGCCACGGCAGCCGGCGGGCGACAGCGCCTGCGTCGCCGTGTGCTCATCGTCGGCGCCCTGGTCCTCGTCCTGGCGCTGGCCTGGCCGATCGGTCTGGCGATCTGGGCCAACGGGCTCGTGCAGCACACGTCCGCGCTCTCCGGGGCGCCCGACACCCCCGGCACGACCTACCTGCTCACCGGCTCCGACTCGCGGGCGGACGGTGCCATCGCGGAGGACGGCACGGAGGGTGCTCGCACCGACACGATCCTCGTGCTGCACGTGCCCGACAGCGGGCCGGCGGCGCTGATCTCCCTGCCCCGGGACACCCTCGTCGACGTCCCTGACAACGGCCAGGCGAAGCTCAACGCGGCCTTCGCCTGGGGGGGTGCGCCCCTGCTGGTGCGCACGGTCGAGGGGCTCACGGGACTGACGGTCGACCACTACGCCGAGATCGGGATGGCCGGCGTCGAGCAGGTCGTGGACGCGGTCGGCGGTGTGGAGCTGTGCTACGACAGCGACGTGAACGACGCCGACTCGGGCATGGTGTGGACGGCGGGCTGCCACCAGGTGGACGGCGTGCAGGCCCTGGCCTACGCCCGCATGCGCAAGGCCGACGTCGAGGGCGATATCGGCCGGGCGAAGCGGCAGCGTGCGCTGATCAGCGCCGTGACCGGGGCCGTCTCGCCGTCGCAGCTGCTGCTGAACCCGGGCAAGCAGGTCGCCCTGATCCGATCCGGCACCGGAGCTCTCACGGTCGACGACGGCAGCGACGCCATCGATCTGGTGCGCCTCGCGCTCGCCTTCAAGGCCGCCAACGGTCCGGGCGGGATCACAGGGACGCCGCCGATCGTGAGCCTCGACTACCGCCCGGGCGACGGTCTCGGGTCGACCGTCCTCCTCGACCCCGACGCGACACCGACGTTCTTCGCGGCGATCGCCGACGGTTCGCTTCCGCCCGGTCAGGTCGGAGGAGTGCCCAGCTCCTGACGGGCACCTCGGTCAGCGCTGGTGCGCGGTGAAGCCCGTCGCAGGACCACGGCCGTCCGCCAGGGAGCGCAGGCGCGCGCCCTTCGCCTCCGCCTGGGTGCGCAGCCCGACCTGGAACTCCTCCATCGCGGCGCGTAGCGTCCGGGCGAGAGGGTCCGCACCCGACGACAGGATGCGTACGGCGAGCAGGCCTGCATTGCGGGCGCCGCCGACCGACACCGTCGCGACGGGCACCCCGGCCGGCATCTGCACGATCGAGAGCAGCGAGTCCATCCCGTCGAGGTAGGCCAGCGGCACCGGGACACCGATCACCGGCAGCGAGGTCACCGACGCCAGCATGCCGGGCAGGTGCGCCGCCCCACCGGCACCCGCCACGATCACCCGCAGGCCCCGGTCGGCGGCGGTCCGACCGTACTCGATCATCTTGTCGGGCTGCCGGTGGGCGGAGACGACGTCCACCTCGACGGGCACCTCGAACTCGGCAAGGGCCTGAGCCGCTGCTTCCATCACGGGCCAGTCGGAGTCCGACCCCATGACGATCCCGACGAGGGGTTGACCTGCCATCGTTCGTGCTCCGTCCGTCTCGCGTGCTCCGCAGCCGACGCATCCGACCACGACCTGCCCATCATCGCCCCATCGTGAGGGGCGCGGACCTGTCAGCCGTTCTGCTCGCCGCGAAGTGCGGCGGCGGCTGCACGCGCCCGGGTGCGCGCGTCGGCGAGGTCCGTACCGCGGACGGTCACGTGGCCGAGCTTGCGCCCGGGCCGCACCTCCTTGCCGTACAGGTGCACGCGGGCCTGCGGGTCACGAGCCAGCACGGCCGGCAACGCGTCGGTCGGATCCTCCAGCGACGACCCGAGCACGTTCGCCATGACGGTCCAGGGTGCGAGCGCCGCCGTGTCCCCCAGCGGCAGGTCCAGCACGGCGCGCAGGTGCTGCTCGAACTGGCTGGTCGTGGCGCCGTCGATGGTCCAGTGCCCCGAGTTGTGCGGACGCATGGCCAGCTCGTTGACCAGCACGCGCGGTGCACCCCCGTCGGGGTCGGCCACCTCGAACATCTCGACGGCCAGGACCCCGGTGACCCCGAGCCCTTCGACCACCTGGGCGGCGACGGCGAGCGCCTGCGCGCGGGTGTCCTCGTGCAGGTCGGGCGCGGGGGCGATCACCTCGGAGCAGACGCCGTCCTGCTGCACGGACTCCACGACGGGCCAGGTGCGGACCTCGCCCGAGGGCCGTCGCGCCACGAGCACGGCGAGCTCGCGCAGGAAGGGCACCTTCTCCTCGACGAGCAGCGGGGCTCCGGTGCCGTCGGCCGCGGCGGCCAGCCACGCAGCGACCGACTCCGCACGGTCGACGACACGCACACCCTTGCCGTCGTAACCACCGCGGGCGGTCTTCACCACGACAGGACCGCCGGCACGGGCGACGAACGCGTCGATCTCCGCTGCGGTCGAGACGGGGGCCCACCGCGGGATCGGCGCACCGATCGCCTCCAGGTGGGCGCGCATGACGATCTTGTCCTGCGCGTGCACCAGCGCGGCGGCGTCGGGACGCACCGGGACCCCGGCGGCGACCAGACGGTCGAGCAGGGCGTTCGGGACGTGCTCATGCTCGAAGGTCAGCACGTCGGCCCCCTCGACGAGGGCGAGGATCGCAGCCTCGTCGGAGGCAGCCCCCACGGGGGCGTCGACGACGACCTGCGCCGCGGAGGAGTCCGGGTCCTCGACGAGGACGCGCAGGTGGATGCCCAGGGCGGTCGCCGCCGGGGTCATCATGCGCGCGAGCTGTCCGCCTCCGACCACGGCCACCACAGGTGCTGTCACGGGCGCTGAGCCTAATCGAGCCGACCGGCGGCGACGGCTCCCGTCCGCGAAGGGCCCAGGGAATGCACGGAGATCGGGGATATCCTCGGCGCGTGAGCCGGAGCGACGCGCCCCCTGCCACCGCTGTCGCCTCCGACGTCGGTGCGGGCACCGACGTCCTCGACCGCTCCCCCGCAGCCGTCCCGGCGTGGTTCCCGGTCCGGGTCCCGGCAGCCTGGTGGGCGCGGGCTCTCGAGCTCAGCCGCTTCCTGTCGGTCGGGGCCGTCGCCTTCGTCGTCGATCTGGGGCTGTTCAACCTGCTGCGGTTCGGGCCCGGCGAGCTTCTCGGGCACAAGCCGCTCACCGCGAAGGTGATCTCCGTGGTCGCCGCGACGCTCGTGTCCTGGTTCGGCAACCGCCGGTGGACCTTCGCCGAGCACCGCACGGCGAGGCGAGGACGTGAGCTGGTCGTCTTCGCGGCCGTGAACCTCGTCGGCATGGTGGTCCCGGTGGCCACACTCGCGTTCTCGCACTACGCGCTGCAGCTCACGTCTCCCCTGGCCGACAACGCTGCAACCATCTGCGGCATCGTCCTGGCGACCGCGCTGCGCTACGTCGGCTACAAGCGATGGGTCTTCATCGCCTGATCAGGGCACGTCCGCCTGGATCAGGACCCCTTCGCCGGTCGCCGTGATCGCCCCCTCGGCCGACGGGACGAAGACCGCCTGGCCCCGAGTCAGACGCAGCGCTCCGTCACCGTCGGCGGCCACCTCGATGACCCCCTCGAGGCACAGCAGGATGCGCGGACCTCGTCCGGGGACCCGGGTGGTCGCGCCGGCAGCCAGCCTGGTGACCGACAGCTCGAAGTCGTCCACCGGTGCGTAGAAGATCTCGGTGGACGTGAACACGTGCTCGGGCGCGATGCGGATGGGCGGCGCCGCCACGCAGTCGAGGTTCGCCAGCAGCTCAGGCAGGTCCACGTGCTTGGCGGTCAGCCCGGCGCGCAGCACGTTGTCGGAGTTGGCCATGATCTCGATGCCGAGACCGTGCAGGTAGGCGTGGACCGAGCCCGCGGGGACGAACAGCGCCTCTCCGGGCCGCAACGTCACGGGGTTGAGCAGCACGGATGTCACGGCACCGGCGTCACCCGGGTAGGCCGCCGCCAGCTGCATGACGGTCCGGTCGGTGCGCGGTGAGGGCGAGCCCTCGGCGAGGCGCCGGGCACACGCGTCGACGAAGTCCGCCACCTCCTCCGCCCCGGGACGGGTCGCCGGGGCGAGCAGCCACTCGAACGCGGTCCGCACCCCCGAGGACGTCGAGTCCGCCGTCAGCAGCACTGTCAGGGTGGCCGCCAGCGGCGTGTCGAGGTCGGCGAGCAGCTCGGCGGCCCGACGTGGCGCCCGGAACCCGACCATGGCCTCGAACCGGGTCAGCGCGTAGACGAGCTCGGGCTTGTGGTTGCGGTCCTTGTAGTTGCGGTGCGGAGCGGTGACGGGGATGCCGGCGGCCTCCTCGCGCGAGAACCCCGCCCGGGCACGCTCCGGGCTCGGGTGCACCTGCAGCGACAGTGGCGCGTCGGCGGAGATGACCTTGAGCAGGTAGGGCAGGTGGTCACCGAACCGCTGGGTGACCCCTGCCCCGAGGTGGCGGCCCGGCTCCCGGGCGATCAGCTCGTCCAGCGGCACCGGACCGGCGGCGGTGTGGGCCTGGGCGGGGGCGTTGGGGTGTGCACCGAACCACGCCTCGGCGACCGGCGTGCCGTCGGACGGCAGCTCGAACAGCTCGGGAATCGCCGTGGTCGACCCCCAGGCGTACTGCTGGAACACATGCGAAAGCCGGTACACGACATCCTCTCCTGGTCCACCTCGGCAGCGGTCTCCGGGGGTTGAGGCGCGCCTACGCGGCCCCTGACGGTCACCATTGTCCCGCGGTCACCACCGACGCCGGTCCTTGCTCGTCGCGACGACCGCGCCACGCGGCAGCACCACGTCCGGCCGCAGCGACGCGGGCACACCGGACAAGAAGAGCGCGAAGACCGCAGGCCGCCGCTGCGCCAGCTCGAGCCGCCCCCCGTCGGCCGAGGCGAGGTCGCGGGCGAGAGCCAGACCGAGCCCGGTGCCGGCCCCCGAGGTCGCACCCCGCTCGAAGATGCGCGGGGCGAGGTCGTCAGGGACCCCCTCCCCCTCGTCCCCGACCTCGACGACGACCGCCTTGGCGGGCCCGCCGCCGCGGGTGCGCACCGTGGTGGTCCCGGCACCGTGCTTGAGGGAGTTCTCGATGAGCGTGGCCAGCACCTGGGCGAGGGCACCGGGCGTGGCGAGGACCTGCACGGCCGGGTCGACGTCGACCACCAGCCGCCGTCCCTGGGCCTGGAACGTCGGCCCCCACTCCTCCTCCTGCTGGTGCACGACCTCGAGCAGCGGCACGGCCTCCGTCGTGCCGCCCTGCGACCGGCGCGAACGGGCCAGCAGGTCGTCGACCACCCGCACGAGGCGTTCGACCTGCTCGAGGGAGATGCGCGCCTCCTCGGAGACCTGCTCCTCGGAGGCCGTCGCCATGATCTCCTCCAGCCGCATCGACAGCGCCGCCAGAGGGGTGCGCAGCTGGTGGGAGGCGTCCGAGGCGAACTGGCGCTCGGCTGCCAACCGACCGGCCATGCGGTCCGCGCTGCGGGCGAGCTCGGCGGCCACCAGGTCGATCTCCTCGACGCCCGACGGCTCGAGCTGGGGTCGAACCTGCCCCGAGCCGAGCTGTTCGGCCGAGGCCGCCAGGTACACCAGCGGCGCGGCGAGGCGGTTCGCCTGCCACGTGGCCATCGCGATCCCGGCGGCGAACGCCACGACGGCGGCCACCACGACGAGCGCGATGATGCGCAGGCTCAGCCAGAAGACGTCCCACCACCGCACCTCGAGCTGCACCAGGGCACCGGTGCTCGAGGTGGTCTGCACGGACAGGGAGCGGCCCTCGATCGTCGGCCCCGCCTGGAACACCTGGCCGTCGGCCGTGCGCACCAGCACGGACGCCGCGAGGTCGCCGTCGGCGCCCGTGTACGGCTCGAGCATCCGTTCGGTGAGCTCGATGTCCTGGTCGACCCGCAGGTCGACGGAGCGGGCCAGGGCCTCCGCCCGCAGGTCCAGGCCACGCATCTCGTTCTCGCGGACGAGCTGGGCCCCGAGGAACGCCAGCGGGAACCCCAGCAGGACGACCGCGACGGTGACCGCCGCGATGGTCGCCTGCAGCACGCGACGACGCATGAGCTCAGTACCGCTCGCCGGCGCCCGTCTCGAACCGGAACCCCATGCCTCGCACGGTCGAGATGTAGCGCGGCGCGTTCGCGTCGTCGCCGAGCTTGCGGCGCAGCCACGACACGTGCATGTCCAGGGTCTTGGTGGAACCGGTCGGGTCGGACCCCCACACCTCGCGCATCAGGGTGTCGCGCGAGACGACCGTGCCGGCCGCGCCGACCAGGACGCGCAGCAGGTCGAACTCCTTGGCGGTCAGGTGCAGCTCGCGGTCGCCCTGGAACGCACGATGGGCGGCGACGTCGACCCGCACGTTCTGGGCGTGGACCTCGTCCTCGTCGGACGGGTCGGCGCCCGTACGGCGCAGCAGCGCCCGCACCCGCGCGAGCAGCTCGGCGAGCCGGAACGGCTTGGTGACGTAGTCGTCGGCGCCCGCGTCGAGCCCGACGACGAGGTCGACCTCGTCGGCGCGGGCGGTGAGGACCAGCACCGGCGTGGTCAGCCCCTGGTTGCGGATCGCGCGGGCGACGTCGAGGCCGTCCATGTCCGGCAGGCCCAGGTCGAGCACCACGAGGTCGGCGGCTGCCGCACCGTCGATCGCACCTTGACCAGTTCCTTGCACGTGGACGTCGTAGCCTTCACGACCGAGGGCGCGAGCCAAAGGCTCGGCAATCGCCGGATCGTCCTCGGCCAGCAGCACGTGGGTCATCGCCCCATGCTAGGTCACGAGTACGTCAGGGCAACCTCACTCCCGCGCCCGACGCGCCGGACGACCAGGCGAGGCGCCGCGTGGCACCACGCTCCGACCCGGGTCGGACACGGCGGCGCCGGCCGCCCACCCGGGGACGCACGACGGGCACCGCAGGCCCCCCTACGCTCGGGGCGTGAGCCTGTGGGAACGTCTGACGCGCTGGGAGGAACGGCACCGCTTCGCCGTCGACGCCACGGGCACCGCGCTCTTCGCGCTCGTCGCCGTCCCGGCCTCGCAGTCGCTGGCGATGACCGACCCGTTCGCGGGGACGAGCGTGCAGCGGTGGGCCATGTTCTCGGTGATCGCACCCCTGGCCTGGCGACGTGTCCGCCCCGTCGGGTCGGTGGTCGCCGTGTACTCCTTCGCCCTGGCGCACATCGTGCTCGGCTACCCGTTCTTCTTCCCCGCCGACCTGGCGGTGCTGACCGCGCTGTACTCCGTGACCGTCAACGGTCCCCGCTGGGCCCACCGCACCGCCATCGCCAGCGCCATGGTGGGCAGCCTCGTCCTCGGCCTGACGCTCAGCGGGGGCGCCCCGCTCCAGGTCGGGTTCACGGCGCTGTTCACCGCCGCGGTCGCCCTGACCACCTGGGCGTTCGGCCTGGTGCGACGCCAACGACGCGAGACCCTGGAGTCGCTGCGCGACCGGGCCCGCCGCCTGGAGATCGAACGGGACCAGCAGGGCCAGATCGCCACGGCCGCCGAACGTGCCCGGATCGCCCGCGAGATGCACGACATCGTCGCGCACTCGCTGACGGTGATGATCGCCCAGGCGGACGGTGGGCGCTACGCCGCCGATGCGGATCCCGCCGCTGCCACGCGCGCGCTGTCCACGATCGGCGAGACGGGACGTGCGGCACTGTCCGACATGCGACGTCTGCTCGGCGTGCTGCGCACCGATGGCGTCCACACACGGGACGGTGCGCCCGGCACGGCCCCAGGCGGGCTCGCCGGGACAGGGACGGCCCCCGGGCGGCTGCCTGCGGGCGCACGCTCCGTCGCCGCCGCACGGGCCGGCGCACCGGGACCGGACGCCCGCACCGGTACCGGCGCGGGCGCGGGTACGGCGCCCGACGACCGCTACACGCCGCTGCCCGCCGAGGGTGACCTCGACGCGCTGGTCGAGCAGATGCGCTCCAGCGGGCTGCACGTGTCCCTGGTGCGCATGGGCACCCCGCGGTACCTGCCGCCAGGCGCCGGGCTGACGATCTACCGCATCGCGCAGGAGGCCCTGACCAACGTGCTCAAGCACGCCGGTCCCGGTCCGAAGGTCACTGTGCTGCTGCACTGGCTGCCCGGGTCGGTGGCCGTCGAGGTCGCCGACGACGGCCGCGGCGCCGCGGCCGACACCGACGGGCTCGGCCAGGGGCTGCTCGGCATGCGCGAGCGCGCCGCGATGTTCGGCGGCACGGTGACCGCCGGACCGCGACCGGGCGGAGGCTTCCGCGTGCGCGCCCAGCTGCCCACACCGGGCGACGACACCGCAGATGAGAGGCTGGAGGCATGACGACCCGCAGCGCCGACGGCCCCCTCGACAGCAGTCCCGGCCGTGACGGCGCCGGCACCGGGTCACGCCCCGTGCGGGTGGCCCTCGTCGACGACCAGCAGCTGGTCCGCGCCGGGTTCCGCATGGTCATCGACTCGCAGCCCGACCTGGAGGTCGTGCTCGAGGCCGGCGACGGCGAGCAGGCGGTCCGTGACCTCGACCCCGCCGCGCGCACCCTGACCGGGCCTGTCGACGTGGTGCTGATGGACATCCGCATGCCACGCATGGACGGGTTGGACGCGACCGCCCGGATCACCGCCCGCGGCACCGACGACCACCCCGCCCCGCGCGTCATCGTGCTGACCACGTTCGACCTCGACGAGTACGTGCTCTCCGCGATCCGGGCCGGGGCCAGCGGGTTCCTGCTCAAGGACGCGCCGCCCGAGGAGATGCTCGCCGCGATCCGCACCGTGCACCGCGGCGACGCGGTGATCGCCCCCTCGAGCACCCGGCGGCTGCTCGAGCACCTGGTCACGGTGCTGCCCGACGACTCCCCCGGGGCCGACACGGCACCGGCGCGGCGCGCGGTCGCCGACCTGACCGACCGCGAGCGCGAGGTGTTCGTGCTCATGGCCCGCGGCCGCTCCAACACGGAGATCGCCGGTGACCTGTACGTCGCCGAGGCGACCGTGAAGACCCACGTCGGTCGGATCCTGGCCAAGCTCGGCGCGCGGGACCGTGTCCAGGCGGTCGTGATCGCCTACGAGACGGGGCTGGTGCGCCCGGGGTCGTGAGGCGATCCGCGGGGTGTGCGACCGCGGGACCGCGCCCGGGTCGGCCCACGGGATGACGCCGTGACCTGCAGGACCACCCCAGGGCCCGACGACCGCGTCGGCTGCGGTCCCTAGCGTTGCCGGTGTCGTCAACCGGCGGCCGCACCGGCCGCGCCAACCCAGGAGACCAGCCGTGGGAACCACACCTGACCGCACCCTCGCACCCCTCGACCAGCAGATGACCGCGTCCCGCGCCCGGGGGCTGAGCAAGGTCTACGGGCACGGGGCCTCGGCGGTGCACGCGCTCGACGGCGTCGACATCGACTTCACGGCCGGGGCGTTCACGGCGATCATGGGCCCCTCCGGCTCGGGCAAGTCCACGCTGATGCACCTGCTGGCCGGGCTGGACCAGGCCTCCGCGGGCAGCGTCCACCTGGGCTCGACCGAGCTCACGTCCTTGGACGACGACGCCCTGACCCGGCTGCGCCGCGACCGGGTGGGTTTCGTGTTCCAGTCGTTCAACCTGCTGCCGATGTTCACCGCGGAGCAGAACATCCTGCTGCCGCTGGAGCTGGCCGGTGCCCGACCGGACCGTGCCTGGTTCGACACGCTCGTGGCGACGCTCGGCCTGGGCCAGCGGCTCACGCACCGGCCCAGCGAGCTGTCCGGTGGCCAGCAGCAGCGGGTGGCGATCGCCCGGGCCCTGATCGCCAAGCCCGAGGTGGTGTTCGCGGACGAGCCGACCGGCAACCTGGACTCCCGCTCCGGCGCGGAGGTGCTCAGCTTCCTGCGCCGCTCGGTCCGTGAGCTCGGCCGCACGATCATCATGGTCACGCACGACCCGGCCGCGGCGGCCTACGCCGACCGCGTGGTGCTCCTGGCCGACGGCCGGATCGCCGGGGAGGTCCTCGACCCGACGCCCGAGTCGGTCCTGGCCGCCCTGGACGCGCTGCGCCAGCTCGACGACCGGCTCGACGGCGTGCGTGAGCCGGCTGCGGGCACGGGTGCCATCTCGGTGGTGGGTGCCTGATGCTGCGACTGACGTTGGCGCAGATGCGCCGCAGCATCGGACGGCTGGCTGCGGCCGCCGTCGCGATCGGCATCGGCGCGGCGTTCCTCACCGCGACGCTGCTGGCCGGCAAGGTGATGACCCGCGCCGGGTACGACGCGGTCACCGCGACCTACGCGAAGGCCGACCTGGTGGCGATGGGCGACTTCACCCCCGCCGACCTGGAGACCGCCCGCAAGCAGCCCGGGGTCGTGGCCGCCGACGCGCTGCAGGTCAGCGGCCTGCAGCTGACCTCGCCGCTGCGCACGGTGTGGCAGCCGATGCTCGCGGCCGCCACCGATCCGCGGCTGTCGTCGTTGACCATCGTCGACGGCGTCGCCCCGACGTCGCCCGGGCAGGTCGCGCTGGACCCTGACGCCCTCGAACGGTTGGCCGTGGGGGTCGGGGACGAGGTCACCGTCTCCTGGTACGTGTGGGGGGACGACGACGCCGAACCGGTCGAGCACACCGCTCAGGCGCAGGTCGTCGGCGAGGTCGCCGACTCCGCCGGCGCGTGGTCGCAGTACGGCGGGGCCGGGCTGGCGCTCGACTCCGACCTGCGCGCCTGGATGGACGGCGGGCAGGACATCACCGCGGCGCGGCTGCTCATCGCGGCCGACGACGTGGCGACCGCGCGCGACCAGCTGACCCGGGCCCTGCCCGACGCCGAGGTCGTCACGCGGGACGAGGCGGCCGCGGCCACCATCAGCGAGATGTCCGGTGAGGGCAACGCCCTGCTGATGGTGGTGCTCGGCTTCGCCGCCGTGGCGCTGCTGGTGGCCGCCCTGGTCATCTCGAACACGTTCCAGGTGCTCGTCGCGCAGCGCACCCGGACCCTCGCGCTGCTGCGCGCCGTGGGGGCCGTGCGCGGCCAGCTGCGACGCTCGGTGGTCACCGAGGCGGCGATCCTCGGCCTGGGCGCCTCGGCGCTGGGCGTGCTGCTCGGCGGCGCGCTGACCCAGGTGGCGCTGAGCCTCGCCGCGCGCACCGACATGAGCGTGCGGCTACCGTCGCGGATCGACGTGGACGCCACGGTCGTGCTGGTGCCGCTGCTGGTCGGCACGCTCGTGACGATCCTGGCCTCGCTGGTGCCCGCACGGGCGGCCACCCGGGTGTCGCCCATCGCGGCGCTGCGGCCCGCCGACGCACCGACGGTGGACGACCGTGCCGGGCGGTTCCGGCTGGTCTCCTCCCTCGTGCTCGTGGTGCTGGGGCTCGTCACGCTGGCCGGCGGTGCCACCCTGGCGGTGCTGGGCGCCGGCGACCCGATGGGCGCGCTCGGCATCGCGATGCTGGGCGGTGGCGTGTCGTTCGTCGGGGTGCTCATCGGTGCCGTGTTCTGGGTGCCCAAGGTCGTCTCGTGGACCGGTCGGCTGGTGTCCCGCACCGGTCCGAGCGCACGGCTGGCCGCGGCCAACACGCTGCGCAACCCGCGACGGACCGCCGCCACGAGCACCGCTCTGCTGATCGGCGTCACCCTGGTGACCCTGATGAGCACCGGTGCGGTGACGGCCAGGGCGTCGCTGGGCAGCGAGCTGGACACCCGGTACGCGGTGGACGTGATGGTCTCGCTGCCGGACGGCGAGGGCGACCTTCCCGCCTCGGCCGTCACCACGATCCGCTCGGTGGACGGCGTCGACCAGGTGGTCGAGCTGACCTCGGCGGCGGTCGAGGTCGACGGCACCGAGGTCCGGGTGATGGGGCTGGACCCGGCCGACGCCGCGGTGCTGCGTCGACCGCAGCTGCTGTCGGCCCTCGACGACGGCACGGTCGTCCTGAGCGAGCAGCAGGAGAAGCTCGTCGACGGCGATCTCAGCACGCTGACCGGCGAGGCGGGTTCCGCCGCGCTGACGGTCCTGCGGCCGGGCATCGGGGGCAGCGACGTCCTCGTGACGCCGTCGACGCTCGCCTCGCTCGACGCCGCGCCCCGGTCGAGCACCGTCTGGGTCTCGCTGGACGGCACCCGGTCGGCGGTCGACGTCATCCAGGATGTCACCGACGCCTTCCCCGGCACCGCCCTGCAGGTCGACAGCGGCGCCGTGGAGCGCGAGCAGTACACGCAGGTCATCGACACCCTGCTGGCCGTCGTGGTGGGCCTGCTGGCCGTCGCGGTCGTCATCGCCCTCATCGGCGTGGCCAACACGTTGTCGCTGTCGGTCATCGAGCGGCGCCGCGAGTCGGCGACGCTGCGGGCCATCGGTCTGACCCGCCGCCAGCTGCGGGCCACGCTGGCCGTGGAGGGTGTGCTGATCGCCGGGGTCGGTGCCGTTCTCGGCATGGGGCTGGGCGTCGTGTACGGCTGGGCGGGCGCGGCCACCGTGTTCGGCGGCATGGGTCCGCTGCGGCTGGCGGTGCCGTGGCGCGACCTGGCGCTGGTGATGCTGGTGGCGTGCACGGCCGGTCTGCTGGCCTCCGTGCTGCCGGGGCGCGCGGCGGCCCGGACGTCACCGGTCGCGGCACTGGCCGTCGACTGACGATCCGCTGCGCAGGGTCGGCGCCGGTCGGCCCTGCGCAGCGGTGGGGCCGGTCGGCGCGGGCCGCGACCCGACCGGCGCCCCTGTGGGCGAGGACGTCGTCCACGGCTCAGGTCCCGTGTCGAGCCGCGCGAGCGCGGCCCGCGGCACGCTCGCCGGGTGCTCCTGACCGTCGTCCACCCCGATCTGGCCCGAGGGCCTGGCCTGCACCCCACCGATGTGGACGTCGACGAGGGGATCGCGTTGCCTGCGCTGCTGGCTCACCTGGCGCGGCTCACCGGGTGGGCCGGGTGGCCCCGGACGTCCGTGGCGGTGGGTCCCACGACGCTCACCACCGGCCACGCGACCGGTCACTACCCGCTGGTGGCCGGCTGCACGCTGCGGCCTGGCCCCACGGAGCACGACGAGCTGGGGGGCGCCGCCGCCGGTGCGTCGCGGGCGGCGTGGCACCTGGCGGTGGTGTCCGGGCCCGACTGCGGCGCGCTGCACGGACTCGAGCCCGGAGCAGCGCCCCTGCGGGTCGGGGCGGGTCGCGACCGCGTCGACGCGTCCGCGTCGTCCGGGACAGGCGAGGGCACCGACCCGCACGTGGAGGTGAGGGTCCGGGATCCTCGCTGGGGTGACCTGGTGGTGCAGGTGCGGACGACCGTCCGCCGCGGGCGCACGCGGTTCCACGTGCGGCTCAGCGGCCGCACCCCGGACGGCCCGGGTGTCGCCCGCCTGGTCCGTGACCCTCGGCTGCACCGTGGCCGCGGCCGTGCCCGTCGCCCCGTCCGTGCCCCGCACCTGGCGCTGCACCACCCGTGGCGCCGCTGGCGCCCCACCGAGACGCTGCAGGTCGGCACCACCCGCCTGGCGCTGCGCCCCGCACCGGACGCCACCGCTCCCGACGTCCTGGCGACGGCGGGCGCAGACGGGGTGCGCCGCGGTGGCGCCGGGCGCACCGAGGCACTCGGGATGCTCGCGCCGGCGATCGGCTCGATCGCCTTGGCCGCCGCGCTGCGTCAGCCGTTGCTGCTGCTGACGGCTCTGGTCGGCCCGGCGACACTGCTGGCCTCCAGGACCTCCCGCACGAGCGGGACGCCCGGTCCGGGCTCGCCCGGGCGGGGCGGCGCGTCGCAGGGCACCGACACCACCCGACCGGCACCGGCGGACCCCGCGGCCCTGGCCGCCGTGACCGTGCAGGCGCTCTGGTCGGCAGGTTCCCCGACGTCCGCGCAGACCCCGGCCATGGCAGGACGCCACGCCTCCACGCCCGCCCGCACCGGCATGCTGGACCAACCGGGGGCCACGCTGGCCGTGGTCGGCCCGCCGCAGGAGGTGCGCGCCGCGGCACGAGCACTCGTGCTCGGCGCCGTCGGCCCCCACGCCGACCGTGCGGTGCAGGTCCGCTGCGGCGCGGGGCTCGACTGGGCCTGGACCAGGTGGCTGCCCGGCGGAGCCGGGACCCTGCCAGGGCGGGACGACCCGCCGACCGTGGTCGTCGCCGACCTGACCGGACCCGCCGGCAGCGCCCTGGACGAGATGGCCGCACTGGCCCGGTGGCGGGCACAGGTGCCCTCGCCGCACCAGCTCCTGCTGCTCGTCGCCGACGAGACGGGCCGCGGCGGGCCCCGCGTCCCGGGGTGGTGCCGGCAGGTCCTGCACGTGCGTGCCGGACGCGCCCGCCTGCGCACACCTGACGGACGCTCGAGCGAGGTCCCTCTGCACGCGGTCACCGTGGCGTGGGCGGACGCTCAGGCACGCCGCGTGGCCGCGGTCGTGCACACCCGGCCCGGGGCCTCGTCCGCGGGCACCCCCGGCGCCGGCGACGGTCGCGGGGCGAGCGACGCGCACGCCGGCCGGACCGGTCGTGGCGTCCCCACCACGGCCGACCTGGGCGCGCTGCCCGGCATGCCTCCGGCGCAGAGCGCGCAGGTGGCCGCCGCGTGGGGCCGAGACGGCACGATGACGGCGGCGCTGGGCCTCGGCGAGGGAGGTCTGCCCGTGCACGTCGACCTGGTGCGCGACGGGCCGCACCTGCTGGTGGCCGGCACCACGGGCTCCGGCAAGTCTCAGCTGCTCAGCGACCTGGTCCTCTCACTGGCCCTGACGAACCCGCCCGACCGCCTGGCTGTCGCGCTCGTCGACTTCAAGGGCGGCACCAGCCTGGGTGCCGTCGCCGACCTGCCGCACGTGGTCGGGCAGGTCAGCGACCTCGACGCCGCCCACGCCTCACGCGCACTGGCCGGACTGCGGGCCGAGCTGCACCGACGCGAACGTCTCGTCGCCGCCGCCGGGGCCCGCGACCTGGCCGAGCTCGACCCCCTCGACCCGACGACGCCCGCCCGCCTGCTCGTGGTGGTCGACGAGTTCCGCGCCCTGGCCGACGAGCTGCCCGACGCGTTGCCCGCCCTGGGCAGGCTCGCCGCCCAGGGACGTTCGCTCGGCATGCACCTGGTGCTGGCCACGCAGCGACCCGCCGGCGCCGTCACACCCGACCTGCGCGCCAACCTCGCCCTGCGGGTGTGCCTGCGGGTGACCGACCCGGCCGAGTCGCAGGACGTGCTCGACGCACCGGACGCGGCCCGGATCAGCCCCCGCACACCGGGTCGGGCGTGGCTGCGACGCGGTGGCGGTCCGCTCGAACCGGTGCAGGTGGCCCGGACGCGAGCCGCCGGCGCGTCCGCACCCGTCCGCCTCGCGCGCCCCTGGTGCGGGCCGGGCGAGGCGACTGCCGGGGCCCACGGGCGAGGCCACCTCGACCTGTCCCCCGGCGAGGACGAGGCCGTCGACCGCGACGCCCGGGCGTGGGTCGAGGCAGCCCGTGCGGCGGCGATCGGGCGCCGCGTACCGACCAGCCCGTGGCTGCCCGAGCTGCCGGACTCGGTGACGCCCGGCCAGGCACGTGCCGCGGACCCGCGCGCCGCTGCAGATCCCCGCGGCGGACGGTTGACGGTGGCGCTGGGCGACGTGCCGCACGAGCAGCGCCGGGCGCACGTCACCTGGGACGCGACGCACGGGCACCTGCTGATCCTCGGTGGCCCCCGGTCCGGGAGGACGAGCACGCTGGTGAGCCTCGGGCGGCAGGCCGCCGCGCAGGGCTGGACGGTGCACGCCGTCGGCCTGCCTGCCGACGCCGTCGCGGAGCTGGCCCGCACCGGCTGCCTCGGCACGGACGTCGGGACGGACGACCCGCGCCGGATCGCCCGGCTGCTCGAGCTGCTGCCCGCACGGACCGGCGCCGGCCCGCGGCACCTGATCCTGCTCGACGGCCTCGAGGCCGCCCTCACCGCGCTGGAACCCGTGGCCCGTGGTGCCGCGGGCGACCGCCTGGCGTCCCTGTGGGCCGAAGGCCCCCGCGCCGTGACCGTGGCCGCCACCGCGCAGGTCACCGCCCGCACCGCGGGGCTGGCCGCCTCGTTCGGGGACCGTCTCGTGCTCCCCGTCACCGATGCCGCGCTCGACGTCGTCGCCGGGGTGCCGCCCGCCCTGCGCGGAGCCCGGCGATCTCCCGGACGGGCGGTTCACCTGGGACCGGCCGGTGCGCTGCTGTGCCAGGTGGCGCTCGAGCCGTCGACGCCGCCCGCCACGCCGGATCCTCGGACCCGGGCCACGCCACGGCTGGCCCCGCTGCCCTCGCACGCCGTGCTCCCGGCGTTCCTGCCCCGGCGGGCCGACGACCCACGGCCTCCCACGACCGTCGTGCTGGGGCCAGGAGGCGACGATGCGGCGGACCTTCTCCTCGACGTCGGTCGCGGGCTGCTGGTGGTCGGCCCGCCGGGGTCCGGGCGCACGACCAGTCTGGTGACCGTGGTGACGCAGCTGCGCCGTGCGGGGGTCGAGGTCGTGCAGGTCGGCACGGCGGGGCGTACGTCGGCCGGCGTCACGCACGCCGCCTCGGTGGCCGAGATCGTGTCGGGGGCCGGCCTCGGACGTGCCGGGACGACGACGGTCGTGGTGGACGACCTGGACGAGCTGGAGCTCATGGACCCGCTCGAGGCCGAACGGCTCGAGCAGGCGGTCCTGGCAGGTGCCGTGCGGCTGATCGCCTCGGCGCAGACGGAGCGGGCGGTCGGAGCGTTCCGCGGGCCGGTGGCGCTCGCCGCCCGGACCTCGACGCTGCTGGTGCTGGAACCGGCGACCGCGGGGTCGTCCGACCTGCTCGGGCCGCGCGCGCCCTGGGTCACCGATCCGCGGGGTGGCGCGGGGCGGGGTGCGGTCCGGATCGGCCACCGCGTCGAACCCGTGCAGGTCTTCATGTCCGCGTGAGCGGCGACTCCCGGTGCGCGCAGGCTCGGGTGCGCCCTCTTCAGTCGCGGGCGCGGCGCGCATCCTCGGGGACCGTGGCCGCCACCACCGGGGGCAGCACCAGGCCGACTCCGACGAGCACGGCGACACCCACCACGGCGGCGGACCACCAGCTGGCCTCGACCCCGAACCAACCCAGGGCCAGCACCAGCAGCATGATCTGCCAGGTCATCACCGGGGACCGGGCCCACCGTCTCCCGCGCCACAGCCCACGCGCGCAAGCGGCCAGTGCGGCGGCGACCCCGAGGCAGCACGCCGCGAGGAACACGGTCGCCGTCGGCATCGTGGCATCGCCCGACGCGAGCCCGAGCAGGAACACTGCGCCCAGACCCGCAGACGCCAGCGCCTCGACCAGGACGAGCACGCACACCACGGCCAGCTGCACGGGACGGTCGCGGAGTCTCACGGCGCCGACCCTACGACCCCGCGGCGGTGCGGGCGCACCGGGGCGGACGGGCGCCGTCACGGCGGGCGCTGGTCATGGCGACGCGCGCCGCACGGTACTGTGTCGTGTGTATGCCACAGGCTCCTCTCAGATGTGACGAAGGCCTCAGCATTCACCGACTGGAAACCTGCCCTTAACTCTTGTGCGCCCCGTTTCCTGGTGTGACGCTTGGAGCAGCACGTTCCCCACCCCCGAACCTGACCGTCTAGACGCACGCCCTCGTCCGGGCGGCGCCTCGACGCGTGCCAAGGAGAGCTGACATGGACTGGCGCCACCGCGCAGCATGCCTCGACGAGGACCCCGAGCTGTTCTTCCCGATCGGCAACACGGGCCCGGCCCTGCTGCAGATCGAGGAGGCCAAGGCGGTGTGCCGTCGCTGCGACGTCGTCGACACCTGCCTGAAGTGGGCCCTCGAGACCGGTCAGGACGCCGGCGTCTGGGGCGGCCTGTCGGAGGACGAGCGCCGCGCGCTCAAGCGCCGCACGGCCCGTCAGCGTCGCGCCGGCTGACCGGACGCACCTGCACCACCCGCCCCGCCCCCGCGGAGGCAGCACAGCAGCACGAAGGCCGGTCCCCTCGAGGGGGCCGGCCTTCGTCGTGCTCGGCCGCTGGGTGCGCAGACCGCTGGGCGCGCAGACCGCAGGTCAACGCACGATCGAGCCGGCCTCGCGACCGTGCCGCAGCGTCGCGGCGATGACGACCGCCGTGCCCCCACCCTCACGCGGCATCCAGTCGATCGTTCCGCGCAGCTCGTTGACGACCAGCGTGGACACGATCTGCGTGCCCAGGCCACTCCCGGCTCCCCTGCCCTCGGGCAGACCGGCACCATCGTCGGCGACCTCGACCCGCAGCGAGTCTCCCGTCCGCTCGACCGTGATCTCGACCGTGCCGGAGGGACGCCCCTCGAACCCGTGCTCGACGGCGTTGGTGACCAGCTCGGTGAGCACCAGGGCGAGCGCCGTGGCGTCCTCGGCGGGCACGGCGCCGAAGGTGCCGGTGATGACCGTGCGCACCTGGGTCCCGGCGGTGGCCACGTCGGCGGCCAGGCGCAGGCTCCGGCCCACCAGGTCGTCGAAGGGCACGGCCTCGTCGAGGGTCTGCGAGAGCGTCTCGTGCACGAGGGCGATCGTCGCGACACGACGCATCGCCTCGTCGAGCGCCTCGCGGGCCTCGGGGGTGCTCATCCGTCGTGACTGCAGGCGCAGCAGCGCCGCCACCGTCTGCAGGTTGTTCTTCACGCGGTGGTGGATCTCACGGATCGTGGCGTCCTTGGTGATCAGCTCGCGTTCCCGACGGCGCAGCTCGGACACGTCGCGGCACAGCACCACCGCCCCGGTGCGGTCCCCCAGCTCGGTGAGCGGCACGGCCCGCAGCGAGAGCGCCACCCCACGGGCCTCGATGTCGGTCCGCCACGACGCGCGCCCCATGAGCACCAGCGGCATGGATTCGTCGACCGTGTCGTGCTGGTCGATGAGCTCGGTGGTGACCTCGACGAGCGACCGCCCGACGAGGTCACCCAGCGCGCCGAGCCGGTGGAAGCAGGAGAGCGCGTTGGGGCTGGCGTACAGGACCTCACCCTCCGAGTTCAGGCGCACGAGGCCGTCTCCCACGCGAGGGGCGCCACGTCGGGGCCCCGTTGCGGCGTTCGGGGTCGGGAACTCGCCGCGGCCGATCATCCCGAGCAGCTCGTCGGCGGCCTCGACGTAGTTCAGCTCGAGCCGGCTGGGGGTGCGAGCGCCGCCGAGGTTCGTCTGGCGGGCGATCACGGCGATCGCACGCCCCTGCCGCACCACGGGAACCGCTTCCTCCCGCACGGCGTAGGAGCCGAACCAGCGCGGTTCGCGGGACCGCTGCGGACGCAGCTCGTCGAGGCTGCGCTGCAGCTGGGGGCGCTGACCGTCGGGCGGGTGGGAACCGACGACGTCGTCGTAGTGGACGGTCGCCCCCGTGGAGGGGCGGCACTGCGCGATGGCGACGAAGTCACCGTCGGGCGTGGGCAGCCACAGCACCAGGTCGGCAAAGGCCAGGTCGGAGACGACCTGCCAGTCCCCGACGAGCAGGTGGAGCCACTCCAGGTCGGCGGCGTCGAGCGACGCGTAGCGGGCGGCGAGGGTGCTCAGTGTGGACACGGGGTCCAGCGTAGGTGGGCGCGTGCACCCGGCGGTCGGGCGGTCCAGCGGTTAGTGTCGAGCACCACCTCGACCCCGCCGCCGCACCCCGTGGCCCGGCGGGGCGACGCCGCGAAGGGAACCACCGTGCAGGTGCTCGTCACGCTCGACCTCCCCACGGATGCGCGTGCCGCCGCCGTGATGCTCGCCGACCCGCTGTACGTGCAGCAGAAGGTGCAGGCCAGCGGTGCGCTCGACCAGCAGGTCGACGTGGTGGGCGATGCGGGAGCCGGTTTCACGGTGACGATCCGTCGGGGCCTTCCCACCGACGCCATTCCGGCGAACCTGCGCGGGTTCGTCGGCGCGCGCCTGGACGTGCGCCAGGTCGAGGTGTGGGAGCCGGCGGTCGCGGACGGCTCACGGGGCGGCACGGTCGTCCTGGAGATCACGGGAGCCCCGGTACGGCTGACCGGTCGGGTGGGCCTGGCGGCGCTGGGCCCGGACGCCAGCCGCCTCACCTACGAAGGTGAGGTCAAGGCCGCCGTGCCGCTGTTCGGCGCCGTCGTCGAGGAGGCGGCCTCGGAGGCCGTGCGCGCCGCCCTGCAGGTGGAGCAGTCGGTCGCCGAGCGCTGGATCGAGACGCACCCGGCCGGGTGACACCGTTTCACCTGACCGTGGCCGCGACCTGCTGAGGGTGGGCCTCGCGGTGGTCACGACGCGGCCGAGCAGCCGTAACGATTGGATAACGCGCTGATCCGTATCAGCGTCCTGACCTGCACGAACAGGCTCATGGGATCGCTACCACGGCGTGATCCGGGCCCCGTCTCCTTGACACCTGACCAACGCCGGACGACAGTTCATCGCAGCGCGTGGGAACGCTCCCGCCCGAACGGGAGCGGTGCCACGCGAGGGTCCACAACGGCCCACGGACGCCTGACGGCAGACGACTCGTTCGCTGCCGACAGATGTTCGCCCAGGGGTACGGCGAGGAAGCCGTCCGACTGACAAGGGAGTCACAGTGCGCAAGACCACACGCAAGATGTGGGCGGCTGCAGCAGGCGTCACGGGTATCGCCCTGGTTGCCACCGCCTGCTCCAGCTCGACGCCGGCAGACGACGAGTCCGGCTCGTCCGACGAGAAGATCACGCTGACGATCTCCACGTTCAACGAGTTCGGCTACGACGACCTGCTCGACGAGTACATGGAGCTCAACCCGAACATCACGGTCGAGCACAACAAGTTCGGCACCTCGAACGAGGCGCGCGACCAGTTCTCCACGGCGCTCGCCGCGGGTTCGGGCCTGGCGGACGTCGTGGCCGTCGAGGTCGACTGGATGCCGGAGATCAAGCAGTACGCCGACCAGTTCAACGACCTGGCCAGCGACACGGTCGAGGGCCGCTGGGAGCAGTGGACCATCGACCAGGCCACCACCGAGGATGGCCAGCTGCTGGCCTACCCGACGGACATCGGCCCCGAGGCCATCGCCTACCGCTCCGACCTGTTCGCCGCGGCCGGCCTGCCCTCGGACCGCGAGTCCGTCAAGGCGCTGTTCGAGGAGAACGGCGGCGACTGGGACCAGTTCTTCAAGGTCGGCCAGGACTTCGTCGCGGCCTCCAACGGCGTGCCGTTCGTCGATGGCATGGATGCGGTCGGCCAGGGCATCCTGAACCAGCTCGAGGCGCCGTTCGAGGACCCGTCCACCGGTGAGATCGCGATCGACCCGCAGGTCGAGGAGATCTACAACCAGCTCCTCGAGAACACCAACCTCTCCTCCCACAAGGCGCAGTGGAGCGAGGACTGGGTCAACGCGTTCCAGAACAACGGCTTCGCCGTGATGCTGGCGCCGTCCTGGATGCTCGGCGTGATCGAGGGCAACGCGGCCGGCGTGACCGGCTGGGACATCGCCGACACGTTCCCCGGCGGCGGCGGCAACTGGGGCGGTTCGTTCCTCACCGTGCCGACGCAGTCGGCGCACCCGGCTGAGGCCCAGGCGTTCGCCGACTGGCTGACGGCTCCCGAGCAGCAGCTCAAGGCGTTCGCCAAGACCGGCAACTTCCCGAGCCAGATCGAGGCTGCCGCCTCGGACGAGCTCGCCGGCATGACGAACGAGTTCTTCAACAACGCCCCCACCGGCGCGATCTTCAAGGAGCGCTCGGCCGCCATCTCGGTGACGCCGTTCAAGGGCGAGAACTACTTCGCGGTCCGCGACGCCCTGTCGCAGGCGATCAACCGCGTGGACGTCGACCAGACGGAGGACGCCGCCACCTCGTGGGCGGGCTTCCAGACGGCCGTCGAGGCCCTCGGCTGATCTAGCCGCACCAGGGGTCGGGTCGCCGGCACACGCCGGCGGCCCGACCCCGCCCCACGTCCCCGCTCCCCGCGACGAAAGAACTCCCTCATGGCCACCCAGTTGGCACCCACGCGCGGTGCCTCCCGCAGCGACCAGCGGCCGCCCCGCAAGATCGGGTTCCGCCAGACGCTCGGACGGTGGGACGTCAAGGTCTCGCCCTACCTGTACATCTCCCCGTTCTTCATCCTGTTCGCGATCGTCGGACTGTTCCCGCTGCTCTACACCGGTTGGGTGTCGCTGCACGAGTGGAGCCTGCTCGGCGGCAAGGGTGACTTCGTCGGTCTCGACAACTTCACCTTCGTGCTGGACCAGCCGTACTTCTGGACCGCTCTGCGCAACACCCTCAGCATCTTCCTGCTCTCCAGCGTTCCGCAGGTCATCACGGCCCTGATCATCGCGGCGATGCTCGACGCGAACCTGCGTGCCAAGACCTTCTGGCGCATGGGCGTCCTGCTGCCCTACGTGGTGGCCCCCGTCGCCGTCGCGCTGGTCTTCTCCAAGCTGTTCGCCGACGAGTCGGGTGCGATCAACGCGGTCCTCGGCAACTTCGGCATCGACCCGATCGGCTGGCACAAGGACGTGCTGCCCTCGCACGTGGCCATCGCCACGATGGTGAACTTCCGCTGGACCGGGTACAACGCCCTCATCTTCCTCGCCGCGATGCAGGCCATCCCGCGCGATCTGTACGAGGCCGCGACACTCGACGGAGCCTCCCGGCTGCGGCAGTTCTTCTCCGTGACGATCCCGATGCTGCGCCCGACGATGATCTTCGTCATCCTCACCTCCACCATCGGTGGTCTGCAGATCTACGACGAGCCGCGCATGTACGACCAGCTCGGACAGGGCGGCAACAGCCGGCAGTGGATGACCGTCACGCTCTACCTGTACGAGCTCGGCTGGCGCCAGCGTGAGCTCGGCCGCGCAGCGGCCGTCGCCTGGCTGCTGTTCCTGCTGATCATCGTCTTCGCGATCCTCAACTTCGCGATCACGCGGCGGATCTCGTCCGCGGACGACATGGCCAAGGCCGCCAAGAAGGCCCGCAAGTCGACCAAGGCCCTCGAGAGGAGCGCCCGATGAGCGCCCCGTCCATCCCGTTCATCGAGCAGAGCGCAGGCAAGGGCGCGGCGCGTTCCGCGCGCCGCCGCCGCAAGGGCGTCGCTCTGGCCGGTGGTTCGGACCGCCGTCCGGGCTGGGTGACCTACCTGCTGCTCGGCCTCGTCATCGTGGGTTCGGCGTTCCCGCTGTACTTCGCCCTGCTGCTGGCCTCGTCCAACGCGCAGGAGATCGCCCAGAACCCGATCCCCTCGCCGATCCCCCAGGGTCAGCTGTGGGACAACCTGATGCGCGTCTTCGAGTCGGACATCAACCTGTGGCAGGCGACGCTCAACTCGCTCGTCGTGGCCGTGGTCACCGCCGCCTCGGTGGTGTTCTTCTCCACGCTGGCCGGGTACTCGTTCGCGAAGCTGCGCTTCAAGGGCCGCGGCCCGCTGCTGGTGTTCGTCATCGCCACGATGGCCGTCCCCACGCAGCTCGGCGTCGTGCCGTTGTTCATCGTCATGAAGGAGCTCGGCCTCGTCGGGAACCTCATGGCCGTGATCCTGCCCGGCATGGTCACCGCGTTCGGCGTGTTCTGGATGACCCAGTACCTGGACAGCGCCCTGCCGTACGAGCTCATCGAGGCGGCCCGCGTCGACGGTGCGTCGATGTTCCGGACGTTCTGGTCGATCGCACTGCCGGCGGCCCGTCCGGCGGCGTCGATGCTGGCGCTGTTCACGTTCATCGCCTCGTGGACGAACTTCTTCTGGCCGTCCATCGTGCTGGGCACCACGACCCCGACCCTGCCGGTCGCCCTGCAGCTGCTGCAGGCCGGGTTCTTCAAGGACATCGCGCTGATCATGGCCGGTGTCGTCATCTCGGTGATCCCGCTCATCCTGGTGTTCCTCGCCGCCGGCCGTCAGCTCGTGGCCGGCATCATGCAGGGCGCCGTCAAGGGCTGAGCACGGCGTCTCCTCAGGCCACGGACGACGGCCCGGCGCACGCCCGGGCCGTCGTCCTGCCACACTGACGCTGCACCGCAGCCGCAGGAAGGAAGACCAATGGCGGTCGACAACGCATCGACGCACGACCTGCACGCACGCCCCGCCGTTCCCACCCTCGAAGAGGTGGCCGAACGCGCCGGCGTGTCCCGGTCGACCGCGTCGCGTGCCATCAACGGCGGGCTGCGCGTGTCCCCCGAGGCGCTCGCCGCGGTCGAGGCCGCCGTCGCCGAGCTGGGGTACACCCCGAACCGGGCGGCCCGTTCGCTCGTGACCAAGCGCACCGACTCGATCGCGCTGGTCGTGCCCGAGCCCGACGAACGGGTGCTGTCCGACCCGTTCTTCGCCGGCACGCTCAGCGGCCTGTCCGCCTCGATGGCTGACACCGACATCCAGGTGGTGCTGGTCATCACCCGACCCGGTGAGAGCGACCGCACCATCCGCTACCTGCGCAACGGGCACGTGGACGGCGCGATCGTCGTCTCGCACCACCGCAACGACGAGCTGGACCGGTCGTTGCTGGACCTGCGCATCCCGAACGTCTTCGTCGGCCGTCCGTTGTCCGCCAACGAGTCGGACGTGCAGTTCGTCGACACCGACAACGTCGAGGGCGGGCGGCTGGCCACGCAGCACCTCATCGACCGGGGTTGCCGACGCATCGGCACGATCGCCGGCCCCGGCGACATGTCCGCGGGCATCGACCGCCTCGGGGGGTGGCGCCAGGCCGTCCTGGGTGCCGGGCTGCGCGACGACGCGGTCGCCTACGGCGACTTCACGATCGCCTCGGGTGGCGTGGCGATCCGCCGGCTGCTCGCGGAGCACCCGGACCTGGACGGGGTGTTCATCGCCTCGGACCTCATGGCCACGGGCGCGCTGTCGGTGCTCGCCGAGCTGGGCAAGGACGTCCCCGGCGACATCGCCGTGGTCGGCTACGACAACCTGGGCGTGTCGGCCTCGACCTCCCCGCCCCTGACGACGGTGATCCAGCCGGTCGTCGCGATGGCGCGGGCGGCGGGCCTGCGGCTGCTGGACCAACTGGAGGGGGCACCCCGGCCGTCCGAGCCGCTGATCTTCGCCCCCGAGCTGGTGGTCCGCGAGTCCGCGTAGCTGTCGCCGCGCATCAGGGCCGCTGCTGCAGCGCGGCCCGACGGTCGGGCTCCACGTGCCCGAACCGGTGCCGGGTGCGGCTGACGGCCTGCTCACGCAGCACCGTCAGCAGCTCGCGTTCCGCGCTGGCCACGACAGGTGCGTCGAGCACGGTGACCTGGCCGACGCGGCTCGCGGCGGCCTCGCGCAGTCCAGGTGCGGCGCCGACGACGCGCACGCGGCCGGTGACCGCGCCCCGCTCGACCCGCGCGGCGAACGCCGCGTGCGACTCCGCGCGCACGTCGCTGACGTGCACGGGCACTGCGACGGTCGCCGCCGCGTGGCGGACGCGTGCCACCTCGCGCGGGTGCGCCCCGTCACCGACCCGCAGCGTGAGGGCGGCGACGGGCACGTGGCGCAGCGTGTTCTCCTCGACGAGCAGGCCTGACCGGTCCTGCCCCGCGAGCAGCGTCGGCCCGACGCGGCGGTCGTCGGCCTGCGCCCACGCGAGCCACGCCGCGTCGTCGGTCGGGACGTCGGGTGCGTCCGCCCACGTGCCCAGTGCCGCGACGTAGTGCGGACCGCCGGCCTTCGCGCCGGGTCCGACCGCGGAGGCCTTCCAGCCCCCGAACGGCTGGCGCTGCACGATCGCCCCGGTGATGTGGCGGTTGACGTACGCGTTGCCGACCTCGACGTGCGCCAGCCAGTGGTCGATCTCGGCCTCGTCGAGCGAGTGCAGACCGCCCGTGAGTCCGAACTCCACCTGGTTCTGCACCGCGATCGCCTCGTCCAGGGTCTGCACCCGGATGACGCCCAGCACCGGGCCGAAGCACTCGGTCAGGTGGAACCAGGACCCGGGTGCCACCGAGTGCCGGACGCCCGGCGACCACAGCCGACCTTCGTCGTCCAGGCGCCGCGGCGCGACGAGCCACCCCTCCCCCGGCTCGAGCGTGGTCAGCGCGCGCAGCAGGCGCCCCTGGGCGGGTTCCACGAGCGGGCCCACGGCGGTGCCGAGGTCGTGCGCGGGCCCCACGTGCAGCGAGGCGACGGCGTCGGCGAGCTGCCTGCGCAGGCGGGCCGACTGCCCGGCGGAGCCGACGAGGATCAGCAGCGAGGCGGCCGAGCACTTCTGCCCGGCGTGCCCGAAGGCCGAGCGGACCACGTCGGCGACGGCCAGGTCGACGTCGGCCGAGGCCGTCACGACGATCGCGTTCTTGCCCGACGTCTCGGCCAGCACGTCCAGGTCGGGCCGCCAGCCGGCGAACAGGCGCGCCGTCTCGATCGAGCCCGTGAGCAGCACGCGGGCCACGTCGGGGTGCGTGACCAGATGGCGGCCGATCTCACCCTCGGGGCTGAGCACCACCTGAAGCACGTCGGCTCCGACCCCGACCTCGTCGAACGCCTCCTGCACGGCGGCCATCGCGACCTGCACGCAGCGCGGCGTCTGCGGTGCGGGTTTGACCAGCACGGGTGACCCGGCGGCCAGCGCGGCCAAGGTCGACCCCACGGGGATCGCCACAGGGAAGTTCCACGGCGGGGTGACGACCGTGACACCGGACGGGACGGAACACGGCACCGGGTACCGTCCCGTCGGCGAGCTCGGCGGCCCGGTCGGCGTAGTAGCGGGCGAAGTCGACGGCCTCGCTGACCTCGGGGTCTGCCTCGGCGACCGTCTTGGCACCCTCGTGCACCATCGTGGCGACGAGGTCGCCGCGCGCCCGCTCGAGTGCGAGCGCCGCGCGGCGCAGGGCGAGCGCACGTCGGGCGGGGTCGGTGGCCGCCCACCCGGGTGCGGCGGCGACGGCGCGCGCGACCACGGCGTCGACCTCGTCGGTGCTGGTGACCTGGACCGCCCCGTCCGGGACGGGCGGCGCGCCTCGCAGGAGCCCGCGCGCCCACGCACGGGAGGCGGCCACGGCGGGGTCGGTGTCGGAGGCGTTGGCGAAGAGCGCGGCGGGCTCGGACGAGCGCCCCGCGAGCGACGTGTCACCCTGCTCGGTCCCCGGACCAGAGGTGGGCCCGGGCCGGCGCGCGCTGCGGCGCGGGACGGTGGACACGGTGGCCGCGTCGTGGACGGCCGCACGGAACGCCGCCTCCTGTGCTCCCATGCCGACGCCGGACGCGGCCCCTTCCTCGCCCGTGCCTGCCTGTTCGTCGGCGAACAGCGCGTGCAGGAAGTTCTGGGCGGCGGAGTTCTCCTCCAGCCGCCGCACGAGGTAGGAGATGGCGACGTCGAAGTCGTCGCGCGCGACCACCGGGGTGTAGAGCAGCAGGTCACCGACCACCTCGCGCACCGCGCGGGCCTGCGCCGGGGCCATGCCCTGCAGCATCTCGACGTCGAGGGCCTCGCCCACGCCACGGTGCTGCGCGAGCAGGTGGGCGTAGGCGACGTGGAACAGGTTGTGACTGGCCACCCCGACGCGGACGGCGTCGGTGCGGGTCGGGTCCAGCGCCGTCTCGAGCAGCCGGACGTAGTTCGCGTCGACGTCGGCCTTGGTCGTGTACGGGGCCTGCGGCCAGCCGTGCAGCTCGGCCTCGACCTGCTCCATGGCCAGGTTCGCGCCCTTGACGAGGCGTACCTTGACCGGCGCACCGCCTGCGGCCCGGCGTCGTCGGGCGGTGGCGGTCAGTTCCTCGAGCGCGTCGGAGGCGTCCGGCAGGTAGGCCTGCAGCACGATCCCGGCGGGGACGGTGAGCAGCTCGGGGTCGAGCACGAGCCGCTCGAACACCCGCATCGTCAACGTCAGGTCCCGGTACTCCTCCATGTCGAGGTTGAGGAACGTGCCGTTCTGCGCGGCCACCCGGTACAGCGGCAGCAGGCGCTGCACCACGCGGTCGACGCTGCCGGCGGTGTCCCAGGTGGACAGCTGGCTGGCCACGGCCGAGACCTTCACCGACACGTAGTCCACGTCGGGCCGTTCGACGAGCCGACGCACGCGGGCCAGCCGGGCCACGGCCTCCCCCTCGCCCAGGACGGCCTCGCCCAGCAGGTTCAGGTTGAGGCGGAACCCGGCGGCGCGCATCCCGGCCAGGTGCGGGCCGAGGCCCCGGCCCGCGTCGGCCACCAGGTGCCCGACGAGCTGGCGCAGGCGCAGCCGCGCGGCGGGCACCACGACGGCGGGCAGCACCGGTGCCAGCCGTACGCCCAGAGCCAGCAGCGTGCGGTCCACGGGGCCGAGGAACGCCCGGGCCGAGGCGGCGTGGGTGCGCAGCCCGGCGAGCTCTGCCGCGGCGACGTGCAGGTCGTCGGGCCGCGCGACCCGGTCGACGAACCGCACCGCGAGCTCCAGACCGGCCGGGTCGCCGACCAGGGCCGCGAGCCGGCCGGTGGTGCGGCGCTCCCGCGGTGTCTCGTCGGCGGCGGTGGCGTCCAGCCACCGCCGGGCCAGCTGCACGGCGTCGTCGGTCAGGGTGGCGGGCGCCGAGGTCGTGGTCGAGGCCGGCGCGGACAGGTCGCTGCTCACGTTCCGATCCTGCGCCCCCGAGCCGCGCGCGTCTTGTGCTGGAGACCCGGCCAGGTGCACGGATCGCGACCAGGACGCACGGCCGACCCATCCCGGAAGCGTCACCGACACACACCGCCACTAGCGTCCCAGGTGCCATGGGGACCCGACCTGCACCCGCGCAGCCCGCCGAGCCGGCGTGGCCTGCGGCCAGGGCACTGCTGCGGTCCCTCGACGCCTCGTTCCTGGGCCTGGTCGACGACCTCACCGCGACGATGTTCTGCGCGAAGGACACCACCGGGCGGTACGTCGCGGTCAACGACGCGTTCGTGCGCCGCACCAGCGAACGCTCACGCCGCGACGTGGTGGGTCGGCGCGCGGCGGACCTGTTCGTGCCGCAGCTGGCGCGCCGGTACGACGAGCAGGACGCGCACGTGCTCGACACGGGTCGGCCGTTGCGCCGTGAGCTGGAGCTGATCCTGCGGCCGGGCGGGCGGCCCGGCTGGTACCTGACGTCCAAGGTCGCGGTCCGTGACGGGCGCGGTCGGACGGTCGGGCTGGTCAGCCTGTCGGAGGACCTGGGCACGCACGACCCGGCGGACCCGGCGGTGCAGTCCCTCGCACGGGTGCTGGCACTCGTGCAGGCCCGGCTCGCCGACCCTCCCTCGTCGGCCGAGCTGGCCGCCGCGGCGGGCTGCTCCACCTCGGCACTCGACCGGCGGGTGCGGCGCGTCTTCGGGCTCTCCCCGCAGCAGCTGGTGCTGCGTGCCCGGGTCGATCACGCCACGGTGCTGCTGACCGGACCCGACCCCGTCGCGGACGTCGCGGTCGCATGCGGGTTCTACGACCAGGCGGCGCTGACCAGGACGTTCGGGCGACTGACAGGTCAGACCCCCGCGCAGTTCCGACGCTGGTCACGAAGTCACGCCGCGCCTTGACAGGTCGGTGCACCGTGGGGAGGCTGAGGCGCACCGGGACCGGCTGCGGCCGGCCCCGGTCGTTCCGCCCCGCGCGCGCGGGGCGTCGTCAGATGCAGGGGGAACTCATGTCAGTCATGCCCGCACGCCCGGCCACCCGTCGGGTCCGCACAGCCCTGGCCGCCCTGGTGGTGGCCGGCCTCACCGTGACGGCCCTCGCCGGGCCGGCCTCCGCAGACGAGGACGGCCCGGTGGCCGGCACCAGCCTGCCGGTGGTCACGTTGCCCACACCCGACTCGGGCACCCGCCCGATGGCCACGATCGAGGACGCCGAGGAGTTCTGCTCCTGGATGACGGGCATCTACGACTCCAAGCCGTCGTCGTTCACGGTGCGCACCGTCAACTGCCGCACCACCGACGTGTTCGTCAAGGGCGTGTACCGCAACGGCGGGTTCGGCCCGTGCGTGCTGGTGCCGGCGCGGCACTCGCGCCACCTGGGTGGGTCGTTGCTCAAGCCCCTGGAGAAGTCGCAGATCTGCTGAGCCGCGCACGCGGGTGAGCCGTGCGCGTCCTGCCAGACGGACGTGCACGGCTCACCGGTCGGGTCGGCGTGGCGCTGGCCTGCGCACGTGCCACAGTGGGCACGACGGGCCGGGCCCGGCGGTGCGACGACGAGGTCGCGCCCACCGACCTGTCGCCAGGAGGTACAGCGTGAGCGCACCGTCCACGAACCCCGCCCAGCACGGGATCGGGTCCCCGCTCGTCACCGCGCAGGCCCAGCTCTCCGAGGCGATCGAGATCCTCGGGTACGACGAGGGCCTGCACCAGATGCTCGCCACGCCCCGACGTGAGATGCACGTCGCCGTGCCGTTGCGGCGCGACGACGGACGGGTGGTGCTGCACTCCGGGTTCCGGGTGCAGCACAACATCTCGAGGGGCCCCGGCAAGGGCGGCCTGCGCTACGCACCCACGGTCGACATCGAGGAGGTGCGCGCGCTGGCGATGTGGATGACCTGGAAGTGCGCCGTCGTCGACGTGCCCTACGGCGGCGCGAAGGGGGGCGTCACGATCGACCCCCGGGGGCACTCGGCCGCCGAGCTCGAACGGCTGACCCGGCGCTACACCAGCGAGATCTCGCCGATCATCGGGCCCGAGCGGGACATCATGGCCCCCGACATCGGCACGGACGAACGCACGATGGCCTGGGTCATGGACACCTTCTCCGTCAACCGCGGGTACACGATCCCGGCGGTGACGACCGGCAAGCCGTTGACCATCGGGGGTTCGTTGGGACGCACGACGGCGACCTCGCGCGGCGTGGTGCACACCGCACGGGCGGCGCTCGCCGACGCCGGCACGGACCTGCGGGAGGTGTCGACCGCGGTGCAGGGCTTCGGCAAGGTCGGCTCGCACGCCGCACGGTTCCTGCACGAGACGGGCGCCCGGGTGAACGCGGTGAGCGACCAGTACGGCGGGGTGCACGCCCCGGACGGGCTGGACGTCCCGGCGCTGCTCGAGCACGTGGCCGCCACCGGGTCGGTCGTGGACTTCGCGGACGCCGACCCGATCGACAACGCGGACCTGCTCGCGCTCGACGTGGACGTGCTGGTACCGGCGGCCGTCGAGGGCGTGATCGACGCCGAGACCGCCCGGACGGTCAAGGCCCGCTGGGTAGTGGAGGGGGCCAACGGGCCGACGACGGCCGAGGGTGACCGCCTGCTCGCCGAGCGCGGTGTGCAGGTGGTGCCGGACATCCTGGCCAACGCCGGCGGCGTGGTCGTCTCGTACTTCGAGTGGGTGCAGGCGAACCAGGCCTACTGGTGGACGGAGCACGAGATCGAGGAGCGCCTGGAGCACCGGATGCTCAGCTCGTACCGGTCCGTGGCGGCGCTGGCACGCGCGGAGGGCATCTCGCTGCGCGACGCCGCGCTGGTGATCGGGGTGCGGAGGGTCGCCGAGGCGCACCTGGTGCGGGGGCTCTACCCCTGACGTCCGGCGACGTGCACGAGCGGCACCGTGAACGGCTCCGCCGAGCCGTCGAGCGGCACCGGGATGTGCGTGTCGGACACCCACAGCAGGCCCTCGGGTCCGTCGATGCGGGCCCGCAGGGCCAGTCGGGTGTGCGGGTCGAGCTCGGAGCGGTCCACGACGACCTCGAACGGCACCGGCACCTGATGGTGCTGCGCGTCGATGACGCTGCGCCCCAGGGCCCGGGCCGGGGCGTCGGCACGGGAGCTGTCCTCGACCGTGACGGTGACCACCGACCGGGGCGGCAGGGCGATCCGTTGCCGGTAGGTCACGGCTCCTGTGACGACCAGGGGGCCGTCGGCGTCCAGGTGGGTGGGCAGCTCGGCGTGCCGGGGGGCGCCCGTCGGCTGCTCCGTGTCGGCGGCGGGCGCCGGCGCGGGGTCGTCGCCGGCGTGCGGGTCGAGCACGAGCCGGGCGCGGCGACCGTCGTCGGCCACCAGCTCGAGGTCGCTCGCGGGTGCCCCACCTCCCGCGGACCCGGCGGGTTCGTCCCGCTGCCGTACGGCGAGCGGGACCGCGAGCAGCTGCTGCACGGCCAGCTCGCAGGCGGTCGCGGCAGGCGGACCTGCCATCAGGGTCGACACCATCGGCCCGATCAGCAACCGGGGTGACCCACCCTCCGAGGGTTCCTCGAGGGTCCACGTGCCGCGCACCCGGTTCACACCCGAGCAGCCGTACACCTGACCGTCACCGTCGAACGTCAGCCAGGGGCGGCCGTGCACGGCCGTCACCGGGTCGAGGTCGTCGATGCTGACGAACCGCCACGTCCCTGTCAGGCCCATGCCTCGATGATCGCGCGACGGCGCGCCCTGCGCCCGTGGACGCCCGCTCGGGCGCGCGTCCGCGTCCGGCGACGCCCGCTCAGGCGCGCGGGCGCGCGTCCGCCCAGGCCGCCAGCTCCACCCGCGGACCGGTGTAGAACGGGACCTCCTCGCGCACGTGCAACCGGGCCTGCGTGGCCCGCAGGTCGCGCATCAGGTCGACGATCCGGTGCAGCTGCGGGGCCTCGAACGCCAGCAGCCACTCGTAGTCGCCCAGGGCGAAGCTGGAGACGGTGTTGGCCCGCACGTCGGCGTAGTCGCGGGCTGCCTGCCCGTGCTCGACGAGCATCCGGCGCCGGTCGTCCTCGGGCAGCACGTACCAGTCGTAGGACCGCACGAACGGGTACACGCACAGGTAGTCGCCGGCGGGCTCCCCCGCCAGGAACGCCGGCACGTGACCGCGGTTGAACTCGGCGGGTCGGTGCAGGCCGACGACCGACCACACGGGGAACAGCTGACGGCCGAGCTCGCTGGCGCGCAGGCGCAGGTAGGCGCCCTGCACCTCCTCGATCGTGGCGGCGTGCCACCACACCATCAGGTCGGCCTCGGCGCGCAGGCCTGCCACGTCGTACCAGCCGCGGATCTCGAGGCCTTCGGCGGCCACGGCGTCGAGGGCCTGGCGGACGATCGCGGCGCGCTCCTCGTCGTCGGCGGGCAGCTCGCCGTCGAAGGAGAACACCGACCACATCGTGTAGCGGACGGTGGCGTTGAGCGCCTCGGTGTCGAGCTGGGGGTGGTCGGTCACAGGGTCCTCCGGGCAGGCGGCGCGCACGGCCGGCACGAGGCCGACCGGACGAGGATGGGGCAGGTGTGCTGGCAGGTCAGGTGAGCGGGTCGGTGCTGCAGGCCGCCGGGACGCCGGAGTCGACGCCGGCCCGCTGGCGGCAGCAGCCGGGCGCGCAGACGTCGCGGAACGGCCCGAGGTCGCCGATCGTGCGCCCGTCCGCGGGCGACTGACCGGCCTCCCGCGCGCGGGCGCGGTCCGCACGCTCGAGCACCAGGTCGACCAGGCCGCGCACGAAGGCCTCCCGCGTGCCCACGGTCCCGGCGCGCACCGCGTGCAGGCCGAGCTCGCGGCACGTCTCCAGCGCCTCGGTGTCGAGGTCGAAGGCGACCTCCATGTGGTCGGACACGAACCCGATCGGGGCGATCACCACGGCACGGGTGCCGGCCTCGGCAAGCCCGGTGAGGTGGTCGTTGACGTCGGGCTCGAGCCACGGCTGGTGGGGCGGGCCGGAGCGCGAGCAGTAGGCCAGGTCCCACCCGACGGGGTGCCCCAACGCGGCCTCGGCCTCGCGGGCGACGACGCGTGCGACGTCGAGGTGCTGCTCGCGGTACGTCGCGCCGGAGACGGCCGAGGCCTCCTCCATCGTGGTCGGGATCGAGTGGGTCACGAAGACCAGTCGCGCGGCGGTCGCGTCGGCCGGTGCCTGCGCGGCCAGTGCCCGGTAGGCCTCGACGACCGCGTCGACGTTGGCCTGCACGAAGCCGGGGTGGTTGAAGTACGCGCGGATCTTGTCGACCTGCAGCGGGTGCTCACCGGGCTCGAGGCCCAGCTCGTCACCCAGCGCGTCGAGCGCGCCGTACAGGTCCTCGCGGTACTGCCGGCAGCCGGAGTACGAGGAGTACGCGCTGGTGACGATGGCCACCACGCGTCGGGCACCGTCGGCGTACGCGGCCGCGAGCGCGTCGCGCGTGTACGGCTGCCAGTTGCGGTTGCCCCACAGCACGGGCAGGTCGAGCCCCTGGGCGCCCAGCTCGGCGACGAGCGCTCGCTGCAGCGCGAGGTTCTGCTCGTTGATCGGGCTGCGTCCGCCGAAGTGGTGGTAGTGCTCGGCGACCTCGGCGAGCCTCTCGTCGGGGATGCCCTTGCCTGCCGTGACGTTGCGCAGGAACGGGAGCACGTCGTCAGGGCCGTCGGGCCCGCCGAAGGAGTAGAGGAGCACGGCGTCGTACGGCGCGGCCGGCGACGGGGACGACGTGCGCAGGGTCGGGTGCGTGTCGGGTGCGGTCTGGGCTGCCACCGCTCGATCATCGCACCACAGCAGGCGACCTCCACCGCGGACCGCGCTCGCGCCGCGTGAGTTTGTCACGACATGGCGTCAGCAAGCGTCCGTCCGGTCGGCGGACGACCGGACGGACGCTTGTGGAGGTCGGGGCCCTAGGACGAGACGGACGGCACGCAGGCCACGAGCGCGTCGGCGATGTCGCCCGCCCAGGAGGCCACAGCGGCCATGTCGCGGTGGTCGCCCTCACGGGCACGACCCCCGGCGATCACAGCCCGCTCGGCGAAGCTGAGCACTGCACGGTCGAGGCGTCCCCGGAAGTGGCGGTGACCGCGCGCACCGAGTCGCTCGCGCAGCGCGGCGATCTCGTGCGGGGAGTTGGCGGAGTTCGCAGGCTGGGTGGCCAGGCCCGAGGAGAAGAGCCACACCGGGCGCGAGACCAGCTCGTCCTCGCAGCGCTCGGCGAGCTCACGCGCCGTGGGCATCCAGTGGGCCAGGTAGATGGCCGACCCGAGGATCACCGCGTCGTAGCCGGCGACCGTCGTGACGTCCTCCGGTGCCCGGACGTCGACGACGTGCCCGCGTCCGCGCAGCACCTCGGCGACGACGTCGCCGATCTCCCACGTCCCTCCGTGCCGCGACGCGACAGCGACCAGGACATCCATGTGCGCACCCCCATTCGTGGACGAGACCGATGTGTCCCATCCTGCGCGGCGGGGCCTCGCGCGTCGTGGGCCGGAGGTCCCCCCGCCGCTGTGACGCACACCGGCGCCCGGCGGGGACGTTGGTCCGGTCAGCCGGGGTCCGGGATGCCTGCCTGCGCGAGCCGCAGCTTGTCGCTGAGGGACCGCAGCGTCGCCAGCTCCTGCGCGTCGAGCGCGCCGCCGACCAGCGCACGGATGGTGCGCACGTGCCGTCGCCCGATCTCGCGCTGGACGCGCTCCCCGGCGGGCGTCAGTGTCACGGCCACGCCCCGCGCGTCGCCCTCGACGGGCCCGCGCTCGACCAGACCGTCGCGTTCGAGCCGCTCGACCAGGCGCGACAGGCTCGGCTGCGTCAGCAGGCTGGTCTCGGCCAGCTCCCGCAGGCGCGCCGTGCCGCCGGGGCACCCCGACAGCGTGAACAGCACGTCGTACTCGCGGATCGTGAGGTCGCCCCACACGTCGGTGCGCTGGAACCGGCGCATGAGTGCGACCTGCGCGCGGAACAACGCCTCCCAGGCCTCGGCCGCCTCCCGCGTGGTGGGTTCCTCGCCCATCGTCGCCTCCCTCCGCCGCCCCTGCGCACCGGGTCCATGCGTGCGCATCGACCCTAGGGGGCAACAACGCCGCGCCGCAGGAACGTCATCCCGGGCGGAGCACGCGGCTAGCCTGGGCCGATGAGCACCGACACGGCCGCCAGCGGGACCACCTACCTGCTGGTCGACGGCGAGAACATCGACGCGACCCTCGGGTCGTCGATCTTCGGCGGACGTCCCACACCCGAGCAGCGTCCACGCTGGGAGCGGGTGCTCACGTTCGCCGAGCAGCGGTGGGGGCAGCCGGTCAAGGGGCTGTTCTTCCTCAACGCCTCCAACGGCACGTTGCCGATGTCGTTCGTGCAAGCGCTGACCGCGATCGGGTTCCAGCCGATCCCGCTGTCCGGCGAGTCGTACGAGAAGGTCGTCGACATCGGCATCAAGCGCACGCTCGCGGCGATCGCCGGGCGCGAGGGTGATGTGCTGCTGGCCAGCCACGACGGCGACTTCGCCCCTGAGGTCGAGACGCTGGTCGACGCCGGGGACCGGCGCGTGGGCCTGCTGGCCTTCCGTGAGTTCACCAGCACCGCCCTGGCGGGGATGACCTCGCGAGGGCTGGAGGTCTTCGACCTGGAGACGGACGTGGCCGCGTTCAACGTGCAGCTGCCGCGCCTGCGGATCATCCCGCTCGAGGAGTTCGACCCGCTGCGCTACCTCTGACGGGTGCGGCCGGGCCTGCGTCGCCGCGGCCCGGCCCGTTCTACAACGTTGTGTGATCCAGGTCACGAGATCGTCACGATCTCTCATGACCGCGCTCCCACGGTCGAGGGTCGCCGGGCCCGCTGGTAGACATGGCCACGGACGGCTCGGGCGGTCCGGAGCGGCCTTCGTCAACGGCGACGGAAGCCGTTCCGGAACGGCCGAGCCGTTCGGCTTCCCCGCCCCGTGACCCACCCGCAGGTCAGAGGGTCAGCCCGCGAACGCCTCCGCCAGGGCACCGTCCACGAGGCCCCGCAGCTCGTCGGCGACAGGCCCGGACAAGATCGCCACGCCGTGCGAGGAACCCTCGAGCTGCACGAACCCCTCCGGGTCGTCGGGGCGCGCGATCGTCTGCGTCTGCGACGCCGGCACGTCACGGTCGTCGGCCGAGGCCACCACGAGCAGCGGACCGGTGTAGGCCGCACGGCCCGCCACGGCGTCCATGCCGTCGAACGTGGCCGGCGAGGAGATGGCGACCACCGCGACCGCGCCCAGCTCCTGCGCCAGGGCGACGGCGTAGGTGCCACCCTTGGAGGCCCCGACGAAAGCCGTGCGCTGCGCCCCGAGCCGGTCGAGGACGGAGGTCGCCGCCCGGAACGACGCCTCGTCGTCACCCGCCCAGCCGAACGTGGCCACCAGGTAGCCCTCACCGGCCAGCCGCCGGGCCTCCTGCGCCCACTGGCACTCGTCCCCCCCGCTCTGCGGGACGAGCAGCACGGCGTCGGTGCCCCCGCCGGCCACGACCACCGTCGTGGGGTCGTCGGCCGGGCCGGCCTGCACGGCCCGCAGCCCGTCGGGGACGCAGCTGCCGACCTCGACCTCCGTCAGCCCACCCAGGTCTGCCGTCACCTCTGCGGTGACGGTCGACGCGGGAGCGCTCTCAGCATCCGGGTCGGTCGTGCAGCCGACAAGGAGGAAGGCGCCGAGAATCACGGCGGACACGGTGAAGCGGGTGGGCCGGGAAGCGGCAGCGTTGCTCACGCGTCGTTCCTAGAGGGAGACCGGCCCGCCGCGCAAGACCTCCGTCGCCGTGTCGTACCGATCCAGCACGATCCTGGCCAGCCGCACGTCCGGGGCGAGCGGTGCGGCGACCACGTCCGCCCCCGCCTCGAGCACCCGGTCGTGGAAGAACCCGGGCGCCAGCAGGTACGAGGCGACCACCACGCGGCCGCCCGGCGCGAGCCCCTCACGCACCTGCTCGACCGCGACCGGCACCCGCGGGTGCGCACCGGCGCCGTACCCGACCGTCACCGGCCGCCCCAGGTGCGCGGCCAGCCCCGACGCCACGGTCTCGACGGCCACCGCCGCGGCAGCCACGCTCGACCCGGCCGCGGCGAGGACCACACCGTCGTCCGGGCGTAGCCCGGCCTGCGCCAGGCGGTCGGCGAGGATCGCCACGAGCCGGTCGTCAGGGCCCAGAGGGACGGCGGCCGCCGCGCCCGGCCGGGCCACGGCCTGCACGATGTCGACACCCACGTGGTACCCGACGGACAGCAGCAACGGCACGACGACGACCTCCGAGGCCCCCGTCAGCGCGTCGGCCACGACATCGGCCACCTCGGGCTGCTGCACGTCGACGAACGCCTCACGCACGTCCAGACCCGGCCGCAACGCGCGCACGTCGTGCAGGATCGAGGCGATCGCCACCCGCCCGGCAGCATCGTCCGTGCCGTGCGAGCACCCCACCAGCACGGGCTGGGCCACCAGGGGGCTCATGCCTCGGGCTCCAGCTCGAGCCGGTAGCCCCGCTTGACCACGGTGCGCACCAGCCCACGGTGACCGCTCGCCTCGCGCAGCCGGGCGATGGCCACCTCGGCGGCGTGCGGGTCGGTCGAGTCGCCGGGCAGGGCCGCGAGCACCTGCTCGCGCGGCACCACCGAGCCGCGCGCGGCCGCCAGCAGCCGCAGCACCTCCAGGCCGCTGGGCGTCAGCGGCAGCACGCGCCCGTCGAGCACCGCGGCGCCGCGGTGCACCTGCAGCGGGCCCGCCACGGTCTGCAGGGCCTGCAGCCCGCCGTAGTGCGCCACGATCGCCCGCACCAGCGAGCCCAGCCGGCCACGATCGGGTACGAGCGGCTCGATGCCCCGCTCCACGAGCGGACGCGCGGTGACGGGGCCGACGGCCGCCATGACGACGCTGCCCCGCGCGCACATCCGCACGATCGTGTCGGTCACCCCGGCCGCGTCGGCCGCCGCGAGCCACGCGGCGGACCCCGGCGCCGACGTGAACGCCACCGCGTCGACCTCACCGGCGGCGACCGCGCGCACCGAGGCGTCCACGACGGCCTGGTCGGGCGGCGGGCCCCACCGGTAGACGATCAGGCTGCGCACGCGCGCACCGGCCGCTGCGAAGGCCTCGTCGAGTCCGTCCGAGCCCGCACCGTGGTGCTGCACCGCGATGTCACGCCCGGCGACACCCTCGTCGAGCAGCACCTGGGCGATCTCCGCGCTGGTCTCGGACTCCGCGACCCAGTCGGCGGTCAGCCCGGCCGCCTGGATCGCGCCGCGTGCCTTGGGGCCCCGGGCCACCAGTCGCGTGCCGCGCAGCATCTCGACGAGTTCCTCGGCCAGCCCGACCGCGTCGGCCGCCTCGACCCACCCGCGGAAGCCGATGCCCGTGGTGACCACGACGGTGTCGGGCGGGTCCTCGATCAGTGCGCGCGTGCCGGCCAGCAGGGCGGCGTCGTCGGTGTGCGGCACCATGCCGATCGCCGGTGCGTGCCGGATCGTGGCCCCACGGCGCTGCAGCGCGGCGCTGAGCTCCCCGGCCCGCCGGTCGGCGGTCACGAGCACGACGCAGCCCGCCAGCGTCTGGTCGATCGGCTCGGTCACGGCGCCATTGTGACGTGCGGGGCGGCCTCGAGCAGTCCCGGTTCCGCCACCGCCCCGAGCACCACCACCGCGGGGGCGCGCACGCCGGCCGCGGCGGCGACGTCGACCACCTGCCCGAGCGGCGCGCGGGTGACCCGCTGCCCCTGCGTGGTGCCGCTCTCGACGATCGCGACGGGCGTGGCGGCGTCGACACCCTCGTCTAGCGCCTGCGCCACCAACGCGGGCAGCACCGCGACCCCCATCAGCACCACGACCGTGCACGAGGCGTCGCGCAGCCCGGTGAGTGCCGCCGAGGACCACCCGTCGTGCCCGTTCATCACGTGGACCGCACCGACCGTGCCGCGGTGGGTCAGCGGGATGCCTGCGGCCGCCGGCACTGCCAGCGCGCTGCTGACCCCGGGGACCACGTCGACCGCGACGCCCGCCTCACGGCACGCGAGGACCTCCTCGCCGCCACGCCCGTAGACGAACGGGTCGCCGCCCTTGAGCCGGACCACCAGACGGCCCCGCTGCGCCTGCTCCACGAGGATCCGGTTGATCTCGTGCTGCGGCACCGGGTGGTTCCCGGGCGTCTTGCCCACGTCGATCACCTCGACGTCCGCCGGCAGCTCGTCCAGCACGCCCACGGGTCCGAGCCGGTCGGTGACCACCACGTCGGCCTCGGCCAGCGCACGACGACCGGCCAGGGTCAGCAGGTCGACGTCACCGGGACCGCCACCGACGAGCACCACCCGACCCTCGTGCGGTGCGCGCGGGCGCCGACGACGCAGGTCCACCTGGCCGTCGCGCAGGTGGGCGGACAGGGCGTCACGCACCACGACGGTGCGCCGCGGGTCGGGCTCGCCCGTCGAGACGACGCCGACGAGCACGTCACCGTGCCGCGTGGTCGCCGGGGTGCGCGCGGTGCCCTGCCGTCCGGCACCTGCGTCGACGCAGAACAGCCGTCGTTGCCCCGCCCAGCCGACGACCGCCGAGTCGGTCGCCCGGTCCCCCGTGGCGGTGTGCACGAGCCACACGTCGTCGAGGTCACCCTCGAGCACCTCGCGGGCGTGCCAGGTGATCAGTCCCCACCGGTGCAGGTCGCGCAGCACCTCGCACAGCTGGGGCGCCACCACGACGACCCGCGCCGCGTCCGCCAGCAGGCCCTGCACGCGCCGGGCGGCGACAGGCCCCCCGCCGACGACCAGCACGCGCCGCCCGGCCAGCTCCAGGCCGACCAGCGTGGTCACGGGGCACCCGTCGCGACGTGCACCACGCCGTCGACCACCCGCACGGGCCACGTCCGCAGGTCGGCGCCCAGACCGGGCACCGGCTCCTTGCCCGCCCGGTCCAGGCACTGCCCGGTCAGCAGGTCGAACACCTGCTTGTACATCGGCGAGGCGATCGTGGGCACGTCGACGCCATCGACGAGACGGGAGCCGACGATCCCCCGGGACAGCACGTGCGCGTCGCAGAACGGGTCGTGCTGCTGCACCGCCAGCACACGGTCGTCGAGCAGGCGGACCAGCGCGACCTGCGTGCCCCCGAGCAGGGCCGCCGCACCGCGCTCCGGGGCGAGGTCGTCGAGCCGGCAGACGGCCACCCAGCCCTCGATCGCCCCGGTCGGGCCCCCCGCGGCGATCGTGTCGAGGACGGTCATCAGCGCACCTCCAGCGTGGATCCGGCGACCAGCACCGGCTCACCGCGCAGCGCGGCGGCCTTCTCGTCCGCGGTGGCCGGGCGGGCCTGCCCGCGCTCGGGCACGTACGCCAACGACGGGTCGGGCTCGCCGGGTGCGTTGACGAACGCGGCGAACCGGCGCAGCTTCTCGGGGTCGTCGAGCGTGGCGCGCCACTCGTCCTCGTACTCCTGCACGTGCAGCGCCATCTGCGCGTCCAGGTCCGCGGCGATGCCCAACGAGTCGTCCATCACGACGGCACGCACACCCTCGAGGCCGCCCTCGACCTCCTCGATCCACGGGGCGGTGCGCTGCAGACGGTCGGCCGTGCGCACGTAGTAGAGCAGGAACCGGTCGATGGTCCGCACGAGCGTCTCGGTGTCCAGGTCCTCGGCGAGCAGCTTCGCGTGCCGCGGCGTGAACCCGCCGTTTCCGCCCACGTACACGTTCCAGCCCTTGTCGGTGGCGATGACCCCGACGTCCTTGCCTCGGGCCTCGGCGCACTCGCGGGCGCAGCCGGACACCCCGAGCTTGATCTTGTGCGGCGAGCGCAGGCCCCGGTAGCGCAGCTCGAGCATCACCGCGAGCGCCACGGAGTCCTGCACGCCGAACCGGCACCAGGTGGACCCGACGCACGACTTCACGGTGCGCAGCGACTTGCCGTACGCGTGCCCGGACTCGAACCCGGCGTCGACGAGCTTGCGCCAGATGACCGGCAGCTGGTCGATGCGGGCGCCGAACAGGTCGATCCGCTGGCCGCCGGTGATCTTGGTGTAGAGACCGAACTCCTGGGCGACCTGACCGATCGCGATGAGCCCCTCGGGGGTGACCTCGCCGCCGGGGATGCGGGGAACGACGGAGTACGAGCCGTCCTTCTGCAGGTTCGCCATGACGTGGTCGTTGGTGTCCTGCAGCGTGGCCCGCTCCCCCTCGAGCACGTGCGCGGGGGCGGTGGTGGCCAGGATCGAGGCGACGGCGGGCTTGCAGATGTCGCAGCCGCGGCCTGCGGCGCGGGTGCCGAACCGGGCGACGACCTCGCTGAAGGAGCGCAGCCCGGCGACGAGCACGGCGTCGTACAGCTGGGCACGGGACAGGGCGAAGTGCTCGCACAGCGCGGTGCTGACGGTGACGCCGAGCTTCTCCAGCTCGGTGGTGACGAGCTTCTTGACCAGCGGCAGGCACGACCCGCAGCTGGTGCCGGCCTTGGTGCAGGCCTTGACGGCCCCCAGGTCGGTGCAGCCGCCCTCGCTCACGGCGTGCCGGATCGCGCCGGCGGAGACGTTGTTGCACGAGCAGACGCCGGCGTCGTCGGGCAGCTCGAGGTCGGGTGCGCCCACTCCGCCCTCGGGCAGCAGGTAGGCGCCGGGGTCGCCGGGCAGCTCGCGCCCGAGCATGGGGCGAAGGCTCGCGTACGCGGACGCGTCGCCGACGAGGACGCCGCCGAGCAGCGTGCGGGCGTCGTCGGACAGGACGAGCTTCTTGTAGACGCCGCCGACCGGGTCGGCCCACACGATCTCCAGGGCGCCGGGCGTGGTGGCGAACGCGTCGCCGAAGCTGGCCACGTCGACACCGGCGAGCTTGAGCTTGGTGGCGGTGTCCGCACCGGGGAACCGCGCGGCGCCGCCCAGCAGGCGGTCGGCGGTGACCTCGGCCATGGCGTAGCCGGGGGCGACCAGGCCCAGGCAGGCGCCCTGGATGCAGGCGACCTCGCCGACGGCCGAGACCGCGGGGTCGTCGGTGAGGCACGTGTCGTCGACGACGACGCCGCCGCGCGCACCGATCGGCAGGCCGGCCGCGCGGGCCAGCTCGTCGCGCGGGCGGACCCCGGCAGCCACGACCACCACGTCGGCGTCGACCCGACCGCCGTCGGCCAGGTCGAGTCGCCCGACGCCACCGCGCCGGTGCGCGCGCAGCCGGGTGGTCTCGGCGTGCAGGCGCACCCCGATGCCCAGGCCGTTGATGAGCCGGCGCAGCGCCTCGCCGCCACCGAGGTCAACCTGCGCGGACATCAGGTGGGTGCCGAACTGCAGCACGGTCGGCTGGGCGCCCAAGGCCTTGAGGGCGCCGGCCGCCTCCAGGCCGAGCAGGCCGCCGCCGAGCACCGCGCCGCGCACCGGCCCGGCGGTCCGGGAAGCGAGCTCCTCGACGTACCCGCGGATCGCGGCGACGTCGTCGAGCCTGCGGTACACGAACACACCGGGCAGGTCGGCGCCCTCGATCGGGGGCACCCAGGCGGACGAACCGGTGGCCAGCACCAGGTGGTCGTAGTGCTCGGTGCGGCCACCGGCGGTCGTCACGGTGCGCTGCGCGCGGTCCAGGTCGACCACGGCGTCGCCACGGACCAGCGTGACGAGCGGGTCGTGCCACAACTGCGGGTCACCGAGCGTGAGCTCCTCGGCGGAGCGGCCCGAGAACCAGCTGGTGAGCGCGACGCGGTCGTAGGGGCGGCGGGGCTCCTCAGCGAGCACGGTGATGCGCCAGGTGCCGGCTGCGTCGCGGTCGCGCAGGGCCTCGACGAGCCGCTGGGCGACCATGCCGCCACCGACCACGACGAGGTGGCGGGCGGGCGTGGGGGGTGCGGTCATGTCTGCTCCGTCGTCGGGGTGGTGTGACTGGCGAGGGCGGCTGGTTATCAACGTAGGAAGCGTGTGTTTCGACGGGCCCCCCGCCCCGTTTCGGTGCGGGAACGGTGCGCGCACAACGCACCAGGCCTCGCCGTGAGGCCGCGCCGTCACTCGAACGAGTGAAACGAGGTCACACGGACGGCAGAACCGGCCTGTCACCGCCGACGCCGTCGCCCCGACCGGTCACCCTGTGGGACATGACCGCCGTGATCGCCCTCCTGCGCGCCGTGAACGTGGCCGGCCGCACGGTCCCGGCGGCCCGCCTGCGGGAGATCGCCGAGCAGCTCGGTCACCGCGAGGTCGTCACGCACGTCAACAGCGGGAACCTCGTGCTCGTCCCCGCCCCGGGGGCCGGTGCACCCGACCAGGTCGCCGCGGGTCTGGCCCGTGCGCTCGAGGACGAGCTCGGGTTCGCCGTGCCCACCATCGCGCGCGAACGCGCCGACTGGGACGAGATCGTCGCCGCCAATCCGTTCACCGAGCAGGCCGTGGCCGACCCCTCGCACACGGTGCTGGTCTGCTGGGACGGCACCCCCGACCCCGCCCGCGTCGCGGCGCTCGACCCCAGCGCGTACGGCAACGAGCGGGTCGTCTGGCACGGCCGCGAGGCCTACGTCTGGTACCCCGACGGCATCGGCCGCTCCAAGCTGACCCTCGACGTGCTGCAGCGCGCCAGCGGGCTGCTCGGCACCGGACGCAACTGGCGCACCGTGACCGCCCTGCAGGCCCTGGCGGCCGAACGCGACGGCTGAACGCCCGCGACTACGGTGGACGCATGAGCACCCTGTTCACCCGGATCATCGACGGCGAGCTGCCCGGACGCTTCGTCTGGGCCGACGACACGGCCGTCGCCTTCACCACGATCGCGCCGATCACCGACGGCCACACGCTCGTGGTGCCGCGCGCGGAGATCCCCGAGCTGACGCAGGCCCCCGACGACGTCCTCGCGCACCTGATGCTGGTGGCGCGCACCATCGGGCAGGCGCAGCAGACCGCGTGGTCCGCCCCGCGCGTCGCGCTGCTCGTGGCCGGGTTCGAGGTGCCGCACCTGCACCTGCACGTGCTGCCCGCGTGGGACGAGGCGTCGCTGACGTTCGCCAACGCCCGGCACGACGTCAGCGCCGACGACCTCGACACGGCCGCCGAGCGGGTACGGGCCACACTGGTGGCCGCCGGTCACGGCGCTCACGTGCCGGCGGCGCTCGGTTCCGCCACGCTCTGAGGCCGGTCGGCGTCGGCCCCGGTGCCGGCGGCTGTGCCTGCCGCGGGGTCGGATACGGGGTCGGATGCGGGGTCGGCTGCCGGGTCGGCGCGTCGCAGCCAGTCGACGATCCCGCACACCGCGTCCGTGCAGCCCCCGCAACCCGTCGTGGCACGGGTCGCCGCCACGACCCCCTCGACGTCGTGCACTCCCCCGCGCCACGCCTGCACCAGCTGCCCCTTGGTGACACCGTTGCAGCGGCACACGACCGCGCGGTCGGGCATGAGCGTGGGTGAAGTGGCCTGCACGGCCGCTCCCCCGACGGGACGCAGGAGCAGCTGGGCCGGGTCCGCCGGAGCCGGTGTGCCGCGGGTGTAGGCCGCGACCAGGTCGGCGGCGACCGCACCGGCCCCCACGCACGTCGCCGCGACCACCCGGCCGTCGGCGACGACGACCTCCAGGTGTCTGCCCCCGTCCGGGTCGCTGAGCACCACCCGTCGACCGCCGCCGTCGCTGCCCGCACCCATGCTCACCAGGTCCAGGCCCGCGGCCTTGACCCGCACCACGTCCGTGCCGGCCGCCGGCAGCGCTTCACTGACGGCAGAGTCGGCATCGACGGCACCGAAGGCACCGCCGCTCGGCCCGTCGACGACCCGGCCGTGCTCGGCCAGCCGGCGCGCCAGTCGCCGCGCCTGGTCCCAGCCCTGCGCCACCAGCCCCGTGCCACCCTCGGGCGGCTGCGCGCAGTCACCGATCGCGCACACCCGCGGGTCGGCGGTCGCCAGGTCGGCGCCGACCACGACCCCGCGCCCTACCTCGAGGCCCGCCCGACGCGCCAGCGCGACCTCCGGCACCGTGCCGGCCGAGAGCACCAGCAGGTCGGCGGGCAGCACCTCACCGCCCTCGAGCCGGACCCCGACGACCCGACCGTCGTGCAGCACGGCCTCCTCGGTGCGGGCACGGGTGCGCACCTGCACGCCCAACCCGGCCAACGACCGCTGCACGACGTCCCCGGCGCCCTGGTCGAGCTGGCGGTCCATGACGTGCCGTCCGCCGTGCACCACGGTCACGGCCAGGCCGCGACGGGCCAGACCGCACGCGACCTCCAGACCGAGCACTCCCCCGCCGACCACGACGGCCACGCGCGCGTTGACGGTCGCCGCGACGACCTCGCGGGCGTCGTCGAGCGTGCGCAGCGCGTGCACCCCGGCCGGCAGGCCCTCCTCGAACCCGACCAGGTCGGGCACACGGGCGCGCGCCCCGGTCGCCAGGACCGCGACGTCGTACGGGTGCCTGACACCGCAGTCGTCGACCACCACCTGCGCCTGCCGCTCCACGGCGACCGCGCCGACACCCGGCAGCACGCGGGTGCGCTCGTGCCGGGCGGTGCGCGGCAGGGTGATCGCCGCGACGTCGACCTTGCCGGCCACCACCTCCGAGAGCAGCACCCGGTTGTACGGCTCGTACTCCTCGGCGCCGAGCACCACCACGTCGAACCGGCCCGGTCCGCCGTACGCGTGCAGGTCCTCGACGAACCGCGCCCCGACCATGCCGTGCCCGATCACGACGACCCTGACGGGTGCGAGTGCGCTCACCGGACCTCCCCGAGTCCTGCCGCGGGTCGGCCTGCCGGGCCCGCGAGAGCGGGGGCGTCGGGATGCGGATCGACCGGGACGGGGCCGCCCCAGCGCCGCACGTCGACGGCGCACACCTTGAACTCGGGCATGCCCGAGATCGGGTCGGTCGCATCGGTGGTCAGCCGGTTCGCGCTGCCCGGACCGGACCAGTGGAACGGCAGGAACACCGTGTCGGGGCGGACCGCGTCGCTGATGCGGGCGGGGGCGAACCCGTGGCCGCGGCCGGTGCTCAGACGCACCGTGTCGCCGTCCTCGACCCCGTGCAGATCGGCCAGCAAGGGGTGGATCTCCACGAACGGACCGGGGGTGGTCCGCACCAGCTCCGGCACCCGCCGGGTCTGCGCCCCGGACTGGTAGTGCGCGAGCACCCGCCCGGTGACCAGCCACACGGGCGCGTCGGGGCGCAGGTCGTCCCGCGGCCCACGGTGGTCGACGGGGACCAGGCGGGCCCTGCCGTCGGGGTGCGCGAAGCGGTCGAGGAACAGCCGCGGCGTCCCGGGGTGCGCCGGGCCGGGCTGCCCGTCGGGCTGCTCCGGCGCGGCCGGGCACGGCCAGAAGAGATCCGGTTCGGCGTCCAGACGCGCATGGCTGAGCCCCGAGTAGTCGGCCCGCCCTCCCGCCGACGCACGCGCCAGCTCGTCGAAGACCACCGACGGCTCGGTGGGGAACGCCACGGTCGAACCCAGGCGCACGGCCAGGTCCGCCAGGACCTCCAGCTCGCTGCGCACACCGGGCGGCGGGTCCAGCAGTCGACGGCGGCGGATCACCCGGCCCTCGAGCGAGGTCATGGTGCCCTCCTCCTCGGCCCACTGGGTGACGGGCAGCACCACGTCGGCCAGCATCGCGGTCTCCGAGGGCAGGAAGTCGCAGACCACCAGCAGCTCCAGCGCAGCCAGGCGATCACGCACCCGGTCCGCATCAGGTGCGCTGACCAGCAGGTTCGAGCCGTGCACCAGCAGCGCGCGCGGACCGTCGGGCGTGCCCAGGCGGTGCAGCAGCTCGACCGCCGGCACCCCCGCACGCGGCAGCGACGCGGGGTCGACCCCCCACACGCCCGCGACGTGCGCCCGCGCGGCCTCGTCCTCGATGGACCGGTAGCCGGGCAGCTGGTCGGACTTCTGCCCGTGCTCCCGCCCGCCCTGGCCGTTGCCCTGCCCGGTGATCGCGCCGTAGCCGGACCCGACCCGCCCGGGCAGACCCAGCAGCAACGACAGGGTGATCGCCGCCGTCACTGTGTCGGTGCCCTGCGTGCTCTGCTCGACGCCCCGACCGGTCAGCACGTACGCGCCGGCACCGCCGTGCACCGGCGCGGCGGCCGCGAGCAGGTGCGCGACCCGCCGCAGCGTCGCGACCGGCACGCCGGTGACCTGCTCGGTGCGTTCGGGCCACCACGAGGCCAGCGAGCGCCGCACGTCGTCCAGCCCCGTGGTGCGGCGCTCGAGGTAGTCCAGGTCGGCCAGGCCGTCGGCCAGGACCACGTGCGCCAGGCCGAGCAGCAACGCCAGGTCGGTGCCGGGGACCGGCTGCACGTGCACCCCGCCGCCCTCCTGCGTGAGGTCGGCGGTCGCCGAACGCCGCGGGTCGACCACCACCAGGCCACCGGCCGCGCGCACCCCGGCCAGGTGCTGCACGGCCGGTGGCATGGTCTCGGCCAGGTTGGAGCCCAGCAGCACCACCGCCTGCGCCCCACCGAGGTCGGCCCACGGGAACGGCAGCCCCCGGTCCACGCCCAGCGACCGGTTCGCGGCCGCAGCCGCGCTGGACATGCAGAACCGCCCGTTGTAGTCGATGAACGGCGTGCCCAGCACGGTCCGGGCGAACTTGCCCAGGGCGTACGCCTTCTCGTTGGTCAGACCGCCCCCGCCGAACACCGCGACCGAACCCGCCCCGTGCACGGCCCGCAGGGCGGCCAGACGGTCGGTGACCAGCGTGAGTGCCTCGTCCCAGGTGGCCGGCACGAGCGTGCCGTGCACGTCCCGGACCAGCGGGGTGGTCAGCCGGTCCGGGGCGTGCAGCAGCGTGGGGCTCGTCCAGCCCTTCTGGCACATGCCGCCGCGGTTGGTCGGGAACTGCCGACCGGCCGCGGTCACCACGGCGGTGCTCGCCCCGGCTGCGGTGAGGGTCTGCGCGCACTGCAGTGCGCAGTACGGGCAGTGCGTGTCGGCCGTCCGGACCGTCATACCGGCGGGCGTGCCGGCGGTGGTGCTGGTGGGCGGCACGGCTCAGATCACCGTGGTCCCGAAGGCCGAGCCGCGCCGCTGGTAGACAGCCCAGGTGGTGGTCGCCATGACCAGGTACAGGCCGACGATCACCCACAGCGCGGCCTGGATGGTGCCCGTGAGCGAGGTGGACACCGCGAACCCGCGCGGGATGAGGAACCCGCCGAACGCGCCGACCGCACCGGCGATCCCCAGGCACCCGGCGGCGGCCTTGGCCCGGGCGGCCAGGTCCGTCGCGCCGCTGGCACCGAACCGGAACACCGCCGGGATCATCCGGTACACCGAGCCGTTGCCGGCGCCCGTCGCGACGAACAGCACCAGGAACGAGGCGAGGAACGGGCCGAACGCGTGCGCCCGCAGCGAGAAGATCGCCGACACGGTCCCGGCAGCCATGACCGCGAACGCGACGATCGTCACGCGCGTGCCGCCCCACCGGTCGGCCAGCATGCCGCCCAGCGGCCGGGCCACCGAGCCGACCAGCGCCCCCAGGAACGCGATGGACATCGTCACCTCGGGGAACTGCCCCTTCAGCAGCGTGGGGAACGCACCGGAGAACCCGATGAACGACCCGAACGTGCCGATGTAGATGAACGAGATGATCCACGTGTGCGGGTGCCGGGCCGCCGCACCGTACGCGCGCGGGTCGGCCTTCGCGTTCGACAGGTTGTCCATCGCCCGCCACGCCAGCACCGCCGCGAGGACCGCCAACGGCACGAACATCAGCCCGGCGAGCTCGAGCTGCAGGCCGGCGCCGGCCACGATGACGATCGGCACCGCGAACTGCACCGCGGCCGTCCCCAGGTTGCCCCCGGCGGCGTTCAGGCCCAGTGCACGCCCCTTCTCCCGCTCGGGGTAGAAGAACGAGATGTTCGCCATCGACGAGGCGAAGTTGCCGCCCCCGACGCCCGCGAGCGCCGCGACGGCCAGCAGCGTGCCGAACGAGGTCGTCGGGTCCTGCACCGCCCACGCCAGCGCGAGTGTGGGCAGCAGGAGCAGCAGCGCCGAGACGATCGTCCAGTTGCGGCCGCCGAACAGCGGCACGGCGAACGTGTACGGGATGCGCAGCGTGGCGCCCACCAGGCTCGGCACGGCGATCAGCCAGAACAGCTGGTCGACGGTCAGGTCGAAGCCGGCGGCGGGCAGCTGGGGCACGACGATGCTCCACAGCGCCCACACGGCGAACCCGAGGAACTCCGCGAACACCGACAGACCGAGGTTCCGGCGGGCGATCGCACGGCCGGCGGAGGCCCACTGCGCGCGGTCCTCCGGGTCCCAGCCGTCGATCCAGCGGCCGGGGCGGAACGTCAGTGCCCGCCCGGTCGCGGCCGGTGCACCGGCGTGCAGGGGCGAGGTGCCCGCCCGGTCGGTGGACGTGTCGGTGGACGTGACAGAGCTGAGGGCGGGCGCCTGGTCGGCGGCCGGGGTCACGAGCGGTGTCGCCATGGAAGACCTCCGGGAGGACTGTGGGGGTGCCTCGAACGGTCCCGACGGTAGGAAGCCGATGTTTCGGCCGGCGGTGCCGGACCGTTGCGCCCGGGGAACTTCCGCCGCACGGCGCGCAGACCCCCGGTGTGAGGACCGCGGTCCGCCGGGCGGCGGCGGGGCGCCGCCGCTGCGCCCCGCCCCAGGTCGGCGGTAGCGTCCGGGCATGGCGAAGCGGTCGAAGGGCCCGACGATCTCCGACGACGTGTACGAGGCCGAGCTGTTCCGGCTGCAGTCCGAGCTGGTGCGTCTGCAGCAGTGGACACGCGCCACCGGTGCCCGGGTCGTGGTGATCTTCGAGGGGCGTGACGCGGCCGGCAAGGGCGGCACGATCAAGCGGATCACGGAGTACCTCTCGCCCCGCATCGTGCGGATCGCCGCGCTGCCGACGCCCACCGAGCGCGAGAAGTCGCAGTGGTACTTCCAGCGGTACATCGCGCACCTGCCCGCCGCGGGCGAGATCGTGCTGTTCGACCGCTCCTGGTACAACCGCGCAGGGGTCGAGAAGGTCATGGGGTACTGCACACCGGCCGAGCACAGCCGGTTCCTGCGGCAGACGCCGATCTTCGAGCAGATGCTCCTCGACGACGGGATCCTGCTGCGCAAGTACTGGTTCTCGGTGTCCGACGACGAGCAGCTGCGCCGCTTCCGCTCACGTCTGCACGACCCCGTGCGGCAGTGGAAGCTGAGCCCCATCGACCTGGAGTCGATCCATCGCTGGGAGGACTACTCGCGGGCCAAGGACGAGATGATGGTGCACACCGACGTGCCCACCAGCCCCTGGTACGTGGTGGAGTCCGACAGGAAGAAGCACGCGCGGCTGAACATGATCGCGCACCTGCTCTCGACGATCCCGTACACCGACGTCCCGCACGAGGAGGTGCACCTGCCCGACCGGCCGGCCGACTCCAGCGGGTACACGCGGCCCCCGCGTGAGCTGTCGACCTACGTGCCCGACCACGTCGCCTCCCTGCTGGGCGACCCCGAGAGGAACGCGTGACGGCCCCACCCTCACCGGGTCCCGCGCTGCGGGTGCCCTTCCCGTCGGTCTCCCCGTCGGTCCGGGCGTTTCTGGCCACCGAGGCCGGCAGCGCGATGGTGCTGCTGGCCGCCACGGTGCTGGCCCTGATCTGGGCCAACTCGCCCTGGTCGGACTCCTACGCGGCACTGTGGGAGACGTCCGCGGGGTTCCACGTCGGGGGGTTCGGCCTCGAGCTCGACCTGCAGCACTGGGTGAACGACGCCGCCATGGCGGTGTTCTTCGCCGTCGTGGGCCTGGAGATCAGCCGCGAGGCGACCAGCGGCGAGCTGCGCGACCGACGCACCGTGGCCGTGCCCGCCCTGGGTGCGCTCGGCGGCCTGCTGGTGCCGGTGCTGATCTACCTGGCCGTGACCGCCGGACAGCCCGAGATCGCGCACGGGTGGGGTGTGGTCATGTCGACCGACACCGCGTTCCTGGTCGGGATCCTCGCGCTGTTCGGCCCGGCCTGCCCGGACCGTCTGCGGCTGTTCCTGCTGACGTTGGCGATCGTCGACGACATCGGCGCGATCACCGCGATGGCGGTGTTCTACACGGACGCGGTGTCCGCGGGTCCGCTCGTGCTGGCCGCGGTGATCGTCGCCGCGATGCTGGTCATGCGCTGGCTGCGCGTGTGGCAGGTGACGCCCTACGCACTGGCCGGGGTGCTGCTGTGGTTCGCGGTGCAGTCCTCCGGGGTGCACGCCACGCTCGCCGGGGTGCTCGTCGGCCTGCTGGTGCCCGCGACCGTGCCGCAGCGCGAGCACGCCGAGGCGGTCCCCCGGTACGCCGACCACCTGGTGGCCGACACCACGGCCGAGCGCGAGCACGTCACCGAGCTGGCTGCCCGTGCCGCGGTCCCCACCGCCGACCGGCTGCAACGGGCCCTGCACCCGTGGAGCGCGTTCGTCGTGGTGCCGCTGTTCGGCCTGGCCAACGCCGGGATCGCCCTGGACGCGGCCACCCTCGGCGACGCGTTCCGGTCGCGGCTGACCCTCGCGGTGATCCTGGCGCTGGTGATCGGCAACGCGCTGGGCATCACGGGTGCGGCCACGCTGGCCATCCGCCTGGGGCTCGGTGAGCTGCCGGGGCGCGTGCGGTACGGGCACCTGCTGGGCGGGGCCGTGCTGGCCGGGATCGGGTTCACGATCTCGTTGTTCATCGCCGGGCTCGCGTTCGACGACCCCGAGCAGCTGGCCGACGCGAAGATCGGCATCCTCACCGGGTCGCTCGTCGCGGCGGTTCTCGGCTCGGTGCTGCTGCGCTGGCTCGGCGAACGGCTGCCGTTGTGCTCCCCCGGGCCGGAGGGGCCGCCGTCCGCGCTGCCGCCGCTGCCGTGGCGGGCACCGGACCGAGGCACCACGGGCACGAGCACCTGACGTCACCGGCAGGTCAGCGGCACAACCACCGGGCACCGTGGCCGGGCCCTGTCACCGGCACTGTCACCGGCACTGTCACCGGGCGCGGGCACAATGCCGTGTGCCCTACCTGCTCGTGCTCGACGACCCCGCGCACCCGGGTGCCGTCGTGCTGCAGGAGGCCGACGACACCGGTCGACCGGGCGCGCGGCACCCTGTCCCCGCCGGGGAGCTGGCAGCCGCGGTCACCCGGTACGAGCACGAGCGGCCCCGCTGGGTGTGGGACGACACCGCCCGCCGCTACCCGCCGCTGCTGGCCGCGGGGATGCGCATCGAGCGCTGCCACGACCTGCGCCTGTGCCACGCGATCCTGCGACGCAGCACGCTGACCGCGGGCTCGGCACTGGCGGCCGCCCCGCCGAGCGCCTGGGACGCGCCGCGCAGCGGGCCACCCGTGGCCGTCGAGACCTCGCTGTTCGACGTCCTGCCGGACCCCGGCCCGACCGCCGGACCGGACCCCGCAGCCGAGCTGCGCGCCCAGCTGGACGCCGTCTCCGGCTCGGCGGCCCCCGGCCGGCTGCGCCTGCTGCTGGCCGCCGAGTCCACCGGTGCCCTCATCGCCGCCGAGATGCAGCACGACGGCATGCCGTGGAGCACGCGGACGCACGACGCGCTGCTCACCGAGCTGCTCGGCCCGCGACCCGCCGGCGGCGGGCGCCCCGCACGCCTGGAGGAGCTGGCCACGCAGGTCCGCGATGCGCTCGGCCAGCCGTCGCTGCACCTCGACTCGCAACCCGACCTGCTGCGCGCGCTGCGGGCCGCTGGACTGGAGGTCACCTCCACGCGCACCTGGGAGATCCAGGCGCTCGACCACCCCGTGACCGCCCCGCTGCTCGCCTACAAGAAGCTCTCCCGCCTGCTGTCGGCCAACGGCTGGGCGTGGATGGACACCTGGGTGCACGAGGGCCGGTTCCACCCCGACTACGTCCCCGGCGGCGTGGTCACCGGACGCTGGGCCACCAGCGGCGGCGGCGCGCTGCAGCTGCCCGCCGCGGTCCGCGGCGCGGTCCGGGCCGACCCCGGCTGGCGGCTGGTCGTCGCCGACGCCGCCCAGCTCGAGCCGCGCGTGCTGGCGGCCATGTCCGGCGACGACGCCATGGCGTCCGCGGCACGGCACACGGACCTGTACGAAGGGGTCGTCGACGCGGGCATCGTCGCGACCCGCAAGGACGCCAAGTACGCCATGCTCGGCGCCATCTACGGCGCCACCACCGGCGCCTCCGCCGTGCTCATGCCACGGCTGACCACGGCGTACCCACGGGCCGTCGCCCTCGTCGAGCAGGCCGCCCGCTCGGGCGAACGCGGCGAGCAGGTCAGCACCTGGCTGGGCCGCAGCTCCCCCCTGCCGGGCGAGGCGTGGCAGGCACGCCGCCGCGCCGCGGCCACTGAGGGCGCCGGCTCCGAGGACGCCGCCGCGGCCCGTCGGCAGGGACGCGACTGGGGGCGCTTCACCCGCAACTTCGTCGTGCAGGGCACCGCCGCCGAGTGGGCGCTGTGCTGGATGGCCTCGCTGCGGCGCCGCCTGCGTGACATCGACGGGCGACCGCACCTGGTGTTCTTCCTGCACGACGAGGTCATGGTGCACACCCCCGCGCACGTCGCGGACCAGGTCGCCCAGGCGGTGCGGGACGCTGCCGCGGAGGCCGGTCGGTTGCTCTTCGGGGACACGCCGGTGGACTTCGCCCTGCAGGTCGCGGTCGTCGACTCCTACGACCAGGCCAAGTAGCCGGTCAGACCGCCGGGTCGTCCGGCCCGTACGCGCTCAACCGCAGGCGGCGCGCATCGGTGGCCAGCACCTGCCCGGTGACCGCACGCAGCGAGTCCACCGTGTCGGCCCCGGCGCGCACGAAACGGCCCGACCACGCGTCGAGCTCACCGTCACCGAAGGCCAGCACCAGCTCGGCCACGTCCTCCACGGGCGTCCACTGCGCCCGCTCGTCGTGCATCGGCATGCCCGCGGTCATGTCGGTCGCCACCACACCCGGCGCCAGGTCCAGCGAACGGATGCCCCGGTCGCGGTACTGCGCGTCGATGGCGGTCGTCAGCCGCGCCAACGCACCCTTGCTGATGCCGTAGCCGGTGTACGTGTCGGTGGCCCGGTGACCGGCCCCCGAGTTGATGTCGAGCACCCGCCCGCCGCCGCGCGCCAGCATGCCCGGCAGCACCGCGTGCGTCACCAGCAGGGGCCCGCGCACGTTCGTCTCGACGACCCGCCACACGTCCTCGACGTCGTCGTCGACCAGGTGCGTCTCGGCCCGTTCGATCACGCCCGCGTTGTTGACCAGCAGACCGATCCCGCCCAGGTCCGCGAAGGCATCCTCGACGAGCGACACGGCGCGCGCGACGGCGGCCACGTCCACCACGTCGGCGGTCGCCGTGACGGTCATCGCCCCCAGGGCCGCCGCCTGTGCTGCGACCTCGTCCAGGTGCGCCTGCGTGCGCCCGACGAGCGCCACCGCGTACCCGGCGCGGGCCAGGCCCAGGGCGATCCCGCGGCCGATGCCCCGACCGGCCCCGGTGATCAGGGCCGTGCGGGGCGCCGGGACGGGCGGCAGGTCGGTGCGTGCGCTCATCCGTCCATCGTGCCGCACGCGTCACCGGTCGTCGCAGGTCGGGTGCCGAGCTGCACGGGCACCGGTTCGGTCGGCGCCGCGCCCCTGCCCTCACCCGCGCCGGACTGCCCGTCGCCGTCGAGCACGGCACGGACGGCCGAGCGCAACGTCTCCAGGTCGACCAGGCCGTGCAGGTGCTGGTGCCCGACCAGCAGGGTCGGGGTGGCCCGCACGTCGAGCGCCAGACCCGACAGGTAGTCCGCCTCGACCGCGGGGGCGTACCGCTGGGCGCCGTCGCCGGCGACCTCGTCCGGGTCGAGGCCCAGCGCACGGGCGTGCCCCCGCAGGTCGGCGTCGGTGAGCCGGTCCTGGTGCGCGAACAGGCGGTCGTGCATCGCCCAGAACTGGCCGTGCGTGGCGGCGGCCTCGGCGGCCAGCGCCGCGGTCAGCGCGTACGGGTGCACCTCGAACAGCGGGAAGTGGCGCCAGACGAGCCGTACCTGACCGTCCGAGGTCTCCACCAGCGTGCGCAGCACGGGGGCGGCAGCCCGGCAGTACGGGCACTCGAGGTCGCCGTACTCCACGACCGTGACGGGCGCGCCCCGCTCCCCGTACACGTGGCGGTCGGGCAGGACGGGACCGGCACCGGCGGTCTCGGGTGCGCTCATACGCCCAGCATGCCCGCTCACTCCCAGCCGGAGGAGTCCTGGCCCCAGCGGTGCCACGTCGAGCGCAGCGCCGTGCGGCCCCGTTCGAGCTGCGTCGCCGCCAGCACGGCCACGAACCCCGCACCGGCCACGAGCAGCCAGACCGCCGCACCGCCCCAGCCGGGCAGCAGCGCCACCAACGGCACCCCGACCAGCAGCACCACCGAGACCAGCACCACGAGGGTGCCGGTGACGACCCGGCGGCGCACCCGCGTCAGCGCACCCCACCCGGCCACCAGCACTCCCAGCAGCAGCACGACGGCCGCCTGCAGCACCGAGGTCGTCACCGCCTGCACGCACGGCACCACGACCAGGAACCCGACACCCACGAGCTCGAGCGGCACGACGTCCCGCAACGCACCGGACTCGTCGCGACGCCGCAGGTCCGCACGCCACAGCTCCACGACCGCCAGGGTCGCCACGCCCACGGCGATCGTGTACGCCGAGGCGCCGACGTCGAGGGCACCCGCGGCGAACGACCACCAGGCCAGGCAGGCGAGCACCGGTGCCAGCGCCTGCAGCCGCCACGACCGCAGCGTGGCCCCGGCCGCCCCCGCCTGCACGGCACCGGCCGCCAGCACCGGACCGAGCAGGAGGACATCCCCCGAGAGCAGGCCCACCACGAGCCCGACGGTCGAGGCCGCCGCTCCGGTCGACGCGGTGGCCCGGAACCACGCGTGACCCGGCGCACGGGTGGCCAGGACCGTCGCGGCGGCCGCCAGCACCGCGGCCACCCCGGCCAGCACACCGACTGTCTGCGCGGGGCCCGCGCCCACGAGCACCAGCAGGAGCAGCACACCGAGCAGGCCCTCCGCACCGCACAGCTCACGCAGACCGCTCAGGCGCCACGGGGTCGCGCCGAGCCCGGCCGCGACCGCGACCAGCCCCACGGCGACCAGCAACGCCGCGGTGACCTGGGCGACCCGCGGCTGATCGTCGCCCGCGGCGGGCAGCACCGCCACCGCACTGAGCAGACCGACCACCACCACGCCGGCGCCACCCCAGGCGAACGCCCACGAGCGGGCCGGGTGCGCGGGCCGCACCCGCGCGTGCACCGCGAAGCCGAGAGGGACGGCCGCGCCGAGCAGCGCTGTCAGGTCCCAGGCCTGCGTGCCGGGCATGTCGAGCCACAGCAGCGCCGCGCCCCATGCCAGCCAGGCCGCCAGCACACCGATCGTCAGGCGCACCGCCCGGGCCGCAGCACCCGCGCGTGCAGCCAGCGCGGTGTGCGTCGCCGCCAACGCCAGCAGCGCGAGCGCGAACCACCCGGGTCCCGCCGTGGCCGCGCCGACCAGCACGAGCAGGGTCCCGACCGCACCGAGGACCTCCGCCGTGACCGGGCGCCCGCGCCACCGCAGCGCGGCCGCCACCGCCACCGCCAGCGCGCCCGTGCCGACCAGGGTCAGCACCGGCTGCTCGGCGACACCGAGGGCCACCGTGCACACGGCCACCGGCAGCGCGGCCAGCAGCACGGGCACGTCCCACCGCGTCCAGGTGCCGCGGGAGCGGGTGCGGCGGTGCAGCACCTCCGCGGCAGCCAGCACGCCGGCGGTGCTCGCCAGCAGCACCCACGCCCGCCCCTGCAGGGCAGGGCCGGCCAGCCACACCGTCGCCGACCACCCCAGCACCACCGCGGCCCCGCCGAGCGAGCCGAGTCGCAGCACCCCCGCCAGCGCCAGCAGGACCACTGCCGAGACGAGCGTGAGCACGGCCCCTGCCGGGGCGGGCACCGCCAGGACGGCCACCGCGGTGCCGACCACCAGCTCGAGGGCACCCACGGCGAAGGGCACCAGCGTCCACGGGCGGCCCCGCCCGGCTGCCGGCTCCGCCGGGGCAGGCTCGGTCGCCACGGGTGAGCCCGACGCACCCGCCGGACGGGAGGTGAGCAGCAGGTTCACCAGCGCGCTGCGCACCCCGCGCACGGCCGCGACCAGGGCGAGCGACCCACCGACCACCACGGCGGTCGCCGCGACCAGCACGGTGTCGTCCAGGTCCGCGGCGACGGCACGGACCAGCAGACCGACGAGCGGAGCCAGGGCCAGCCAGGCGGACCATCGGGCCAGAGCGGTCCGTCGCGCGGCGGGCTGCAGCACCCCGACGACGAGCACGGCCGTCCAGCCGAGGACCGCCGGCCACGCACCCGCCCGGTCGTCGACCATGACGACGCCGGCCGTCAGCACGGCGACCAGTGCGGCCACCGAGGAGGCCCACAGGGCGACGGTGCGCAGGCGGGGGCTGCCCCACCAGCGCACGGCCGAGGCGTAGACCACGGCGACGCCCGCCGGCACGAGCACCCACCAGGGGCTCGAACCGCTCAGCACGTGCAAGATCCGCAGCACCAGCACCCCGGTCAGCGGCAGGCCGACGACCGCCAGCGACCAGGGCAGCAGGGCCGCACCGGTCCCACCGCGTGCGCACCAGGCGCCCACCGTCGAGCGGTCGCGGTCGCTGCGGACCGCCGTGACGAGCACGGCGAGGGTCGCCGCACCCGTCGTGAGGGCCAGCGCCGTGAGCGCCGCCTGCTGGCTCGTGCCGGCGTCCTGGCGCACGAGCGCCGCAGCCACGGCCAGCGCCGCGATCGTGTGCCCAGCCAGGCCGAGGTGCAGCGCGAGCGCCGACCGGGCACCGCCCGGCGCACCGGCCGGGGGCGGGGCGGCCACCGGGGACACCACGTGGGACGCCACGACCAGCAGCAGCCCGGCCACACCCAGCACGCCCACACGCGCCGCCCAGGGCACGGCCTCGGCCAGCACGGTGGCGGTGGCCAGGAGCCATGCACCGCTCAGCGCACCGGAGCAGGACCACACGGTGGCGGGTGCGGGCATCGGTCCGACGACCGCGAGCGCCGCGACCACCACCAGCACGGCCACGGCGATCCACCGGTCCAGGTCGGCCCCCGCTGCACCGTGCACGGCCAACGCGCCGGCCCCGACGACCGCCAGTCCACCGAACCACCACCGGGACCAGTAGACGTCGGACGGATCGCGGCGAAGGGCACCCGTCCGGGCCGGCACGGTGGCCAGGGCGACGAGCGCGGCGGCGGCCAGCAACCCCACGGCCGGGCGGGTCACGGAGACGAGCGCCACCACGGTCCAGACAGGCAGGACCGCAGCGGCACCGTCGAGCACCGGAGCGGCGAGCGGGCCGGCCGCGGCGAAGGGCCGGGTGCGCCGCAGCACCACCCAGACGCCTGCCGCGGCGGGGGCCACCACACCCCACCAGGACCCGCCGACGGTCAGCAGCAGCGCGGCCACCACACCTGCCGCGGGGACGGCCAGCGCCACGACCGAGGCACCACGGCGCGCACCCAGCTCGGTGAGCAGCACGAACCCGACCAGCAGCAGCGACCCGACGGCCGCCGGGGCCAGCCCCGGCAGCAGCGCCAGGCCCACGAACCCGAGGGTCAGCGGTGCGAGCACGTCGGCGACCGCGGCGGACAGTCGTGGCCGCAGGAGCTCGACCTGGAGCACGAGCATCGCGCCGGCCACCGCCACCGGCACGGTCGGCCACCCGTCGGCGACACCGGTGAGCACCACGAGCACCGCCACCACGACGGTGCCCGGCAGCGCGGCGGTGGCTGCCGGTGCCGCCCACACCGCAGTCGGCCTGCGCCAGGCGGCCACCGTCGTGACCACGAGCGCGACCGTCATGGCGGCGGTCTGCGCGGCGCTCGGCACCGCCACCCCGTCACCCGTGGGCAGCGGGCGACCGACGCCGAGCGTGAGCATGGCGGCCGCCAGCCACAGCGTCGGCGCCACGGTGAACCGGACACCCGAGTCGGGGTGCCGACGCGACCAGAGCAGCCCCGCGGTCGCGGACAGCAGGCACAGGGCGGTGAGCACGACCACGAGGGCGGCGCCGTGCGGGTCGGGGGGCACGGGGAACCCGTCGAGGGTCGAGGTGATCAGCAGGATCGGGAGCAGGAGCCCCCCGACGACCTCCAGCGCCCGCCCCACCACGACGGCCCCGTGCCCGATCAGCCACCAGGCGGCGACGAACGGGACCGCCGCGCACACCAGCTCGGCGAGGGGCCGCACCGCGGGGCGCACGTCGCCGAACGCGAACGCGACGAGCCCGAAGACACCCACGAACATCAGCAGGACGCCCAGGTACGCCAGGCCGTGCAGGGCCAGCGACGAGCCGACGGCCTCTCGCACTCGGTGCCACCACTGGGCGAACGCCGAGGGCGGACGGGCCGCGGCGACCCGCGGCAGCGCGGGGCCACCGCCTGCCGCACCCGGCAGCTGCGCACCCACCCCCGCCGCTGGTGACGCCGGCGCCGGAGCAGGCGTCGGGCGCGCGCTCGCGGTGCTGGACGCCCCCTGCCCGGCCGCTCGCGCGGGGGTGGCACCGGCGGCTGCAGCGGGGGTCGCGGCGGTGGAGGCGGCCGGCGCCGCGGTGTTCGGCGCCGCGCCAGGGGTCACCGTCCCGGTGGCCTCGGCCGTCAGCTCGGCCAGGACCCTGCGTGCGGCCTCCTCCTGCTCGGCGTCGAGCGTGACCCCGGAGCGCAGCTCGGGCAGGTACACCTCCTCGACGAACCGGAGCGCGGCCAGGTCGAGCAGGCCCAGGCCTCGCCGGACCGGCCGGGGGTCGGACCACACGCGCTGCCCGTCGGACAGCCACGCCGTCCACGCCCCGGAGCCCCACAGACGCAGGGGTGCACGGCGCAGAGGGTCGGGGTACCAGCCGTCGGCCCACACGGCGGGCCCGCCGACGCGACCCCCGCCTGCGGTGGGCCAGCCGGCGGTCCCCTGCGCCTGAGAGTCGTGCACCGTGCTCCTCCTCCGCGGCACCGGCGGGCGCCCGTGCGCCCACCCGCGACCGTGCCGTGCGCGCCCGGGAGGCCACGCCTGGGCCTGACGCTAGCGGCGGGACGGGTCCTGCCACGGCTCATCCACAGGCCGGTCATCCGGTCGACGGGCTCAGAAGAGGACGGAGCGCCCGCCGTGCTGCGCCGCCTCGAGGTCGAGCAGGGCCCGCTTGCGTTCGACGCCCGCCGCGAACCCGGTGAGCGAGCCGTCGGCGCCGATCACCCGATGGCACGGCACGACGATCGCCAGGCGGTTACGTCCGTTGGCCGCCCCGACGGCGCGCGACGACGTGCGGGGATCGAGCCCCAGCTCACCGGCCAGCTCGCCGTACGACCACGTCGAACCGAACGGGATGCGCAGCAGACCGCGCCAGACGAGCTCCTGGAACGGCGAACCGTCCAGGTGCACGGGGAGCTCGAACCGGGTCCGGTCACCGGCCGCGTACTGCGCCAGCTGCTCACGGGCGTCCGTCAGCGCGTCGTCGTCACGCCGGCCGAGCTCGACCGGCAGGGAGGAGGGCCGGGTGCCGTCGAGCGTCACCGAGAGCAGCACGTCGCCGCGGGCCACCACGGTCAGGTGCCCCAGAGGTGTGTCGAGGACGGTGTGGTGGAGGGTGGCTCGGGGGTCGGCGACCACGACCCGCACGGACCCCGTCTGCTGCATGGGGACATCCTCACCCGTGCGACTGACACGGCCGGTGCCCCGGTCACCTCAGGGGCGGCGCTCGCGTCGTGTGGAGCGCCGCTCCACCCTCGGGCCACCCGACGCGGTCGCGTCGGCGGGCGCACCTGTCGCGAAGGGGGCCGGGTCGGTGCTCAGGTAGGCCGTCGGGTCACCGGGCTCGTCCAGGTACCCGCCGCCCGGGTACCCGGCCGACGGCGTCACCGGGCCGGTCGGTCCGCCGAAGACCTGGGTGGCGCCCATCCGCGGGTCGGGCCCGGCGGGCGGCTCGGCCACAGGGCCACGGCCGTACACGATCACCGGCGGGGATGCCTGCGCCGCCACCGGCGCGGGGGCCGACCGGGGCACACCACCGGCGGGCGAACCCACCGGTGAGGACGTCGCCGACCGGCGCGGGGCGGGCGCGGGCGCCGACACCGCCGCCACGACCGGCGCGGCAGGCGCGGCAGGCGCGGCAGGCCTCGCGGTGCGGCCGCTCGTCACCACCACCCGTGCTGCGGGCGCGTCGGGCACCCGCGACCGTGCGGCCACCGCGCCCTGCCCCGGTCCGGCGAAGGCGCGTGCGCGGCCCAGGCCCTCGAGCGATCCGGCGAACTGCCGGGCGCGCTGGTCGGCCACGTCGAACGCCTGGGTCTCGCCGCTGATGGCCCGGGCGACCCTGGGAGCCGGGGCGGGCCGCACCTGTGCCGGGCCGACCTGCTCCTGGCGGGTGCGCGGCAGCACATCGCGGCCCTGCTGCTGCAGCCAGCCGAGGAGCCCTTCGCGCACGGCGCAGCGCAGGTCGTCGAGCGCGGGCGCGTCCTGGGCGCTGAGCAGTGCGCGCACCCGCACGGACCCGCCGACGGCGTCGACCACCTGGAGCACGCCGACTCGGCCGTCCCACAGCTCGTCCTGGGTGAGCAGGCGCTCGAGCTCGGACCGCAGCGCGTCCACCGGCACGGTCCAGTCCAGGTCGAGCTCGACCGCCCCGAGCGGACCGTCGGCGGTACGGGTCCAGCTCTCCACGACCATCGAGGTGACCGCCGAGGTGGGCAGCACGAGCCGTCGGTCGTCCCACAGCTGCACGACCACGCGGGTCAACGAGATCTGCTCGACGCGGCCCCACTGCCCCTCGACGACCACGACGTCGTCCAGCCGGACCACGTCGTCGAACGCGAGGCGCGCACCGGCGACGAGGTCCGCCAGCAGGTCACGGGCGGCCACGACGGTCGCGACCCCGAGCAGCGCTGCCACGGCCAGGAACGCCAGGCCGACGGGCGCCGTGCCCGGCAGCGTCAGCAGGGCGAGCCCGACCGCGACGACGGCCAGCACGGGGACGACCAGCACCCGCACGAGGTGGACCTGTGCCTGGCCGCGCGCGACCGAACGGGGGTCGGGCTGACCTGCGGCGCGTGCCGGGTCGCCGAGGTCCGCCGCCATCTCACGCTCCGCCGAGGCCTGAGCCACGCCGAGCGCGGCGGCAGCCAGGACCCACGCACCGCCGGCGATCGCCGCGACCACCAGGACGCGGTCGACGACGGTGAGCCACGTGGCCGGATCGGCTCCCCGCGTGAGCGCGACGTGCAGTGCGAGGGCGACCAGCAGTGCGCGCACGGCCGCGTGGGTCCGCGCCCCGAGGTCGGCCCCGAGCACGCTGCGGCGGGTGAGCCGGCGGACGAGCCAGGCCACGGCCAGCGAGGCGAGCCAGGCGACCACGACCGCGACGACGGCCGCCACGACGAGGCCGGGCATGCCCGACGCGGCGCCGCCGGCGGGCTCCGGGGTCACCGCGAGGGGCAGGGGCGCGAGGGCGACAGGAGAGGACAGCACGCCGCAAGGGTAGACACCTCGCCGGTCCGGTTCATCCGATTCTCGGGGCCTGGCCGCCCCCTCGCGACCGCACCGTCGCGGGACACGCGCGGCCACCTGCACGGACGCCGGCGCACGCCGGTCGACGCCGACCGGTCCGTGCAGACGAGGTGCCCCACCCCTGCGCGGGGCGGGGCACCGATCAGGAGTCGTCTCGCCGGCACGGGGCGTGGCGTGCTCCCTGACCCTCTCGGGCCCGGTCCGGCTCTCGCCGTGACCCACGAGGCGGCGGGCCCGGAACGCCCGCCGACCGGTCGCGAAGGTGCCCCCTGCGATCGGCTGACCTGATCTTGACCCTTTCCGTGCCGTCGCGCATCCGGAACGGGCACGCCGGCACGGCCACCCGGGTGGCGGACCGCTGTCGTGGGGGCATCCGATCTGTCGGGACCACGGGATGCGATCGCATGACGATCCCGTCACGATCGGCACGCCCGGGTCACGATCCCACCACAAGCGCCCCTGGTCCCGACCGTGCGCCCTAGCGTCGTGGGCATGGTCCTGGACACGGCACGGGCAGCAGCGGGGGCACCTTCGACGCACCGCGAGGAGCGCACGGACGGAACGCCACGGGCACGAAGGCCACGGCGGGCGCTGCCGCTCGCCGTGGCCCTGGGGGTGGCCGCCGCCCTGGCAGGCTGCAGCGCCGGGGGCGACTCCTCCACGGTCGGGCAGGTCGCCGCCGACCAGTCGGCCGTCGACGGCGACGCCGGTTCCGCCGGCGCGGCGACCGAGGAGCTCGCGGTCGGCGGCACGCAGGCGGCCGCGGACGCACGCCAGGTCGTCCAGACGGGCACGGTGTGGATGACCTCCCCGGACCCGGTGGGCACCGCCGCGCAGGTGGTCACGCTCACCGAGGGCCTGCAGGGGCGGGTGGACTCGCGGCACTCCGTGGCCGGCGGGGACGATCGCCAGGCCTCCGCCTCGCTCGTGGTACGGGTGCCCGCCGACGAGCTGACCGCATTGCTGGACGGGCTGGGCGGGGTCGGCGAGGTCGTCGAGCAGTCCGTGCAGTCGCAGGACGTGACGGCCGACGCGCAGGACCTCGACGCCCGGATCCGCGCCATGCAGCTGTCCGTGGCCCGCATGGAGGACCTGCTGGCCCGGGCGACGACGAACGAGGACCTGGTGACTGCCGAGCAGGCCCTCACCGACCGGCAGTCGAGCCTGGAGCAGATGCAGTCGCAGCGTGCCCGGCTGGCCGAGCAGGTCGCCCTGTCCACGGTGACGGTCGAGCTCACCGAGCCCGGTGAGGTGCCGGCCGCCGCCGAGCCGGCACCCGAAGGGTTCCTGGGTGGGCTGTCGATGGGCTGGGCGTCCCTGGTGGGCACGCTGGGCACCGTGGTGCTGGTGATCGGGGTGCTCGCGCCGTGGCTCGCGTTCGCCGGAGCCGTCGGTGCGGGCGCCGTCGCGGTGAGTCGGTGGTGGCACCGTCGTGCGGCGCGGCGCCCCGGCGCACCGGCCGTCACCCGCCCGGCCCCTGCGCCGGTGGCCGCTCCCGTCGAGGCGCGTGAGGATGACTGAGGGCCTGCGGCGGACACATGCTGGACAAGCCCAAAGGTCCCACCCGGGCCGTCCTATACGGTCCTAAAGTCCTGGCCAAGTGAGCGTCGGCCGTCCGCCGACCGGTCGACCTTCGGACGGCGCTCATGGCCGGTCGGGCTCCCGCTGCCCTCCCGCAGCTGAACCCCCGCCCGGTCATCCTCCGACGAAGGAGCCCACACCGTGAGCGTTGTCGCGTGTCCGTCGCTGGCCGACGTAGCCCTGCCCCCCGAGGTGCGTGCCGCCCTCGACGCCTGCAAGACCGTCATCGTCCCGTCTTCGCGCGCTGAGCTGTACGAGCTGACGCTCGGCCCCGCCGGCGGACCGGTCTTCTCCGTCGACTACGACGTCAACGGCTCGCCGTTCACGGAGGCCACGGTCACCCGCTGCAGCAACGGCGCCGCGGTCAACTACCCCGAGGACTACATGCGGCGGCGCGACCCCGACTGCATGCGCATCGCCGACGACCTGCCGACCGACAAGCCGCGCTACCGCGACGTCTTCGGCTCCGAGTTCGCCTCCGTCAAGCAGGAGACGCTCGACTGGCTGGCGCAGCAGGAGCTCGTCGTCGTGCCGTTCAAGGCCGGCGGCCCGCGCTTCGGGTACCCGTCGCTGGCGATCATCCCGGCGAACGCCGCGTTCTTCGCGCTCGCCCTGGTCGACCTGCAGGGCTGGGTGACGTTCGACGAGATCGGGCCGTTCACGCCCCGCTCGATCCTGTACGTGGCCCCGCCGTTCCGGCACACGCACTTCGAGGGCCGCCAGGTCGTGGTGCACGACCGCACGGACACGCTGCACGAGATCTTCGCGTACAACCTGTACCCGGGTCCCAGCGCCAAGAAGGGCGTCTTCTCGGTGCTGCTCGACATCGGCGAGCACGAGGGCTGGATCACCGCGCACGCCTCGTCGGTGCGGGTGACCACGCCGTACGAGAACGAGACCGTGATCATGCACGAGGGCGCCTCGGGCGGCGGCAAGTCCGAGATGTGCCAGGAGATCCGACGCGAGGACGACGGCCGCATCCTGTTCGGCACCAACGTCGTGACCGCCGAGCCGTACCACCTGACCCTCGGCGAGACGAGCACGCTCGCGCCGGTGACCGACGACATGACCCTGTGCCACCCGTCGGTGCAGCGCGGCGACGGTTCGCTCGTGGTCGCCGACGCCGAGGCCGGCTGGTTCGTGCGCGTCGACAACATGCAGTCCTACGGCGAGGACCCGGCGTTCGAGCGCGCGGTCATCCACCCGCAGGAGCCGCTGGTGTTCTTCAGCATCGACGGCACTCCCGACGCGACGGCCCTTCCGTGGGAGCACACGCTCGACTCGAACGGCAAGCGTTGCCCGAACCCGCGCGTGGTCATCCCCCGCCGGTTCGTCAAGGGTGTCATCGACGAGCCCAAGGCCGTCGACGTGCGCACCTTCGGTGTCCGCATGCCCGCCTGCACCAGCGAGAAGCCCACCTACGGGATCATGGGCATGATGCAGGTCGTCCCGCCGTCGCTGGCGTGGATGTGGCGCCTGATCGCCCCGCGCGGCGACAAGAACCCCTCGATCGGCGAGTCGAAGGCCACGACCTCCACGCTCAAGCACGGCGGCATGGTCGCCGAGGGTGTCGGCTCGTACTGGCCCTTCGCCACGGGCACGAAGGTCGCCGCGGCGAACCTGCTGCTCAAGCAGATCCTCGACGCCGACCGGGTGCGCTACGTGCTGACGCCCAACCAGCACATCGGCGCGTACAAGGTCGACTTCGCGGCCGAGTGGATCACCCGGGAGTACCTGGCCCGTCGTGGTGGCGGCAAGATCAGCGCCGACCACCTGACACCGGCGCGCTGCGCGCTGTTCGGGTACCGCCCGCGTGAGGTGAAGATCGACGGCCAGCAGATCCGTCCGACGATCCTGCAGCCGGAGAACCAGTCGCAGGTCGGCCTCGAGGCGTACGACGCCGGCGCGGAGATCCTCACCTCGTTCTTCAAGTCCGAGCTGAGCAAGTTCCTCACCGACGACCTGGACCCGCTGGGTCGCCAGATCATCGAGACGTGCCTGGCGGACGGCACGGTCGAGGACTACGTGGCCCTCACGCCGATGCACTTCTGAGTCGGTCCCGCAGCACCACGAGCGCCCCTGGGCACCTCCTCACGGAGGTGATCAGGGGCGCTCGTGCGTGTGCGCCGGTGCGACGGGCAGGAGCGAGGCGGGATCAGGTCCTCTGCCGGGTAATCAGCACGGGGCAGGCACTGTGCCGCACCACGCCACGACTCACCGAGCCGAGCAGCAGGCCTGCCAGTCCACCGCGACCTCGCGCACCGGCGACCACCAGGTCGGCCGACCTGGACGCGGCGACCAGGACGTCGGCCGCGCGACCCTCCGTGATCTCCCAGGACGCCTCCAGGCCGGGGGCGGTCCGGGCCAGCCGGGCACGGGCGACCTCCTGCACCTGCTCGGCGTGCGCGAGCGCCAGCTGGTCGGGCGTCGAGTCGGGGTAGGCGACGACCCAGTAGCTCATGGTCGACGTCACGGGGACGGAGGTCCAGGCCGTCAGGACCCGCAGACCTGCCCCCCGCGCGAGCGCGTGCTCGGCCGCCAGATCCAGCGCCAGGTCGGCACCCGCGGAGCCGTCGACCCCGACGGCGACCACGCCGTGCGCCGTGGCCTCGCCCGGCGGGACGACCACGACCGGGCAGAACGCGTGCTGCACGACCCCGGCTGCCACCGAGCCGATGACGGCCTCGCTCACCCAACCCGTGCCGTGCCGACCCAGCACGACGAGCCGGGCGTCACGGGAGTGGTCCACCATCACCTGGGCGGGCGGGCCGTGGCCGACGAACCCTCGCGCGTGCACCTCCGGCGCGGCCTCGAGGGCCACCGCGACGCCCTCGTCGGCGACCGCCTGGACCCCGGCGACGACCTGCGCGCCCAGCCACGAGGTCCCCGCGCCCCCGGTGCGCTGGTGGGCGAAACCCCACACGTGCACGACGAGCAGCGGGCTGCTGGTGCGTGCGGCCTCGCGGGCGGCCCAGCGCACGGCCGCGGCGGACTGCTCTGACGCGTCGTACCCGACGACCACGGACGGGACCATCTCGACCTCCTCGCCGGCGGCGCCCCCCGGACCACTGCTCATGGTGTGCCCACGCCCCCAGCCAACACCTCTGGCGCGTGCCGCGCATGGCAGGGCGCGCGGCGCAGGGCAGGATCTGCGCATGAGCGAGACACGGCGTGCCCGGCCCACCCCGGGGCCTCGTCGCGCCTGGACGGTGCTGCTGGCCGTGGTGGTGCCCGTCGCGGTGGCGGCCGTGATCGGCATGGTGCTCACCTGGCCGGGAGAGGTCGACGACGCGAGCCGCCGCCAGCTGACGGACGTGGTGGTCGAGCTCGACCAGGCGCGGGTGACCGCGACGACGATGCAGCGGTGCGACGGCTCGATCGAGGACGTGCTGCCCGACGGCACCGTCCCCGCGCAGGTCGACTGCCTGCGGGTGACCGCGACGGTGACCAGCGGTCCCCGTGCGGGCCAGACCGCCGAGGTGTTCGCCACGGCCGGCCTGACACCCCGGGACGTGCCGGTCGGCACGGGCATCGTCCTGCAGTTCTACCCGGAGGAGGACGGCGCACCGGCGATCTGGGCGTGGCACGACTTCGCGCGGGCGATCCCCTTGGGGGCGTTCGCTCTGGCCTTCGCCCTGGTCACCGTCCTGGTGGCCGGGGCGCGGGGTGTGCGCGCGCTGATCGGGCTGGGGTTCGCGTTCGGGGTGCTCGCGGTCTACGTGCTGCCCGGGTTGGTGGCCGGTGAGAACGCGGCCGCGCTGGCGCTGTGCGGGGCGTCGGTGATCGTGCTGGTGGTGCTCTACCTGACGCACGGTGTCTCGTTGCGGACCACCACCGCACTGGTGGGGACCCTCGCCGGGCTCGGCATGGTGGCCGCGCTCGGGGCGTTCGGGGCGCACGTGGCGCGGCTGGACCCGGTGACCACGGAGGACGCGTACCGGCTCGCCCAGATCCTGGGCACCGACGGTCCGCAGATCCTGCGGGGGGTGTTCCTGTGCGGTGTGGTGCTCGCCGGGCTGGGGGTGCTCAACGACGTGACGATCACGCAGGCGTCCGCGGTGTGGGAGCTGCGGGCGGCGGACCCGTCGGCCGGGTGGCGGCGGCTGTTCACGCAGGGCATGAGCATCGGCCGGGACCACATCGCCTCGACGGTGTACACCATCGCGTTCGCGTACACGGGGGCGTCCCTGCCAGTGCTGCTGCTCCTGGAGGTCTACGGGCAACCGTTCGGCCAGACGATCACGAGCGGGCCGTTCGCCGAGGAGGTGGTGCGCACGCTGGCCGGGTCGATCGGCCTGGTGCTGGCGATCCCGCTGACGACGCTGGTGGCGGCCCTGGTGGCCGTGACCGCCTCGACCGAGCAGGCCAGGGATCAGGCGGGCGACGCACCGGGGCACCTGCACGCCCACTGATCGGCGTGGGCGGCGCGGGGCCGCGGCGGTCTTCTCATCCTGGTGCCTCGCCCGGCGGCGGCGGTACGTTCGAGGCCAGTCTGCGACAGACTGTCTCGTACGCGACCTCGCCCACGAGCCACCGCGATCACCGCCGTCCGGCGTCGGCCGGCGCGCACCAAGGACCCGTGCCCCGATGGACCCTCGTCTGACCCGCACCCGCGAGGCCGCCCTGTCCGCGGCCGACGAGCTGCTCGACGCGTACGGGATGACCGCCCTGACGCACCAGAACGTCGCCGCCCGGGCCGGCCTGGCCCGCGCGACCGTGTACCGGCACTGGCCCACGACGGTGGACCTCCTGCTCGACCTGCACTCCCGGCACCGCCCGCCGGAGTTCGTGACGACGGGCGACACGCTGCGCGAACGCATGGCCGCCAGCTTCGACGTGCAGCGCGCGCACCTGGTGGACCCGCGATCACGCAACGTGTCGGTCGCCCTGCAGGGTGCAGCGCAGGACGAACGGGTGCGTCTGCGACTGGCCGAGACGAACACGGTCCGGCTGCGGTCGGTGGCCGACGCCGCGGGGCCCGCGTACGACCTGCACACGCGACGCGACCACCTGCTGACCGTGCTCGCGCTGATGACCGGCCCGGTGCTCCAGCTGGCCTCGTTCACCTCGTCGGCGATCGACGCCGACCTGCGTGCGACGGTGCTCGACGCGGTCGTGGACTACCTCAACAGCTACTGCCGCGCACCGGCACCAGCACCAGCACCCGCGGACGGCTCGGCAGGGTCTACCCTGTCCCCGGCGGTCTGAGACGGACCGCACCCGGAGCAGCACGCCGCACCCGCGGCGGGACCCGCAGGAGGTGACGCCGCCCATGCGCAGCGAACCTCCTCATCGCGCAGGCTGACCGGCCGCTCGCCGGTTCACCTCCCCCGCCCCACCTGCCCGGTCGGGTCGCGCACCGTGTCGCGTCCCCGGGCAGCCGCCTGCCCCGCACCGCGCGCCCGCACGCGCCGCACCTGAGGCTCCGAGCCCACCGTCCTCGACGGCCGCCGCTCGCCCCGCCCCGGTCTGCCGCGCGGCCTGCGTGCGCGGTGCCCTCCCGCTGGAGCGTGCCATGCCCGTCCGCCGTCACCGTCCGCTGCGTGCCCTGCGTCCCCTGCCCCTGGCCGCGGGCCGCCGTCAGGGCTTGCCGCCCACCGCACCCGCCGTACCCGCCCCGGACCCCGCCGTCGGGCCTCCCGCACGGCACGGGGTCGTCGACAGCGCCGTCTACGAGCGCGGATGCCGCGTCGCCTCGCCCGAAACGCTCGTGCAGACCTACCGCTCGCTGCGCGAGCACGAGGACGGGATGGCCTGGATCGGGCTGTACCGGCCCGACGCGAGCGAGCTGGCCTCGCTGGCGGCCGAGTTCGGGCTGCACGAGCTGGCCGTCGAGGACGCGATCCAGGCGCACCAGCGACCCAAGCTCGAGCGGTACGGCGACACCCTGTTCGTCGTGCTGCGGGCCGCCACCTACGACGACGCGGCCGAGGAGGTCGGGTTCGGCGAGCTGCACGTGTTCCTCGGGCAGGACTTCGTGGTGACCGTGCGGCACAGCCAGTCCCCCGACCTGTCCAGCGTGCGTCGGCGGCTCGAGCGGGACCCCGAGCTGCTGGCCCGCGGCACCGAGGCCGTGCTCTACGCGATCCTGGACGCGGTCGTCGACGGCTACGCACCCGTGGTCGCCGGCCTGGAGAACGACATCGACGAGATCGAGTCGGAGGTGTTCCGCGGCGACCCGGAGGTCTCCCGGCGCATCTACGAGCTGTCGCAGGAGGTCGTGGAGTTCCAGCGGGCCGGCAGCCCCCTGGCGGCGATCCTGGCCGGGCTCACCGCCGGGTTCGACAAGTACGGCGTCGACCTGGAGCTGCAGCGCTACCTGCGTGACGTCGCCGACCACGTCACGCACGTCAACGAGCGGGTCGAGGGTGCCCGGCAGTCACTGCGCGACATCCTCGCCGTCAACGCCACCCTGGTCGCGCAGCGGCAGAACGAGGAGATGCGCGCCCTGACGCTGGCCAGCTACGCCCAGAACGAGGAGGTCAAGAAGATCTCCGCGTGGGCGGCCATCCTGTTCGCACCCACGCTCGTCGGGACGATCTACGGCATGAACTTCCAGCAGATGCCCGAGCTGGGCTGGGCGTGGGGCTACCCGTTCGCGCTGGTGCTCATGGGTGTGGTCTGCGGCACGTTGTGGGCGGTGTTCCGGCGACGCGGCTGGCTGTGAGGCCGGTCACGCGGTCGGACGTCAAGACCTGAGGGGTCCGCGTCAAGAACGCGTCAGGATCGTGCGCCGGGGCCGCGCGTCCGCCGTTCACTGGCGAGGTGACCCAGATCGCCAGCCTGCCCAAGCGGCTGCTCGTCGGGCGGCCGCTGCGCAGCGACCGGCTCGACGACACGCTGCTGCCCAAGCGTCTCGCCCTGCCCGTGTTCTGCTCCGACCCGCTCTCGTCGAACGCGTACGCCACGCAGGAGATCCTGCTGATGCTCTCGCTCGGCGGGGTGGCGCTGCTGCACCTGACGGTGCCCGTCGCGGCCGCCGTGGTGGTGCTGCTGATCGTGGTCGTGGTCTCCTACCGGCAGACCTGCTACGCCTATCCGGGCGGCGGCGGGGCGTACGCGGTCAGCCGGGCGAACCTCGGCCAGCGGGCCGCGCTGGTGGCCGCCGCGGCGCTCCTGGTCGACTACGTGCTGACCGTGGCGGTCTCGATCGCCTCCGGGGTCTCGAACGTCGTCTCGGCGTTCCCGGCGCTGGCCCCGCACGCGGTCTCGATCTCCGTCGGGCTCGTCGCGCTGATGACCCTGGCGAACCTGCGCGGTGTGCGGGAGTCGGGTGCGGCGTTCGCGGTGCCGACGTACGGGTTCGTGGTCGCGGTGTTCGCGATGATCGCCGTCGGGCTGGCACGGACCGCCGTGGGCGCGGCACCCGTCGCCGAGTCCGCGCACCTGTCGATCGCCCCGGTCGGTGAGCACGCCGGGGTGCTGGCGCTGGTGGCGATCGGCCTGCGCGCCTTCGCCTCGGGGTGCACGGCCCTGACCGGTGTGGAGGCCGTCAGCAACGGGGTGCCCAACTTCCGGCCGCCCAAGAGCCGCAACGCGGCCAGCACGCTGGGCATCATGGCCGTGCTCACGGTGACGATGTTCGTCGGGCTCACCGCCCTGGCCCTCATCTCCGGGGTGCACGTCTCCGACGAGGTCGAGCGGCTCATCGGGGCACCCGAGGGGTACCAGCAGCGCACGGTGATCGCGCAGATCGCCGGGGCGGTGTTCGGCACGAACAGCGTCGGCTTCTACGTGGTGCAGGCGTTCACCGCGCTGATCCTCGTGCTGGCCGCCAACACCGCGTTCAACGGGTTCCCGGTGCTCGCCTCGATCCTCGGGCAGGACGGCTACCTGCCCCGGCAGATGGCCCGCCGCGGCGACCGGCTGGTGTTCAGCAACGGCATCCTGATCCTCGCCACGGCGGCCGTGGTGCTGCTGGTCGCCTTCCGGGCGGACCCGAACCGGCTGATCCAGCTGTACATCCTCGGCGTGTTCGTCTCGTTCACGCTCAGCCAGGCGGGCATGGTGCGGCACTGGTCCGCCGAGCTGCGCACCGCACCACGCTCCGCGCACGCCCGCATCCGACGGGCGCGGGTGATCAACGGCGGCGGCGCGCTGCTGACCGCGGTGGTCCTCGTCGTGGTGGTCAGCACCAAGTTCACGCACGGTGCGTACCTCGTGGTCATCGCGATGCCCGTGCTGTACGTGGCCATGCAGGGGGTGCGCAAGCACTACGCGCGTGCCGACGCCGAGGTCGCGCCCGGTCCGGAGGGGGTGCCCCTGCCCAGCCGGGTGCACGCCGTGGTCCTCGTCTCGCGGATCAGCCGGCCCGCCCTGCGCGCGCTGGCGTTCGCCCGCGCGACCCGGCCGTCGAGCCTGCGCGCGCTGACGGTGCGCACCAACCCGGAGGAGAGCGACCGGCTCGTCGCGGACTGGACGGCGCGCGACGTGCCCGTGCCGCTGACGGTGCTCGACTCCCCCTACCGCGACATCACCCGCCCGGTGCTCGAGCACATCGCCTCGATCCGCCGCGACAGCCCGCGCGACGTCGTCGCGGTGTTCCTGCCCGAGTACGTCGTCGACCGTTGGTGGGAGCAGCTGCTGCACAACCAGAGCGCGCTGCGCCTCAAGGCGCGGCTGCACTTCATGCCGGGCGTGATGGTGACCTCGGTGCCGTGGCAGGCCGGCTTCGACCCCGAGGGGCGCGTGGCCGCGCAGGACGACCTGCCGATGGGTGCACCGGTCGTCGCGAACCGGTGACCGTTCGCGCACGTGCCAGGCTGGGCGCATGACCAGCATGGCGGGGTACACCCCGATGTCGGCGGCACCCCGGCTGACACGCCTGTCGCGGACCCGCCGCGTGTCCGCGGTCGTGGTGCTGCTGGTCGCGCTGCCGGTGCTCACCGCCGTCGCGGGCGGCAGCAGCGAGCTCTCGTTGGGCAGCGACCTGCTGCTCTACGTGCTGCTCGTGGTGGTGGTGGCCTCGGTGGGCGGCATCGGCCCGGGCGTGCTGGCGGCACTCGCCTCGGCGTTGACGGCCAACTGGTTCCTCATCCCGCCCCGGCACACGCTGGCGATCGAGAGCCGCGACGCCGTCCTCGAGCTCGTGGTGTTCCTGGCCGTCTCGCTCATCGTGAGCGTCACCGTCGAGCTGGCGGCCCGGGAACGCGCCACCGCGGGCCGCACCGCGCTCGAGGCCCGCGTGCTCGCGGACGTGTCCGCCCGCGCCCCCGGCGACCTGCAACCGGCCGAGGTGCTGGACGAGGTGCGCCGCGCGTTCTCCATGACCGCGGTCGCCCTGGTCCGCTCGCGGCCGGGACGCGCCGACGAGGTCGTCGCCTCGGTCGGTGCGCTGCCCGAGGCTCCCGCCGCGGACGCCGTCCCGGAGGGCCCCGCCGCGCGGCTCAAGGCCGGCGACGAGCTCGAGCTGGTCGCCCACGGGCCGGTGCTGTTCGCGGAGGACCGCGGGCTGCTGCAGCGTCTGGCCGCCGCGGCCGGGCGCGCGTGGGAAGGGCAGCGACTGGCGGCGCACGCCGTGGAGCTCGCGGAGACGGACCGGATGAGGGCTGCGCTGCTCGCCGCCGTCGGCCACGACCTGCGCACGCCGCTGGCCGGGCTCAAGGCCGCCGTGTCGAGCCTGCGGCAGGACGACGTGGAGTTCTCGCCCGACGAGCGCTCGGCGCTGCTGGAGTCGATCGAGGAGTCCACCGACCACCTGACCGACATCATCGCCAACCTGCTCGACATCAGCCGGATCGAGGCCGGTGCGGTCAGCGCGCTCCTCGCCCCGGTCGCGCTCGACGAGGTCGTCGCCCGCACCCTGCTGCACGTCCCCGTCGGGCAGGTCGACCTCGACCTGTCCGACTCGTTGCCGCTCGTGCGCGCCGACGCGGGACTGCTCGACCGTGTCGTGGCGAACCTCGTCGACAACGCCCGGCGGCACACCCCGCAGGACGTACCCGTGGAGGTCCGGGCGCGGCTCGTCGGCGACCACGTCGACCTGCAGGTGCGTGACCACGGGCCCGGGGTGCCCCGCGAGAAGTGGGACAACCTGTTCGTGCCGTTCCAGCGGCTCGACGACAAGGGCGTCGGGGGTCACACCGGGCTGGGGCTGGCCATCGCCCGAGGGTTCTGCGACGCGATGGACGCCCGGCTGACCCCCTCGCAGACGCCCGGGGGCGGTCTGACCATGACCGTGCGGCTGCCCGTGGAGCCCGTGGGGGTGCAGGCACCATGACCAGGATCCTCGTCGTCGACGACGACCCCGTGCTGGGCCGGGCGCTGTCGATCAACCTGCGCGCCCGGCACATCGACGTCGACCTCGCCGTGGACGGTGCCGGCGCGCTGCACCAGGCCGCGTCGACCCCGCACGACCTGGTCATCCTCGACCTGGGCCTGCCCGACATGGACGGTGTGGACGTCGTGCACGGCCTGCGTGGCTGGTCCGACGTGCCGATCATCGTCCTGTCGGCACGCGACTCGCAGTCGGCCAAGGTGGATGCGCTCGACGCCGGTGCCGACGACTACGTGACCAAGCCGTTCGGCATGGACGAGCTGCTCGCCCGGGTGCGTGCCGCCCTGCGCCGCTCGACGCACGAGCCGGACGCCCCCGTGGTGACGACCCCGTCGTTCACGGTCGACCTGGCCGCCCGCCGGGTCGAGCGTGACGGGGTACCCGTGCGGTTGACGCCCACCGAGTGGCACGTGCTCGAGGTGCTCGTGCGACACCCCGGCAAGCTCGTCACGCAGCGCGACCTGCTGCGCGAGGTGTGGGGGCCCGGGTACGAGCAGGAGACGAACTACCTGCGCGTGTACCTGGCCCAGTTGCGCCGCAAGCTCGAGCCGGAACCCGCGCGGCCCCGGCACCTGGTCACCGAACCGGGGATCGGCTACCGGTTCGAGCCGTGATCGCGGGCGCGGACCCACCGGCCGGACCGCCGGCCGGGCCAGGTCGGTCCACCAGGCCGAGCTCGTGCGCGAGGGCATCGAGCCCGGGCAGCCGGCGCAGGCGCGGGTGCTCGGCGAGGTCGTCGGGCACGCTCTGCGCCGGGTCGATCTGGTACGTGCGTGCCCCGCAGGCCAGTGCGGCCCGCACACCCGTGGGTGAGTCCTCGACGGCCACGCACGCCGCGGGGTCGACACCCAGGCACGCCGCGGCCTGCAGGTAGCCGTCGGGTGCGGGCTTCGCCCGCAGCACGTCGTCACCGGCGACGACGACCCGCACCGTGCCGGCCGGCGCGCAGCCGGCCAGCGCGCGGGCCAGCCCGCCGTGCGTGGCGGTGACCCACGCGCACGGCACACCGGCCGACTGCAGTGCCACCAGCAGCGCGCGGGCCCCGGGCTGCCAGCGCAGCTCGCGGCGCAGCGTGCGGCCCACGTGCGCGTGCAGGCGGTCGGCCAGCTCGGCGTCGTCGAGCGGGACACCGCGGCGCCGCAGCTCGACGCACAGCGCGGGGATCGACCACCCGACCACGGCCAGGTCGTCCGCGGGTGACCACGGCAGCCCGTACGCACGCGCGGTGTCACCCACGGCCTGCGACCAGGCCGGTTCGGAGTCGATCAGCGTGCCGTCCAGGTCGAGCAGGACGGCCGCCGGTGTCAGCCGACCAGCCACGTCGGCCGGTGCAGGTACTTCTCGGCCACCTCGAGCGTGCCCTCCCGCTGGGCCGCCCACAGCTGCGGCGGCAGGGCGTCCTGGCGGTGGGTCGTGGTCCAGCCGAGCATCTGCAGCCGTCGGATCATGGACAGCGCGCACGCCCGCTGCTCGTCGAGCACGTCCAGCGGCCGCACCTGCGAGTAGCCGGACAGCCACTCCTTGGCCATCGCGTCGGCGTAGGGCACGTGCTCCATGAACGTCAGGGCGGCGGCGAAGTCGTAGGCGAACCAGCCGTAGCCGCAGTCGTCGAAGTCGATGACCGTGAGCACGTCGCCGTCGATCATGATGTTCGAGGGCCGCAGGTCGGCGTGGATCAGCCCCCACTGGTCGGGGGTACGCGGGGCGTCGACGAGGACCTCGAGCGCGGCGGTCTGCGCCCGTCCGAGCAGCCGCAGGGCCCCGGCGTCCAGGTCGGCGTCCTGCCAGCGTCCCCACCGGCACGTCGGGCCGACCATGTCGGTCAGCTCCCAGGAGTGCCGACGGAAGCCGACGGGCGGTACCCAGGCCATGGCGTGCTCGTGCAGCTCGGCCGTGGTGCGACCGATCTGCGCGTAGTACGGCACCGGGTCGGCGATGTCCTCCAGGATGCTGCCGGGCACGAAGCCGAACGACACGCACGTCCAGCGGTGCCCCACCTCGTCGAGCACCTCGACGGCGAAGCGGCCCTCGACGCTGCGCAGCCCGGCGGGCACGTCGGCCGTGCCGTGGGTGGCCAGGGCCTCGACCCACGCGAGCTCGGACTCGAACGCGGCCGGGTCGCCCATGTACCCGGGGCGCGCCACCCGGGTGACCGCGACGGGCGTCCCGGCCTGGCGGACCAGGAACGTGGCGTTCTCCGAGACGGTGATGAGCGTGACCTGGGTGGTGGTGGGGTCGAACAGCCAGGCGTCGACGATGCCGTCGCGCAGCCAGCGCGGGGCGGGCGCACCTTGGGCGAGCGCGTCGAACGCGGCCAGCGACGCAGGCGCTGGCACGGTCGAGGTCACGGGCGGGGACAGCAGCTGATCGGTCATCGGGGGCCCCTCGAGGGTCGGGGCGAGGCCGGGCGGGCAGAACCATCGTGCGCGCCCCGGCCGGTCCGGCAGAAGGGCTCGGCCGCAGATTTCACGTGCACGTCACAGACCCGCACGCGCGTGACCGGCCATTAACACCAGGCCGCCACCGGTAACACAGTTCTTACGCGCACCCGGGACGCCCGGTGCGCCCGCGGAGAACGATGGGCGTCATCCACGAGCGAGGGCCGGGCGGCCGACCGACGCGGACCGGGCGATCACGCCCGCGCACCACCCACCACCTCGCGGAGGACTCCCCGTGGCGACCCGTTCGACGATCATGGACACCAACAGCTTCCGCTCCGACGCCGGCGGTGAGCTGCCCTGGCCGACCGCACAGCTGGTCCGCCGCCGCGAGCGTGTGCTCGGCCCCTCGTACCGGCTGTTCTACCGGCGGCCCGTGCACCTGGTGCGCGGCGAGGGCGCGCACCTGTACGACGCCGACGGCCTGCAGTACCTCGACGTGTACAACAACGTGGCCTCGGTGGGGCACTGCCACCCGCGGGTCGTGGCCGCGATCGCCGAGCAGGCCGCAGCGCTGAACACGCACACCCGGTACCTGCACGACCGTGTCGTGCAGTACTCCGAGGACCTGCTGGCCACGATGCCGGACGAGGTCGACCAGGTGATGTTCCTGTGCACCGGGTCGGAGGCCAACGACCTGGCCGTGCGGGTCGCCCAGGCGGCCACCGGCGGCACAGGGGTGATCGTCAGCGCCGAGGCGTACCACGGGAACTCCGCGCTGACCTCGCAGCTGTCGCCCGCGCTGGGGACCGCGCAGCGGCTGGGGCTGGACGTGCGCACGGTGCCGGTGCCGGACCCGCTGCGCACCGGCACGGACGAGCCGGGAGCCTGGTTCGCGGCGCGCATGGCCGAGGCGGTCGCCGACCTGGAGCGGCACGGCGTGCAGGTCGCGGCGTTCGTCGCCGACTCGATCTTCTCCTCCGACGGCGTGTTCCCCGACCCCGTGGGCTACCTGGCACCCGCGGTCGAGGTGGTGCGCCGGGCCGGCGGGGTGTTCGTCGCCGACGAGGTGCAGCCCGGCTTCGGGCGCACCGGGAGCGAGTTCTGGGGGTTCGCCCGGCACGGTGTGGTGCCCGACCTGGTGACCACCGGCAAGCCGATGGGCAACGGCATCCCCGTCGCGGCCATGGCGGCCCGTTCCGGGGTGCTGGCCGCGTTCGGCGAGTCGATCCCGTACTTCAACACGTTCGGCGGCAACCCGGTGTCGATCGCGGCGGCGCAGGCCGTGCTCGCGGTGATCGCCGAGGAGGGCCTGCAGGAGCGGGCCGCGCGCACCGGCGCCCGGTTCCTGGCCGAGCTGCGCACCCTCACCGCCGACCACCCGCTGATCGGCGACGTGCGCGGCGTCGGGCTGTACATCGGCGTCGACGTGGTCACCGACCGGGTGTCGATGGCGCCCAGCACGCAGGTGGCTCTCGACCTGGTCGAGGCCCTGCGCGACCGCCGGGTGCTGACCTCGGTGTGCGGTGCGGGCGGCAACGTGCTCAAGCTGCGCCCGCCCCTGGTGTTCTCCGACGACGACGTCGACTGGTTCCTGGCCGCCTTCGCCGATGCGCTCGACGACGTGCTCGTGCCGGACCGGCCGTGACCGCCGCGTCCGTCGACACCCTGTGCGTGCGGCTGCGTGCCCGGCTGCGCGCCGAGCAGCTGGGGCCGGGTGAGCGGCTCGGCGACGAGCGTTCGCTGGCCGAGCAGCTGGGGGTGCCGCGCGCGCAGCTGCGCTCGGCACTGGACCGGTTGGAGGCCGAGGGGCTGGTCCGCCGCACCATCGGCCGCGGCGGCGGCGTGCGGGTGGCCGACGGGCGCATCGAACGGAACCTCAACACGATCGAGGGTCTGCCCGACATCGCCCGCTACCAGGGGTTCCACGTCGACACCCGGGTGCTGCGCGTCGAGCTGACCACCGCCGGTGCCCGCGAGCGACGACTGCTGCAGCTGCCGGAGGGGGCGGCGGTGCACCGCCTGTGGCGGCTGCGCCTGGCCGACGGCCGCCCCCTCTCGCTCGAGGAGTCGCACCTGCCCGCCGACCTGTTCCCTGGCCTGGCCACGCAGGACCTCGGTTCGCTCTACCGGACCTTGCGCACCGTGTACGGCGTCGAGCCGGAGTACAGCGACGAGAGCCTCGAGCTGACGTTCGCCGACCACGAGCAGGCCGCGCACCTGGGCGTCGACGTCGGTTCGCCGCTGGTGCACGTGCAGCGCACGGCGACGGGCACCGGCGGGCGACCCATCGAGGCCGCGCACGAGCACTTCGTCGGCACCCGCATGCGGTTCCACCTGCGCAAGTACGGGTACGTCACCGCGCAGCACGAGCACCAGAACCGGCACGAGGACCAGCACCAGCACCCGAGGAGGACATCATGAGCGCGACACCGACCACGAGCGTCGCCGGCGTGACCTACGCCGCCGCCGACCAGACGTACTTCGACAAGCGGGGCCTGACTCGCACGGCCGGGTTCTGGGGCCTGTGGGGCATCGGCATCGCCGCCGTCATCTCGGGCGACTTCTCCGGGTGGAACCTCGGCATCGGCGAGGCCGGCTGGGGCGGGTTCGTGGTCGCGACCGTCCTGGTCGTCGTCATGTACTTCGGGATGCTCTTCTCGATCGGCGAGATGTCGGCCGCCATGCCGCACACGGGAGGCGCGTACTCCTTCGCGCGCGCCGCGATGGGCCCGTGGGGCGGGTTCGTGACGGGCCTGGCCGAGACGGTCGAGTACGTGATGACCACGGCCGTGGTCGTGTACTTCTCCGGGCAGTACGCCGACTCGATCACCTCGGAGCTGTTCGGGGTGTCCCTGCCGGCGTGGGCGTGGTGGCTGATCATCTACGGCGTGTTCCTCGCGCTGAACACGGCCGGGGCGGAGATCTCGTTCAAGTTCGCGTTCGTCGTCTCGTTGATCTCGATCGCGGTGCTCGCGGTGTTCGCGGTGATGGCGCTGACCTCGTCCTCGCTCGACCTGGGCTCGCTGTTCGACATCGAGCCCGACCCGGGCCAGAGCACCTTCCTGCCGCACGGGTTCGGGGCGATCTTCTTCGCGCTGCCGTTCGCGATGTGGCTGTTCCTGGGCATCGAGGAGCTGCCGCTGGCGGCCGAGGAGGCGCACACCCCCGCCAAGGACATCCCCCGTGCGGGCTTCTGGGGCATGGTCACACTCGTCGTCACCGCGGCCGTGGTCGTGGTGCTCAACCCGGCGATCACCGGCTCGGCGGCGCTGTCCGGCTCCGGCGAGCCGCTGCTCGACGGGTTCCGGACCATGCTGCCCAGCGGTAACGTCGCGGCGATCCTGTCGGCGTTCGCGCTCGTCGGCCTGCTGGCCTCGACGCAGGGGATCATGTTCGCCTACGGCCGCAACATCTACTCGCTGTCCCGTGCGGGGTACTACCCGACGGCCCTGTCGCTGACCGGTGCCCGCAAGACCCCGTGGGTGGCGTTGCTGGTGGGGGCCGCGATCGGGTTCGCCGCCCTGGTACTCGTGGACTACGGGGTGGCCTCCGCCGGGTCGATCGTGCTGAACATCGCCGTGTGGGGCGCCGTCATCGCCTACCTGCTGCAGATGGCCTCGTTCGTGCTGCTGCGCCGCCGGTTCCCGGACGCCGCCCGGCCCTACCGCAGCCCGGTCGGTGTGCCCGGCGCGGTGGTCGCCGGCCTGCTGGCCCTGGCGATCTTCGTGGCCGTGATGCTCAACCCGGACTACCGTGCGGCGATCGTCGCCATCGGGGTGGTCTTCGCCGTCGCGCTGGCCGCCTTCGCCCTGTGGGGCCGTTCGCGTCTCGTGCTCTCTCCCGAGGAGGAGTACGCGCTGTCCGGAGGCCTGAGCGCCCCGGCGCCGGACGAGGTCGCCGCGGCCGACGACGAGGCCGGGGCACCGCTGGAGGACGAGGGCGAGCTCGTCGGCTCCTGAGCGAGCCGCGTCGGGGGCGCCTGCCGGGCGGGCGCCCCCGACGGTCCGGGTGGTGGGCGACGGGTCAGACGAGCACGTCGGCGAGCGGGCGACGCGGGCTGCGCCCACCGGCCCGCTCGGGGTGGCCCACGCGCACCAGCAGCAGCCCTCGCCGGGCCCCGTCGGGCACGATCCGTTCCCACCGCTGCGCCAGGTCGGCGGCCGTACGCGCGTCGCCCGCCATCCCCAGCGCCACGGCGTCGAGGTACTCGGTGACCTGGTTCATCGGCTGCGCCGCCAGGCCGGCGGCGGTGCAGGCGAGCAGCAGACGTTGCAGCGCGACTCCCCCGGCCACCTGCGCGGCCGTGTCCGTGACGTCGTCGACGACGAGCACCGCGTAGGCCGCCGCTGTCGCCGTGTGCACGTCGCGGGTGCGCTTGACCCAGAACTCGTCGCCCTGCCGCCGCGACGAGGCGGGCAGCACCGCGGCGGCGAACGAGGTCACCCGGTCCAGGCCCTGGCAGTCGAGCGTGAGGCCGTCGCGGTGGCTGTCGACCTGCGACCGGGTGGAGCGGAACCACGAGAACGCCTCGACCGACATCGCCTCGTCGGCGACGACCGCCACGGTGGCGTCGACCACGAGCGCACCGAGCGCGGCGCGCTCGTCCGGGTCGACCACCCACTGGACCCGCACGCCGTCTCGTGCGGCCTGCGTGGCCAGCTCGGCCAGCACGTCGGCCTCGACCGGCTCGTCGGTGAACGCGCCACGCGAGGTGTGCCGGTCGGCGAGCACCCGCGCGAGCGCCACGTCCTGCTCGTCGGCCGCGCGCTCCCCCACGGTGACGCGCGCGGCGGGTCCGTGCGGGCCGTCGGGCAGGTAGGCGACGGTCGTGCCGGCTCCCCGGGCGGCGGCGGCGACGACCATGTTCGTCACGGCGCAGCCGATCCCGGCCAGATGCTCGCGGCCCGAGGCGTCGTTGACGGGCATCGTGCGCGTCGGGTCCTCGTGCACGTCGATCGTCCGCCGGTCACCGGTGCCGTCCGCGACGGCGAACGTCCACGGCTGGGTGTTGTGCGGGTTCGCGGCGAGCACCCCGGCCGCGACCAGGTGCCGCCCGAGGTCGTCGACGTCCGCCCACGTCGACCACAGGTCGTAGGGTGCGCCGACGCCGACCTGGAACGCCCCGTTGAGCGCGCCGCGGACGCCCGTGCCGACGGTCGCCACCGCGACGAGCCCGCCGAGCCCGAGGGCGCCGCGGCGCAGGAGCGTGCGGCGCGTGAGCCCGCGCGGACGGTCCTCGTCCGGCTGCCGGCCGCTCATGCCTGCACCCCCAGCACCGTGCGTCCGCGGTCGGTCAGCTGCGCGAGCAACGGCGCGAGGAGCACGTCGGGCACCCGGTCGGCCGGTCCGACGGTCTCCAGGTAGCCCGGCCCCAGCTCGGCCAGGATCCAACCGCCCAGCACGACGTCGCGTGCGTGCAACGGCGGGCTGGGTGCGCGGAGCAGACCGGCCTCGACCAGCACGTCGACCGCGTGCGTGAGGGCCTCGACGCGCGTCTGGTAGCTCGCGCAGTAGACCTCGGCGAGCTCGGCGTCGGAGCGCAGCAGCGGGACGAGCTCGCGTGCGAGCGGGCCGTACCGGTCCGTGAGCTGCCCCTGCCCGCTGAGCACCGAGGCGAGGGCACGCAGTACCGCGTCAGGGTCGCCCTCGGCGAGTGCGGCAGGGAAGGTCGACTCGGCCTGCCACCGCTCGACGAGCGCGCGCAGGATCGCGGGCTTGCCGGAGAACCAGTAGTAGAGGTTCCCGGCGCTGATGCCGGCCCGTTCGGCGACGTGGTTGGTGGACACCGGACCGATGCCGCGTTCGTCGAACAGGGCGAGTGCGGCGTCGAGGATCTCCTCGCGTCGGCGGGTGCGGGTTGCGGGGACGCCGTCGCGTCGGGTGCCGGTCATGGGTTCTAGAGTAATTGCTCTAGTCCATCTCGGCCACCCGTCGGCCACCCCCGTCCGTCAGCCCGACCCCCGGCTCACTCCTGGCACCCGCCGCACGCGTAGACCGCGCCACCCAGGTACGTCGACTTGCCCACCCGTCCGCCGCACCGCGGGCACGGCACCTCCAGCGTCCGGCGGCTGAGCACCGTCCGGTACCCACCCGGCTCCCCCTGCAAGGTGCGCTCGGTGTCGCGCCCACCCCCGGCAACCATCGCCGCCAAGGTCGAGCGCACCGCGTCCATCAGGGCCGTCCGCGCCGCCGCGTCGAGCGTGGCCACCGCACGCCGCGGATGCACCCGCGCCTGCCAGCAGATGTCCTGCAGCACGCCGTTGCCCAGCCCGGGGATCCGCTGCTGCGTCGCCAGGAACGCCTTGACGGAACCGCGCTCGACACCGTCCTGCGCCCACAGCCCGGCGACCCACTCCTGGTCGAACCGCTCCGTCAGCGGCGACGGGCACCGCAGGGCCGCCTCCAGGTACGGGTCGGGGTCGCTCACGTCGACCAGGTGCAGCCCGCCGTACATCTGCACACCGACCGTCAGCGCCGACCCGTCGTCCAGGTCGAGGCGCAGCTGGTGCCTGTCCGGCACGCGCGCACCCGGTGCGTGCAGCCGGGGGTACGCCCCGTCGCCCAGCAGCAGGTGCTCACCCCCGCCGACGTCGATCAGCACCAACCCGCCGGCCGCCGACGCACCACCCAGGACCCTGCCGCGCAACCGGGACCGGTACGAGCCCGGATCACCGGAGTAGAACGCGAACCCGTGCGGTGAACGGCCTGCCTGCGCCTCGACGACGGTGCGACCCGTCAGGGCAGCCTGCAGGCCCGCGGCGTACGTGACAGCCTCGGGCAACTCGATCATGCCGCCAGCCCAGCGCGCCGAGGCCCTCGGCACCAGGGACGAAGGGACCGGTCAGGCCCGCAGCGAAGCCGTGCTGGCGCGGATGGGCGTGGGCAGCTCGGTGCGACCCGACAGGTAGGTGTCGACCGCGGCCGCGGCAGCCCGGCCCTCGGCGATCGCCCACACGATCAGCGACTGCCCACGGCCGGCGTCGCCGGCCACGAACACCCCGGGCACGTCCGTGGCGAACGTGTCGTCGCGCGCCACGGCACCGCGCTCGGTGAGCGTCACCCCGAGCTGGTCGAGCAGCGCGCCGCGCTCCGGCCCGGTGAAGCCCATGGCCAGCAGCACCAGCTGCGCCGGGATCTCCCGCTCGGACCCCTCGACCGGCGCGAACCGCCCGTCGACCAGCTCGACCTCGACCAGCCGCAGCGCACGCACCTGGCCGTCGTCGTCCGCGAGGATCTCCTGCGTGCTGACCGCGTAGACGCGCTCGCCGCCCTCCTGGTGGGCGCTGGAGACCCGGTAGATCATCGGGTAGGTCGGCCACGGCTGCGAGGACGGACGCTCCTGCGGCGGGCGCGGCATGATCTCCAGCTGCGTCACCGAGCGGGCACCCTGCCGGATGGCCGTGCCCACGCAGTCAGCGCCGGTGTCACCGCCGCCGATCACCACGACGTCCTTGTCGGTGGCCACGACCTGGTCCTCGACGACCTCGCCGCGCGCCACCCGGTTGGCCGGCACCAGGTACTGCATGGCCTGCAGCACCCCGCCGTGCTCGCGACCCGTGACGGGCAGGTCGCGCGGTGTGGTCGACCCGACCGCGACGACCACGGCGTCGTACCGCTCACGCAGCTGCTGACCCGTGATGTCGGTGCCGACCGCGACGCCGTTGTGGAACCGGGTGCCCTCGGCCTCCATGAGCGCCAGACGGCGGTCCACGTGCCGCTTCTCCATCTTGAACTCGGGGATGCCGTAGCGCAGCAGTCCACCGGGGCGGTCGGCACGCTCGTACACGGCCACCGTGTGACCGCAGCGCGTCAGCTGCTGGGCAGCGGCCAGGCCGGCCGGGCCGGAGCCGATCACCGCGACGGTCTTGCCGGTCATCCACTGCGGCACCTGCGGCTGCACGAGCCCGCGGTCGAACGCCTCGTCGATGATCGTGACCTCGACGTTCTTGATGGTGACCGGCGGCTCGTTGATGCCGAGCACGCACGCGGTCTCGCAGGGCGCCGGGCACAGGCGGCCGGTGAACTCCGGGAAGTTGTTGGTCATGTGCAGGCGCTCGATCGCATCGGCCCACTGCCCGCGCCAGACCAGGTCGTTCCACTCGGGCATCACGTTGCCCAGGGGGCAGCCGTTGTGGCAGAACGGGATGCCGCAGTCCATGCAGCGCCCGGCCTGACGGGTGACCATCGCGACGTCGTCGGGGTGGCCGGCACGGTGGGCGTGCACCTCGCGCCAGTCCATGATCCGGACGTCGACGGGCCGGTCCGCGGGCAGCTCGCGCTGCCGGGTCGTCAGGAACCCTCGGGGGTCTGCCACGTCGCCGCCTCCTCATGCCGGGCTCACGCCCGTTCCCGCGCCGGGCGACGGGCCCGACCAGCACGCAGGCTACGGGGGTGGGCCCCGCTCGACCCAGCCGAAGGTCCCGCTCCGCGGACACCAGTCGCCCGGCACGCACATCTGCGCAGGTCAGCAGGGGTAAAGGCGCCCCCGAAGGTCGAGCGCCCGCTGCCCGGAGCGTGAGACCGTCACCTAGCACGGGCCGGTGGCGCGGCGAGCCAGGCCAGCAGGTACGTCCGCGAGTCGGCGTCGTCGATCGCCGTGTCGGGCAGGTCCGCGGCAGCCGTCGCGGCAGCGTGCGGGTCGACCAGCGCCAGGTACATCACCAGGTAGTCGCCGAACTGCACGTCGAACCCCGCCGGCGCGGCCTCGGCGACGGCCGACCTGACCTGCTCGGCGTCCGCCGCGAACAGCCCGTCCACGGCCGGCATGGGCAGCAGCTGGATGCCGAGCATGGCCGACGGCTGCGCGCTGAACCACGTCGCGTAGTCGCGCTTGGCACCCCACGACATCGCCAGGATGCGGTGGCCGAACCCCTCGTCCACCAACCAGCCCAGGTCCGGCTCGGTCCAGTACGCCCGGGCGCTGAACGCCTCCGTCGACAGCATCCACGCCGCCTGCGTGGCCAGGTCGTCCTGGCCGGAGGCCCGCGCCCACAGCCCCAGCCCGTTCCACGCCGAGATCGCCTCGGCCGTCGACTCCTGGTTGTTGCCGTCGGCGAACGGCGAGGTGCCCGACGCCCAGGAGTGCCCGCGGTACACGTCGAGCACGCGCAGCGCGGGGAACCAGGCGGACGGCTCCCCCGCGGCGATGTCGAGCGCGAGCAGGTCCATCACGGGCGCCAGGTCGGCGGCCAGGTCCGGGTCGTCGGCCGCCATCAGGCCCGCCGCCCCGAGCAGGTAGCCGTAGTGGAAGTGGTGGTCGTTGAACTCCTCGGACCCGAACGACGGCGTCAGCCCGACCACACCGCGGGCGGTCTCGTCGTACAGGAAGCAGCGCGCCGCGCGGGTCCGGCAGCCGTCCGGCTCGGTCCACTCGCGCAGAGCCCCCACCACGCGCTCCGACAGCGCGGCCACGGCCTCGTCCTCGCCGAGCGCGCGGCCAAGGGTCACCAGCATCGCCGAGCGGTACAGCGCCTTGCCACCGAAGTAGGTGTCCGACGGGTACGCGGACGTGGTGGCCACGTCCGCGCGCAGCTGGTCCGCGAGCGCCGCCCGCGTGGGCCCGTCGACCTGCGCGATGTCGGGCGCGGCGGTGGGCGTCAGTGCCGGCACGCGCGTGACGAGGTCCGTGCCGGGGCACAGCGTGAGGGTGCCGTACACGCTGGGGTAGGTCCCCAGGTCGCACTCCGACGCCTGACCGGTGCCGCCCACGCCGCCCGCGACGTGGTGGGGCATCGCGGCCACGACGGTCGGGGTCCCGCGCGCCGTGGTGTAGCGCAGCGTGGTGCGCGCGACCCCGTCGGCGACCCCGAGCTCGCTGACCCCGTAGGTCAGGGCCGTCGCGGTCACCGGGTCGGCCGCGGCCTGCGCCAACCGGTCCAGCGCCCGCTGGTCGGCGTCGTCCGGCAACGGGTACACGGTGGCGCTCTGGCCGGCCGCGAGCGCGACCTGCTGCCCGCTCACCGCCCCGGCCGGCCCGGTGGCCACCAGCGCCCACGTCCGCCCGGCGACGTGCGCGGTGGCGGGGTCGTCGGCGGTGCCGGTGCCGGCGAACGCCACGTCGGAGCGCAGCGTGAGGTCGCCGGCGGCGGTGAACGCCACGAACGGTGAGCCCTCGGCCAGCACGAGCCGGCCCAGCGGCTCCCCCGACGCGTCGAGCGGTTCGAGGGTCACCGACGCGGTGTCGTAGGCGACCACGCGGGAGGTGGCGGCGCCCACGTCGAGCGTGACGGCCGGCACGTGCGGGCCGACGACCGCTGCGTCGGAGACCACCGGCACGGGCAGCCCGAGCGACCAGCCGGCGTCGGTGAGCGCGAACGATCCGGGCAGCGCGAACACGGGCTGCGGCGCGGGCCCGAACACGAGGCCGCTGAACCACCGGTTGGTCGGTGGCACCATTCCGTCGGCCAGCCGCATCGGCCCGAGGTCACCGGGTGACCCGTGCTCGACGGCGTCGACGAGCGCGGCGGCGTCGAGGACCGGTGGCCTCGCGTCGGGCGGGTCCCCGGTGAGCGCGGCGGTCGAACCACCGGTACCCCCGAGGTCCGCACCGGGTGCGTCGGCACCGGCCCAGGGCGGCCGCAGCGCCGCCACCAGACCGCCGGCGACCAGCACCGTGGCGACCGCGGCCACGAGGGGCGCCCGGTTCACCCCGGCCACCGGTCCAGGAGCGAGTCCACCGCGACGGTGAGTCGGTCCGCCATGGTGCTCACGACACCGTCACGGCGCAGGTGCAGCGTGGCCGTCACCGGGGTGCCGGGGGCGACGAGGCCGTCGGCCGCACCCCGCACCAGACCGGCGCTCGTGACCGTGGCGACCGCCTGGGCCGCACCGCCGGTCGACTGCACGCTCACGTCGCCGACGGTGCCCGTCAGCCGGGTGCCGTCCGGCAGGGCGAGGGCGACCTCGGCGGAGTCCTCGAGCCGGGCGTACTGCTCGGGCGTCAGCTCGTACTGCGCGGAGACGTACAGGGTGCCGGTCCGCTCCACGGTGGCCAGCACCGTGCCGGCCTGCACGAACGTGCCCGTGGTGCTGCGCAGGTCGGCGACGATCCCGTCGCCGGTGGCCGTGACGGTCAGCAGCCCGCTGGCGTCGATGGTCGCCGCCGAGGTGTCGGGGTCGACGAGGCCGTGCGCGACGTCCTGACGCAGTGCCGCGCTGTCGATCACGACCAGCGGGTCCCCGGCGGCGACGTGGTCACCGACGGCCACGGGCTGCTCGACGACGAGCCCGGCGTACGAGGTGCCGACGTCGTAGGTCAGGGTCTTGATGGACGCCTCGCGGCTGGCCACCTGGGCCTGGCTGCGGTCCAGGTGCACGGTCAGCGCCGCCACCGCCAGCAGCACGGCCAGCAGGCCCGTCAGGAGCCGCAGCACCGCGGCGGCGGTCACGCTGCACCGCCGCGGGCGGTGGTGAGCTCACGACGGCGTCCGGGCGCGGCGGTGATCGCCACCCGGACGGGTGGCACCGTCGCCACCCGTCGGCCTCGACGTGCTGCGGCCCGCGCCTGCCGGCTCTCGCGGGCGGCGGTGACGACGAACGCCCCGAGGATCGCCGCGTTCGTGGTGTTCCAGGCCAACGCCAGGCTGAGGGTGCCGACCCCCAGGTCGCGCCAGAGCCCCACGAGCGAGGTCAGCGAGAGGAACACGAAGAACAGGATCTGCGGTGCGATGAACGCGAACGGGGACACCGCCGCGCCCTGGCGCCCGGTGACGTGCCAGCCCTTCTCGCGGCGCAGCAGGGCGTCGACCAGGGCCCGGGTGTAGATCGGGAACGAGACGGTCGACAGCATGAGAGTCTCCCAGCGGAACGTGCCCAGCGTGTAGAACGCCAGCGCGATCTGCAGCACGTAGAACCCCGCGTAGTAGAGGACCCACGTGCCGGTCGAGGTGTCGATCGCCATCGGCGAGAGCCCCAGGTAGATCTGCATCGGTGGCACGAGGAGCAGGAGCAGCGGCGTGATGCCGGTCAGGTAGTGCGTCGCGGTCACGGTGTACTGCAGCCGCTGGTCGAGGGTCAGGGTGCGGCGCGGCGCGAGCGGGTTGTGGGTCAGCAGGATCTCGAACCCACCGGTCGCCCACCGCTGCTGCTGCTTGGTGTACGCCTCGATCGTCTCGGGGGTGTCACCGATGGCCAGAGGCATGGGGATGAACACCGACCGCCACCCGCGTTCGTGCAGCAGCAGCGAGGTCCACACGTCCTCGGACTTGGAGTCGGTGTACATGCCGCCGACGTCGTCGATCGCGGTGCGCCGGAAGACGACGTTCGTGCCGACGCAGAACGCGGCGTTGAAGCGGTTCCGCCCGGGCTGGATGTACCGGTAGAACACCGTCTGCATGTACCCGGCACCCCGGGAGATCAGGGTGTCGAGGTTGCCGTACACCTGCGGTGTCTGCACGAACGCGACGTCCGGCGAGGCGAAGAACGGCAGCGTCTCGCGCAGGAACGCCCGGTCGGCCACGAAGTCCGCGTCGAGGATGACGAAGAAGTCGCCGTGGGTGAGGGACAGCGCGTGGTTGATGTTGCCGGCCTTGGCCCCGCCCGAGGAGCGGCGGCGCACGTACCGCACACCCAGCTCGGCGGCCAGGTCGCGGATCGCGTCGGAGCGGCCGTCGTCGAGCACCCAGGTCAGGTGGGCGCCGTCGATGTCGCGGGCGGCCACGAGGGTGCGGCGGACCACCTCGGGGTCCTCGCCGTAGGTCGTCACGAACACGTCGACGTCGACCGGACGGTCGTGCAGGTAGGGCCGCCAGCGGCGTGGGTCGTCACCGGCTCCCTCGCGCAGGATCTCGGGGGCGTCGAACAGGCGGTCCTGCGCGTGGTGGAACGCGAACCCGCGCGGGTTGTGGCCGGCGGACAGGATCGTCCACATGGACAGCAGCGCCTGGACGACCAGCACGGTCTCGGCGGCCATCACCATCAGGTACGGCACGAGGTCGCCGCGGTGCGAGGGGTCGAGCAGGAACGCGGCGTAGGCGAGCACGCCGGCGCTGGCCAGGAGCACCAGCAGCATGAGCGAGGGGGACTCGGCCGCGGAGTCGCCGGTGCGGGCGCCCGCACGGGGGTCGTCGGTGCGGCGGGGGGTGGTGAGCAGTCGGTCGACATCGGTGAGGGTCATCGCAGCTCCCGTACTGGAGAGGGGGCGGGGCGCTCGCACGGTGGGACTGGCGGCGGGTGCGCACCGGCTGCGATGGCGGCGGCGACGGGTCCCGACATCCGGAGGAACCGGAGGAATGGGACGTTCCGCATCGACGCTACGAGGCCCGTGTGTCGGACAGGTGAACAGTTGATGTGACCTGGGTCACATGCGTGCGGTCGGTCGGGACTTTGGCGCCTCAGGGGCGCCCGGCACCACCACCTACGCTGGAGCAGTCGTCGGACGCGGGCAGCCACCTCGCCGGCACCCCGGTCGACCGCACGGGCCGACACCCACCGCACGGACGGAGCACGGACGATGCACGGCGAGCGCCTGCCCTCGACGCGCGCCGCGACGATCGCCCTGAGTGCCGCGGTCCTCGCCTACTTCATCGCCGTCGTGCACCGCACCGCGCTCGGCGTCGCCGGCGTCGAGGCGATCGACCGGTTCTCGCTCGGCGCCACCGGGCTGGCAATGTTCTCCGTCACCCAGCTCACCGTCTACGCAGCCATGCAGATCCCCGCCGGTCGCCTCCTTGACCGGTTCGGCGTCCGCGCCATGATCGTCACCGGTTCGACCGTGATGGCCGTCGGGCAGCTCGTGCTCGCCCTGGCCACCGACGTGCCCGCCGCCCTGGTCGCGCGGGTGCTCATCGGCGGGGGCGACGCGGCCATCTTCATCAGCGTCTGCCGCCTGGTCGCGGCCTGGTTCCCGCCCCGCCGCGTCCCGGTGCTCGTGCAGACCACCGGGCTCGTCGGCCAGGCGGGGCAGATCGCCTCGGCCATCCCCGTCGCCTGGTTGCTGCACGGGTACGGCTGGACCGCCACCTTCGGCACCCTCGCCGGGGTCGGGCTGCTCGCCGCCGGGGCCTCCGCCTGGAAGATCCGCGACCGGCCGCCGACCGCGCAGCCCACCGGCCCGGGCTCGACCGGCACACCCCACGACCCGTTCTGGCCCGCCGTGCGCGAGTCGGTGCGACCGGCGGCGACCAAGCTCGGGTTCTGGAGCCACTTCGTCAGCCCGTTCAGCGCGAACGTCGTCTCCTTGCTGTGGGGCGTGCCGTTCTTCGTCACCGCGCAGCAGCGCACACGCGCCGAGGCGAGCCTGCTGCTGACGATCCTGACGCTCACCGCCATGACCTCCGGCCCGATCATCGGCCACCTCACCTCACGGCACCCCCTGCGCCGCAGCTGGATCGTGCTGGCCAGCAGCACCGCGACCCTGCTCGCCTGGGTGTCCCTGCTGCTGCACGACACCCCCCGCCCGATGTGGCAGCTCGCGCTGTTCGTCGTGGTGATCGGTGTCGGCGGCCCCGTCTCGCTCGTCGGCATGGACTTCGCCCGCTCGACCGCGCCGGCCCGGCTGCAGGGCACCGCGACGGGCTTCGTGAACTCCGGCGGGTTCATCTCGACGATCGCCGGGGTGCTCGCCGTCGGACTGGTCCTGCAGACCGCCTCACCGCCCGGGGCCACCACGTACTCGTTGGACGCCTACCGGCTGGCGTTCAGCGTGCTGCTGGTCCCCTGGGTGATCGGCGTCGGCGGTGTGCTGCGCAACCGGCGGCGTGCGCGCGCCGTGCTACTCGCGTCCGGCACCACCGTGCCACCGGTCCGCGAGGTGCTGCGCCGCCGACGGCAGACCAGCCGCTAAGCCCCCGGCATCTCGCCGAACCGGGCGACGATCGCCTCGACCGCCGCACGGTCCAGCCCGACGCCCCGCACCAGCGCGTCCACCACGCCGACCCCGGCGTACACGCCGACGGGCACCAGCAGCAGCCACTCCCGCACCGAGCCGGCGTCCCCCAGCAGCGGAAGAGCCAGCCGACCGCTGGGACGCCACACCTCGCGCAGACCGGGCACCGAGCGCACCCAGCGCGGCGCCTTCGGCATCCACGGCCACAGGAGCGGCACCCCCCGCGTGGTCAGCAGGTCGCCCAGCACGTGCACGGACGCACCCAGGCCGACGGCCAGGGGGAGCCAGTCCGTGCGGTCCGGCGCCGCGACGAGCACGAAGAACGCCGCCGAACCCGCCACCAGCCACGGGCCGACCACACCGTCACCCGTGAGCCGCCACACGCGCGCCGCGAACGCCACCAGGAGCAGGGCGAGGATGGCCGCCCCGAGCGCCAGCCGGCCGTACGAGCTGGGCACCGTCACCTGGCCGAGCAGCGCCGCCAGAGCGGTCGCCACACCCACGCCCAGGATCGAGTGCGTCCCACGCCGGTGGCCGCCCGAGACCTTCTCGACCGCGGCGCACACCAGGTCGGAGACCGGCGGCAACGACTGGGCGATCGTCGCGCTGCCGTGGTCGGCATCCGGCAGCAGCGCAGCGCCGGCGCACACGAGCGCCCCGGCGATGACGCCGGCGGGCGGGACGGGGTGCCACCCGAACGCGAAGCTCGCCGTGGAGGTCACCGCCACCCACGCCGCCGCACCCGACAGCGCGTGGTGCCCACCCATCATCGGGACGTCACCTGCCCGTCGAGGTCCGTCCCGTCGTCCTGCGGGCGCGCCCCGTGCGCCCGGACGCCCGTCGAGGACCCTCGACCGGACTCCCCCACCGCGACGAAAGGCGTGCGCGGACCGTCGACGTGCCACGCCGGCCCACCCTCGTCGACGCCATCCGGCTCGGGAGATCGGGGCGCACGCAGGCGCAGCGGTTGCGTGTCGCCGACCTCCGGCAGGAACGAGGGTGGCAGCGGGACGGGGGCGGACGAATCGGGCACGGAGGACACCTCACCATGCGCCACCGACACGCCCTCCCGCAGGTCAGCGCCCGATGCGGCCTGTGCGGCTGCGGGAGCGGGTGCAGGCGCCGCACCGAAGCCCGGCAGGCCGGGGGGCCGCCCCTGGCCCGGCGCGAAGATCGTGGCGCACAGCCGCCGGTACGTCTCGTCCGGGCGCGCGACCCACCCGATGCGCCGCATGGCCTGGTCCTGACCGGCCGACTCGAGCACGAACTCCCCGTACCCGAGCACCTGCCCGACCAGCGACCTCGAGTAGCTCATGTCGGTGACCTTGTGCAGGGGCATCATGGCGACCCGGTGCGTGAGCAGCCCGGTCAGCAGCAGCATCCGGCGGTCGGTCGCCACGAACCACTCGACCCGCCACTCCAGCAGCCGCCACACGAGCCGGACGGTGGGCAGCAGCCCGAGCCAGAGCACGACCAGGCCGACGTCGCCGACCGCCGCCTGGGCGCGCTCGGCCAGCACGGCGCCGACCGCGAGCGCGACGACGGCCGTGATCGCCGGTTCGGCGAGCCGCGCCCAGTGCCGCCGCACGGCGAGCACCACGTTCTCGTCCGCGAGCACGTACCGACGCAGGCCCCGGTGCCGCTCGACGGCGTCGACCGAGGCGCCCGTCGCCCCGCTCACGTCAGGAGGTCAGACTGTCGAAGAACCGGCCGAACCCGGCGAAGGCGGCCGAGATCATCTCCCACAGCGCGCGCACCACGTCCGCGGCCCGTTCGGGGCTGGTGATGACGGCGTAGACCAGGAAGATGACGATGACCCAGATCAGGGCGCTCTTGGCCTTGGGCGGCATGGTGTCCTCACACGTCGTCGCGCACGCGTCACGCGTCGGCACGGGCTGTGGCTGATGGGTGGGTGCAGGGGTCGGCCCGACCGTGCGGGGGCGGGGTCGGGCCGACCGGCGGTGACGATACAGACATATCGGGCGGACGCGCCGACGACGCGCGCGACGCGCCCGGTCCGACACGCTCGACGTCGTCCGACATGCGGTCAGGGGTTGTTCGCGCAGGCCACGGCGACGACGATCTGCCCATGCCTGCCGCCCGCACACCGTTCGTGGTGGTGGTGCGCGCACTGACCGGCACCCCCGTCGCGGGGTGCTCGGCGACGTCGTGTCGCCCGTGTCCGCGGTCCTGCTGACCGCCTCACCGGCCCGACCGACCCCGCTGCCCCCGACGGCAGCCGCCCCGCTGGAGCATCCCTGCCATGTCCTCGCTCGTGCTCGACCGCACCCGTCCGGTGCCGGCACCCGCCCCTGTCGTCTTCCGGCCGTCCTCGGCCGTCGCCGTCGCACTGGCTGCGGCGCGCGCCGATGTGGTCCGTCTCGAGTTCAGTGCCGCGTGGCCTGATATCGCCGCGCTGCGCGGGGCCGTGAGCCTGCTGCACGAGGAGCTGGCGGCGGTGGGTCGCCCCCGCGCGCAGGTGCGCGTCGAGCTGGCCGTCGAGGTGATCGTGGTCGCGGACCCCCGGGTCGCCGCCGCGACGAGGACCCGGTTCGAGATGCTCGACGCGCTCTCCGGCGTGGCCCCGCACGTGGGTCGCGGGAGCCTGGTGGGGACGGCCGACCAGGTGCGCGCGCAGGCGCAGCGGCTGGCACGGCAGGTGGGGGCCGACGCGGTCGTCACCGTGCCGCTCGCCGGCACCTGACGAGGAGCGGGCCCGGGGCCGATCCAGGTGTGGTGTCAGGCCAGGGAGAGGAACAGCTTCTCGAGGCGGGCGACGTCGAGCTGCTGCTCGCCCTCAGGACCGGTGAGGCACTGGCGCATGCCGGTGGCGATGATCGCGAAGCCTGCTTTGTCGAGCGCGCGGCTGACGGCCGACAGCTGCGTGACCACGTCCTCGCACTCGCGGCCCTCCTCGAGCATCCGCAGCACGCCGGCCAGCTGACCCTGGGCGCGCTTGAGGCGGTTGACCACTGCGGTCATCTCGGCCGGGTCCAGCTGCATGGCGACTCCTCCGCTCGTCGTCGCGGGGCATGCTGCCTGCGCGCTCGTCCTGCACCCAGGATACCCCGGAGGGTAACCGGGACCTTCGTCACTGGCCGTTCGTCGGCGCCGTCCTAGCGTCGGAAGCAGACGAAGGGTCACATCGACGAAGGCGTGGTGTGGGGTCATGTCCAGACGTCTGCTCGTCCTCGGTGCCGGCACCGCAGGGACCATGATCGCGAACAGGATGCGCCGCGCCCTGGACGCACGCGACTGGCAGATCACGATCGTCGACAAGGACGACGTGCACCTGTACCAGCCGGGCTTCCTGTTCCTGCCTTTCGGCACGTACCGGCCCGAGCAGGTGCGCCGGTCACGGCACACGCTGCTCGCCGACGGCATCGACCTGGTGCTCGCCGGTGTCGAGCAGATCGACGCCCCGGCCAGCACCGTGACGCTCACCGACGGGCGCGTGCTGGCATACGACCAGCTCGTCATCACCACCGGCACCAGCCCGCGACCCGACCAGACGCCCGGCATGCTCGGCGAGGAGTGGCGGCGCAGCATCTTCGACTTCTACACGGTCGAGGGCGCCACGGCCCTGCACGCCGGGCTGCACGGGTTCACCGGCGGCCGGCTCGTGGTGCACGTGACGGAGACCCCGATCAAGTGCCCGGTCGCACCGCTGGAGTTCGTGTTCCTGGCCGACGCCTGGCTGCGCGCACGGGGTCTGCGCGGGCGTACCGAGCTCGTGCTCGCGACCCCGCTGTCGGGTGCGTTCACCCAGCCCATCGCCTCGGAACGGCTCGGCTCGATGCTCGTCGAGCGGGGCATCCAGGTCGAGACCGACTTCCTGGTGGAGCACGTCGACGACCAGGCCAAGGCACTGGTCTCCTACGACGAACGGCAGGTCCCCTTCGACCTGCTCGTCACCGTGCCGCTCAACATGGGCGCCGACGTGATCACCCGCTCGGGGCTCGGCAACGAGCTCGGGTACGTGGGCGTCGACCGCCACACGCTGCGCTCGCGCGCCCACCCGAACGTGTTCGCCGTGGGCGACGCGGCCGACCTGCCCACGTCCAAGGCCGGGTCGGTCGCGCACTTCGCGGTCGAGACGTTCGTGCGCAACTTCGCGTTGCTGGCCGACGGGCACGACCCCGTCGACTCCTTCGACGGGCACGCGAACTGCTTCATCGAGACCGGCCACGGCAAGGGGCTGCTCATCGACTTCGACTACGACACCCAGCCGCTGCCCGGCACCTACCCCCTGCCCTGGGTCGGGCCGCTGCGCCTGCTGACCGAGACCCGCGCCAACCACCTGGGCAAGCTCGCGTTCCGCTGGCTCTACTGGAACGCGCTGCTGCCCGGTCGCCCGATCCCCCTCCCTGCCCACATGTCGATGCGCGGGAAGGACACGACCCTGCTGGCCGACGCGGCCTGAGGGAACCACCCACCGACCCGGTACCGAGCACACGAGAGAAGGACCGCCATGCCCGAGACCACGCTCGACGGCCACCGGATCCACGTCGACGCCGAAGGGTTCCTCACGGACCCCGCCGAGTGGGACGAGGAGCTCGCCGCGGTCCTGGCCGCGCAGATCGGCCTGACGCTCACCGACGCCCACTGGAAGGCCCTGCGGTTCCTGCGCGCCGACTTCGCCGAGCAGGGCGAGACCGCCACGCTGCGCCGCGTGTCGACCGTGGGGGCCATCCCCGTCAAGGAGCTGTTCGCGCTCTTCCCCGGCAAGCCGGCCAAGAAGATGGCCTACGTCGCCGGCCTGCCCAAGCCGCACGGCTGCGTCTGAGACGCGACCGGCCCGAGCGATCAGGAGACCGTCATGACCGTCAACGACACGACCACGCACCCCGAGGCACCGGCGATCGTCCCCCAGTTCGACGCCGTCGACGAGGCCTCGGCCGGGCGCACGCTCGCGATCATCTGCTCCAAGGGCAACCTCGACATGGCCTACCCGGGCCTGATCCTGGCGAACGCCGCCCTGGGCGAGGGCGTGCAGACCCACCTGTTCTTCACGTTCTGGGGTTTCGACATCATCACCAAGAAGACGATGGGCGACCTGAAGTTCACGATGCTGGGCAACACCGCCACCCACATGCCACAAGGACTGGGAGGGCTGCCCGGCATGACGGCCATGGCCACGAACCGGATGCGCAAGTCGATCGCGGAGATCGACGTGCCGACCGTCCCGGAGTTCCTCGAGCAGATCGTCGCCTCCGGTGGCCACCTGTGGGCGTGCCGCATGTCCGCCGACATGAACCACCTGACCAAGGACGACCTGTACGACGACGTGGAGGCGATCATCAGCGCGTCCGACTTCATCGAGAAGACCGCCGGCGCCCAGCTGCTGTTCATCTGAGGGCGGGCGCCCACCACCGCAGGGTCGGGCGGCGCTGCCTGTCCGCAGGGTGAGGAGTCCCAGGTCGTCGGCCCGTGCGGCTCCTACGATCGTGCGGGCCGACCGCCCGTGCCGGCCGCCGTCGATCCGAAGGAGCGGGCAGCCATGCTGGGTCTGCACACCGAGTACCTCGTCGAAGAGCTGGACGAGGACGGCGCACCCCGCTCGTTCTCGTTCACGTGCCCACCGTCGTTCAACTTCGCGTACGACGTGGTCGACCGGCTCGGCCGTGAGACCCCGGATCGTCGCGCGTTGCGCTGGTGCAACGACCACGGCGAGGAGCGCACCTTCACGTTCGCCGAGATCTCCCGGCTGAGCGACCAGGCGGCCGCGTACTTCCTGCAGATCGGCGTCCGCAAGGGCGACCGCGTGCTGCTGGTGCTCAAGCGGCACGCGCAGTTCTGGTGGGCGATCCTCGGCCTGCACAAGATCGGTGCGATCGCCGTGCCGGCCACCGACCAGCTCAAGACGTACGACCTGGTGTTCCGCCTGACCGAGGCGCGCATCTCGACGGTCGTGTGCACCCTCGAGGGGGGCGTCGCCGAGCAGGTCGACGGCGCGCAGGCCGAGCTGGGCCGCCCGCTGACCCGCATCGGCGTGCGCGGCACCCGCGAGGGCTGGGACGACTTCGACGCCGGCGTCGCGACGGCGCCCCCGTTCGTGAAGCCCACGGGCGAGGACCTGCCCGTGGCGGCGGACCCGCTGCTCCTCTACTTCACGTCGGGCACCACCGCGCAGCCCAAGATGGTGCTGCACGACCACTCCTACCCGGTCGCGCACATCGCCACGGCCAAGTACTGGCACAAGGTCGACCCCGAGGGCCTGCACCTGACCCTCTCGGAGACCGGCTGGGCCAAGTCCGTGTGGGGCAAGCTCTACGGCCAGTGGTTCCTGGAGACCTGCGTCGACGTCTACGACTTCGACCGGTTCGACCCCGACCGCCTGCTCACGCACCTGCAGGACGCGCGCGTCACCACGTTCTGCGCCGCACCCACCGTGTACCGGTTCCTCATCCAGCAGGACCTGTCCGGCTACGACCTGTCGGCGCTGCAGCACTGCACGATCGCCGGCGAGGCGATGAACCCGGTGGTCTACGAGACGTTCCGCGACCAGACGGGGATCGAGCTCAAGGAGGGCTACGGCCAGACGGAGATGACCCTCGCCGTCGTCACGAACTGGTGGCAGGCGACGAAGGCCGGCTCGATGGGCCTGCCCTCCCCCGCCTACGACGTCGTGCTCCTGCGCGAGGACGGCACCGAGGCGGGCGTCGACGAGGACGGCGAGATCTGCCTGCGGATCCCCGAGGGCACCCGCCCGATCGGCCTGTTCACCGGCTACGCCGACGACCCCGCCACCACGGCCTCGGTCTGGCACGACGGCTACTACCACACGCACGACCTGGCCCGCCGTGACGCCGACGGCTACCTCTGGTACGTCGGTCGCACCGACGACATGATCAAGACCTCCGGCTACCGGGTCGGCCCGTTCGAGGTCGAGTCCGTCGTCATGGCGCACCCGGCCGTGCGCGAGTGCGCGGTCACGGGCGCCCCCGACCCCGTGCGCGGCGTCGTCGTGAAGGCGACCGTCGTCCTCACGGCCGGCTACGAGCCGTCCGACGAGCTGGCCAAGGACATCCAGACGTTCGTCAAGGCCCGCACCGCTCCCTACAAGTACCCGCGCAAGGTCGAGTTCGTCGAGGCCATGCCGACGACGATCTCGGGCAAGATCCGCCGGGTGCAGCTGCGCGAGAAGTCCGAGGGCTGAGCGGGGCGCTCGTCGGCATGCACCCGTCCGGGGCGTCCGTCGGGTCCCGGACAATGGGTCCCATGAGCGCGACCGTGCAGGCCAAGGGTGTGGGTGCCGGGTTCGGCGACCGAGAGCTGTTCGCGGGCGTGGACCTGGTGGTCGCACCCGGGGACGTCGTCGGGCTCGTCGGGCCGAACGGGGCGGGCAAGTCGACGCTGCTGCGCATCCTCGGCGGGCACCGCGCGCCCGACGCCGGGACGGTGTCCGTGTCGCCGCAGCACGCTCAGCTCGGGTACCTCGCGCAGGAGATCGAGCGGCGCGCGGACGAGTCGGTGCACGCGCACCTGGAGCGGCGCACGGGGGTCGGGCCGGCGCAGGTGGCGATGGATGCGGCCGCCGAGCGGCTGGCGACCGGGGAGCCGGGTGCGGACGACGAGTTCGCCGAGGCGCTCGAGCGGTGGATGGGACTGGGCGGCGGTGACCTGGACGCCCGGATGGGCTCGGTGCTGGCCGACCTGGGCCTCGACGTCTCCCCCGACCTGCCGATGACGGCACTGTCCGGCGGGCAGGCCGCCCGGGTGGGGCTCGCGGCGCTGCTGCTGTCGCGCTACGACCTGTACCTGCTGGACGAGCCGACCAACGACCTCGACCTGGAGGGTCTGGACCTGCTCGAGGACTTCGTGCACCGCTCGACCGCGCCGGTGGTCGTGGTCAGCCACGACCGGGAGTTCCTCTCGCGCACCGTCACCTCGGTGGTCGAGATCGACCGCAGCCTGCAGCGCGTCGCCGTCTACGGCGGGTCGTACGACGCCTACCTCGACGAACGCTCCACGGCCCGCCGCCAGGCCCGCGAGGCCTACGAGGACTACTCGGCCCGGCGTGACGCTCTCGAGGGACGCGCACGCATGCAGCGCGCCTGGATGGCCAAGGGTGTCAAGAACGCCCGCCGCAAGTCCGCCGACAACGACAAGATCGGCCGCAAGTTCCGCTCCGACGCCTCCGAGAAGCAGGCCGCGAAGGCCCGCCAGACGCAGCGGATGATCGAGCGGCTGGACGTGGTGGCCGAGCCACGCAAGGAGTGGCAGCTGCAGATGAGCATCGCGGCGGCGCCCCGCTCGGGCGCGGTCGTGGCGGCTGCCCGGCACGCGAGCGTGCAGCGCGGGGACTTCGTGCTCGGTCCGGTCGACGTGCAGCTCGACTGGCGCGACCGCGTGGCGATCACCGGCCCCAACGGTGCGGGCAAGACGACGCTGCTCGGCCTGCTGCTCGGCCGGCTGACCCCCACCGAGGGTCGCGTCGACCAGGGCTCGGGGGTGCTCGTCGGCGAGGTCGACCAGGCACGCGCGGCGTTCGAGGGCGACGACCCGCTGGTGACCGCGTTCTCGCGCGAGGTCCCCGAGTGGACGACCGCGGACGTGCGCACGCTGCTGGCCAAGTTCGGGCTGGGCGGGCACCACATCCCGCGTCCGGCCGCCTCGCTCTCCCCCGGCGAGCGCACCCGCGCGGCCCTCGCGCTGCTGCAGGCCCGCGGGGTGAACCTGCTGGTGCTCGACGAGCCGACCAACCACCTCGACCTGCCGGCGATCGAGCAGCTCGAGCAGGCGCTCGAGGCCTTCGACGGTACGGTCCTGCTGGTCACCCACGACCGCCGCATGCTCGACACCGTGCGCCTGACCCGTCGGTGGCACGTCGAGGACGGGCAGGTCACCGAGGTCACACCTGACTGACGCGATGATGGGGTCTCGGTCCGACGCATCGCCGGGAGGCAGCGCAGTGAGCAGGCAGGACACGACGCCGGCCCCCGGCGTGCACGTGGTCGTCATGGGTGTGTCCGGCTCGGGCAAGTCGACGGTCGCCGGGCTGCTCGCCGAACGCCTGTCGCTGCCGTTCGGCGAGGGCGACGAGTTCCACGGCGAGCGCAACCGGGCGCTGATGGCCTCGGGTGTGCCGCTCACCGACGAGGACCGTGCGCCGTGGCTGGTCGCGGTCCGCGACTGGATGAGCGAGCAGGTGGCGACCGGGTCGGTCGTCGCGTGCTCGGCCCTGCGCCGCGCGTACCGCGACGTGCTGCGCGGGGCGACGGGTGAGGTGCTGTTCCTCGAGGTCGACGTGCCGGCGCAGGTGCTGCGCACCCGCATGGCCGCCCGGACGGAGCACTTCATGCCGGTGAGCCTGCTGGACTCCCAGCTGGCCACGCTCGAGCACCTGGCGCCCGACGAGCCCGGCCTGCGGGTCGACGGCGCCGCACCGCTGCCGCAGGTCGTCGACGCCTGCCTGGCGGGCCTGCGGGCGCAGCGGGGTGCTGCCGGGGGCACGCCGCTCCCGCTGGCGTGACCCCGGCAGCGGCCGCTCAGAGCAGCGAGCGGTAGAGCTCCTCGATCTCGGCGACGGACGCCGGGCGGGGGTTGCCGCCTGCGCACACGTCCTCGAACGCGGCCTTGGCCAGGGCGGGGATGTCGGTCTCGGTGGCGCCGACCGCGGTGATGGACGTCGGGTTGCCCAGGTCGCGGGTCAGCGCCGCGACGGCCTCGACGGCGGCGGCGCGCGCCTCCTCCAACGGCATCGTGTGTGCGCCCTCGACACCGAACGCGGCGGCCACGTCGCGCAGCTTCTCGCCGGTGGACGCGGCGTTGAACGCCATGAGCGGCGCGAGCAGGATGCCGTTGGCCACGCCGTGCGGGGCCGAGTAGAACGCACCGAGCGGGTGGGCCATGGCGTGCACCAGGCCCAGGCCGACGTTCGAGTAGCCCATGCCCGCCACGTACTGCGCCAGCGCCATGCGTTCGGCCGCGACCGGGTCGCCGTCGGCGGCGTCGCGCAGCGAGGCGGCGATGACCTGGATCGCCTTGAGGTGGAACAGGTCGGACAGCTCCCATGCCCCTGCCGTGGTGTAGCCCTCGATGGCGTGCGTGAGGGCGTCCAGGCCGGTGGCGACCTTGAGGGCGCGGGGCGCGCTGGACATCATCTCGGGGTCGACGACGGCCATCACGGGGATGTCGTGCGGGTCGAAGCAGACGAACTTGCGCTGGCGCTCGACGTCGGTGATGACGTAGTTGATCGTCGTCTCCGAGGCGGTGCCGGCCGTGGTGGGCACGGCGATGATCGGCACGGAGGGGTTCTTGGTGGGCGCGCCGCCCTCGAGCGAGCGCACGTCGGCGAACTCGGGGTTGGCCACGATGATGCCGATGGCCTTGCAGGTGTCCTGCGGGGAACCGCCACCGACGGCGATGAGCACGTCCGCGCCGGAGGCGTGGAACGCGGCGACCCCGGCCTGCACGTTCTCGATCGGCGGGTTCGGCAGCACGTCGGAGTAGACCTCGTAGGGGAACCCGGCCTCGTCGAGCAGGTTCGTGACGCGGCCGGTCACGCCGGTCTCCACGAGCACCTTGTCGGAGACGACCAGGGCCTTGGTGAACCCGCGCCGGGCGAGCTCCTCGGGGATGACGGTGATCGACCCCGCGCCGAAGTACGCGGTCTGGTTCCAGATCATGCGCTGTGCCACGTCGCACCTGCTCCGTTCTCGTGCGGCGCCCGTGCGCCGCCGTCCCGCCACCCTGCGCGGGTGGCTCGACTCGATGAATCGATTCAGTCATCCAACCAGCCCCACAGCCGGCACGCACGGGGCAAAAGTCCCGACGACCTGCACACCTTCCCGCCCACTGCCGCCCTGGCGACCCCGGCCAAGGGCGCACGGCGCCGACCGGCACACCCCCGCTACCGACCGGACGGTTGACATCGCGGGAGGCGTCGACCTACCGTGGTGATCGTTGATTCATAACCGAATTTTCATTCACCGCATCGGCGGGGCCGCCGCAGGACGGCGTGCCGCACCGGTGCCGGTGCCACCAGGCAGGAGGAGCGGTGACGGACGTCGTCGTCGCGATCGACCAGGGCACGACCAACACCAAGGCGGTCGCCGTCGACCCCACCGGTGCCGTGCTCGCCCGGGCCTCGGCCCCGCTCGGCATCCGGCACGGCGACGGCGGACGGGTCGAGCAGGACCCCGTCCAGCTCTGGCGCACCGTGCAGCAGGTCGTCGCCGACTGCCTCGCCGCCACGCCCGGGCTGCACCCCGTGGGCGTCGCCCTGTCCACGCAGCGCGAGTCCGTGGTCGCCTGGGACCGCCGTGACGGCCGTCCCCTGGGCCCGGTGCTCAGCTGGCAGGACACCCGCACCGCCGAGGACTGCCGCCGCCTGCTCGCCGACCGACGTGCCACCCTCGTGCCCGCCCGCACCGGCCTGCCCCTCGACCCGATGTTCTCCGCCCCGAAGATGGCCCGGTTGCTGGCCGACGCCCAGCGCGCCGGCGCCGACCTCGCGCACGCCGCCGTCGGCACCGTCGACTCCTGGCTGCTGTGGAACCTCACCGGCGGCGCCGCGCACACCATCGAGGCCGGCAACGCCTCCCGCACGCTGCTGCTCGCCCTCGCCGACGTGGACTCCCTGACCTGGGACGCCGAGCTGGCCGACCTGTTCGGCATCCCGCTGCCCACGCTGCCCCGCCTGGCTCCCTCCTCCGGACCGTTCGGGCTCGTCACCGGCGACGGCCCGCTGCACGGCGTGCCCGTGCTGGCGGTGCTTGCCGACTCGCACGCGGCACTGCTCGGGCACGGCGCCACCGGCCCGAGCACCGTCAAGGCGACCTACGGCACCGGGTCGTCCGTCATGCGTCCGTGGCCCGCACCGGACGTGGTCGGCACCGGGGTGTCCACCACGCTCGCCTGGCTCACCGACCGGCCCACCTACGCCCTCGAGGGCAACATCCGCTACTCCGGCGCCGCGCTCGACTGGACCGCCTCGCTGCTCGGGCTGACCGGCGGCGCCGCGCTCGGCCAGCTCGCCGCCACCGTCCCCGACGCCGGCGGCGTCACGCTCGTGCCCGCGTTCGGCGGCCTCGGCGCACCGCACTGGGACGCCGACGCGGTCGGCCTGCTCACCGGCCTGACCGGAGGCACGGGCCCGGCACACGTCGCCCGGGCAGCCTTCGAGGCCGTCGTCTGGCAGGTCGCCGACGTCGTGGCCGCCATGAGCCCCGACGGCGCACCCTCCCCCGACCTGCTCGTCGCCGACGGCGGGGCGAGCGCCAGCGCGCTGCTCATGCAGCTGCAGGCCGACGCGCTCGGCTGCGAGGTCCTCACCTCGCGGCACGCCGAGCTGTCCGCGCTCGGCGTGGCCGGTCTCGCCGGGCAGGCGCTCGGCTGGGACCCCGACCTGCGGGCCGACCCGCACACCGGCGGGGCCCGGTACCTGCCCTCGATCGACCCCGACGAGCGCGCCGCCCGGCGGGCCCGCTGGGACGCCGCCCTGCACCGGTCCCGAGGCCTGCCGGCCGACACGGACCCCTCGACCTCACGCACGTCCTGATGAACGGAGAGAACGACCATGTCTGAGCTGCCCCGCTTCGGTGCCGGCCTGTGGCACTTCGCGTCCTACGTGGACCGCTACGCCGTCGACGGCTACGCGCCGCCGCTGTCCACGCTCGAGCAGATCGCGCTCGCCGGGACCGTCGAGGACCTCTCCGTCGTCGACGTGCCGTACCCGTTCACCCCGGGCGTCACGGTCGACCAGGTCAAGAGCGCCCTCGCCGAGGCCGGGCTGTCGTGCATCGGCGTGACCCCGGAGATCTACCTGCGCAAGTTCGGCAAGGGGGCGTTCACCAACCCCGACCCGCAGGTGCGCGCCGAGGCGATGGAGCTGCTGCACGAGGCCACCGGTGTGGCCAAGGAGCTCGGCGCGGACTACGTGAAGATCTGGCCCGGTCAGGACGGCTGGGACTACCCGTTCCAGGTCAACCACCACGACCTGTGGAAGCTCGCCGTCGACGGCATGAAGGAGCTCGCCTCGGCGCACCCCGACCAGCGGTTCGTCATCGAGTACAAGCCGCGCGAGCCCCGCGTGAAGATGACCTGGGACTCCGCCGCCCGCTCGATCCTGGGCATCCAGCAGACCGGCTGCGACAACATCGGCGTGCTCCTCGACTTCGGCCACTCGCTGTACGGCGGGGAGTCGCCGGCCGACGCAGCCCAGCTGCTCATCGACCACGGGCTGCTGTGGGGCATGGACGTCAACGACAACCTGCGCGGCTGGGACGACGACCTCATGGTCGGCTCGGTGCACCTCACCGAGATCTTCGAGTACTTCTACACGCTGAAGATCAACGGCTGGGAGGGCGTCTGGCAGCTCGACCAGTTCCCGTTCCGGGAGGACACCGTCGAGACGGCCCGCGCCTCGATCCGGCTGCTCAAGGCGCTGCACCGGGCGCTGGACACGCTCGACATCCCGGCGCTGCGCGAGGCACAGGCCCGGCAGGACGCCATCGGTGCGCAGCGGCTCGTGCAGGACGCGCTGCTGTCGAGCATGGGCGGTGAGCGATGACCGTCACGGTGCCGCCGCTCGGGCTGGTGCACGACCCCGGGCCCATCCCGCTGCTGCCCGCCCCCGACCGGGAGATCGCCGTGCTGGGTCGCGTCCCGGCCGGTGCCGACCGGGACGCCGTCGTGGCGCACCTCACGCAGGCCTCGCACGAGGTGCGCCGGCGGGCGGTGCAGACCGTGCACGACGCCGGACTGGGCCACATCGGCGGGGAGTTCTCCATCACCGACGTCCTGGTCACGCTGTACCTGCACGTGATGAACATCAGCCCCGAGCAGGTCGAGGCTGGCGACCCCGAGCGTGACCGGGTGGTGCTGTCCAAGGGGCACGCCGCCAACGCGCTCTACACGGTGCTGGCCGTCGGCGGGTACATCGCCCCCGAGGCGCTGCGCACGTTCATGCAGCCCGAGTCGATGCTCAACGGGCACCCCGCCCGCGGCAAGATCCGTGCCGTCGAGGCCAACACCGGTCCCCTCGGTCACGGCCTGCCGATCGCGGTCGGCACGGCCGTCGCCGCGCAGATCGACGGTTCCTCGCGCCGCACGTTCGTGCTGCTCGGTGACGGCGAGCTGCAGGAGGGCTCCAACTGGGAGGCGCTGATGACCGCCGGTCACCGAGGCCTGTCGCACCTGTGCGCCGTCGTCGACCGCAATCGCCTGCAGCAGGGCGCCCGCGTGGCCGAGACGAACGACCTCGAGCCGCTCGCCGACAAGGTGCGCGCGTTCGGCTGGGACGTCGTCGAGGTCGACGGCCACGACCACGCGGCCCTGCTCGACGCGTTCGCGGGGGTACCCGCGGCGTCCGGCCGACCGACGTTCGTCATCGCCCGCACCGACAAGGGCCACCCCGTCAGCTACATGCGCGACCACGTCGCGTGGCACCACAAGGTGCCCTCGGCCGAGCAGGTCACCCAGGCGCTCGCCGAGCTCGACGCCCTCGCGGGCGGGCAGGAGGAGAAGTGAGCACCACGGCACCCGCAGCCCCCCCGACCGCGCGGACCCTGCACGACTGCCGCGACGCGTGGGCCGCGACCCTGATCGAGGTGGCCGAGGCAGACCCGCGCGTGGTCGCGGTCGTCAACGACTCGGTGGGCTCCAGCAAGCTCGGCGGGTTCCAGGAGCGGTTCCCCGAGCGGACCGTCAACGTGGGCATCGCCGAGCAGGACATGGTCGGTGTGGCCGCCGGTCTGGCCAACGGCGGCAAGGTGCCGTTCGTCTCGGCGGCCGGCTGCTTCCTGACCGCGCGCGCCATGGAGCAGATCAAGGTCGACGCCGCGTACTCCGGGTACAACATCACGCTGGTCGGGCAGTCGCCCGGCATGGCGTACGGAGAGCTCGGCCCGACACACCACTCGATCGAGGACCTCGCCTGGCTGCGCACGATCCCCGGCATGACGGTGGTGGTCCCGGCCGACCCGACCGAGACGGCGCAGGCCGTGCGGTGGGCCGCCCAGCACGACGGCCCGGTGTACCTGCGGATCTCCCGCATGGGCGTGCCGGACGTGTACCCGGAGGGGTACAGGTTCGTCCCCGGCCGGGCGGTCACGCTGCGCGAGGGCACCGACGTCACGCTGATCGCCACGGGCACCACGGTGTGCCGCGCGCTCGACGCCGCCGACCTGCTCGCCGCGCGCGGTGTGCAGGCCAGGGTGCTGTCGATGCCGACGATCAAGCCGCTCGACGTGGACGCCGTCGTGGCGGCCGCCCGCGAGACGGGTGCGATCGTGACCGTCGAGGAGGCGCTGGTCACCGGTCTGGGCGGGGCGGTGGCCGAGACCGTCGTGCAGCACCACCCGGTGCCCGTGCGGTTCGTCGGGATGCGCGACGAGTTCGCGATCACCGGGTCGGCCGAGTGGCTGCTCGACCACTACGGCATCAGCGCCGCCGGGGTGGCCGACACGGCGTACGACCTGCTCGGACGCTGATCGCCACACCCCACGGCGGATAGAGTCCCGGGACGACGAGGCGCCGGTCCGTACCCACGGGCCGGCGCCCACCGGACGGCCCGGACCGGTCAGGTCGACCGGGCGGCACCCGGTTCAGGACGAGAGAGGCGCACGTGACGGCCACCAGCGGAGCACCCCGGGGCGGACGACGCCTCGGGCACGCCGACGAGCAGACCCGGCTGCTGGCGAAGGTCGCCCGCATGTACCACGAGCGGGGTCTGCGTCAGTCGGAGATCGCCGCCGAGCTGCACATCTCCCAGCCGCGCGTCTCCCGCCTGCTCAAGCGCGCGGTCGACACGGGGGTCGTGCGCATCACCATCAGCGTCCCCTCCGGTGTGCACACCGACCTGGAGGAGGCGCTCGAGGCGCGGTACGGCCTGGCCGAGGCCGTCATCACCGACGCCGGCACCACCGACCCCGACGACGAGGCCGGTGTCGAGCGCGCCCTGGGCGCCGCCGCCGCGGTGTACCTGGAGACCACGCTCATCGGCGGCGACACCATCGGCATCTCGTCGTGGAGCGCCACGCTGCTCGCCGCCGTCGAGGCGATGCGGCCCTCCACCGGCCAGGTCGTCGACGAGGTCGTGCAGCTGGTCGGCGGGGTCGGCGACCCGCGCGTGCAGGTCGAGGCCACGCGCCTGCTGTCGTCGTTCGCCTCCGCGACCGGTGCCGCACCGGTCTTCCTGCCTGCTCCGGGGCTGCTCGGCACGCCGCAGGCCCGGGAGTCGCTCATGGGCGACGCATCCGTCACGCAGGTCACCGCGCACTGGGCCACGCTCACCACGGCCCTGGTGGGTATCGGCACGCTCGACCCGTCACCGTTGCTGCGCAGCAGCGGCAACGGCATCTCGGACGCCGACCAGGCGCAGCTGCGCGAGCTGGGGGCCGTGGGCGACGTGTGCCTGCGGTTCTTCGACGCGCAGGGCACGCCCGTGGCCTCCGCCCTGGACGAGCGGGTCATCGGCATCAGCGCGACGGACCTGCGTCGCATCCCGCGCCGGATCGCTGTCGCCGGTGGCGTGCGCAAGGTCCCGGCCATCCGCGGCGCGCTGCAGGGCGGCTGGGCGAACGTCCTGGTCACGGACGTCGCGGCGGCCAAGGTGCTGCTCGCCGGCTGACGCCCGCAGCACGTCGCCCGGTCAGCCCCGGTCGAGGTGCTCGCGCAGCTCCTCGATCGACACCAGCGGCAGGCGGTGCTGCTGGGCGAACGCCGCCAGGGCATGGCCGCGCAGCATCGTGCCGTCCTCGGCGGCGATCTCGCAGATGACGCCCGACGGGTCGCGCCCGGCGAGCCGGGCCAGGTCGACGGCGGCCTCGGTGTGCCCGGGGCGCTCGCGCACTCCCCCGGCCACGGCCGCCAGCGGGAACACGTGCCCCGGCCGCGCGAGGTCCTCGGGGCGGCTGGTCGGGTCCACGAGCACCTGCACGGTGCGGGCGCGGTCGGCGGCGCTGATGCCGGTGGTGACGCCCGTGGCGGCGTCGACGGACACGGTGAACGCGGTGCGGTGCGACTCGGTGTTCCTCGCCACCATCGGCGGCAGCTCGAGCCGGTCGAGCGCGTCCTGGGTCATCGGCACGCAGATCAGCCCGCGGCAGTGGGTCATCATGAACGCGATGTGCTCGGCGGTGACCGCGTCGGCGGCGACGATCAGGTCGCCCTCGTCCTCCCGGTCGGCCTGGTCGGTGACCACGACGGCCCGCCCTGCGGCGATCGCCTCGACGGCGTCGTCGACCCTGGACATCCGACCTCCTGGTGCTGGCACCCGCGACGCGATGGCCTTGGTGTGCCGGGGCGGATGGGCGTCGATCGTACCGAGCGAACCTGGACGACCCGGCCGGTCGTCCGGTCCGTGGCGACCTCAGCGGGCAGGTTGGCTGGAGGCCCGCACGACCAGCTCGGGCTGGAACACGACGTGGTCGGTGCCCGTGGCCGTCCCCGCCCGCCGGGCGAGCAGGATGTCGGCCGCACGGAACCCCAGCTCATGGGTCGGCTGCCGCACCGAGGTGAGCGGCACGGCCAGCTCGGCGGCGACGTCGATGTCGTCGTAGCCGACCAGGGCCAGGTCGCCCGGCAGCGGGTGCCCGGCTCGGCGCAGCCCGCGCTGCGCGCCGATCGCCACCAGGTCGTTGACGCAGAACAGGCCGCTGGGCAGGCCTCCGTCGCGGGAGAGCAGCGCGGTGATCGCCGCCTCGCCGCCGGCCGCGTCCAACGACGCCAGCAGGACCTCCTCGACGACCTCGTCGGGGTCGAGCCCGGCCGCCCGCACGGCGCGCACCACACCCTCGAACCGGTCGCGGCACTGGCGGATCGTGTGGGCCCCGTTGAGCATCGCGATCCGCCGGTGCCCGAGCGACAGGATGTGCCGCGCGGCGGCCTCTCCCCCGGCCACGTCGTCGACCGCGACCGACGGGATCGAGGCGTCGGGCGACGGGGAGTCCAGGAGCACGACGTCGACGCCCCGGTCCATCACCGCGCGCAGGTGCGCCACGTCGTCCCCGCTGCTGACCACGAGCACCCCCGCCACGCCGTGCTCCTCGAACAGCCGCAGGAAACGGCGCTCGCGTGCGGCGCTGTCGTCGGAGCTGGCCAGCATGAGCGTGAAGTCGTCCTGCGCGAGCCGGTCCTCGACGCCGCGGGCCATGTCGGTGAAGAACGGGTTGCGGATGTCGAGCACGACGACGCCCACGGTGCTGACCGTGCCGGCCCGCAGCTGCCGAGCGGGGGCGTTCGGCACGAACGAGAGGGCGGCGATGGCGTCGGTGACCCGCGCGCGCGTGTCGGGTGCGACGCGCTCGGGGCGGTTGAGCACGTTGGACACCGTGCCGACCGAGACCTGAGCGGCGCGCGCCACGTCCGTGATGGACGCGCGCCGTGAGCGTGCAGCCGGGACCACCGTGCGACCTCGTTCTCCGCGGCGACCCGCACCGCTGGCTGGACCGGATGGGCTCCCAGGCTAGGCCACCCTGTGACGGCTCCCCGTCAGCCCGGCCTCATGCCACGACGGTGTCGACCGGCAGGTCGAGCGTGTGCTCGCCGTGACCGAGCGTGCGTGGAGGTTGTCCGGGCAGGTCGAGCACCGCCGTGGTGCCCACCGGCACGACGGCGTGGAGGACGAACCGGCCCGCGGTGACCTGCCAGTCGACGGACGCCGTGCCGTACGGGGTCAGGTGCGTCGCGCCGGCGTGCGTCAGACCGCCACCAGGCCGCGGGGCGAGCCGGAGGCGCCGGTAGCCGGGCGCATCCGGTGCCAGACCGGCCACGACGCGGTGCAGCCAGTCGGCCACGGCGCCCAGCGCGTAGTGGTTGAACGAGGTCATGTCGCCGGGGTTCACGGTGCCGTCCGGCAGCAGGCTGTCCCACCGCTCCCACGTGGTGGTCGCGCCCATCGTCACCGGGTACAGCCACGACGGGCAGCGTCGTTCGAGCAGCAGCCGGTACGCGCTGGCCACGGCACCGGCCGCGCTGAGGGCGTCGCACACCACGGGGGTGCCGGCGAACCCGGTGGCGATCGTGCCGCCCGACTCCTCGACGAGCGCGGCGAGCCGCGCCGCGGCGGACTCCCGCGTGGCCTCGTCGGGGAGCAGGTCGAAGACGAGCGCGAGCGCGTGACCCGTCTGGGTGTCCCCCGCGACATGCCCGTCGGCGTCGACGTAGCGGGCGGCGAACGCGGCCTGCACCTCGTCGGCGAGCGAGCCGAACCGGGCCGCGTCCTCCCCCAGCCCGAGCACGGCGGCGCTGCGCGCGAGCACGCGGGCGGAGCGCGCGAAGTACGCCGTGGCCACCAGGTGCGGGTCGGTGCGTGCCTGCAGCGGGTTCTCGGGTGGCGCGGTCGGGTCGAGCCAGTCGCCCAGCTGCAGGTTCTGGTCCCACACGCGGCCCGGGCCGGCGAGGGCCTCGACCTGCTCCACCCATGCCTTGGCGCTGGGGTACTGGCGGGCGAGCAGGTCACGGTCGGCGAACCGCTCGTGCAGCACCCACGGGGTCAGTGCGGCGACGTCGCCCCACACGGCTCCGGGCTTGGTCGGGTCCCACCAGTGCCCGCCCGGGATGAACGGCACGTACCAGGGCACGGTGCCGTACTGCTGCTGCTCGGCCGACACGCTGCGCAGCCACTCGGCGAGCATCCCGGCGGTGTCGTACAGGAACGAGGCCGTCGGGGCGAACACCTGGATGTCGCCGGTCCAGCCGAGCCGCTCGTCGCGCTGCGGGCAGTCGGTGGGGATGTCGACGAAGTTCGAGCGCAGGGACCACACCACGTTCTCGTGCAGCCGCTCCACGTCGGGCTCGGAGCAGCGGAACCAGCCGGTGCGCTCCATGTCGGTGTGCAGCACGCGCGAGACGACGTCGTCGGGCCCGAAGTCGCCGACCCAGCCGGTGATCTCGGCGTAGCGGTAGCCGTGGATCGTGAACCGGGGCTCCCACTCGCCCGGGCCGTCGTCACCGAGCACGAGCACGTCGGTGGCCGCGGCACCCCGCAGCGGGCGCGTGCACAGCTCGCCGTCCTCGAGCACCTCGGCGTGCCGCAGCCGGATCGTCGTGCCCGCCGGTCCGTGCGGGCGGATGCGCAGTCGCCCGGCGTGGTTCTGCCCGAAGTCGAGCAGCAGCCGGCCGTCGGGGCGACGGTCGACGCTCACGGGTCGCAGCTCGTCGGTGCAGCGCACCGGGGGGCCGTCCGGCGCGGCGAGCGTCGCCAGGTCGACCTCGGCGATCTGCACCGGCGCCCAGGCGGTGTCGTCGAACCCGGGGCGCGACCACCCGGGCACGCCGAGCCGCTCGTCGTGGTGCTCGCCCTCGTAGAGCCCGGTCGAGATCAGCTCACCGACGGACGTCCGCCACCCCGGGCCGGTGGCGACCGTCTGCCGGGTGCCGTCGGCGAGCACCAGCTCGAGCTGGGCGAGCAGGCCGATGTCGGAGCCGAAGTTGTCGTGCGTGCCGCCCTCGAACCCGATGTGCCCGCGGTACCAGCCGTCGGCCAGGCGCGCGCCGATCGCGTGCGGCCCGGCAGCCCCGAGCAGGTCGGTGACGTCGTAGGTGAGGTAGCGCAGCCGGTGGGTGTAGCTGGTCCAGCCCGGCACGAGCTCGTCGCGGCCGACGCGGGCGCCGTCGATCTCGACCTCGACCAGGCCGTGCGCGGTGACGTACAGCCGTGCGGAGCGGACCGGCTGGTCCACGGTCAGCTCGGTGCGGACCAGCGGCGGGCGGCGCAGGCCACGCGCGGCCGCGTCGGGCGCCTCGGCGGGCTCGGGCTCCGCGGGCCCGACCATGCGCGCCACCCAGTCGGTGGCCTCGAGCAGCCCGAGCTCGGTCGTGGCCCACTCGCTCCACGGGCTCCACGCGGCGTCCTCACCGGCGCCCTCGACGCGGACCCGCAGGCGTACGGCGTCCCGCGAGCGCAGCGGTGCGCTGGGCCACGGGACGAGGACCTGCTCGGCGGAGTCGACCACGGCGTGCACGGGGCGGCTGCTGCCGTCGGCCGACATGACCTCGCCCTCGACCTGGTAGCGCGCCTGCTGGTAGCCCGCCGGGGCCTCGGGGACCGACCAGGACAGGCGGGGGCTGCGCTCCCCGATGCCGAGCGCGCCGGCCTCGTGGTGCTCGAAGCGCACGTGGACGGGAGCCGCCGGGGAGGAGGGAGCCATGAAGCGATTCAACACCGCAGGGGCCCGATTGGCCAACGCGCCTCGACCTGACGCACTCCGCGAGATGAGGAACCGCCCGACCTTGCGCGCGGCGGCGGGCTTGCCTCGGGCGCGAGGACGTGGTTTCATCGATGAATCGATTCATTCTGCCGCACACCGCGGCGCTCCGGTTCGAAGGAGATCCGATGTCGCACTCCCTGCCCGCGCCCGCCGCGGACGCCCTGCGGTCCCAGACGATCGAGATCCCGTCGTGGGCGTTCGGCAACGCGGGGACCCGGTTCAAGGTCTTCACCCTGCCCGGCGGCCCGCGCGACCCCTACGAGAAGATCGCCGACGCCGCCCAGGTGCACCGGTACACCGGCATCGCCCCGCGCGTCTCGCTGCACATCCCGTGGGACCGCGTCGAGGACTACGACGACCTGGCCCGACACGCCGCCGACCTGGGTGTGCGGATCGGCGCCATCAACTCCAACCTGTTCCAGGACGACGACTACCGGCTCGGCTCCCTCACGCACGCCGACGAGCGCATCCGCGCCAAGGCGATCGCGCACCACCTGGAGTGCATCGACGTCATGCGCGCCACCGGCTCGCAGGACCTGAAGATCTGGCTGCCGGACGGCACCAACTACCCCGGCCAGGACTCGATCCGCGCCCGCCAGGACCGCCTGGCCGACTCCCTCGCGCAGATCTACGCCGCGCTCGACGCCGACCAGCGGCTCATCCTGGAGTACAAGTTCTTCGAGCCGTACTTCTACACGATGGACATCCCCGACTGGGGCACCTCGCTGCTGCACTGCCTGGCCCTCGGCGAACGCGCCCTGGTGGTCCTCGACACCGGCCACCACGCGCCGAACACCAACATCGAGTTCATCGTCGCCCAGCTGCTGCGGCAGGGGCGCCTGGGGGCGTTCGACTTCAACTCCCGGTTCTACGCCGACGACGACCTCATGGTCGGGGCCGCCGACCCGTTCCAGCTGTTCCGGATCATGCACGAGATCGTGCAGGCCGGGGCCCTGTCCCCCGACTCGGGCGTCAGCTTCATGCTCGACCAGTGCCACAACATCGAGCCGAAGATCCAGGGCCAGATCCGCTCGGTGCTCAACGTGCAGGAGGCCACCGCCAAGGCGCTGCTGGTGGACGTCGACGCGCTGACCGCCGCGCAGCGCGCCGGGCAGGTGCTCGAGGCCAACCAGGCGCTCATGGACGCCTACCACACGGACGTGCGCCCGATGCTGGCCGAGCTGCGCGCCGACCAGGGGCTCGACCCCGACCCGATCGCCGCGTTCAAGGCCAGCGGGTACGTCGACCAGGTCGCGCAGGCCCGCGTCGGCGGCGCCCAGGCCGGCTGGGGGGCCTGAACGACCATGGCGAGCACGGCAGCCCCCGCGGGGGCGCCCCCGGGCACCTGCCGGGTCGTCGCGGTCGATCTCGGCGCGTCCAGCGGGCGCGTCCTGTCGGTCCGCGTCGGCCCCGGCACGCTCGAGGCGCACGAGGAGCACCGGTTCCCCAACGAACCCGTCACTGCTGGTGGGACGCTGCACTGGGACGTGCTGCGGATCGCGCACGGCATCGAGACCGGCCTGCGCGCCGCCGCGGCCTCCGGGCCTGTCGACGCGATCGCCATCGACTCCTGGGCCGTCGACTACGGCCTGCTCGACACCGACGGCACGCTGCTCGGCAACCCGGTCAGCTACCGCGACGACCGCACGATCGGTGTCCCCGAGCGCGTGCACGCGGTCCTCGACCCCGCCGCGCTCTACGCCGTCACCGGGCTGCAGCACCAGCGGTTCAACACGCTGTTCCAGCTCGCCGCGCAGCGCGGCAGCGCCCAGCTGGCGGCGGCCGACCGGTTGCTGATGATCCCCGACCTGCTGGCCTACTGGCTCACCGGGGTGGTCTCGGGCGAGGTCACCAACGCCTCGACCACCCAGCTGGTCGACGCGCGCCGCCGCGACTGGGACCCGGAGCTGCTGGCCGTCGCCGGGCTGCGGCGCGACCAGGTGCCCGACCTGCTCGAACCCGGGGCGGTGATCGGCACCGTCGCGCCGGACGTCGCCCGCCGCACCGGCCTGGCCGTCGACACCCCCGTGATCGCGGTCGGCTCGCACGACACCGCCTCCGCGGTCGTCGGCGTCCCGGCCACCGGCGAGGACTTCGCCTACGTGTCGTGCGGCACGTGGTCGCTCGTCGGCCTGGAGCTGCCCGCCCCCGTGCTGACCGAGCAGGCCCGCGCGGCCAACGCCACCAACGAGCTCGGCGTCGACGGCACGGTCCGGTTCCTGCGCAACACCATGGGCCTGTGGATGCTGCAGGAGTGCCTGCGCACCTGGGAGCGCGACGGCCTGCCGTGCGACCTGCAGGAGCTGCTGGCCGCAGCCGCCGCCGAGCCGACACTGGCCTGGACGGTCGACGCCGACGACGACACGTTCCTGGCCGCCGGTGACATGCCCGCCCGCATCACCGCGGCGGCATCCGCCGACGGGCGCCCGGCGCCGGCCACTCCCGCGCAGGTCGTGCGCTGCATCCTCGACAGCCTGGCCCTGGCGTACCGCGGCACGATCCGCACGCTCGAGCAGCTCACCGGCCGGCAGGTCCGCACGATCCACCTGGTCGGCGGCGGCTCGCAGAACGCCCTGCTGTGCCAGCTCACGGCCGACGCGTGCGGGTTGCCCGTCGTCGCCGGCCCCACCGAGGCGGCCGCGCTCGGCAACGCCCTCGTGCAGGCACGCACCCTCGGCGCCGTGCACGGCGACCTGGCCACGCTGCGCGACCTGGTCGTCCGGACGCACCCGCTGCCCACCTACCTCCCCCGCGACGAGCACCGCGCCGCGTGGGACGCCGTCGCCCGACGCACCACCACCTGACGCACCACACGACAAGGAGCACCACCATGAGCGCTGCGAGCACCCAGATCCGCGAGGAGATCCTCTACTGGTGCCGCGAGTCGGTCCGCACCGGTCTGAACTTCAACACCCAGGGCAACATCTCGGTGCGCCTGCCCGAGCACGAGGCGATCGTCATCACCCCGTCCGGCATCCGCTACGACGTGCTGACCCCCGAGGAGATGGTCGTCGTCGGCTACGACGGCGTGGTCCGCGAGGGCGACCTGTTCCCCTCCACGGAGACCGACGTGCACCTGGCGCACTACCGCCGCCGCCCCGACGTGAACGCCATCGTGCACACCGAGTCGCCGTACGTGAACGTGTTCGGTGCGCTCGGCAAGGCCATCGACCCCGTGCTGCTCAACATGGTCCTGTACGCCAAGGGCGCCGTGCCGGTCATGCCGTTCGAGTTCTCCACCAACTCCGCGTTCGGCGAGCGCTCGGCCGAGATCCTCGGCGACGCCGTCAACGCGGTCGTGTGGGCCAACCACGGCCTGCTGTCCGTCGGCGAGGACCTGCCCGGCGCGTTCAAGGTGGCCGTCGCCGTGGAGGCCAACGCCCAGGTGCTGGCCGGCGCGCTCGCGCTGGGCACGCCCCGCCTGCTCGACCTGGCCGAGATCGTCATCCCCGAGGGTGCACGCCTGCCCTGACCGGGCCGGGCCGCGATCGGTCGTCGGGTGCATCGCGACGCCCGACGACCGATCGACCTCAGAAGGTGAACTGCGCGACGTCCGAGCGCAGGCCGTGGGCCACCTGCGCCAGCTCGTTCGCGGCGGTGTCCACCTGCACCATCGCCTCGTTGGAGGTGGCCGCCGCGGTCGCGACGCTCGTGATGTTGCTGGCGATCTCACCGGCCCCGGCAGCGGCCTCGGCGACCGAGCGGGACATCTCGGCGGTCGTGGTGGTCTGCTCCTCCACGGCCGAGGAGATCGTCAGCTGGTAGTCGTTGATGCCGGCGATGATCGCGGAGATCTCGCCGATGGCCGTGACCGCGTCCTGCGTGTCGGCCTGGATGGCCTCCACGCGGCGGGCGATGTCCTCGGTCGCCTTGGCCGTCTCCTGCGCCAGCTCCTTGACCTCCCCGGCCACCACCGCGAAGCCCTTACCGGCCTCCCCGGCCCGCGCCGCCTCGATCGTGGCGTTCAACGCCAGCAGGTTCGTCTGCTCCGCGATGGACGTGATCACCTTCACCACGTTGCCGATCTCCTGGCTGGACACCCCGAGGCGCGTCACCTTCTCGTTGGTCGAGGCGGCGACCTGCGTCGCCTCGCCGGCGACCGTCGCCGCCTGCGACGCGTTCTGCGCGATCTCCCGGATGCTCGCACCCATCTGCTCGGCGCTCGCGGCGACCGTCTGCACGTTCCGGCTGACCTGCTCGGCCGCGGCCGCCACGACCCCGGCCTGCGCCGAGGTCTCCTCGGCGGTGGCCGACACCTGCGTGGAGGCGGCGGACATCTGCTCGGTGGCCGCTGCGACGGTCTGCGCGGTCTCCGCGACACCGGCGATGGTGCGGCGCAGCGTGCGCTGGGCGGTGACCAGCGAGGTCGTCATGCGCCCGAGCTCGTCGGCTGCCACCACGGGCGGCTCCCTGGTCAGGTCACCCTCGGCCATGGCACCCAGCGCGGACTGCACGCCTCGCACGCCACGCAGGATGTCGCGCACCACGGCGACGGCGATCACGGCGGCGACCAGCAACGACACCGCGAGGACGAGCCAGACCGTGACGATCGAGGTGCGGGCCAGGGCGGTGCCGTGGTCCGAGGTGGCGCCGGCCTTGTCGGCCAGCGCGGACGACTCGGCCTCGATCGCGTCGGCGGTCGCCTGGCCGTTCGCGGCCAGCTCACCGGTCACGTACCCGTCGATGGCCTCCTGGTCGCCTGCGGCCAGGAGCGGGAGGAAGTTCTGCTCGGCATCCGAGTAGTACGTCAGCACGGCCTCCTCCAGCTCGGCGAACAACTCCGGGCTGGAGGCCACGGGCTCGAGCTGCGACAGGTGCAGGTCGATCTCGTCGCGGTTGGCCTCGATGGTGTCCAGCAGGTCGGCCCGTGCGGTCTCGGTGTCGACCGCGGCAAGCCGGGTGTAGCGGACCCGGTCGCCGGTGAGTGCCTGCGCGAGGCCGTTCAGCGCGGCGAGCGGCACGGCGGACTCGGCGTACATGACGTCCTGCTCGGCCGACAGCTCGTCGAGCCGCACGGTCGCCACGGCGGAGATCGCGACGGCCACGACCGCCACGAGGCCGAGGCAGGTGCCGAGCTTGACGCCGATCGGCCGGTCGGCGAACCACCGTCGCCGACCGTCTGACCTGGTGGACCCGGTTCGGGCGGGGTGTTCTGCGTGGGGCTGGGAGGACACGTGGAGCTCCGTTCATCGACAGGTCAGGGGCGACATCGCGTCGCCACGGTTCCTATCGCGTCACCCATTCCCACCTTGAGAATTCACCCGTCAATTCTTCGATCCAACGGCACTCAGAATGCAAATGACGGCTTGTCGCCGCCGGATCCTTCAGCAACAGTCAGGTATTTTGGATTTGCGATCACGCTCATTCCTCGCCCAGATTCACTCGGTCGGCGGGCGTGGACCGGACGGCCCTGCCCGGCACGTTCAGACGGCCTGCGAGGCCGCCCATGCCGCGTGCTCGGCCAGCTTGAGGAACATGTCCTCGAACATCAGCCGCGTGTCGACGCGGGTGAGCACCCGGATCTCCCGTCCGGCCGGGTCGGCGACGAACCCACCGTCGGGACCCAGCTGCGGCGCGGGGCGCCGGACCCAGGCGGACGAGGACGCGTCAGGCTCGAACGCGGACTGCAGGGCGGTGGCCAGCACCAACGGCTGGTCGCCGAGCGCGTAGGTCTCGCGGCGGCCGCCCAGGTACTCCACGAGTCGGTCCTGCAGGGTGGCGATCTCGCGGTACAGGTAGGCGCCGAGCGGACCGGCGGGGGCCACGCGGGCACGCAGCTCGGCGTCGGAGACGAGGCACTGCCGGTAGGCGTCGCGCGGCACCTGCCACAGGGGCACGGGTGAGGCGAGCAGCACCCGACCGGCGGTCACGTCGATGCCCAGGTTGTACTCGAGCACCGGGGCACCGGGTGGGGCGTCGGCCAGCTCGGGGTCCTCGGGGCCGCCGATCCACACGACCGTCAGGCGGTCGGCGATGGACGGTTCGCGCAGGTACGCCGAGGCGATCTCGGTGAGCCCACCGCCGCAGACCACGAACAGCGGTGCCGTGGTGTCCTCACGCAGGGCCTCGGCCACGATGACGTCGACGCCGGCCGAGTGCTGCGGGGTGTGCTCGTCGACCAGGGCGTCCTCGGTGCCGAGCACGAGCAGGTCGTCGAGGTCGACGCCCATGACGTCCGCCAGCTCGCGGACCCGCCGTGCACCGTTCGCGGCGGAGTGCGGCCCGGGGTCGAACCCGTCACCCGGCGCCAGGTGCGAGCTGATCACCGCCCGCAGGTCCACGGAGGGCGAGAGCAGGTGGTGCGCCAGCTGGAACAGGTCGTCCGGGTCGCCCGCGAAGTCGTTGTCGACGATGACGCGCACGGACGGGTGGTGCGGCCCGGGCAGCCAGGGCGGCCGGCCGGGGGCCCACCGGGCGGCGGGGGATCCGCCCGGTGGGCGCTCAGGCGACGGCACCGGCCTGCTCGTCCTGCTCGGCCTGGATCGCCAGCAGGCGCTGCCGGTCGGCGCGTCGACGCATCTGCTCGTCGGGGTCGGGCACGGGGGCGGCCATCCAGAGTCGCTGCGTGTACGGGTGCTCGGGGGTGCGGGTCACCGCGTCGGTCTCGCCCCACTCGACGATCTCCCCGTGGTACATCACCGCGACCCGGTGGCTGACGTGCCGCACCACGGTCAGGTCGTGCGTGATGAACAGGTACGCGACGCCGGTGCGTTCCTGGATCTCCACGAACAGGTCGAGCACACGGGCCTGCGTCGACAGGTCCAGGGCCGAGACGGGCTCGTCGCAGATGATCAGCCGCGGCTCCAGGGCCAGGGCCCGGGCGATCGCCACGCGCTGGCGCTGACCGCCGGAGAACTCGCGCGGCAGCCGGCCGAGCGCGTCCGAGGGCAGCCGGACCTGGTCGAGCAGGTCACGCACGCGCGAGCGGGCCTCGCTGCGCGAGACGCCGTTGGCCGTGAGCGGCTCGGCGAGGATGTCGCCGACCGTCATCGACGGGTTGAGCGAGGTGTACGGGTCCTGGAAGACCACCTGGATCTCGCTGCCCATCTTCCGGCGGGCCTGCCGGTCGGCGTGCGCGATGTCGGTGCCGCGGTAGTCGATCGTGCCGCTGGCGACGGGCGCGAGGCCGAGGACTGCACGGCCCAGGGTCGTCTTGCCCGAGCCGGACTCGCCGACCAGGCCCACGCACTCCCCCGGCCGCACGTCCAGGCTGACGCCCTTGAGCACGCGGAACGGCTCCTTGCGGTGCCCCGGGCGCGGGTACTCGACCACCAGGTCGCGCACGTCGAGCAGCGGAGCCGCGGCCGGTGAGGTCCCGGCCGGGGCGTAGGGCGGCTGCGGTGTCGTCATCGACGTGCCTCCTGTGCGGGGACGCCCTGGTGGGCGACGAACGGCGGGCGGATGCCCTCCTCGGAGAGGATCGCGCCGAACAGCTGACGGGTGTACGGGTGCTGCGGGTCGCGGAACACCTGGCGGACGTCGCCCGACTCCACGATCTCGCCCTCCTGCATGACCGCGACGCGGTCGCACAGGTCGGCGACGACCCCGAAGTTGTGCGTGACGAGCACCATGCCCATGCCCAGGTCGGCCTGCAGGCTGCGCAGCAGCTCGAGGATCTCGGCCTGCACGGTGACGTCGAGCGCCGTGGTCGGCTCGTCGGCGATCAGCAGGTCGGGTTCGCAGCTGATGGCCCCGGCGATGAGCACGCGCTGGGCCATGCCGCCGGACACCTCGTGCGGGTAGGACCGCATGGTGCGGGCGGGGTCGGGGATACCGACGCGACGCAGCAGCGCCATGGCCCGCTCGCGGGCCTCCTTCTTGCTGATCTTCAGGTGCAGCCGCATGGGCTCGATCAGCTGGTGCCCGATGGTGAACGTCGGGTCGAGGTTGCTCATCGGCTCCTGCGGGATGTACGCGATCGTGCTGCCGCGCATGGCGGTCATCTCGCGGTCGCCGAGCCCGGCCAGGTCGGTGCCCTTCCAGAGCACGCGGCCGCCGGCGACGGCACCACCCTCGGGGAGCAGCCGCATGATGCCGAACGCGGTCTGCGTCTTGCCCGAGCCCGACTCCCCGATCAGGCCGAGGACCTCACCGGCCCGCACGTCGAAGCTGATGCCGTGCACGACCTCCTTGGCACCACCGGCGTAGGCGATGCGCAGCTGCTGCACCCGCAGGATCACCGACGGGTCGTCGGTGGCGAGCACCGCACCGTGCGTGGAGGTGGACTCCGTGGGCACGAAGTCGGCGGCCACCCGGGTGGGCCGCGCCTTCTTGGCACCGGCGGTGCCCTCGAGCGCGTCGCGCAGGGAGTTGGCGACCAGCGACAGGGCAAGGCAGACGAAGGCGATCAGCAGGCTCGGCCACAGCAGCAGGATCGGCGCCTGGTAGATCTTCGCGAAACCGTCGTTGAGCATCGAGCCCCACGTCGGGATCGTCATGTCGCCCAGGCCCAGGACCTCCAGACCGGCCTGGATGGCGATGGCCACCGCCGCGATGGAGGCGACCTGGATGATGATCGGTGCCCGGACCACGCGCAGCACGTGCCGGAAGATGATCCGCAGGTCGGACAACCCGCTGACGCGGGCGGCGTCGACGTACAGCTCGCCGCGCACCGACTGCACGGTGCTGCGCACGAGGCGGAACACCGACGCGGACAGCAGCACGCCGAAGATGCCCATCGCCCACCATGCGGAGGGGCCGACGACAGAGCGGGCGGCCAGCAGCACGACCATGGCCGGCAGGGCCATGAGGATGCTCGCGGCCCAGGACGACAGCTCGTCGAACCACTTGCCGAAGTACCCGGCGATCAGACCGGACACGGCGCCGATGACGACGGCGAAGAGGACAGCCAGCGCGGCACCCAGGAGGCTGAACCGGCAGGCGTAGAGCAGGCGCGCCCACACGTCACGACCCGAGCTGTCCGCGCCGAGCAGGTGGTCGCCCCCAGGAGGGGCCAGCACGTCGGCCAGCACGGCCTCGTTCGGGTCGTGCGAGGTGAGCAGCGGGGCGAACACCGCGGCGAGCACGACGAGCAGCAGGAAGCCGAGCGCGAGCGCTCCGAGCGGGTCGCGCAGCAGCCGGCGCGCGAGGGACGGCGTGGGTGCCGTCAGGTCAGGAGTGGTCGGGGTCGTGGTCACGAGATCCGCGCCTTCGGGTTGAGCCAGCCCTGGACGATGTCGATCACCAGGTTGACGACGAGCACGATGATCGCGACCACCACGACGACGCCCATGATCACGGGGATGTCGCCCTGCGTGGTGGTCGAGACGGACAGCGAGCCGAGGCCCGGGATGGCGAACATCTGCTCGATGACGACGGCGCCGCCGAGCAGGCCGACGAAGAGCAGGGCCAGCACCGACAGCGCGGGGCCGGCGGCGTTGCGCAGCACGTGCTCGAGGATCACGCGACGCTCGGGCAGCCCGCGGCTGCGCAAGGTGCGCACGTAGTCCTGGCGCAGGCCGTCGATCATCGACGAGCGCACCTGCTGGGCGACACCGGCGACGCACCCGATGGTCAGGGCGATCACCGGCAGGACGATCGAGGTGGCCCAGCCGGCCAGGTCGTCCTGGGGACGCACGTAGCCGGTGGGGGCGACCCAGGCGAGGTTGATCGCGAAGACCAGGACGAGCGCGATGGCCACGAGGTAGTTGGGGATCGCGGCGCCGACCAGGGAGACGATCTGCAGCACACGGTCGACCCAGCCGCGCTTGATCGCGGCCCAGACGCCGACCACGGTCGCCAGGACCGCGGAGATGAGGGTGGCGAGCACGACCAGCGAGAGGGTGACGCCCAGGCGGGCGGAGACCAGGTCGGTCACCTGCGCCCCGGAGAACCACGAGACGCCGAGGTCGCCGCGGATCGCGCCGGACAGCCAGTCGACGTACCGCTGCAGGAGCGGCTGGTCGAGGCCCAGCTGCTGCGCCTTGAGGTCGACCGCCTCCTGCGAGGCGTTCTGACCGAGCAGCGTGCGGGCGATGTCCGCGCCGGTGAGGTAGATCAGCCCGTAGGCGACGGTGCTGATCACGAAGAGCATGGCGACGCCGGAGACCAGCCGCCGCAGGAGGAACTTCAGCACTGAGGACTCCTCAGGTTCTGACGGGGCGGACCGGGGCGGACGGTGAGGTCCGCCCCGGTCCTGGCCGCTCAGGAGGCGGGCTGGATGAGGTAGAGGTACGGCGTGGCGTTGTCCGCCGCCATGGTGACCTGCACCGTCGGCTTGCTGACGAACAGGTTGTCGAGCCGGTACATCGGCACGAACCACGCGTTGTCGGTCACGTAGGCGTTGAGCTCCTGCGCGGCCGCGGCGGCCTCGTCATCGGTGCCGGTCTGCATGGTGGCCAGCATCGCGTCCGTCTCGGCAGTCTGCGTGCCGAGCGGGTTGAAGGTCGCGTTGGGCACCAGGGCCAGCTGGGCGAACTGCCAGTCGTTGGCCGAGGCCAGCTGCATCCACGTGCTCGTGTACTTGCCGGCGATCAGGTCGGTGATGAAGTTGGCGCCGGTGTCCTCGTAGGTCACGGTGATGCCGACGTCGGCGAGCTCCTGCTGGATGGTGGTGAGCAGGCTCTGGTTGATGAGCGAGGACGAGGGCATCGTCAGGGCGAACCCGTCGGGGTACCCGGCCTCGGCGAGCAGCTCCTTGGCCTTCTCCGGGTCGTAGGAGTACGTGGAGTCGAGGTCCTCGTCGTAGCCGGCGGTCGTGGGCCCGAACACCGAGCTGGTGACCTCGCCGTAGCCGAGCTGGATCGCCTTGAGGATGCCCTCGCGGTCGATCGCGTAGTTGAGCGCCTGGCGGACGCGCACGTCGGCGAGCGCCGGGTCCACGGTGCCGTCACGGTCGAACAGGATCAGGCCCATCCAGTCCAGCTGCGAGGTGTTGACCGTGTAGCCGGCGTTCTCGACCTGGGTGAGCGAGGAGACGTCGGAGAACGTCGCGGCGTCGACCTGCCCACCCTGGATGGCGTTGAGCAGGGCCGTCGGGCTCTCGTAGTAGTTGATCGTCAGCGAGTCGTAGACGTGGTACGAGTCGTCCCAGTAGTCGGGGTTCTTCGTGTACACGTACTTGGAGCCGACGACGGTCTGGTCGGTGTCGAGCGTGTAGGGACCGGTGCCGACGGGGTTGGTGGTGACGTCCTCGGCGGTGAACGACGCCGGCGAGGCCATGTAGCCGAGCGAGCCGGTCATCCAGGTCAGCAGCATCGGGTCGGGCGCGGACAGCGTGATCGTCACGGTGGTGGCGTCGGTCGCGGTCACGTCGGTGATGTACTGCGCGTTGGACAGGTCCGGGGTGGCCGAGGCCTGGAAGTTCTTGATGTTCGCCACGACCGCCTCGGCGTCGAACGCCGTGCCGTCGGTGAACTCCACACCCTCGCGCAGTGTGAGCGTCAGGGTGGTGCGGGCCTCGTCGTACGACCAGTCGGTGGCGAGGCCGGGCACGAGCATCCCGCCGCCGTCCTGGCGGACGAGGGTGTCGTAGACAGCCTGGAAGTACGTCACGTAGTGGGCGATCGAGTAGCCGTTGACGTCGAAGGACGCCGGGTACGACACCTCACCGAGCGTGAGGGTCGAGGTCTCGGACGTGCCGTCGGTGCTGGTGGTCGTGCCACCGCCGCCTGAGCAGGCGGCCAGGGCGAGCATCACGGCGGTGGCGCCGAGTGCGATGAGCCGTCGTCGCATTCCCATCTCCTTTGATGTGGATCGTCGAGCAGGTGACGCCTGGGTGCCGACCGCGGGGACCCACGTCACTGAAGGTCCCGTGTGCTGCCGACGCAGTGCATATCTACTCAGTACGAAAGAGCCGATTCACTGTGACGTATCAGCGACGGTACCCGTCCGGTTCGGCAGATGGCAACACCCCGACGACTGCGGGAGGGTCACAGATCGATCACGCTTGCGTGAAGCGCCGACCCCGGGCGGCCGCGGACAGCTCAGGCGGACTCGCGCCGGACGAGCGTGGCCCGCGGGGCGTTGACGCCCTGGACCGCGCCGCCCGTGACGGCCGTCAGGACCATCTGGGAGAGCTGGTCGGCGATCTCCGGGGAATGGATGTCCACACTCGTCAGCGGCGGGTGGGCGAACGGGGCGAGTGCGACGTTGTCGACACCGACCACCGCCAGGTCGTGCGGCGCCGACAGCCCCAGCACGCGCATGCCCGCCAGCAGGGCGAACGCCTGCTCGTCGTTGTAGGCGCAGACCGCCGTGACCCGCTCCTCCTGCGGGACCGACATCCACTCGGCGACCGCGGCCGCCGCCTCGGTGACGTCCAGCGGCATGGCGACAACGGAGGGCTCCGGCACCCGCGCGGCAGCGCACACCTCACGCACGCCGGAGAGCCGCCGGCGGAAGTAGCCGGAGACGCGCTGGTCCACCGGGGCGGCGTACCCGAGCCGGCGATGGCCGCGTTCCAGCAGGTGAGCGGCCTGAAGGCGGCCGATCGCGACGTCCGAGATCGACAGCTTGCCCGGCCCCTCGTCGTCCATCGGCGCCCGCACCAGACGGATGCCGGCCGCCTCGATCTTCGCCTCGTCCTCGACGGAGAAAGCCGCGAGGTTCACCAGCGCGGCGGGCATGAGCTCACGCCAGGCCTGCTCGAGCATCGCGCTGCCCCGATGCCGGCGGTAGACCACGGAGTAGCCCTGCGGGTCGAGGTCGTCGCTCAGACGCTCCATCAGCATCGAGATGTTCGAGCCGATCGGTGCGTCGGGAAGCACGGCCAGGACCACCTGGCTGGCACCGAGCCGTAGCGCCCGGGCGGCGGCCGACGGCGCGTAGCGCATCTCCTCGGCGGCCTGCAGCACCCGCTGGCGCGTCGCCTCGGAGATCTTCTGGTTCGGGGTGTTGTTGAGCACGTAGCTGACCGTGCTCTGCGACACCCCGGCCTGCCGCGCGACGTCCTTCGCGGTGACCCGCCCCTGTGCGACCACGCCGACCCCCTCCTCGACCCCGACTCGACACCCGCGGGGGGGCGGGTGCGGCGAGCAGCTCTGCGTCCCGGAGCCTACAGCGGAGAGGCGTCGTCGAGGTGAACACTTGCTGATTCGTATGAGTTCAGGGTAAGCATAGGGCTGTCGGTGCGCGCGACGAGGCCGCACCCACCCCCGCGATGGAGCAGACCGATGACGTTCCCCACCCCGCAGGAGTCCCGTTGACCACCGTGCCGCCGCAGCCGACGCTGCCGCCGAACCCCCTCGCCTCCGGCTTCCACCCCGACCCCTCCGTGGTCCGGGTCGGTGACGACTACTACCTGGCCAACTCGACCTTCGAGTACCTGCCCGGCATCCCGGTCAAGCACAGCCGCGACCTGGTGACCTGGGAGCACGTCGGCCACGTCGTCGAACGCGACGGCCAGCTCGACATCACCGACGTCCCCACCCTCGGCGGCGCCTGGGCGCCCACCATCCGGCACCACGACGGCCGGTTCTGGATCGCCGTGACCGACGCCATGGGCCGCGGCACCCTCGTCTTCACCGCCGACGACCCGGCCGGCCCGTGGAGCGACGGCGTGCTCGTCGAGGGCATGGACGGCATCGACCCCGACCTGGCCTGGGACGAGGACGGCACCTGCTACCTCACCTACTCCGCGCTGCGGCTGTCGGGCATGGGCCACGACGGCATCGAGCAGTTCCGCGTCGACCCGCTGACCGGCACGATGCTCGAGGAGCCGCGCTCGTTGTGGTCCGGCACCGGCCTGATGTTCCCCGAGGGGCCGCACCTCTACCAGCACGACGGCTGGTGGTACCTGTTCATCGCCGAGGGTGGCACCGAACGCGGCCACAGCGTGTCCGTGGCACGCGCCAGGCGACCCGACGGACCGTTCGAGGGCTGCCCCGCCAACCCGCTGCTCACCGCTGCCGGCACCGACCGCCCCGTGCAGAACACCGGCCACGGCGACCTCGTGCAGGCCCCCGACGGCTCCTGGTACCTGGTGCTGCTCGGCATGCGTGTCCGCGGCGGCACCCGGTCGTTCTCCCCCATGGGCCGCGAGACCTTCTGCACCCCCGTCACCTGGCACGACGGGTGGCCGCAGATCGCCCCCGTGGTGCTCAGCGAGCCCGGACCCGCCGTCGTGTGGGAGGACGAGTTCGACACGAGCACGTCCGACCCCGCCTGGCTGGCCGTGCGCCGGCTGCCGACCGAGGTCGCCGACCTCACCAGCCGTCCCGGCCACCTCGTGCTGCACGCCGACGGCTCGGACCTGGGCGACCTGCGCCCGGTGTTCCTCGGCATCCGGCAGGCGCACCTGCGCTCACGTTTCAGCGCGGTCGTGGACGCCTCCGCGGGCGTCGGCGGCATCGGCATGCGCATCGACGAGCTGCACCACGTGGGCATCGAGCTGTCGGGCACCACGCTCGTCGCGCACGCCCAGGTGTCCACGTTCGGGCAGACGTGGAGCGCCCAGGCCCCCGAGGGGCCCGTCACGCTGTGGCTTGCGACCGCCCCGGTCGAGCCCGGTGGCGAGTTCCTGGAGCAGATGTCCAGCGACCACCTGACGCTCGGCTACGACGGGCCCGACGGGCCCGTCACCCTGGCCCGCATCGACGGCCGGTACTTCACCGCCGAGACCACGGCCTCGTTCGCCGGCCGCGTCGTCGGCCTGTACGCCACGCACGGCACGATCGCCGTCGACCGCGTCCGCTACGACGGCACCGACGCATGAGCTCCCCCGCACGCCACCCCGACCACCACCCAGCCCCACCCGAGGAAGCGCACATGACCACCACCGACACCGCGTCCGCGATCGACCAGCTGCTGTCCCAGCTCACCCTCGAGGAGAAGGCAGCGCTCACCTCGGGCCAGGACTTCTGGACCACGGAGCCGGTCGACCGCCTGGGCGTCGCGTCCGTCATGGTCACCGACGGCCCGCACGGCCTGCGCAAGCAGACGGGCGCGTCCGACCACCTGGGCATCGGCAGCTCGGTGCCCGCCACGTGCTTCCCCCCGGCAGCGGCCCTGGGCTCCACCTGGGACGTCGACCTGCTGCGCCGGGTCGGCGAGGCCCTCGGCCGCGAGACGCGGGCGAACGAGGTCTCGGTCCTGCTCGGCCCCGGCGTGAACATCAAGCGCTCGCCGCTGTGCGGCCGCAACTTCGAGTACCTCTCCGAGGACCCGGCGCTCGCCGGCGACCTGGGCACCGCGATCGTGGCGGGCATCCAGAGCCAGGGCGTGGGCACCTCGCTCAAGCACTACGCGGCCAACAACCAGGAGACCGACCGCATGCGCGTCTCGGCCGACGTGGACGAGCGCACGCTGCGCGAGATCTACCTGCCGGCGTTCGAGCGGGTCGTCACCGGCGCCCAGCCGTGGACCGTCATGTGCTCGTACAACAAGATCAACGGCACGTACGCCTCGCAGGACCACTGGCTGCTCACCGAGGTGCTGCGCGACGAGTGGGGCTTCGAGGGCCTGGTCATGTCGGACTGGGGCGCGGTCAGCGAGCGGGTGCGCTCCGTGGCGGCCGGCCTCGACCTGGAGATGCCGGGCACCGGTGGCCGCACGGACGCCGAGGTCGTCGCCGCGGTGCGCGAAGGGCGGCTCGAGGAGTCGGTGCTGGACACCGCGGTGCGACGCGTGCTGCGCATGGTGGCGCAGGCCGGCCCGGCGCTGGCCGAGCCGGGCTCGTTCGACGTCGACGCGCACCACGAGCTGGCACGCGAGGCGGCCGCGGCCGCGTCGGTGCTGCTGCGCAACGAGCCGGTCGACGGCGCTCCCCTGCTGCCCCTGACGGCCGCCGACACCGCCGGTCTGCTGGTGGTCGGTGAGTTCGCCCGCACGCCGCGCTACCAGGGTGCCGGGTCCTCGCAGGTCAACCCCACGCGCCTGGACGACGCGCTGACCGCGCTGCGGACGGGCACCGGCACGGAGGTGCCGTTCGAGCCGGGCTTCACGATCGCCGGCGGTCCCGACGGCGACGACGACGCACTGCTGGCCGCGGCGGTCGAGGCGGCCCGCACGGCCGCCACCGTCGTGCTGTTCCTCGGCCTGCCCGCACCCGACGAGTCCGAGGGCTACGACCGCTCGCACATGCGGCTGCCCGCGAACCAGGTCGCCGTGCTGACCGCGATCGCCGAGGTCTGCCCGCGCGTCGTGGTGGTCCTCGCCAACGGCTCGGCCGTGACCGTCGAGTGGCAGGAACTGGCCCCCGCCGTCCTGGAGACGTGGCTCGGAGGGCAGGCCGGCGGTTCGGCCGTGGCCGACGTGCTGCTCGGCACGCGCGCCCCGGGCGGACGCCTGGCCGAGACGATCCCGCACCGTGTCGAGGACACCCCGGCGTTCGGCAACTTCCCCGGCGAGCACGGTCACGTGCGTTACGGCGAGGGCGTGCTGGTCGGCTACCGCTGGTACGACACGCGCGACATGGCCGTCGCCTACCCGTTCGGCCACGGCCTGACGTACACCACGTTCGGCTACGGCGACGTGCACGCGACCGTGCAGGGCGAAGGCGCAACGGCGCAGGTCGAGGTGCGGGTCACCGTCACCAACACCGGTGAGCGCGCCGGCGCCGAGGTCGTGCAGGTCTACGTCGGTGACGTGCAGGCCAGCGTCCTGCGCCCCACCCGTGAGCTCAAGGCGTTCCGCAAGGTCGTCCTCGAGCCGGGGGCCTCGCAGGAGGTCGCCTTCACCCTGACGGCCCGCGACCTGTCGTTCTGGCACCCCACGCTGCGCCGCTGGGTCGTCGAGGGCGGCACGTTCCGCCTCGAGGTCGGCTCGTCCTCGCGGGACGTGCGCGGCACAGCCGAGGTCGACGTGGTCGGCGAGCCGCTGTGGGGGCCGTTGACCCCGGACTCGACGTTCACCGAGTGGACCACCCACCCGGTCGGCGGGCCGCTGCTGCTGGCGGCGATGGCCCCCGACGGCGGCGACCTGCCGGTGGACGAGACGCTCGCCTCGATGATGGGCGACATGCCCGTGCGGGTGCTGGCCGGGTTCGGCATGGCCGGCTTCGACGTGCCCGCGCTGGACGCGCTGGTCGCCGACGTGGCGGCACGCCCCGTGGCCTGACCCGGTTCCCGATCCGCAGGTCACCGGCCGACGACTCCCACCCCCTGGGGAGGACTCGGTCGGTGACCTGTGCCCGTCCGATCAGTCCTGCGGGCGCCCGCGACGCAGCTCACGGTCGATGTCGGCCTCGGTGATCGGGCGCCGACCGAGCACCTCCCACGCGTTGAGCGCCAGGCCGATCCCCCAGCCGCCGAGCACCCACACCGGCCAGAAGTACCCGTTCGGCGTCGTCACCCACCACACCAGCACCAGGAACGCGTTGACCACCAGGTACGTGACGGCGTGCGTCGTGAGCTCACGGCGTGCACGGATGCGCTTGAGGGCGAGCTTCCGCTCGTCGTCATGCGAGGGCAGGGCGGGCTCGGTCACGACGGACTCCGTATCGATCGATGGTGGGCCCGCCCATTCTGCCCGCGCAGGCCCGCGGCCGGCGGCAGTCCGGAGCCTCTGATCTCGGACGACGCTGCTCGCCACCTGCGATCAGCGAAACTCTACGAGAACCGATAGTGGACGTTATGTCACATCTCGGCTGAGGTGGGTCGTGCGTCGACCGTCGTGACCTTGATGCGGTACTCCCCGATGAGGTCGCGATCGAATACCTGACCGAGACCGCTGGCGAGCAGCGCGTTGAGTGCGAGCTGGGCGTCGGCGTCGTGTTCGACGTTGTGCTGGCCGGCGCCCATGCTGATCACGCGGCCGACCGACGAAGCCAGGCGCTCAGGGTCGTCGATATCGATGATGCCGCTGATGGTGAACGTGAACCGGCTGCTCAAGCGTGGCTCCTGTGGTGAGTTGGGTCGAAGCTCATTGGGCGTCGGGGTGCTCGTAGCGGATCTGGGTGAGCAGGAGGCTGACGAGGCCGAGGACACCCAGGGCGTAGCGGCGACCGTCGGGGCGGTCGTCGATCCCGTGTCGCACGACGTTGCTCACGGCGGCAGTCAGCCCGGTCCCCAGGTTGCGCCACCCCTCTGTCTCGTTGGGCTGGCTGCCGAGGACGAGCGGTCCGTCGGGGCTGAGTGCTCTGACGAGCAGTGCGTGCCCGACCAGTTTCTTGCCGTTCGGGTCGAGCGGTGTCCCTGCCCACCGGCGGACCTTGTCCTCGAGGTAGATCACCGCGGCGCTGGCCACCTGTTGCCAGCGCTCCTCCTCCACCGAATGCTTGACCTCGTCCCACAGTCCCGGGTCGTAGTTCGCGCCCTCAAGGGCTGCGGGCGCAGTTGTGAGCTCGAGCTGGTAGATCGCCGCGTCAACGAGCCCCAGCGCGTCGTACAGCCGGGCGCGGAAGTACACCGCATCCCGCTTCGCCTCACCCGGGGCGCCCGTCCACACGCCCACACCCCAGCGCATGTCGGTGAACTCTCTGGTCGTCGAAGCATCGACGCCAAGGCTCTGCTCGAGGACCGCGGTCACTTTGGCCTTCCACGCCCGATGCTGGGGTGTACTTGCGCCGATGTGACCGTCGTCGAGGGCCTCCTGGCGGAGGACTCGCAGCTGCTCCGCAGCCAGATCAGGCCTCACGTCGGTTCTCCCTGGTCACGGTCCGATTGTCGACGGGTAGGCGCGTAGAACCAGGATGACGTGCCGAGGGGGTGGGCTCTGCATCACCGCTCCCCGCGCTGATGCCACCGCTCGGGGCCCGTCCACGCGGCGGCGGCTGCGCGAGCAGAACGGCGAACTGCCCGTTCGGTGACTTGTCGAGCTCGTCAACGGACCTGAGAAGCGGAGATCGTCGGCTCGATGTCGAGGCCGTTCTTCCGCAGTAGTTGCCGCACGGATTCCTTGCCTCGCTCGGCGTAGGGCGAGGGCCCGATCATCACCGAGACGATCGGCAGTGGGGTCGCTGGAGGGTCGTTCTTCGCGCGCACGACGAAGCCGGACGTGCGCGGAACGGCGCCGAGCTCGACGTAGCGGACCACGCCGTAACGCGAGGCGCGGTACTGGACGAAATCCTCGCCCCACAGCGAGCGGGCGACGACCCGGACCTCACTCTCCGCGGCGAAGCCGCCGTCCTTGGCTAGACGACCGATCTCAAGGAGAGCGGTGATGACTCGAGCCTCGGCCGCCTGACGTTCCGCCTCGTAGTCGTACTCCTCCTCGACGCCCACGCCCGCATCGGCGACATAGCCCTGCGCCCAACTCGGGAACTCGGCAAGCACCTTGTCGATGTTCTCTTGGCCGTAGAGCACGCGTGACCACCGCGTCGTGTACGCCACTTCACTGAGCCGCACCGTTCTCCCAGGGCTGCGCGTGCCCTCGGTGTCCCTCGGGGGACCGGTGCGGACGACGCCGAGCTGCACCGTCGCGTCCAGACCGACGGAGTACCCGACATCCGGCCATGGCGTGTACCGAACCCATTGGCTGACGTCGTCCTCGCGCGTGCAAGCGCAGGCGACGTAGACGGGGTCTCCTGCGACCGACTCCATGGCCTCCAAATGCGATCCGAAGTCCTCGCGATCGCCCTCGGGCGGTTGGTGCCGTCGCAGCGCATCGAGGCCGTACTCACCCTCACGGGGGTCGTTCATGCCGCTGGACTCGGTCGCCCACAGCACCCGGTCCTGGACCATCCCGATCAGGCCGGCAGCATCCGTGTAGTGGTACACCGCTGGTCCGGTGAACACCGGAGGAAGGTCGCCAGGCATGGGTCACACTGTGCCCCAGCCTGCGCTGCTCGGCAGGACTCGCCCGGGCCAACCTCGCCGCCAACGCCGCGGCGGCCAGACGCCAGGAGTTGAGCCTGGCGCGTCTGTTTCCGATCAGCGTGCACGCTGCCCGCTGTCCGGCCGCTCAAGCGGCCGCGCGCCTGGCATGCTGCAAAGGTGCGAGAACGGTTTCCCACCCGCGGCGAGCCCGACGACGTCGCTGCGTTCGTCCGTGGCGCCACAATCGTCTTGGACACGAGTGTGCTGCTCGGGCTGTACCGATTGAGCGCACCAGCGCGAGCGGGTGCCTTCCAGGTGCTGGAGCGTGTCGAGTCGCAACTGTGGATACCCCACCAGGTTGGCGAGGAGTTCTACCGCAACGTCGACACGGTGCGAGGCGAACTGCAGGCCGCCTACGCGAAGGCGGCAAAGGAACTGCGTCGTGGCGCTGAGAACGCCAAGGCGGCCTTCGGGGCCTCGGACCGATGGAAGGAGAGCCGGAAGGCTGTCGCCGACCTTGTCGAAGCTGTGATCGCGCCGCTGATAGTGCAGGTGTCAGAAGTCGCCGACGGTGACGCGGCGGTCGTCGACCCAGTCGATGACGATGTTCAGGCCAAGATCGAACGCCTCCTGGCGGGCAGGATCGGGCCAGCGCTACCACCTCGGGAGGTTCGGGCTCGCGTGGAGGAATTCACCACTTGGCGCGTTCCTAACCAGATCCCACCCGGGTACATGGACGCCGCGTCCAAGTCCGCGCCGTTGCGCGCCGCCGGCGACTACCTTCTGTGGACGCAGGTCCTCGACCATGCGAGTGCCGTAGCGGCGCCGATGCTCCTCCTGACGAACGACGTCAAGCGCGACTGGTTCACCGACACACGCCCGCGCCCGGAACTACTGGCGGAGTTCGCGGCGCACAGCGCGCACCCCTACTGGCAGATGCACTTCGACGCCTTCCTGAACGTGGCGCCCAGCGCTCTCCATGTGCCGGTCGACCGGGCCACGATCGAGGAGGTCGCCGGGGACCGCGCCGAAGACGAACTCCTTCGCAGGACCGATGAGTTCCTGCTGCGCGTAGGGAACATCGAGATCGCGGATCTCTTCGCCGCGGTGGCACCCGGAACAGCGATCGGCGACCTCCCCCCGGCCCTGCGCCGATGGCTCACAACCACCCTCTTGAATGCGGACCCCGCGGTCCGGGTGAAGTACTTGCGCGACCTCCGGGCCCACCTGGGCAGCGGGCCATGGGACATCGCGAAGGCGGCGGGTGAGTACGTCCTACTGCCAGAAGGGACGCTCAGGCCAGAGGATCAGCAACCCGCGCTCGGGGACTTCGGGGCGCCGACTGCGACCGAGTGACATCGACGACCTGGTCAATCCAACAGAGCGCGGCCCCTTGAACCGCTCTGGTTGCTTGGAGGCTCCAGACCTTGGAGACGAGGGTGGAGCCATGCCGAGAGATCTGTCGAAGGGGACGCCGAGCACGCGTCGGTGCTCTGATCAGGAGAAGGCCGCGGTGGTGCGGATGGTCCGGTCGCTGCGGGCTGAAGGTCGCGCGAGGCTGCTCGGTTGCGGACGCCGATGACGCGCGTGGGGTCGGTACGGGGTTCCGCGGAGAGTCTCTCGGCGTGATGCGGGGCCCGGCCCAATGGCCGTGTCAAGTCTCTCCGGCGCCCGGCCTTGGACGGGTCTAGCGTGGATGGGGGCGTCTGCTTACGCCGGGGGTGTGTGATGAGCAAGGGTGCACAGGGGTGGTGGACAGCGCTCCGTGTCGCGGGGCTCCTCGCGCTCCTCGCCGTCGGGCCCGTGTTGTGGGCGCTTGCAGCGTCCAGGCCGTCGACAACGACCGGGGAGAGCTCGTCGGACGGGAGTGCGAGCGTGAGCGACCCCGTCGACCTCGTGTGCCGCAGGGCCGCCGAACTGAACATAGAAGGCAAGCCGGATGCCGCGATCGCCCTCATCGACTCCGCGGCCGCCTTCCGCGGCGAGAAGGCACCGCCGATTTGCGCGACCGAGCTCGCAAGCGCGCTCGTGAAGCAGGAGAAGGCGGCGCTGGACAGGCCCGCGGTGGTGCAGTGGTTCGCTGGACTCGCCGGGGAGGACGGCGACGCGGGAGACGCGGCTGCGCTGGCCGCGGCGATCCTCGTGACGCTCGCCGTCATCGCTCGGCTGTCCACCAGTGCCGTCTCGAGTTGGCCCGCGATCAGGCCGCAGTGGTCGCGCCTCTGCGTCGCTGTCGGCCTCGTGCTCGCCGGTGAGGGAGCCGTCGGTGCGGCGCTGACCGTGACCGGGACCGGCGGGCCGAGAACCTGGTCCGCCTTCTGGCTGTCAGCCGCCTGGGGCGTACTCGGCTGCGCCGTCCTGGCTCTGGGACTTGCCACGCGGCTCAGGCTCACGCTCGAGTGCACGGTGGCCGGGACGCCATCCACGGCACTGCAGGGGCGGGTGGTCGCGCGGCTCTCCGAGCTGGGCATCGAGCCACCATCGGGTGTTGAGATCCCGCGCGCGACCGACGTCGAAGCGCTCGACGGCAGCGCCCTGAGCGACCTGCCTGAAGGGCGGCTGGCCAAGGCCGTGACGCGCTTGGCACGGTCGGTGCTCGCCACGACGCCGTGGACGGTTCTCGTCGACGAGCAGGCCGACGGCAGCTACGCGGTCGCAATGTCCCGCAACGGGCGCGCGGTCGGGTCCGCCCTGGTGAGCCGGGACGTCGTCGGGCTGACCGGAGAGAGTGCGAGCGTGAAGAAGGATCGCGCGGCAATCGACCTGGTCACTCTGGCGGCCGCCTTCATCCTCGCCCAGCTCAGCGACCGCCACGGCACGTTCCCGGGCCTGGGCGGCGCGACCGACTGGCGCAGCATCGGCCTGCTCGCGGTCGCGACGACGCAGGAGGAGCTGAGCGCGGAGAGCAAGCGCGCGCTGGCCGGGCTCGCCGTGCAGCACGACCGCCGAAACTGGCCGGCGCAAGCCGCGCTCCAGTACTGGACGTGGCGCCGATCTACCGACAAGAACGACCTCGGCGCGTACATCGATTGGCTCGATACGACGATCGGGAACGTCAGCGAGTACCCGAACCTCGAACTCCGCCTCGCCACCACCCGCGCGTTTGCGCAAGTGAACCGCTGGTTCGTGACCGCGAAGGAGCCGGCCGCGACGACCCCGACCCCGCCCCTGCCCCCGCCCCCAGCGGGCTCGACGAATGCGAGCCAGTGGTTCGCTCGCGCGTTTGCGCAGGTGAAGCGCTGGTTCGTGACCACGAAGGGAGCGGAGCAGGCCGCGACGACCACGAAGGGAGCGGAGCAGGCCGCGACGAGCGCGACCGAAGCGGAGCAGGCCGGCACGTTCACGACGCTGGCGAACCTTAAGGATGCCGTACGGAAAGACCTTGAGAAGCTGCTCAGCATCGTGGAGGCCGGCAGGGCCGCGCCGTCGCTGGTGAACGAGACGAAGCCCGCCGCTCTGGCCCTAGCTTTGCTGTTCGTGCCGGAGCCGGAGAAGGAGGCGAAGGATCTCCCCGACACCCAACTGTCGACCGTTCGCGGCTGGCTCAAGCCGAATTCGAAGGACGGGGGCCCCCTGCCTGACCCTCCAACGGGCGGTCGGAGGTCGAAGAGGGAGGCCAAAGGCAACGAGGACTCATGGTGGAGGCCGCCCACACCAAAGGGCAGCTACGCAATGGGGTGCACCTACGCCACGCTCCACGGGTCGGGGAACAAGTCGGAGAAGGGCGCGGTGCTCGCGGTGCTCGCGGTGCGACACCTGCGGGATGCCTGCGTGCTCAAGGAGGCGCGGGACTGGATCGGCATGGACCCGCAGTTGGCCGCTCTGCGGGAGACAGCTGAGTACAGGGAATCGGACCTGATGCCGACGGCCAGGGGCATCCTCGACGTCGAGCCCTTCGCCACGCACGCTGACGCGCTCAAGAGGGCCGGCCTGTCGAGCCTCGAACGCCTACGCTGCCTCAAGCCCGACCAGGTTTCCGACGCCCTTGGGATCTGGCCGGGCGTGGTGGCGACCCTCGCAGAACGGGCGAACCTGAGGGCGTCGATGGGCACCGACCCGTGGCTCGACTGCTACGGGTCGGAGGTGATCGACGACCTCGCGAGGCTCGGCAGGGCGCGCATCGCCGACGTCCGCCTGGGCGGAGAGATCGATCCAGGCAAGGTCGCGCGCGAGGTGCTGAAGCGTTGCCGGGTCGTCAAGGTCGACGCCGCGGTGGCCCCAGAGAGGGCGCTTGAAGCAGCGGTGGAGACCTGGGTCAAGAGGATCGGTGGGACTGTGGCCGCGAAGCCCGCGGCTCCGGTCAAAGAGACGACCACGGAAGGAGCGGTGTGATGCCTGAAGCACTCAAGGCCGCGGGTGCGGTGGGGGAGCCAGGGCGTGTCGCGTTCGTGTCGTTGACGAACGACACACGTGCAACCAAGGCCGCGTTGATGCGCGTGACCGCCGCGAACCTGTGCCCCTCACACCGTGCGGCGGCCTGCCTGCTCGTGGACGCCGTACCAGTCGCTTCTGCGCCCGACCTGGGTGAACTCAAGGACCTCGGCCGGACCTTGACGGCGCCGGTGGCCCCTGGGCAGTCGGCGGTGCTTGTCGTGACGATGGTCGAGGCGAGCACCGCGATGTGCATCCGGCTGGGCGAGACGGAGTTCGAGCTCGTGCTTGCGCCGGTCGAGCCCTGATCGGCCCCGGGCTGCTCCGAGCCGGACGCAGGTCCAGCACCGCGTCGCGGTCGCCGAGTGGTCGACGCTGCTTGACCGGCTCGGTACGTCACGTCGTCGTGAGCATTCGCGTGTCAGCGCCGCTCGGACCGGTCGATGAGAGGGTCGAGCCTGGAGCGGCGTCACTGACAGGAGTAGCCGCGCACCTTCGCCAGGCGCGTGGGGGCTTGACCCCGTGAGGTGGACACGCTGACGGCGAGGAGCACCCGCTCGACACCGCAGGTCGGATGCGCTGGGCCCTGTGCGACGGCGGAGGCGCTGGTCGTTCCGACCACCGCGCTCGTCGTCAACTACGCCAGCGGTACACGGTCAGGGATTCCCCCGGCTGGCCGGCAAGGCGCGGCCGCAGGCTGAGCCAACAGCGGGCCGTCTCAGTTCCTTGGAAGTGAGACGACAGACGAACTCCCCTCGCCGGTTCACTCCGGGCCGCGATGCGTGTTCCAGAAGTCCCCGTACAACCTGCGCTGCGGAACGGTGTCGTGACGGCGACTTTCGCTACGGTCGCCGCCAGGGCAAACCCGCGCCGCCCATCGGCGGTCGAGTCGCTGACGGAGACGGAGACGTCTCAGGAGGGACCGTCTGAGGGTCCCGTCAGATTGATGACGTGCTCGAGCGAGCACTCTTGGAGGATGAGCATCCTGAGCCACCACTCGTACAGGTTCGGCCACTGGTCGATGGGCTCCCCGTAGAAGTAGACGACAGGGTGCCCGCCGTCGGTCACGGGTCCACCCATCCAGAGCGCCATGACGTCCGTGTCGTACGGCGAGGCGTGGATGGGTACCAGCTCGTGGCGCGGCGGCCAGCTGGCCGAGTCGCCTTCCTCGTAGAACGCGTCGAGCCACTGGTTCGCCTCGTCCCACAACGGCCCCTGACCGAGCTCCTCGGAGCTGAGCAGGTTCCCCATCTGGAACCCCATCTCCCACCCGTCGGCGAGCCGCAGAAGTGCTTCGAGCTGTCCGTCGAGCGAACCACCAAGGCGCGACGCGGCTGCGGCGATGCTCTGGTCGGTAGCCCCCAGGTGGGGAACCGACAGCGGGAACGCATCCGGGGCGACCTGCGTGAGCCGCATGCCGGTTTTGATCATGTCGCCGAGCATGACCTCCCACCAGGGGGTGCCGTCAGGGTGCTTCACGATGTCCTTTCCTCGGTGATCTCCGCATACGCGCGGCCACCGTGAGCCTATGGCGCATGTCACAGTATCTCAGTGTCACGTCACGTCTCCTCATGACATGTCAGGGGTGACAGCGTCCGTCCGCGGGCGCCCCCGGTCGCGGCGTTGGTGACGAAGGAGGGCTCGCCATCACCGTCGCGACCGGGTGACCGCCACGGGCGGGCGAGTACCCCGGCGCGAGAGGGACCATCGGCCCGTCACGTCACCTACCAACCAGTAGATACTCGGCCTGGAGACCCGGCGCGGACGCCCCCCGACCCCCGCACCGGGAGGAAGGGCACCATGACCGCCGTCCCCGTCGACCTGCAGGCGCCGCGCGCCTCCTTCGACCGCACACTCTCCCCCGGCCGCATCGGCTCGCTCGAGCTGCCGAACCGGATCGTCCTGGCGCCCATGGGCACCGAGATGGGCACCCACGAGGGCCTGTTCACCGAGCGTGAGATCGCCTACTACACCGCGCGCGCCGCCGGTGGCGCCGGCCTGGTCATGACCGGCATCAGCGCCGTCTCGCAGGACTTCGAGCACATCAACCCGGGCCTGTGCCGCGTCGACACCGACGAGTCGATCGCCGGGCTGACCGCGCTGGCCGCCTCGATCCACGCGGTCGGCGGGCTGGTCAGCCTGCAGCTGACCGCCGGGCTCGGCCGCAACATCAACGTCGTCGACCCGAACCTGGCCCCCATCTCGGCGTCCGACAACCCGCACTTCTCGCAGCCCGACGTGACCTGTCGCCCGCTCGAGATCGACGAGATCGCGCTCATCGTCCGCCGCCACGGTGAGGCCGCCGCACGCGCCGCCGCCGCCGGCATCGACGCGATCGACATCCACGGCCACACCGGCTACCTGGTCGACCAGTTCCTCTCGCCCGTCTGGAACCGCCGCGAGGACCAGTACGGCGGCTCGGTCGAGAACCGCTGCCGGTTCGCCGTCGAGATCCTGCAGGCCATCAAGGCCGCCGCCCCCGGCCTGCCCGTCTCGTTCCGCCTCTCGGTCGACCACCGGTTCCCCGGCGGTCGCACCGCGGACGAGTCCCGCCAGATCGCCGTCATCCTGCAGGACGCCGGCCTCGACCTGATGATCGCCGACGACGGCTCCTACGAGGCGATGGACTACGTCTTCCCGCCCTACTACCTCGGCGACGCGTGCATGGTCGGCGCGGCCGCCACCCTCAAGGAGGTGCTCGACATCCCCGTGATGGCCGTCGGGAACCTCACTCCCGAGAACGGCGAGGCGCTGCTCGAGGCCGGTCAGGCCGACTTCGTCGGTGTCGGCCGCGGCCTGATCGCCGACCCGGACATGCCGCGCAAGCTCGCCGAGGGTCGCCGCGGCGACGTGCGTCCGTGCATCCGCTGCAACTCGATGTGCGTCGGCAACGCGTTCTTCGCCCTGCCCCTGGGTTGCGCGGTCAACCCGCAGGTCGGCATGGAGCTCGAGCGGGCCATCACCCCGACGGACGCACCCCGGCACGTCGTCGTGGTCGGCGCCGGCCCCGGCGGGCTCGAGGCGGCCCGCGTGGCCGGCCTGCGCGGCCACACGGTCGACGTCTACGAGAAGTCCGACGTGCTCGGTGGCGTGCTGTGGCCGGCCGCGACGCCGGAGTTCAAGAAGGAGCTGCGGGCGATGGTCGGCTGGTGGGAGCGGCAGATCGCCGACCTGCCGGTGACCGTGCACCTCGGACACGAGATCACGGCGGACTCCCCCGAGCTGGACGCGGCCGACGCGATCGTCGTGGCCACAGGTTCGGTGCCGATCGTGCCCGCCTCGATCCCGGGCATCGACGGGCCGACCGTGGTCGGCGTGCTCGACTTCCACCAGGGCACGCCCGTCGGCCGCCGCGTGGTCGTCGCCGGTGGTGGCCTGTCGGGCGCGGACGCCGCGCTCGAGCTGGCGCAGGAGGGCCACGAGGTCACGCTCGTCGAGATGGCTGACGAGATCGCGCGCGACATGCTGCTCATCAACCGGATCACACTGCTGCGCCAGCTCGCCGAGCACGGCGTGACGTCGCTGACCGGGCACGCCGTCTCGGCGGTCGACGCACACGGCGTGCGTGTCAGCGGCCCCGACGGGGAGCGCACCATCGAGGCCGACACCGTCGTGACCGCGTTCGGCGTCCGGCCTGCGGTCGCGCTGGTCGAGGCGCTGGCCGGGCGTGCGGACGTGCACGCGATCGGCGACTGCGTGAAGCCGGCCAAGGTCGGCGAGGCGATCAACGCGGGGTTCACGGTGGCCCTCGCGCTCTGAGCGCGCCCCCGCGACCCCTTCAGACCTGAGGCCTCGAGCGCTCGCCCCTCCCCGGGGTGGGCGCTCGAGGCGGCTCAGCGGGCGCCCGCCCCGAAGCGCAGACCGTCCACGACGAGGTCGAGGAGCCGGCGCACCTGCTCGTCCCACTCCGGGCCGGCCCCGACGGACCACACGGCGCCCATCGCCCGCATGACGTCCTCGGCACCCATGTCCTGGCGGATCGTGCCGTCGTCGGCCCCGGCCTGTAGCAGCAGCGCGAGCGCGCCGACGATGCGGTCGCGCGTCTCGCCGAACAGCGGGGAGTCGGTGCCGACGGCGGAGCGCAGCGCCGCACCCATGCCGCGCTTGGTCGCGGCGTACCGCACGAACCGGCCCATCCATTCGCGCAGCGACTCCACGGCCGGACGGTCGGGGGCCAGCAGCGCCGGTGCGGCGTCGCACAGCTGCTGGACCTCCTGCCGGTAGGCGGCCTCGACGAGCGCGTTCCGCTGGGGGAAGTGCCGGTAGAGCGTCCCGATGCCGACGCCGGCGCGGGCGGCGATGGTCTCCAGCGGGACGTCGCCGTCCTCCGCGAGAGCGACGACGGCCACGGCGAGCAGCTTCTCGCGGTTGCGCTGCGCGTCGGCGCGGGGTGCACGGACCGGTGCGGTGGACACGGGAGCTCCCTTTCCTCTTGCTGAACGGAGGACCCTCCGCTTAGAGTGGCACCACAAACGGAGGAGCCTCCGTTCCAGGGTACGACGAAAGCCCCGGGACGTCGACGCCGCACCTCCGCCCCCACCCACCCCAGGGAGCCACCCATGGCCAGCACCTTCCGCGGACTCACCTTCGACGCGCACGACGCGCACGCCACCGCCGTCTTCTGGGCCGCCGTGCTCGGCCGCGACATCGCCCCCGGCGCCAGCACCGCCCGCGCCGAGCTGCTCGACGACCCGGTGGACCACGCCCCGCGCATCGTCTTCGAGCAGGTCCTCGACGGGCACGCCGTGCACGGCGCCCTGCGACTCGACCTGGTCACCCCTGACCTCACCTCTGAGTCCGAGCGCCTCGTGCGCCTGGGCGCCCGCCGGCTCGGGCGGGTCACCGCCGGCACCAGCTGGGTGACCCTCACCGACCCCGAGGGCAACCCGTTCGACCTGGTCGCGGCGGCGTGACCGCCTGACCGCCCGGTGGGTCGGCAGTCCGCGGCGGGCCCGGCAGCTCAGCCCTCGGCCAGAACCTCGCGCCCCTCCCGCACCTCGTGCGCGGCGTCCGCGGCGTCCGCGGCGTCCTCGTCGTCCGCCGCGGGCGCAGCCGACCCGAGGGCCACCGCGGGCACCGGGCCGCCGGAGCGCACCACGACGGCGGCCACGATCGTCGTCAGCGGGATCGCGAGCACCAGCCCGATCGACCCGACCAGCGTGCGGGCGACCTCCTCGGCCAGCTCACCGCTGGCCAACGCGTCGAGCAGGCCCCGGTCGGAGATGCTGACCAGCAGCACCAACGGCAACGTCGCGGCCACGTAGGCGAACACGATCGTGTAGACCGTCGAGGCGATGTGGTCCCGCCCGATCCGCATTCCTCGCGAGAACAGCCGGCGCCACGAGGCCTGCGGGTCGGCGCCGTGCAGCTCCCACACGGCCGAGGCCTGCGTGATCGTCACGTCGTTGAGCACCCCCAGACCGGCCAGCACCATGCCGCACAGCAGCACGGCACGCAGCTCCAGGTCCGGGGCGTAGGCGATCAGGTCCAGCGCGTACTCCCCCGACAGCCCGGTCAGGTGCGCCGCATCGCTGACCCACGTGGACAGCGCGGCGGTGAGGACCAGCCCGACCAGGGTGCCCACGAGCGCGGTGGACGTGCGCAGGCTCACCCCGTGCGCCAGGTACAGCACGACGAACATGATCGCCGAGGACGTCACCAGTGCCACCGGCACCGCGGGCCCGCCCTGCACCAGCGCCGGAAGCATGAACGCCCCGACCACACCCAGCGACACGACCAGCCCGACGAGGGCCGCCAGGCCACGCCAGCGTGCGACCAGCACCACGAGCACCGCGAACACGGCGGCCAGCACCGCCAACGGCACGTCCCGCACCAGATCGACGAACACGTACGGCGTGGCCACCTGCGTGTCGAAGCCCTCGAGCCCGCTCAGGTCGCTCACCCGCACCCGGTCACCCGGGCTCAGCTCGGGCAGGTACTCGGGCGGCACGTTCACCTCGATCGCTGCGCCGTCGCCGCGCGTCGCACCCACCTGCTGGGTGCTCACGTCGACCGACGTCACGGTGACGACCTCGAAGGATGTCCCCGGTGCGGTCGTCTCGAGCACCGGCTGCTCGCCGCGCGGCCACAGCAGCCAGGCGCCGATCACGGTGGCCAGCAGGGCGGGGAGGAGGATCGCGGCGAACACCCGGCGTGCGTGCCGACGCACGGGCGGCTCGACGGTGGCAGCGGGGCCGTCGTGGTGGTGGGGGTGCGCGCTCACGGCGTCAGCATGCCCGACACCGTCAGCCCGCCCGGTGCGCCTCGCTGGACGCCGACCGCAGGGCGTCAGCGGGCCGGCCACGTCCGGTCGGGGCCCTCGAAGGCCAGCTGCGCCGCCTCCGCCGCCCGACACTCCGCCGCGCGGCGGAGGCGCGTGGGCCCCGGGGTGTACACCAGAACGCGTACACCCGAGTACGACGTCAGGCCGATGCCGGGCGTTCACCGATCGGCCATGATCGGTACCGGTGAGAACCGCCTCGACGTCCCCGTCGCGTGGCGGGCCCCCGTTGTCACGCGTCCGAGGAGCCATGGGATCGATCCACGCCGTCAGCAGCACGCCGCCCCCTGCCGACACCGCGACAGCCGGTCGGGTCCTCGCGCGCCTGCGCGCCCTGCGTGAGCGGCACCGCGGGCTGGCCGAGATCACCCTGCTGGGCGTGCTGTACGCGGCCTACTCGATGACCCGCTCCTTCGCGGACCACACGTTCGCCGCGGCCGCCGCGAGCGCGCAGTCCATCCTGCAGCTCGAGCGGCCGTTGCACCTGGACTTCGAACTGACCCTGAACCGCTGGATCATGGGTTCCGAGGCCTGGAGCGTGGCCGCGAGCTTCTGGTACGCCGCGGCGCACTTCCTCGTCACCGGCGGTGTGCTGTTCGTGCTGTTCCACCGTCGACCCCGGCTCTACCCGGCGCTGCGCAACACGTTGGTGCTGGCCACGGTCATCGCGCTGGTGTTCTTCTACCTGCTGCCGACCGCTCCCCCGCGTCTGATCGACGGGCCGTACCAGGACGTGCTGGCGGCCACGGCCGACCACGGCTGGTGGGGTGCGCACGCGTCGGCGCCGCGCGGCATGGCCTCGATGACCAACGAGCTGGCCGCGTTCCCGTCGATGCACGCCGGGTGGTCGCTGTGGGTGGCGGTCGCCGCGTTCGCCGCGTCCCGCTCACGGGTGGTGCGCGGGCTGGGCATCGCATACGCGCTGACCACCGCCGTGTGCGTGCTGGTCACCGGCAACCACTGGACGTTGGACGTGCTGGCCGGCTGGGTCGTCGTGGGTGCGGCGGCGGCCGTGTGCCACGGGCTCCGCGTGCGGACGCGCCCCACCGTCGGTGCCGCGGCCCCCCTGACGTCCGACCGTGTCGACCGTGAGGCGGGACGCAGCGGGAGCGTGCCCACACCGGCAGACCTGGTCGACGAGCCGGTCACCGCCGAGGACCAGCTCGCCGCCGTCTGAGCCCGAGCACGTCAGTCGCCGAGCAGGTCCTTCATGCGGTCGGCGATGATCCCGGGGACCCGGGTGGGTACCAGGCGGGCGAGCCGGTCGAGCATGCGGGCGTCGCGGCCGATGCGCACCCGGAACGTGCCCCGCTCGACGGCGTCGACGATCTGCCGGCCGGCCTCCGCCGGGGTGGTCAGCGAGGAGGTGTCGGCCGACCGTCGTTCGGCACCGGGGATCGACACCCCCGAGTTCCGGGCGATGTCCGTGCCGACCGCGCCGGGGAACACGACGGTCACCGCCACGTTCGTGCCCCGCAGCTCGGCGTAGAGACCTTCGGTGAACAGCTTCACGGCGGCCTTGCTGGCCCCGTAGGCCGACTGGCCCGGCACAGGTGCGAGCGCACCCATGCTCGAGACGTTCACCAGGCTCGCCGCGGGTCGTGCCAGCAGGTCGGGCAGGAACGCGGTGGTCGTGGCCACGACACCCCAGAAGTTCACCGCGAGCACCTTCTCGATCTCTGGGTAGGTCAGGTCGGCCACCCGGGCGAACCGTTGGATGATGCCCGCCACGTTGAGGAGCCCGTCGACGTGCCCGTGCGCGGCCAGCACGTCGGTGCGGGCGGCGGCGACCGCGGCGCGGTCGCTCACGTCGAGCACGTGCGTGGTCAGCCGGCCGCCGGCACCCTGTGCGAGCCGGGCGGTCTGCGCCAGCCCGTCGGCGCTGAGGTCGAACGCCGCCACGCGGGCGCCTCGGGCGATCAGCTCCAGCACCACCTCGCGGCCGATCCCGTTGCCCCCTCCGGTGACGACGAGCACTGCGCCCTGGAGCTTCATGACTGCCTCCCTGCTGCGTGCCGCCCGCCGACGTAGCCGAACGTCATCGCCGGGCCGATCGTGGAGCCCGGACCCGGGTAGGTGCGACCCATGACCGAGGCGGAGGTGTTGCCCGCGGCGTACAGCCCGGCGATCACCGACCCGTCCTCGCGCAGCACGCGCGCGTGCTCGTCGGTGAGCAGACCACCCTTGGTGCCCAGGTCGCCCGGCCAGATCCGCACCGCGTAGAACGGTGGTCTGCTGACCGCCCCGAGGTTCGGGTTCGGCCTCACCCGCGGGTCGGAGTAGACGCGGTCGTAGGCGCTGGCACCACGCCCGAAGTCCTCGTCGACGCCCGTCTCGGCGAACCGGGCGAAGCGTGCTGCGGTGTCGAGCAGCCCGACGGGGTCGACACCGACCTGCACCGCCAGGTCCTCGAGCGTGCGAGCCCTGACCATGAACCCGGAGCGCAGGAACGAGCGGGGCGTCACACCCGGCAGGGCCATGCCGAACGGGTAGTGGCGGCGGTGCCGGGAGTCGATGAGCAGGTACGCCGGGATCGCGTCGACCTGGGCGTGACGCGCGTACTGGTGGTGGCCGGCGTCCACGTAGGACTCGGACTCGTTCATGAACCGTCGGCCGGAGGAGTCCACGATGAACCCGTACGGCAGCGAGCGTTCACCGAGCAAGAACATGGCCTTGCCGTCGGGGCCGATCACGGACGGCCCCCACCACGCGTCGTCCATCAGGGCGACCGCCGCACCGACGGCCATGCCCGCCTTGACCGCATCGCCGCGGTCGCCGGGGTTCGCGCTGGTCCAGGCCGTGCCGATGGGGTGCGGGTGGTGCGCCTGCCGCATCGCGTCATCGTGGGCGAACCCTCCGGCGGCGAGCATGACGCCCTGGCGTGCACCGACGCGCATGCGGCGTCCCTGGTGGTCGACGACCACGCCGACGACCGAGCCGCTCTGCTCGATCAGCTCGATCATCGGCGAGCCGAGCCAGATCGGCACCGACCGTTCGAGCAGCAGGTACAGCAGCTGCCCCATGAGCGAGCCACCGAGCCCGCGCAGCCGCTTGCCGAGCAGGCTCGCCCCGATCGTCTGGACGCCCACCACGTTGGCGGCCGTGAGGAACCCGTCGAGCGTGCGCAGCGAGAGGAGCATGGAGGCCACCTCGGAGGTGTGCACGGGCAGCGGCACCTGGCCACGCAGGCGGTCGCGCCACGGCCCGAGCCTGCGCACGTCCCACCGGACGCCTTCGATGCCGCGGCCGATGGCGAGCCCACCGGGCCGTTCGGGGTAGTAGTCGGCGTACCCGCGGGCATGCACGAACCGCATGCCCAGGCCGCGCAGGAAGTCCACCATGGCGGGCCCCTGCGTCAGGAACGCGTGGCGCCGCGCCGAGGAACTGGCGGGCCCGACATCGCCGATGACCTCGTCCATGTAGGTGCGGGCCAGAGCGTACGTGTCGGGGACTCCGGCCTCGTGGAGCACGGCGTTGTCGGGCACCCACAGCCCGCCGCCCGACATCGCGGACGAGCCGCCGAACAGCTCGGTGCTCTCCAGCAGGAGCGGTTCACGGCCGGACTCCTTGACGGCGAGCGCCGCGGTGGTCGCCGCCGAGCCGCTGCCCACGACCACCACGTCGACCACGTAGTCGAAGGTCATCACGCCCACCCTCCCGAAACGGACTCCATCGTCCGTTTCTTCAGCGTAGCCGCGACCCCCCGGCGCCGCCCGGCGTACCCCCTCCTCCCGCTGCGGTCTCGCCGGCCTCCGCGCAGCCCTACGCTCCAGGGATGGGCGAACGGAGCGACGTGGTGCGCAACCGGGCGCGCCTGGTCGCCGCCGCCGAGGACGTCTTCCGCGAGCTCGGCGCCGCTGCCCCTCTCGACCAGGTGGCCACCCGGGCCGGTGTGGGCCGCGCCACCCTCTACCGACACTTCCCCGACCGCGCCGCCCTCGTCGCCGCCGTCTACTCCCACCGCGTCTCGACGCTCGCCGCACGCGCCGCGACCCTGCCGCCCGCGACCCGCCTGGTGCACCTGGTCCTGGACATCACCGAGCTGCAGTTGGACACCCCGGGTCTGCTGACCGTGCTGCGCACCGCGACCGACGGCACCGCACGGCTGACCGAGATCGGCGGCCGGGCGCGCGCGCTGCTCGGCTCCGCCCTGGCCGCCGCGCAGTCGCACGGCAGCGTGCGCGAGGACGTGACGCTCGAGGACGTCCTGCTGACCTTCGCCATGGTCGAGGGCGTGATCGCGCTGGAGCCCCCGCAAGCCGCCGCCCGAGCGGTCCGGCGCACCGTCGAGCTCATGCTGCGCGCCCTGCTGACCGAGGACGCCGCCACCGCACCCCGGCACGCACCCCCACCACCCTGACATCTGAGACAAATGCCCCATCCGGGGCACCGCGACAGGTGATGGAATCGACCGTTCACCTGTCTGACCACCACGTCCATCGGAAGGACACCGGCTCCCATGCCCCTCTCGCAGCTCATCGGCTTCGCCGTCGCGGCGTTGTTCGCCCTCATCCTGCTGGGCAAGACGCTCAAGACCGTCGACCAGGCCCACGTCGCCGTGGTCACCGTGTTCGGCAAGTACCGCCGGGTGCTCAACCCGGGCCTGAACGTGCTCATCCCGTTCATCGAGAAGGTGCACCGCCGGGTCCCGGTGCAGAACCAGACCGCGCAGCTGCAGTTCTCCGCGATCACCGGCGACCAGGCCGCGGTGCACTTCACCGCGACGATCATCTTCACGGTCTCCGACCACAGCCCGCAGACCGTGCAGCTGGTGGCGTTCAAGTTCATCGACGCCAACTCGTTCGGCGTGGCGCTGACCAGCGCCGTCGAGGCGTCCGTGCGCGAGTTCGTCGCGACCAAGCGTCAGGCCGAGGTGCTCGGTCTGCGCACCGACATCGTGCAGCACGCCAAGGCGAACCTCGACGAGCAGCTCGGCTCGTGGGGTTACACGCTCGTCGACCTGACGGTCAACGACATCCAGTTCGACGCCGAGGTCATGTCGTCGATGTCGCGCGTGGTCGCCGCAAAGAACGCGCAGACCGCCGCCGAGTTCGAGGGCCAGGCGCTGCTGATCGCCCGGACCAAGGCCGCCGAGGCCGAGGGTGCCGCCATCAAGATCGCCGCCGAGTCCGAGGCCGAGGCCGCCCGTCTGCGCGGTGCCGGTCTGGCCAAGTTCCGTGAGGAGCTCGCCAAGGGCATCTCGCAGTCCGCGCAGGTGCTCGAGGCGCAGGGCGTGGGTGCCGAGATGCTCGCCTTCACCATGTGGACCGAGACGATCCGCGACGCCGCCAAGGAGGGCACCGGCAACGTGGTGTTCCTCGACGGCAGCGTCGAGGCGATGGACGCCTCGCTGCGTCGCCTGCAGGGGCTGACGGTCCTGCAGACCACCGCCGGGTCGAAGAACTGACCTCGAGGACCTCTCCCGGCGACCGCGTCGCCTGCTCGCACCGGCCCGGTGGCGCACCCCGCGCTGCCGGGCCGGTACGCGTCCGGGGCCCGTTCCCGGGTACTCGCAGGGCCTCCCTCGGTCGCCGCGCGGCCCGTACCGTCGGTGCCATGGACAACCGCGACGAGATCCGGGACTTCCTGGCCTCCCGGCGGGCCAGGCTCACCCCGCAGCAGGCGGGCCTGCCCGCGTGGGGCGCCAACCGGCGCGTCCCCGGGCTGCGACGCGAGGAGGTCGCGATGCTGGCCGGCGTCAGCAGCGACTACTACACGCGGCTCGAGCGCGGGAACCTCAGCGGGGTCTCCGAGAGCGTCCTGGAGTCGCTGGCCCGCGCACTGCAGCTCGACGAGGCCGAACGGCTGCACCTGCACGACCTGGCCCGCACCGCCGGGCCCGGCGCGGCCCGCGCGCGGCGTCGCACGGTCACCTCGAAGGTCCGCCCCAGCGTGCACGCGATGCTCGCCGCCCTGACGGGCGCACCGGCGGTGGTGCGTAACGACCGGCTCGACATCCTGGCGATGAACCCGCTCGGGCGGGCGCTGTACGACCCGCTGTTCCGTGACCCGGTGCGGCCGGTGAACCACGCAAGGTTCGCGTTCCTGGACCCCGCGGCCAAGGAGTTCTGGGTCGACTGGCAGCGCGCCGCGGACGACACCGTCGGGATCCTGCGCGCGCAGGCCGGCCGCAACCCGTACGACCGGTCGCTGACCGACCTGATCGGCGAGCTGTCGACCCGCTCGGAGGAGTTCCGCACCCGGTGGGCGGCGCACGAGGTCCGCCTGCATCGCACCGGCAACAAGCTCATCGACCACCCCGTGGTGGGGCGCCTGGAGCTCATGTACGACATGCTCCCGCTGCCGGCCGACCCCGGGCTGACGCTGCTGGTCTACACCGCCGAGGCGGGCAGCACCACGGCCGACGCGTTGACCTTGCTGGCCAGCTGGGCGGCGACGAGGGCGCTCGACGAGTCGGCACCCGATTCAGTGCACTGAGTGCAGCGTTGCACCGAGTGCAACGAAATGCCTAGAGTTCCCCCGTGCCCACCACGACCCCCGGCCGACGCGCCGCGCTCAAGGAGCGACACCGGCAGGCGATCGTGGACGCCGCCGCCGCACTGATGGACGAGACCGGCGGCACCCAGTTCACCGTGGACGAGCTCGCCGCCCGGGCTGACATCGCCCGGCGCACCGTGTTCAACCACTTCGCCTCGATGGACGACATCGTCACCGCGGTCTTCACCGACGTGCTCGGGGACGTCGTCGAGGCGTTCGTCGCAGACCCCGACCCGTCCGGCCCCGCCGCGGGCTCGACCATGCTCGAGGAGATCACCGCCGCCCTGCGGGGCACCGACCTGGTCGCCCCGATGTCCTACCTGACCCGCACGCTCGGCGGGCAGCCCGGCACCGCCGGCCCGATGCGGCTCGACCTCATGCTGCGCGCGTTCACCGCGATGAGCGAGGCCCTGGCCCACGCGGTGCGCCGCCGCCACCCCGAGGTCGCCCCCGTTGACGCCGACCTGCTGGTCAGCGCGCTGGCCGCCGGCCTCATGGCCATCCACCGGCACTGGCACGCCGCGACCGACGCCCGCGACGACGAGGCCTCCCGTCAGATCTGGGACGCCCTCGTCGAGCAGCTGCTCGACAGGTTGCACGGCGGGTGGGCGTCGGTCGGCACCGACGCCTGACCCCTCCTCCCCTCGCCCGCCCTGCCACCCCTCCCCGTCTCCGCGCCCTCCCCGAACAGGACCACCATGGCTGAGTTCCTCTACCGCGTCGGCCTCACCGCCGCTCGGCGCGCCCGCACCGTCGTGGCCGCGTGGCTGGCGGTGCTCGCCGCCGCCGCCCTGGCCTACGTGCTGGCGGCCGGCACGCTGGCCACCAGCTTCTCGATCCCGGGGACACCGACAGCCGAGGTCACCACCCGGCTGCAGCAGGAGCTTCCCGGGCTGTCCGGCGGCAGCGGCACCGTGGTCGTGCGCACCACGGTCGGCTCGGCGTTCACCGCCGAGCAGCAGGCGCAGGTCGCCGCGCTGATCGAGACAGCCTCACAGGTCGACGGCGTCGAGATGGTCGTGGACCCGTTCGCGACCGAGGCGGAGCGCGTCACGCAGACGCAGCAGGTCACCGAGGGCAGGGCCCAGCTCGACGCCGCCCGGGCCGAGCTGGCAGCCGGGCAGGCCCAGCTCGACGCGGCGCGCGCACAGGCTCAGGCAGCCGGCCTGCTCGACCAGGCGGCCGCGCAGCTCGACGCGCAGCAGGCCCAGATCGACGAGGGTGTCGCCCAGCTCGACGCGCAGGCCGCACAGCTGGACATGGGAGGGGCACTGCTCGCCATGGCCGACCCGATCCGCCAGGTGTCCGAGGACGGCAGCACGGCGATCGTGACGGTCGCGTTCACCGAGCCCCAGCTGACCGTCCCCACGCAGACCAAGGAGGCGGTCGTCTCCGCGTTCGAGCAGGGACCACTCGAGGGTGCCGGCGTCGACTTCTCCTCCGAGCTGGCCGGCGGTGTGCCGAGCATCGTCGGCATCGGCGAGGCCATCGGAGTCGTCGTGGCCGGGGTCGTGCTCGTCGTGATGCTCGGCACCCTGATCGGTGCCGGGCTGCCGCTGCTCACCGCGCTGATCGGCGTCGGCATCGGCGCACTGGGGTCGCTGTCCCTGTCGGGGATCGTCGAGATGGCCTCGGTGACCCCGATCCTCGGGGTGATGCTCGGGCTCGCAGTGGGCATCGACTACTCGCTGTTCATCATCAACAGGCACCGGCACCAGCTGAAGCAGGGCTACGACGTCGAGGAGTCGATCGGCCTGGCCAACGGCACGTCGGGCAACGCCGTGGTCTTCGCCGGGGCGACCGTGCTGATCGCGCTGCTCGCGCTCAACGTGACCGGCATCCCGTTCCTGGGCCTCATGGGTTCCGTGGGCGCGGCGAGCATCGCCATCGCGGTGCTCATCGCCGTCACGTTGACCCCCGCGCTGCTCGCCCTGGTCGGGCCGCGCATCCTCTCGCGCCGCGAGCGCGCGGCGCTCGGCCCCGCCACGACCGGCGGTTCCCCGGGTGCGGTCACCGGCATCGAGCCCGGCGCATCGGCAGCGGCGCCGCGCCTGCGCCCCCAGTCCACCCCGGCAGCGATCGGCCGCGCCCTGCTCAGCGTGGCCGCACTCGTGCTGATCGCGCTGCCCGCCGCCGACCTGCACCTCGGACTGCCCGACGGTTCCTCCGAGTCGCACGGCTCGACCCAGTACCGGGCGTACAGCGCGGTCGCCGAGCAGTTCGGCGCCGGGCGCAACGGCACGCTGCTGGTCGTCGCCGACCTGCCCGGTTCGCCGACTCAGGCCGAGGTGCTCGGCCATCAGGTGAGCATCGCCACCCAGCTGGCCGCGCAGGACGACGTCGTGGCCGTGGCACCCATCGGCGCGTCCGAGGACGGCACCGTGGCCGCGTTCCAGGTGGTGCCCGCCGACGGGCCGACGACGCGGTCCACCGAGCAGCTCGTGCATGCACTGCGCGAGCTGACGTTCTCCGACGGCGTGCAGGTGGGTGTGGCAGGCCAGGCCAGCGGCAACATCGACATCTCCGACAAGCTCGCCGACGCCCTGCCTGCCTACCTCGGGGTGGTCGTCGGGCTCTCCCTCGTGATCCTCGTGCTGGTGTTCCGCTCGCTGTTCGTGCCGGTCATCGCCACCGCCGGGTTCGTCCTGTCGTACCTGGCCGCGCTCGGTGGCGTGGTGATGATCTACCAGTGGGGCTGGCTCGCCGACGTGTTCGGTGTCGACAACCCGGGAGCGATCCTCAACTTCCTCCCGACGATCCTGGTGGGCATCCTGTTCGGCCTGGCCATGGACTACATGCTGTTCCTCGGTTCGGGCATGCGGGAGGCCTACGCCCATGGCGCCCCTGCGCGCATCGCGGTCGTGCAGGGGGTGCGGGCCGGGCGGGCGGTCGTCTCCGCGGCGGCGATCATCATGGTCGCGGTGTTCGGCGGCTTCGTGTTCTCGCACAGCGCGATGATCCGGCCCATCGGGTTCGCCTTGGCGTTCGGTGTGCTGATCGACGCGTTCGTCGTGCGCATGGTGCTCGTGCCCGCGCTCATGCACCTGGCCGGCGACAAGGCCTGGTGGTTGCCGCGCTGGCTCGATCGGCTGCTGCCGAACGTCGACGTCGAGGGTGCGGCGCTGGAACGTCGGCATCCGCACGTCGAGCACGCCGACGACGCCGCTGCCGCGGGCGCAGCAACGGCTGCCGGGCGATGACGGACCACCCGTCCCGACCGAAGGGCCACGGCGGGCGCCCCGTCGTGCCAGGCTGACGCTGTTCCCCGTGCAGGTCCGTCCGACCTGCCGCCGCGCGGACCACGGAGCCTGCATGGACGTCACCCCCGTGGATCTCGTGCCCGACGCGCGGTTCGACGACGCCGACCGCGCACCGACCGCGCACCGGTTCGGGTTCGACGCGACGGGCACGAGCTGGCAGGTCGTGACGGACGAGCCCGTGGACGCACGCACGCGCCGCGCCGTGCTGGACCTGGTGCGGGGGTTCGAGGTGGCCTGCTCGCGCTTCCGCACCGACTCCCTGCTGTCACGGTGCCGGCACGCACCCCGCGGCGGCCGGTTCCGCTTCCCCGCGCACACCGCCGCACTGTTCGACCTGTTCGACGAGCTGCACGAGGCGACCGGCGGGGCCGTGGACCCGCTGGTGGGTCGCGACCTGGAGCGGCTCGGCTACGACGCGCAGTACACGTTGACGCCTGCGCCCCCGGTCCCCCGCCCGCCCCTGGCCTGGGGGACGCACGTGCGGCACGAGGGCAGCGACCTGCTGACCGACGGGCCGGTGGTGCTGGACCTCGGTGCGGCCGGCAAGGGGCACCTGGTCGACCTGGTGTGCGCCCTGCTGCGGGGACGCGGCATCGAGCGTGCGGTGGTCGACGCGAGCGGCGACCTGCGTGCCACGGGTGGCCCTGCCCTGCGCGTCGGCCTGGAAGACCCGCGCGACGCCCGCCGGGTGATCGGCGTCGTCGAGCTGCGTGACCGGGCGCTGTGCGCGTCGGCGAGCAACCGCCGGGCCTGGGGCGAGGGGCTGCACCACCTGCTCGACGCCCGCACCGGCCGGCCCGCGCACGGGGTGCTGGCCACCTGGGTGCTCGCCGACAGCGCGGCGCTGGCCGACGGGTTGGCGACGGCGCTGTTCGTGTGCGACCCCGCGCCGCTGACCGCGCGCTTCCCGTTCTCCTGGGTGCGTCTGCTCGCCGACGGCCGCGCCCAGACCTCGGCCGACCTGGCCGGCCAGCTGTTCACGTCCACGTCCACGTCTCCACCTCCGCCCCCGCCGACCGCCGCTGCCGCATCCCGAGGAGCCACCCGATGACCCGCCCCCGCGCCCGACGTGTGCTGCTGGTGGTCACCGCGGCATCGGCCCTCACCACGGCCGGCTGCACCGGCCGGGACGACGCGGCCCCGGTCGTGGTCCAGGAGGCACCCGCCGACCACCCCGACGGGACCTACTCCGCGACCGGCTGGTACGACGACGGCGCCGCGGCGCTCGACGTCACGGTGACCCTGGCGGACGACGAGATCACCGCCGTGGAGGTCACACCGACGGCGACCGACCCCACGGTGCTCGACGAGCAGGAGCGCTTCGCCGAGGACATCGGTCAGATCGTCCTCGGCGTCGACATCGACGCGGTCGAGGTCGGGTGGGTCGCCGGGTCGAGCGCGACACCGCGGGGGTTCAACGACGCGCTCCGGCAGATCAAGGAGCAGGCCACCGAGCCGTGACGGCGCGGCGCACGGCACGTCGATCGAGCTGATCACCGGGCACGCGAGCGCCGGAGGGGTCGCGCCGCGAGACGGGCGGCCCTACTTGCTCAGGTCCGGGCGATCAGGCCGTCGCGGTCAGGCCGTCGTGCTCGACCACCGCGGTGCGGTGCGCGCCGAGCGTGCGGCGCAGCGTGAGGAAGTTGCCGAGCCCGACGGCGGCAGTCGTGGCGTAGACGACGAGCACGCTGCTGAGGTGGCTGGCACCCGGGGCGACCACGTGCCACCACGACAGGGTCGCGCTCGTGGCGACGAAGCCCACGAGCGCGGTGGCCGTGCCGACCCCGTGCCCGCGCAGCCAGGAGCGCTTGGTGGCGTGGGCGAAGGTGAAACGGCGGTGCATCTCGTTGGCGACCAGGGTCGAGACCGCCGTCGCCAGCACGTGCAGCAGCGCCGGGCCACGGTGCGTGAGGTTGCCGACCAGCAGGAACACCAGGCCGTACGACCCGTTTGCCGTGAACCCGACCGCGACGAAACGCACCAGGGCGCGCAGGTCGGTGAGATGGTGCGCAAGGTGCCACCGGGAGGCCGTCACCTCGGGGTCCGAGGTGTGGCGCACATCGACCAGCATCCGGTGGGGTACCTCTCTGCCGAGCTCGGGGCGCCCACTCGGCGCCGATCGTGACGGGCCCCCCGACCCGGGGTCGCCCACCCGCCTGTCAGGCATGCGGCCACCGTCGTCGTCCACTCGGTCCGCCGATGCTACCCGGCGTGCGGACGTGAGATCCATGATCCGCGGCATGTGCGCGACCACCCGGGCCGAAGGGCCCTCGCCCCCGACCCGGCCGGCTCCGCCCGCTCACCGCGCCGCGCACGCACGCCGGTGCCATGCTGGCGCAGGCCCGTCGGTGCGTCCGGGAGGTTCGATGGCCGTCGCAGGGGACCCGTCGAACCCCGCTGCGGGCGGCCTCGTGCGGATCTGGTCCTCCGCAGCGGACGCCCCGCGACAGCGGCGACCGACCGACGTGCTGCTCCTGACGGCCTCGCTCCTCGCGCTCGCCCTGCTGGCGCTGGCCGCACCCGGGCCGACCGGCGCCGACCGGGCGCTCGAGACCGTCCTGGCCCGCCTCGAACCGCTGCTCGGTCGCCTGTGGAGCCTGGCCTACGCGTTCCTGGCCCTGTGGGCGGTCGCGATCGTGCTGGCGGCCGCCGTCAGCCGAGGGCGTCGAGGACTGCTCGTCGACCAGGTGACCGCCGCCGCCCTGGCCATCGGTGCCGGGCTCGGTGCAGGCGCGCTCGCAGGAACGGCACCGGCCGACGGCCTCGACGGACTGCTGCGGCCCGGCCCACCGGCGGTGTACGTCGCCACCCGCGTCGCCGTCATCACGGCGGTCGTCGTCACCGCCTCACCGCACCTGGCCCGTCCCTGGCGGTACACCGGGCGGCTCGTCATCGGTGTGGGTGCCCTGGCGGCCATCGGTCTGGGCGCGACGCACCTGATCGGAGCGGGCGCAGCCATCGCCGTGGGCATCGGCGCCGCAGCGGCCACGCACCTCGTGCTCGGGTCACCCCAGGGGCGACTGACCCCGGCGCAGGTGCAGCTCGCGCTCGCCGACCTCGGCGTCACCGCGACGCAGGTCACGCCCTTCCCGCAGGCGCCCGGCGGGCGGACCCTGCTGCTGGCCCGGACCGCGCAGGGCGAGGACCTGCGGGTCGAGGTGTTCGGCCGCGACGCGTGGGACAGCCAGGTGGTGGGCTCGCTGTGGACGGCACTGACCCGGCGCGGGGAACGCGTGCACCTGCTGGGCAACCGTCGCACGCGGGTCGAGCACGAGGCGCTGATGACCCTCATGGCCGCCCAGTCCGGCGTGCCCGTGCTCGACGTCGTCGCGGTGGGGCTGGCCGCGCAGGGCGATGCGCTGCTGGTGACGCACGCACCGGCGCACGCGCTCGACGAGCTCGGCGCGTCGGGCGGGGCCGACGGCGAGCAGCTCGGCGACGACCTGCTCGCCCGCACGTGGCAGGCCGTGCTCACGCTGCACACGGCCGGGACGGCGCACGGGCGCATCGACGGGCGCACCGTCGTGGTCCGGGCCGACGGCAGCCCCGCACTGACCGACCTCGACCAGGCCGTGCTCAGTGCCGACGAGGGCGATCGACGCACCGACCGCGCCCGGCTGCTGGTCGCGACGGCGCTCGCGGTCGGTCCGCAGCGGGCGCTGCGTGCGGCCGTGGCGGCGATCGGCACCGACGGGCTCGCGCAGGTCCTGCCCTACCTGCAACCGGCGGCGCTCGGGCGCCAGACCCGGGCGGTCGTGCGGGCTGGGGCCTGGTCGCTGGACGACCTGCGGGCCGCGGCCGTCGCCGCCGCCGGGGTCGAGGAGCCGGCGCTGGAACGCCTGCGGCGGGTGACACCGCGGTCGATCGGGACGCTCGCCGTCTTCGCGCTGATCGTCTACCTGGTCGTCACGCTGCTGGCCGGCGTCGACCTGGCGAGCGTGGCCGATGCGCTGCGCTCCGCGGAGACCGTGTGGGTGGTCGCGGCGCTGGTGCTGTCCCCGTTCGTCCAGGCCTCGCTGGCGGTCTCGACCCTGGGGTCGAGCACCGCGCGTCTGCGCTACGTACCGGTCCTCATGCTGCAGTACGCCATCGGGTTCATCGCGCTGGTGCTCCCCGCGACCGCGGCCCGGCTGGCGCTCGAGGTGCGCTTCTTCCAGCGGTTCGGCATCGCGGCGGCCACCGCGGTCACGTTCGGGGTGATCGACAGCGTCAGCGGGTTCGCCGTGCAGGTCGCCCTGGTGCTGCTGATCCTGGTCAGCGGGCTGCCGGGTTTCACCTCGAGCCTGCTGACCGACTCCGACACCTCCTCGGGGGCGGGCGGGACGGATCCCTCGCTGCTGGCGGTGCTCGTCGGCCTGGTGCTGCTCGCCGTGGTCGTGACCGCGGTGGTGCCACGGCTGCGGCGACGGGTGGTCGGTCAGGTCCCCCGGATCCGGGCGGTGCTGACCGAGCAGGCACGATCGGCCCACTCGGCGCTCGGGGTGCTGCGCAGGCCGTCCAAGCTGGGCGCGATGCTCGGCGGGAACCTGGGCGCGCAGCTGCTGCAGGCCGCCGTGCTCGCGCTGTGCCTGCAGGCATTCGGGCAGACCGCCCACTTCTCGCAGCTCGTGCTGATCAACACGGCGGTGAGCCTGTTCGCCGGGGTCATGCCGGTGCCGGGCGGCATGGGCGTGGCGGAGGCGGGCTTCACGCTCGGGCTGCAGGCCATCGGTGTGCCGAGCGCGATCGCCGTGTCCACCGCCATCACCTTCCGGCTCGTCACGTTCTACCTGCCGCCGATCTGGGGCTCCGCCGCGATGCGGTGGCTGCGCCGGCACGAGTACGTGTAGCGACCGCACCACCGCAGAGCACCACCGACCGAGAAGAGGCGACCCGACCGTGAAGTCGATCCTTCGGATGAGCGAGGCCCGACGGCAGCAGATCTACTCCGGGGGCCTGGACGTCTCGGCCCGTGCCGGGCTCCTGCTGGGCGCCTACTCCACCGGGTTGTCGTACCAGCCGAACCTGCTGTCCCGGGGCACCCGCGACCAGGCCGTGATCAGCGGGGTCGCGGCCGCGACCGCGTACGGCTGGGGCGTCACCGCGCACTCGTTCCTGCGGTCCACGGCCGACCGGTTCCCGCTGACCGGGCGGTCCGCGGCGGGGCGGGTCGCCGCCGGTGCGGCGGTCGACACCGTGGCCGCGCTGACGGGCCTGGCGGTGACCCGGCTCGTGCCGTCCCGCGAGCACGAGTCGCCGAGGCGCGCGCTCGTGCGACTCGCCGGTGTCGGCCTGTGCGCCGCCGCTACGGCGGGCACCGTGGCCGACGCCCTGGAGTTGCGGCGCGGGCGTCCCGGCGCGCGGACCGCGTCTCTGCTGACGGCGCTCGGCGCGGTCGGGGTGGGCTACGCGATGACACGACCCGGCACGGCCACGCGCGGCTCGCTCGAGCCGGGCGACGACACCCCGCGCGAGAACGTGGTGCGTGAGGTCGAGCTGCCCCGCGCGCTCGCCTCGGGTGTGGTGCTGACCGGTCTGCTGATGGGCGCGGCCCGCGGTGAGTCCCTGATCAGCGGCACGGCCGCACGGGCCGCCGCGCTCACGCTCGGCGGCATGCCGGACGACCACCGGGCGCTGGGTCGTCTGGTGTCGACCGGTGCGCTGTACGGGGTCGGGTGGGGTCTGGTCTCCGTGGCGACCACGGTGCTCAACCGGGCGGGCACCGAGCTCGAGGAGGCGCACGCCACACCACCCGACACCCCCGAGGTGACCGGCGGTCCGGGTTCGCTGTCCACCTGGGCCGACCAGACCCGCGAGTCGCGCCGCTGGCTGTCGATGGCCCTGAGCCCCGAGGCGATCACCCGGGTGATGGGCGAGCCCGCCGTGCAGCCGATCCGGGTGTACGGCTCGCTCGCGGCGGCCCGCACCCCGCAGGAGCGCGCCGAGCTGCTGCTGGCGGAGATCGACCGCACGGGGGCGCTCGACCGTTCGGTGTTCGCACTGTTCTCGCCGACGGGCTCGGGGTACGTCAACTACGTGGCCACCGAGACGCTCGAGCACCTCACGCGGGGCGACTGCGCGTCGGCGAGCATCCAGTACTCGGTGCTGCCCTCGGCGTTGTCGTTGACCAAGGTCGGGTATGCGACCGAGCAGACCCGGATCGTCGTCAACGGGCTCGTCGAGCGGCTGCTGGCGCGTCCGGCCTCGGCCCGGCCCCGGTTCTTCCTGTTCGGCGAGAGCCTGGGTTCCCAGGTCAGCCAGGAGATGTTCCGCGGTCAGGGCACGAGCGGGCCGAGCGGTATCGGGCTCGATGCGGCGGTGTGGATCGGCACGCCGGCCTCGACGGACTTCCGGGCGGAGCTGTGGGGCGACCGGTCGGTCGCGCAGGCCCCGGACGTGGGTCCGGGCGGGTTCTTCCTGCCGCGCGGGATCCGTGACTGGCGTTCGCTGCCGCCGGACGCGCGGGCGCGGGTGCGGTTCCTGCTGCTGCAGAACGGTGACGACCCGGTGCCGAAGTTCGCTGCGCCGCTGCTGTGGCGTCGCCCGGACTGGTTGGGGCCGACGGACTCACGGCCCCCGGGTGCACCCCGGCACACGCGCTGGCTGCCCGCGGTCTCGTTCGTCACCACGTTCGTCGACCTGCAGAACGCGCTGGCGCCGACCCCCGGTGTGTTCGACGAGGGCGGGCACGACTACCGGCGCGAGATCCCGGAGGCGCTGCGCACGGTGTTCGAGCTGCAGGCGAGCGAGGCGCAGATGGCCCGCGTGCAGGAGGCGCTGCGGACGCGTGAGCTGGTGTGGGCGGCCCGGCGGGTGTGGGCGAAGGCCCTGGCGACTCCCCCGTCGCAGGACGCGGAGGCGGTGCCGAAGGCGATCGCCCAGCTGTCGGCCTGGACGGGTCGCGAGCTGGACCGGCAGGCGGTCGAGGACCTGGTCGGCACGCCAGTCTGACCGACCGCTTGCCATACCTAGAACCACGAGGGTTAGATACCTTGTAGATCTAGGTAGAGGAGATGCGGTGCACATCGACAAGGACCTGGTCGCCGCCTCGGCCACCCCGCTCGTGCTGGGGATCCTGGCCGACGGCGACCTGTACGGGTACGCGATCCTGCGACGCGTGAGCGAGCTGTCCGGCGGCCGCATGCAGTGGACCGACGGGATGCTCTACCCCCTGCTGCACCGGCTCGAACGGCTCGGCTACGTCTCGGCGAGCTGGGGCACGTCCGAGGCCGGGCGCCGACGCAAGCACTACGCGATCACCCCCGCCGGCCGCGAGGTCCTCACCGACCGGCAGGAGCAGTGGAGCGTGGTCGCCGACGCCCTGCGGCAGGTCTGGCAGCAGGCCCAGCTCCCCCCGCGGACCGCCGAGGGGTGGGCGTGATGACCGCCGAGCTGGAAGCCCGCATCGACCAGTGGCGCGGCTACGTGCAGCGGCGCCAGGCCATCGCCCCCGCCGATGTCGACGAGCTCGAGGATCACCTGCGCGGACAGGTCGCCGACCTGTGCGCCACGGGCCTGGCCGAGGACGAGGCGTTCCTCATCGGCATCTCACGGCTCGGCGCCCTCGACACCATCTCCCGCGAGTTCGCCCTCGAGCACAGCGAACGCCTGTGGAAGCAGCTCGTGCTCGTGCCGCAGGAGCCGGGCGCCGACGGCACACCCGCCCACCGCGAGCTCGCCGTCGTCCTCGGGCTCGCCGTCGGGGCCGGCCTGGCGGTCAAGGCCGGACTGACCTGGATCGACGACGCGGGCACCCTGGCCCGCAACCTCGGGTTGCTCCTCGCCCCGTTCCTCGCCGCGTACTTCGCCTGGAAGCGACGCCTCACCGGCCGCACGCTCGTCGCCCTGGCCGTGCCGTACGCGGTCCTCGCAGTGCTGCTCAACGTGTACCCGTTCGAGCCAGACGGCTCCACCGAGGTGCTCGCCGCACTGCACGCACCCGTGGTGCTGTGGGTCCTGATCGGCATCGCCTACGCCGCCGGACGCTGGCGCTCCGACGCACGCCGCATGGACTTCGTCAGGTTCACCGGCGAGCTCGCGATCTACTACGCGCTCATCGCTCTCGGCGGAGGCGTGCTCGTCGGGCTCACCGCGGCCGTGCTGCAGCTCGTCGGCATCGACGTCGAGACGGCCATGGCGGGCTGGGTGCTGCCCTTCGCCGCACCAGGAGCCCTGCTGGTCGCCGCCTGGCTCGTCGAGGCGAAGAAGGACGTCGTCGAGAACATCGCCCCCGTGCTGACCCGCGTGTTCACCCCGCTGACCATCGTCATGCTGCTGGCCGTGCTCGTCGCGCTCGGCGCGGCCGGGGGGTTCGTCGAGGTCGACCGGGACCTGCTCATCGCGATGGACGCGATCCTCGTGCTGGTGCTCAGCCTGCTGCTCTACTCGATCTCCGCGCGCGACCCGCTGGCACCACCCGGGGTGTTCGACGCGCTGCAGCTCGTGCTCGTCGTGGCCGCGCTCGCCGTCGACGCGCTCCTGCTCACCGCGATGGTCACCCGGATCGCCGAGTTCGGCTCGAGCCCCAACAAGGCGGCCGCGCTGGGGCTCAACCTGCTGCTGCTCGTGCACCTGGTGCGGGCCGGCTGGCTCACCCTGCAGTTCCTGCGGCGCCGGTGCGGCTTCGCCGCCCTCGAACGGTGGCAGACCCGCTACCTGCCGGTCTACGGCCTGTGGGCCGCGTGCGTGGTCGTCGTCCTGCCGCCGGTCTTCGGCTTCGCCTGACCCGCGCTCACCGGGCCGCGCGACGCACGGCCGCCACGGCGCGCTCGACGTCCTCGTCCGTGGTGGCCGCGTTGCTCACCGACACGCGCAGCACGTCACGGTCGCGCCAGCGGGACCCGGACATCCACGTCTCGCCGTCGGCCAGCACACGCTCGATCACCCGGCGGGTCCTGGCGTCGTCCTCGAACGCGACGCACACCTGCGTGAACACCACGTCGTTGAGCACCTGCGCGCCCTCGATCCGGCCCAGGCCGTCCGCGATCGCCCTCGCGTGCCGCGCCAGGCCGTCGACCAGGTCCGCCACCCCGCTGCGACCCAGCGCCCGCAGCGCGGCCCACACCGGCAGGCCGCGGGCCCGGCGGGACATCTCCGGGGTCTTCTCCACGGGGTCTGCCGCCTCGTGGAAGTCCGCCAGGTACGCCGCATGCACGCCCATCGCCCGCCGCAACGGCTCAGGGTCGGCCACCACCGCGATGCCGCAGTCGTAGGGCACGTTGAGAGTCTTGTGCGCATCGGTCGCCCACGAGTCGGCGCCCGCGAGGCCCTCGGTCATCGGGGCGAGCGTCGGGGACGCCGCGGCCCAGAGGCCGAACGCCCCGTCCACGTGCACCCACGCACCTCGCGCGTGCGCTGCGGCCACGGCCTGCGCCATCGGGTCGCACGCCCCCGAGTGGATGTTCCCGGCCTGCAGGCACACCACCGTCGGGCCCTCGCCCTGGGCCAACGTCTCCGCGAGCGCCGCCGGGTCGATCCGTCCCTGCTCGTCGGCGACCACGGCCTGCGGAGCACCCAGGCCCAGGTAGCGCAGTGCCAGGTCGACACTGACGTGCCGTTCGGCGCCGACCAGCACGCGCACGCGCGGCCCACCCGCCAGCCCGTGCTGCTCGACGTCCCAGCCGGCCGTCCGCAGCGCCTGGTCGCGTGCCGCGGCCAGGCACGTGAGGTTCGCGGAGGTGGCCCCGGTGACGAACCCGACGTCCGCGCCGGACGGCAGGCCCAGCAGGTCGAGCAGCCAGCGACCGGCCACGTCCTCCAGGGCGGCCGGGCCGGGCGACATGGCACGCATGCCCACGTTCTGGTCCCACGCGCTGACCATCCAGTCGGCGGCGAGCGGCGCCGGCTGGGTGCCGCCGACGACCCAGCCGAAGAACCGCCCCGACCCGAACGACATCAGGCCCGGCTCGGCCAGCGCCGCGAGCTCGTCGACGACCACGTCGGCGGGGGTCGGCCCCTCGGGCAGGCGTGCCTCGACGGCGGCGATCGCCTGCGCGGGCGACGAACGCGGCGGCACCCGACGCTCGGCGGTTCCCGCCAGCCACCGCTGCGCGTGCACCGTGGCGCGGGCCAGGGCCGGTCCGAAGACGTCGTCCGTGGGTGTGCTCTGCGGGGTCATGGCGTCGTCCTCCGTCAGCCGGCGGGCACCTGCGCGAGCAGACCGCGCAGGTGCGCCAGCAGCTCGGCGCGGGTGTGCAGGTCGAGGCGCTGCCGCATGCGCGCCACGTGGTGTTCGACGGTCTTCGGCGAGATGTACAGCCGTTCGGCGATCTGCCGGTACGTCTGCCCGTCGACGACCAGCCGTGCGACCTCGAGCTCGCGCCCGCTCAGCTGCGTGGCCGGGCCGTGCGGCGCGACCGGCCCCGCGACGTGCTGCGCCCGCGGCTCCTCACGGGCCGGCCGCAACGCCCGGGCCAGCTGGAGCAGCCCGACCATGGAACGGCGGTCCGGGGTGCGGGCCGCCGCGTGCCCCACCAGCCGCCCGGCATCCCAGGAGAGGCCGACCCCCACCAGCCGGCGGGCCGCCCGCTCGACCACCGCAGGGTCCACGCGACCCCCCATGACCTGCACCCACACCCGCGCAGCCTCGGCCAGCACCTCGGCGTAGTCGCTGTGCCGGGCGGCGGCCGTCAGCAGGCGCACATGCTGCTCGAGCAGGTCGGGGCGCTCGGCCGGCAACGTGGCCTGGACGCCGTACCAGTGGTACGGCACCGACCACAGCAGCGGCTGCCCGAGCGACTCCAGCAGCGCGGACGCCTGCGCCAGGTGCGGGGCGACCCGAGGCCCCTCCCCGAGGCGTGCCGCCGCGACCGCCACCTCCCCGAGAGGCAGCAGGCCGAACAGGTCGACCGGTCGCTGCACCAGGGCGTCGAGCGCCGCAGGCCACGCCTCGACCAGCCCGGCCAGGTCGTTGGAGCGTCGGGCGACACCCAGGTCGAGGGCGCGGGCGAACAGCTCGTCGCGGGCACCGAACCGCCCGTCGGCCGCGCGCACGGCCAGCGTCACCTCGTCGGCCGCCTCGTCCAGGCGACCGTCGATCATGGCGGTCCACGCGAGCAGCAGCCGGTGCCGCGGCTGCGCGACCGGCCCGCCGAGCCCGCACGCCACCGCTTCCCGCAGCACCGTCACCGCATGCCCGCTCGCCCCGCCGTGCAGGGCGACCAGTGCCGCGACGGCGGCCGGGGTGTCGGGCAGGAGTGCCGCCCGGCCGCGGGTGCGCAGCACCGCCGCAGCCCCCAGCAACGTCGACAGGGCGCCCGTCCCGGCGCCCTCGAGCGACTGCTGTACCCCGCGCACCATGGCCTCGCGCGACCCGTCGAGCAGCCCCGGCGAGTGCGCGCCCACGGACCACACGGCCCGACGACCCTCGGCCTGCCCGATGGCCATCGCGGCGAACGACCACAGCTGCGCGGCGGCAACGTCCCCGGCGTCCGCCGGCGGCCGGTACACCGCGGCCGCATGGGCGAGCAGCCCTTCGTGCACCAGGACCGCCCCGAGCACCTGCGCCGCGTCGGCCGCGTGCGTGCCGGTGGCGTGCGCGAGCACCTCGTCGGCCAGGCGCAACGCGCTCGGCAGGTCACCGGCCAGGGCGGCGCAGCGCGCCCGGTCCATGCCGAGCGCCTCACCGTCGGCACCGGCGGCGACCGCGTCGGCGAACAGCCCGGCGGCGCGACCCGGGTCGTCCTCGACCAGCGCGCGGGCAGCCCGGGTGCGCTGCGCGGCCAGGCCGGGGTGGTGCGCGGCGACGTGCGCGGTCCTCTCGGCGATCTCCACCGGGGGCATGCCGAGGTCCTCGAGCGCTCCGATCACCTGACCCAGGACCGCGGAGGCGCGGTGGGGTGCGGTGAGGGCGTGCACGGCATCCCGCACGGCGGGCACGATCGTGCCGTCGGCGGCCAGCAGCCCGCTGGCACGCACGCGCTGCAGCGCCTCGACGACGTCGGTCGGGTCGCGTCCCGTGACGGCGGCCAGCACTGCCGGGTCGGGCGGCGACCCCAGGCTCATCGCCAGCACCAGGTCACGCAGCTGCGGCAGGTCGCCCGCGTCGGCGCCGACCAGCCGCCGCACCGGGTCCCAGGCGGCCAGCACCGCGGCGCGGTCCCAGGGCTGCGGGCCGATGCCGTCGGCGCCGTCGAGGACCGCTTCGACGAGCCCCGGCACACCGCCGGTGGCCGCGACGAGCGCATCGACGGACGGGTCGTCGAGCGGGCGGCCCAGGCGGTGGCGTGCGCGGGCCGCGACCTGTCCGCGATCGAGCGGCTCCGCCCCGACGAGCCGCAGCGCGCCCGCCTGGACGGCAGGCGGGTGGCGTTCGGTGGGGCGCCGCTCGACCGGCCGCCGACGGGGCGCCCGCACCGCGCCGACGACCCGGCGCACCACGTCGTCGTCGAGCACCTCGATGTCCATGCTGCCGTCCCCCACCGCGCTCTCGTCCCCCACGGCGCACGTCCCCGCGGCGTCGCCCTGCGACGCACCGACGGCGCCCTGCTGATGTGAGCGACCACCCCGGGTCGCGATCTGCGCCGGCCCGCAACCACGGGCGTCGGCTCCGGCACCCGCGGCGATCTCCCCCCGCGCAGGACCGGTTCGGACCGTGCAGGGCTGCAGCACCGCGCCCCCACACCCTTGGCATGATCCCCCGGCGTTGGGCGACTCGCACCTTCTGTCCGGTTTCACGGAGCGGCCCCGTCGGGGCGCCTGCGGGGCCGTGACGATCCCCGCAGGTCACACCGGACGCCGGTGCACCCGACACCCGCCGCACCGGCTGCGCGGCCACCTCAGACCGGGTCGACCGCCGCGGCCATCCAGGCCGCCACGCCACCACGGCGGCACTGCCGGACCCCCCAACGCCCCCTCGGCGGAAGGGGGGGCACCCCCGATGGGCACCGGGGTCGGTCTCCGTAGCGTCGAGCACGGCCGACCTGATCGGCACCCGACGAAGGGAGCATCATGTCCAGCGTCTCCAGCACCCTGCTCGACTTCATCCTCAACCTGCTCCGGGACCCCGAGACCGCCGAGGCCTTTGCGAGGGACCCGCAGGGAACGCTCGAGGACCACGGGCTCGGTGAGATCACCTCGGTCGACATCGAGGACATCATGCCCGTGCTCATGGACGCCTCGACGTCGAGCTTCGACGCGACGTCGAGCTTCGACCGCGACTACTCCACGGGCGGCAACACGCTCACCGCGATGCAGTCGTCCGCGGGTGGCGGCGGCACGGCCGGCGGCGGCTCCGACTCCGGCGGGGGCGGCGTGGAGGCCGCGTCGCTGGCCAGCGGCGGCAGCCTGGGCGTCAGCGCCGTCATCCCGCAGCTGCAGCAGGTGTTCCAGACGTACACCTACAACACGACGGCGATCGACGACCGCGACACCATCGTCGACTCGTCGGTGAACCAGAACATCTGGGCGGACGGCGACGTCGACCAGATGTTCGACCTGGACACCGTGACGGCGTCCGGCGGCGGCGTCGCCGCAGGGCGGGACCTGTCCGGTACGGCGGTCGTGGGCGACAGCAACGTGGTCGGCGAGGACAACACGGTCGGCAACACCAACAACTCCAACCAGGGCAACACGACCGACTCGTACAACGACAGCTCGCACAACGCGACCGACTCGTTCAACGACAACTCCGACAACTCCGACAACTCCACGACCGACTCGTACAACGACAGCTCGCACAACGCGACCGACTCGTTCAACGACAACTCTGACAACTCCGACAACTCGACGACGGACAACTCGGACAACTCGACCACCGACAACTCCGACAACTCGACCACCGACAACTCCGACAACTCGACCACCGACAACTCGGACAACTCCACGACGGACAACTCCGACAACTCGACCACCGACAACTCGGACAACTCCGACGACGACGGGATCGACGACTCGGGCAACGACTCCTCGACCGAGACCGAGACGGAGACCGAGATCGACAACTCGGTCGACGACCACTCGCAGACCGACAACTCGGTGGACAGCTCCGACGACGACTTCATCGACGACGACAGCTCGTACGCGGACGCCTCGGACGACGACGGCATGGACTTCGACGTCTGAGCGCGCAGGACCCGACCGGTCCGGGGGTGCAGCCCCGGACCGGTCGCACTCGCGCTCCGCGTCGTGCGGGGTGACCCTGAGAGTCGGAGCTGCACCGAGGGAGCTGCCGTGCTGCCGATGATGGACCTGCTCGACCGCGCCGAGGCCCTGGCCGGTGGTGCCGACCGGTCGGACCTGCTGGGGCGGCTGCGTCAGGCGCGCCGCCGCCTGCAGGACCCGCACGTGCGGGTGCTGGTGGTCGGCGAGCTCAAGCAGGGCAAGAGCCAGCTGATCAACGCGCTGGTCAGCGCACCGGTGTGCCCGGTGGACGACGACGTGGCGACGTCGGTGACCACCGTGGTGGGCTGGTCCGCGGCGCCCACGGCCGTGCTGATCGGTCTGCCGCGCGCCGCCGACGGCTCCCCTGACGCGGAGGGCGCGCACCTGCGCCGCACGTCGGTGCCGATCGACGCGCACGCCCGGTACGTCACGGAGCGCCGAGCCCCGGACGGGTCGGTGGTGGACTGCTCCGAGGTGGGCCTGCCACGGCACGTGCTGGCCGGCGGTCTGGTGCTGGTGGACACCCCCGGTGTGGGTGGTATCGGTGCGGCGGACGGTGCCGCGACCATGTCGGCGCTGCCGTCGGCGGACGCGGTGCTGCTGATCTCGGATGCCGGCCAGGAGTACTCGGCGCCGGAGGTCGAGTTCCTGCAGCAGGCGTTGGCGGTGTGCCCGAACGTGGCGTGCGTGCTGACCAAGACGGACCTGTACCCGCACTGGCGGGCGGTGGCCGAGCTCGATCGTCGGCACCTGCAGCAGGCGGGGGTGCGCGCACCGTTGATCCCGGTGTCCTCGACCCTGCGGTTGCTGGCCGCGCGCCGCCAGGACCGAGCGCTGCACGACGAGTCGGGTTTCCCCGAGCTGGTGCGGTACCTGCGTGACGAGGTCGTCGACAACGCGGGGGTGCTGGCGCGGCGGTCGGTCGCGCACGACGTGCTGACGGTGACCGACCACCTGCTGATGGCCGGTCGGGCACGGCTGGCGGCCCTCGAGGACCCGGCGGGCGGGGAGCACCTGATCGCAGGCCTGCAGACGGGGCGGCAGAACGCCGGTGACCTGCGGCGGCGCAGCGCCCGCTGGCAGCAGCTGCTCGCGGACGGGGTGACCGACCTGGGTGCCGACATCGAGTACGACCTGCGTGACCGTCTGCGTCGCATCGGCCGCGAGGCCGAGGAGGCGATCGAGGCGGCCGACCCGGGTGCGGTGTGGGACGAGTTCGACGAGTGGCTCTCGCAGCGGGTGCGGGCCACGGTGGCGGCGAACTTCGTGTGGGCGCACGAGCGGGCGCAGTGGTTGGCCGCGCAGGTCGCCGCCCAGTTCGACGCGTCCGACGTGGAGCTGCCCGAGCTGCTCGGCGGTGACGAGAGCGAGGCGCTGGACCTGGTGGCGCAGCTCGAACGGGTCGAGCTCGAGCAGGTCTCCCGCACGCAGAAGGCGCTGATCGCGATGCGGGGCTCGTACGGGGGTGTGCTGATGTTCGGCATGGTCACGGCCCTGGCGCTGGGCATGTCGATCGTGAACCCGATCTCGGTGGGTGTCGGTGTGATCCTGGGCGGGCGGGCGTACCGCGAGGACAAGGCGAACCGGGTCCGGCGGCGTCAGGCGGAGGCGAAGGGTGCGGTGAAGCGGCACCTGGACGATGTCGCGTTCCAGGTGGGCAAGGACTCCAAGGACCGGTTGCGGCGGTTGCAGCGCGTGCTGCGCGACCACTTCACGACACGGGCCGACGAGCTGGTGCGCTCGCTCGACGAGTCGATCCGGTCGGCTCGTGAGGCCGCGCGGACCGACGCGGGCGACCGGGCGGGGTCGCTGGGGGCGTTGCGCGCGCAGGTCGCCGAGCTCGAGTCGCTGCGCGCGGAGGCGCAGCGGTACGCGCAGCCCACGCTCGAGGCGGTGCCCGCATGAGCGGCGAGGACGCCCTGGGCCGCCCGTTGGGTCGGCGGCGGCGTGTCGGGGAGCCCGAGCGTCCCGCCGGGCCGCCCCGCCCGGCCACCCGCGGGGTGCGGGTGCTGCTGCGGGCCGCGGCCGACGCGTACGCCGACGACGCCATGCGGGGCCCGGCGCTGCGGGACCTGCTGACGCCGCTCGACCGCCCGTTGACGGTGGGGCTGGCGGGCAGGATCAAGTCGGGCAAGTCGACGCTGCTCAACGCCCTGGTCGGCGCCCGGGTGGCGGCCTCGGACGCGACCGAGTGCACGCAGGCCGTCACCTGGTACCGGTACGGGCAGGTGCCGCGCGTGATGGTCCACCCCCGCCGCGGTCCGGCGTGGCAGAGCCCGGCCATGGTGGGGCGCACGGGACTGGAGATCGACCTGCGGGGTGCGGCGGCGGACCAGATCGAGCAGGTGGAGGTCGCCTGGCCGGCGCCGGCGTTGCACGCGTTGACCTTGGTCGACACCCCAGGGCTGGACTCGCTGTCGGCGACGGCCTCGCGCCGGTCGCAGGAGTTCGTGAGCGCGGGCGCAGAGACGTCGGCGATCGACGTCGTCGTGTACCTGGTGCGGCAGGTGCGGCGTTCGGACGTGCGCTACCTGGAGGACCTGCAGCGTCTGCGGGGTCCGGGCGCGGCGGCGAGCACGATCGCGGTGGTGGCCCGGGCCGACGAGGTGGGTGCGGGGCGCATCGACGCCCTGGTGTCGGCGGAACGGCTGGCCCGTCACCACCGCGAGGACCCGGACCTGGCGGCGCTGTGCGCGACGGCGCTGCCGGTGGCCGGGCTGCTGGCCGAGACGGCGCAGACGTTGCGGCCCGAGGAGGCAGCCGACCTGTGCACACTGGCGGCACTGGACCGTGAGGTGGTCGAGGAGCTGCTGCTGTCGGTGGACCGGTTCCGGCGCCCGTCGTTGTCGGTGCCGGTGAGCGCGGGCGCGCGGGCAGGTCTGCTGGACCGCCTGGGCATGTTCGGGGTGCGCACGTGCCTGGCGCTGCTGCGGGGCAACCCGATGGACGCCCCGGCGTTGGCCGACGAGCTGACGCGGCGCAGCGGGGTGGAGGAGCTGCGCCGGTGCCTCGACGGGGCGGTCGAGCGGCGCGAGCGGGCGCTGACGGTCGACGCGCTGACCCGGATGCTGGAGCTGGTCGGGCACGAGGACCGGGTGCCGGACGTGGCGCGGGCGGCGCGTGCGCTGCTGGCGGCGCAGCCCGGTGCGCCGGCGGGCGGTCCGGCGCTCAGCCTCGGCGCCGCAGCTCCTTGAACCACCGGCCGGCCCGGCGGGTGACCAGCAGCATCGACCCCAGCAGGGCCAGCAGCGCCTGGGCCGTCAGGGCGATCCGGTTGAGGTCACGCCACCAGTCGATGTCCGGGTCGGCCAGGATGTCCTGCAGCAGCAGCACGACGGCGGCGCCGAGCAGGCCCAGCAGCACCAGGGCCCACCGCGCCGCACCGTGCCCACCGGCCGTGCGCACGACCAGCACCAGGTGCACGAGCCACACCAGGGCCAGACCGGCGACGATCACCCACACCAGGACGCTCGCGGCGTCCTGCGCGGTGCCGAGGGTGGCGGTCGGGTCGGCGGCGAGGACGTCGTCCGTGAACCGGTCGCGCAGCGCGGGCTGCGAGCGCACGATCGACCCGGCGGCGAGCAGCCCCACGGCGAGGCTGCCGACCCACAGGCTCAGCCCGGTCGAGACGGTGGGCGGCATGGGCGGTGGAGCGGTCCGTGCGACGAAGCGCTCACCACCGACCTCGGGGCGGGGCGGCACACGGTCGGGTACCGGGGCCCCCGCCGCGGGCTCGCCCTCGGTCGCCGGTGACATGGCTCTCACGCTAGCCGCAGGCCTGGCGGGCCGCGTGCCGGAGATGTACAAGAAGCCTTGTCAACCGCGCGGACCCTGGGCACCCTGGCGCCCATGCCTGTCGCCATCGACGTCCTCGTCGCCGTGCACCACCCGCTGCGTCGCCGCCTGCTGGACTACCTGTCGGTGGAGGGACCGGCGAAGGTCGGTACCCTCGCGGCGCACCTCGACCAGCAGGTCGGGAGCGTCTCGCACCACCTGCGGATGCTGGAGCGGGTGGGGGTGGTCGAGCGCGCCCCGGAGCTGAGCACCGACGGGCGCACCAGCTGGTGGCGCAGCACCGGGGGCAGCCTGACGTGGTCGGTCGACGACTTCGCCGGGCCGGCCGACCGGCTGCGGGCAGCCGCGGCCGAACGCCTCGACGCCGAGCGCAGCACGCGCAAGCTCGCCGAGTGGCACCGGGCCCGGGCGTCCGCCCCCGCCGAGCACCGCGACGCCGCCACGAGCATCGACTGGTCGGTGCGGGCGACGCCCGCCCAGCTGCAGGACCTCGGGCAACGCCTGGCCGACGTCGTCTCGGAATGGACCGACGACGTGCGGGCGGGCAGTCCCCCGGGCGGGGACGAGGGCACCACGATCCCGGCCCACGGGTTCATCCGCGTCTTCCCGAGCCGTCCGTGAGCGGGACCCCGGTCGCGCCGCCGTTCTCCCGGGACGTCCTCGCCCGCACCTGGCTGGCCGTCAAGGCGTTCTCCGACGCCGGCGACGCCGCGTGGACGGTGGCCCTGGCGTGGGTGGCCGTGCAGGTGGCCTCCCCCGCGGTCGCGGGCCTGGTGGTGGCCGCAGGGACGGTCCCCCGGGCGCTCGTGCTGCTGGTCGGTGGGGTTGCCGCCGACCGGCTCGACGCGCGCCGCGTGATGGTCGCCTCGACCGGTGCGCGACTGGTCGTGCTCGGTGCGGTGCTCGTGGTCGACGTCGGTGGGCAGATCACGTTGCCCGCGCTGCTGGTGGCCTCGGTCGCGTTCGGGGTGTGCGACGCCGTGTACGAGCCGTCGGCCGCCACCATCGGCAGGCAGCTGGTGCGACGCGAGGACCTGTCGGCGTACGCGGGCCTCGGTCAGGCGCTGAGCCGGCTGGGCACGCTGGCCGGGGCTGCGCTCGGCGGGCTGCTGGTCGCCCGCGGGGGTCTGGCCGGTGCGGCACTGTTCGACGCGGTGACGTTCGTCGCGGTCGGTGCCGTGCTGGTCGGCTGGCTGCGTCCACGCCACCGGTTGGCCCGCGCCGAGGCAGAGCCCGTGCTGCGGTCGGTCGCCGCCGGGTTCGCCCATCTGCGCACCGCACCCCACACCCGGTCGTTGGTGCTGACCCTGTCGGGTCTCAACCTGTTCGTGGGGCCGGCGTTGAGCATCGGGCTGGCCGTGCGCGCACAGGCCGACGGCTGGGGTGCCGCGGCGTTGGGCACCGCGACGTCGCTGGTCGGTGCGGGCGGCGTGCTGGGCTCGCTCGTGATGACCCGGTGGCGGCCCGGGCGGCCCGCCGTCGTGGCCTTCACGTGCCTGGTGGTGCAGGGGGCGGCGATCGTCGCGCTCGGTGCCGGTGGGCGCACCGTGAGCGCCGCGGCGTGCCTGGTGATCGGCGTGAGCGCCGGGATGGCCTCCACCCTGCTGGGGGCTCTGTTCGTCGCGACAGCGGACGAGGCGTACCTCGGGCGTCTGTCGGCGGTGCTGCGGCTGGGCGACGACGTGCTGATGCCGGCCGCCATGGCCGCGTTCGGTGCGCTGGTCTCGGTCGGCGGGGCCACCATGGCGTGCACGGTGTTCGGGGGCACCATGGCCGCACTGATGTTCGCCTCGCTGGTGCGCTCGTCGAGGTGGGCGCCGCCCGAGGCACCCGGGCCGGGGGTCACGAGCACCGCGAGCGCCGCACGGGAGTCACTGACGCGGTAGCCATGGCCCACGCCGAGCTCAGCGCGGGCGCGTCACGGCCTTGTGCACCCCGTCGACCACGGCGACCGCTGCACCGGTCGCGAGCGCACCCGCCCACCCGACCGGTCCGGGCCATGTGCCGCCGAGCAGCCCTGCCAGGGGTGTGGGCCCGACGAAGAGCACCAAGGCTGCGAGCTCACTGACGACCGCCCAGCCCAGGAGCCGGTTGCCGCGCCATCGCAGGGTCCACGCCGGGCGGGTCCGCGACCGGCAGGCGACCGCGTTGACCATCTGCCCGACGACGATCGCCGCGAACGCCGAACCGGACGCCGTGGCCAGCAGTGCCGGGGCGGGTGCCGCACCCCACGACCATCCGCCGACCGTCAGCACCGCCAGGAAGGTCGCCAAGGACCCGGCCGCCTCCGCCGGTCCCAGGATCCCGAGGGCGCGGACCAGCAGTCCGCGGTCGATCAGGTGCTCGGCGCGCACAGGGCCGTGCAGCGTGCGGGCGTGCGGCGGTTCGGCACCGAGAGCGAGTGCGGGAAGCAGGTCCGTCCCGATGTCCAGCGCGAGCACCTGCAGCACCCCGATGGCCAGCGGCACGTTGCCTCCCCCGAGGGCCCAGAGCACGAACGGTGCGAGCTCGGCCACGTTGTCGGTGAGGTGGTAGGTGAGGAACCGTCGGATGTTGTGCGTCGTGGCCCGGCCCAGCTCGACGGCCGCGACGATCGTCCCGAAGTGGTCGTCGAGCAGCACGAGGTCGGCGGCCTCCCGGGCGACGTCGCTGCCGCCGGCGCCCATCGCGACTCCGACGTCGGCTGCTCGCAGCGCCGGCGCGTCGTTGACGCCGTCGCCGGTCATCGCCACGACGTGCCCGGCGTCGTGCAGCGCCCGGGCGATCCGCAGCTTGTCCTCGGGAGTGACCCGTGCGACGACGGCACCGGAGGGGCGGTCCAGCAGCGCCGCGAGCGCCGCCGGGTCGGCGGGCAGGTCCGTGCCGAGCAGCGCCGCACCCTCACCGCGCAGCAGGCCCACCTGCCGTGCCACGGCCTGCGCGGTGGCGGGGTGGTCGCCGGTGACCATGATCAGCCGGATTCCCGCCTCGCGGCACGCGGACACGGCGTCGGCGACGTCCGGCCGTGGGGGGTCGTGCAACGCGATCAGGCCGATCAGCTGAAGGTCGTGCTCCGGGTCGCTCTCCGCGAGGAGGTCGTCGGCGGGCCGTCCGGCCACGGCCAGGACCCTGAGCCCCAGCGCCGCCAGCTCGTCGGAGCGGTGCGCGGCGGCGGCCACGTCGGTGCCCGGTCGGCAGACGGCCAGCACGGCTTCGGGTGCCCCGAGCACGTGCAGGTCGTGGCTGCCGCCGCCCTGCCCGGGGTGCAGGGCCTGCGTCACGACGGCCGACCGTCGCCGTGACGCGGTGTAGGGCAGGCGCCGAACGGGGCGGGGCCGCGCGGGCCCGCCGCACCGGCGGTCGAGCACGTCGAGCGCCGCCTCCATCGGGTCCCCGTCGGCGACCCAGCCGGCCCTCGTGTGGTGCACGGCACGCCCTTGGACGCACAGCGCAGCCGTGCGGGCGGCCAGGCGGACCGTGTCCCGCTGCGGCGGGGGCAGCGCGGGGCCGGGGTCGTAGTCGGAGCTGTCCAGCACCTGCTCCCCTGCTGGTGTCCACACCCGCGCGACGGTCATGTGGTTGAGCGTGAGGGTGCCGGTCTTGTCGGTGCAGATGAACGTCGTCGCACCGAGGGTCTCGACGGCGTCGAGCCGCCGGACCAGGGCGTGACGGCCGGCCATCCGTTGTGCCGCCCGGGCCAACGAGAGGGTGACCGTCGGCAGGAGCCCTTCGGGGACGAGCGCGACCATGACCCCCAGCCCGAGCAGGAAGCCGTCCACGAGGTCCAGGCCCAGCAGTGCCGCTCCCCCGCCCAGTGCGACGCCGACGACGACGGCGACGGTCGAGACGGTGCGCACGACACGGTCGAGCTCGCGCGCCAGGGGTGTCCGGTCGCGGGCGGTGGCGGTGGTCAGGGCGGCGATCCCGGCGAGCCGGGTGCGCGCACCGGTGAGCTCCACGACGGCTTCGGCTTCCCCCTCGACCACGAACGTGCCGCACAGGAGCCGGCCCCCGACCGTGGGGCGCACGGCCACGCTCTCGCCGGTCAGCAGCGACTCGTCGACGGCGAGCGCGTGGCCCTCGACCAGCCGCAGGTCGGCGCACACCCGGTCGCCGGCGCTGAGCAGCACCAGGTCACCGGCCACGACGTCCGTGGCGTCGCACGTGACGGGGTGCCCGTCGCGGCGCACGCGCACCCGCGACGGCACGAGGGAGCCGAGCCTCTCGGCCGCGCGGTCGGCCCGGTACTCCTGCCCGAACGCGAAGACACCGTTGACGAGCACGACGACGACGATCGCGACGGCGAGCGTCGTCATGCGCGCGAGCACGGCGAGTGCGGCCGCGGCCCACAGCATCCCGGCGAACCGGTGCGTCATCTGGGCTGCCAGCTGCCGCACCGGGTGGGGGCGCGCCGGCGCCGGCATCAGGTTCGGGCCGTCGTCGAGCAACCGCCTGGCTGCCTGCGCAGCCGTGAGGCCGGCCCCGGGCCCGGGCTCGCTCACCTTCAGCCGTCCCTTCCGACGTTGCACGGCCGACCCGGGCCCACGGGCGGTCGGTGTCAGGCGCGGCCCGGGGAGGCGGCGCTCTCACCCGTCATCGTGGGGCGCGGGCGCCGTCCGCGCACGCGAGGAGCCGCACAGGGCCGGGTCGGTCAGCCCTGGCGGACCTGGCCCCGGCCGTCGACGCGCGAGGTGACGTCCGCCCCGCCGGTGTGCGTCACCGAGCCGCTGCCGGCGATCTGCACGCCGAGCCGGCCGCTGACGGCCACGTCCACGTCACCGGACCCCGCGACGGAGACCGTGGCGTCGCGGGTGGTCAGGTCACCGGCGCTGTAGTCCCCCGAACCGTCCACGGTGACGACCTGGCCCGTGGCACGCCCCGTCAGGGCGACGACACCGGACCCTTGGATCGACACGGACACCTCGTCCACGTCCACGTCGTGCACCACGACGTCACCCGACCCGTCGACCTGCACGTCGAGCCGTTCCCCGGACGCCCCGTCGGCGTCGACGTCACCTGAACCTTCGACCCACAGCTGCTGCAGGTCCCCCAGCACGAGCTCGTACCGGATGTCGCCCGCAGCAGCCCCGGGGTGCCCGCCCTGGACGCCCAGCACGAGCACGCCGTCATGCACGTCGCTGGTCAGGTAGGGCAGGACGTTCTCGGCCGCGGTGACGGTGAGCCCCGGCACGTCGCCGCGGGCGATCGTCAGGGAGCCCGACGTGGTCAGCCGCACGGAGCTGACGTCACCCACCTCGCGCGGTTCGCTGGTCCGCGGCCCCGTCGGCACGTCGCACGCGCCGAGCCCGGAGGCCAGGGCCACCAGACCGACGGCCAGCAGACCGGCGACGACGGGTGCGGGGGTGCGGCGGCGTGTCATGAGGGTCCTCGTCGGTGCGGGGCACGGACCGTCCCGCGCCACGACCACCCTGGCAGCGGCCCCGCACCGGGCGGCATCGGGTGAACCCCTGACCTGCCCCTGAACGACCCCCGAGTCCGACCCGCATCAGCGCCCCTCACGGCGACGGCGGCGCGTCATCCGCGCGACAGCCCCCCGCCGTGTGCCGTTCACGGCAGCCTGACACGCTCACACGAGCGGTCCGACCGAGCACGCCCGCCGGGCCGTCCGACGGCGCCGACACCGAGGAGCCACGACCACGAGCGCGATCCTGCCCCGCCGGACCAGCCGCAGCGGCACCCGGATCGTGGTCCTCGTCCGGCTCGTCCTGGCGGTGCTGGTCGCCGCCCCGCTCGTCGCACTCACCCTGATGGGTGTGGACGACTGGCACCACGTGGACACCCGGTCCGTGCCCGGGGTGTCCACGACCACGCACTGCCGGTACGCCGAGGGCGACCCGGTGGCGTGCTTCGGCAGCTTCACCTCGGACGACGGCACCCTGGTGCTGCACGACGTGGAGATCCGGCTGGACCGCACACCCGACCGCACGGGGCCCGCGTCCGCCGCACCCTCCGGCGGGTCGTGGGTGGCCGCCGGGACGGGGTCCGGCCGGGTCGTGGCGCTGCTGGTGGCGCAGGCCCTGAGCACCGCGGGCGTGTGGCTCATCGCGTACGGCGTGACCATCGCCGCCCTGATCTGGCTGGTGCTGCTGTGGACCGCACGCCAGGTCGGCAGGGCCTTCACCTCGGTCGGCTCCGGCGCCTCGGTCTCACGCGTCGAGAGGTGAACCACCGGCCTGCCGACGTCCTGGTGCAGGGTCGGCCTCGCTAGAGGTGCGCGAGCTCGTGCTCGATCCGCTCGGTCGGATGCCGGGTGAGGACCCCGCTGCGCGCATCGAAGTCGGCACTGGTGACTGCCTGTTCGACCCCACCCGCCACCGTCTCGCCCAAGGCGAGGTCGAGGACGAGGAAGCTGACCTGGAGCCCACCGAGCCACACGAGCTTGGCGTCCTTGCCGGAGGGTGTGGCGTTGGACGAACCGGCATGGTCGATCGAGACGAACAGGACGTGCGACACACCTTTCGCCAAGGCACGCTCCCTGAGCAGCGCGGCCACGAGCGGCGGGAGGGTCCCGTCGGGGGACGCCATCAGCGCCGCCACGGTGTTCGCGGCCGTCAAGGCGCCGTCGACCACGGCGAGCGCGGCGGCGTCCGCCGCGTTGGCGGCGTCGGACTCGGCGAGGTGGACCGACACCTCGCGGGTCCGGCTGTCGAGCACGTCCGACACCTCGCCCTTCTTCGCCAGGTCGACGACCGCGGCACGGAGCTCACCGAGCTCGGCCTCGAGCCGGACGATGGCGGCGCGGCCTGTCGTGACCCTCGACCGCAACCCGACCGCGTCCGACAGCAGGCGTGCTGCCCTGGTCCGGCACGCGGCCAGCCGTTCCAGCAGAGGCGACGGGGCACCCACGGTGAAGCCGTCGACGAAGGTGTCGACCCCTCGACGGCGGAGCGTCCTGACCGTCTCTGCCACGAGGGGTGTGCCGGACGGGGTCATCACTCGTCCCGCGTAGGAGTACGACGTGCGGAACATGCCGACGACATCCATGGCGGCGCCCATCAGCGCGGGCGCGGCGCCGAGGATCCCGACCGCCGCGGTGGCCCCGGGCAGGAGCGCGGTGAGCGAGGCGGCAGCCCCCGCGAGCAGTGCGGGGCCCGCGATGGCCCGTTCACCCCTGTCCACCTCCCCGCTGGGGCCGGTGCCTTCCACGACCTCGAGGTTCGGAGGGCTCAGGTGGGCCTCGAGCATCGCCTCGGCCTCGGTGAGGACCCCCTCGAGCGCGGCGAGCTGCGCGTCGACGGCCGTGTGGGACCAGCACGAGTGCAGGAACGCGCGGTCCTCGACGACGAGCACGGCACGTGCCTTCAGGTCGACGACCGAGTCGACGACCGGGCCCACCACGTCGTCGAGCAACGAGTAGGCGATGAGGTTCTCCAGCTGTCCGTGCGCATCCGCGTCGACGCTCACCGAACCCGAGGCGGGCTTGGTCTCGCTCTCCGGAAGCTTGCCGAGGGCCGCCAGGAACGACTCGAGCGGGGTGGTGGTCGTGCTCTTCGAGTCCGATGCGGTCTCGCCAGCAGCGGTGTCGCCGGTCGCCATGATTGCCCCCTTGGATCAGTGTCCGACCCCATCCATCGTCCTCCAGGGCGGGCGATCCGGCGCGGCCACCGCGGGTCACGCGGACGCGTCGCGGACCGTCTCGAGCGGGTACCGGCGGCGCAGCACCAGCCGCTGCACGAACGTCCACCAGGCCGTGACCAGCAGGTAGAGACCCGCAGCCAACGGCACGAAGCACGCGACCACGGCCGTCATGAACTGCAGGGCACCCAGAGCACGCTGCACCCGCACCCCCGCCAGGGGGTTCGCCGCCGCACCCGGCGTCCCCGGTGCCCCGGCAGACGCGACCGGCGACGACGGAACGGGGCCCGCGAGCCGACCACCCGGCGACGAGGCCCGCCGGGTCAGCTCGCCGACCAGCGCGATCCCCAGCACGACCGCGCCGACCACCAGCACCGTCGCGAGCGTGGCCGCGCCACCACCGGGCACGTGCACCAGGCTCGACCCGAGCGGCACCCCGGCGAGGGTCCGACCGAGCAGCGCGTTGCCGTGCCCCGCGACCTGCGTGTGGATGAACACCCCGTAGATGACGCCCAGCACGGGCATCTGCACCAGCAGGGGAACGACGCCCGCGAACGGGGTGGTGCCCTCGTCCGCGTACAGCCGCATCGTCGCCCTCTGCAGCTGCTCCGGGTCGTGGCGGTGGCGGCGCTGCAGTTCGGCCAGCTGCGGCGCCAGGCGTGCACGGGTCCGCTCGGCTCTCGCCTGCGAGACACCCACGGGCACGAGCACGGCACGCACGGCCAGGGTCACGAGCACCACCGCCGCGGCGGCCGCGGCCTCACCGGCGACGGGTTCGAGCAGGTCGGTCAGGCCCATCAGGGCGCGGTAGGCAGCATCGAGCAGCGCCGCAACGGGCGGCCAGGCATAGACGTTCATGGGGGTCCCTCGGTCGGACGAACGGGTGGGTGCGCGTTCGCCGACCACCCCGTGCACGCAGGGGCGGGACGCCACGCATCGCGCGGCGTCGGGTCAGTGGTCCTGGGCCGGGGTGGTCAGCCGAGGCAGCAGCCGGGAGCCCGAGGTCGGGCCCGCCCGGGTGCGTCCGGGTCGCTCTGCGCCACGAACGGGCGCACGTCCAGCGCGTCGCGCACGTGCCCGGCCGGCAGGGCCGTCACGTCGAGCGTGGCCAGGCTCGTCGTCCCCCGGACCAGGAGCGCTGCGGCAGCCGCAGCGAGGGTCGCGGCACCCAGCAGGACGAGCGTGGTCGTCAGGGTGTGGGCGCCCAGCAGGAGCGCGACCGAGGCCGCAGCATCACCCACGACCGCGAGGAGCACGTCACCCATGGCGCCTCCTCGGATCAGATCGCCGACGAGCCAGTCGACCAGGCCCACGATACGACGCCGAGAGTGTCAGGAGAACGGGCCCTCGCGACACGTCACGGGGCGTGGAGGCCGTCACCCAGCAACACGTCCCGCCCGGCGTCCTCGATCCGCGGCAGGGCCGAGATGAGCCCCTGCGTGTACGGGTGCCCGGGCGTCGCGACCACCTGCTCGGTCGGCCCGTGCTCGACGACCTTGCCGCGGTGCATGACGACGACCTCCTGCGCCATGTACCGCACGGCCGCGAGGTTGTGGCTGATGAACAGCATCGACAGGCCGAGCTCGGTCTGCAGCTCGCGCATCAGGTTGAGCACGACGCCCTGCACGGACGCGTCGAGCGCGCTGGTGATCTCGTCGGCGACGATCAGCCGGGGTCGGACCGCCAGCACGCGGGCGATCGCGACGCGCTGGCGCATGCCGCCGGAGATCTGCCGGGGGTGCTGCCGGGCGACGTCCGGGTCGAGGCGCACCAGCTCGAGCAGCTCGCGCACGGCCTCGGCACGGCCGGAGGCGGGCACGGCGGAGTGCACCGCGAGCACCTCGGCGATGGCCTCGCCGACGCGCATCCGCGGGTTGAGCGAGGAGTACGGGTCCTGGAAGACCATCTGGACCATCGACGCCCGGGCGCGGGCGCCGGTCCGGCCGCGCCGCGTCATGTCGTGGTCGTCCACCGCGATGGTGCCCGCGTGCACGGGTGCCATCCCGACGATGGCGCGGGCGAGCGTCGACTTGCCCGACCCGGACTCCCCGACGACGCCGACCACACCGCCCCGGGGGACGGTGAGGGAGACCCCGTCGACGGCGTGCACGGCGCGCGGTCCGTGGCCGTAGCGGACGACGAGGTCGTTGACCTCCAGGACGTCGGCACCACGCATCTCAGGCCACCTCTTCCTCGCGTCGTCCGGGGGCGGCGAGCAGCGCCTCCACGGTCGCCAGCGGTGTCGTGACGTCGGTCGACAGGTCCGGCAGGGCCTGGACCAGCGCCCGCGAGTACGGGTGCGCGAGCCGTTCCGGGGTCCGCAGGTCGGCGGTCGGGAACGCGTCGACGACCTCGCCGTGGTACATCACGACCAGTCGCTGACACAGCTCGCCGAGCACCGCGATGTCGTGCGACACGACGACCGCCGTCTGCCCGTTCTCGGCGCACTGGCGACGCAGCAGCGTGAGCACCTGACGCTGCACGGTGACGTCGAGGGCGGTGGTCGGTTCGTCGGCCACGAGCAGCGGCGGCCCGGAGATCTGCGCCATGGCGATGAGGGCCCGCTGGCGCATGCCGCCGGAGAACTCGTGCGGGAACTGCCGAGCGCGCCGCTCCGGGTCGGAGATCTGCACCGCGCCGAGGGCCTCGACCGCCTGCTGGTGCGCCGCGCGCCGCGAGGGGCGCTCGACCCCGGCCACGCGGGACGCCCGGGGCACCTCGGCGAGCTGGGTGCCGACCCGCAGCGCGGGGTTGAGGGCGGTGAGCGAGTCCTGGAACACCATCCCGACGGCACGCAGCGCGGCCGACCGGTCGCGGGGCGTGAGCACGAGCAGGTCCTCGCCGCGCAGCAGCATCCGGTCGGCGTGCACGCGGGCGGTCGGGTCGGCCAGCCCGGCGATCGCCGTCATGGTGACGGACTTGCCGCTGCCGGACTCCCCGACCACGCCGACGATCTCGCCGGGCATGAGCACCAGGTCGACCCCGCGGACCACGGCGCGCGGGCCGTCCGGTCCGGGGAACGTGACCCGCAGCCCACGCACCTCGAGCAGCGCACCGTCGACCGGCTCCGGCAGCGCGACGGACGTCTCGGTGAGGAGCTGCTCGGCACTCTCACGGTGACCGACGGGACGGGTGCGCCCGCCGCGCAGGTGGGCGGCCAGCGACTCGCCGAGCATGCCGAACGTCAGGCCGGCCAGGATGATCACGGCACCGGGGCCGAGGGCCGCGGCGGAGCTCGTGTAGATCTGGTCGAAGCCGTCGGCGAGCAGACGCCCCCAGTCGAAGTCCGGCGGCTGCACGCCGACCCCGAGGAAGCTCAGCGAGGACAGCGCGAGCAGCCCGCCGCCGATCGACAGCGTGACGTTGACGATGACCGGCTCGGCGATGTTCGGCACGACGTACCGGGTGAGCTGGCGGGTGCGCGAGATGCCGAGCAGCCGCGCGGCCGCCAGGTACTCCGAGCCACCGACGCGGGCCGCGAGGGTCTGGGTGAGCCGGGCGAAGGACGGGGTCATGGTCACGGCCAGCGCGATCACGGCGGTGACCGTCCCGGCGTCCAGCAGGATCACGACGAGCATCGCGACCAGCAGCACCGGGAACGCCAGCCACGTCGTGATCACGGCGGAGGCGGCACGCTGGACCCGTGCCCCGAACGCCACGGGCAGCCCGCCGAGCAGCACCCCGGCGACGGCGCCCGCGGCGGTGGCGCTGAGCGCCATGACGAGCGACAGGCGCGTCGCGACCATCACCCGGGCGAAGATGTCACGCCCGAGCGCGTCGGTGCCGAACCAGTGCTCGCCACTCGCGGGCAGCAGCACCGCGTCGGGGTGCGTGGCGGTGGCCGCCTCGCCCCACACGGTCGGCCCGATCACCGCGACGACGACGAACGCCGCGAGCAGCACCAGGGACACGGCGGCCATGGGCGAGGCGAGGAACCGGGCGGCGCCCGAGCGGGCACGCCCGGCGCGGGCGGCGGGTGCGGCGGCCGGCACCGTGGCGGTCGGGGTGGCGGTCGGGGTGGCGGACAGGGTGCTCATGAGGTCTCGATCAGGGTGCTGCGCCGGTCGATCAGCGCGATGACCACGTCCACCAGCAGGTTCACCAGCAGCACGATCGCGGCGTAGACCAGGGCGAGCCCCTGGACGATGCCGTAGTCGCGTGTGGTGATCGCGGTGACGAACGCGTTGCCCATGCCGGGCCAGTTGAACACCCGCTCGACCAGCACCGAACCGGTGACCAGGGTGGCGAGCAGGCCGCCGCCGAGCGTGAGCACGGCCGTGAGCATGTTCGGCAGCACGTGCCGCACGTAGATCCGTGGGGCACCGAGCCGTTTGGAGCGTGCCGTGCGCACGTAGTCCTCGCCGAGCGCGTCGAGCGCCTCGACCCGCGCGATGCGGGCGAGGGCGCACGTGGAGGACAGCGCGAGCGCGATCACGGGCAGCACGTACGCGGCGGCGGAGCCGTTGCCGGCGACGGGCAGCAGCCGCAGGTTCACCGAGACGACCACCACGAGCAGGACGCCGAGCAGGTAGTCCGGCACGGAGGCGAGGAAGCCGGTGATCCCGGTGAACGCGAGCTCCGTGCCGCGCCGCCGGCCGCCGTAGGTGCGCACGGCGACGAGCAGCCCGATCGGGACGGCGAGCAGCAGCACGACGACGAACGCCAGCGCCGCGAGCTCGAGGGTGGCCGGCAGGCGCGTCGCGACGAGGTCGGTGACGGAGCGGCCGGTGATGAGGGAGACGCCGAGGTCGCCGCGCAGCAGCCCGGTCAGGTAGTCGAGGTACTGCGCGGGCAGGGGGTCGTCGAGCCCGAGCTGGGCCCGGCGTTCGGCGACGAGGTCCGGCGAGGCCGTGGGGCCCAGCGCGTTGCGCACCGGGTCTCCCCCGGCCACACGCAGCACCAGGAACGCCAGGGTGACGACCACGAGCATCGAGGCCACAGCCCGGCCGAACCGTCGGGCGAGGAACCCCCACCAGGGGTGCAGGGTGCGGGACCGCGCGCCCGCCGAGGGGTCGGCGCCGGGCACGGGCCCCTCGGCGAGCGCGACGGTCACGGCTCAGCCCACCCGCAGCGTGGTGGGCAGCAGCTGCCCGTTGCTGTTCACGCCGAGCTCGACGCCGGAGCCGAAGAACGTCTCGGTGTCCTCCCAGAGCGGCAGCACGTCGACGTTGGCGAACAGGGCGGCCTCGGCGGCCGACCAGGCCCCGCAGGAGTCCTCGCCGGAGAGCTGCTGCGCCTCGGCGACGGCGGCCTGGTACGCGGTGTTGGCGTTGTAGGTCCAGTTGCCGCCGTCCGGCGGGAAGTCGCCGGACAGGATGCCTGCCCAGATGCTCGGCAGCTCCGCGCTGATCGGGGCCCAGACCAGGTCCCAGTCACCGCCGGAGAAGATCACGTCGGTGTACGAGGCGGACGGGGTGAGCTCGACGGTGACGCCCACCGCGGCGAGCTCCTCCTGGATCAGCTCGACTCCCGCGGTGATGCCGGGGCCGCCCGCGCTGTTGTAGAGCAGCTTGAGCGTGATCCCGGCGTCGGCCAGGACGGTCTCGGCGGCGGCCGGGTCGTGGGCGGGAATCGACGCGGCGTTGTCCTCGCCGACGCACACGCTGGACGAGTTCGACATCAGCGAGGTCATCGCCTGGCCCCGCCCGCCGGTGGAGACCGAGCCGACGGCGTCGCGGTCGATCGCCTGGGCGATGGCCTCGCGCACGGCGAGGTCGTGGGTGGCGCGGCCCGGCGCCTGGTTGAAGAAGAGGCGCCCCGGGCCGGCCGAGACGTCGACGGTGGTCAGGTCCTCGCCGGAGAGCCGGTCGCGGTCGGTGCCGCCGATCTGCACGATGTCGAGGTCGCCGGTGGTCAGCATGTTCGCGGCCGTCGTGTCGTCGGCGACGACCTCGACCTCGAGCGTGGCGGGCATGCCCTCGGTCGGGGACCCGTAGTCGTCGCGCAGCGTGTAGGTGTAGCTCAGCCCGGCGTCGGCGGTGTCGAGCACGTACGGGCCGGTGCCGGCGGTCGTGGTGTCGAGCGTGGTCGGGTCGGCCAGACCGTCGGCACACACGATCGGCAGCTGGCCGACCGTCTCCAGCGGGAAGCTGAGCGGGGTGGCGAAGGCGAAGGTCACCACGCCGGCGTCGTCGTCGGCCGTGACCGTCATGCCTTCCGAGGGCACGTAGACGTCGAGGAACGGCGAACCGGTCGCGGGGTCGGCGGCATAGTCGAAGGTGGCTTTCACGTCGCTGGCGGTCAGCGGCTCGCCGCTGGAGCACGTGGCGTCGGGCGAGAGGGTGAAGGTGGCGGAGGTCGGCGTGACCTCCCAGTCGGTGGCCAGGAGACCTTCGGCCGCGGCGCCGGCGGGCAGCCGCACGAGCGACTCGTACGCGAGCAGCGCGAGCTGCTGGCCGTCGCCGGTGGCGTTGGTGATCGGGTTCAGCACGCCGGGGTCGGAGGCCACCGCGAAACGGGTCGCGGCCGAGCCGTCACCGGTGCCCGTGTCGGCCGAGCTGCCGCTCGAACAGGCCGCGAGCGACGCCGACACCACGACGGCGCCGACGAGGACAGAGGAGCGCTTCATGAGGGTGTCTCCGATCATCGGGGGGGCACTGCACTCAGAGGTGGTACGACAGAAATCAGTATGATCAATACGCTTTATCGGAGCGTATCCGTGGTGTGTCGTGCAGGTTTCCCGCCTCCGGGCCACCGCCGGTGGGGTCGGCAGAGCCGGCCGGGCACCGTCAGGCGGGCGGCGCGACCCGGTCGGCGCCCGGCGCGAGCGGCGCCGGCGTGGACAGCCCCTCGTGGATCAGGTGCCACGGCGACGGGAACTCCCCCACCGGCACCTCGATCAGCACCGGCTCGCGCGCCGTCAGCGCGTCGGCCACCGCCGCGGCCAGCCCCGCCGGGTCCCACACCGTCACGGCCCGGATGCCGAAGGCCGCCGCCAGCGCCGGGTAGTCGGGGTTGGTGAGGTCGCTGGCGAACACCCGTCCGCCGTAGGAGTCGCGCTGGATGCGCCGCACGTTGCCGAAGTACCCGTCACGGAACACGATCGTCACCACCGCCAGGCCGTACCGCTTGGCGGTCGACAGCTCGGGCAGGGTCCACGAGAAGCCGCCGTCACCGTTGACCGAGACCACCGCACGGGCCGGGTCGGCGGTCTGCGCACCGAGGGCCGTCGCGAAGCCGTAGCCGAGGGTGCCCTGGTAGCCGGGGCCGAGGTAGCCGCGCGGGCCGTAGGTCGGCAGGCACAGGCTCGCCGCGTAGCCGATCTGGGTGTACTCGCTGACGAACACCGCATCCGCGGGCAGCACGTCGCGCAGCGCGGTCAGGTACTCCCACTGCGGGGAGATCTCCGTCAGTCGACCGGCCACCCACGCACGGGCGGCGGCCAGCTCGTCCTCGCGGGACGGCCGCCGCGGCAGGCCGGGTGCCGTCACCTCGGCGAGCAGGGCGGTCAGCGTGGCCCGGGCGTCGCCGCGCAGCGCGAGCCGCGGCTCGCGGATGCCGCCCAGGTGCTCCGGCTCGGAGTTGACCAGCAGCACCGGCGCCCCGCCCGTGTCGACCCGGGTGCCGAAGGTCGAGACGAACCGGCTGCCCACGGCGAGCACCAGGTCGGCGTCCTCGCGCAGCGTGCGCAGCGCGAGGGAGTCGAATGCCAGCCGGTGCCGGGCGTCGATCGCCCCGCGACCGTTCTCGCTGACCAGCACCGGCGCCTCGAGGGCCTCGGCGAGCGCCACCAGCTCCGCCTGCGCACCCGACGCGCGGATGCCGCCGCCCACGTAGAGCAGCGGACGCTCGGCGGCGAGCAGCAGCCGGGCGGCCTCGACCACCTGGTCGTTGGGCGGGGCCGTGCGTGTGTGGGCCACCCGAGCGGGGACCGCGACGTCGTCGACGACCTCGGCCAGCACGTCCGGCGGCACCTCGATCGCCACCGGTCGCGGCCGGTCGGAGCGCAGCCGCCGGAACGCCTCGACGACCAGCCCGGGGATGTCCGCCGCGCGCCGCGCCGTCCCGGTCCACCCGGTCACGCGCTCGAGCACGCCGGTCTGGTCGGGCAGCTCGTGCAGCACGCCGAACCCCTGACCGATCTGGTCGGAGCGGATCTGTCCGGCGATCAGCAGCACGGGCGAGCCGGTGGCGTACGCGGTGGCCAGGCCTGCGAGGGCGTTGAGCACGCCGGGGCCGGGCACGACCATCGCGACGCCGACCTGGCCCGAGCTGCGGGCGTACCCGTCGGCCATGTAGGTCGCGGCCTGCTCGTTGCGCACGCACGTGAAGTGGATGGCGTCCTGCCGCGCGTGCAGGGCATCGGCCGCGGCGTCGAGCTGCACGCCCGGGATGCCGAACACCTCGGTCACGCCCTGGGCCAGCAGCGAGGCCACCAGCAGCTGGCCACCGGTCTGTCGCGTCATGTCACTCGCCTCTCGTGCGTCGACCCGCGGGCCAACGCCACCATTTGTGTGTATTGATCAGTACTGTTCTGGTGCGACAGGTCACCCGAACCGGGTGCCCCGCCCGACCGACCGGCTACCGCCGGCTCGTCGCTGGACCGTGAGGGAGACCCCGATGACCACGCCGCGCCCCCGCAGCCGCCCGGCCGCGTCCGCCGCCGACTACGTGGCCGACGACCTGCAGCGCCGCATCGGCGAGCAGGGCTGGGCCCCCGGGCGCCGGATCGGCACGAAGGTCGAGCTGTGCGCCGAGTACCAGGTGGCCCCGGCCACGCTCGGTGAGGCGTTGCGCGTGCTGCGCGCCCGGGACGCCGTCGAGGTCCGGCCCGGCCCCGGTGGCGGCATCTTCGTGGCGGCGCAGTCCCCGCTGATCCGGCTCGCCTACGAGGTGCTGGACCTGCGGCAGGCCGGCACCGCGGTGAACGACGTGGTCGAGGTGCTCGACGCGCTGGACGACGCGGTGCTGCACGACGCCGCACGGCACCGCACCGAGGCCGACCTGGCCGACCTGGACGCGCTGCTCGCCGAGCTCGAGAGCACGTGGGCCCACCCGTCCGACGGCCTGCACCCGAACTGGCGCCTGCACCGCCGGATCGCGGAGATCTCGCCGAACGTGGTGCTGCGGACCTTCTACCGGAACCTGGTCGACTACATCACCGCGGAGAGCCAGACCGACGTCACCCTGGGCGTGATCGGCCTGGAGCCGACCTCCGAGGAGCGCTTGCAGGTGCACCGCGACCTGGTGGCCGCCATCCGCAGCCAGGACCCGGACGAGCTCGCCGCCGTGCTGCGGGCGCACCGCACCGCCGTCGCCCCCTGAGCGGCGGCCGCGGCGCAGCACGTCCGCGCGCACGTCACACGCCCCGCAGGAACGCACTGACGTCCGCGGTCATCGCCGCGAGCGCCGCGTCGTCCACGAAGGCCATGTGCCCCGAGTCGTAGGCGCGCACGGTCACGTTGGCGCGCAGCCGCTCGCCGAGGAACAGGTGCGCCAGGTCGTGACGTGCGCCGAGGTACGGCGTCGCCAGGTCGTACCGCCCGCCGAGCACCAGCACGCGCAGGTGCGGGTTGCGACGCATCGCGGCAGACAGGTCCAACGCGACGTTGGGCAGCGGCATCGGCTCGTCGATGGCCGGGGCGCGGTGCCGCCAGTCCCACGCGGGCTCGACGACCATGTTGTTCAGGGGCACGTAGGCGGTCGGCGAGACGTACCCGATGTCGTGCGCCAGGTGGTCGGCGAACGTGGTGACCAGCGCCGAGGTCACCCCGGCGGTGGCCGCGTCGTCGGTGGCCGGGTCCATCGCCCCGCCGCCCACCACGTAGGCGTGCTCGGCGACGAACCGGGTGTCGAACCGGCCGATCAGCCGACCTTCGTCCGCGAGCAGCCGGGCGCGGAACTCCTCGAGGCCGACCCGCAGGTGCCGGGAGGCCAGGTGGCCGGCGTCGAGCCCGACGAAGGCCGCCATCGCCTCCGCGACCCGCACCTCCTCGGCGGGGTCGAGGCCGTCGCCCCGCTGCAGCGCTGACGCGTACGGCCCCTGCGCGAAGTCGATCGCTGCCGCGTCGAACGCGGCGTCGTCCAGCTCGGCGTGCCCGGCGCGCCCGTGGTACCGGGCCGTGGCGGCGAAGGTCGGCAGCAGGTTCACGAAGCCCTGGTCGGCCCCGGGCAGGTTCGCGGTCCAGTCGAGCAGGGTCGACAGCAGCACCACGCCGTTGAGGTCCAGGCCCATGTTCTGCAGCCGGTGCGCGACGACCGCGGCGCGCGTGGTGCCGTACGACTCGCCGAACAGGTAGCGCGGGGAGTTCCACCGTCCGGTGACCGCCAGGTGCCGCAGGATCGCCCGCGCGAACACGTCGGCGTCGGCGTCCACGCCCCACACCCGGGCGGGGTCGACGCCGTCCAGGATCCGCGAGTGCCCGGTGCCGGGGGCGTCGATGAACACCAGGTCGCTGGTCGGCAGCAGCGACCGGGTGTTCGCCTCGATCGTGTACGGCGCGGGCGGGGTGGCGTGCGGGGTGCTCTGCGCGGGCCGGCGCGGGCCGAAGCCGCCGACGTTGAGCCACAGGCTGGCCGAGCCGGGGCCGCCGTTGAACAGGTAGGTCAGCGGTCGGTCCGGGCTCACCGCGTCGCCGGTGGACGTGTAGGCGACGTAGAACAGCGTCGCCAGCGGCTGCCCCGCGCCGTCGCGGACCAGCAGGTGGCCGGCGTCGGCCCGGTACGGCAGGTCGCCCGCGGGGGTGGTCAGCACCAGGTTCGCGGAGACGACGACCTCGCGCTCGTCGGCGGGCGGCTCCG
>NZ_JBQIAR010000007.1:0-206953 GCF_052036975.1 Cellulomonas soli
CTGGGCGGGGTCGTCGTGGAGTCGGGCCGGTTCGACTGGGGCAACGGCAAGTTCCCGCAGCTGACCGAGCCGGTGCCCTCGTACGGCGGGGTCAGCTGGTGGGGCAACTTCGGGGAGTACGGGTTCCTCACCAAGCTGCGCTCCGAGCAGCTGCGCGACATCGGGCCTGCCCTGTCGCCGCAGTCCGCGTTCCAGCTGCTGCAGGGCGTCGAGACCCTCCCCCAGCGCCTGGACGCCCATCTGGCCAATGCCCGCACCGTGGCGCAGTGGCTCGACGCCGACCCGCGCGTGGCGTACGTCAGCTGGGCGGGGCTGCCCGGGCACGTGCACCACGAGCGCGCCCGCCACTACCTGCCGCTGGGCCCCGGGTCCGTCTTCGCGTTCGGCGTGGCGGCCACCGGCGGGCGCGACGCGCGTGAGGTCGGACGCACCTTCATCGAACAGCTGCAGCTGGCCAGCCACCTGGCGAACGTCGGCGACGCCCGCACGCTCGTGATCCACCCCGCGTCCACCACGCACCAGCAGCTGTCCGCCGAGCAGCTGGTCGCCGCCGGGGTGCCCGGCGACCTGGTGCGCATCAGCGTCGGGCTCGAGGACCCCGAGGACATCCTGTGGGACCTCGACCAGGCGTTGACGCAGGCCACCGGGCTTACCCGCGACGGAGGGCCCACCACGGCACGGACGGAGGCCACCCGATGAGCGCGCGCACCTGGCTCGGCCCGAGCGCCCCGGAACGTCTGGCGATCCTGCGCGGCACCCGGTCGATCGCGATCGTGGGCGCCTCCGACAACCCCTCGCGCGCCAGCTACTTCGTGGCCACCTACCTGCTGTCCAGCTCGCCGTACGAGGTCTACTTCGTCAACCCGCGGGTCACCGAGATCCTCGGGCGGCCCGTGTACCCCAGCCTGGCCGACCTGCCCGTCGTCCCCGACCTGGTCGAGGTGTTCCGCCGGAACGAGGACCTGCCCACCGTGCTCGAGGAGACCATCGCCGTCGGCGCGAAGACCCTGTGGCTGCAGCTGGGCGCCTGGCACGAGGACGTCGCCCGCCGCGGCGAGGCCGCCGGGCTGCAGGTCGTGATGGACCGCTGCGTCAAGATCGAGCACGCCCGGTTCCACGGCGGCCTGCACCTGGCCGGGTTCGACACGGGCGTGATCAGCTCGCGCCGCGCCGCGCGCTGAGCCCACCCGGGCCGCGACCGGCAAGGATGGCACCGTGGACGACGACTACCTCGAGGCGGTGCTGGACCTCGTCGCGCAGATCCCCGCCGGACGGGCCATGACGTACGGGACCATCGCCGAGGTGCTCGCAGAGCGCTCGAGCGCGCAGGGGCGCACCCCTCGGGGTGGTCCTCGCCAGGTGGGTCAGGTGATGAGCCGTGCGGGTGGCGGCGTGCCCTGGTGGCGGGTGGTGAACGCCGCCGGCCGACCACCGGCGCACCACCGCACGCGCGCACTCGCCGAGCTGCGCGGCGAGGGCACCCCGCTGTCGGCCGACGGCGAACGGGTGGCGCTGCGTCACGCCATCTGGTTCCCCGACGAGCCGGTCGGGGCCGGCTGACACCCGGTCAGTCGCGGCGCAGCAGCACCAGCGCACGATCGTCGCTGTCGTCCGAGCGCAGGCCCTCCAGCACGGCCGGTGCTCCGCCACGACGTGTGGCCAGCACCTCCTCGGCGACGCCGAGCAGCCGGTCGGTCGCCTGCTCCAACGACAGTCCAGGGGCGTCGACCAGACCGTCGGTGTAGAGCATCAGGGTGTCGCCGGGCTCGATGCGCCCCGTCACCCCGCGGCACCCGAGCTCGTCCACCACGCCCAGGGCGGGGCTGCCGACCGTGCCCAGCACCTCGATGGTGCCCGAGCCGGCGTGCAGGTGCACGGGCGGCGGGTGCCCCGCCGACGCCACCCAGAACTCGCCCGAGCACAGGTCGACCGCCACGTGCACCGCCGAGGCGAACCCCTCGTCCCACGCCTGGTCGAGCAGGTAGTCGTTGGCCGCCGGCAGGAACTGCTCGCGCGGCATGGCGCCCAGCAACCCACCAAACGCCCCCGAGAGCTGCAACGAGCGCACCCCGGCGTCCTGCCCCTTGCCCGAGACGTCCACGACCACGACCTCCAGCTGCCCACCCGACCGGTGGGTGGTGGCCACGACGAAGTCCCCGGAGAACGCGTCGGCGTGCGCGGAGCGCACCACGGACTCCACCCGCCAGCCGTCGGGCAGCGCCGGGATCCGACCGTGCGCGGCGAGACGGTCGCGCAGGTCCACGATCATCAGATCACCCGTCGAGCCGCGCAGCGCAGGCCACTGCCGACCCCGCGCGCGGCGAGCCATCTGCCGCCACCAGGCGCGGGCGCGCCGGGCCACCCCCGTGGCGGAGGCGGTCGACGGACCCGCGCGCGTCGTCATCCGTGCAGCCTAGGGCGACGCCCCCGCGGTGGCCTCCGGGCGCAATTGCCTGGCGGCGCCCGTCGCGGCGGACCAGGATCAGGGCCATGACCAGCACGTCCTTCCCCCGCGCCCTGCCCGACGACCTGCACCACGTGCGCCTGAGCGCCGACGACCTGCCTGCCGTGCTCGAACTGGACACCTGGACGTTCCCCGGCACCGTCCCGGTCGAGGAGCTGGCCGGTTGGCCGTTCCCGCTGACCTGGGAGCGCACCTGGGGTGTGCAGGGCACGGGTGGCGGACCGCTGCTCGCGATGCACGGCTCGTACCCGTTCGGCGCGTTCCCGGTGCCCGGTGGGACGCTCGCCGTCTCGGGCCTCACCTGGGTCGGCGTGCACCCGCAGGCCCGGCGCCGCGGGATCCTCAGCGCGATGATCGACCGCCACCTGACCGACTGCGTCGAGCGGGGAGAGAGCGTCTCGGCGCTGTTCGCCGCCGAGGCCGCGATCTACGGCCGTTTCGGCTACGGCAGCGCGGCCGACGACGTCAAGGTCACGGTCCCGCGCAAGGCGGACCTGCACGACGTGCCCGGCTCCGCCGAGCACACCGTGCGCATCGAGCTGGCCGACCAGGCACGGCACGGCACGATCGTCGAGCAGCTGCACCGTGAGGCAGGCGCCCAGGCCGGCGGCGGCCTCGGACGGCCGGGCTGGCCGACGCGTGAGACCCCGGAGCTGCAGGCCGCGTTCTGGTCCGACCCGCCCGCGTGGCGCAACGGCGGGGAGTCGCTGCGGATCCTGCTCGTCGAGCGGGACGGCCGTCCCCGCGGGTACGCGCTGTTCCGTCGCAAGTCGAACTGGGAGGACGCCGGGCCGCGCGGCAGCGTGCACGTGCGTGAGGTCGCCGCGCTCGATGCGGCGGCGGCGCACGCGCTGTGGAGCCGGCTGCTCGACCTGGACCACATGGCCACCGTGCACGCCGGTCTGCTCGCCCCCGACGACGCGCTGCTCGGCCTGCTCGTCGACTCGCGCGCCGCCCAACGACGACTGACCGACAACGTCTGGGTGCGCCTCGTCGACGTGGCGGGGGCCTTGGGCGGGCGCCGGTACGCCGGTGACGTCGACGTGACGATCGCCGTGCACGACGGCCGGCTGGAGGCGAACACCGGCACGTGGCGGGTGCGTGCCCGGGCCTTCGAGGGTGACGTGCAGGTGGAGCGCACGCAGGAGCCTGCGGCCCTCGCGATGGACGTGCGCGAGCTCGGTGCCGCCTACCTGGGCGGGCGCACCCTCACGGCTCTGGCTGCCACCGGGCTCGTCGAGGTGCGCGACCCCGCAGCGCTGGCTGCGGCGTCGACGGCGTTCTCGTGGCCCGTCGCACCCGTGAGCTCCTGGGTGTTCTGACACGAGCGCCCCGGGGTGGCGTCCGCCGTCACCCCGGGGTGTGCCGGATCAGCGGCGCGCGTCCTCGTACTGCGCGAGCAGGTCGATGCGGCGCTGGTGGCGCGGGTCGCCGCTGAACGGCTCGGCGACGAACGCGTCGACGAAGGACAGCGCCTCGGCGACCGTGTGCTGGCGCGCGCCGATCGCGATGACGTTCGCGTCGTTGTGCTGGCGGCCCAGGCGCGCGGTGTCCAGGTTCCAGGCCAGGGCGGCGCGCACGCCGTCGACCTTGTTGGCGGCGATCTGCTCTCCGTTGCCGGAGCCACCGATCACCACACCCAGCGACCCCGGGTCGGCCACGACGGCCTCCCCGGCGGCCAGGCACATGGGCGGGTAGTCGTCCTGGGCGTCGTACTCGTAGGCCCCGTGGTCGACGACCTCGTGACCGGCACCCTGCAGGTGCTCGACGAGGGCGACCTTGAGCTCGTACCCGGCATGGTCGGCGGCGACATGGATGCGCATGGCGACATTCTTCCGCACCCGGGACCCGACCTGCGACGCCGTCCGGGGTTCGACCGTGCCGCCGAACTCGGTGGACGCCTCGACGCACGTCCTTAGGGTGTACCCATGACGCGCAGCGGAATCGACCTGACCGCCCTCGACCCCGACGTCCGCCCGCAGGACGACCTCTACCAGCACGTGAACGGCCGGTGGATCGCCTCGCACGAGATCCCCGCCGACCGGGCCATGGACGGGGCGTTCCGTGCCCTGCACGACCAGGCCGAGGAGCAGGTCCGGGACATCATCACCGACGCGGCCGCGCACGCCGACGGCACCGGGGTGGAGGCCAAGATCGGGGCCGTCTACGCCAGCTTCATGGACGCCGACGCCGTCGAGGCAGCCGGCACCGCGCCGCTGCGCGCCGACCTGGACCTGGTGGACGCCGCGACCGACAAGGCGGCACTGACCCACGCGCTCGGTGCCCTGCAGCGCACCGGTGCGGCCAGCGCGGTCGGCTTCTGGGTCGACAACGACGCCAAGGACCCCCAGACGTACGTGGTGCACCTGACGCAGTCGGGTCTGGGCCTGCCCGACGAGTCGTACTACCGCGACGAGCAGTACGCCGCCGTGCTGGCCGCCTACGGCCCGCACGTGGCTCGGATGCTGCTCCTGGCCGGCGTCGCGACCGACCAGGCCGACGCCGACGCCCGCGCCGCCCGCGTGGTCGCGCTGGAGACCGCGCTGGCCGCCGGTCACTGGGACGTCGTCAAGGACCGCGACGCGGACCTGACGTACAACAAGCTCACGCTCGCCGACCTGGCCGAGCAGGCCACCGGGTTCGACTGGGCCGCCTGGGTCGACGCGCTGGGTGCACCCGCGGGCGCGCTCGACCAGCTGGTCGTCCGCGAGCCGTCCTTCGCGCAGGCGTTCGCCACGCTGTGGGAGTCCGAGCCGCTGCAGTCGTGGCAGGACTGGCTGGCGTACCACGTGGTCAGCGCACGTGCCCCGTACCTGAACGACGCGCTCGTGCAGGCGAACTTCGACTTCTACGGCCGCACGCTCACCGGTGCGCAGGAGCTGCGCGACCGGTGGAAGCGGGGCGTCTCGCTCGTCCAGGGCGTGCTCGGCGAGGCCGTCGGCGAGGTCTACGTCGCCCGGCACTTCCCGCCCGCGCACAAGGAGCGCATGGAGACCCTCGTGGCGCACCTGGTCGAGGCCTACCGCGAGTCGATCACCTCGCTGGACTGGATGGGCGAGGACACCCGCGCCAAGGCCCTGGCCAAGCTCGACGCGTTCACGCCGAAGATCGGCTACCCGGTGCGCTGGCGCGACTACTCCGCTCTCGAGGTCGACGCCGCCGACCTGCTGGGCAACGTGCGCCGCGCCTCCGCGTTCGAGCAGGACCGCGAGCTGCACAAGATCGGCCGGCCGATCGACCGCGACGAGTGGTTCATGACGCCGCAGACCGTCAACGCCTACTACAACCCGGGCATGAACGAGATCGTGTTCCCGGCCGCGATCCTGCAGCCGCCGTTCTTCGACGCCGACGCGGACGACGCCGTGAACTTCGGTGGCATCGGCGCGGTGATCGGCCACGAGATCGGCCACGGGTTCGACGACCAGGGCTCCAAGTACGACGGCGACGGCCTGCTCGAGGACTGGTGGACGGCCGAGGACCGCGCGGAGTTCGAGACCCGGACGAAGGCGCTCATCGACCAGTACTCGGCGTTCTCACCGCGGCAGCTGGACGGCTCGCACCACGTGAACGGCGCCCTGACGATCGGGGAGAACATCGGGGACCTGGGCGGGCTGTCGATCGCGCTGAAGGCGTATCGGATCGCTCTGGGCCGACCGCTCGAGGAGGCGCCGGTGATCGACGGCCTGACCGGCGTGCAGCGGGTGTTCCTGGGCTGGGCGCAGGCGTGGCAGACCAAGGGCCGCGACGAGGAGGTCGTGCGGCGGCTCGCGATCGACCCGCACGCCCCCGACGAGTTCCGCTGCAACGGGGTCGTGCGCAACATCGACGAGTTCTACACGGCCTACGACGTGCAGCCCGGCGACGCCCTCTACCTGGCACCTGAGGAGCGCGTGCGCATCTGGTGACGTGGACGGGGTGGCTGCCGGTCACGGTGGCCACCCCGCCCGTCGGCGGAGCCCGGTCCGGTGGGCCGCGCCCGTCCGCTCAGCTGAAGATCGGGTGGGCGGTGCGGGTCCGCTTGAGCTCGTAGAAGCCAGGCACGCCCGTGATGAGCACGAAGCCGTCCCACAACCGGCCGGCGGCCTCACCGGTGGGCGCCGGGGTCATGACGGGCCCGAAGAACGCGGTGCCGTTCACGGCGACCACCGGGGTGCCCACCTCGTCGCCCACCAGCGCGATCGCCTCGGCGTGCGAGGCCCGCAGCGCGACGTCGAGCTCGTCGGAGTCGGCGTACGCGGCCAACGAGGCTGGGAGCCCGGACTCCTCGAGCGACTCACGGATGATCGCCGCCGTGTCGGTCCGGCCGCCCGGGTGCCGCCGGGTGCCCAACGCGTCGTACAGCGGGCGCAGCACCTCGGGACCGTGCAGCTCCTGCGCGGCGATGAGCACCCGCACCGCCGCCCAGGAGTCGTCCATGAGCCGGCGGTACGTCTCGGGCAGGTCGCGCCCCTCGTTGAGCACCGACAGGCTCATCACGTGCCAGCGCACGTCGATGTCGCGCACCCGCTGCACCTCGATCACCCAGCGTGAGGTCATCCACGCCCAGGGGCACGCGGGGTCGACCCAGATGTCGGCGGTGTCGCGGGCGGGTGCGGTGGCATCACGTGCCGGGTCGGCAGCGGGCGCGGCAGGGGCGGACGGCGTGACGGTCACGGGGCGGGCTCCAGGGGCAGGCGGTCGCGGGCCGGTGGGCGCCGCGGGCGCCATCATGCCTCGCGCAGCCCGCCACGCGGACGGATCGGACCGGACCTGCTGCGCCCGTCAGGGCAGCGGGGACCAGCTGCCGCTCGCCAGCCGGAACCCGGTGCCGTCGGCGCCCGTGCAGCTCACACCGTCGGTCGCACTGGTGCAGGTGTAGTCGCCGACCGCGGCCGACGACCCGTACTCGAGCGTGGTGACCGTCTCGTCGGCGACGGAGGGTGCGGCCCCGTCGACGCACGGCACGGTGACCCCGTCGGCGTTGAGCACGAACACGTGCCCGGTCTGCCCCGTGCACCCGGCGACGACCGGTGGCTCGAACCGGATCGAGGCGATCGTGCAGGTCACACCGTCCACGGACAACGTGCACGCGATGTTGCCGCTGGGCATGCGGAACGAGACGGGTGCGGTGCCCGCGGCGCTCCCGCTCGGACCGGGCGCGGGATGCGCGGTGCTGGCGCCGGTGGCCGCCGCGTCGTCCGGCCCACCGGCGGCACCGCCGCCCGAGCCGGCCACCCACACGCCGATCAGCACGAGCAGGGAGAGCACCAGCAGGGCATCGACGGCGAGGAAGATGCGCATCCCTCGCCCCCACCCGCGGCCCTGCGGACCCACCGTGCTCATGCCCCTCCTCCGCCGACCCGGGCCGCACCGTCGGTCGGACCCGGCGCGGACGCGCCCCAGGATCACACGACCGGGTCGGGGCGCGCACGTCACGACCACCGGACCCAGGCCGGTCGCAGGTCGCGTGGCATGATCGTCGCGGCCACGAGCCGTGACCGCTCGACGCCGAGAACCGCTCGGCACAGCCTGAAGGAGACCCCGCGTGCCCGGTGAGAACCTGACCCGTGCCGAGGCGCGTGAGCGCGCCTCGCTCGTGCGTACCTCGTCCTACGACGTGACGCTCGACCTGACGTCCAGCCCGACGACGTTCAGGTCACGCACGGTCCTCCGGTTCGAGGCCGCCGTCGGCGCGAGCACGTTCGTCGACCTGATCGCACCCGTCGTGCTGTCCGTGACGCTCAACGGCCGCGCGCTCGACCCGGCCGAGGTGTTCGCGGACTCGCGCATCGCGCTGGACGACCTGGCCGCCGAGAACGAGCTGGTCGTCGAGGCCGACTGCGCCTACATGCACACCGGCGAGGGCCTGCACCGGTTCGTGGACCCGGTCGACGACGAGGTGTACCTGTACTCGCAGTTCGAGGTCGCCGACTCCCGCCGCATGTTCGCGGTGTTCGACCAGCCCGACCTCAAGGCGCAGTTCACGTTCACGGTGACGGCCCCCGCGCACTGGCAGGTGGTCTCCAACTCCCCGCAGGTCGGTGTGCCCGTGCCGGTGCCCGGCGGTGTGAACGCCAACGGTGGCGCCGACCACGGCACCGCGACGTGGTCGTTCGAACCGACGCCGCGCATCTCCTCGTACATCACCGCCGTCGTCGCCGGGCCTTACCACGTGGAGCGCGGCGAGCTCACCAGCTCCGACGGCCGCACGGTGCCGCTGGGCGTGTACTGCCGCGAGTCGCTCGCGCAGCACCTGGACACCGACAACATCCTCGACGTGACGCGGGCCGGCTTCGCGTTCTACGAGGAGAAGTTCGGCGTGCCGTACCCGTTCGCCAAGTACGACCAGCTGTTCGTGCCCGAGTTCAACGCCGGTGCCATGGAGAACGCGGGGGCGGTGACGTTCCTCGAGTCGTACGTGTTCCGGTCCAAGGTCCCCGAGGCCACCGTCGAGCGTCGTGCCGTGACGATCCTGCACGAGCTGGCGCACATGTGGTTCGGCGACCTGGTGACGATGCGCTGGTGGGACGACCTGTGGCTCAACGAGTCGTTCGCCGAGTACGCCTCGACGTTGGCGGCCGCCGAGGCGACCCGCTGGACGAGCGCGTGGACGACGTTCTCCTCGTTGGAGAAGTCGTGGGCGTACCGGCAGGACCAGCTGCCCAGCACGCACCCGATCGTCGCGGACATGCGCGACCTGGAGGACGTCGAGGTCAACTTCGACGGCATCACCTACGCCAAGGGCGCCAGCGTCCTCAAGCAGCTCGTCGCGTGGGTCGGCCAGGAGGAGTTCTTCGCCGGGGTGCGCGCCTACTTCGCCAAGCACGCCTGGGGCAACACCGAGCTGAAGGACCTGCTCACCGAGCTGGAGGCCACCAGCGGCCGGGACCTGTCCGCCTGGTCGGCGCTGTGGCTCGAGCAGGCCGGTGTCACGTTGCTGCGCCCGGAGGTCACCACCGACGCCGAGGACATCATCACCGAGTTCGCCGTGCTGCAGGAGGTGCCCGAGACCCACCCGGTGCAGCGCCCGCACCGCCTGGCCGTCGGCGGCTACGACCTGCAGGACGGCCGCCTGGTCCGCACGCTGCACGTCGAGCTCGACGTGGACGGCCCGCGCACGCCCGTGCCGGCGCTCGTGGGGCGCCCCCGCCCCGCGCTGCTGCTGGTCAACGACGAGGACCTGGCCTACGCCAAGTCGCGCCTCGACCCGCAGTCGCTGGCCACGGCGATCACCTCGCTCGGCGCGTTCGACGCCTCCCTGCCGCGCACCCTGGTGTGGGCGTCGGCGTGGGACGCGACCCGCGACGGCGAGACCCCCGCCCGTGACTTCGTCGACCTGGTGCTGGGCAACATCGAGCACGAGACGGACTCCTCGGTGGTGCTCGTGCTGCTGCGGCAGCTGGCCACGACGCTCGACCTGTACGTGGCGCCCGAGCACCGTCAGGCCACGACCGTGGCCGCCACCGACCGCCTGCACGCGCTCGCCGAGGCCGCCCCGGCCGGGTCGGACACGCAGCTGCAGCTGGTCAAGGCGTTCGCCTCGCACGCCTCGACCCCCGGCCAGCTGGACGCCGTCGCGGCGCTGCTCGACGCCCGTCGCACGCTCGAGGGTCTCTCGATCGACACCGACCTGCGGTGGGAGCTGCTGACCTCGTTGGTGGCCGGCGGCCGTGCCGGGGAGACCGACATCGCGGTGCAGCTGTCCTCCGACGCGACGGCCACGGGTCAGCGGGCGGCCGCGGCCGCGCGGGCGGCCGTGCCGACCCCCGAGGCGAAGCGGGCGGTGTGGGCCTCCGTGGTCGACGCCGACGAGCTGCCCAACGCGGTGCAGTCGGCCACGATCAGCGGGTTCGGCCGGGTGCACGACCGGAGCCTGCTGGTGCCTTTCGTCGAGCCGTACTTCGCCTCGCTGGAGACGGTCTGGGCCGAGCGCACCAACGAGATGGCGCAGAACATCGTCGTGGGGCTGTACCCGACCGACCTGGCCGACGACGAGCGCGTCGACGTGCTGGCCGCGACGGACGCCTGGCTGGCCGAGCACGCCGATGCTGCGCCGGCGCTGCGACGGCTCGTCGTGGAGTCGCGGGACGGCGTCCGGCGGACGTTGGCCGCGCAGGCGGCCGACCGGCTTCGCGACTGAGCCCGGCCGGCTCGCCGACCCGCCCGCTCAGTGCGGGTCGGCGAGCCACCGGCGGGCCGCACGCGGTGACGTCAGCCGCAGCACCGGGACCGTTCCCTGGGCCATCAGGTCCAGGTAGCGGTCCCGGTACGCGTCGTGCTCGGTCCACGCCCAGCGCACGATGTTCTCCTCCGGCTCCCGGCGCAGCAGCGAGCGCCACCGTTCGCGGTTCCCGTGCCACAGCTCGCGCCGCAGCACCACCCGGCCCAGGGTGCGACGGATCACCCGCGGCATGACCACGCGGCGCGGGTAGTCGAGCCAGACGACCAGCTCCACGGGCAGGGCGTCGCCGATCCGCCGGTTCCAGTTGCCGTCGACGACCCACCCGTCGGCGGCGTCGGGGGCGCTCACGAAGCGGCGCACCGTGGCCTGCCCGTCGGCCTCGTCCACCAGCTGCCAGCCCGGCCCCCAGAACGCCGCGTCGAGCTCGAGGTGCGGGACGCCCAGCCGCGCCGCGAGGGCGCGGGCGAAGGTCGTCTTGCCGGCCCCGGTGTTGCCGACGACCTTGATCCTGCGTGCCCCGGTTCCGTTCACCGCGGCAGTCTGCCACGGTGCGACCGCCCTTCCGCCCAGCGAGGGCACCGGCGCTCAGCGGGCGGATGCGCAGGTCAGTGGCGTGAGCGCAGCACGGAGACGAGCGAACGCAGCCGGGGCGTGTCGAACAGGTCCTCGATGAGCACGACCTGCCCGGACCCGTCGGCCAGCGGGACCTTCCAGTTCGGGTACTCCTGGTCGGTGCCGGGCTGGTTCTGCGCCCGGCGCTCCCCCACCGCATCGGCCAGCGAGACCCCGAGCAGCACCGACGGCGTCGCCATGACCCACCGGTGCAGCGCCTCGACGACCTCCCGCTCGGAGGGGTCGGCGCCCAGGAACCCGCGCTCGCGCAGCAGCCCCATCATCCGGTCCCGTTCGACGCGCGCCGCGGCGCGCACCGTCTCGACCGGCTCGGTCAGCAGACCCAGCCGCTCCCGCAGGGCGACGTGCTCCCCGGCCAGGTACCCGGCGCTGGGCGGCAGGTCGTGCGTGGTGACGGTCGCCAGGACGAGCGGGCGGTAGTGCTCGGGTGCCAACGGTCCGCCCGTCATGTCGTGCTCGAACCACAGCACCGACGTGCCCAGCACGCCGCGTTCGGCCAGGTAGTCACGCACCCACGGCTCGACGACGCCGAGGTCCTCGCCGATGACGACCGCGCCGGCGCGGTGCGCCTCGAGAGCCAGGATCCCCACGAGAGCCTCGTGGTCGTAGCGCACGTAGGCGCCCTCGGCCGGGGAGTGGCCCTCCGGCACCCACCACAGGCGGAACAGCCCGATGACGTGGTCGATGCGGATCGCGCCCGCGTGCCGCAGCACGGTGCGCAGCATGTCGCGGTACGGCCGGTAGGCGGCCCTCGCCAGCGCGTCGGGGTGCCAGGGCGGCTGTGACCAGTCCTGCCCCTGCTGGTTGTACATGTCCGGCGGGGCACCGACCGTGGCACCGCGCGCGAGCACGTCCGCGAGCGCCCATGCGTCGGCCCCCTCGGGGTGGGCCCCCACGGCCAGGTCGTGCATGATGCCCAGCGCCATGCCGCCGTCGAGCGCGGCCTGCTGGGCCTCGGCGAGCTGGCAGTCGGCCACCCACTGCAACCAGCGGTGGAACTCGACCCGGTCAGCCAGCTCGGTGCGGGCCGCGGTGACCAGCGTGGAGGTCGGGTCGTGCGCCTCGGCAGGCCACGGCGTCCCCTCGTACCGCTCGGCGAGCGCGCACCACAGGGCGAACCCGTCCAGACCCGCGCCCTGCTCCTCCTTGAACTGGGCGAACGCGGCCTCGCGTGCGGCCGAGCGTGGTGCGGCGAACACGACCTCGAGGGCGGAGCGCTTGGCGGTCCACACGGCGTCACGGTCGATCGGCCCGGGGTCGGTGTCGAGCGCGAGCACGCTCTCGGCGGCCCACTCGACCAGCGATCGGTCCGCGGCGCTCAGGTACGCGGTCTCGCGCACGTCCTCGACGCGGATGTACAGCGGGCTGACGAACCGTCGCGTGGTGGGCAGGTACGGCGAGGGGGTGACCGGGACGGTCGGTTCGGAGGCGTGCAGCGGGTTGATGAGCAGGAAGTCCGCCCCGCAGCGGCGCCCCGCCAACCAGCCCAGGTCGGCCAGGTCGGCCAGGTCGCCGATGCCCCAGGAGGCGTGCGAGCGCACCGAGTACAGCTGGGCCATGAAGCCCCACGCGTGCCTCTCGCGCAGCGAGTCGGGCAGCTCGAGCCGTGCGGGCGTCACCACGACAGGGCTGCGGGTGTGCGCGCTGGGGCCCTCGGCGTGCACCTCGTGCCAGCCGAGCGGCAGGTCGGCCGGCAGCGTGAACGTGGCACGACCGACGAGCCGACCGTCGACGGTGCGCGGTTCGACGTACACGTCGGCCTGGGCGACCTCACGCCGACCGCCACCGGCCTCGGGGTCGAGCTCGAGCCAGACCTCGACCGGGTCGCCGTGCGTGACGTGCACGGGCACGTGGCCCTGCCGTCCTTGCCGGACGACGACGATCGGCGGCAGCACGCGCCGCCACGGCATGTCCTCGACGTGGGCGGTGGCCAGGGCGATCCGTGCCGGGGAGGAGGCGTCGACTCCCAGCGCCCGCAGGACGCCGCGCAGGGTGTCGGCGGAGACGTCGCGCCGGGTGCCGTCGAACCCCCAGTAGTCGGGTGTCACGCCGTAGGCGGCAGCCAGGCGCAACAGCTCGTCGGAGGGGCGCTGCGGGTCATCGGCCACGGCCCGATCCTGCCAGACGGTCCCACCCGAACGCAGGAGCAGCGCGGCAGCGGCACGTCGTAGCCTTGCGGACCATGACGGCCCAGACCCAGCGCACCTTCCCCCTGCACGACGGGCACGGGTACCCCACCGCCCGCCGGACGGACCTGGTGGAGGACCTGCACGGTCACCTGGTCGCCGACCCGTACCGCTGGTTGGAGTCGGTCGACGACCCCGAGACGCAGCAGTGGTCGGCGGCGCAGGACGAGCTCTACGCGCGCTACCGCACCCGCTGGGACGGCACGCAGGAGGGCCCCTTCGCCCCGGCGACGCTCACCGCGCGTCTCAAGGCGCTGCTGGGTGCGGGGTTCGTCGGCGCGCCCGCGTGGCGGGGTGAGCGGCAGTTCTTCGCCCGTCGCACCGGTGAGCAGGAGCATGCGGTCGTCGTGGTGCTCGAGCCGGGGCCGGACGGTGAGCCCGTGGAGCGCGTGCTCGTGGACCCCGTCGCGCTGGACCCTGCGGGGACCACGACGCTGGACGCCTGGCAGCCGTCCAAGGAGGGTGACCTGCTCGCCTACCAGGTCTCCCACGGGGGTACCGAGGAGTCGGTGCTGCACGTGCTGGACGTCGCGACCGGTGAGCTGGTCGACGGGCCCGTCGACCGTGCGCGCTACTCCCCCGTCGCCTGGGTGCCCGGCGGCCGCTCCCTGTACTACGTGCGGCGCCTGGCACCCGAGCTGGTGCCTGCGGACGAGCAGCAGTACCACCGCCGGGTGTGGTTGCACCGGGTGGGCACCGACCCCGCGCAGGACGTCGAGGTGTTCGGCGCCGGACTGGACCTGACCAACTACTACGGCGTGTCGGTCTCCCGCGACGGCCGGTGGCTGATCGTGTCGGCCTCCGCCGGCACGGCACCGCGCACCGACGTGTGGATCGCCGACCTGAGCGCCCCGGGCGCGCACGAGTCGCCGACGTTCGTCGAGGTGGCCGTGGGGCTGGACGCCGAGACGGGTGCGTGGGTGGGCCGTGACGGCCGGCTGTACCTGCACACCAACCTGGAGGCGCCCCGTGGTCGGCTCGCCGTGGCCGACCCTGAGCGACCGGGTGTCGCGCACTGGAGCACACTGCTGGAGCAGGACCCCGAGGCGGTGCTGGAGGACGTCGCCGTGACCGACGGTGGCGGCGAGGACACGACGCCTCGACGGCTGCTGGCCTCGTGGCGTCGACATGCTGTCAGCGAGGTCAGCGTGCACGACCTGACGGGCACCCGGCTGCCCGGCGCGGACGGCACCGTGACACTGCCGGGCCTCGGTTCGATCTCCGGGCTGGTCACCCGCCCCGACGGGGGCAGCGACGTCTGGTTCTCGTACACCGACCACACGACCGTGCCGTCCGTGCACCGGCTCGACTCGACCACGGGCACCACGTCGCTGTGGGCGGCTCCTCCGGGGCTGCTGGCCGACCTGCCGGACGTGACCGTCCAGCAGATCGTCGTGACCAGCACCGACGGCACTCCTGTGCGGGCGTTCGTGGTGGCCCGCCGCGACGCGCTCGACTCCCACGGGCAGCCGACCGCACCCGCACCGACCGTGCTGTACGGCTACGGCGGGTTCCAGATCTCGCTGGACCCCGCGTACTCGGCCAGCACCCTGGCCTGGGTCGAGGCGGGCGGCGTGTACGTCGTGGCGAACCTGCGCGGCGGTGGCGAGGAGGGTGAGGCATGGCACCGCGACGGCATGCGGGCGCACAAGCAGCACGTCTTCGACGACTTCCACGCGGTGGCCGAGCACCTGGTGGCCTCCGGGTGGACGACTCCGGACCGGCTGGCCTGCTGGGGCGGGTCGAACGGCGGCCTGCTGGTCGGCGCGGCGCTCACCCAGCGTCCCGACCTGTTCGCGGCGGTGGTCTGCTCCGCGCCGTTGCTGGACATGGTCCGCTACCAGCGGTTCGGGCTGGGCGTCACCTGGACCGAGGAGTACGGCGACGCCGACGACGCCGAGCAGCTCGGCTGGCTGCTCGGGTACTCGCCCTACCACCGCGTGGTCGACGGCACCGCGTACCCGGCCACGTTGTTCACCGTGTTCGAGGGCGACACCCGCGTCGACCCGTTGCACGCCCGCAAGCTCGCGGCTGCGCTGCAGGCCGCCACCGCGGCCCCGGTCGACGAGCGACCCGTGCTCGTGCGCCGCGAGAGGGGCGTCGGGCACGGCGGCCGGGCGTTGTCGCGCACCATCGCGCTGACCGCCGAGCAGCTGCAGTTCGTCGCCGACCACACCGGGCTGGCCGAGGCCACCGCCGCGCGGACCGCAGGTGCCCGATGACGGGCGCGACCGCGGCCGGGGCCGCGCACCTGCTGCCGGCCCTCGTCCCGACGGCCGCCCCGTCGCCATCCCCGACCTCCGACACGGTCGAGGAGATCCAGCAGGTCGCCGCGGACAGCTGGGACTGGCTGCTCGGCGTCCCCCTGCGGATCCTGCTCATCGTGGTGATCGGCGCGGTCAGCCTGGCCGTGCTGCGTCGGGTGATCCGCAAGGTGACCGAGCACATCGCCGACGGCTCCTCGATGCTGGACCGCGGCCCGCTGCGCCCGCTCGGGGCGTCCGAGGTCGGCTCGGCGCTGCTGAAGGCCGCCAACCCGTTGGCGAACGCCCGCCGCGCGCAGCGCGCCCGCACCATCGGCTCCGTGCTGCGCTCGGGGGCAACGCTGCTCGTGGGCGGCACGGTGGCCATCCTCGTGCTCGACACGCTCGGCGTGAACGTGGCGCCGTTCCTGGCCTCCGCCGGTGTGCTCGGCGTGGCACTCGGCTTCGGCGCGCAGAGCCTGGTCAAGGACTTCCTGTCGGGCCTGTTCATGCTGCTGGAGGACCAGTACGGCGTCGGCGACGTGATCGACGTCGGGCCCGCCTCGGGCACCGTCGAGGCGGTCGCGCTGCGTGTCACCAAGATCCGCGACGGCGACGGCACGCTCTGGTACGTGCCCAACGGGACCATGCTGCGCGTGGGCAACAAGACGCAGGGCTGGGCGAAGGCGGTCGTCGAGATCGACGTGGACTACTTCGCCGACCTCGACGAGGTCCGCGCAGTGCTGGAGGAGGCGGCCGCGCGCGTCGCGCAGGACCCGGTCATCGGCACCTACCTGGACGGGGAGCCGACCATCACCAGCATCGAACGGCTCAGCGCCGAGGCCGTCACGCTCAAGCTCGCGGTGCGCACCGCGCCGTCGATGCAGTGGGAGGTGGCGCGGGCCCTGCGGGTGCAGGCCCGGGCCGGGCTGGAACGCGCGGGTGTGCCGCTGGCGGGGCAGCTCGAGCGGCTGACGGCTCACCGTGCGAACCTCGGCACGGCGGCCGTCGCCGAGGCACCCGTGCCCGGGACACAGGGGGCTGCGCCGGACGACCGCTGAACGGTCCGTGGACCCGTCGCCTGATCGGTGGCGCGGCGGTCGTGGGGTCAGTCGCGCCAGTCGATCAGCGCGTCCCCGGCGGCGACGACAGCGCCCGGCTCGACCAGCGGGTGCACCAGAGCCCGATCGGCCTGCAGTGCCACCACCGGGCACAGGGTCGACAGGCCCGCCAGGGCGACGTCGACCGGGGACCACGTGAGGATGCGGTCACCTGCGCGCACCGCCTGACCTGCCTCCACATGCAGGGTGAAGCCCGACCCGCGCAGCCCGACCGTGTCGACACCCAGGTGCACCAGCACGGTGCGCCCGTCACCGAGCTCGAGGGCGAAGGCGTGCGGGTGCAGCGCACCGACCACACCGTCGGCCGGCGCGAGGACGTCCTGCGTCTGGATGCGGTTCGGCTCGACCGCGAGCCCCGGACCGACGATCTCCTGGGCGAACACCGGGTCGGGCACGTCCGCGACCGCCCGGACGACCCCGGGGACAGGGCTCAGCAGGAGCACGGTGCGACGCGGTGTCTCAGCGCAGCGAGTCGAGCTCGGCGGCGAGGTTGTCGGCCTCCGGGCCGACGATGACCTGCACGATGCGACCGGAGCGGACCACACCGAACGCACCGCTGGCCTTGAGCGCAGCCTCGTCGACCAGCTGGGCGTCACCCACCTCGACCCGCAGCCGCGTGATGCACGGCTCGAGGTCGACGACGTTGGCGTCCCCGCCCAGTGCAGCGAGGATCTGCTCTGCCTTGCTCAATGGAACTCCCCAGTTCTCCAGGCGTCACCAGGCGACGCGCGACGTCCAGCCTAACCCCCTGCGTCCTGGCTGGCGCCGTGGTGCCCGCAGGGACGAGACTGCGTGCGACGACGAGGAGGTCATCGGACGTGAGCACGCACACCTCGCACGCGCAGATCCCGGCCGGCGCGCTGATCAGCGGCATCGGGGTCAGCCCCGGACGTGTCGTCGGACCAGCGGTGCGCATGCCGGACCCGGTCGCCGAACCCCCTTCCGGCCGGCGCCTGCCCCCGGGCGCCGACCAGCAGGCGGCCGCCGAGGCGATCGCCGCCGCGTCTGTCCGTGTCCGCGAGGCGCTGGACGCCGCCGCCGAGCGCGCCACCGAGCCCGACAGCCGCGACCTGCTGCACGCCACCGCGGCGATCGCCGCCGACCCGACGCTCGTCGCCGATGCCGTCGCCCGCGTGCACGAGCAGCACCTGGTGCCCGAACGTGCCGTGTGGGAAGCCGCCGAGGAGGTCGCCCGCCAGTTCGAGGCGCTCGGTGGCTACTTCGCCGAACGTGTCCGGGACATCTCCGACGTGCGTGACCGCCTGGTCGCCGACCTGACCGGGCGGCCGGCCCCTGGACTGCCGGTGTGCGACGTGCCGTACGTGCTCGTCGCCGAGGACCTGGCACCCGCGCTCACCGCGACGCTCGACCCGACGCTCGTGCTCGCGATCGTCACCAGCGGCGGCGGCCCCACGTCGCACACCGCGATCCTGGCCCGCTCCCGCGGCATCCCGGCCGTGGTCGCCGCGCACGGCGTGGAGCAGCTGGTCACGGAGGGCAGCGTGCTCCTGGTGGACGGCGCCGCGGGCACGGTCCTGCTCGACCCTGACGCCGACCAGGTCAGCGCCGCGCTGGCACGCACCGCGCAGGCACGGACGTTCGACGGCACCGGCCGCACCGCCGACGGGGTCCCGGTGGACCTGCTGGCCAACGTCGGCGACCCCTCGGAGGCGGGTCCGGCCGCCGCGGCCGGCGCGCAGGGCGTCGGGCTGTTCCGGACCGAGTTCGGGTTCCTGGGTCGCACCGAGGCGCCCGGGGTCGAGGAGCAGGTCGCCCTGTACCGGCAGGTGCTGTCGGCGTTCGCCGGCCGCAAGGTCGTCGTGCGGACCCTGGACGCCGGGGCCGACAAGCCGCTGCCGTTCGTCACCGGCCACGACGAGGCCAACCCGGCGCTCGGTGTGCGCGGTCTGCGCACCGCGGTGTCCCACCCCGAGGTGCTCGAGGACCAGCTCACCGCGATCGCCCGCGCGGCCGCCGCCGAGAGCGCCGACGTGTGGGTCATGGCCCCGATGGTCTCGACCGTCGACGAGGCCGAGCAGTTCGTGGCGGCGTGCGCCCGGCACGGCCTGGACCGGGCCGGGGTCATGGTCGAGGTGCCCAGTGCGGCGCTGCTGTCCGGACCGATCCTCGCGCACGCCACGTTCGCCAGCATCGGCACCAACGACCTCACGCAGTACACGATGGCCGCCGACCGGCTGCTCGGTTCCGTGGCCGAGCTGTCCGACCCGTGGCAGCCCGCGGTGCTGCAGCTCATCGCCGCCACGTGCGCGGGTGCGGCGCAGCAGGCCCGGCCCGTCGGGGTGTGCGGCGAGGCCGCGGCGGACCCTGCGCTGGCGTGCGTGCTGGTGGGGCTGGGGGTCGGGTCGCTGTCGATGACGCCCCGGGCGCTGCCCGACGTGGCGGCCGTGCTGGCGGCCACGACCTCGGAGACGTGCCGTCAGGTCGCACGGATCGCGCTCGGTTCCGCCCGGGCCGCGGACGCCCGTGCCGCCGTCCGCCGGGCGCTGCCGGTGCTGACCGAGCTCGACCTCTGACGCGTGCCGGGTCACCGGTCCTGCCCGCCCCGGCCGGTGCGTGGCTGCATGTGAGGATGGGCCGGTGAGATCGGACTCCTTCTACGACACGATCGGCGGTCACGACACGTTCGTGCGGCTCGTCGACGGGTTCTACCGCGGCGTGGCCGACGACCCCGTGCTGCGGCCGATGTACCCCGAGGAGGACCTCGCGCCGGCCGCCGCACGCCTCACCGCGTTCCTCGAGCAGTACTGGGGCGGTCCGACCACCTACTCCGAGCAGCGCGGGCACCCCCGGCTGCGGATGCGCCACGCGCCCTACAAGGTCAACCCCGAGGCCCGGGACCGCTGGCTCACGCACATGCGCACGGCGCTCGACGAGCTCGACCTGGCCCCGCTGCACCGCGCACAGCTGTGGGACTACCTGGAGCGGGCCGCCCACTCGATGCTCAACACGTTCGACGACTGAGGGGACGCGATGACCACGGCCGACCGGCATGACCCGACCGACCCCATCACCACGACCTTGTCGGCGATGGCGCTCGTCGCCGACCCCACCGACCCGAACATGTTCACCGGGCCCAGCCTGCCCCGGCCCAACGGGCGGGTGTTCGGCGGGCAGGTCATCGCCCAGTCGCTGCTCGCGGCCGGACGCACCGTGCCCGAGGGCCGGCTGCCGCACTCCATGCACGGGTACTTCCTGCGCGCCGGCGACGACCGTGAACCCATCACGTTCGCCGTCGAACGCCTGCGCGACGGTCGCTCGTTCACCGCGCGGCGCACGCACGCGATCCAGGGCGGGCAGCCGATCCTGTCCATGATCGCCTCGTTCCAGGAGGAGCAGCCCGGCATCGACTACGACGAGCCCATGCCGCGCGGCGTCCCCGACCCCGAGACGCTCACCTCCGCGTTCGACCTGTTCGCCCAGGTCGACCACCCGGTGGCGAAGTTCTGGGTCGACGAGGTCGCCTTCGACCTGCGGCACGTCGGTCAGCCCATCTACCTGCGCCCCGACCCCCACCACGAGGGTGAGCTCAGCGGCCGGCAGATGATCTGGATGCGCTCGCGCGGCCCGCTGCCCGACGACCCGCTGCTGCACCGCGCGATGCTCGCGTTCGCGTGCGACCAGGTGATGCTCGAACCCGTGCTGCGGCGCGCCGGCCGTGCGTGGTCCACACCGGGCCTGTCGATCGCAAGCCTCGACCACGCCATGTGGTGGCACCGTGACGTCCGCGTCGACGAGTGGCTGCTGTACGTGCAGTCGACGCCCAACGCGCACGGCGGGCGCGGGCTGGGCGCGGCACGCGTGTTCCGGCAGGACGGCAGCCTGGTCGCCTCGATCGCCCAGGAGGGCATGGTCCGGGTACCGCTCGACTGAGCGCCCCACGTGCGGCCTCGGCTACCCGCCCGCAGACTGCGGGGATGACCCCCGCGCCCCGTCCCGACCCCGCTGCGCAGGGTTCCGCGCCCGGCCCGGCGCTCGACCCTGCCCCCGTGGCGGGCACGCTCGCGGGTCTCGTGCCGGGGGTCGGGCCGGACGGCCGCCCGCGCCCCGATGCACCGCTGGTCGCCGTCACCGGGGTCACCGGCTACGTCGGTGGACGGCTCGTGCCCGAGCTGCTCGCCGCCGGCTACCGGGTCCGGGCCGTGGCACGACGCCCGGAGCGGCTGCGCGCACGGCCGTGGCACGACGAGGTGGAGACGGCCCGCGCAGACGCCGCCGACCTCGAGGCGATCCGCACCGCGTTGACCGGCGTCGACGTGGCGTACTACCTCATCCACTCCCTGGGCACCGGGAGCACCTTCGAGTCGCGCGACCGGCACACCGCCCGTGTGTTCGCCCAGGCCGCCCGCGAGGCGGGCGTGCGACGCATCGTCTACCTCGGTGGCCTGGCACCGGCCGGCGAGGAGCTGTCCCCGCACCTGTCCTCACGCGCCGAGGTGGGCGAGATCCTGCTCGCCTCCGGGGTGCCGACCACCGTGCTGCGCGCCGCGGTGATCCTCGGCTCCGGGTCGGCCTCGTTCGAGATGATGCGCTACCTCACCGAACGCCTGCCCGCCATGACGGTGCCCCGCTGGGTCGAGAACCGCATCCAGCCGATCGCCGTGCGCGACGTGCTGCGGTACCTGGTCGGGTCGGCCGCCATGCCGGCCGACGTGAACCGTGGCTTCGACATCGGCGGACCCGAGGTGCTCACCTACCGGCAGATGATGCAGCGCTACGCCGCGGTCGCCGGACTGCGCCGACGGCTCATCGTGGGCGTCGGGGTGCTCACGCCGCGGCTGTCGAGCCTGTGGGTCTCCCTCGTCACCCCCGTCCCGGCGGGGCTGGCCCGCCCGCTCGTCGAGTCGCTGGTGCACGAGGTCGTGTGCGACGAGCACGACATCGCGGACCTGGTGCCCGACCCGCCCGGTGGACTCATCGGGTTCGACCTGGCGGTGCGGCTCGCCCTGCAACGCGTGCACGAGGCCGCCGTGACGACCCGCTGGTCGTCCGCCGCCGTGCCCGGGGCCCCCAGCGACCCGCTGCCCACCGACCCCGACTGGGCGGGCGGCTCGTTGTACGTCGACACGCGGCGTGTGCAGGTCGAGGCCTCACCGGCCGCGTTGTGGCGGGTCATCGAGGCCGTCGGTGGTGAGCACGGCTGGTACTCGTGGCCGTTCGTGTGGCACGTGCGGGGGCTGGCCGACCGGTTGGTGGGAGGCCCGGGCCTGCGCCGCGGGCGGCGAGACCCGCACCGCCTGCTCGTGGACGACGCCGTGGACTTCTGGCGTGTCGAGGAGGTCGACCGCGGACGGCTGCTGCGACTGCGTGCGGAGATGCGCCTGCCCGGGCTGGCCTGGCTCGAGCTGTCGGTCGAGCCCGCGAGCGCCACCGCGGAGGACCAGCACGAGGACGACCCGGGTGGCCCGACCTTGGCCGGCGACGCCTGGACCACACCCCCGGCGGTGTTCGCGCAGCGGGCGCTGTTCCACCCGCGCGGACTGGCCGGTCACGCCTACTGGTGGGCCGTCTCACCGTTCCACGGTCTGGTGTTCGGTGGCATGCAGCGCAACGTCGCCCGTGCGGCACGCACCGCCGAGCGCGCCCGCACCGACCGCCGCTCGGACACCGGGCCGTCAGGCCTCGGTGCGTGAACCCCGTCGCCGCATCGAGACCGGCTCCTCCACGTACGGGGCCCAGGCCGCCCGCACGTCCTCGGCGATGCGCTGCGGCGCCCCGGTGACGGCGTCGACGATGACCAGGGTCGTCACGGCCCGCGCGTACAGCACGCTGTCCGGGTCCGACGGCGGCAGGTCACGCACCTCGTAGCAGACATCCAGGCTCGCCCCACCCAGATGACCGAGCCACATCTCGATGACGACGGGCCGACGGCGGTAGGCCAGCGGCCGCAGGTACTCGATCTCCTGCCGGGCCACCAACGTCGACAAGGGTGCCCCCGGTGCCGCGTCGATGACAGCCGTGGGCCAGTGCCGGACCGACCCGTCGGGTGTGGGCGGGTGCGCCCAGAACACCTCGATGCGCGCCTCCTCGAGCAGGCGCAGCATCTCGACGTTGTTGACGTGCGCGTAGGCATCCATGTCGGACCAGCGCAGCTGCACCGGCACCTCGAGCCTGGTCATCGGGCCCCTTCCGGGTCGTGGGTTCGGCGGGCAGCACCGGCTGCCCGGTCGGCGGAGGTCCGGCACAGCACCCACCGGTCCACCTCGGCGGTGACCGGCACGACGATACGGGCGCGCACCACGTCGGCCACGGCCGCGCGCAGCCGCCGGCGCGCGATCGCCGCGCGACGCCGCGCACCCCAGCCGGACAGCACGGCACCGAGCACGGCGAGCAGGACACCGGCCAGCACACCGCCCAGGGCGAGGGCGGTCGGTGCGGGGACACCACCCCACTGCGGCGTGGTGGGTTCGGGCAGGCGCAGGTAGGCCAGCACGGCGAGCGCAGCCAACCACAGCACACCGGCGCCCGCCGCCGCGAGCAGCACCCCCTGCGCGACGCCGACTGCGCGCCACCACAGCGGGGACCGCTCGGGCAGCAGCGTGGTGCCGACCACCGCCTGGTCGAGGGCGTCAGGGAGGTCCTCGGTCGAGGCAGCCGCACGTGCCGCCTCGACCCACGCCGGTGGGGCGCCGTCCAACTCGGCGGCCAGGTAGGTGCGCAAGGCGTCCGACACACGGGCGCGTGCCACGGCGCCGCCACTCACGCCGGTCACCCCCTCGCGCGCTCCATCGCTCATGGTGCCCGCGCCAGTGCGCGTCGTGGTCGCGTCGAGCGGGGTACCGACGCGCAGGTGCAGGCGTCGCAGCGGGTCGGCGCGCCACCGGTGCACCCAGCGCAGCGGTGGCCACCCCGTGGCTGCCCGCCCGTGCCGGGCCGCCGCCGCCTGCACGGCGCGCACCACGACAGGCACACCGGCGGCCTGCTCGCACGCGGTGACGAGCGCGTCGACCTGACCCGACGGTGCGCTCCCCCGGCCGGCCCGCGCCGCACGGGGTGCAGCGGGGACCTCCGCCTGCACGCGCCGAGCGCTCGCGACGACATCGGCCTCGAGGCGGTCGACCGCGGCACGACGCCGCGCAGCCGCCTCGCCCAGCAGGTCCCGCAGCTGCGGGACGCCCCACCCGGTGCGGGCACTGACGGCGAGCACCGGCACGGCACCCAGACCGTCCTGCGCGGCGAGCCGACGCAGGTCGGCCACGCACGCCTCGAGGTCGCCCGCCTCCAGGCGGTCGGCGTGGTTGAGCACCAGCACCATGACGCCCGCATGACCGGCCAGCGGACGCAGGTAGCGCACGTGCAGGGCCGCGTCGGCGTACTTCTGCGGGTCGAGCACCCACACCAGCAGGTCGGCCCGCGTGTAGAGCCGTTCGGCGACCGCGCGGTGGGTCACCTCCACCGAGTCGTGGTCCGGCAGGTCGAGCAGCACCAGCCCGGGCAGCCCGCCCGTGTCGACCTCGACGCGCCGGTGCACGGCCAACCAGTCGAGCAGCCCGTGCGCGTCGCCGTGGGCACCGTCGTCGGCGGGCCACACGGCCGCGACCGGTTCGGCGGTCGTCGGGCGACGGACGCCCACCTGGGCCACGTCCGTGCCGGTCAACGCGTTGGCCACCGACGACTTGCCCGACCCGGTGGCCCCGGCCAGGGCGACGACGGTGCGCCCGGGTGCCAGCGCGAGCCGCTCGCGGACCCGGGCCACCGTGGCGTTCACGCCCTGGAGCACGTCGACTGGCAGCCGACCCTCACCCGCCTGGGCGGCCTGCGCCAACGCCTCGACCCGGGTCGCCAGGTCAGCACCGCCGCGGGTCATCGATCACCCCGCGGCGCACGGCGGGTCCACCACCGTCGCAGCCGACCGACCTGGGCGTCTTGGGCCCGACCCGGCAGTCCCGTACCGGCGCCGGCGTCATCGGGCACGAACCCGGCGCCCCGCAGGCCTCCGGCCGGTACGCCCACCGGGCCTTCCGCGTCCCGGACGGGGACCCCCGGCCGAGGCGAGGCCGCCACGCGCACCGCGGCCCGGCGCACCCCTCGGGCGTCGTCGGCATCCAGTCCCAGGGCATCGAGGGTCACGGTGAAGCGCGCCGCCTCCCGCTCGGCCACCGCACCCAGACGGTCGGTGAGCCGCTGGTGCGCGGTCCGGGTCAGCCGCCGCACGGCGTCGTCGCCGAACACGGCCTCGAGCACCCGCTGGGCCAGCACCGCGGCGCCGCCGGCGATCCCCACCTCGGCGCCCGTGAGCCCGCCCGTCGAGGCGAAGACCAGGAGCATCAGCGTGGCACCCAGACCGTTCACACCGAACGACAGCGCCCGGGCCGTGGTGCGACGCCCGGCCCCTTCGTCGGTCACCAGGGCCATCACGTCGTCCTGCCAGCCGCGCACCTGCGCCGCGACGTCGGCGCGCAGCCGGCCCGGGTCGCCCGCCGCGACGTCGGCCAGCAGTCCCACGGCCGCAGGGTCGCTGCGCCACGCGGACGTCACACGCTCGGCGGCGGTGGCCACGGCGTCGACCGTCAGCACGTCCAGGTCGTGCCCGATGGCCTCCTGCAGCGCGGGCACCTGCGCGGGCCGACCCCGCCACGCCGCCGCCAGGCGGTCCCGCAGGCGCGACACCTGCCGTTCCAGCGAGCGGACGAGCTCCCCGGTGCCCACCAGCTCCTGCCAGCGCGCCAGCACCTCACCGCGCAGCAGCGTCCCGTCGGAGGTCGCGCGGGCGATGTCGGCCAGCGCCGCGGCGAACGCGTCGTCGACCTGCGCCCGCAGCCGGTCGCGGACGGCGCGCTGCGCGTCGGAGGCGTCCGCCACGTCGGCCGCCCGACGCACCACGTCGTCGACGAGGCCGTCGCGGGTCCGGGCGATCGCGTCCGCCCGCGCGGCGGCGTCCTCACCGAGCGCCGTCAACCACGAGGCCACGGGGGCGATCGCGTGCTCCGGCAGCAGGCCGCCGACGGGTGTCACCTCGGGCACGAGCAGCACCGGCACGTCCGCCAGTGCGTGCGCGTCGAGCATCTGGCGCAGGTCGGCGCTGACCGCGCCCTCCGCCCCGGGGTCGACCCGGTCGAGCACGACGGCCAGCGACACCGACCTCCGGGAGGCCTCGGCGAGCAGGTCCCACGGCACGGCGTCGGCGTACCGCGCGGCCGTCGTCACGAAGAGCCACAGGTCCGCCGCGCCGAGCAGCTGCCCGGCGAGCACCCGGTTCTCCTCGACCACCGAGTCGATGTCGGGTGCGTCCAGCAGGGCCAGGCCGGGCCACAGCGCCTCGCTGGCCACCAGCCGCAGCCCCCCGGCGCCGCCCTCGGCCGGCTCGGGCGCAGCCGACGCCTCGGCCGTCCTGGGCCTGCCGACGCCTGTGCCGCCGGCTCGCACGCGGGCCAGCGCGGGCAGGATCCGGTCGGTGGAGAACCAGCCGACGTCGGCCGGGTGGTGCACGAGCACCGGCCAGCGCGTGGTGGGTCGCAGCACACCCGAGGTCGTGACCTGCTGCCCGAGCAGGGAGTTCACCAGCGTCGACTTGCCGGCGCCCGTGGACCCGCCGAGCACGGCGAGCAACGGGGCGCCCGCCGCGCGCAGCCGCGGCAGCAGCTGGTCGTCCAGCTGGTGCAGCAGCTCGGCCCGGACCCGCCGCGCCTCGTCGGCACCGGCGACCTCCAGCGGCAGGGCGACCTGCGCCAGGTGCGCGCGCAGGTCGAGCAACGCCTCGGCGAGGGCGGACGTGTCCGCTCCCGCCGAGGCGTGGGTGCTCATGGCCTGGCCGTCAGTCCCGGCGCAGCTTGCGGTACGTGACGCGGTGCGGGCGGGCGGCGTCCGCACCCAGACGGGCGACCTTGTTCTCCTCGTAGGAGGCGAAGTTGCCCTCGAACCAGTACCAGGCGGCCGGGTCCTCCTCGGTGCCCTCGTACGCCAGGATGTGCGTGGCCACCCTGTCCAGGAACCACCGGTCGTGCGAGACGACCACGGCGCAGCCGGGGAACTCCAGCAGGGCGTTCTCCAGCGAGCCGAGCGTCTCGACGTCCAGGTCGTTGGTGGGCTCGTCGAGCAGCAGCAGGTTGCCGCCCTGCTTGAGCGTGAGGGCCAGGTTCAGCCGGTTGCGCTCGCCACCGGAGAGCACACCGGCGGGCTTCTGCTGGTCGGGGCCCTTGAACCCGAACGCGGCGACGTACGCCCGCGAAGGCATCTCGACGTTGCCGACCTTGATGAAGTCGAGCCCGTCGGAGACGACCTCCCACAGGGTCTTCTTCGGGTCGATGCCCCCGCGCCCCTGGTCGACGTACGAGATCGAGACCGTCTCGCCGACCTTGAGGTTGCCGCCGTCGAGCGGCTCGAGGCCGACGATGGTCTTGAACAGGGTCGTCTTGCCGACACCGTTGGGGCCGATGACCCCGACGATGCCGTTGCGCGGCAGCGTGAAGCTCAGGCCGTCGATGAGCTTGCGGTCGTCGAAGCCCTTCTCCAGCTTCGTGGCCTCCAGGACGACCGAGCCCAGGCGCGGGCCCGGCGGGATCTGGATCTCCTCGAAGTCCAGCTTCCTGGTGCGGTCCGCCTCGGCGGCCATCTCCTCGTAGCGGGCCAGACGCGACTTGGACTTCGTCTGGCGACCCTTGGCGTTCGAGCGCACCCAGGCGAGCTCCTCGGCCAGGCGCTTGGCGAGCTTGGCGTCCTTCTTGCCCTGGACCTCCAGGCGGGCGCCCTTCTTCTCCAGGTAGGTGGAGTAGTTGCCCTCGTACGGGTACAGACGGCCGCGGTCGACCTCGCAGATCCACTCCGCGACGTGGTCCAGGAAGTACCGGTCGTGGGTGACGGCCAGGATCGCACCGGGGTACTGCTGCAGGTGCTGCTCGAGCCAGAGCACCGACTCGGCGTCCAGGTGGTTGGTGGGCTCGTCCAGCAGCAGCAGGTCGGGCTTCTCCAGCAGCAGCTTGCACAGGGCCACGCGGCGGCGCTCACCACCGGACAGCACGGAGACGTCGGCGTCCGGCGGCGGGCAGCGCAGCGCGTCCATGGCCTGCTCGAGCTGGGCGTCCAGGTCCCAGGCGTCGGCCGCGTCGATGGCTTCCTGCAGCTGGCCCATCTCGGCGAGCAGCGCGTCGAAGTCCGCGTCGGGCTCGGCCATGAGGGCCGAGATCTCGTTGTAGCGGTCGAGCTTGCCGTGGATCTCGGCGACGCCCTCCTGGACGTTGCCGAGCACGGTCTTGTTCTCGTTCAGCGGCGGCTCCTGCTGCAGGATGCCCACCGTGTAGCCGGGGCTCAGGCGCGCCTCACCGTTGGAGGGCTGGTCCAGGCCGGCCATGATCTTCAGGATCGTGGACTTGCCGGCGCCGTTGGGGCCGACGACGCCGATCTTGGCGCCGGGAAGGAAGTTGAGGGAGACGTCGTCGAGGATGACCTTGTCTCCGTGCGCCTTGCGCGCCTTGTACATGGAGTAGATGAACTCAGCCACTGGCTCTGTGTCCGCCTGCCTGCTCGGTGTGTGGGGGACGCGGCGGGTCGGCCGGCGTCGGGTGTGCGGCGCGGCCGACCTGCTGCGTCGTCGGGTGTGCCGGTCCCCCAGCCTAGGCGATCACCTGGCGGGCGCCAGGTCGCGTGCCTCCTGCTCGACCGCCACGAGGGTGCCCACGACGTCGGCGTCGTCGAGCGCCATGAGCGCCGAGACGTCGACGGGGTCGAGCCCGGGCTCCTGCGCGTCGCCGGGCTCGATCGGCTCGCCGGCACCCTCACCCTGGCCGCCGGTGTGGACCGTGCGCATGAACTGCGACGCACCGTAGGTCAGGTCGTGGCCGATCGCGGAGGCCTCGATGACCAGCGTGGTGCGCGGCCCGTCGGCGCCGGTCCAGTCCTCGGTGGCGATCCGCCCGTGCACCACCACGGGGTCGCCCTTGCGCAGCGAGGTGGCGGCGTTGAGGGCGGTGCCGCGGAAGCACTTGACGGTGAACCACTCGGTGCGGCCGTCCTTCCACACGCCCTGCTCACGGTCGAACCAGCGGCGCGTGCTGGCCAGCCGGAACGAGGTGAACGGCGTACCGCCGTCGGTGCCGGGGTAGTGCCGGACCGGCGTGGCGATCCAGCCGACGAGGGTCAGGTCGAGGGAGTGCGTGCTCATGGGTGCCTCCGGGGCGCGTGCCCCACGGTGTGCGGGGCGGGTCGCGCCAGACTCCCGAGGTCGGGGCCGGCCTCGTGCGGCGGCACGGCGCAGCGAGGGATGCAGACTGACCTGTCGGGGCTGGGGGCGGCTCGATGGCGCGGCGTTGCGCGCGCCCCGGATCAGCGGATCGCCGAGGCCGCCAGCTCCCGCACCCGGCGGTGCTCGGCCAGCACCGCCTGCGTCGGCTCCGCCAGCCGCACCAGCGCCACCTGCTCGAGCGCCGAGCGCCCGGCCCGCAGCACACCGGCAGCCCGGCGGCGCGCCGCGGCCCGGCGCACCGCGGCCGCCAGGACCAGCAGGGCGACGCCCCCTGCGACCAGCACGACCGCCCCGACGGTCGTCCACCCGTTGGCCGGCTCCCCACCACCGAACCGCGAGCCCACGGCCACCGCGGCGAGCAGCACCCCCAGACCCAGCACGACGATCGCCGCGACCGTGGTCAGCGCCGCCCAGCCCGAACGGCGCGCCGCGACCGCGACCCCGACCAGCGAGTCGGCCACGGCCAGCCGCAGCTCGGCCGCCGTGGCGACCCGCTCGGCGACGTCCTGCGACCAGCGCCGCGGCAGACCCGGCGTCACCGCACCCAGCCAGGCCGTGCGCGCGAGGTCCACGGCGTCGGCCTGCACCGCACCGAAGGCCGGCGCGGACCGTGAGCCACCGCGCACCACCGCGGCGACGGCGTCCGACACGGCCCGCAGACCGGCCGCACCGACCAGCGTCTCGACCACGTCACCCACACCCAACGCTGTCGGCGACGGCTCACGCAGCCCCACCTGGGCGGCCACCAGCGCCGCAGCGTCGTTGACCTCGGCGCCTGCCCGCTTGGCGGCCAGCGACCGGGTGCGGACCACGGCGGCCAGCAGGTCACGCAGCTCGGCGACCCCCTCCCCCGTGACCGCCGACACCGGGCGCACGTCGACCCCGGTGAGCCCGTCCTCCACGAGCAGCCGGGCCACGTCCGCGGCCAGGTCCTCCCGCACGTCGGGCGGCACCGTGTCGACCTGGTTGAGCACGACGACCATGGCGGCCTCATGACCCACCAGACGCTGCAGGTACCCGGTGTGCAGGGCGTCGTCGGCGTACTTCTGCGGGTCGACCACCCACACCAGCAGGTCGGCCTGCGGCAGCAGACGGTCCACGACCTCCCGGTGTGCCGGCTCGATCGAGTCGTGGTCGGGCAGGTCCAGCAGCACCAGGCCACGCAGCGGAGCCTCGGTGTCGCCGTCGAGCAGGCTCTCGCGCACGATGCGGCGGTCCTCGGCGACCGTCAACCAGTCCAGCAGCGGTCCGCCGTCCTCACCCCACACGCACGCCGTGATCTGCGAGGTCGTGGGGCGTTTGACGCCCACGTCGGCGAAGTCCAGCCCGCACACGGCGTTGAACAGGCTCGACTTGCCCGACCCCGTCCCGCCGACCAGCGCGACGACCGTCTGGTCGACCCCCAGCTCGATGCGTTCGCGCACGCCGTCGATGGTGCGCGACACACGGGCCACGACGGCCGGCTCCAGGCGTGCCCCGCCGACCACGAGCGCCTCGTCGAGCGCGACCACGCGCTGAGCCAGCTCCAGGGTCTCGTCACCGTGCAGCGCCCCCCGCGTCACGGCCACCTGCTCCGGCTCGCTCACGTGAGTCCCTTCAGCACGGCCAGTCGCAGCCGCAGACGCGAGGCTGCGTCATCGGCCAGGTCGGGGTGGTCCAGGGCGTCGGCGGCATGGGCACGTTCGAGCGCCACCTGGGCGAGCACCCGGTCCACGAGGTCGGCCCGCAGGTCGTCCACGGCCTGCGTGCCGGCCGCACCGAGCACGTCCGCGAGCAGGTCGCGCGCGGGGACCACACCGGCCGCACCGGCCAGGGCCAGCGCAGCCAGACCCTCGGTCGTCAGGACCTTCTCGGCCTTGGCCCGTCGCCGGGCCTCGCGTGCCACGTCCCTGCTGCGACGCGCCGCACCGTCCGGGTCCGTGGCCGGCGGGGGCACGGCCAGGGCGGCGCGGACCACGCGCGGACCCTGCGCCACCCAGCCACGGGCGGTCTGCTCAGCGGCCGACGAGCGGGTCTGCGCCGCCTCGGACGCCGACCAGGCGGCGTCCACCGACGCACCACCCTCAGGGGCGCCCGGGCCGACGATGCGTGCCCGCAGCACCCGTTCGGTGTGCGCACCGGCCGCACCCATGGCCGCCGTCACTGCGCGCACCAGGTCAGCGAGCAACGGCTCGACAGCCACCGCCCGCGCGCGACCAGCACGGGCGGAACCGCGCAGGCGCCCCGAGGGCCGCGGGATCCCGGCGAACGGCGCACCGGGGGCGGTCAGCTCGTCCCACCGCGCCCGCACCGCGCCGTCGGCCACGGCACCACCACGCACCGAGGCCACGGCCTGCGCGGACGGCTCGGCCAACGCCTCGTCGAGCGCAGCAGCGATCGTCGCGGCGGCGTCGGCCTGGTGCTGCACCGCCTCGGCCAGCTCGTCGACCCACGGGCGCAACGCCGACAACGACCCGCGCAACGTGCGGCCGATCACCGTGCGCGCCCGGTCCGGCCCGGCCAGCATCTGCAACCACCGTTGGATGGGCGCCACGACCGCCGCGGACAGCAACCCCTCGTGCGGCCCCACGTCGGGCACCACGAACAGCGGCGACCCCTGCAGCCCGTGGCCGCGCAGCCGCTCGAGCAGGTCACCGCGCACCGTCGGCAGCGAGGCGGGGGGCACCCGGTTGAGGACCATCGCGATCGAGGTGCCACGGTCGACCGCGGACTGCAGCACCTGCCAGGGCAGCGCATCCCCGTACCGTGCTGCCGTGGTGACGAACAGCCACAGGTCCGCCGCCTCGAGCAGCCGGTGCGCCGAGAGTCGGTTGGACTCCAGCACGGAGTCCAGGTCGGGCGCGTCCAGCAGCGCGATGCCGCGCGGCACGTTCTCGTCCGCGACGACCTCGACCGACTCCAGCACCGGATGATGCGAGAGCAGCTCGACGTCGAGCGGGTTGTGCACCAGCACCGGGCGACGCGTCGTGGGCCGCAGCACGCCCGCGGCGCTGACCTCGCGGCCGACCAGCGAGTTCACCAACGTCGACTTACCCGCCCCGGTCGAGCCGGACACGACGACCACCGCCGGCGCCGACAGCTCCGTCAGACGCGGGATCAGGTGCTCGGCCAGCTGGTCGACCAGCCGTTCCCGTGACGCCGAGGCACCCGGCGTGTCCGCGAGCTCCAACGGGAAGCCCGTAGCAGCCACGTCGCGGTGCAGGTCACGCACCGCGTCGAGCAACGACATGGCGGCCAACGGCCGGGCCAGCACGTCGCGGGCGAGCGCATCATGGCTCGACGACGCCGGGCGTGCCGAAGGCACGGACTGCGGGTCTACCGGCGCACTCACAGAACCATTGTCGTGGCGCGATCTGACCAGGCCAAACGCGCCACGCGGTGAACTGGTCACGGAAGGACCTTCCGGACACCCCAGATGCCTCCCGGCGGGGCTCCGCGGGCCCCCGCAGCGGCCACTACGCTGGTCACCGCACGTCACGGCCCCCGTAGCTCAACGGATAGAGCAACGGCCTTCTAATCCGTCGGTTGCAGGTTCGAGTCCTGCCGGGGGCGCCCACACGAGCCGCTATCGGTGATGGGGACGCCACGCGCCACCGCCATGGCGCGCGCCCCAGGCCCCAGGCCGGGTGCCGGAGCTGTCGGCGGTCAGCGACGCCCGTGAAAGCGCGGCCAGGTGTAGGAGAGCCCGACGCCGACCAGTCCGATGCCGAGGGTCAGAGCCACGGACGGCCACACGGAGTCGAACAGCACCATCGAGACGAGGCCGACCGCAGCGCCGAGCGCCCAGGATCTCACCGGCCGCCACCACGGGCCGCCGGTGCGGATCGACTCGCGAACGGCAGACGGGTCGACGGCCCGCGCATGCGGCGCTGTGGTCATCTCAGCCTCACCAGGTAGACGAGTCGGCGAGCGGAACACCGGCGAACGCAGTCAACCATCTTCCTGCCCGGAGCGTGGGCCGTGGCGAGAGGGTCGACCACCGCGGGGTTCGCCTCGACGCGGCGGACGTCCCGGGTCGTCACCGGGAAAAGACGTGCCCTGGGCACGTCCGCCGTGGTCTGGTGGTCTCACCGCAACCACCTCGACCAGGCCCCCGTCAGGGGGTCCGGTCGCTCACGCCCAGGAGACCACCGTGCACCCGAACATGATCTACGACCTGGTCCGTCAGGAGCAGGAGCGTCGGCTCGCCGACGCCGCCCTTCACCGTGGCACCACGCGCGGTCGGGCACGCAGACACCCGTCCGACGCCACGAGGCGCCCACCCTCGCGATGGTCGGTGCCGACGCTGCTCGCGTCGGCCCCGTCGACCCTCGTGGCCCGATGAGCCCGCCCGGCGGCCGTCCCTGACAAGGGGGACGGCCGCCGTTCTCGTGCAGCACCCACCCGGTCGTCGGCATCGCCGGCCATTCCCCGGATCCGGCCCTGCGCCACTCCCCCGCGTGGAACGATGAACGGGTGCCCACCCGCGTGACGTCACCCACCGGGGCACGCTGGTACGAGCCGCCGCTCCTCGCCGCCGCAGCCGCCGTGATCACCGTGCCCGTGCTGCACTGGGCCGGCGTCCGGTGGCGCACGGCCGCCCTTGTGGGTGCGGTCGCGTTCGTCGTCGTCGCCGTGGCCACCTGGGTCGCCTCGACCGTGCCCGGCCCTCCACCCGTCCCACAGACCCGGCCCACCGAGGCCCGCGCGGCGCGGCGGACCGACCCCCCGCCTGCCGCAGCGAACGCCCCGCGGCGTCCCCGACGCACCCGGCGGCAGTGAGGCGGTCCCGCGCTCCACCCGCCCCGGCGCCGTAGGCTGACCGCGTGACCAGCACGCCTGCCCCAGGAACCACGAACGGACACGAGTCGAACGACCGGATCGTGTGGATCGACTGCGAGATGACCGGCCTCGACCTGGGCGCCGACGCCCTCGTCGAGGTCGCCGCGGTCGTCACCGACTCCGAGCTGCGGGTGCTCGGCGACGGCGTCGACGTGCTCATCGCCCCACCCGCGCAGGCGCTGGAGCAGATGAACGACTTCGTCCGCACCATGCACACCACCTCCGGGCTGCTGGACGACCTGGCCGCCGGCACCACGCTCGCCGAGGCCCAGGCCACCGTGCTGGAGTACGTGCGCCGCTGGGTGCCCGACCCGTCCAAGGCACCCCTGGCCGGCAACTCGGTGGGCACCGACAAGGCGTTCCTCGAGCGCGACATGCCCGAGCTGGTCGCCCACCTGCACTACCGCGTGATCGACGTCTCCTCGATCAAGGAGCTCGCCCGGCGCTGGTACCCGCGCGTGTACTTCGCCTCCCCGGCGAAGAACGGCGGGCACCGGGCGCTCGCGGACATCCTCGAGAGCATCGACGAGCTGCGCTACTACCGTGCGGCGCTGCTGCCCGCGCAGCCGGGGCCGGACTCCGCTGCGGCCAAGGCCATCGCCGCCGAGGTCGTGGCGACGTCGGTCAAGCAGTCGGTCGCGCGCGACTGAGGCGCACAGCGACGCAGGAACGACGAAGGGCGCCGACCGTGAGGTCGACGCCCTTCGTGCTGCACGGGTGGCTAACGGGACTTGAACCCGCGACCCCCTGGACCACAACCAGGTGCTCTACCACCTGAGCTATAGCCACCACGCCTGGCGCGTGCGCCAGGGACGACGAAAAGTGTACCGGGTCCTCGGAGGTGGTCAGCACCGCCCCGGAACGGGCGCACGGCGCGGCCCACCGGAGCGACGCAGAGCGCAGTCGCCGGCGCCCGGTGAGGTCACAGACGTGCGGCCAGCGCGTCGGCGAACCGCTCGGCGGAACCCGGTCCGTGCTCGAAGAACAGCGACGGCTCGGTCAGCTCCAGCTCGAGCAGCACCGGCTTGCCCTCGTCGTCCGGGATGAGGTCCACGCGCGAGTACAGCAACGGACCGTCCAGCTGCGGCAGGACCTGCGGGAGCGCCGCGATGACCGCGTCGGCCACCGCACGTTCGGCCTCGGACGCCTCCCGCGGCTCCATCACCTCGCTGCGGTACAGCACACCCTCGGTCTGCTCGGCACGGAACGGCCCGGCCAGCAGCGGCCCCTTGCGGACCGAGTGGCTGAACTGGCCGTCGACGTACACCAGCGCGGTCTCCCCGACCGTGTCGACCTGGCGCAGGTAGCGCTGCAGCATGACGCGACGCCCGACGCCGAGCAGGTTCTTGGCATGCGTGATGGCCAACGAGCGTGAGGGGGTCTCGTCCGCCGCGTACCGGCCCGTGTCGCGCGAACCCGCACTGACGGTCGGCTTGATGACGAAGTCACCGAAGGCCGGGAACCGGGTGTGGATGGCCCGGGCGTCGAAGTTGCGCTCCGGGTCCAACCAGATGGTGGGGACGATCGGCACCCCGATGCGGTCCAGGTCACGCAGGTACGTCTTGTCGATGTTCCAGGTGACCACGTCGGAGGGGTTCAGCAGCCGGCTGCTGCGCTCGACGCGGCGCGTCCAGTCGGTGAACTGCACCGGGCGGTCCGTGTAGTCCCACGTCGAACGGATCACCACGTGCGAGTAGGCCGCCCAGTCGACGGTGGGGTCGTCCCAGACGACCGGTTCTGCCTCGATGCCACGTTCCCACAGCGCCTCACGCAGCGGGAGGTCGTCGGGGTCGAGCTCCGGCAGGGCAGCGCAGGTGGCCAGCGCCAGGCGTGCGGTCGAGTTCGTCACGGGTTGAGCGTATCGGGGTGCGCACCCGGGGGTCTCAGCACCCCACGACCCGGATATGACCCACCCTGACCTCTCAGCGCACGCCCGTCGCACCCGATGTGCCGGACAACGCAGGGCTGCAGCCCCGACGGCGGGGCAAAGAACGGACGACGGGTCGATGAACGCGGACGAGGAGCACGGCGGGGTGGGCAACCTGCTCGGCCCCGAGGACTGGGGCGCCCTGGTCGACGAGCTGGCCTTCCTGGCCGACTCCGACGCCACCGAGGCTGTCGCCCGTTCGGCGGCGATGCTGCGTCGTGCCCGCGACGAGGACGCCGTCCAGGCCGAGATGCAGCTGAGCTACTACGCGGCCGTGGCGCACCACGCCCTCGGGCAGGACTCCGACGCCCTGGCCGCCGCGTCACGCTCCGAGCAGCTGGCCCGCGAGAACGGCGAGCTGGTCTGGCAGTCGCGGGCACTGGCACGCGAAGGCCTCGTGCACCACGACCTGGGCAACATCGAGGACGCCGTCGACCTGCTCACGCGGGCCGTCGAGCTGCGACGCGAGGCCGACGACGTCGCCGGCACCGCCGACGTGCTGACCACGCTGGGCACCGTGTACACCGCGATGCCGCACTTCGCCCCGCAGGCCGCCGGAGTGCTCACGCAGGCCCACCGGCTGTGGCTGCAGGCCGGCGACCCGGACCGTGCCTCGATCGCGCACGCACACCTGGCACGCACGTTCGTCGAGACCAGCGCCCGCCTGGCGGAGGAGAACCCGCGCGGCGCACGCGCCGCGGCCCGGCGTGCCCTGGCCCTGGCCCTGGAGGCCGTGCAGGACGCCGATGCCGCCGGGCTGAGCCGCACGTCCATCGACGCCCGGTTCACGGTGGCCACCGCGCACGTGCTCGCCGACGACCTGCCCGCCGCCGGCGCCGTGCTGGACACCGCCGCCGACATGCTCGACCGCTTCCCGTCGGCCATGCAGCGCCTGGCCCTGCACCGCATCCGCTCAGGGTGGCTGATGCGCAGCGGCCGTTTCGCGGACGCGACCCTCGAGGCGACCGCCGGTCTTGTGCTGTGCGACGAGCTGCGGCGCCCGGCCGAACGCGCCGGCCTGCTGCAGGTGCTCGTCGACGCCGAGGAGTCGCAGGGCAACCTGGCAGGTGCGCTCGACGCCCTGCACGAGCTGCACGAGCTGACCGTGCGCACCGGGGACGCCATGGCCGAACGCCGCGCCGCCCTGCTGGGCGCCCGCATGGAGCTGGACCGCGCCGAGCGGGTCGCCGAGTCGGAACGTCGCCGCTCGCAGGAGCTCGAGGAGCACAACGCGCGCCTGGCGCACGAGGCCGCGCACGACCCGCTGACGGGGCTGGCGAACCGCAGGGCGCTGGACCGCGAGCTGGCGCGGCGCCTGGAGGACCGCCGGCAGTTCACCGTGGCGCTCGTCGACGTCGACCACTTCAAGCGCGTCAACGACACCTGGTCGCACCAGACCGGCGACGCGGTGCTGCAGCGGATCGCCCACACCATGCGTGCGGGCCTGCGCACGGGCGACCTGGCGGCCCGGTACGGCGGCGAGGAGTTCGCCCTGGTGCTCGACGGCCTGGCTGGACCGAAGGCGCTGGAGATCTGCGAGCGGCTGCGGGCCCGCGTGGAGGCGCTGGTGTGGGAGGGGCCCATGTCGGACTCCCGTGTGACCGTCAGCGTCGGCGTGTCCGCGTGGCGGCCCGGCGAGACGATCGACCGCACGTTGGCCCGGGCCGACGCCGGGCTGTACGAGGCGAAGGCAGGCGGCCGCAACCAGGTGCGCCAGTCGGCGAGCACCGACGCCTGAGACCTCGAGGTCCGGACCGTCTCGGACTCCGCCGGGTCACGGCGCGGCGCGGCATGGTGAGATACCCGGATGGGTCACGCCCCGACGACGAAGAGAGGCCCTGACCGGCGTTTCCGCTGGTCAGGGCCTCTCGCTGTGCGCCATCAGGGACTCGAACCCCGAACCCGCTGATTAAGAGTCAGCTGCTCTGCCAATTGAGCTAATGGCGCGCGATTGAGAACGTTAGCGGGTCGCGGCCGAAGAATCCAACTCGGACCCCCCGCCGTGACGACCGTCACTCCGGGTCGGTCGCGCCGCGGTCCGCGGACCCCTCGGCGGGGCCCCCGCCACCCGACTCCCACCAGGCGTCCTCCGGCAGCCCCTCCTCCGCGAGGATCTGTGAGGACGACCCACCAGGAGCGGCCAGAAGGTCCACCAGGAGCGCGAGCGGGACATGCTCGGCGAGCAGGTCCTTGATGGCCTGCGCCTCGTCCCGGGCGGCGTCGTCCACGCGCGTCCTCCTCGTCGGCCCGCACGGCGGCGGTTCCGCGCCGGGTTCTTCATCGGAGCATCACGGCAGAGCCTGTGCAACACCTGAAGGCCCGCGAAGTGGCCGATGTCACCCGGATGATGCGCAGACCACCCGGATGGCCCTCACAGGTACAGGCCGGTGCCCTGACCCTCACCGCGCGGCTCGGCCACGGCGTGGACGTCCTTCTCCCGCAGGAGCAGGTACATGGAGCCCTCCAGCTCGACCTCGGCCCGCTCCTCGGCGTCGAAGAGCACCTTGTCGCCGACCTCCACCTGGCGCACGTGCTGCCCGACGGCCCGCACCGATCCCCACGTCAGCCGCTTGCCGACGACGGCCGTCGCGGGGATCACGATGCCGGCGCTCGACCGGCGCTCCGCGGAGTCCCCGTCGAGCGCGACCAGCAGGCGGTCGTTGAGCATGCGGATCGGCAGGTCGGTCCGCGGGGTGCCGGCGGCGGGGCTGTTCACGGCCCCGACGGTACCCGCTCGCCCTACGCTGGACGCCCACGGCCCAGCCCGGGCCGCCCGCCAGCCCATGAGGAGCACCCGTGCCCCGTCTCGCCGTCGGCGACACCGCACCCGACTTCACGCTGCCCACCGCTGACGGAGGCACCGTCCGGCTGCACGACCTGCGCGGGCGCCGCGTCATCGTGTACTTCTACCCGGCCGCATCGACCCCCGGGTGCACCAAGGAGGCGTGCGACTTCCGCGACTCGCTGGCCTCGCTGCAGTCCGCCGGCTACGCCGTGGTCGGCATCTCCCCCGACCCGGTCCCCGCCCTGGCGGCGTTCGCGGAGGCAGAGGCGTTGACCTTCCCCCTCGCCTCGGACCTCGAGCGGTCGACCCTCGAGGCGTGGGGCGCCTGGGGCGAGAAGACGCTCTACGGCAAGACCGTCACCGGCGTCATCCGTTCGACGGTCGTCGTGGACGAGGCCGGCGTCGTCACCCACGCCCAGTACAACGTGCGCGCCACCGGCCACGTGGCCCGGCTGCGACGCGAGCTCGGCCTGGGCTGACGCACACCTCGTACCCGGGGCGCGCGTGGCAGACTCGCTGCGCCCCGGGGCTGCGTCGGCGACGACGCGCGGGGCGCGCCGGCAACGGTGCAGCGGGAGTGGTGAAACGGCAGCCACGCCAGGTTTAGGTCCTGGTGCCCGAGAGGGCGTGCGGGTTCAAGTCCCGTCTCCCGCACACGACGACGGCCGGCCCGTCAGGACCGGCCGTCGTGGCTCGCGCCGGCAGTCGATCAGGACTGCGCGGCCTGCTCGGCGATCTTCGCGCGGACCTCGTCCATGTCCAGGCCCTTGACGGCCTCGACGACCTGCGCCAGCGCGGGGGCCGGCAGCGCACCCGGCTGACGGAACACGAGGATGCCCTCGCGGAACGCCATCAGGGTGGGGATCGAGGTGATCTGCAGCTCGGCGGCGAGCTCCTGCTCGGCCTCGGTGTCGATCTTGGCGTGCACCACACCGGGGTTCGCCTCGGACGACTGCTCGAAGATCGGCCCGAACCGCTTGCACGGCCCGCACCACTCCGCCCAGAAGTCGACGAGGACGATGTCGTTGTCGGTGATGGTCGAGCCGAGGGTCTCGGCGGTCAGCTCCGTGGTGGCCATGCTGCTCTCCTTGCTCGTACGGGTCCGGTGCGTAGAGCGCAGGGCGACCCCGCGGTATTCCCCGGTCGCAGCGTGCCTGGTAGGCCTGCGCGCCGGCTCGGGGTAGAACTGCACGGTGACCGAGACCGTCGACTTCCCGCCCGACCCCGAACGGCCCGCCGGGTGGCTCAGCCCCGGGCAGATCGCGGCCGCCCGGACCCAGCTGCCGATCCTGTACGTGGACGCGATCCCCGTGCGCGTGGACGACTCCGGCGACGTGGTCGCCGTCGGGCTGCTGCTGCGTGTCACCCCGGAGGGCGTCATGTCACGCGCCCTGGTGTCGGGGCGCGTGATGTACCACGAGCGGGTCCGCGACGCGCTGCTGCGTCACATCGAGAAGGACCTCGGGCCGGTCGCCCTGCCGCAGATCCCGTCCTCACCGCAGCCGTTCACCGTCGCCGAGTACTTCCCGACCCCCGGTGTGACGCCGTACCACGACCCCCGCCAGCACGCGGTGTCGCTGGCCTACGTGGTGCCCGTCTCCGGGGACTGCCGCCCGCAGCACGACGCGATCGACCTGGCATGGCTGACACCCGAGGAGGCGTGCGCCGAGCCGGTGCAGGTCGAGATGAACGGCGGCCAGGGGCTGCTGCTGCGCCAGGCGATGGGCTGGGTCGGCCGGCTGCCCTGAGCCGACCCGGCCGAGGCTGAGTCCGCTAGAGGCTGAGTCCGTCAGAGGCTGAGCCCGTCAGAGGCTGAGCTCGGGCCAGTCCGCCAGGTCGGCGCGCATCGCCCGGTCGTGCGTGGCGACGACCACAGCCGCCGAGGTCGCCCGCAGCGCCTGCGTGAGCTCGTCGACCAGGCCGACCGACAGGTGGTTGGTGGGTTCGTCGAGCAGCAGCACGTGCGGCGCCGCGAGCAGCGCGCACGCCAGGTCGAACCGGCGCCGCTGACCCACCGACAGCTCACGCAGGGGCCGGTCGAGATCGTTCTCGGTGAGCAGGCCGAGTGCGGCCACGGGCACCAGCTGTGCGGGGTCCAGCAGGCCGCCGTGCAGCAGCCGCAACGCATGCCGGGCGTACGCGTCGAACGACGTCGTCGCATCGTCCGCCGACCCGGCGTGCTCGCTCGCGCCCTCCTGCCCCAGGACACCCAGACGCACCCCCGGTGCCACGCTCCGCGTGCCGCGGTCGAGGCCGAGCGTGCCGGCCAGCGCGGCGAGCAACGTCGACTTGCCCGACCCGTTGGGCCCGGTGATCAGCAGCCGCCCGCACGGCGGCACCTCGATGCGGCGCCCGGGCAGGTCCAGCCGGACCCGGCCCGCACCGGTGACCAGCGGTGCGCGCAGCTCCAGCAGCGGACCGGGCTGCGGCTCGCGCGGCAGCGAGGGCAGGTCCGGGAACCGCAGGGACAGGGGCGGCACCGGCACCTCGACAGCCTGCGCCTCGAGCCGTTGCACGAGCCGGTCGGCCGCCTTGACATGGATGCGTGCGCGCGTGGCGCGGCGGTTCTTGTCGGATCCCTTCGGTGGACGCCACTCGTCGGACAGGCCCTCGTAGGACACGTCGAGACGTTCGGCGAGCTGCTCGGCACGCTTGCGCTCCTGCCGGTACCGCACGCGCCACCGACGCAGCATCTGGTCCCGGGCGAACCGGTAGGTGACGTAGCGGGACGCGCCGTACAGGGTCGGGCGCCCGTCCATCGAGGGGTCCAGGTCGAGGATCGCCGTCATCACGTCGTCGAGCAGGCGGCGGTCGTGCGTGACGATCACCACGGCACCAGCCCAGCCGCGCAGCTGCGCCGTCAGATAGTCGATGCCGGCGACGTCCAGGTGGTTGGTCGGCTCGTCCAGCAGCAGCACGTCGGCGCGCTCGGCCACCCGGCAGGCCAGACGCACGCGGTACCGCTCACCGACGGAGAGGGTCGCCAGGGCCCGCGCGGGGTCACGCGGGGCACCGAAGCGCGTCAACGCCTCGTCGGCCCGCCGGTCGACGTCCCACGCGGCCAGCTGTTCGTAGCGTGCGAGCACCGCCGCCAGGTGCGCCAGGTCACCGCCCTCGTGGTCGAACGCGGCGATCGTCGACTCCAGCTCGGCCGCCACCGCCCGCACACCCGCCAGGGTGGCGTCGACGAGGGCACCCACGGTGTCCCCGGGTTCCACGTCGAGCTCCTGCTCGACCACCGCCAGCGACCCCGTGCGTCGCACCTCGCCCGACAGCGGCGCGAGGTCACCCGCCAGGACCCGCAGCAGGGTCGTCTTGCCGGCGCCGTTCTCCCCCACCAGCCCGATGCGCTCACCGGCGGACACCGTCAGGTCCAACCGGTCCAGCACCGGACGCCCGGGGTACCCGAACGTCACGGCCTCGGCCACCAGCTGGACCGTGCCGTCGGCGACCGGCGCGCCGGGTGCGCCCACCGGTGACCTCACCCGTGCAGCACGCGCACGACCACCGGCGCCAGCGCACGGAACGCCTGCCCGCGGTGGCTGATCGCATGCTTCTCGTCGGGCGTCAGCTCGGCGCACGTGCGGTGCTCCCCCAGCGGCACCAGCACCGGGTCGTAGCCGAACCCGTGGGTGCCGCGGGGTGCGGTGGCCAGCGTGCCCACGAGCTCACCGGTCTCCACGTGCTCGAACCCGTCCGGGGTGACCAGCGCGGCGGCGCACACGAACCGGGCACCGCGGTGCGGGTCACGGATGTCCGCCAGCTGCGCCAGCAGCAGGGCGAGGTTCGCCGCATCGTCCCCGTGCCGGCCCGACCAACGGGCCGAGAAGATGCCGGGCGCACCACCGAGCACGTCCACGCTGAGCCCGGAGTCGTCGGCCACGGCCGGCAGTCCCGTGGCCTGGGCGAGGGCCCGGGCCTTGAGCAGCGCGTTCTCGGCGAACGTCAGACCGTCCTCGACCGGCTCGGGGGCGCCCACGTCGCGCGCACCGACCACCTGCTCGGGCAGCAGCCCGGGCAGCGCGGGGACCAGGATCGCGCGCAGCTCGCTGATCTTGTGCGCGTTGTGCGTGGCCAGCACGAGCCGAGGGGCTGCGCTCACGCGGAGGCTCCCACGACCTGCGCCCGCGTGGCGGTGCCGTCGGCCGCCGGAGCAGCCAGGGCCGCGGCCTGCAGCTGCGCCAGCTCGGCGGTGCCCGCCAGGGCCAGGTCCAGCAGCGCGTCCAGCTCGTCACGGTCGAACGGTGCGTGCTCCGCGGTGCCCTGCACCTCGACGAACGTGCCCGACCCGGTCACCACGACGTTCATGTCGGTGTCGGCCTTGACGTCCTCCACGTACGGCAGGTCCAGCACCGGCACACCGCCGACCACGCCGACGCTGATCGCCGAGACGGAGTCCTTCAGCACGGTGCGCGCCGGGCGGATGATGCCCTTGGCCTTCGCCCACGCCACGGCGTCCGCGAGCGCCACGTACGCGCCGGTGATCGAGGCGGTGCGGGTGCCCCCGTCGGCTTGCAGCACGTCGCAGTCGAGCACGATGGTGTTCTCCCCCAGCGCGGCGACGTCCACGACGGCGCGCAGCGAGCGGCCGATGAGGCGGGAGATCTCGTGGGTGCGGCCGCCGATCTTGCCGCGCACCGACTCGCGGTCCGAGCGGGTCGAGGTGGCACGCGGCAGCATCGAGTACTCGGCGGTGACCCAGCCCTCGCCCGATCCCTTGCGCCAGCGCGGCACACCCTCGGTGAACGAGGCGACGCACAGCACCTTGGTCCCGCCGAACTCGACCAGCACGCTGCCCTCGCCGGCCTCGAGGAACCCGCGGGTGATCGTCACCGGCCGCAGCTGGTCGGGGCGGCGCCCGTCGGGGCGCGCGGAGGTGGTCGAGGGGTTCGCAGTCATGGCGACGAGCCTACGACGAGCCCCACCACGGTCGGGGACACCCCCGCCGCACGCCCGCGGGAGGCGAGGTCCTCGTCCGCACCGCGGAAGCAGCAGGGACGGCGCACCCCTTGACCTTGACACCGTGTCAAGGTCCTTGATGGGGTCAGGAGGTGGTCACGATGACCCACGCACGGACGAACGAGTCGACGTCGCTACTGCGGCGTGCCCTGTCGGCGCCGGCGCCGTCGACCCGGCTGCAGGCTGCCCTCACCGCCGGGAGCGCCCCGACGGTCGAGGACGTCGAGGCGCTCATCGAGCGGTGCGCGATCGAGCCGGACTTCTCCGTGCGGGACATGCTCACGTGGGCACTGGTCAGGAACGACACCCCGACCGTGGTCGAGCGGCTCCTGGTCGAGCTCGGGTCCGAGGTCGCGCAGGCACGGGCGCAGGCTCTGCACACCCTGTCCAAGATCGGGCACCCGGACACCTGGCCCGCCATCACGTCCTCGCTCCTGCTCGACGACGACCACGAGGTCGCACGCACGGCGTGGCGCACCGCTGCGGGCCTGGTCCCGCCCGGTGAGGAGACCGCGCTCGCCGAGACGTTGTCGACGCAGCTCAACCGTGGGGGGCGAGAGGTGCAGCTGAGCCTCAGTCGCGCGCTCGTGGCGCTGGGCGAGGCCGCGGCGGCCGCCGTCGAGCGGGCGACGTCCGACCCCGACCCGGGCGTGCGCGCGCACGCGATCGCGACCGCGCGGCTGATGAAGGACCCCGACGAGGCGTTCGAGGCGGCGATCGGCGAGGCACGTCGGGTCGTCGCCCTGCGCGCCGCACCCGCCGTGAGGGACTGAGCGATGCTGATCGGCGAGGTCTCCGAGCAGTCCGGGATCAGCGCCCGGATGCTGCGCCACTACGACAAGATCGGCCTCGTCTCGCCCACGGGCCGCACGCACGGCGGGTATCGCCAGTACTCGGCGGACGACCTGCGCCGGCTCTTCCACGTGGAGGGGCTCCGCTCGCTGGGTCTGAGCCTGCAGGAGATCGCCGCGGTGCTCGAGGACCTCGCGTTCGACCCGGCGCCCCTGGTGGAGCAGATCATCGCCCGCACGCGCCAGCGACTCGCCCAGGAGGAGGAGCTGCTGCGCAGGCTGACCCAGGTCCACACCAGCAACCCGGCCGCGTGGTCCGACGTGCTGCGCACGATCGGGCTGCTGCGGGGGCTGGAGGTCGGCGACCCGTCGTCGCGGCAGCGCCTCGTCCTGGAGCTCACCGACCGGCACGACGCGGTGGCACCGTTGACCGAGGCGGCGCTGAACGAGTCCGAGCCCAACGTGTCGGGGGCCCTCTACTGGGCGCTGGCGCGCAGTGGCGACGCCGCCGTCCCGGAGCTCGCGGAGGCCCTCGGCGCGCCGGACGCAGAGCGCCGACGGCGCGCCGTGGCGGCGCTCGAGAAGATCGGCACCCCGCAGGCCCTGGCGGTCCTCGCCGACGCGTTCCAGCATCCCGACCCGTTCGTCGGCACACGAGGCGCGCTCGCCCGCGGCGGCCGCGGTGACGCGGACGCCGTCCCCGCCCTGGTCGGCCTCGTGGCCGCCGGACGAGACGACATCGACGCCGCCGACAGGCTCGGCATGCTCGCGGAACGGCACGGCTGCGCGAGCGACATCGTGCGCGCGATCTGCGACACGCTGGCTGGCGCATCCGTCGCCGCGCGCCAGCGGTTGACGGCAGCCCTCGCGGAGATCCCCGGGCCTGCGGCCGATGCCGCGCTCGCTGCCCTCGTCGCCGACCCCGACCGCGGCGTCGCCCTCACGGCGACGTCCCTCGCACGCGCCCGCGCCGCGAGCGGTCACGCCCGCGTGGTCAGAGGACGTGCACGGCGCCCGGCTCGGCGAGCATGACCGGCCCGTCGTAGACCGCGCGGGCCTCGGCCAGCGCGACCTGCGGGTCGTTCCACACCGGCAGGTGGGTGAGCACCAGGCGTCGGGACCCACCGCGTGCGGCGGCCTCGCCCGCCCGCCGGCCCGTCAGGTGGACTCCCCGCAGGTGGTCGTCGCGGCCCTCGACGTAGGCCGCCTCGGCCAGCAGCAGGTCGGCGTCGGCGGCGAGCGTGTCCAGGCCGGCGCACGCGTCGGTGTCACCGGAGTAGGCGAGCGTCACCGTGCGGCCCGGGGCCTCGTCGGAAGGGCCGCTGACCCGGAACCCGAACGCCGGGATGGGGTGCTCGACGCGGACGGGCTCGATCGCGAGCGGACCCACGACCACCGGGACGCCCTCCTGCCAGGTGTGCACGCGCAGCTGCTCGGAGGGGTCGGTGGCCGGGTCCTTGCCGGCGTACGCGGCCAGGCGCTCGCAGGTGCCCTCGGGCCCCCACAGGTCCACGGGCGGGCAGGGACCCTGCGGCCGGTAGCGACGCAGCACGCTGAGCACGACCAGGTCGGCCATGTGGTCGGCGTGCAGGTGGGAGACGGCGACGGCGTCCAGCGCGGTCGGGTCGGTGAGCCGCTGCAGGGGCCCGAGCGCACCGTTGCCGAGGTCCATCAGCACCGTCCAGGTGCGGCCCGCGGCGTCCTCGGCCTGCACCAGGTAGGCGGACGCGGCGGAGTCCGGGCGCGGGAACGAACCGGCGCAGCCCACCACGACGAGCCTCATCGCAGCGCCTCCCGCGACTCCACGACACCGACCTCGGGGCCCAGGAACCGGCGGGCCAGGGTCTGGAACGAGCGCGGGTCGCCCGTGGCCAGGAACCGGTGCCCGGGCGGCCCGGCCGACGGGTCCCGCTCGAGGTCGTGCTTGACCAGGGTGCGGTAGACGTCCTTGGCGGTCTCCTCGGCGCTCGAGACGAGCGTGACCTCCTCGCCCATGACGTAGGAGATGACCCCGGTGAGCAGCGGGTAGTGCGTGCAACCCAGCACGAGGGTGTCGACCTGCGCCTCGCGGACCGGGTCCAGGTACTCGTGGGCGACGGCCATGACCTCGGGCCCCGAGGTGATGCCGGCCTCGACGAGCTCGACGAACCGCGGGCACGCCTGCGTCACCAGCTCCACACCGGGCGCCACCGCGAACGCGTCGTCGTACGCCCGCGACTCCACGGTGGCCTTCGTGGCGATGACGCCGATGCGGCCCGAGCGGGTGGCCGCCACGGCCCGGCGGGCCGCCGGCAGGATCACCTCGACGACGGGGATGCCGTGCCGCAGCGTGTACCGCTCGCGGGCGTCGCGCAGCATGGCGGCCGACGCCGTGTTGCACGCGATGACCAGCATCTTCACGCCGGCGTCGACCAGGTCGTCCATGACCTCGAGCGCGTGGGCACGCACGGCGGCGATCGGCTTGGTGCCGTACGGGGTGTTGAGCGTGTCACCGATGTAGAGCGTCGACTCCTGCGGGAGCTGGTCGAGTACCGCCCTGGCGACCGTGAGCCCCCCGACGCCGGAGTCGAAGATCCCGATGGGGGCGTCGTTCACGTCGACGAGCCTAGCCCGTGGCGGTGCCACCCCGGCCGGGGCGCTGGTGTGACCCGCGCCGCAGGTCCTCGAGCATCAGCTCGACGAGCGACTCCTGCAGCAGGCCCAGCGCGCCGTACACCGACACCAGGTACCGGCGGACGGCCAGCTCCTCGTCCAGCTCGTCGTCGAGGCCGTCGCGGTCGTCGGTGCCTTCGGGGAGGTCGGGCAGGTCGAGCACGTCGTAGAGGGCGTCGGCCTCCTCGTCGGTGCGCACGTCGAGGCGTTCGGCGAGCACGAGCCGCACGTCCGTCAGCGTGGCGGCGACGTCCTGCGCGCACTCGGCGGGGACCAGCAGCTGGTCGGTGTCCGGCCCCGGACTGGTGACCAGCTCCCACAGGGTGGCCAGGCGGGCGACCTTGCCGGCCCGCAGGTCGTCCTCGGTGAGCCGGCGGAACTCGGCCGAGACCTCCGGGTCGTCGCGTGAGGCGTCGGGCAGCAGGCGACGGACCGCCCCGTCGCGCGGGGGCTCGACGGGCCCGGTGCGCACCCGCAGGTGCGGACCCTCGTGCTCGCGCGAGGCGGGCCAGGCGGGCAGCCCGTCGTCTCCCCGATCGACCCCGAGCAGCTCGGCGACGTCGGCGGTCAGCACCGACAGCAGCGCACGCTCGGTCGCGTCGACCTGCGCGACGTAGCCCGGCCGCGACCCGTCCGGTGCCGTGCGTCCGTCCAGCCGCTCGAACGCGCGCATCAGTCCCCCGAACGCTGCATCGTGGCCCACAGCCCGAACCCGTGCATGGCCTGCACGTCGACCTCCATCGACTCCCGGTTGCCGGTCGAGACGACTGCCCGGCCCTCCTCGTGCACCTGGCGCATGAGTCGCTGCGCGCGCGCCTGCGGGTACCCGAAGTAACTCTCGAACACGTAGGTGACGTACGTCATGAGGTTCACCGGGTCGTTCCACACGATCGTCACCCACGGGTCGGCCGTCGCCGTCGAGGCGGACTCCTCGACGGTCTCCTGCGGAGCGATGGCGGGCATCCGACCACTCTAGGCGCGGCCCCCGTGGGGCACCGCGCGAGGTCAGGTCACTACGGTGTCGAGCATGGGTGCCTCCTCCTCGACGTCCGCGACCACGTCCCCCGCGCTGCTCACCGACCGGTACGAGCTGACGATGCTGCAGGCGGCCCTCGCCGACGGCACCGCCGACCGGCACTGCGTGTTCGAGGTCTTCACCCGGCGGCTGCCCGCGGGCCGCAGGTACGGGGTCCTGGCCGGCACGGGCCGGTTCCTGGAGGCGCTGGAGCGCTTCCGGTTCGGCACGGACGAGCTGGACTGGTTGGCCGACGAGGGTGTCGTCGACGCCAGGACGCTCGACTACCTCGCCGGGTTCCGGTTCTCCGGTTCGATCCGCGGCTACGCCGAGGGTGAGGCGTTCTTCCCGCTGTCACCCGTGATGGTCGTCGAGGGGACCTTCGCCGAGTCCGTGCTGCTGGAGACCCTGCTGCTGTCGACCCTCAACTACGACTCGGCGGTCGCCTCGGCGGCCTCCCGGATGACCAGCGCGGCGATCGGCCGACCCTGCCTGGAGATGGGCGCACGCCGCGCGCACGAGGACGCCGCCGTGGCCGCGGCCCGGGCGGCCGTCATCGCCGGGTTCGCCGGCACGTCCAACCTGGAGGCGGGGCGCCGGTACGGGCTGACGACGATCGGCACCGCCGCCCACGCGTTCACGCTGCTGCACGACGACGAGCTGTCGGCGTTCCGCGCCCAGGTCGCCGCGCAGGGCCCGGGCACCACGCTGCTGGTCGACACCTACGACGTGCACCAGGGTGTGCGCAACGCGCTGGCGGTGGCGGGCACGCAGCTGGGCGCCGTGCGCCTGGACTCGGGCGACCTGACCGTGCTGGCCTCCGAGGTCCGCGCACAGCTGGACGCCGCGGGCGCCCACGCGACCCGGATCACGGTCACCTCCGACCTGGACGAGCACGCGATCGCCGGCCTGGCCGCCGCCCCCGTGGACGCGTACGGCATCGGCACGTCGTTGGTGACCGGCTCGGGGGCACCGACCTGCGGCATGGTCTACAAGATGGTGGCCCGCCAGGGTGCCGGTGGCGTGCTGGAGCCGGTGGCGAAGGTGTCGCGCGCCAAGGCGAGCGTCGGCGGCCGCAAGGCGGCGGCTCGGCGCCTCGGGCCCGACGGTCGCGCCGTCGAGGAGGTGCTGGTGACCGGCCCCGACGAGGCCGTGCGCGGGTGGCGGTGCGCCGAGCCGGACCTGCGGCCCCTGCACGTGGACCTGGTGGTGGACGGGCGGGTCGACGCCCGCTGGACGGGCGTCGACGGTGTGCGCGCCGCCACGGAGCGCCACCGCGCCGCACGGGACGAGCTGCCCCGCGGTGCGCGGCGGCTCTCCGCGGACGAGGCCGCCCTGCCGACGGTGACGATGCGGCTCGGCTGAGCGCAGGTCACGCCGGCAGGGCGGCCTCAGGTGCGGGTCGGCACGGTCCGGGTGGGCCGTGCCGACGCCGGTGGGCTACACGCGCGAGCGGCCCCGACCGAGCACGCCGAGGATCAGGCTCACGACGAGAACGGCGACACCGATCCAGATGAGGAACTGGCCGATGCTGGTCGCGACGCCGAGGACGACGAGCACGACACCGACGAGGATGAGGATGAGCCAGCTGGGCATGGTGAGCCCCTTTCGTTCGCTTGCGGTCCGCCCCCGGGGTCTCCGGTGACGTCCCCCCTGCCAACGATCCTGCGGTGCTCTCGCGACGTCCGTCCAGCCGGGCTCCCCGGGTTGCGAGATGCCTCAGCCCTGCTACACCCAGACTCCCGGCAGAGCCCTGACCTGCGACGACGCACCATCCGAGCGGCTCGCCGAGCTTCCCGGTGCCATCCATATGGTGAGACGATCAGTTCCGCCCGACGAACCAGGACCGCAGCAGGGCGACCCGGGCGGTGAGCTGGTCGGGGTCCGCGAGGGCTACCTCGGGACCGCCGCAGCGACGACGCAGCTCGGCGTGCACGGTGGCGTGGGGCTGACCGCTGCGCCGCGACCACGCACCGACGAGCTGGGAGAGCTCCTTGCGCAGCTCGGCCTGCCGACGGTGATCCATCGGCGGCGCCGGCGGGGCAGCAGCGGTCGTCCCGTGCGCCCGGCGGCGGGCGCTGAGCTGGTCGGCCTGGCGCTGCTTGAGCAACGTGGAGACCTGGTCGGCGTCGAGCAGACCGGGCAGCCCCAGGAAGTCGAGCTCCTCGTCGGAGCCGACCTGCGCGCCCGTGCCGAACTCGCCACCGTCGAACAGCACCCGGTCGAACTCGGCCTGCGCCTCGAGCGCCTCGAACGAGCCCTGCACGCCGTCGGGCCCCACCGCGTCGGGGCCGTTGCGCTCGGAGTTCGCCGCGGCCAGCAGCGCGTCCTCCGGGTTGTACCCCTCCCCCTGCTCCTCGCCGGTCTTGGGCCGGTCCAGGGCGTGGTCGCGCTCGAGCTCCATGGTGTTGGCCAGCCCCAGCAGCTGCGGCACGCTCGGCAGGAACACCGAGGCCGTCTCGCCGCGGCGCCGCGCCCGCACGAACCGGCCCACGGCCTGCGCGAAGAACAACGGGGTGGCCGTGCTGGTGGCGTACACACCGATGGCCAGGCGGGGCACGTCGACACCCTCGGACACCATGCGTACCGCCACGAGCCAGCGGGAGTCGCCGGCCGCGAACGCGTCGATGCGGTCGCTCGCGCCGTCGTCGTCGGAGAGCACCACGGTCGGCGACTGGCCGGTGATCCGAGCCAGGTGCCCGGCATAGGCGCGGGCGTCGGTCTGGTCCGTGGCGATGACCATGGCGCCGGCGTCGGGCACCTGCCGACGGACCTCGGTGAGCCGGCGATCGGCCGCACTGAGCACGCTGGGGATCCACTCACCGTTCGGGTCGAGCGCGGTGCGCCAGGCCTGCGAGGTCATGTCCTTGGTCAGCGGTTCACCCAGCCGGGCCGAGATCTCGTCGCCGGCCTTGGTGCGCCAGCGCATCGAGCCCGAGTACGACAGGAAGATCACCGGACGGACCACGTGGTCGCGCAGCGCGTCGCCGTAGCCGTAGGTGTAGTCGGCCACCGAACGGCGGATGCCCTCACGGTCGCGGGCGTACTCCACGAACGGGATCGCCGCGGTGTCGGAGCGGAAGGGGGTGCCGGTCAGCGACAGCCGACGCGTGGCACCCTCGAACGCCTCACGGACGGCATCACCCCACGACAACGCGTCACCGCCGTGGTGCACCTCGTCGAGGATGACCAGCGTCGGGGCAGCCTCCGTGCGGGCCGCGTGCAGCGCCGGCTTGCTGGCCACCTGCGCGTAGGTGACCGCCACGCCGTCGAACCCGTGCCCGTGCCGCCCCTGGGCGTTGGAGAAGTTCGGGTCGAGCGTGATGCCGACACGCGCGGCGGCGTCCGCCCACTGGCGCTTGAGGTGCTCGGTGGGGGCGACCACGGTCACCCGACGCACGACCCTGGCCTCGAGCAGCTCGGTGGCGATACGCAGCGCGAACGTCGTCTTGCCGGCACCGGGCGTGGCCACCGCCAGGAAGTCACGCGGGGAACGCGCCCGGTACAGCTCGAGCGCCTCGGCCTGCCAGGCGCGCAGACGCCCGGCCGTCCCCCACGGCGCACGCGACGGGAACGCCGGCGGCAGGTTGGAGGCTGCCGCCGTCGAGGCGTGGGTCGTGGTGGAGGTGGACGGGCGCGGGGCCGGGCTCACTTGCCGCCGGAGTTGCCGCGGCCGAAGCCGAACCCGCTCCAGCCGCGGCGGCCGGAGCCACCGCCGGCGGAGTCGTCACCGTCCTGCGGCTCGCGCAGGCCCTCGTAGATCTCCTTGCAGACCGGGCACACCGGGAACTTGTTCGGGTCGCGGCCCGGCACCCAGACCTTGCCGCACAGGGCGATCACCGGCTTGCCGGACAGCGCCGACTCGGTGATCTTCTCCTTGCGCACGTAGTGGGCGAACCGCTCGTGGTCCCCCGGCTCGAGCTCCTCGTGCGTCTCGGCACGCTCCAGGACACTGGTCGAGGTGCCCTGGTCCGGCCGGGACGGGTCGTCGGGTCCGGTGCTCGGCGGGTAGGGCTCACTCATGCGGGCGAGTCTACGTCGGGCCTCCGACGGACCGTCAGATCGTCTGCCACACGGGCTTCGCGTCGTACGTCTCGCGGTAGTAGCCGGCCAGCTGCAGGCGGCTCGCCGCGGCCTCGTCGACCAGCACGGTCACGTGCGGGTGGTGCTGCAGGATCGTCGCCGGCCACATCGCGCTGACGGGCCCCTCGACCAGCTGGTGCACGGCCTCCGCCTTGCCCCGGCCGGAGGCCAGCAGCACCAGGTGCCGCGCGGACATGATCGTGCCCAGACCCTGCGTGAGGCAGTGCTGCGGCACGGCGTCCACGTCGCCGCCGAAGAACCGGGCGTTGTCCAGGCGGGTCTGCCGGGTCAGGGTCTTGATCCGGGTACGGGAGGCGAACGACGAGCCGGGCTCGTTGAACGCCACGTGCCCGTCCGTGCCGATGCCCAGCAGCTGCAGGTCGACCCCGCCCGCGTCCGCGATGGCCCGCTCGTACGCCTCGCACGCCGCCGGCAGGTCGTCCGCGAGCCCGTCCGGGCCCTGCACGGCGTCGGGCGCCAGGTCGACCCGGCCGGCGATCTCCGTCTCGATGACGTTGCGGTACCGCTCGGGGTGGTCCGCCGGCAGCCCGACGTACTCGTCGAGCATGAACGCACGCGCCCGGGCGAACGAGAGCCCTTCCTCGGCATGGCGCCGCGCCAGCTCGTCGTACACGGCCAGCGGGCTGGACCCCGTGGCCAGGCCCAGCACGGCCTGCGGTCGGGCGCGCAGGAGCCGCTCGATCGCGTCCGCAGCCAGCCGCGTCAGCTCGGGAACTCCCGCGATGACGACCTCCATCAGGCACCCACCTCATCAGGACGCCCCACGGTGGGGGCACGGAACACCAGGGCAGCCCCGACCGCCCCGACGGGCAGCCCGGGCGGGACGAGCCGGATCCGGTCCGGCATGGCGGTCGTGGCCAGGAACGGCGACGAGGCGGACTGACGGTCCAGCTCGGCGACGACCTGCTCGAGCAGCGGCCCGCCGAGCTCGCTGACACCACCGCCGATCACGATCCGCTCGGGGTCGCAGGACAGCACCAGGACCCGGATGGCGGCCACGACGGCGCGCACGAACGTGTCACGGACCTGCACCGCCCGCTCGTCCCCGGCCGCTGCCGCCTCGAACAGCGCCGCAGGCGCCGGGCGGTCGTCGGCCGTCGGCCACGCCGTGTCGAGGGCCGACCCCGACGCGTACTGCTCGAGGCAACCCCGCTGCCCGCACGGGCACGGCAGACCCCCGGGCAGGTAGATGAGATGGCCGATCTCCCCCGCGGCACGCCGAGCGCCGCGGCGCAGGTCGCCGTGCAGCAGCAGCCCCGCAGCCAGACCCGTGCCGAGGGCGAGGAACGCCAGGTCGTCGACCGGCTGCCCCTCGACCACGTCGAGCACGTGCGCGGCGCCCAGCACCGCGGCGTTGAGGTCGTTCTCCAGCTGCACGGGCACGCCGCCGAGCCGCCCCGACAGGACCTCGGCGAACGGCTCGCGGCCGGTGATGCCCAGGTTGACGGCGTTCTCCACGGTGCCGTGGCGCGGGTCGACGACCCCGGGCAGTCCGACGCCGACACCGCGCACGTGCGCGGCGGGCACACCGCCGGCCCGCAGCACGCCCTCGACCGCCTCGGCGGCGGACGCCGTCACACCGGACAGGCCGCGTCGGGTGGGTACGCGCCAGCGCTCGTGCACGCCGCCGTCGGCGTCGAGGAGCACCGCCTGGACCTTCGTGCCACCGACGTCCAGGCCGACCGACCACGCGCCGGGCTCGGCCGCGCCACCCGGCGGCGGCGCCGTCGTCATCGCGCCCATGTCAGCCCTTCACCGCCCCGGAGACCAGACCCGAGGTCATCCGCCCCTGCACGAGCAGGAAGAACACGATCACGGGCACGGCGATCAACGTCGAGGCGGCCATGACCTGCCCCCAGTCGACGCCGCGGTTCGCCGAGGCCGCCAGGAAGCTGCGCAACCACAGCGGCAGCGTCTGCGCGGACTCAGCCGGCAGTGCGACCAGGGCCACCGTGAACTCGTTCCACGCCTGCAGGAACGCGTACACGCCCGACGCCACCAGACCGGGCGCCAGCAGCGGGAACGTGATCCGCAGGAACGCCTTGGGTCGGGACAGGCCGTCGACCATGGCGGCCTCCTCGAGGTCGACCGGGACCCCGGCGACGAAGCCGCGCAGCATCCACACGGTGAACGGCACGACGGCCGCGGTGTACAGCACCGAGATGCCGATGACCGTGTTGAGCAGCTGGGCACCGGCCAGCATCTTGTACTGCGCGATGAACAGGCCCTCGGCGGGCAGCATCTGCACGAACAGCACGGTGAGCACGAACGCGGCGCGTCCCCGGAACCGCCACCGGCTGATGGCCAGGGCCGCCAGGAACGCGAACGCGAGCACCGCCACCACCGTGACGAGCGTGATCGACAGGCTCATCCGCAGCGCTCCGTCGAACCCGCTGCCGTCGAGCACCGCGGAGAAGTTCGCCCAGGTGGAGCTGCTGGTCGGCCAGAAGGTCGGCGTCGTGGCACGCAACCGCGCCGACGGGGTGACGGCGGACAGCGCCATCCAGTACACCGGGAACGCCCACACCGCGGCGATGGCGATGGCGAGCAGACCCAGGGCAGCGCGGCTGAACGTCCGGCGGCTCATGCGTCCTCCTTCATGAGGCTTCGCACGTACGGCCAGCTCAGCACGACGGTGAGCAGCAGCACGAAGATCGACACGGCAGCGGCACCGGCGAAGTCCTGCCGCCCGATGCCCAGCTCGAAGATGAAGTTGCCCAGCAGGTTGGTCTCGGACACCGGCGCACCGGCGTCCTGCAGCAGGCGGATCTGGGCGAACACGCGCAGGTCCCAGATGATCTGCAGCAGCAGCACGATCGACAGGACCGGCCGGATCATCGGCAGCAGGATGTGCCGCAGCACCTGGTGCGGGCGGGCTCCGTCGAGGTTCGCCGCCTCGAGCACCTCGTCGGGCACCTGGGTCAGGCCTGCGTAGATCGACAGCGCCACGAACGGCACCGACATCCACACGATGATGACGGTCGCGACGAAGAAGAACGACAACGGCTGCGACAGCCACGCGTGCCCCTGGTACTGCGTGAGCCCGATCTGCACCAGCAGCCAGTTGACGACACCGGTGCGGTAGTCGAACAGCCACTTCCAGACCGTCACGGCCGCGACCATCGGCATGGCCCAGGCCAGCAGCAGGGCGACCTGCAGGATCACGCGGATCACGGGGTGCACGGCGCGCATGAGCAGCGCGAACGCCAGCCCGAGCCCGACCGTGACGAAGGCGTTGACCAGGCAGAACGCGATGGACCGCAGGACGACCGCCCACAGCGCGTCGTCGGTGAAGATCCGGGCGTAGTTGTCCAGCCCGACCCAGGTGGGCGGCTGGCCGAACTGCTGGGCCAGCCCGTACTCCTGGAACGAGGTGATGACCTGCCAGTACAGCGGGTACCCGAGACCGAGCAGCAGCACGGCCAGGGTGGGGATCAGGAGCAGGTAGGGAGTGGCGGGAACCCGCCGGTGCCGGATGGCGGGTGGCGTCGTCGCCTGCTCCGTCCGGGGCGGCCCGTCGAGGGCCACGTCGTGCGTCATGAGGTCTCCTTGGCCGGACGCGGCCGGCATCCGGGGTCGGCCCGGCCGACCGTCCGCGGGAGCGGGGTGCCCCCGCGGACGGTCCGGGCCTGCCGGCGGTCAGGGTGGGGTCGTCAGCCCTGGCCGTTGAGCATCGGCGTGAGCTTCTCGTCGTACTCCTTGGCGAGCGCGGTCACGTCACCGCCGTCGGCGATCTTCTGGAACAGCTCCTCGTAGACGTACGCACCCTCGACGGCGGCCCAGCCCGGTGCGGCCGGGGTGAGCTTGGAGGCCGCGGCCGTCTCGATCATCGTCTGGGCGAACTTGTCGTCGCCCAGCGAGGAGACGTACTGGGAGTTGGCCGGGCCGAGCCCGTTCTTGCCGAGCATCGTCTGGTACTCCTCGGAGTAGATGATGCGCAGCAGGTTCTCGGCGAGCTCGGGGTGCTGGCTCGTGGCCGAGACGGCCAGGTTCGAGCCACCCGCGAACACCGGGGCGATACCGCCGTCGACGCCCGGCAGGGCGAAGATGTCGAACTTGGTCGCGTCGGCCATGCCGTCGCGGACCTCTTCGCCCTCGTCGTTCGTGGTCAGGTCACCGATCGACCAACGGGCCCAGCCCGGAGCCATGATGGTCGCCGCGGCGGGCGCGGAGCCGTCCGTGCCGTCGTTGATGAAGTCCCAGTAGGCGACGTCACGCTCCGTCGAGGGCAGGTTCGAGGCCCCGATGTAGATGTCCTGCCACTGCTGCAGACCCTTGATGGTGTTCGGGTCGGACAGGGTCGAGGTCCACTCGCCGCCGTCCTCGGTGGCCAGCTCGCCACCGTTGGCGAACACCCAGGAGATGCCGTTGCGCCAGTCCTGGCCGCCCATGGCGAACCCGGACGTCGCGTCGGTGCGCAGGGCCTTGACCGACGTGGAGAACTCCTCGAGGGTCGTCGGCACCGCCAGACCGGCGGCCGACCACAGGTCCGCGCGGTAGAACATGTAGCGCGAGCCGAAGTAGTAGGGCAGCGCGTAGTTCTTGCCGTCGGCCTTGCCGACCTCGACGAAGGACTGCAGCAGGTCGTCGCCGCCCAGCTCCTCGTACAGCGGGGTCAGGTCGCGGAACGCCCCGATGGTGGTGAACGTCGGCGACTGGGTGTTGCCGATCTCGACGACGTCGGGGGTGTTCTCGGCGTCGGGCAGCGCGGTGGTCAGCTTGGTGACCAGGTCGCCCCAGGACTGCTCCTCGATCACGAGCGTCGAGCCCGGGTTCTCCTCGGCGAACGTGTCCACGAGGTAGTCCCGCAGCTCCTGCGGGGTGTCTGCGCCGGCCACCCACAGGGTGATCTCGGCGGCGCCGTCGTCGGTGCCGCCCGTGCTGCCGGCGGTGGCGTCGTCGGAGGTGTCGGACGAGCACGCGGTCAGCGCGAGCGTCGCCGCCACGCCGAGGGCGGCGAAACGTAGGATCTTCACGTTGGGGTTCCTCCCATGAGCGAGGTGACGTCGGCTGACGTCGCCGGGTGGTGCTACCGACCTGCAAGCGGTCGGCTCGGGGTCCTCACGAGACCCCGAGCTGACCGGCCAGGACGAGCACGGAGGCGCCCGCGAGCGCACCGTCCTCGTCGAGGGATGCCATCCGGACCTGCAGTCCCTGCCCGATCGCGGGCATCGTCCTGCGCCGGACGGTGTCGAGCGTCGCTTCCCGCAGCGGTCCGTCGAGCAGCTCGGGCGGACCCGAGAGCACGATCTCCGCGAGGTTCAGCGCACTGCTGACGGGTGCCAGGACCAGGCCCAGCATCCGTCCGACCGACGCCAGTGCGGCATCGGTGGCGTGGGGGTCGAGCCCGGCGACGCGGCGGCGCAGGGCCGGCACGCTGAGCACGGTCTCGAGGCAGCCGGTGCGTCCGCAGGCGCACGGCTGGGGGTCCTCGCCGAGGGTGGTCTCGTCGACGACGGTGACGTGCCCGATCTCGCCGGCGGCGTGGCGTCGGCCGCGCACGAGCACGCCGTCCACGACGATGCCGGCGCCGACGCCCTGCCCGACGGTGACGACCATGGTGCCGTCGCCGGTCGCGGCGCCGTAGGTGAACTCGGCCAGCGCGCGGGTGTTGGCGTCGTTGGCCACGTGCACGGGGACGCCGAGGGTGGCGGACAGGTCGGCGGCGAGGGGGATGTCGTACCAGCCACGGTTGGGGGCTTCGAGCACGTGGCCGTCGGCGTCGATGACGCCCGGTGAGGCGATGCCGATGCCGATGACGGGCCGGGTGGCGGCTGCCAGCATCTCGCGCAGCAGGTGCTCCAGGGTGGCCACGGCGTCGGCGCCGGTGCGGCCCTCGAGGTGGGCGCTCCCCCGGGCGACGACGTCGCCGACGAGGGTGCGCACGGCGGCGCGCAGGTTCTCGTCGTCGGTGAGGTCGGCGGCGACGATCTGGAAGTCGTCGGTGCGCATGCCGACGAGGGTGGCGGGCTTGCCGACCTTGCCCTCGTTGCGGATGCCGAGCTCTTCGACGAGGCCTTCGGCGAGCAGCACGGCGACGAGGTCGGAGACGGTGACGCGGGTGAGCCCGGTGCTGCGGGCGATGTCGGCGCGCGAGGACGGCCCGTAGTGGAACAGGTGCTGCAGGACGAGCGAGCGGTTGTGCGCGCGGGCGTGCTCGGGGAGCACCTTGGCCGTGGGGCGCAGGGCCCTGCCGATGCCTCGGCCGGCGGCCGGGAGCGGCTTCGTCGTCGCAGTCACATTTGTTAGTAGACCTTCCTTACTAACAACTGTCAACCGCGCAGAGTGAGCGTGATCACATCGTGACCTCGCGTTCACACCGCCGAATCACAGCGGCCCGCGCGCCTCCCGCACCCACCCGAGCGCACCCTCGTGGCGCACCGAGACCGTGGCCCGGCGCACCCCCTCGGCCAACGCCGCAGGCAGGTCCAGGCCGCGGGCCAGCCCCGCCCCCGTCGCCCCGTGCAGCACGTCGCCGGCTCCCAGGGTGTCCACGACGTCCTGCGGCGCGACCACCTCCGGCACGAGCGCACGCCATGACCCGGACACCGCGCCCTGCACGAGCATCCGGACCGGACCGGACCCGGACGACCGCGCGACGGTGCGCGGCCCCCGCGCGGCCACCGCGGCCAGCTGGGCGTCGTCGCGCGTCAGGGTCGCACCGCCCGCCGACGCCCACTCGGCCGGCAGCCGGAAGTCGGCCGAGAGCACCGCGTGGTCGACCCACGGCAGCAGGTCCTGCAGCCCGGCCTTCCAGCTGCCGCCGTCGAGCAGCACCGGCACACCCCGGCGGCGCGCCACCCGGGCCAGCACCTGCGCCGCACCCAGGTGGTGCCCGTCGACCAGCAGGGCCCCGGCGCCGTCGAGCGCCGCGCCGACGACCACCTCGGCCTCGGCGCGCAGGTCACGCACCGCCGTGCCGTTCGTCGAGACGACCGCGCGCTGGCCCGTGCCGGCCGTCACCAGCACGCTCGAGACCGCCGGTGCACCCGGCTCCCCGGCGAGCAGGTCCACGACCTGCACACCGGCCGCCGTCAGACCCGCACGCACCAGGTCGGCCGTCGGCCCGGACCCCAGCGCCGTCACGAGGCGCGCCCGCACGCCCAACGCGACAGCCGTGGCCGCCGCATTGGCCGCCGGACCACCGAACGCCACGTCGACGGACGAGGCCACGACCTTCTCGTCGGGCCCCGGCAGACGCTCGACGACCTGGCGCACGTCGAGTGTCACCAGCCCGCAGCACATCAGCAGCGGCGAGGCGGGCCCGGGCGGAACCGGCCAGGGGTTCGGGTCAGGCTGCACGCCCCCATCATGCCCGCAGCGGCGGACGTCGACGGGCGAGCGGGACGGTCAGTCGCGGCGCTCCACCAGGTACGTCGTGCCGTCCGGGCCGACCTCGCGCACCAGGGTCGTGCGCAGCTCCTCCTCGCGCGCCCGCTCGTCCGCCGTGGCCGCACGCGCCGGACGACGAGGGTCGCCGATCTGCGCCGGACCGACGTACGTGAGCAGCCACTCGGTGGCTCTCCGCCCCCAGCCGGGCCGACCCGCCGGCTGCGCCACCCGGCGACGTCCACCGATCAGCAGGGCCGTCGACGCCCCGAGCGCGGCCGAGCACAGCAGCACCGACGGCCACGCCCCCACCCGGTCGGCCAGCACGTGCGAGGCCACGAAGCACACCGCCCCGACGACCACCACGACAGCCAGCCGCCACCACGGGGTCGCCCGCACCTCGCGGGCCAGGCACCAGCCGACGCCGGCCAGCAGCACCACCGCACCGAGGGCGCGCACCCCGGTCACGCGGGCGAGCGCGAACCCGATCACCAACGTGAGGCAGGCCAGGAGCCAGGTAGGCGTGCGCGACATGACAGCAGCCTACGGAACCGACCCTGTGACCTCGCTGACCTGCATGACCATGCCGCGCACCATGAGAGTCCTGCCATGTCGGGCACATTCGATTGCGACAAATCGGACGGCTGGTTAGGTTCGTCGGCGCCTGCTCCCCTGCCGACCGGTCGGGGGTCCGGGCCCCTCCGGCGGCACCCGCCGCACTCCCCCCGCCCACCTGGACGGGGACCGGTCCGAGAGAGGATGTGAACGTGCACAGTCCGATGCACAGCCCCACCCGACGTGGGCTCCGCGCGGCCGTGGCCGCGACGCTCATCACCGCACTCACCGCACTCGGTGGCCTGGCCGCCGCCACCTCCGCGACGGCCGCGACGCCGTCCGTCGACTCCACCGCCACCTACCAGCTGACCAGCTGGCGCAGCAAGAAGGCGCTCGACACCGACTCGACGTCCGCGGGCACCGCGCTGATCCAGTCGACCGCCTCGTCGACCGACACCGGTCAGCAGTTCCAGCTCGTCGCCGTCACCGGCGGCTACTACCAGCTCGTGTCGAAGTCGTCCGGTCTGGCCGTCTCGATCGGCAGCGCGGCGACCGCGACCGCCACGCTGCAGAAGTCGTCGTCCACCGCGACCACCCAGCAGTTCTCGCTGGCCGCCGGCTCCTCCGGGCGCATCAAGCTCGTCAACCGGGGCACCGGCAAGGCGCTGACCGTGAAGGACGCCTCGAAGGCCGACGGCGCACTGATCACGCAGGCCACCGACACCAACGCCACCGAGCAGCAGTTCACGCTCACCAAGGTGACCGGCTCGACCACGACGCCCACCGCGGCGCCGACAGCCACCCCCACCACTGCCCCGACGACCGCGCCCGCAGGCACGTTCCCCGCCTGGCCCACCGCCACCGGCGAGAAGAAGGTCACCGCGACGATCAAGGTCACCGGCACGTTCGACGGCAAGCTCCTGCGCTACTACGGCATCAGCGACGGCTCGCAGGACGAGTCCCAGCCGCCCATGTTCCAGCTCGCCGACGGCGCCACCATCAAGAACGTGATCCTCGGCGAGGGCGCCGGCGACGGCATCCACTGCCTGGGCACCTGCACGATCGAGAACGTGTGGTGGGAGAACGTCGGCGAGGACGCCGCCACGCAGAAGGGCAAGATCACCGGGCAGGTCATGACGGTCAACGGCGGCGGTGCGCGCAGCGCCTCCGACAAGGTGTTCCAGCACAACGGTCCGGGCACCATGGTGATCAAGAACTTCCAGGCGTCCGACATCGGCAAGCTGGTGCGCTCCTGCGGCAACTGCTCCACGCAGTACGCCCGCACCATCAAGGTCGAGAACGTGCAGATCACCGCACCGGCCAAGTCGCTGGTCGGCATCAACCCGAACCTGGGCGACAAGGCGACCCTGACGGGCGTGACGATCATCGGCGACCCGTCGAAGAAGGTCGCCATCTGCCAGGAGTTCAAGGGCGTGACCTCGGGCGAGCCGACGCTCGTCCGCAGCGGCCCGAGCGCCGCCTGCGGGTACACGGCCTCGGCGGTCCTCTACAAGTAGCCGATCACCTGCGCGGGCGTGCCGCCTCGGGAACCGTCCCGGGGCGGCACGCCCGTGTCCGCACCGCCGCCGGACCGACGTCCCGTGCACCGTGACGCCCCGGGGCAATACGGTGGACGTTCCGCGACCCACGTCCCGAAAGAGACCCACGTGCCCACGCAGCCGATCGACCCGACCACGACCAGCGCCTGGCAGGCCCTGCAGGAGCACCACGCCGCGCTGACCCCGGACCTGCGCGGCTGGTTCGCCGCCGACGCCGAGCGCGCGCAGCGCCTGTCGCTCCCGCTGGCCGACCTGCACGTCGACCTGTCGAAGAACCTCGTGACCGACGAGACGCTCGCGCTGCTGGTCCAGCTCGGCGAGCAGGTCGGCCTCACCGACCGCCTGCAGGCCATGCTGCGTGGCGAGCACATCAACGTCACCGAGGACCGCGCCGTGCTGCACACCGCGCTGCGCCGCCCGGCCGGCGCCACCCCCGCCCTGGTCGTCGACGGCCAGGACGTGGACGGCGACGTGCAGGCCGAGCTGGCCAAGGTCGCCGCGTTCGCCGACAAGGTCCGCTCCGGCGAGTGGACCGGCGTGACCGGTCAGCGCGTCAAGACCGTCGTCAACATCGGCATCGGCGGCTCCGACCTGGGCCCCGTCATGGCGTACGAGGCGCTCAAGCCGTACGTGCTCGAGGGCCTCGAGGTGCGGTTCGTCTCGAACATCGACCCGACCGACCTGGCGCAGAAGGTCGAGGGCCTGGACCCCACGACCACGCTGTTCATCGTCGCGTCCAAGACGTTCGGCACCCTGGAGACCCTGACCAACGCCCGCCTGGCCCGCACGTGGCTGTGGGAGCAGCTGGCCGCGGCCGGTGCGATCGAGGACACCGACGAGGCCCGCACCGCCGCCGTCGCGCAGCACTTCGTGGCCGTGTCGACCGCGCTGGACAAGGTCGCCGCGTTCGGCATCGACCCCGCCAACGCGTTCGGCTTCTGGGACTGGGTCGGTGGGCGCTACTCGGTCGACTCGGCCATCGGCACCTCGCTGGCCATCGCCATCGGCCCCGACGGGTTCCGTGACTTCCTCGCCGGCTTCCACGCCGTCGACGAGCACGTGGCCACCACGCCGTTCGCGCAGAACGTGCCCGTGCTCATGGGCCTGCTGAACATCTGGTACGTGAACTTCCTCGGCGCGCACACCCACGCGGTGCTGCCCTACGCCCAGTCGCTGCACCGCTTCGCGGCGTACCTGCAGCAGCTGACCATGGAGTCGAACGGCAAGTCGGTCCGCTGGGACGGCACGCCGGTCACGACCGACACCGGCGAGGTCTTCTGGGGCGAGCCGGGCACCAACGGCCAGCACGCGTTCTACCAGCTGATCCACCAGGGCACACGCCTGATCCCGGCCGACTTCATCGCGGTGGCCACCCCGGCGCACCCGCTGAAGGACGGCGAGACCGACGTGCACGCCCTGTTCCTGGCGAACTTCTTCGCGCAGACCAAGGCGCTGGCGTTCGGCAAGACCGCCGACGAGGTCCGCGCCGAGGGCACCGCCGAGGAGATCGTGCCCGCGCGCGTGTTCTCCGGGAACCGCCCGACCACGTCGATCCTGGCGCCCTCGCTGACGCCGTCGGTGCTCGGCCAGCTCATCGCGCTGTACGAGCACATCACGTTCGTGCAGGGCGTCGTGTGGGGCATCGACTCGTTCGACCAGTGGGGTGTCGAGCTCGGCAAGAAGCTCGCCATGGAGATCGCCCCGGCGGTCGAGGGCGACGCCGCGGCGCTGGACGCGCAGGACCCGTCCACGCGGGCGCTCATCGCGAAGTACCTCGAGCTGCGCGGCTGACCGGCCGCACCGTTCGACACGCAGGGCCCCGGACGTCGCGTCCGGGGCCCTGCGTCGTCTCGGCGCGTGTCAGCCGGCGAAGCGCTCGGCCCGCTCGACCACGCGGCCGCGGCGCTCGGCGGCGTCCCACGTGTAGACGGTGCGCCCCTCGATGAGCACGTGCTCGACGCGCGCGTCGGTGGTCAGCGGGTCGTCCGACCAGATCACCACGTCGCCGTCGCGGCCCGGGGTCAGCGCACCGATGCGCTCGTCGAGCCCGAGGAACGAGGCCGGGTTGATGGTCAACGCCTCCAGGGCGGTCTGCCGGGGCAACCCGTCGCGGACGGCGAGCACGGCCTGCAGCACCAGCAGGTTGATCGGCACCACGGGGTGGTCGGTGGTGATCGCGACGCGCACCCCGGCGGCGGCCAGCGTCGCCAGGTTGACGATCGCGCGGTCGCGCAGCTCGACCTTGGACCGGCTGGTCAGCATGGGGCCGAAGATCACCGGGATCTGCTTCTCGGCCAGCACGTCGGCGATCTTGTGCGCCTCGGTGCCGTGGTTGACCACGAGCCGGTAGCCGAACTCCTCCGACAGGCGCACCGCCGTGGCGATGTCGTCGTGCCGGTGCGTGTGCTGGTCCCAGACCAGCTCGCCGTCGAGCACGCGGGCCAGCGTGTCGAGCGTGAGGTCGACGGCGAAGGGCTCGCCCTTCGCCTCGGCCGCCGCCCGCGCGGCCCGGTAGTGCTGCGCCTTCGTGAACGCCTCGCGGATCACGTACGCGACGCCGAGCCGGGTCGAGGGCGTCTGCTTGCGGTCGCCGTACACGCGCTTGGGGTTCTCACCGAGCGCCGACTTCACCGAGACGGCGTCACTGATGACCTGCTCGTCGATGGTGCGCCCACCCCACGACTTCAGGGCGACCGACTGCCCGCCGATCGGGTTGCCCGACCCGGGCTTGACCACCACGGACGTGACACCGCCGGCCAGCGCGTCCCGGAAGCCCTCGTCGTCGATGTTCACCGCGTCGACCGCGCGCACCCCGGCCGTGTTCGGGGAGGTCATCTCGTTCGTGTCGTCACCGGCCCAGCCCTGCGCCTCCTCGTCGATCCCGACGTGACCGTGCGCCTCGACGAACCCGGGCAGCACCCACCGGCCGGTCGCGTCGACCACCCGCGCGCCCTCGGGCACGACGACGTCGGCGCCGACCTGCGTGATGCGGCCGTCGACGACCAGGACGGTGCCGGCCTCGATCGGGTCACCGACGACGGGAACGACGCGGCCCCCGGTGATGGCGACGACGGCGGGACGGGCGGCGGACGGGGCGGAGGAGGAGCGAGCAGTCATGCGTCCACCGTACGTCCGCGCGCCGGGCCTCCTGGACGACCAGCCGACACGACCGTGCTGGTCAGCGGGCTAGGGGTCGGTGACGACGAGGCTGCCCGCCCCGCCCTTCTCGGCGTCGCCCATGATGTGCGAGACGACCGAGTAGGTGCCCGCCTCGGGGAAGGTCAGCTCGACGAAGCCGCCCTCGGCGGGCTGCAGCGCGAGCACCTGCGACCCACCGGTGCCCGTCGACCCACCGTCGCGCAGCACCCAGTCGCCCTCGCGGTAGACGGTGTCGAACTGGCCGCCGACGACGTGGAAGGCACTGGGACGGTTGGGCCCGGCGTCGAGGATCCAGATGCGCACCCGCTCCCCCGTGCGCGCCACGAGCGGCTCGTGCCGGTACTGCCACGCGTAGCCGTTGAACGTCACCAGGTCGGGCACCTGCGTGGCCAACCGGGTCAGGTCGACCTCGCCGCCCTGTGGGCCCAGGTAGTACTCGGACTGCACCAGCAGGTACTCGCGGTCGACGGTGGGCAGGCCGGGCGGGTCGATGACGACGGCCCCGGCCATGCCGTTGGCGATGTGCGCGCTCATCGGCATCGTCGAGCAGTGGTACATCCAGATGCCGCTGCGCGTGGCCGTGAACGTGTACGTCAGCCGCTCGCCGGGCGCGATGGTGCGCATGACGTCGTCGGGTGCCAGCGCCCCGGCGTGGAAGTCGACGGAGTGCCCGATGGAGCCGTCGTTGACGAGCGTGATGACGAACGTGTCGCCCACCGCACCGTGCAGCACGGGCCCGGGGGCCCGACCGCCGAACGTCCACAGCCGCTGCGTGATGCCGGGCGCGACCTCGCGTCCGACCTCCTGCACGGTGAGGGTGACGTGGTGCGTGGTCGGGCCGTCGCCGTCGGACTCGGCGGGAGCCAGCGTGGCGTCGTGCGACTGGAAGCCGTCCGCCGGTGCGGCGGACATGTCGATGTCGGCCGCGGCCGAGGTCGCACCGTCGGTCGCGGTCGCGCCGTCGGAGCCCGTCATGTCGCCGTGCATGCCCGCGTGGTCGGTCGCCGTGGCCTGGACGCCGTCGCCCGACGCGCCGCCCTCGGCCACCTCGCCCGTACCGGTGCCGAGCACGACCACCGTGAGCGTCATACCCATGAGCCGGTGTCCCGCCACGGAGCACCACCCGTCCTGGTCGGCGGCCACCACCCCCAGCTCGACGTCGGCGGACTCCCCCGGCGCCAGCCGCCCCGACGAGGCGCCCGAAGCCATGACCAGGTCGTGCACGGTGGTGTCGGTGTTGGTGACCACGAGGACCAGGCGGTTGCCGGCGGGCACCTCGATCCGGTCGGGCGTGAACCGCATGTCCCCCGCCTCGACGGCGACGGTGGTCGTCAGGCCGGTCTCCGTCGGGGCGTCGACGGACGAGCCCGTCCCGGCGGCGAGGGAGAGCCCGGCCGCGGCCGGGTCCACGGCGACGCCCCCGACCACGGTGAGCGCGAGGACGGCGACGGCGACGGCAGCAGCCCCCGCCCGCGAGGCAGCCATGCCGTGGGCATCGCCGGCATCGGGCGCAGGAACCGTGGCAGCGGCGCCCGACCCGGCACGGGCCGCCAGGACCGCACGCGCCGCGAGCACCAGGAACGCGGCGAGCGCGCCCAGCACCACCATCGAGGCGAGCACCCGCACGGCGCTGGGAACGGGCGCGACGAACAGCGCCAGGGCCCCGTTGACCAGCAGCACCCGCACGAGCGCACCACGGTCCAGCTCCGCGGCGGTGCGCCGCGACACGGCCGGTCCGCCCCCGAGCACCACGGGCATCAGGTACGACAACGAGCCGAGCAGCACCTGCGCGACGAACCCGATCGCGAACGGGGCGACGAGCACCCGCACGTCGTCCGCGGCGGCCGTCCACGACGGCGCCACCACGATCAGCACGCCGAAGGCGACCACGTCGCCGAGGAACCAGGCGGTGGCGGCCCCCACGCTCCATCCGGCGTACGTGCGCGGGGCGGCGGTGCGGGCCTGGCGGACCATCATCACCACGACGAGCAGCACCGCGGCGGCCACCGCCGCCAGCCCGACACCTACCAGCGGGCGCAGGCCGGTCACCGCGGCGGCGGCGACCACCCCGAGGCCGGCCAGGGCCAGCGGCAGCGCGCGCGTGCCGACGGTGGCGTCCTGCGGCTCGATCCGTGCGTGCAGGACGGTGGGCCACAGCACCAGCAGGGTGCCGAGCACGGTGAGCCCGACCCAGCCGAGCAGCGTGAACGTCAGGTGCGCCACGTACAGGCGGCCGTGCAGCTCGTCGCCGGCGGTGCCGCGCGCCATGAGCACGCCCGCGGTGACGCCGACGGGCAGCATGGCGCCGGCGGCGACGTAGTAGCGCACGAGCGCCCCGAACCGGGAGGGCAGCGCATCCCGGCCCTGGCGGACGATCACCATGACCTGCAGCAGCGCGGCGCAGGCCACGAGCACCCCACCGACGACGGTCAGCGGCCACCGCACACCCACCACACCGGCCACGACGAGCAGTGCCCCGCAGGTGTGGGCGCCGAGCCGGACCACCTGCCCGCGACGCCCGCCGGGTGCGGGTCGGCGCAGCAGCGTGTCGGCGAAGTGCTGGCTCCACACGAGGATCGCGGTGCTGGCGGCGCCGAGCAGCAGCAGGTGCACCATGAGCCACCCGGACACGGCGACCTGCCGGTGCACCAGGGTGGCCACCACGGCGGCCACGAGCCAGGCGGCAACGGGGAGGTGGGCACGCAGGTGCCACGACGCGCGGGTCATGCGCTCGCCTGCGTCCGCAGCGTGCCGTGCACCGCGAGTCCGAGGAACCCGAGTACGGCCAGGATGTTGCCGACGCCGCCGCCCTGCACGGCCGCCGTGCTGCCGTGCGCGTCACCGACCAGGACGCGCAGCACGAGGGTGGCGTGCAGGGCGGCCAGCGGCACCAGCATCGCCGGGCGGTACGGCAGGGGCCGCCGCAGCACCGCGGGCAGGATCACCGGGGCGTGGGCCATGACCATGGAGAGCACGAACCCGAGGAACACGGCGTGCAGCACCGCGTCGTACCCGCGGCCTGCGGGGACGCGCCCGACCGCGAGCCAGATCGACCCGGCCACCGCCAGCCAGCCGTAGCCGGTGAGCATGGCCAGGGCGCTGAACCGGGGCAGTCCGCTCGCGCGCACCATGCGCCGTGCCACGTCGTAGCGGACCAGGGCGACCACGAGGGCGAGCAGGCACGCGCCGAACGCGGGGTACCCGGCCCTGGGCCACAGCAGCGCGGCGGGAACGGCGCAGGCCAGGGCGAGCGAGGCGCCGACCACGACCGGTTCGGCATGCGGCGGCGGGAAGCCGACGCGCAGCAGCTCGAGGCGTTCGCCGGCGATGGTCAGCACGAGGAACCCGACGAGGAACGGCGCGAGGTCGGGCACGGCCACGCCGGCGAGCCACAGACCGCTCGCGCCGACGGCCAGCACCGCACCCAGTGCCTGCACGGCGACGGGAGCGGCCTGCTGGCGCCGCCAGATCGCCACGTACAGCCCGCCGTAGGCGAGCGTCCCGGCCAGCTGAGCCCCCTGCCCGACGGCGACGGGCAGGGGGGCCAGCAGCAGCAGACCGCCGGCGCCGAGCAGCGCGGGAGCGGCGAACGCGGGGCGGCGACCCAGCGCGACGGCACGTTCCAGGGCGATGAGGGTGCCGACGAAGCCGAGCACCATGAGCGGGCCGTGCACCTGGGGCAGCCGGTCGGTCTGCACGGGGGCTGGCAGACCGAGCAGCAGCAACGCGCCGTCCAGGCCGGCCACGAGGGCGAGTCCGGCAGGGACGAGCAGCACGAGCCGTCGGGAGCCGACGGGGGCGCGCTGAGTCATTTCCACGGGTTGAACCGTAGGTATCCGGGGTCTGGGTGACCCGGGACGTCGGTCCCTGGTCGCGACGAACGGCCACCCGCGGCCCGGGTGACTCCCGACCGCGCCCGTGCGTCAGGGACCCCGGTCCCACATACCCCGGGTTTTCCCCGTCGATACTCGACACATGTCGGCCCGTCGCACCCCCGCAGCGCGCACGCTCGCGTCGGGCAGCCGCGTGGACCTGCTCGACCTCCTCCAGCGCGGCGGCCCGCAGACCGTGGGTGAGCTCGCCACGCTCACCGGCCTGCACCAGAACACCACGCGCGAGCACCTGCAGCGACTGGTCAGCGACGGGTACGTGCTGCGTGAGCCCGAGATCCGCACCGTGCGCGGTCGCCCCCGCATGATCTACCGCGTCGCCCAGGCCGAGGACGTGCGCACCGACCCCGTCGCCGCCGTCCGGCTCGAGGAGTCGATCGCGCGTGCCGCGCTCACCCGTGTGCTGCTCGACGGCTACGGCAAGCAGCTGGACTCGCCCCGCCGGTCCGCCGAGGAGGCCGGGCGCTCGCTCGCACTGCGGCACGCCCGCCGCAAGCCCGGCCAGTGCCGACCGGGCTGCCCGGACGCCGAGCACGACACCGGCTCCCTGAGCCCCGACGAGCTCGTGCAGCGCCAGGTGGACGCGGTCGACGCGCACCTCGACCGCCTGGGCTTCGACCCCACGCTCGACCTCGAGCAGAACAGCATGGATTTTCACCTGTGGCGGTGCCCGTTCCTCGACCTGGCACGCGAGCGCTCCGAGGTCGTGTGCAGCGTCCACCTGGGACTGGTGCGCGGGGTGCTCGAGGCCACCGGCGGCCCCGTCGTGGCCACTGACCTGCAGCCCTTCGTCGGTCCGCACCACTGCGTGCTGCGCCTGCGGCGGGAGAACGCGGCCACCACCGAAGCCGCAGAGCTCCAGGACGCCGTCGGCGCCTCCGCCTGACCCGCCCGGCAGCCGTCGATTATTCACGGCATTCTGCGTGGCGGGACGGAGACGCCCGGGCCATGCTGCCGATGACGGCCCCACCGACGGGGTCGGCACCGCCGCCGTCCCCGGAGGGCCCCGATGACGTCTCCCACCCTGCTGCGCCCCGACCTGTCCAACTGGGACCCGGAGAACGAGGCGACCTGGGACAGCCGGATCGCCTGGCGCACGCTGTGGATCACCACGTACAACCTGATGCTGGCGTTCTGCGTCTGGTACCTGGTCAGCGCCATCGCGCCGCGGCTGAACCTCATCGGCTTCGACCTGACCAAGGGGCAGCTCTACTGGCTGGTCGCGCTGCCCGGTCTGGCCGGTGGGCTGTTCCGGATGATCTACATGTTCCTGCCGCCGATCACGGGTACCCGCACGCTGGTGGGCGGTTCCGCGACGCTGCTGCTGCTGCCGATGATCGGCTGGACGCTGGCCGTGCGGGACACCTCGACGCCGTACTCGGTGCTGCTGCTGCTCGCCGTCGCGTGCGGGGTCGGTGGCGGCGCGTTCTCCGGGTTCATGCCCTCCACCAGCTACTTCTTCCCCAAGCGGATGGCCGGCACGGCCCTGGGCCTGCAGGCCGGAATCGGCAACTTCGGCGTCAGCCTGATCCAGTTCCTGGTGCCGTGGGTCGTGGGCTTCGGCCTGCTGGGCGCCACGGCCCTCACGCCGCAGCAGACCACGGACGGCGAGAACATCTGGCTGCACAACGCGGGACTCGTGCTGATCCCCTGGGTGGTGCTGGGCATGGTCCTGGCCGCCGTGTACCTGCGCCGCGTGCCGGTGACCGCCAACTTCCGTGAGCAGCTGGACATCTTCCGGGAGAAGCACACCTGGTACATGACGGCCATCTACACGATGACCTTCGGTGCGTTCTCCGGGTTCGCCGCCCAGCTCGGCCTGATGATCCTCAACCTGTACGGCGGGTTCGAGGACGCACCCGACCCGCTGAAGTTCGCGTTCCTGGGCCCGCTGCTCGGCTCGTTGACCCGCGCGGCCTGGGGACCGCTGTGCGACCGGTTCGGCGGCGCGGTGTGGACCCTCGTCTCCGGCATCGGCATGACGGTCAGCACCGTGTTCACCGCGTTCTTCCTCACACCCGCCGCCGTGGGCGAGTTCACCTGGTTCCTGGTCGGCATGCTCGCCATCTTCACGTTCGCCGGCATCGGCAACGCCGGCACGTTCAAGCAGATGCCGATGATCTTCGACCGCCGGCGCGCCGGGGGCGTCATCGGGTTCACCGCGTCGGTCGCGGCGTTCGGCCCGTTCCTGGTCGGCATGGCCCTGTCGGTGTGGTCGCCGCTGGCGTTCTTCATCGGCTGCGCCGTGTACTTCGCCGGCTGCACCGCGCTGACCTGGGTGCAGTACGCCCGACCGGGCGCACCCAAGCCCAGCTGATCGCCCCCCGCCTGCCCCGTTCTCGTCCGTCCGATCGTGCAGACCCGGAGGTCCCCATGGCATCGACCGGCACGTCCCCCGCAGGGACCGACAACCGCGCGGTCGACGCGCTGCTGCGCCTGGGCTCGCACCTGCGCCGCGGCGAGGTGTCCGACGACCTGCGCTCGCTGTTCCTGCAGGGCGGACGCGAGGGCGATGCGTTCTACCGGGACCGCTGGTCGCACGACAAGGTCGTCCGCTCCACGCACGGCGTGAACTGCACGGGCTCGTGCTCGTGGAAGGTGTATGTCAAGGACGGCATCATCACGTGGGAGACGCAGCAGACCGACTACCCGTCGGTCGGCCCGGACTCCCCCGAGTACGAGCCGCGCGGGTGCCCCCGGGGCGCCGCGTTCAGCTGGTACACGTACTCCCCGACCCGGATCCGGTACCCGTACGTGCGCGGAGCCCTGCTGCGCGCGTACCGCGAGGCCAAGGCCCGCACCGGGGACCCCGTGACGGCCTGGGCGCAGCTGACCGCCGATCCCGAGGTGGCCCGCTCGTACAAGTCGGCGCGCGGCAAGGGCGGGCTGGTGCGCGCCTCCTGGGAGGAGGCCGCAGAGATCGTCGCGGCCGCGCACGTGCACACCATCAAGGCCTACGGGCCCGACCGCATCGCCGGGTTCTCCCCGATCCCGGCGATGTCGATGGTGTCGCACGGCGCGGGCGCACGGTTCGTGCAGATGCTCGGCGGCACGATGCTCTCGTTCTACGACTGGTACGCGGACCTGCCGGTCGCCTCGCCGCAGGTGTTCGGCGACCAGACGGACGTGCCGGAGTCGGCCGACTGGTGGAACGCCTCGTACCTGATGATGTGGGGCTCGAACGTGCCGGTGACCCGCACGCCAGACGCGCACTTCATGGCCGAGGCGCGCTACCGCGGGCAGAAGGTCATCACCGTCTCCCCCGACTACGCCGACAACACCAAGTTCGCCGACGAGTGGCTGGCCCCGCACCCCGGCACGGACGGCGCGCTGGCCATGGCCATGGGGCACGTGATCCTGCGCGAGTTCCTGGTGGAGCGGCGCACCGAGCGGTTCGCCGACTACATGACCCGGTACACCGACGCCCCGCACCTGGTGACGCTGCGCCGCCACGACGACGCGTGGGTGCCCGACAAGTTCCTCACCGCCGACGCGATCGACGGGCTCGGCGACGGGCGCGACCGCGCGTTCCAGACCGTCGTGCTCGACGGTGACGGCGTGCCGCACGTGCCCAACGGGACGCTCGGCCACCGGTTCGACCCGGCGAAGGCCGGCACGTGGAACCTCGACCTGGGCGATCTGGCACCCGTGCTGTCGATCGCGGACCTGACGACCGGTGCCGCGGCGGCCCGCGTCGAGGGCGTGGCCGTCGACCTGGCCCGGTTCGACGTGGCCCCGCAGGCCGGCGAGGAGCACACCGGCGGTGCGGGGGTGGTGCGCCGCGGCGTGCCCACCGTGCGTGTCGGGGACCGTGTCGTGACCACCGTGTTCGACCTGATGCTCGCCCAGTACGGGGTCGGCCGCGACGGGCTGCCCGGCACGTGGCCGACCGGCTACGACGACGCGTCCTCCCCCGGCACGCCCGCCTGGCAGGAGGAGATCACCTCGGTGCCCGCCGCCGCGGCCACGCGGATCGGGCGGGAGTTCGCGCAGAACGCCGAGGACTCCGGCGGGCGCTCGATGATCCTCATGGGCGCCGGCACGAACCACTGGTTCCACTCCGACACCATCTACCGCACGTTCCTCGCACTGGTCACCATGACCGGCTGCCAGGGCGTCAACGGCGGGGGCTGGGCGCACTACGTGGGCCAGGAGAAGTGCCGGCCGGTGACGGGCTGGGCGCAGTACGCCGGTGGGCTCGACTGGGCCCGTCCGCCGCGCCAGATGATCGGCACGGCGTTCTGGTACCTGGGCACCGACCAGTGGCGCTACGACGGCCTCGCCGCCGACCAGCTCGCCTCACCCCTGGCCAAGGGCCTGTTCGCCGGGCGCACCACCGCCGACTGCCTCGTGGAGTCCGCCAAGCGCGGCTGGATGCCGTCGTACCCGACGTTCGACCGCAACCCGCTGGACCTGGTCGACGAGGCCCGGGCGGCCGGGGTCGACCCCGCGGCGCACGTCGTCTCCGAGCTGGAGGCGGGCCGGCTGCACTACGCGTGCGAGGACCCGGACGACCCGGCGAACTTCCCGCGCGTGCTGACCGTGTGGCGGGCGAACATCCTGGGCTCGTCGGGCAAGGGCAACGAGTACTTCCTGCGGCACCTGCTGGGCACCGACTCGGCGGTGCGCGCCGAGGAGTCCGGACCGGACCGCCGGCCGGTGTCGATGACCTGGCGGGACGAGGCACCGCGCGGCAAGCTCGACCTGCTGGTCACCAGCGACTTCCGGATGACCTCGACCACGCTGTTCAGCGACGTCGTGCTGCCGGCGGCCACCTGGTACGAGAAGGACGACCTGTCGAGCACGGACATGCACCCGTTCGTGCACGCGTTCAGCCCGGCGATCGCCCCGCCGTGGCAGACCCGCACCGACTTCGACATCTTCGCCGCGCTGGCCCGGTCGGTGACCGACCTGGCCGTCGACCACCTCGGGGCGCGCAGCGACCTGGTCGCCGTGCCCCTGCTGCACGACACCCCCGACGAGCTGGCGACGCCGCACGGCACGGTCGTCGACGGCGCCGCCCAGGTGCCCGGTCTGACGATGCCCAAGCTGGTCGTGGTCGAGCGGGACTACACGACGTTCGCCGACCGGTTCGGCGCGCTCGGCCCGCTGACCGCGAGCGCCGGCATGCTCACCAAGGGTGTGCCGTTCATGCCGGACGTCGAGGTCGCCGAGCTGGCCCGGCTCAACGGTGTGGTCGCGGAGGGTTCGGCGGCCGGTCGGCCGCGGCTGACCACGGCCCGGCACGTGTGCGAGACGATCCTGGCGCTGTCGGGCACCACCAACGGCCGGCTGGCGGTGCAAGGGTTCGAGAAGGTCGAGGAGCGCACGGGCACCGAGCTGGCCTCGCTCGCGCGCGACCACCAGGGCAAGCGGATCACGTTCCCGGACGTGCAGGCGCGGCCCGTGCCGGTGATCACCAGCCCGGAGTGGTCGGGTTCGGAGCACGGTGGGAGGCGGTACTCGGCGTTCACGATCAACGTCGAGCACCTCAAGCCGTGGCACACGCTCACGGGCCGTCAGCACTTCTACCTGGACCACGACTGGATGGGTGAGCTCGGCGAGAACCTGCCGGTGTACCGCCCGCCGCTGGACATGCACCGGCTGTTCGGCGACGCCCGGGTGGGGTCGACCGACCCGACGGGGACGCCCGGGTCCGAGGGTCACGCCGAGGTCGCGGTGCGCTACCTCACGCCGCACTCGAAGTGGTCGATCCACTCCGAGTACCAGGACAACCTGTTCATGCTGTCGCTGTCGCGCGGCGGTCCGACCATCTGGATGTCCCCGCAGGACGCCAGGACGATCGGTGTGCGGGACAACGACTGGATCGAGGCGTACAACCGCAACGGCGTGGTCGTGGCCCGGGCGATCGTCTCGCACCGCATGCCCGCCGGGACGGTGTTCATGTACCACGCGAAGGACCGCACGGTGGACGTGCCCCGGTCGGAGACCTCGGGCCTGCGCGGCGGCATCCACAACTCGTTGACCCGCGTGCTGCTCAAGCCCAGCCACCTGGTCGGCGGGTACGCGCAGCTGTCGTACGCGTTCAACTACCTGGGCCCCACCGGCAACCAGCGCGACGAGGTCACCACGATCCGTCGTCGTGCGCAGGAGGTGACGTACTAGTGCGAGTCATGGCGCAGATGGCGATGGTGATGAACCTCGACAAGTGCATCGGCTGCCACACGTGCTCGGTCACGTGCAAGCAGGCGTGGACGAACCGCACCGGCGTGGAGTACGTCTGGTTCAACAACGTGGAGACGCGCCCCGGCGTGGGCTACCCGCGCACGTACGAGGACCAGGAGCGCTGGGGCGGCGGCTGGGTGCGCAACAAGCGCGGCCGGCTCAAGCTGCGCTCGGGCGGCCGGTTCACCAAGCTGACGCACATCTTCTCCAACCCGACGCTGCCGGAGATCAGCGACTACTACGAGCCGTGGACGTACGACTACGACGTGCTGCTGTCGGCCCCGCAGGGTGAGCACACGCCCGTGGCCCGGCCCAAGTCGCTGCTGACCGGCGACGACATGCAGATCAAGTGGTCCGCCAACTGGGACGACAACCTGGGCGGCTCGGGCGAGACGATGGCCGACGACCCGATCCTGGCGGGGATGAGCCAGAAGGTGCAGGCCGAGTTCGAGCAGGCCTTCATGTTCTACCTGCCGCGCATCTGCGAGCACTGCCTGAACCCGTCGTGCGTGGCCTCGTGCCCGTCGGGTGCCATGTACAAGCGCGCCGAGGACGGCATCGTGCTGGTCGACCAGGACGCGTGCCGGGGTTGGCGCATGTGCGTGTCGGGCTGCCCGTACAAGAAGGTCTACTTCAACCACAAGACCGGCAAGGCCGAGAAGTGCACCATGTGCTACCCGCGCCTGGAGGTCGGGCTGCCGACGGTGTGCTCCGAGACGTGCGTGGGTCGGCTGCGCTACCTGGGCCTGGTGCTGTACGACGCCGACAAGGTGCTCGAGGCTGCCAGCGTCGAGGACCCGACCGAGCTGTTGGATGCTCAGCGCTCGGTGCTGCTCGACCCGAACGACCCGGCCGTGGTCGACGCCGCGACCGCCTCGGGCATCCCGCGCGACTGGGTGACCGCGGCGCAGCGCTCACCGGTGTGGGCGCTGATCTCGACGTACCAGGTTGCCCTGCCGCTGCACCCGGAGTACCGGACGATGCCGATGGTCTGGTACGTGCCGCCGCTGTCCCCCGTGGTCGACGTGGTCACCGGGTCGGGCAACGACGGCGAGGATGCGCGGACGCTGTTCGCCGCGATCGACAAGTTGCGCATCCCGGTGGAGTACCTGGCCGGGCTGTTCACGGCCGGTGACACCGCGCCGGTCACGGGCGTGCTGCAGCGGCTGGCCGCGATGCGCGCGCACATGCGCAACGTGAACCTGGGTGTCGAGCAGGACCCGCGGATCGCCGCGGCTGTCGGCATGGACGGTGCGCAGATCGAGGCCATGTACCGGCTGCTGGCGATCGCCAAGTACGAGGACCGGTACGTGATCCCTGCCGCGCACGCCGAGACGGCCCGGCACCTGGAGGAGATCGCCAGCGGCTGCTCGTTGGACACCGACGGGGGGCCCGGCATGGGTGGCCCCGGACCGTTCGGCTCGTCCGGCGGCCACCCCGAACGGGCGACCGTGGAGACGTTCCACGCGCTGAAGAACCGGCAGACCGCCGACCGCCCGGCCGGTGCGGACACGCCCTCCCGGGTGAACCTGCTCAACTGGGACGGCAACGGGGCACCCCCGGGGCTGTTCCCGCCGCCGCCCGGGCAGCCGGGCTACGGCGCAGGTCCGGACGCACCGGACGGGGGGCACTGATGGCCCGCCGCGAGTCGTTGCCGTTCCTGCACCCCGTGCGCGTCGACACCGGGCAGCGCGCGGTCGCGCACATGGCCGCCGCGCTGCTGCTGGACTACCCCACGTCGGCGACGCACGAGCAGGGTGACCTGCTGCGCACGGCTACCGCCGCGCTGCCCCGACCGGTCGCCGAGGCGTTCGGCCGGTTCCTCGCCGAGCCGTGGTCGTTGGCCGAGCAGCAGGCGCACTACGTGCAAACGTTCGACCTGAAGCGCCGGTGCGCGCTGTACCTGACCTACTACTCCTCGGGTGACACCCGGCGGCGCGGCATGGCGCTGGTGACGTTCGTCGAGGCGTACCGGGCGTGCGGCTGGGAACCGCGCGAGGACGAGCTGCCCGACTACCTGCCCACGGCCCTGGAGCTGTCGGCCCGTGACCCGGGCCCGATCGCCGACGCGCTGCTGGGCACGCACCGGGACGGCATCGAGGTGCTGCGCTCGGCCCTGCACTCGGTGCCCAGCCCGTACGCGCACCTGCTCGACGCGGTGTGCCTGACCCTGCCGGCCGTGAACGACGCCACGGCGGAGCGGTTCAGCGCGCTCGTGCAGGCCGGACCGCCCTCGGAGATGGTCGGGCTGTCCGCGCCGCTGCTGCCCTTCCCGACCGTCCGGGACGCGGAGGTCCCCGCATGAGCACCCTCGACACGCTGCTCTGGGTCGTCCTGCCGTACATCGCGCTGGCCGTCTTCGTCGTCGGGCACCTGTGGCGCTACCGGTACGACCGGTTCGGCTGGACCACCCGCTCGTCGCAGGTCTACGAGTCCCGTCTGCTCCGGGCCGGCTCGCCCATGTTCCACCTCGGCATCCTCATGGTGATCGGCGGGCACGTCGTCGGCCTGCTGATCCCCCGGGGCTGGCTCGAGGCCATCGGCGTGAGCGAGCACGCGTACCACCTGGTCGCGACGTGGGCCGGCTCGATCGCCGCGGTGCTCACGCTGGCCGGGCTGGCGATCCTCGTCTACCGGCGGCGCACGGTCGGCCCGGTGTTCCTGGCCACGACCCGCACCGACAAGCTCATGTACGTGGTGCTGGGCGGCACGCTGCTGCTGGGCACCATCGCCACGGTGCTGTTCCAGGTGTTCGGCGGCGGCTACGACTACCGCGGCTCCATCTCCCCGTGGATCCGCGGCATCCTCACGTTCCGGCCCGACGCCTCGCTCATGGCCGGCGTGCCCGGGTTCTTCCAGGCGCACGTGGTGGCCGCGATGCTGCTGTTCGCCCTGTGGCCGTTCACCCGGCTCGTGCACGTGTTCTCGGCCCCGCTGGGCTACGTCGTGCGGCCGTACATCGTCTACCGCACGCGTGACGAACGCATCGGCTCGCGGGCCGTGCGGCCCGGCTGGGAGCGCGCCGAACGCCCCGGAACGACGAGCGGGCGGCACTGACCCACCACGACCATCGACCCCCGGGTCGCCCCGTGCTCGATGCGCGGGGGACCACCCACCACCCCCTCCAGGAGGAACGCTGTGCCCACCGAACCCGTCGAGATCCTGACCGCCGCCCCGCACGCCGAGCCCGCCGCCCACACGTGCGGCTGCGGCGGCCACGACGAGGCCGACCCGGTCCTCGATGTGCGCACCATCCCGCACGCGATCCGCCACGCCACCGTGTTCGGCGCGTACGGCGCCATCCCGGCGGGCGGCTCACTCGTGCTGGTCGCCCCGCACGCCCCGCTGCCGCTGATCGCCCAGCTCGAGGCCCGGGAGCCCGTCGTGGTGACCTGGCTCGAGGAGGGCCCGGAGGCCTGGACGGTCCGGCTGACCCGTCCCGCGCCCTGACGGTGACGCCCCGGCGGCCCCTCGGGGACCGGCCGGCGAACATCACATGACGTCTTGCCCCAGGGGCTCGTCGCACACCGCGGCGGGCCCCTGGGCGTTCCTAGCCTGACGGGGTGACCATCCCCACGGCCGCCGCCGAGTCTGCGCCCGCCGACGTCGCGCCGTCCGCGCCCCCGACCGTCGACGCCGCGGCAGCGCCGGGCACGACCACCCCCGGCGCGACCTCCGAGGCGCGTCGTCGCCCGGGGCAGATCGCCGCCTGGGCGGCCTGGGACTGGGGTTCGGCGGCGTTCAACGCGGTCATCACCACGTTCGTCTTCACCCGGTGGCTCACCTCCGACGCGTTCGTCGACCCCGCCCTGGTCTCGGCAGCGGGGATCGAGGGTGCCGACGGCGGTCCGTCGACCGACGCGGTCGCCGCGGTCCTGGCGACGCACTCCGCCTGGCTGGGTTGGGGCCTGACCGCCGCGGGGGCGCTCATCGCGCTGGTCGCTCCCGTCGTCGGTGCCCGCGCGGACGCCGCCGGTCGCCACCTGCGCCGGCTCGGTCGCCTGACGGCCGTGACCGTAGTGCTCTGCGCGGCGATGTTCCTGGTGCGCCCCGCACCGGACGCCCTGGCGGCGAACGTGCTGCTCGGCCTGACGCTGCTGGCGCTGGCCAACGTGGCGTTCGAGCTCGCCTCGGTGCACTACAACGCGCTGCTGCCCACGATCGCCTCGGGCCGCACGCTGGGGCGGGTCAGCGGGCTGGGCTGGGGTGCGGGCTACCTCGGTGGGATCGTCCTGCTGCTCGTGCTCTTCGTCGGGTTCATCAACCCCGACGTCGGCTGGTTCGGCGTCACCGGCGAGGACGGGCTCGACGTGCGCGTGTCCGTGCTGGTCGCCGCCGGGTGGTTCGCGCTGTTCGCCACGCCGGTGCTGCTGGCGCTGCCGGACTCCCCCGCCTCGACGACCCCGCGCCCGGGTGTGGTGGCCTCGTACCGGGCCCTGGCCCGTGATGTCACCGGGCTGTGGCGCGAGGCGCGCGGCACCCTGCTGTTCCTGCTGGCCAGCGCCGTGTACCGCGACGGGCTGGCCGGTGTGTTCACGTTCGGTGCCGTGATCGCCTCGGGCACGTTCGGGTTCGACGCCTCGCAGGTGGTGCTGTTCGCCATCGCCGCCAACGTGGTCGCCGGGGTGTCGACCGTGCTGGCCGGGTTCCTCGACGACCGTGTCGGGCCGAAGGCCGTCATCGTGGCGTCCCTGGTCGGCCTGCTGGGCACCGGGGTCGCGCTGTTCGTGCTGCACGACGCGGGTCAGGGCGCGTTCTGGGTGGGCGGGCTGGCCCTGTGCGCGTTCGTCGGCCCGGCGCAGTCCTCCAGCCGGTCGCTGCTGGCGCGCCTGGCCCCGGCGGGGCGCACCAGCGAGATGTTCGGGCTGTACGCCACGACGGGTCGCGCGGCGAGCTTCCTAGCGCCGTTGGCGTTCTCGGTGGCCGTGACCGTGTCGGGATCGCAGCACTGGGGCATCCTGGGAATCATGGTGGTGCTCCTGGCCGGGCTGGTCGCACTGCTGCCGCTGCGCCTGAGTGGACCCGACGCGCCGCCGGCCGCACCGTCGGACCCCACCCAGGACGCACAGCGATGACCATGCCCTCTGCACACACCACCGGTGGCTGGGAGACGGACCGCCTGGTGCCCGACTGGCAGGCCCGCACCCTGACCTTGCGCCCGAGGGACGGGCAGCAGCCCGTGGCCACGCTGGTGCGCCGCACACCGATGGGCCCCGCGACGGCCGTCGCCGCGCTGCACGTTCACGGGTACAACGACTACGTGTTCCAGGCGCACGTCGCCGACGCCCTCACCGCACGCGGTGTCACGTTCTACGGCCTCGACCTGCGCCGCTGCGGCCGCTCAACACGCCCCGGTGACGTGCCGCACTACACCGACGACCTGACCGAGTACCACGAAGATCTCGAGGCGGCGGTGCGCCTGCTGCGCGAGGAGCTCGGGCACGAACGCGTCGTCCTGGTCGGGCACTCCACCGGCGGCCTGTCCGCGAGCCTGTGGGCCGCGACCCCGACCGGCAGCGAGCTCGTCGACGCCCTGGTGCTGAACAGCCCGTGGCTCGACCTGGACGCCAGCTGGTTCGCCCGCGTCATCTCCACCCGCGCCCTGGACTTCTGGGCGCCACGCGACCCGTTGCGTGTGCTGGCCGACGGCCCCTCCGCCTACTCCCACCACCTGCACGTGCAGCACGGCGGACGGTGGGACTACGACCTGGCCCTCAAACCGCCGTCCGGCTTCCCCGTGCGGGCCGGCTGGTTGCGGGCGGTGCGACGCGGGCACGCCGACGTCGGGCGAGGACTCGACCTGCAGGTCCCGGTGCTGGTCTGCTCGGCCGGACGCTCCGGGCCCAACACCCCCGACAACCCCGATCTCGACGCGCAGGACACGATCCTGGACGTGCGGCGGATCGCCGCACGCGCCCCCGGACTCGGGCGCGACGTCACGTACGTGCCGGTGCCCGGCGGCATCCACGACCTGAGCCTGTCGGCGGCGCGTCCCCGCGAGACCTACCTGCGCACGATGCTGTCCTGGGTGGACGCGCAGGTCCCCGTACGGCGCTGAGTCGGTCCGCCGCCCCGCGCACCGTCATGACTAGGACGTCGGCGCAGGCGTCGGGTCGGGGGCCTCGAGCCCGGCGTCATCCCGCGCCTGGTCGAGCTCGACCTGGGTGATCGTCCAGCTGTCCCCGTCGCAGACGCGTGGACCCACCTGTGCCGCCACCACCCCGTCCGCTGTCGTCGCATGCAGCGTCCACTCCGTGCAGTCTCCCGGAATCCCCGGCAGGCCGAATGGGCCTGACTCCCCCGGATAGATCGTGTAGACCGGGGGCCCTGTCTCGACGCTGATGGCCAGCGCCTCGTCGGTGTCGTTGGCTATCGACATGCCCGCCTTCGGCGGGTCCCCGAGTCCGCAGCCGGCCAGGGCCAGCAGGCCGAGCACGGCAGCGGCAGCCGGATGCCTGATCTGCCGTGCGCGGGGCGCCGAAGGGACGGAACTCGGGGAAGTCACCAGGACCCGACTATGGCGAGGTCGGGGTCGCGGACGGCGTAGGGTCGGGCGCCTCGATCCCTGCATCCTCCCGGGCCTGGTCGAGTTCGGCCTGGGAGATCGTCCAACTGTCCCCGTCGCACACCGGAGGGCCGACCCGCGCCGCCACCACCCCGTCCGAGGTCGTGGCGTGCAACGTCCACTCGATGCACTCGCCTGCACCTCCACTCAGCCCGAAGCCCAGCGACTCACCCGAGTCGATCGTGTAGACCGGCGGGTTCGTCTCGACGCTGATGGCCAGAGTCTCGCCGGTGTCGTTGGTGATCGACATCCCCGCCCTCGGAGGGTCCCCGAGGCCGCAGCCGGCCAGTGCCAGCAGGCCGAGCACGGCAGCGGCAGCCGGATACCTGAGCTGCCGTGCGCGGGACGCCGAAGGGACGGAACTCGGGGAAGTCACCAGGACCCCGCTATGGCGAGGTCGGGGTCGCGAACGGCGTAGGGTCGGGCGCCTCGATCCCTGCATCTTCCCTGGCCTGGTCGAGCTCGGCCTGCGTGATCGTCCAGCTGTCCCCGTCGCACACCGGCGGGCCGACCTGCGCCGCCACCACCCCGTCCGCCGTCGTCGCGCGCAACTCCCACTCCGTGCAGTCGCCGGGAAGACCGTTCAAAGAGAAGCTGAGCGACTCCCCCGGGAAGATCGTGTAGATAGGGGGGCTAGTCCGGACACTGACGGCCAACTGCTCATTGGTGTCATTCGTGATCCCCATGCCGGCCTGCGGAGGGTCACCGAGCCCGCAGCCGGTAAGGGCCAGTAGACCGAGGAGCGCAACGCCTGCCGCGGGCGTTGCCCGACGGAATGCCAGAGCCTGTAGTCGTGCCATCGATGTACCGCCGATCATGAGGCGACCGGTCCGGGGTCCGGATCCGGGTCTGGTTCTGGTTCTGGACCTTCCGCGTCAACGCTGCTGACATAGGCGCCGTAGATGTAGAGGCCGTCGCTCACCGGTAGTTCGAAGGTGTTCACGCCGTCGTGCAGCGCACCCGCCGGGAGCAGATAGGTAGTCACCGCGATCGATCGCCACCGGGGCCCGTAGACCCAAAGGACTCGGCCATCGCTGGTCGACGCGGCACGGCCGACGGCAAGTTCCACGGGGGCGCCGTTGACCACGAGAGTGTCACTGGCACGGGCCGTCGAGTCCCAGGACACGATGTGAAGGCCCATGGCTCGGCGCCCCTCGGTGATCGAATTGCCCAGATCGATGCTCACCGTCGCGGTCGGGTCGACCGATGGCGACAGCGTCCGGCGCAGATCTGCCCCGAAGTTCACCCGATGATGCCGCAACGGGTATCCGTACTCGACCACCGTTTCCGTGGTGTTAGCGCGCGTGGCAATCGTGTAATTGAAGCCGACAGCACCCCGCCCGACACCCGCGCTGATGGACTGCGCGTCGTTGTTGGAGATGATCAGCGTCGCCCCGGGGCACGACGGGCTCAGGGTGGTGACCTGCTCGGCGTGCCCAGGCGTCACGGCCAGTTCGCGTCCCGCCCTCGGATAGCACAGGTTCGGGTAGTTCCCGAAGTACACGATCTGTGCGGTCAGGTCCTCCTGCTGCCCGCTGGTCGCGTCGATCGTGACGGAGAACGTGACCCCTTCGGGTGCGTACGTGGGCACGTCGAGGTCCAGGTAGTACGCCCCGCCAGCCTCGACCGATCCCGAGGCCCTGACCAACCGGTCCGGCTGCAGCGTGAGGGAAGCGTGGTCCGGGCGACGGTCGGTCTCCGCCAGACGGTCAGCCCATGCGCTCCGTTGCCGGTCCGTGTAGGTGAGGGTGCCGACGCTGTCGGTAGTGTCGATCGTGTAGTTGGCGCGATGGTAGGCCTGCACGACCGTGGACAGGTCGGTGCCGTACTCGTCCTGCACGACGTGGGCGATGGCGTCGATGGCCCGGGTCGACTCGTCCTCCTGCGCCTTCCAGGTCTCGGCGATGATCTGCGGCCCGTACAGCTGATCGAGATACTCGGCGAACAGGAACGACCCGTACTGCGGCTGCCGTCGGCTTGCGGCGCCGGGAAGGAACCTCGTCAGTGCTTCCGCAGGATGACCAAGGTGGTGCTCGAGCAGCCGCGAGTAGATGCCGGATGCACCCCTGAACCAGCTGGAAGTTGCGGGGCTGCCCTCCGCCCCCACTTCAGCCCGGTGGGCGCCCCACTCGGCCGTGGCCTCCAACCACCAGGCGGTCGTCGTGTTGCTCGCCGAGAGCGAGGCGTAGTCCGCACCGACCTGGACCAAGTTCGCGTACCGGTACTGGTACTGGTGGAACAACTCGTGACGCACCGTGTATACGGAGCTGCGCGTCTTGGTGTCCTTGCTCACGTAGACGAGCCCGACCTTGGGCACGGACAGGGCGGCGGGGATGTCGGCCACCAGCACGTCGACACGGCCGATCGGTTCGAAGCCCAGACTCCTGTAGGTGACGCCAGCCTGGAAGTAGGCAGCGGCGATCGCGTTGATCTCGTCCGGCACCCCGTCCGGACCACCGCCGCTCGCACCGTGGAGCAGGGTCATGTCAACGTCGTCGTCCGGGTCCACACCGTGGGTGGGGTCGCGGTCGCTCGTCGTGTAGTGGAACACCACCTTGGGGGTGACCAGGTGGCAGGGCAACTGCGCAGACGTGCTGGCGGTCAGCACCCGGGGCACGAGCCGCGTGCCCACGTCCTCACTGCACCAGCTGTAGGTCAGTGGTGCGGCGGGATCAGCCAGCACCCCCGTCAGACCGGTCGGCGCTACCGAAGTCAGCCCGCGCCAGACCGTGGCCGGATCGGTCGACGGCTCGGGCCCGGTGGTGGGCGCCGGCTCGGTGGTGGGCTCGGGCTCCGCCACCGGTTCCGGCTCGGGCGTCGGGGCAGGATCATCGCCCTGGTCAAGGCGCATGTCCTGAGCCTCGGCCCAGAACTGCTCGGTGAGCGCCTGGTCCTCCTCGGGTGTGAACGGGACACTCTCCTGTCCGCCCAGCACTGTCGTGAGGTAGTCGTTGAGCTCCTGCGCGACCGCTGGGTCCAGAGTGTCCATCATCGAGATGACGTCTAGCAGGACCACGTTCAGCTCCGGCGCGGCTACTCCCTCGGGCACCTGGTACCGCGCTGGCACTCGATCAGGCTCGAACCACCGATACAGCAGGTAGCGGGCGTAGTCCTCGCGGGAGAGAGCTCCGCTGTTCAGGTCGACCAACAGCCGGTCCTCAGCGGTCTCCAGCGCCCGGAACGACTCGCCTTCGAACCATGCGCTCGGTTCGACTCCAACACCCTCCGCCTGCGCCAGCACCGTGTACGCCTGGGTGCAGGTCTTCGCTGACACGCCACGACCCGTCCACGCAGATCGCATCACCATGCTCGTCAGCCACCAGAGCGAGCGTCCCGCTCTCCAACCGGTGACCGTCGTCGCCCACGACACCCAACCGCATGCTCAGGTCGCTCACGGGCGCCACCCAGGTACCCGCCTCCACGCACACCGACGCACCCACCGTCGGTTCTGGATCCGCGGCAACCTCCAGGCCGTCCTGCACGACCCCGCTGCCGTCCGTCATCGACGCCGACGTCGGTCGCGGCGCGCGCGGTACGTCCCTGACGAACTCCCAGGCCCGTGACCACTCGGACTGCCCGAACTGGTCGGCGACCCTGACCTGCCACCAATGCTCCCCGGGGCTCAGATCGTCGAACGGCACCGCCCAGGACGCCACCCCTTGCTCGTCCACCGTGCCGCGCCCCTCGGCTACCGCCGTCCCGGAGCCGACCGAGGTAACCCTGAAGTCCACGGCAACCGACATCCAAGTCCGGTCCACCTGCACGCTCAGTATCGGTTTCGATGCCTCCAGCACATCCCCCTCGGCCGGGGACGCCAACGCCGCATCGAGCGGGCTGTAAGCGACTTCGACACCGCTGTCCGCGCGGGCGCCGGGCTCGCGGTCGTCGAGGACAAGGCGGGACGTCGCCCAGTACAGGACGCCCGGCTGCAGGGGTTCGTCGACCTGCCAGTCCGTCTCCACGCACAGCTGGCCGTCCGCCGTGACCGGATTCGGGTAGAAGGGGGGACTACTCACCACGTGATCACCGGCGTCCGTCCAACCGCCGACCTCGACCACCATCCCGAGCCGGGCTATCTCACCCTCCACGCTCGCCGCATCCAGGCACGCTCGGGCGCGAACCACCGGCCGCTCCTCTCGCAGGACGAACACACTTCCGTCCTGGCCGACCAGAGGGTGCACCGTGACCGTCTGTGTGGAGGGCTGAGGCGAGAAGAGGGGCACCGTCGCAGTAAGGCATCCCAGCGCGGTGTCCTCACCTTCACCCACGTTCACCGCCGTGGCGCACACCGTGTGCTCGCCCACCGGCAGCGGCATCCGGACCTCCCACTGGTCCCAGTCAGACCCGACCCAGGCGTACTGAACTGTCCCACCGGAACTCACCTCAACCGCCCCTGCCGAATCGCCGAGGTTGATGTCCGTCGCCCAACCACTCACCCGCAGACCGCCCACCACGACGCCGTCGTCGTCGTAGATCTCCGGATCAGCAACCACCGAGGTGATCCTCCCGACCGGCGAGCCGTTCTCGGCCGCTGAGGCAGGCACAGGCACCAAGACTCCCAGCATGGCGAGGCCGACCGTGACAGCGCTCACCCGCTCGCGCCACCCGGCCCTGATCCGCCCAGACGTCAGCCCCGACAACCGACTACGTGCAGCCCCCACAGCGCCCCCTTGGTTCGTCTCCCAGGGCCGACAGTGACAGCCACCCGTGACCCACCGGGCACTCTTGACGACAGAGTCATCCGATCGGCTCAACCCCGGTCCGTCACCTGCGCCGGCCCGCTGCGGCGCGGGCTGGTTCACGCAGTCGGCGGCGGAGCGGCTGCAGGACCGCGACATGAGAAGGTCAAGGCATGGCCGAGGTGACGCATGCGCGCGTGGACGCGTGGTGCTGGGCGGTCCGGCTGTTCGCGACGCGGTCCGCCGCGGGTGCCGCCTGCCGGGCCGGGCACGTGCGGGTCAACGGGGAGCGCGCCAAGCCGGCCACCATGGTCGTGCCCGGTGACGAGGTGCACGTGCGCGGCGGCGAACGCGAGCGGATCGTCGTGGTGCAGCGCACCATCGTCAAGCGGGTGGGCGCACCGGTGGCCGTGACCTGCTACCTGGACCGTTCCCCTGCGCCGGTGCCCCGCGAGCAGGCGGTCGTCGCCGGGGTGCGTGACCGCGGCGCGGGTCGGCCGACCAAGCGCGAACGTCGGCAGATCGAGAAGCTCCGTGGCCACTGAACCCGTCCTCGACCCGCGCGTGCGGCTGCGGGCGGACTGCAGCCGGTGCGCGGCCCTGTGCTGCATCGCCCTGCCGTTCCACCGCTCGTCGGAGTTCGCGTTCGACAAGGCCGGCGGGCAGCCGTGCCGGAACCTGGCCGACGACTTCCGCTGCCGGGTGCATGCCGAGCTGCGACCGCTGGGCATGGCGGGGTGCACGACGTTCGACTGCCTGGGCGCCGGCCAGCACGTCACGCAGGTGGGTTTCGGTGGGCGCACGTGGCGTGAGGACCCCTCGATCGCCGCGACGATGTTCGGGGCGTTCGCGACGGTCCGCCGCCTGCACGAGCTGCTGTGGTACCTCGCGGACGCCGTGGACCGTGAGGCCACCGCCCCGCTGCACGGGGAGCTGCGCGAGGCGTCCGTCGATGTCGAACGGCTGGCCGCGCGCCCACCCGCCGACCTCGTCGAGGTCGACCAGGAGACCGCGGCGCGGGGCCGGGCGAGCGACGCCCTGCTGCGGCAGGCCAGCGTGCTGGTCCGGGCAGGGCACCCCACGGCACCCCGGCGGGCCGGCGCGGACCTGGTCGGGGCACGTCTGCGGGGTGCGGACCTGCGCGGCGCCGACCTGTCCGGTGCGTTGCTGCTCGGGGCGGACCTGCAGGGGGCGGACCTGCGTCTGGCCGACCTGCGGTACGCCGACCTGCGAGGGGCGGACCTGCGAGGCGCGGACCTGTCGGACTCGCTGTACGTGATCGGCCCGCAGCTGGCAGCGGCCCGGGGGGACGACCGGACGGCACTGCCGTCGACGATCGCGCGTCCCCCGCACTGGAGCTGACCGGCACCGACCGCAACCCACCCGGTCACGAACGACCGCGGCATCGTTCGTCTGCTCCCCCGGCGCACCGGCGGGGCACAATGGCCGGTGTGAATCAGCAGCGCATGAACGTGGAGTCGTTCAACCTCGACCACCGGACCGTCCTGGCCCCCTACGTCCGTCTCGCGGACACCAAGGTCCTGCCCGCGGGCGACGTCATCCAGAAGTACGACGTGCGTTTCACGCAGCCCAACAAGGCGCACCTCGAGATGCCCGTGGTGCACTCGCTCGAGCACCTGTTCGCGGAGCACTCGCGCAACCACTCCGACCGGGTGATCGACTTCTCGCCCATGGGCTGCCAGACGGGCTTCTACCTGATCCTGCAGGGCACGTGGGACTACGACGCGGTGCTCGACCTGGTGCAGTCCACGCTCGAGGACGTCACCACGGCCACCGAGGTGCCCGCCGCCAACGAGGTCCAGTGCGGCTGGGGCGCCAACCACACGCTGACCGGTGCCCAGGACGCCGCGCGCACGTTCCTCGCGGCGCGCGACGAGTGGAGCACGGTGACCGCGTGATCGCCGTCGACGCCGTCGTGGTGACGGCGATGGCCGACGAGGCCGCCCCGTTCCTGGAGCGTGCGGACTTCGTGGGGCTGGAGGCCCGCGTCGGGCAGGCCGTGCACCGGGTGGTGGCGTTCGAGGGCCGCGGGGTGCTGCTCGTGCAGTGCGGCATCGGCCTGGTCAACGCGGCGACCGCCGCGGCCGTGGCCATCAACGGCACGCACCCGCGCGCGGTGATCTCCGCGGGCAGCGCCGGCGGTCTGGGGGTGGACGTGCGCGTCGGCGAGGTCGTCGTCGGCACCGACTACGTGTACTCAGGGGCGGACGCACGCGCGTTCGGCTACTCCCTCGGCCAGGTGCCGGGCATGCCCGAGGTCTACGCGGCCGAGAAGGACCTGCTGGCTGCGGCACTGCGGGCCGAGGCGCCGGGGCTGCACGTGCGTGCGGGCACCATGCTCTCGGGCGACAAGTTCATCGACGCCTCGCTCGTCGACGAGGTGCGGACGGCGTTCCCGTCGGCGCTCTCGACGGACATGGAGTCGGCCGCCCTGGCGCACACGTGCCACCTGTACGGCGTGCCGTTCCTGTCGGTGCGGGGCATCTCCGACCTGTGCGGGCCGGTCGCCGGCACGGACTTCCTGACGCACGTCGACGACGCCGCGGACCGCTCGGCGGCCGTGGTGATCGCCGCGTTGCACGCGGCGGCTGCGGGCGTCTGACACCCGTCCGACCACCCGTTCCACCACCCGTTCGACGCCGGCCGGTCCGCGAGTCGCGTGCCGGCCGGCGTCGTCCTGGTCGGACCAGGTCGGACCAGGTCAGGCCACGTGGGGCTCGTCAGGCCGCGTCGGGCTTGGCGACCCGCAACCGGCCGAGCGTGATGAGCGTGAGCCCCTCGATGAGGATCTGCACCCCGAGGAGCACACCGAGCAGCACGAGGGTCGCGGCGGCCGGGTTGATCAGCACGTACACGCCCAGCGCGATCGAGATGATGCCGCTGATGGTGAGGATCACCTTGTGGGTGGGCGACTGGAACGCGGCGACGAGCCGGGCCAGGCCGCCGGCCAGGAACAACGCCCCGGCCAGCAGGGTGAGCGTGACGGCCCCGATCACGGGGTTGCGCAGCATGAACACGCCGAGCACGCTCAGCACCGCACCGCCGATCGCGGCCGACCAGGCGCCGCCGGAGCGGATCCGGAACAGCGAGCCGACGAGCAGCACGATCCCGCTGAACAGGCTGGTCCAGGCGAGGAGCAGGACGGAGACCTTCGTCGCGACGATCACGTCGCCCAGGACGACGAAGCCCGCGATCACGATCAGGATCCCCAGGATGACGTCCCATCCTGTCCGTCGACGTTCGAGCACGGGCAAGGTCATCGGTTCACGTCCGTCCCCTCGAACCGACGCGCGCCGGTCCGACACGTGCGACGCAGGGTGACGTCTGGCGCCCCCTGCCTGGTCAGCGCCACCGTAGCGGCGAAGCGCCCGCACCGCAGGGCGAGGGGGCCACGTCAGGCGGTGGCACCCGCACCCGGGCTGCTGCCCGCATCGGCGTGGGGCGTGAGGTCGGCCAGCGAGTCCAGCACCGCCCTGTGCACCCGCGGGTCGGCGAGCACCCGGAAGTGCCCGTCGACGGGCACCTCGATGTTGGTGGCGCCCGGCAGGTGGCTGCCCGAGGGTACGTGCGGGTCGAACTGGGCGTACACCGACACGACCCGGGGGTGCACGTGGGAGTGGCCGGCCAGCGCCAGCACGTGCGGGTCCCGGGGCGACAGCGCCCGCACCGACCGCGTCGGGAACCACCGCGCGTAGACCGAGCCGGCGAACGGCGTGTTGATCGCGACCAGCCCTGCGACGTGACCGTGGTGCGCCTCGGGCGAGGCCATGACGAGCTTGCCGATCAGACCACCCTTGGAGTGGGCCACGAGCAGCACGTGCGGCAGCCCGAGCGCCTCGATCTGGGCGGTCACCTGCCGTGCGGAGTGCGCCAGGCTGGCGTGGTTCCAGCCGAGGCCGGGGACAGGGTGCACGGGGTGTCCGGCCTCGTGCAGCACGAGGGCCAGCGGCTGCATGACCTCCCACGTCTCGTAGATGCCCGGCAGCAGCAGCACGGGTGCGAGGTGCCCGGTGGCCAGGTCGCCGGGACGCAGCCGACGCAGGACCGCCCGGGCCTGCGCAGCGCCGATCCAGGCGTAGTCGGCGGCCCAGGCCGCACCGCGCCGGGCCACGAGCACCGGGCGGACGGGGCGCAGCAGTCGGGGGGTCGGCCGCTCGTTCATGACCGTGCCGGCTCGGCCCGACTGATGTGGTCGAGGACCAGCGCGGCGACCTGGTCGCTGTGGTCGTAGATCACCGCGTGCGCGGCCCCGGGCACCTGGGCGGTGCGGGCCGACGGGGCGGCGCCGGCCAGGCGCTCGAGCCAGTCGGTGGGCGCGACCGTGTCGTGCTCGCCGCGGATCAGCAGCACCGGCGCGGTGACCTTCGCGATCCGCTCCTCGATCGGGTACGTGAGCATGCGGGGCAGCACGGCGGAGAACCAGTGGGGTCCGCACTGCGCGTACCCGGTCAGAGCGATGCGCCTCGTGCGGGACGACTCGCGCACCGAGCTCTGCGCCAGGCGCAGCGCCTGCCGGGCCGCCGAACGCTCCGCGACGTTGACCGGCGGTCCGATGAGCACGCCGTGCGTGGCCAGGTCAGGTTCGGAGGCCAGCACCTCGGTGACGATCTGCGCACCCATGGAGTGCCCGACGAGCACCGGCGCCGACAGGCCCTCGCGGCGCATCCACCAGGCGACCAGCGCGGCGAAGTCCGCGATCTCCGGCTGGTGGTCCGGCCGGGGCACGCCGGCGAAGCCCGGCAGGTCCAGCAGGTGCACCACGCCGACCTCGGCCAGGCGCACCGCGAGCCGTTCGAAGTACTGCGAGCTGACGCCCAGGCCGTGCACCAGCACGATGTCGTGCCGCCGCTCGCCGGTGACCGCCGCCGAACCGTCGAGCGTCATCCGCCACGCGCGCAGGTGCATGCCGCGGTGCGCGGCACGGTCGAGCCGGATGCTCAGGCCGGTCGGGGCGGCGGAGGCCTTGAGTGCGTGCGGCATGCGACCGGTCCTTCGTCGGGGCGAGGCGTGCACCGATGGTCGCAGAGGCCGGGCGCGCACGCTGCTCGGAGGCCCGTCAGTGCGGTGCGCCCGCGGTCCGGGGTCCGGGCACCTGGAGCCGACGCGCGGACTTGGCACGACGCAGGCGCGCCTCGGCGGCCAGCAGCAGCCGGTCGGGGTCGTCCGCGCCGGCCGCCGAGCACACGACCGCGGCGTGCACCGTGGGCCACGTCGGCACCCCGGCGCCGTCGGGAGCGGTGGCCACGGCCTCGACCAGGGCGTCGCGGAGCGCGGCCGCCAGCCGTGCCGCGTGCTCGTCACCGTCGGCGACGGGCAGGGTCGCCAGGGCTGCGAGCTGGTCGCCCCCGGTGCGGGCCACGTCCACCCCGGGCGGGGCCGCGTCGACCAGCCGTGAGCCCAGCGCGGTGAGCACCGCGTCGCCGGCGGCCGTGCCGAAGTCCTGGTTGACGTGCGCCATGTCCTGCACGTCGAGCAGCACCAGGACGATGCGAGCCGCGGTGCCCTGCGCGGCCGTGCACCGCCGCGCCAGCTCGTGCTGCAGCGTGGGCCTGCTGGCCAGCCCCGTGACGGGGTCGTGCAGGGACCGCACCGCCAGCTGGACCGACAGGGAGCGCACCAGGTCGGCCATGCTGGCCACCCGCCACTGGCGTCCGGCGACCAGCACGTCGTCGTAGCGCCGCTCGTCGGCGCGTTCCATGGCGCGGACCGCGACCTGCGACACCGACTCGGTGCGGTCGACGATCATCGGGCTCCAGTCGGTGAGCTCGCCGGTGACCTTGCGGGCCAGCACGGCCCGCCCGAACCCGAGGCGTCCGGCCATCGCCGCGGTGAAGCGGGGGCGGGTGATCAGGCCGACCCGGTCAGGGTCGGCGGCGTCACGGACTGCGACGGAGGCGACGTGCACCGATCGCAGCACGAGCTCGAGGCGGTTGACAGGCAGCTCGGCGTCGACGACGTCGACAGGGTGCGCCAGGTGGGCGACCGTGGTGGCGGCGGCCGCCTGCCGGCTGCCGGCGGCCTGCGAGAGGCGCTGCGTGAGGACCTGCAGATCATCGGGCACCCGACGAGTATCGGCAGCGACGCCGCAGGTCATCCGCCTGTGCGAGCACTGGTCGACGAGCGTTCGCGACACGTTCACCGGGTGTGCACCACGGACGGCGCACGCCCCGCGCGCGTGTGTCGGTGGGCGGTCGGATACTCGGCTGCGTCAGGACCTGCGGCACGCCCCACGGCCTCCCGCAGCACAACCCCCACGGCACCGAGGAGACATCATGGCGACCCTGCTCAACCCGTACCTGAACTTCCCCAGCGGAGCCAAGGACGCGCTCGAGTTCTACCGCAGCGTGTTCGGCGGCGAGCTGACCACGACGACCTTCGGCGAGGGCGGCATGGCCCAGGACCCCGCCGACCAGGACAAGCTGATGCACGGCCAGCTGGTCACCGACGCAGGCCTGGTGCTGATGGCGTCCGACGCCCCGTCGGGCATGGAGCTGTCCACCGGCTCGAGCCACTCGATCTCGCTCAGCGGCGAGGACGACGCGGAGCTGCGCGGGTACTGGGACGGTCTCAGCGACGGTGCGACGATCGGCGAACCGCTGACGACCGCCCCGTGGGGCGACACGTTCGGCATGCTGACCGACAAGTTCGGCGTGCCGTGGATGGTCAACATCACGGCCACGCAGGGCTGACTCAGGCGGCTCTGCTGCCCGGACCCTCGACGACTGCCGCCCACTCCACGAGTGCGTCGGTGAGGGCCGCGGCCGCCCCCGCGTACCCGTCGCCGGCCGCCATCGCCGCCCGTGCCGCCTCGGCACGGCCGGCGGTGGCCTCGGTGAGCACGCGGGCGGCCGACCGGTGGAACTCGGCGTGCAGTGCCGTGACCGTGCGACAGCGTGCGGCGTCGAGGGCGCGCGCCTCGGTGCCGTGCAGCCACTTGCCGAACGCGCACGCGTCGTCACGGCCCGCGGCAGCCAGGGTGGTGCCTTGCGGCATCCGCCCCGTGTCGATCGAGTCGCGCAGCCGTCGCTTCCACGCCGCGTGGGCCACGAGCGCCGCCCGCAGCGGGTGCACCTCGATCCCCGAGCTCAGGGCGGCGATCTCCTCGCGCTGCTCGCGCACGTTCGTGCTGACCCGCCCGAGCCACTGCATGGCCCGTTCGATGGCCTCGGCGGCGTCGTGCGCCGCCGAGGTCGACGCGCTGGCCGCCTCGTCGAGGTCCCGTGCGGCGTCGGCCGACTCGGTCGCCGACCGTGTGATCGACTCGATGGCCGCGGTCTGCTCCTCGACGGCCGCGGCGATGGTCTGCTGCAGCGCCTCGATCCGTCCGAGCACCTCGTCGATGCGGTCGACGGCGGCGCGCACCCCGTCGCTGTCGGCGGTCAGCTCGGCCAGCTGGTCGCCGATCCGTGTGGTTGCGTCACCGGACTGCGCCGCCAGGTTCTTGACCTCCTCGGCCACCACGGCGAAGCCCTTGCCTGCCTCGCCCGCGCGGGCGGCCTCGATGGTCGCGTTGAGCGCGAGCATGCGGGTGCGGTCGGAGATGCCGGTGACGATGCCGACGACACCTTCGATCTGGGTGGTGGAGGCCGTGAGGCGCTCGACCGAGTTGCGGACGTCGTGGGTCGCCTCGGCGGCCAGGGCGGTGACGCTCGTGGCGGTCGCGGCCGACTGGGCGACCTCGCGCATCGCGGCCGCCATCTGCTGCACGGCGGCGGCGACCTGCCCAGAGCCCGCCTCGACCTGGGCCGTGGCGGCGCTGGCCGTCGTGGCGGACCGCGCGGTCTCGACGGTGGAGGCGTTGACCCGCTCGCACGACTCGGCCAGGTCCTCCACGGCCAGGCCCAGGTCGTCCCCACGGTTCATCAGCCGGCGGACCGTGTCCACGGGGACCGCCACCGACCCGTTCTGCGCAGTCGGGACGGTGGTGCCGGCGGCCGCGGCGGTGCGGTCGTCGCGACGGCTGAGTCGCACGAGGAGCTCCTGATCTCTGTCGGGGGCCGTGACCGACCCTGTGGGCCCGACCATCGGCGCCGGACCGCAGCAAGTGAGCCGTTCACCTGCGAGTTCACCCGTGGCTGCCCGCAGCGCGGGACGCGGTCCGGGCGCACCGGTGGGTCCTGGGAGAATCGAGGGGTGACTCCCGTGCTCGAACCCCCCGTCCTGGACGCCGTGCCCGACGTGCGCCTGATCGCCGTCGACATGGACGGCTCGCTGCTCGACGAGCACGACCGCATCGACGCCTCGCTGTGGCCGCTGCTGGACGAGCTCGACCGTCGGGGCATCGCGTTCTGCCCCGCCAGCGGGCGGCAGTACGCGAACCTGCGCGGTCGGTTCGAGCGTGACGACCTGGTGTACATCGCGGAGAACGGCGCCTACGTGGTGCGCGACGGGCAGCGCGTCAGCTCGGACGGCATCGACCTGGGCACCATGCGTGCGCTCGTCGAGGCCGTCCGCCGGCACGCGGTGCTCGGTGGCGATGTCGGCGTGGTGGTGTGCGGGGCACGCTCGGCGTACGTGGAGCGCACCGACGAGGCGTTCCTCGACCAGGCCTGCACCTACTACGCGCGGTTGGAGACCGTCGAGGACCTGACTCTGGTGGACGACGAGATCCTCAAGGTGGCCGTCTACGACTTCGGTTCGGCGCAGGACGGTGTCGCGCACACCCTGCGACCGTTCGAGGGCGCGCACCGTGTGGTGATCTCCGGTGCCCACTGGGTCGACGTCATGAGCCTGACGGCCGACAAGGGCGCGGCGCTGCGCCAGGTACAGGCCGAGCTGGGCATCGGCCCGGAGCACACGATGGCGTTCGGGGACTACCTCAACGACCTGGGGCTGCTGGCCGCGGCCGACTGGTCGTTCGCGATGGACAACGCCCACCCGCAGGTGCGCGAGCGGGCGCGGTTCGTGGCACCGGCCAACACGGTCAACGGGGTGGTGCGCAGCATCGTCGCCGCGCTGGGGCTGCACGACGTGCTGGGTTCGGACGAGGAGCTGAGCCGCACCACGGCACCGGCGGCCGACACGCACTGAGCCCGGTCACCGCGGCGGGTCGGTCAGCAGGTCCTCGGTACGCCCGTGCGTGACGCCGTCGGTCCACTCCAGCACGCACCCGCCCGTCGGCAGGTCGACGCGCAGGCTCGCGGCACGGTCGTCGGCCGACCAGGCCAGGTGCAGCACGCGGTCGTCGTCGTGCGTGGTGAACGTGAACTGGCCGTCGAACACGTCCAGGGTGCTGCGCAGCCGCATGAGTGCGAGCAGCGATGCGACGACAGGTCTGCGCATCTCCGCGTCGAGCTCCTCACGCCCGTAGTGGTGCCGGTTGATGTCGCGACCCACGCCGGTGTCGTCGAGCAGCTCGAGGTCGTTGCGGCCCGCGAGCGCACCCACGTAGTAGACCTGCGGGATCCCCGGTGTGAAGAACTGCAGCGCCCGGGCGGCCAGGTAGCGGCGGTCGTCGCGCCCCAGCGCGTCGTAGTACGTGCAGTTGACCTGGTAGAGGTCGAGGTTGGAGGCCGCGGCACCCGTGGCCAGGCGTGAGGCGCCCGCGGAGCGGTCGTGGATGCCCTCGACGAGCGCGTCGATCTGCTCGGGGGTGAGCAGGCCGGGTCGGTCGGGGGCGGTCTGGTCGGCACCGACGTCGATGACGCCGATGCCGTCGTGCGTGTCGAGCACGGTGACGGCGTTGGCGGGGCGTTCGCGCATCCAGCGGGCCAGGGGTGCACCGTCGCCGGTGAACAGGGCGTGCAGCACCAGCGGTGGCAGCGCGAAGTCGTAGACGCGGTCGACGACCCGCCCGATCTCGATCTGCCGCTGGTAGTAGGAGTGCACCTCGACCAGCACGTCCAGGCCCAGGCCTCGCGCCTGCGCGGTGAGCTCGTCGATGAACGCGAACGTCTGCGGGGTCATGAAGCACGTGGTGCCGGCGGTCTTGATGGCGTAGCCGACGGCGTCGAGCCGGATCATCGAGACCCCTGCGTCGGCCAGCGTCGTCAGGATGCTGGTGAGGTAGGCGCGTCCGGCGTCGCTGCGCACGTCGATGTCCACCTGCGCCCGGGTGAACGTCGTCCAGACGAGTCGCTTCTCACCGCCCAGCGTCATCGGCGTCAGCGGCAGCCCCGGGCGAGGCCGGTACACGGCGGCCAGGTCGGCCTCGTGGGCACCGTCGGGGAACACCGAGTCGAGCGTGAGGAACAGGGGCGCGTGCTGCGACGCGCGACCGCGGCGCACGACGTCCTGGAACGCCGCGGAGTCCGCCGAGACATGGTTGACGATCACGTCGACGACCACGTCCCGTGTCTGCGCGAGCTCGCGGACGTCGTCCCAGCTACCGAGGCGCGGGTCGACGGCGGTGTGGTCGACCGGGTCGAACCCGGCGTCGGCGCCGTCGTAGGGCGTGAAGAACGGCAGCAGGTGCACGCCGCCGACGCTGTCGCCGAAGACCTCGTGCAGCACGCGGGCCGTGCCGGGGATCGTGCCGCCCAGGCGGTCGGCGTAGGCGATGAGCTGCACCTGGTTGCGCATGACCGGTCCTCCCCTGTGCCTCGCCGTCGAGGGCACGGCACCACCTTGGCATCGTGGCCGTGGCGGCGCAGGTCATCGGGAGGTCTCCCCCGGTGGCGCTACCGCGGTCGCTCTCACAGCGCGCGCATGGGCGGCGCTCGGCGGGGCTCCAGCGCACTCGGCGAGCGTTGTCAGCAACAGTCCGACCCGTCACGCACCTGGAGGCCCCCGTGACCACCACACCCAGCACCCCGCGCCCGGACGAGGAGCCCGCGGACGCGTCGTCGACCCAGCCCCTGGCGGGCACGACGTCGGCTGCCGCACCGGACCCTGCGCCGGCTGCGGCGACACCGCCTGCGACGCCCCCGACCGCGGCACCGACCGCGCCGGCTGCCCCTGTGGCCGCGACGGCGCCCGACCCGCTGCTCGCCATCGACCTCGACGGCACCGACGACGCCGGCGGCGCCCCCGAGCCGGTCGCACCGGTCAGGTCGGGCTCAGGCGTGCTCACCCGTCTGCGGACCGGTGTCGGCGCGCACCCGCTCGTCACCGGCCTCGTAGCCGTCCTGCTGGCGGCGGGCGCCGGGTTCGGCGGCGGCTACGCGGTCGGCCACGCCCGGGGCGACTCCCAGATCAGCTCGGGGTTCCCGGGCGGTGGCGAGCGTCCCGCGTTCGGCGAAGACGGCGCCGGCCGCCTCGGCGCACCGCCGGACGGCGGCCGCCCGGACGACGGCTCGGGCACCGACTCCGGCACGGATTCCGGGACGGACTCGGGCACCACCGACGGCGCCGACACCTGAGCTCCGGCCCGGCGGGCGGGGCGACACCTGCCGGACACGTGGGGTCGCTACGGTCGTGCGCGTGAGCGACCGTCCCCGCATCGTGTGTCCCAGTGGTGAGGGCGGTCTGGCCGCCCTGTTCGACGCCTCGCCGTTGCGCGAGCGACTCGAGGCGGTCGGTGACCTGCACGTGCACCTCGACCTGCCGACCGAGACGCAGGTGCGCGAGCGCCTCGCCGAGGCCGACGCGGGGCTGCTGACGGCGCACCTGTCGGTGGAGACCGTGCGGGCGATCGGCGGGCGTACGCGCCTGCTGGCGTTCACCGGCACGGGCGCCGCCTCGTACGTCGACCTGCCCGCCGCCCGCGAGCACGGCATCACCGTGACGAACGTGACCGGGTACGGCGACCGGGCCGTCGCCGAGCACGCCCTCGCGCTGCTGCTCGGCGCGGCCCGCTCCGTCGCCGTCGGAGACCGGGCGGTGCGCGAGGGCGACTGGACGGGAATGCTCGGCCCCGAGCTGGGCGGGATGCGCCTGGGCATCGTCGGGTTCGGTGGGATCGGCCGGGCGTTCGCCGCCATGGCGGCCGCCCTGGGCATGCACGTGCACGCCTGGGACCGCACGCCCACGCCGGAGCTCACCACGATCGCCGGCCCCGACGCCCGCTGGCTGGAGCTCGACGACCTGCTGGCCACGTGCGACGCCGTGAGCCTGCACCTGCCCCTCACCCCCGGCACGCGCGGCCTGCTGACCGCCGAGCGACTCGACCTGCTGCGCCCCGGCACGATCCTGGTGAACACCGCCCGCGGTGAGTTGATCGCACCCGGCGCCCTGGCCGCCCGCCTGGCCCGCGGCGACCTGCACGCCGCGCTCGACGTCTTCGACCCCGAACCGCTGCCCGCCGACGACCCGCTGCTGAGCGCACCCGGCACCACGTTCACCCCGCACCTGGGCTTCCGCACACCGCAGGCGTTGCGCCGCATGGCCGAGGGCGCGGTCGAGTGCGTGGAGCGCTTCTACGCCGGCGACCCGGTGCGCGTCGTCAACTGACGCGTGCCCGGCGCGCTCCCGTTCAGGTGAGCCCGGGCGCGCCCAACGCCACCGCATCCTTCAGCTCGTCGGCGAGCGCAGCGGTCAGCTCGTCGATCTCGGGCACGGCGTCCGGGTCGACGTCCACGGACACCGTGAGCGTGCCGGCGTACGACAGTGCGGCGAACGCCACCGGCACGTTCCCGGCGCCGACCACCACCGGGACGAGCCGCTCGACCGGCGCCCCCGCGAACGTGAGTGCGCTGGTCGGACCGATCATGTTGGTGAGGAAAATGTTCACGAACCGTTGGTTCTCGATCGCCCAGCGGTAGGTTCCCGTGGCCACGGCCAGACGGAACAGTGGCCGGACCAGCGTCGTCGACGTGCGTCGGGCGTGCCCCTTGCGCCGCCGGGTCTGCCGGGCGACAGCCGCCAACCGGTCCCCCGCAGACCCCCGCAACGGCACCCGCACGGGCATCACCCCGACGTGGTTGCCCAGCCCGTGCGCCGCATCCGGCGCTCTGGTGGCCACCGCGACGGACACGACCAGCGCGTCGAGGTCCTCGCCCCTCGCCCGCAGCAGACGCCCGGCCGCCCCGGCGACCACCACCAGCAGGACGTCGTTCACGGTCGCGCCGCGCGTCCGCCCCGCGGCCTTCACCGCCGCCAGCTCAGCCTCGGCGACGACCGTCACGCGTCGCGGCCCGGTCGGGACGTTCAACGACGTGCGCGGCGCACCGACCCGACGGCGGACCCGCACCGCCGCAGCATCGACCGGCCGGACCACCGGCCTGGGCGCGCCCGACCCCCGCGGGGCTCCGGGCGCCCCCACCACCCCGCTCGCCGGCGCCGGCCCGGACGCGTCGTCGACGAGCCGCGACAGCACCGCCAACCCGCCGAGCCCGTCGGCCAGCACGTGATGCAGCACGAGCACGACGGCCACACCACCGCCCGCGAGCCCGTCCACCACCTCCGCACGCCACAACGGCCCGGTCCGGTCCAGCGGCCGGGTCATCGCCTCGGTCGCCACCGCCAGCAGAGCCTCCTGGTCACCCGGCGCTGGGCACGTGAGTCGACTGACCCGACCAGCGACCGACCCGGCCCCGGCGTCGACCCACTGCGGGCGCCCTCGCCCGAACTGCTCGAGCCGCTGGCGGAACCGCGGCAACTCCCCGAGCCGCTCGACGAGCACCCGCTCGACGTCCATCGCGTCGACGTCGGGACCGCCCAGCACGAGCAGCGCGCCGACCTGCTTGGGCGCGGGACCGACATCCGTCAACCACTCGACCAGGTCCCCCGCACCGATCCGCTCACCTGTCACGCCCTGAGGATGCCAGCCTGGCTGCCGTGCGTTGCCACGCAGCTGGAGTGCCATCGAGGCGTGGGACGAGTTCTTCACCTCGACCGCCAGCTTCACCCAAGTCGCCGCGTGGGCCGCCGCCCACGAGCCGCAGCTGGCTATCCAGACCTCGGTGCGGCACCTGCTGCCGGCCAACTACGCGAACGGCGCCGCCGAGCAGGTGAACGCGCAACTGCGCCGGCTGTTCGAGCAGCAGTCGTTCGCGCTGCGGAACAAGCAGCCCACCAGCCCGCTGTTCGGGCTCGCACGTCTCCACATCGACAGCCGCGATGATGTAGGCACCGACCACCGCATCCTGCGCGAGGCAGCGGAGGCGGGCGCTGGACAGTCGGCAGCAGCGCAGCGCGGCAACCGGGACGGCCGCGGTGCGTCGTCGCTGCGGTGAGCCGAGGAGTCGGGAAGATCGCCAACGTGGCCGATGAGTGGATCCGAAGTCCGCCTGGGACGAACCGGCACACGCCAGCCTCGAAGCGCGGCAGCTCAGGGCTCGTCCCGGCAACCGGCGGCGAAACACCCGGCCTCGTCCACGCCGAGAGGGACACGCTCAATCGACTCCGGACACTCGCCAAGCAGTCGGGGACTCAGAGACCGCTCTCATCACACCGCAATCAGGTTGGGGGGCGTCTCCTGGCAAGCCATTCGTGAGAGCAGGGGATGCGACAAGGGGACGAACCACACCACTGCGGTTCCCCGCAACACAGTCCCACAACTGGGCGAACCACCTCACCCCCAGCGGCCAACGGATCGCCGAGCAGTCGCCGTGACCGCCCGCCTTCGGCGCTGCCCGACGTGACCGCTCGGCCTGCTCCATACTGGTCGTATGCCACGGTATTTTGTCACAGCGCTCATTCTGCGACCGGACCCGTTGTCGCAGTGCGACGCGCACGGATGGTCGATGGTGCCGCGGGCATGGGGCGCTGGGATTACCGACTGGGCCTACTTAGCGACAAGCATTCACCACGAGTTGCGGGTTGAGTACCAATTGGCGGACGTGCTTGCCCGCGGCTGCAATATGGAGTTCTCGGTCGAGGCCGACAGTATCGATGAAGCACGCCAGTTGTTCCGGTGCTTCTATGTGAGCCTGCTCCTGCACAACACCACTCCGTTCTTCGCTCCGTTCATCTCATCCCACAGCATCAATGACTTCTCAGCCATCTCTGCTCCGCCGGAGCCGCTCACGGACTCGCGCGCAGCGCGCAGCAGAGCGCTGCGCAATGGGGACGAGCACGTCCTCCTGGCCTGGAACGAGGCCCACCTGGGATCGCTGCATGCGCCAACCGAGGCGCCCTCCACGATCTCCCACCATGCGTTCGAGCAGGCGGCCGCGTACTCCAGGGATTGGGCTGCATTGGTCAACAACGGGGGCTCGGTGCTGGTGCTTCAGGAGACCCTGATCTCGGCACCACAGATCCCGAGCCACGGTCAGTCCATCATGCCAATCTGGTCGGGGCTGGAGTCGCTGTTCCCGCAAGTCAGCGCCGAGTTGTCGTTTCGACTGGCGCTCTATCTCGCCCAAATGATCCAGCCTGAGGGTGACCGACGTCCAGAGTTCGAGCGCATACGGGCGGCGTACGGCGTCCGCTCCCGAATTGCGCACGGCTCGCGCCGTCGGCCTGGCGCCCGAAGCGAGAGCGAGGAATGGACGGACGCCTGGAACCTCCTGACCTCAGTCGCGCGCGCAGCCGCTGTGCGCGGGGGTGTGCCGAGCGAGGACGCGTTGACGGGGGAACTACTTGGAGGCAACGCGAGCGGGTGAGGGCTGGTTAGCGCGCTGTCGGATTGCCGGCCTTCGTCTACCCGGAGCGGGCACGTCAACCGGGCGGCAGCGTGAGCACGGCGCGCAGGCCGTCGGTCGGCGAACCCGTCAGCCGGATGTCCCCGCCCTGCTCCCGCGCAAGTTCCCGGGCGATCGCCAGGCCCAGCCCAGCGCCGCCGGCACCGCGCTGACGGGAGTCGTCGAGCCGCACGAACCGCTCGAAGACGCGGTCGCGGTCTGGTTCGGCGATGCCCGGGCCGTCGTCGTCGACGACCACACGGCCCTCATCGAGCGTGACCTGCACCGCGCTGGCGGCGTGCCGGGCCGCGTTCTCGACGAGGTTACGGACGGCGCGGGCGAGGGCCCCGGCATCCGCCGTCGCGGCGCCGTCGCCGATGACCTGCACGGTCACGCCGGACGAGCCAGAGGCGCCCGGCACCCCGCCAGCGACCGTCGTCCACGGCGCGCCCGGCGCCGCGAGCACCTGCTCGACCACCTCACGAAGGTCGACCCGGGCCGTGCGCAATGGCCGGGAGCCGACGCGGGCGAGCAGCAGCAGGTCGTCGACGAGCACCTGCATGCGGGCGGTCTCCCCCGCAAGCTCCTCGACGAGTTCGCCGGGTGCGTAGGAATCGGGGTGGGAGCGGGCGACGTCGAGGGTGGCGCGCAGGGCGGCGATGGGTGAGCGCAGCTCGTGGGCGGCGTCGGCGACGAAGCTGCGTTGCCGGGCGGAGGCCTCTTCGAGGCGGTCGAGCATGCGGTTGAGGGTGCGGGCCAGAGCAGCCAGCTCGTCGTCGCCGCGGGGTACGGGCAGGGCGCCGGGGCCGCCGGTGACGGCGACCTGCTCGGCGGCGCGGCGCAGCTGGTCGACGGGGTGCAGGGCTCGGCCGAGGGCGAGCCAGACGGCCAGGGCGAGCAGGGCGGTCAGCACGGGGACGACGCCGATGAGCGAGACGCGCAGCGCCGACAGGAGTCCCTGCACCTCTTGCAGCGGCATGCTCGCCACCACGGTCGCGGGCGCACCGGCGACCTCGACGCCGACGACGGCCACGCGGGCGGAGCCGTCGTACCCGGAGGCGGTCGTCGTGGCGAGGGCGACCTGGTCGGTCGGGGCGTCGCCGGTGAGGCGGGTGACCTCGGCGAGTGGGATCAGGGGCAGGGTGCGGCTGGCGGTGGGTGAGGTGGCCAGCACGCGGCCGTCGGCGTCGAGCACCTGGACGATCTCGCCGGGTTCGGCGACGGGCAGGGCGTCGGGCATGCGGTCCTCGGCGGCGAGGGTGGCCACGGTGGTGGCCCGTGCGCGGACGATGTCGTCGAGGGCGGCGACGCGGCTGCGCGAGAGCACGGCCGTGAGGGCGACGGCCCCGGCGACGAGCGCCAGGCACAGCAGACCGGCGGTCACCAGGGTCAGGCGCAGGCGCAGCGAACGACCCCACCAGCCGCGCACGCCCACGCCCGCAGTCCCGCTCTCTCCCCCGCGGCTGGTCACGCGCCGACCCGGTACCCGGCGCCGCGCACGGTGCGCACCACGTCGCGGCCGAGCTTGCGGCGCAGGTAGCCGACGTAGACCTCGACGACGTTGACGTCCTCGCCGGGGCCGTCCCACACGTGGTCGCGCAGCTCGACCTTGCCGACTACCCGGTCGGCGTGCCGCATGAGGTACTCCAGCAGGGCGGTCTCGCGCGCGGTGAGCTCCACAGGCGCACCGGCCAGCGTGACCTCTCGCGTCGCAGGGTCCAGGGTCACGTCGCCGACCTGCAGCACGGCCGGCCGGGCCTGGGCGGGTCGACGCACCAGCGCGCGCAGACGGGCCACGAGCACGACGAACGAGAACGGTTTGGTCAGGTAGTCGTCGGCGCCGACGTCCAGTCCGTCGGCCACGTCGTGCTCGCCGTCCTTGGCGCTGAGCATCAGCACGGGCGTCCACACCCCGGCGGCCCGCAGGGCGGTGACCACGTCGTAGCCGCTGCGGCGCGGGAGCATCACGTCGAGCACGATCGCGTCGTAGTCGCGGTCCACCGCCAGGTCGAAGCCCGTCGCGCCGTCGTGGGCGACGTCGACCGCGAACCCCTCGGCGGTCAGGCCGCGGTGCAGGGCGCGCACCAGCGTGACCTCGTCGTCGACCACCAGCACGCGCACCCCCGCAGCATCCCACCGGGCGGCGCCCGTCACCGGGGACCGGCGGCGCGAGGTCTCTCAGCGTCCCCTCAGGGTCGCTGGGGCAGGGTGGTACCCATGAGCACACCGTCCGCTCCCTCGTCTCGTCCCCGCACGCTGTCGACCCGCGCCCGCTGGGCCGTCCCTGCCGTCGTCGCCGTGGGGGTGGCGGCCGCGTTCGCCGCACCGCCGCTGCTGGCCACCGCGGACGACGACCTGCAGCCCCCGGCCGACCCGGCCGAGCTAATCGCGACGGTGCTGGCGGCCGAGCCGACGCCGCTGTCCGGCACGGTCGTGTACACGGCGCGGCTGGGGCTGCCCGAGCTGCCGATCAGCGAGATGACCGGCGCCGACCCGATCAACCTGCTGTCGGGCTCCTCGACGCTGCGTCTGTGGACCGACGGTGCGGACCGCTCCCGGGTGTCGTTGCTGGGCACCGCGAGCGAGTACTCGGTGGTGCGTGACGGGCCGGAGGCGTGGACGTACTCCAGCGCGGACGACGAGTCGGTGCACTACTCGCTCGACGCCGCGGGGCTGGCCGCCTACCAGGCGGCGGAGCAGCAGATGACTGACGCGCTCGACCCGACCGTCACCGGCGACCTGCCCACACCGCAGGAGGCTGCGACGCAGATCCTCGAGCGCGCCTCGGAGCACTCCACCGTGACCCTCGGTGAGTCCGTGCGGATCGCCGGGCAGGCCGCCCACCAGCTCGTGATCACCCCCGACGACGCCGGGACGCTCGTGGCGAAGGTCGTCGTGGCGGTCGACGCCCGCACCTCGGTGCCCCTGCGCGTGCAGGCGTGGGGTGTCTCCGATGGCTCGGCGCCGTCGCTCGAACTGGGCTTCACCGACGTCTCGTACGCCGCGCCCGCCGACGCGGTGCTCACCTACTCCGCGCCGGCCGGCGCCACGACCCGTGAGGTCGTCGTCCCGCTGCCCGAGCACACCGACGCCCCCGCGGTCGGCACGACCACCGGCCTGCCCGAGGGTGTGGCCGTCGCCGGCGAGGGCTGGTCCACGATCGTCACGGCCTCCGACGTGGATGTCGCGGGCCTCCTCGCCGGCGACCCGACGTCCAACCCGGCCGGACGCACCCTGGAGAAGTCGTTCGGCTCGGACTCCGCCCAGGACCTCATCGGCGAGTTCATGCCCTCCGACGAGGACGGCGGTCACAGCATGGAGCTGGACACCACGGCCCTGTACGACCAGCTGACCACCGCGGTGCCCGAGGGACGGCTGCTGTCCTCGACGCTGCTGTCGATCCTGGTGACCGACGACGGTCGCGTGCTGGTCGGCTCGGTGCCGGCTGATGCGCTGCGTGCCGCGGCCTGATGGAGGCGATCGTCACCGCCGGGCTGACCAAACGGTTCGGTCGGCCCGGCACCGGCCAGACGGCCGTCGACGGCATCGACCTGCACGTGCCCGCGGGTGCCGTGTACGGGTTCCTCGGCCCGAACGGGTCGGGCAAGACGACGACCATCCGCATGCTCCTCGGGCTGGTGCGACCCACCAGCGGTGAGGCGTGGGTGCTCGGCGGGTCGATGCCGCACGCCGCCGCATCGGTACTGCCGCGCGTGGGTGCCCTGGTCGAAGGCCCAGCGTTCCACCCGTACCTGTCGGGCCGGGCGAACCTGGCCCGCCTGGACGCAGCCGATGCCACGGCGGACCCCCGCACGGCACGCCGACGCACCGACGACGCACTCGACCGAGTGGGTCTGGGTGCCGCCGCCCTCAAGCCGTACCGGCAGTACTCGCTGGGTATGAAGCAGCGGCTCGGGCTGGCCGCCGCGCTGCTGCGCCCGCGAGACCTGATGATCCTGGACGAGCCGACCAACGGCCTGGACCCGCAGGGCACCCGCGAGGTGCGGCACCTGGTGCGCGACCTGGCCGCGGCGGGAACCACCGTGCTGGTCTCCTCGCACCTGCTGGCCGAGATCGAGCAGGTGTGCACGCACGTCGGCATCATGAGCCGTGGGCACCTGCTGCTGCAGGGGCCGCGTGAGCTGCTCATGGAGCACGGCGCCGCGCGGGTGGTCGTCACCACCACGGGATCGCAGACCACCGACGCCGCCCAGGTGCTCACCGGCCTGGGCTGCGAGCAGGTCACCGCCGAGGGCCCGGTGGTCACCGGCACGCTCGGGCCGGTGCTGCCCGCCAAGGCGTCGGCCGCGCTCGTGCACGCCGGCATCGAGCTGGTGGGGTTCGAGGTGCGCACCCCGAGCCTGGAACAGGTGTTCGTCGAGCTGACCGGGGAGGGCTTCGATGTCGCCCGCTGACACTGCCATCGTCCCGGTACCCGCGGCGGACGCGGCTCCCCTGCCCCCCGTGCCCGTCGTGCGCGGCGCGGGGTGGCGGCTGCAGCGCTCCGAGCTGCGGCTCGTGCTGCTGCGCAAGCGCACGCTCGCGCTGCTGGCCGGGCTCTCCCTGGTGCCGCTGCTGCTGGGCCTGGTGCTGTTCTTCACGCAGGACTCCGCCCTCGGCGGACAGGGCCCTGGGTTCGTCGCCCGGGTCACCGGCAACGGGCTGTTCCTCGTGGTCGCCTCGCTGTTCCTGTGCCTGCCGTTCCTGCTGCCGCTGACCGTCGGCATCGTCGCGGGTGACGCGATCGCCGGCGAGGCCTCCGCCGGCACCTTGCGGTACCTGCTGGCCGTGCCGGTGGGCCGCACCAAGCTGCTGGTCGTCAAGGCCGTCACCGCGCTGGCGTTCGCCCTGGCTGCGGTGCTGTCGGTGACGCTCATGGCGCTGCTGACCGGCGCGCTGCTGTTCGGCTGGGACGACGTCACGCTGCTGTCCGGCACCACGGTGCCGCTCGCCGACGGCGTGCTGCGCATGCTCGGCGTCGCCGGGTACGTGGCGTTGTCGTTGACGGGGCTGGTAGCCGTCGGGCTGTTCTTCTCGACGCTGACCGAGGTGCCCGTCGGTGCCATGGCCGCCACGGTCGTCGTGGCGGTGGCCTCGTCCGTGCTCGACTCGTTGCCGCAGCTGGCGGCGATCCAGCCGTGGCTGCTGACCCACCACTGGTTCGACTTCGCCGAGTTCCTGCGCATCGACATCGGCTGGGACGTGCTCGGGCAAGGACTGGCGGTGCAGGCCGCGTGGGTCGCGGTGTTCGGTGCGCTGGCGTGGAGCAGGTTCACCACGGCCGACGTCTCGTCCTGACCGCGCGCCGCGGCGATCAGTGGTGGCGGGGCCGGGTCAGCTCTGGACGAGCACGCCCGACCACCCGAGTCCCGCGTACGTCTCGAACCCCGGCGTGGCCGCGAACCCGACCGTGCGCCCACCCTCGGCGTACGAACCCGACGGGCGCCCCTCGGTGCGCAGGTCGACCCGCTCGTCGAGCACCCCGCGGCGGTCCGAGGCGGCCAGCACCGTGCCGTCACGCCCCACGATGAGCACCCGCGTGCGTTCCCACTCCTCCGGCGAGAGCCGCACACCCTCGACGATGCCCTGCGCCTGCTTGTCCCAGTCGAAGAAGACCCCCAGGGCGCCCAGCACCCGACCGTGCGTCGCACCGCCCTCACGCACCGCCGTGGCGTACGTCGCGACCGTCGAGCCCAGCACCGGGTGGCGCTCGACGTCCATCGCCGCGTAGTCGTCGCCGTGCGCGGTGCCCATCGCCGCCTGGAACCAGGCCGCCCGCGACACGTCCGTGCCGACCACCCCGGCCCCCGGGGCGGCATGCGCCACCACGGTCCCCGACGCGTCGGCCAGCCACAGGTCCAGGTACACGGTGTAGCTGCGCAGGATGACCGCCAGCCGCTCCCCCGCCCGTGCCGCGCACGCCGGGTCACCCAGCGCGTCGACCAGCGCGGAGTCCGTCGCCCACCACCGCACGTCACAGCTGCGCTCGTACAGGTTGCGGTCCATCAGCTCGATGACGTTCAGCGCCAGGTCGGCCAGCCGCTGCCCCCGCACCCGGGCGACCAGCTCCGTGCCCAGCGCCGTCAGGCTCGCGATCCGCGGCTCGAGCTCGTCGGTCAGCGCAGTAGCCAGTCCCCGCGCCTGCTCGGCGACCTGCCCGACCTCACGCGCCACGACCGCGAACCCGCGCCCGTGCTCCCCGGCGTGCGTGGCCTCGATGAGCGCGTTCAGGGCCAGCATCTTGGTGCTGGTGGCCATGCGGTCGATGCCACCCAGCTTGGTGGCGGTGACCGCGCCGATCTCGGCGGCCAGCGAGACGACGCGTTCGGGCACGGGCGTACTCCTCGATGGAGTCGGGGTGGGGCCTTCGTCCCGGACCATCGGCGCAGATCACGCGGTGTTGAGAGAACGCCCGACAGCTCAGAAGACCTCGCGGTACCCGGGCACCAGCGCGGCCAGCACGCCGGGCAGCACCAGCCCGATCAGGAACGCCCACCCACCGGTGAGCCGCTGCGCTCGGGCGGGCGCCGGGGTCCGGCTCCACAGCGGTACCGGCTCGAGCAGCACGAAGACCAACCACAGGGGCGGCACCGACCCGAGCCAGAACCAGGCCCAGCGCGTGGCCAGTCGCGGCGCCCGCCCGAGCACGAGGACCAGGAACGCACCCAGGGCACCCAGCACCAGCACGGTGCGCTCGGTGGGGTGCACGGTCAGCCGGCCCACACGCCACGTGTCGTCGAGCGGTTCCGGCGACTGGCGGGCGAGAGCGGCGACGGCCTGCGTGCCGTCATCGTCGGTCGTCCACGTCACCGTCCCGGCGTCGAGCGCAGCAGACAGGTCGAGGTGGAGCGAGATCGCCTGAACGAGACCGAGCGCGAGAAGCGCGGCGACCACGACTCGCACCACCACGCCGACCACTCCCGAGGGGGCGACCGCGCTCGGGACGGCGACCTCCCCGCTCCACGGGCCGGACCATGCGGACGGCGGCTGGCTCGTACTCACCCCGCGACCGTAGCCGCGCACGATCCGCCGGATGGGTCAAACGGTCAGGCGCGTTCGAGCAGGGTGAGGACCTCGTAGTGGTCGGTCTGCGGGAACATGTCGAGCAGCTGGGCGCGTCGCGGGCGCAGCGACGGCATCGCGGACAGGTCGCGCGCCAGCGAGCCGGCGTGGCAGCTGGAGTACACGACGTGCCGCACGGACGAGGCCTCGAGCCAGCCGCTGAGCTCCGGGCCGATGCCTCGCCGCGGCGGGTTGACGATCACCAGGTCCGGGGCGTGCGTGGCGGCCAGGGCGAACGCGGTGGCGTCACCCGCCTCGAACCGCGCACGGGTCAGCCCCAGCTCGCGGGCGCTCGTCTGCGCACTGGCCACGGCCTCACGGCTGGTCTCGATGCCCACGACATCCCGCTCGACACCGGTTGCCCGGGCCCCGCCGGCGCGGGCGCAGTGCAGCGCGAACCCGCCCACACCGCAGTACAGGTCCCACACCGACCCCGGGTCCAGCTCGTCGACCCACGCCTGCGCCTGCCGGTACAGCGCCGCGGCCACGTCGGTGTTCGTCTGGAAGAAGCTCTGCGGTCGCAGGTGCAGGTCGATGCCGTTGACGGCCATGCGCAGCGTGGAGTCCTCGGTCAGCAGGATCTCCCGCTCGCCCTCGAGCACGGCCTTGTGCTCGGGCAGCAGGTTCACCGACGCCACGCGCAGGGTCGGCAGGGCCTCGCGCAGCCACGGCAGGTGCTTGCGCAGCCGTGCGATCGGTTCCTGCGAGCGGACCACGAACCGCACCATCAGCTCACCGTCGGGCGACTGGGTGACCAGCAGGTGCTTGAGCTCGCCGGCGCGGGTGGCGACGTCGTACGGGGTGAGGGCGGCACGCGTGACGAACGCGGCGAGCACCGGGAACACCGCCTGCAGCGTCGCCGGGTACAGGCCGCACTCGCGCAGGTCGACGCCGTGCAGCTCGGCGTCGAGGATGCCCAGCGTGGGCTGCTCGGTCGTGCCGCCGACGACCATCTTGGCCTTGGTGCGGAACCCCTGCTCAGGGCCGGTCATGGGCGGGAGCCAGTGCAGCCCGGGGGTGTCGATCAGCTCACGGCAGCGGTGCTCCTTGGCGTGCACCTGGTCGGCGTACGGCTGCTCCAGCAGGGTGCAGGAACGGCACCGTCCGGCGTCGTAGTAGTCGCACTGCACCGCTGGAGTCTACGGACCGGGTCAGTGGCCCAGCAGCCGGCGCAGGAGCCGTGCGCCGGTGTCGGCGGCGTCGTCGCGGTCGTGCGCGAGGGTGCCGAACATGACAGCGAGGTTGCTCACGGCGACCACCCCGAGCGCGGTGTCGCGGTCGTCCTGCGTGGGTGGGGTGTCCGTGGGTGCGGGGTCGGGCGACCCGGCGGCGCGGTGCTCGCGGCGGATCCTGTCATCCCGGACCTGCTCGGCCATGAAGTCCCAGGACGCGCTGAGCAGCGGCGCCAGGTCGGGCCGTGATTCGGGGTGTCGGATGCCGTAGGCGATGATCTCGAGGGCGACGAGCGTGACGGGTTCGCCGACGGTGGCCCGCATCGACTCCTCGAGCGTGACCGCCAGGTCGTCGGCCTGCAGGCCGCCGCAGGTCTCCTCGCCGAGGGTCGCCCGGGCGAACTCCAGGAACAGCCCGCTCTTGGAGCCGAAGTGCGCGTAGAGCGCGCCTTTGGTGTACCCGGCCTCGGCGGCGATGTCGCCGACGGAGGCGCCCTCGTACCCGCGGGCGGCGAACACGCGCCCGGCGGCGGCGAGCAGGTCGGCGCGGGTCTGGTCGACCTTGTCCCGTCGGCGCCCGGCACCGCTGCGGTCGACCGACTCGGAGGCCTCGGCCAGGCCCCGTGCGGCCTCGCGCAGCGATCCGGCGACGACGTCGTTGAGCTCGACGGACACGGCGGAGACCTGCTTGCCGAGCAGGCGCGTGAGGGTGGCGGTGGCGTCGGCGAGCGCGCGGGTGGCGGCGCCGATCGAGTCGTCGTCCTGGGCGTTGCGGGCCATGCGTCCGAGCATACCTGCGCTCGTACCGATGAGTATCTGAACGAGCAGTATCTACCAGTCGGCATCTGATACCTTCACGAATGTACCGAACGGTATCTACGAGGAGGACGCATGACTGCCGGGACAGTGCTCACCATCCGTGAGCTGCGCAAGCGCTACCGCGGGGCTTCGGGGGTGCAGGCCAACGACGGCATCGACCTCGACGTCGCCGCCGGCCAGGTCGTCGGCCTGCTGGGGCACAACGGCGCCGGCAAGTCGACCCTGGTCAACCAGGTCGTCGGCCTCGTGCGGCCCGACTCCGGCACCATCACGCTCGACGGCATCGACGCCGTGACCCAACCCCACCTGGCCCGTCGCCGCGCCTCCATCCAGGCCCAGTCGAACGTGCCGATCACCGGACTGACGCCCCGCACCGCCGTCCAGCTCGTGGGCCGCATCCGCGGCGGACACCGCGCCGACGTCGTGCGCCGCACCGCCGACCTGCTCGACGCGCTCGACCTAGGCCCCTGGGCCGACACCCCCGCCGAGAAGATCTCCGGCGGTGTCGCCCGACTCACCGCCTTCGCCATGACCGCCGTCGTGCCCGGCAAGCTCGTCGTGCTCGACGAACCCACCAACGACGTCGACCCCGTGCGCCGCCGCCTGCTGTGGGACCAGATCCGCGCCCTGGCCGACCACGGCGCCGGCGTGCTGCTGGTGACCCACAACGTGCGCGAGGCCGAACGCGTCGTCGACCACCTGGCGATCCTCGATCACGGCACCGTCATCGCTGCCGACACCCCCGCCGGCCTGACTGCACCGCTGCGCGGCGAGCTGACCGTCGAGCTCGACCTCATGCCCGGCTCCGCACCGCAGTGGCCCACCGGGGTCACCCCGGGGCGCCGCACCGGGCTGCGCGTCCAGGGCACCGTCGCCGCCACCGAGGCCGCCGACGTGGTGCGCTGGGCGCAGGCCCGCGTCGAGGAGGGTGCCGTCGAGCGGTACGCGCTCGCCCCCGCCTCGCTCGAGGACGTCTACGTGCAGCTCGTCGGCCCCGGTCACGATGCCGACGGGCAACCCACCGGGCCCGATGGGCCACCGCAGGACGGCGCAGACGCAGCGCAGCGCACCGTCGGGGCGGAGGTGGCCGCATGATCGCCGTCCGTCAGCTCGGCCTGTTCGCGCAGTGGCAGCTGCGCCGTCAAGGGCAGTACCTGCCCCTGCTGATCGTCGTACAGGTGCTGCTCGCCGTTACCACGATCCTCGGCTACGGCCTGCTCATCGGCGAGCCCGACCCGACCACCGCCCTCTACCTGGCCACCGGCGCCCCGACCGTCACGCTCATCACGGTCGGGCTGGTCATGACACCGCAGATGCTCGTCACCGCCAAGACCGAGGGCAGCCTCGACTGGCTGCGCACCCTGCCCGTGCCCCGCGGGGTCTTCCTGGCCGGCGACATGCTGGTCTGGACGCTGCTCGCGCTGCCCGGCACCGTGCTGGGCGTCGTCGCCGGGGCGCTGCGCTTCGACCTCACGCTCTCCGTCGCACCCTGGATCGTGCCGGCCGCACTGCTCGTCTCGCTGACCGCCGCCGCCGTGGGCTACGGGATGGCCAGCGTGCTGCCCTCGCAGGTGGCGATGCTCATGACGCAGGTGCTCATCTTCGTGGTGATGCTGTTCTCCCCCGTCAGCTACCCCGCCGCGCGCATGCCCGAGTGGCTGCAGGACGCCCACCAGTGGCTGCCGGTCGAACCCATGGCGCAGCTCATGCGCGCCGGGCTCGCACAGGACGCCTTCGACATCCCGGGGCGCTCGCTCGTCGTGCTCGGCACCTGGTGCGTGGTCAGCCTCGTCGCCGCCCTGGCTGCGCTGCGCCGTCGGGCCTGAACGACGTCGGTGGGCCGGGGACGACGATCACCGTCCTCGGCCCACCGACGTGCGACCCGCCTACTTCGCCAGGCGCTTGACCGTCGCCAGGAAGTCCTCCAGCTGGGTGGCCCAGTCGTCGACCACCAGCACCGGGCTGAACTTCGCCAGCTTCTTCGCCGACGTGCCCCCCGTGGTGACGGCCACGAACGCGAAGTTGCCGGCGTTGGCAGCCACACCGTCACCGCCGGTGTCACCGACCAGCACACCGTTCGGCACCGCACGCTGCGCCGCACGGGCCAGGGCGGCACGGTCGGGGTAGATCGAGCCGTAGAACGAGTGACCCCAGTCGAAGTCGTCCAGGTCGAACCCCGCACTGGCCAGCTTGACCCGCACCCGCGGCTTGGAGTTGCCCGTGATCAGCGCGTTCACCCAGCCGTGCTCGTGCACCGCGCGGACCGCCTCCTTGACGCCCGCCACCGCCTGGCAGGCGTTCTCCGGTGTGGAGTACCACTCCTGCGACAGCTCCAGGAACCGCTTCGTCAGCGGACCGGCCAGCGAGGCGTCGACCTGGTTCTCCCGGCGCATCTCGTCGAGGATCTGCCAGTCGACCTTGCCCTGCCGGTCGGGGACCACGACGTCGTCGAGCCCGCTGACGTCCTTCAGCGCCTGCCCGAACACGCTCTCGCCCCCCTGCGGGCTGGTGTCCAGCAGCAGCGTCCCGTCCAGGTCCCAGAGCACGATCATCGTCGAACCTCTCCTCGTCCCGGTGACGGATCTGCGTCCGTCACCACCCGGTCACCCCCCAAGGTTGCCCGTGCGGGGTCAGCAGCACCATCCGACCACCGATCGGACCTCCACGACCCGGGACCATGGCCACGGAACGGCCACAGATGTGCACCTGCGCAGGCGCCCCGACCGGCGCCCACCTGGGGCGTCGCCCTAGTCTGGGCAGATGGACCGAGGGCGGTTCGACCGGCTGCTGCCCGGTATCGCCACGGCCCGGGGGTATCGGCGGCAGTGGCTGCGACCCGACCTCGTCGCCGGCCTCTCCCTGATCGCCCTGGCGATCCCCGCCGGCATGGCCTACGCCCAGGCGGCCGGGCTGCCGCCCGTCACCGGGCTGTACGCCACCATCGTCCCGCTGCTCGTGTACGCACTCGTCGGCCCGTCCCGGGTGCTCGTGCTGGGGCCGGACTCCTCGCTCGCCCCGATGATCGCGGCCGCCGTGCTCCCCCTGGCGCTCGGCGACACCGACCGGGCCGTGGCCCTGGCCGGGGTGCTCGCGCTGCTGGTGGGCGCGGTGCTTCTGCTCGGCGGGGTGCTGCGGCTCGGGTTCGTCACCGACCTGCTGTCCACACCCATCCGCGTGGGGTACCTCAACGGGATCGCCCTGGTGGTCATCACCTCCCAGCTGCCGAAGCTGCTCGGGGTGAGCGTGGCCGGCGGGTCCGTGCCGGCCACGCTCGGGCAGACCGTGGCCGCGGTTGCCGACGGTGGCGCCGACGCGGTCGCGGCGGCCCTGGGTCTCGGGTCGCTGGCGGTGATCGTCCTGCTGCGGAGACTGCGACCGTCGGTGCCCGGCATCGCGGTGGCGGTCGTCGCGGCCACCGCCGTCACCGCGGTGCTGCTCGAGGTCGGGGCGGCCGGGCAGGTGCCGACGGTGGGGGCCCTCCCGCAGGGCCTGCCCGCCCCGGCCCTCGGCGGCGTGCGCGCCGAGGACGTGCTGTCCCTCGTGGGCCCCGCGGTCGGGATCGCCCTCATCGCGTTCGCCGACACCGGTGTGCTGTCGCGCACGCTGGCCGGCCGTCGCGGCGAGCGCGTCGACGGCAGCCAGGAGATGGGCGCGCTCGGGCTGGCCAATGCCGCGAGCGGGCTGCTGGGTGGGTTCCCCATCTCCAGCAGCGCCTCGCGCACGCCCGTGGCCGTGCAGGCCGGGGCACGCACCCAGCTGGTCGGGGTGGTCGCGGCGGTCGCGCTGGCCGCGTTCATGCTGCTCGCACCCGGGCTGACCGCGACGCTGCCGACCAGCGCACTGGCCGCCGTGGTCATCGTGGCCGCGTCCTCGTTCGTGGACGTGCGCACCGTGGTGCGCCTGGTCCGGATGAGCCGCACCGAGGCCGCCCTGCTGGTCGCCGCGTTCCTCGGGGTGGCGTTCGTCGGGGTGCTGCAGGGCGTCGTCGTGGCCGTGGCCCTGTCGTTGGCCGCGTTCGTGCGCAACGCGTGGGACCCGTACCGTGCCGAGCTCGGCAGCCTCGACGGCGTGCCCGGGTTCCACGACCTGAGCCGGCACCCCGAGGGTCACCGGATCCCCGGGCTGGTGATCGCCCGGTTCGACGCCCCGCTGTTCTTCGCCAACGGCGACGTGTTCGACACGTGGGTGCGCACGCTCGTCGCGCAGGCGCCCGCACCCGTGCACCAGGTGATCGTCGCCGCCGAACCGCTGACCGGCGTGGACACCACCGCCATCGACGAGCTCGTCGAGCTCGACGACCACCTGGCCCGGCACGGCGTCGACCTGGTGTTCGCCGAGATGAAGGGCCCGGTCAAGGACCGGCTGATCCGGTACGGCGTGGGGGCCCGGTTCGGGCCGGACCACTTCTTCCCCACGGTGCACAGCGCCGTGCGCGAGTACCAGCGGAGGTGGCACCTCGACGGTGACGCGGAGTGAGGGTCCGGCCGGCCACGCGCCCGCTCCGGCGAGGCGCGTCACCCGGCGCGACAGGACGCGCCGCGACTGGTGTGCTGGGGGTGCGGACCGCCCTGCGTCCCGCGGACCGGCCGCGCGGCAAGGAGGCCGACATGTGCCGATGGCTCGCCTACACCGGGTCACCCGTCCTGCTCGAGGACCTGCTGTACAAGCCGGCGAACTCGCTCGTCATGCAGTCCCTGCACAGCCGCCTGGGCGCCGAACCCACCAACGGTGACGGGTTCGGGGTCGGCTGGTACGACGACCACTCCCCCGAGCCCGGCGTGTTCCGCAGCATCGAACCGGCCTGGAACGACCGCAACCTGCACGAGTTGTCCGCGCACGCCCGCGCCCGGGTGGTGCTCGCGCACATCCGCGCGTCCAGCGGCTCCCCCGTGCAGCAGACCAACTGCCACCCGTTCCGGCACGGTGCGTGGCTGTGGATGCACAACGGCGTGCTGGCCGACTTCCCCGTGTACAAGCGCGACCTGGTGCTGGCGGTCGACCCCGCACTGTTCCCGCTGATCGAGGGCTCGACGGACTCCGAGGTGTTCTTCTACCTGGCCCTGACGTTCGGGCTGGAGCAGGACCCTCCCGCGGCGGTGGCGCGAGCCGTCGGGTTCATCGAGCAGGTCGCCCAGGAGCACGGCGTGAGCTTCCCCGTGCAGATGACGGTCTGCACCGCGGACGGCCACCGGCTGTGGGCGTTCCGCTACTCCAGCGAAGGACGGTCGCGGTCGCTGTTCCACAGCACCGACGTGACGGTGCTGCGTGAGCAGTACCCCGACAACCCGACGCTGCACGAGCTCAGCGACGACGCACGGCTGGTCGTCTCCGAGCCGCTGGGTGACCTGCGCGGTGCGTGGCGCGAGGTCCCTGAGAGCACCTGCCTGCTGGTCGACGCCGGCCACGAGACGCTCACCCCGTTCGCCCCAGTGGCGCCCGCCCCGGCCTGACGCGTCACACCAGGGCGTCGACGATCACCGCCCCGAGCTCGGCCGGCCTGGTCAGCTGCGGCCAGTGCCCCGTGGGCAGGCCGACCATCGTCACGTCCGTCACCCGGGCGAGCTCGGGCACGTGCCCACCGGCGACCATCTCGCGCAGCTCCGCGACGGAGAACTCGCACGCGATCACGGTGACGGGCACGTCGTACCGCCGGGGGTCGTGCAGCACCTGGCGGTCGCTGGCGACGCGTGCCGGTTCGGGCACGGCGATCGCACGGAACCGTGCACGCAGAGTGGCGTCGAGGTCGACCAGGTCGGCGTCCTCGAACACCGACCAGTCGGGCAGCGGTATCTCGTCACCCACCACCGGCAGCTCGTCGTTGATGAGACCGCCGTCGCCCAGCGGCCAGGAGTCGACGTAGACGACGCGCCCGACCCGCTCCGGACGGGCGTCGACGGCGGCGTGCGCGATCGCTCCCCCACCGCTGTGCCCGACGAGCACCACAGGCCCCTCGGCCGGGTCGATCGCGTCGATCTGCGCCACCACGGCCGCGACGTGGTCGGCCAGGCCGATGCCCGCGCGGTCCTCCTCGACCGAGCCGAGCCCAGGCAGCGTCAGCGCACGCACGCGATGCCCGGCGGCCTCCAACGCGGGGACGACGCCGTCCCACGAGGCGGCGTCCAGCCAGAAACCGGGGATCAGGATCAGGTGCATACCGGCGACGCTAGCCACGCCCTCCGACATCCGCCGGGCGGCTACCGTGAGCCTCCGACGACGATGAGGCGCTGCGACAGCCGGCGCACGGCGGGAACGGGCGGAGGCCCTGCGTGACGGTGACGGCGCACGCACTGGCGGTAGTGGCGACGGCCACGCCTGTCCCCGGGCCGGATCTGGCCGCGCGACCGGGCCTGTTCCACCCGGGTGCGCTGACCGTCACGCTGCTCGTGATCGGGATCGTGGGCGTCCTCCTGTTCGTGCCGGTCGTCATGACCGCCCACCGTAGGAGGGGCGCTGTCGCGCTCTGGGCGCCGACTCTCGTGTCTGCATCGGTCTTGCTCGGTGGCGCCATCGGCGGTGCGCTGCTCTACCACCGCGACGAGGAGCAGCACCTGGATGACTACGCGGACTGGGTCGCGGCCGTGGACGCCGCACAGCCCGTGCTGCGGGACGCGCTGGAGGCTGCGTACGGCATCACGATCGAGGATTGGGAGCGGATCCCGGTAGAGCCCGGGGCGTTCGACCACCTGACGATCACGCGCGCCGACGGCACGGTCGACGAGTGCTGGTTCACGCTCGAGGGCACCTACGACGTGCGGTGCGGTGAGATCCGCAGTGCGGGCACCGAGCTGCCGCTCGTGCCAGACGCCTCCCGCTGAGGTCGATCGGCGACGCTAGGCACGCACCGTGACGTCCGCCGGGTGGCTGGCGGCGCACTCGGGCCGTAGGTGGCCGACGATCCGCGACCCGATGCGCTCGAGCTGCCCGACCTCCTCGGGGGTGAGCTGGGCGAAGACGTGCTCGCGCACGGCGGCCACGTGCCCGGGGGCGGACTCGACGACCTTCTGCCAGCCGTCCTCGGTGAGGATCGCGAGCGTGTAGCGGCCGTCGCTGGGGTCGGGGGTGCGGCGCACCCAGCCGCGCTGCTCGAGACGCGCGACGATGCGGGACAAGTGGGAGAGCGTGACGTTGGCGGTGTCGGCGAGCTCGCTCATGCGTCGGGTGCGTTCGGGGCTCATCGACAGCCAGGACAGCGCCTGGTACTCGGCGTGGCTGAGGCCGGCGTCGCGCTGCAGCTGGGCGTCGAGGGCGGCGGGCAGCCAGATGACCGTGCCGGCCAGCGCGAGCCAGGCGCGCTGCTCGTCGGGGGTGAGCCAGCGGGGTGCGTCGACGTCTGTCATGTGCGTCACGATACGCCGCGTTGACTTGACGCGGAAAGTCATCCGGTTCAGGATCACTTTCCGTAGCAAGTCATCCGTGCCGCCTCGTGCGAGCACCCAGCGAGGAGGACCCCATGCGCGCAGCGCGCTTCCACCAGTTCGGCGAGCCGCAGGTGCTGACCGTCGAGGACGCCCCCGCGCCCCACGCCGGCCCCGGCGAGGTCCGCATCCGCGTCGCCGCCGCCAGCGTCAACCCCATCGACTGGAAGCTGCGCGCCGGGCACCTCGAGGCCGTCTACCCCGTCGACCTGCCCGCGATCCCCGGCCGCGACGCCGCCGGCACCGTCGACGAGATCGGCGAGGGCGTCACCGACGTGCAGGTCGGCGACGCAGTGTGGGGCCTGGGCGGCCTGGCGGCGACCAGCGCCGAGCTGGCCGTGCTGTCCGCCTACGCGCCCGTCCCCTCCACCTGGTCGCTCGAGCAGGCCGCCGCCGCAGGTCTGGCCACCGCCACGGCCGCGGGCGCGCTCGACGCGCTCGGCGACCTGCAGGGCCGCACGCTGCTCATCGAGGGTGCGGCCGGCGGCGTGGGCAGCGCCGGCGTCGAGCTCGCCGTGGCCCGCGGCGCCACCGTGATCGGCACCGCCAGCGAGCGCAACCACGAGTTCCTGCGCAGCCTGGGCGCCATCCCGACCACGTACGGCGAGGGCCTCAAGGACCGCGTCGCCGCCCTCGCACCGCAGGGCATCGACGCCGTGTTCGACACCGCCGGGTCCGGGTCGCTGGCCGACCTGATCGAGATCGTCGGCGACGCCGGCCAGGTCGTCACGGTCGCCGACTACACGGCCGCGTCGCTGGGTGCCCGGCTGGTCAGCGCCGAGAACGACTCCGCGCGCCTGCGTGCCGCCGCCGAGCTCGGCGAGCAGGGCGCCTACACGCCCCGCGTGGAGCGCACCTTCCCCCTGGCGGAGATCGCCGACGCGCACGTCTACGTGCAGGGCGGCCACACGCAGGGCAAGGTCGTCATCACGCTCTGACCGCACCAGCACCGACGACACCGCCGCGCCACGACACCCCGTGGCGCGGCGGTGTCGCGCACGGCCGGTCGCGGCGCGCCAAGATCGGGGCATGGAGCACCTGCCGGTGGGACCGGGCGGGCATGTGATCGTGCACGGCCTCGAAGGGCTCGGCCTGCGGGTCGTCGAGCACCTCGTGGCCCTCGGGCTGGACGTCGTCGCGGTGGACGACGGTGCCCGGCCGGGGGCCGTCCAGGCGGCGACCGCCCTGGGGGCCGTCGTCGTCCCGCACCACGACGGCGCGGCCGCGGCGCTGAGCGCAGCCGGCCTGCGGGACTCCCGGGCGGTGGTGTGCCTGTCGGCGACCGACCTGGGTGCGCTGGAGACCGCACTGCTCGCACGGCGGCTGCGCCCCGAGCTGACGGTCGTCGCCCAGATCCGCAACCCGGCGGTGGCGCGGGCCGTGCGGGCCGACGCCGACGTGCTCGTGCTGGACGTGGCGACCATCGCCGCACCCGCGATCGTCGAGGCGTGCCTGGGTGAGCAGGGCCACGGGCTGCGGGTGGCCGACGAGGTGGTCCAGGTACGGACGGTCGCCGCACCGCACGACGGCCAGCTGCGCGACCTGTTCGGCGAGGACCTGGTACCCCTGTCGGTCGAGCGCCTGGACGCCCCCGGTGAGCCGGCCGTCTGCCCGGGGCGCGACCTGCTGGTGGCCGCGGGCGACACGGTGGCCTTGCTGGGGCCGGCCGCGGCGTGGGCCGAGATCGCCCGGCAGCCTGCCGCCGAGCACACCCCGGGCAGGTCGACGCCCGTCGGGTCGGCCCCCGGCACCCCGTTGACCGAGCCCCACCGTCACCGCGGGCTACCGGGGGGACGCCTACGGCACTGGGGACAGGCCGTGGCCCGCGCCACCGACGTGCGCCTGCGCCGCGCCCTGGCCGCGCTGGTCGTGCTCGGCGCGCTGTCCGTGGTCGTGCTGCTGGTCGGCTACCAGGAGCCCGACGGCACCCGGATGACCCCGCTGGACGCGCTGTACTTCACCGCCGAGACCATCGGCACCATCGGTTACGGCGACTTCAGCTTCCGTGAGCAGCCCGACTGGTTGCGCGCCTACGCGGTGCTCCTCATGCTCGCCGGGGCCGTGCTGGCCGCCCTGACCTACGCGCTGCTGACGAACCTGCTGGTCTCGCAGCGACTGCAGGAGTCGTTCGGCCACGGCCAGGTGACGGGCTTGCGCGGGCACGTCGTCGTGGTGGGCCTGGGGTCGGTGGGGGTGCGGGTGGTCGAGTCGGTGCTGGCCGCCGGCGCACCCGTGGTGGTCGTCGAGGCCAACGAGGGCAACCGCTACCTGGCGCAGGCCAGGGCCCTGGGGGCCAAGGTCGTGCTGGGTGACGCGACGCTGGCCGGCACGCTCGAGCTGGTGAACCTGGACCGCGCCCGTGCGGTGGCCGTGCTGACCTCCGACGACCTGACCAACCTCGAGGTGGCGTTGGCGGTGCGCGACTGGTTGGGCGGGACGGACCGCGTGACCGTGGCGATGCGGCTGTTCGACCGGCGTCTGGCTGCCACCGTGCGGCAGGCGTTCGGGTTCACGCACGTGCGCTCGACCGACGAGCTGGCAGCACCGTGGTTCGTGGGTGCCGCGCTCGGCCTGGAGGTGCTGGGCACGTTCCTGGCGGGTGACGTGCCGTTGCTGCACGCCCGTGTGCAGGTCACGCCCGGCGGAGGTCTCGACGGCGCGCGCCTGGACGCCCTGACCGGGCGCAGCCGCGTGCTGTCGGTCCGCCACGCGGGTGAGCAGGCCGCGCACCGCGTGGTGCGTCGGTGGACGACGTTGGAGGCCGGCGACGAGGCGTTCGTGGTGGGACCGCACGAGGAGCTGCTGGCCCTGCTGCGTCAGGACGCGGTGACACACCGGGAGTGACGAGCGACACGGCGCCCGTCGGTCGGCGCCGTCATATAGTGAACAGCGTGTCCAGTAACGCGCGACCGGCCCGCCCGGGCCGGCCGCGATCCCAGGAGCGCCGCCTCGCGGTGCTGCACGCCGCCGCCGAGCTCGCGCTCGAAGCCGCCGCAGCGCCGACCATGGACGCGATCGCCACCCGCGCCGGCGTGTCCCGGACCACGCTCTACAAGTGGTGGCCCTCCCCCTCCGCGGTGCTGCTCGAGGGCCTCCTGGAGCACTTCCACGAGAGCATCGAGCTCGACGACGCCCTCCCCGTGCGCGAGGCGCTGACCGGTCAGGTCGACGCCCTCGTGCACCTGCTGCGCGACACCGCCGCCGGCACCCTGCTGCGCGGACTCATGGCCGCTTCGAGCAGCGACCGTGCGGTCGCGCAGTCCATGCTCGACACCTGGCTGCTGCCACGTCGCGAGCACGCCGTGCACCACCTGCGCCGCGGCATCGCCGACGGCAGCCTGCGGCCCGGCACCGACGTCGAGATCGTCACCGACGCGCTCTTCGCCCCCGTCTACCACCGGCTCGTGTGGGGGCACGCCCCGCTCGAGGACGACCTCGCAGCCCGGATCTGCGACCTCGTCTGGTCGGGCATCGCCATCACCTGACCGCCGCCCTCACCTCACTGACCCCCACACCTACCCCCGCACCAGAGAGAAGACCCCGATGGTCACCGTCGCCAAGAACATGGTCGACACCCTCGCCGCCAGCGGCGTGCAGCGCGTCTACGGCATCCCCGGCGACTCGCTCAACGGCTTCACCGACGCGCTGCGCGGCTCGGGCATCGACTGGGTGCACGTCCGGCACGAGGAGGCCGCCGCGTTCGCGGCCGGCGCCGAGGCCGCACTCACCGGCGAGATCGCCGTGTGCGTGGGCAGCTGCGGACCGGGCAACCTGCACCTGATCAACGGCCTCTACGACGCACAACGCTCACGCGTGCCCGTGCTGGCCATCGCCGCGCACATCCCCACCTCGGAGATCGGCAGCAGCTACTTCCAGGAGACCCACCCGCAGGACCTGTTCCGCGAGTGCTCGGTGTACGTGGAGTACGCCGTATCCGCCGACCAGATGCCCCGGATCCTGCGCACCGCCATGCAGGCCGCCGTCGAGCGCAAGGGTGTCGCGGTCGTCGTCATCCCCGGCGACGTCGCCCTCGCCGAGGCCGTGCACACCACGGTCAGCGCGGTGCGCGCCAGCACCCCGCACGTGGTGCCCGCGGACGACGAGCTGGCGCGGGCGGCCGCCCTGCTGGGTGCGGCGAAGAAGGTGACGATCCTGGCCGGTGCGGGTGCGGCCGACGCGCACGACGAGGTCGTCGCGCTGGCCGACCGGCTCGGCGCCCCCGTGGTGCACACGCTGCGCAGCAAGCAGTTCATCGAGCACGACAACCCGTTCGACGTCGGCATGACCGGCCTGCTGGGGTTCGCCTCCGGCTACCGCGCGCTGGAGGCGTGCGACACGCTGCTCATGCTCGGCACCGACTTCCCCTACCGCCCGTTCCTGCCCGAGGGCGCCACCGTGATCCAGGTCGACCTGCGCGGCGAGCACCTGGGTCGGCGGGTGCCGCTCGAGCTCGGGCTGGTCGGCGACGTCAAGGACACGATCGACGCACTGCTGCCCCGGCTCGCCCCGCGCACCGACCGCTCGCACCTCGACGACGCACTGGCCCACTACGCCAGGACGCGCACCAAGCTCGACGACCTGGCCACCCCGCGCAAGGGTGACCAGCCGCTGCACCCGCAGTACGTCGCCAGGCTCGTCGACGAGGTCGCCTCGGACGACGCGGTGTTCATCCCCGACGTCGGCTCCCCCGTGATCTGGGCGGCCCGCTACCTGCGCATGAACGGACGTCGCAAGCTCATCGGCTCGTTCATCCACGGGTCGATGGCCAACGCGCTGCCGCAGGCCGTGGGTGTCGCCTCGGCGTACCCGGGGCGTCAGGTGGTCGCACTGTCCGGTGACGGCGGCATCGAGATGCTGCTCGGCGAGCTGCTGACGCTCACCCAGAACAAGCTGCCGGTGAAGGTCGTCGTGTTCAACAACTCCTCGCTGAACTTCGTCGAGCTGGAGATGAAGGCCGCCGGGTTCGTCACGACGGCCACCGACCTGCACAACCCGAACCTGGCGGCGATCGCCGAGGCGGCCGGGCTCAAGGCGTTCCGCGTCGAGCGGTCCGAAGACCTGCCCGGCGCCCTGGCCGAGGCCTTCGCGTACGACGGGCCGGCGCTGCTCGATGTCGTCACCGAGCGGCAGGAGCTGACGATCCCGCCGTCGATCAAGCTCGACCAGGCCAAGGGATTCGCGCTCTACGCGCTGCGCACGCTGCTGTCGGGGCGGGGCGACGAGCTGCTCGACCTGACCCGGGCGAACCTGCGGCAGGTGTTCTGAGCGACCCGCCTGCGTCCTGAGGGACGGCCGCCGGGGCGGTCCGTCAGGACGCAGGCGCTGGCGCTGGCGCTGGCGCTGGCGCGACGGTGCCGGTGAACGGGTCGCGCGGTGTCAGGCAGTACGGCGAGTCTGCCGGGTCGCGCATCACGGTCCACCACTGCCCCGACCCGACCACCTGGGCGCCCAGTGCGGCGTGCTCGGCCGCCACGACGGCCTGCCGTTCGCCGCAGGCCAGGTCCAGGTGGGCCGTGACCGAGCGGCGCGGCCCGGGGTCGTCGAGCCGCTGCAGCAGGAACCGCAGCGGGATGCCGGCGGGGCGTTCGAGCGCGGCGAACTCCGGCCGGGAGCCGGCGTGCAGCGCCCACCCGGTCAGCGCCGACCAGAACGCACCCTCGACCTCGAACGCGTCCGGCGGCACGTCGAGGCACACCTGGTCCACGATCGACACGGCGCCGAGCGCCCCGGTCACGGGCGCCGGTCGGGTCCGCTCCCCGCGATCACGCACGAGGCAGAACACGAACCCGCCGGGCGAGACGAGCACCACGTGCTCGGCCCGCAGCGCGACCGTGGCACCGAGCCGCTCGGCGAGTGCGGTGTGCGCGTCGACGTCCTCCACGTGCAGGTCGACGTGCACCCGGGGCACGTCACCGATCCGCTGCACGCGCAGGTAGGCGTCGCCCTCGGCGGGCACCAGGGTCGCGAACTGCCCGCCGTCACCGCGCGGCTCCGACAGCGTGGTCGCGGTGACGGCGCGCCAGAACGCGACGCCTGCCGTGTGCTGCGCGGGCGGGAGGTCGAGGAACGCGGTGGTCCAGACGACAGCCATGGCGCGCATGCTACGGCGGGCGTCAGCCCTGGCCGTCGATCGCGGCAGGTCGCGCGGGCTGCCCAGGTGGGCGGGAGGACCGCCGCGCTGCTTGCCGCGCACCGCCGATCCCTGCCGCGAGCACCGCGACGGCGACGACCACCGCCAACACCGTGGGCGTCACGAGCTCGACGACCAGCGCCACACCCAGACCGGTCGCCACGGCCGTCCACCCCGCCGCCGGGTCGCACAGGATCGTCGCGGCGCAGATCGCCAGGACGGCCGAGACCAGGCACAGCGCGCCGACCACCACGTACGGGACCAGCGTGCCCCCGAGGATCAGGTCGACGCCGATCTCCTGACCGTGCACGACGCCCCAGGCGGAGTTCGCTGCGGCGGCCGCGAGCGCGAAGAGACCTCCGAGGACCGCGGCACCGCGGCCTGTCCGTTCGGCGGGCGTGCGGGGCGCCTGGGCGGCACCGGGCCTGCTGAGCACGATCACGGCGAGCATCGCGAGCAGCCCGAGAGGCACACCGGGCGGGAGGGGGTGGTCGATCGCGGTCGACTCACCCGGCAGGGGCACGGCGGCCGCACCGCCCGGCTGGTAGGTGAAGCCGAGGCGTGTCCACTCCCCCTGCTCGTCGCGCACCGCGAGCCCGTCGTCGTTGTCGGCCGCGTACACCCGGAACCCGTCGGCCGTGTGCTGGACGGCGACGGCCGAGGTCCACAGACTCGCCCCGTCCTGCTCGTACCGGCTCTCGAGCGCGGCGAGCTGCTCGCCGACGACCGCCCAGTCGACCTGCCAGGTGCGACCGCCGTCGTCGCTGCGTTCGACGCCCATCCCGACCTCGATCGGCCGGAAGCACGTGCGCAGCGCGCGGGGGACGCAGGCCGGGGTGCCCCAGTCGGCGCGCTCCGCGGGTGGGGTCCCGTCGAAGGGTGACCAGTGGGTCCCGTCGGCGGAGGAGTACCAGGCGTCGTCCTGGACGAGCACGACACCGTCGACGACGGTGACGTCGCGGGTGCCCTCGGGCAGGACCTGGCTGGTCGCGGCGGTGGCGAGCACGGCCACGGGCAGCACGACGAGCCAGCGCATCGTGCTCGGCACGCGGGGCCGCCGGCTGGGCCGTTCGCCGGTCATCGTGGCCCGGGCCACACCCCAGGCCACGGCCAGTGCCGGCACCATCAGCAGGTCTGTCGGGTCGGCCAGGACGAGACTGGGGCCAGCCACCGCGGTCAGCACCGCCGAGGCCGCATCGGCTGCGACCTGCGTGGACTTGACCAGCACGAACACGATCCCGGTGGAGGCCAGGCTCACGGTCGCCCATCCCTGGGAGGCCCGCCGTGGGTCGTCGTGCTGCCGTCGGGCCGCCGCCGCGAGGGCGGTCAGGGCCACGGCCAGCAGGGGTGGGACGACGACCAGCCAGGCGACGTCCGACGCCTTCCCGGTCCACCACGTGCCCACCCGGCCTTTGAGCAGGTGGTCGTTGACGAGCAGCAGCACCAGGGCCACGCAGGTGACCGGGTGGAGCAGCCAGGCGACGGCGCAGCGCACCGCCGAGCGTGGTTCACGCGTTCCATGTCCGTGCACAACCGCCCCCTGGTCGTCGACACGGTCGTATCGGCACCGCAGGTCCGGGACTTGACGACGACGGCCGGGCTGCCGCGGCGCCGGTGGGCGCGGGTGCGCGGGCGGCTCCTTGGCCCGCGCGTCTACAACGTTGTACTGTTGCGTTCGGTGGCACGCCGATGACGTCGTCGTCGGCGGACCGCGGTCCCACCACCCGTCACGATCCTTGCCGGAGGCTTGTCCATGCTGGTCAACCCACTCGTCCTGCAGCGCGCCGACCCGTGGGTGCTGCGCCACGAGGGCCGCTACCTGTTCACCGCCTCGCACCCGCGCTACGACCGCATCGTGCTGCGCGGGGCGGAGCACCTGGAGGACCTGCAGGACGCCCCCGAGCACACGATCTGGAACGCCCACGAGTCCGGTCCCCTGTCGCACCTGATCTGGGCACCCGAGCTGCACCGCGTGAACGGGCACTGGTACGTCTACTTCGCCGCCGCCCCGCACGAGCAGGGCACGGTCGACGCCCCCGGGGCCAACGAGACGTTCGCGCACCGCATCTTCGTGCTCGAGTGCGCCGACGAGGACCCGCTGACCGGCACCTGGGTCGAGCGCGGCCAGCTCGACACCGGCTGGGAGTCGTTCGCGCTCGACGCGACGAGCTTCGTGCTCGACGACGTGCAGTACCTGGTCTGGGCGCAGCAGGACCTGACGGTCCGCGGCCACTCCAACATCTACATCGCCCGCATGGACGACCCCACCACGCTCGGCACGGCCGCCGTGATGCTCTCCAAGCCGGAGTTCGACTGGGAGATCAAGGGCTTCTGGGTCAACGAGGGCCCGGCGGTGCTGGTCCGCGACGGCGTCGTGCACGTCACGTTCTCCGGTGCGGCCACCGGCATCGACTACGCGATGGGCCTGCTGACCGCGCCCGTCGGCGCCGACCTGCTGGACGCCGCCAGCTGGACCAAGCACCCCGACCCGGTGTTCGTCTCCGACCCGTCCGTCGACGTGTACGGCCCCGGCCACAACTCGTTCACCGAGACCGAGGACGGCCAGACCGTGCTCGTCTACCACGCCCGCTCGTACCGGGACACGATCGGCGACCCGCTGTGGGACCCGAACCGGCACGCGCGCGCCCAGGTGCTGCCGTTCGTCGACGGCAAGCCCGTGTGGGGCACGCCGGTGGCCGACGGACGCCCGACGCCGACGACCATCGACGTCCTCACGCCGGACGGCCGGGCGATCGAGCCCGACGCCTCGATCGCCGACGCTGCGCAGGGCGTCGGCGTCTGACCCCTCCGACACCTCCCCGACCGACACGGAGCGGCCGACCCTCACCGGGTCGGCCGCTCCGGGCGTCTCACCCCTCCATGCCGGGGCGCAGCTCGATGACGTCACCCGGGTGGGCGATCCGCTCGGCGATCTCCTCGGCCCGGGCGCGCGTGGCGCAGTCGATCAGGAAGAAGCCGGCCAGCTGCTCCTTCGTCTCGGCGTACGGCCCGTCGGTGGCGACCGGCCCGCCGGACGCCCAGCGGTAGACGGTCGACGCGGCCGGTGCGGCCAGGGCCAGGGCCGTGACCAGCTCGCCGGACTCCTCGAGCTCGGCCATGAGGGCGTCGAACGCGGCCCCGCGCTCGGCGTGCTCGGCCGGGCTCATCGCCCGCCCCTCGGCGGTGAGGTCGCCGGTGGGGTGCCCCCAGGGCTGGGGGTCGGCGTGGATGAGGATGACGTACTTCATGGTGCCCTCCGTGCTCTCGTCATGTCGGGCGCCCCGCGCGCCCTGCACCGGGGACGTCGGAGCCGGGCTGCGGTCCTCGACATCGGCCCCGCCAGGATGGCGGCACCCGCCACCCACGGCGAGCGGGCCGTGCCCGACGCCCCGCGGGGCGACCCCTCGGCCCCGTCGGGCTGCACGGTCTCGCCCGGGTGAACCTTGCTGGTCAGCGGGTCCACGGGCCTGCGCCGATGCCAGACTGGCTCGCCCCGACCGATTTGCCCGTCCCCGGCAGCGACCGGACGGGCCCGCACCACCGGTCATCGCACGGCGGAAGGCGAGGAGCATGGACAGTCGCCCGACGCTCGCCGCGCTCCGACGCGGCCAGGACCTGGCGTGGCTCGCCCGCCGGGTCGTGGCGTTCGGCATCGTGGTGGGCGCCCCCATCATCGCCGCCACGTGGTTCCGCGACGGGCCGCACGACGCCTGGGTGCGCTGGGGTTACCCGCCGCTGGGTGCCGTGCTCCTGGTGTTCGGGTGGATCCTCATCCGCCGGCCCGCGTGGGCCCTGCACGCCGCCATCACGATCCTCGTGACGCTCGAGGTGGGATGGGTGGTCATCGCGGTGGGTCGGATCGAGCAGGCGCCCGATGCGGTCACCGCCTGGACCTCGCTGATCCCCACCCCGCTGCTGGGTGTGGTCGTGTGCCTGATCGTGGGCTTCCTGTTCCAGAGCACCCGCACGGCCCTGCTGCACGGCGCCGCGTACACCGGCCTCATCACCGGGGCGATGGCGGTCGAGTTCTCGCGCCGCCCGGACGGCGGCGAGTTCGTGTGGCAGTCGGTGCGCTACGGCGTGTACCTGGGCGTGTTCCTGGTGCTGCTGCTGGTGCTCTCACGCGCCAAGGAGCACGTCACCTCGGCGGTGGCCGAAGCCGCCCGCGCCGATGCGACCGCGTCCCGCATGCGCGACATGGCCTACCTGGACGAGCTGACGGGCATCGCCAACCGCCGCCGCCTGCTGGAGGAGCTCGGCTACCAGGCGGGGCTGCTCGGCCCCACGCACCCCGTCGGTGTCCTGTACTTCGACCTGGACCACTTCAAGGTGGTCAACGACACGCGCGGTCACGACCTGGGCGACCAGGTGCTGCGGTCCGTCGCCGAGATCACCCGGCGTCACCTGCGGCCCGGCGACCTGCTGGCGCGGCTGGGCGGCGAGGAGTTCGTCGTGGTGGCCCCCGGCACCGACCACGTGCATGCCGTGCGCCTGGCCGAACGGCTGCGCCAAGCCCTGCCCGACGAGCTGGAGGCCGCCCTCGGGTTCCGCGTCACGGCCAGTTTCGGCGTCACCGACCTGCGCGCCGACGACTCTGCCGCCTCGGTGCTGCGCCGCGTCGACGGGTTCATGTACCGCGCGAAGGCCGAGGGCCGCGACAAGGTGAGCGCCGCGAGCGCCTGAACCCCACGAACCCTGGGGCGCGCTGCGAGACTACCGGGGCGCCCGTCAGCCGCCGAGGAACGCCCGCAGCTCGCCGCTTCGCTCAGCTCTCGACCTCGTTCCGGATGCGCCGCAGCACTGGCGCCGTGACAGTGCGACCGCGCTGGTGCTGGACAAGCCGCTCGACGCGATCCCAGTCGGCGGTGCGTCCGAGCGCCCGCATGGCGGCGTCTCGTTCGTCCTCGTTGACCGTGCGGTCGCGCGCAAGGTCGACCAGGGTCTGCTCCGGAGTGGTCACGAGCGTGACCCCCAGCTCGGTGGCGGCCTGCTGGGTGTCGATCGCGTCGATGTCGCGGTGCACGAACCGCACGACGGCATCGCAACGGTCCGTCAGCGTGACGTCTCGATGACGCCGCGGAGCCGCGACCGTGGCGTGGCCGCGCGCCCGTGGAACAACCCCGAGGATGCGGGCCGCCGTCATGCCCATGAGCACCGCTCGCCTGTCGCCGAAGATGGTGGTGGCCACGGCAGCCGCTGCTGCTTCGAGGGCCGGTCGCCAGCGGGCCCGGTCGTAGGCATCATCAGGCACGGCGACGTACGTGCCGTACGCGAGTCTGTGGACGTCGCCCTTGGCCGCCCTGCCACGGAGGACCGCCCGCGGGTTGACGTAGGCCTGCTCGAGATCGGCTGGCCTCACGGCACGCATCGGACGCACGGCGAGGCGCACCTCACCCGGCTGCTTGTCCGGCATCGTCGACCACATCCCCATCTACGTACGAAGTGTAGCCTCGGACACTACAGATCGCGCAGTATTTGACCCCGCCGTGGCTGTCGCCACCGGCTCGCACAGGGCGTGCTCGATCGCACGGCGAGCCTGCCCGGCCTATCGGATGCGACAGCCCACCTGCGACGAAGCTCGGCCAGCTCGACTGTGGTGCCCTCCCCGACGCCCGCACGCGCCCCGGCAAGGCTCGCCGTCAGCTCAGGGCTCAAGAGGATCTCAACAGTCTCGTCCAGAGCCGCCAGGTCGTCCGATGCGGTGGGCAGCGAGGCGAGGCCTTGCCGGTATGGGTGGGGCGTTGCACGCTGGAGCCCTCTTCCGGGCGGAGGGCACCATGGGCAAGTTGATCTACGCGGCCAACATCTCCCTCGACGGCTACCTCGAGGACGAGACCGGCGCGTTCGACTGGTCCGTGCCCAGCGAACAGGTGCACGCCTTCTGGAACGAGCACGAACGGCACATCGGCACCTCGCTCTACGGGCGACGCATGTACGAGACGATGCGCGTCTGGGAAGACGACGACTGGCTGGCGGACGAGCCACCGGTGGTCCGCGAGTACGCCGGCATCTGGCGTGACACCGACAAGATCGTCTACTCCACCTCACTCAACGCGGTGTCGACCGCGCGCACGAGGATCGAGCGCCAGTTCGACCTCGAGGCGGTTCGACGCCTCAAGGAGACGTCCGAGCGGGACCTGAGCATCGGGGGCGCAGGAATCGCGGCCGAGGCCTTCCGGCACGGCCTGGTCGACGAGTGCGTGCTGCTCCTGTGCCCGGTCAGCGTCGGCGGCGGCAAGCCGGCGCTGCCTCGAGGCATGCGGCTGGGCCTCGAACTGCTCGACGAGGACCGCTTCGACAACGGCGTGGTCTACGTCCGCCATGCCGTCTCCCACCGATAGGAACTGGCTGTTGCTCTCCGCGCCTCGGCGCAGAACGCGGCGACTCACACCGATCGCCCATCCTGTCGCACCCTCGCCTGCAGGACGACGATAGCCGCCCCCAAATGGGCCAACTCAGTCGATCAGCTTCGCCGATTGCGGCGAGGCTGTTCCCACGTGGCACAGGCCCCGTATCGCATATGAGTGTCAGAACCCCGGCAGCGCCAGCAAGTAACCGGTCCGCTGGCCGTTCGCGTGCGTCGGCACCGACCGGGTGATACCCCGCCACGCCAGCACCGACCCCTCGGCCACGCCGATAGGATCCGCGCATGGTCGCTACCCGAGATATCGCGCACTCTGGATCGACGTTCTCCGATCTGCTGGACGTAGCAGCGCAACTTCCGGCCGTCCGAATCAACCGGGCGGCGTACCTCCGGTCTGCGCTCAAACGACACTGCAGCGAGGAGCAGATCGAGCAAGCTATCGCAACAACCCCGGCGGCGGCAGGCATCCCGCTCACGACCATCACGGATGTTGCGAACACGTCCATCGCCTACGAGACGAGCAAGGTGACAGGCATCTCCACCGTTGCGGGAATACCCGGCGGACTCGCGATGCTCGGCACAGTGCCCGCCGACATGGCGCAATACGTCGGCCACATGCTCCGCATCGCTCAGAAGCTCGCCTATGTCTACAGCTGGCCCGACCTCTTTGCCGGAGACGGCGATGATCTCGACGAGGCCACGGAGGGAATCCTCACGCTCTTCGTCGGCGTCATGGTCGGGGTCCAGTTCGCTCAGAGCGGTGTCTCCAGGGTATCCGCCATGATCGCCGCGCAGGTCGTGAGGAAACTGCCCCAGCAAGCACTCACCAAGGGCGCGATCTACCCCATCGTCAAGAAGGTCACGGGGCTCCTCGGCGTGCAAATGACGAAGAAGCTTTTCGCAAGCGGAGTTGCCAAGGCCATCCCTGTCATCGGTGCGGTTCTCTCAGGCGGCCTCACCCTTGGTACATTCCTCCCGATGTCCAAGAAGCTGCAGAAGCACCTCGCCAGCCTGGAACTCACGAAGCCCGGGCACAGGGCCGGCGAAGACGAGCTGGTCGAAGTCGTCGCCCAGAACCCGGGGGCCTCTGAGGAGCCCTCTGAGGCGCGGGCCGAGCAATAGGCAGACGAGCCTGCGTCACGCTGGAGTCCAACGCCAACACCCGATCCTTGTTCCGATCAGACTTGCCGGGCTAACCAGCCACACGCACGGGTACGTTGAACGGACTCAACACCCCGGCGTCCATGGAAGCGATTCAGGCGTGCGCCGCCCTCAGCAACTGCCGGCCGATCGCCGCTGCCAAGGGAATTGGGACCGCGTTCCCGATCTGTCGAGCGATGGCAGTCTTGGACCCCATCCAGCGATAGTCTTGAGGAAATCCCTGCAGCAAGGCGGCTTCAAAGTGAGTGATTGCGCGGGGGCGCTCGGGGTGAAGGTATCGACCCTTCTCCGGCTTGAAGAACTCCGTCCGGATCGTCACTGCCGGCTTGTTCCAGTGCAGTCGACCCATGACGTCGCCCGAGCCTGACGTGTGCCCGATCCAGCATCGAGCCTTGAGGTCGTCGGGCAGGTCGAAGCGATTGCCCCCGGCAGGGATCGCATTGAACCTCGCGAGAGAGATCGGTCGATAGTCTCGCCCGACGTGCAGCTCGACCGAACTGAACGGCCCCGGCATCACGCCGCCGCCCGGCGTCGAGGTGGAACGCGCCGGAAGTTCGGTCGTGCGGGGTTCGTTCTCGACTCGTGCGAACGCCTCGGCCACCGTGCGATGCCTGCCGGCATGCGTGGGCTCAGGCCATCCTGGGAAGTCCAGATCAGCGCGGTGGCCGATGAGGAATGCCCTCTTGCGCGCCTGGAACGCGCCGTAGTCCGCGGCGTTGAGAACACGGGCCTCAAATCGGTAGTCCTCGAGCATCCCACCGGGCGCGCAGGCAGCCTCGAACTGGCGGTACTGGGGGGACTTCATGAATGCGGCGACGTTCTCGACGACGAAGTACTTCGGTCGCGCCTTGACGATCGTCTTCGCGTACTCCACCCAGAGCGCGTTGCGCTCATCCTCGACATCCTGCTTTCCAAGTGTCGAGAAGCCTTGGCACGGAGGCCCGCCGACGATCACGTCGACGCTCGGGACACCGTCGTCCCTGATCCAGTCCTGGATCGCCTTGACGTGCACCCGGGCCCCAGGGTGGTTTGCCCTGTAGGTCGCCGCAGCGGCGACGTCGAGCTCCACCGCCGCGACTGTTGCAAAACCACCGACCTCATGGAGACCGGTGGTTATGCCACCGGCACCCGCGAAGAGATCGAGGACAGTCAGCACCTTGGCAGGAGCCTCGGGCAGGACCAGGTTGGCACGATCCTGCATGGCGGTCATCCCGGAAGGATACGTTCGGACCACCGACACGACCGAATGACTCGCCGGCCGGTCTGCGTAGATCGGAGCACGCCACATGGACCACCCCGCCCCGGACCCGGCGCCGAGCCTCGGCCGACTCGCTCCGAGCTCACCGGCTGTGTCCGTACGGATGTCCCGCCAAGCGCGGCGCGACACTGCGCCCGAACTGGCACTCCGTCGCGAACTCCATCGTCGGGGCATGCGGTACAGGGTCGACCATCCGCTACCGGGTATGCCGCGGCGCCGCGCGGATGTCGTCTTCACGACCGCCCGACTGGCGGTGTTCGTGGACGGATGCTTCTGGCACGCGTGTCCTGAGCACGCGACACAGCCGTCGGTCAACGCTTCGTGGTGGAGGGACAAGCTGGCGAGGAACGTGGCGCGGGACCGCGACACCGACGCTCATCTCGCTGGCCTCGGGTGGCTGGTGCTGCGGTTCTGGGAACACTCCGACATGACGGCCGCCGCGCTCGTGGTCGAGACCGAATGGAGGGCGCGCCGCCAAGTCGCGCCGTGACGAACTGGGCTCACAGGAGCAGGTTCGCGATGGACAAGTCGCGCTCGCGGAGCACCAGGGTCTTCAGTTCGGCCTCGTCGAGCCAGTCGAGATCGAGGAAGGCCGTGAGGCGCAGGAGTCGTTTGAGCACGTCCCTCAGCACCTCGCGCCCTCCGGAGTGGCCGGACTCAGCGGCGACCTTCACCACCGTGCGGACCAGGGCTGGAGTGGCCGCGATCGAGCTGCGCCGCGCCATGACCTGGTCGAGATCGGCCTCTCCCAGCACATCGAGCAACCAGTACGGATCGCTCTCCCGCGCTTCGTCGTAGAGCACATGCGCGCGCCACCACAAGCGTGCGAGGGTGTGGCGCGTCAGGTCCGTCCCCTTGAAGCGATCCCCGACAAACGTACCGTCATCGTTGGGCGGAAAGCGCCAGGCGCAGACATCGGGCAGGAGCACGAGGGCGAGGTAGGCCCAGATCTGCCGCTGGGATGCCTCCCCCGGGCTGACGCCCATCCGCGCATGCAGGATCCGGCCGACCTGACGGTCGAACCGATGGCGCGCGTCAAGTCCCGGACGCGCCGGGAAGCCTTGCTCCCGGGCGACCCGCAGCACCTCATGGCGGATGACCGCGAGGTCGTCGCGGCGCGCGCGCATCCCCCCGGAAGCGGCGTAGACCACGCGCGCGGAGCCGGGGACGGCGGCCGGCTCGGCGCCGTGCACCACCTCATGCGAGAGCGCAGCGAACAGTGTCTCGGTCTCCCCAGGAAGAAGTCGGGGATACAGAGTGCTCACGACACCGACCCTGGGAACCGAAGTGTGCTCTGGGCAAGCGCCCGCACGCGCGACGGATCCCGACGCCACTCACCGCGCAGACGAGCCACTGCGTCATGCGCACTCTCACCTGGGTGGCTCAGGAAGGAGCGAATCAGGTTGGTCACGAGCTGCCCCGTCGAGATTTCAGCGTCCTCGGGCTGATCCGGTTCATACTCCTCGTCGTCCAGCGCCCTGCCGACCAGATCGCACACAACGTCCACCATGAGCGTGTCCCAGATCGCTGCGGACGAGGTACTGCCCGCTTCCAGCGCGCGGGTGACTGCGCCATTGTCGACGTTGAGGAGCACGAGAAGGCTGCCCATCGCAGGAGCTGTCCAGTCGGATCCGTCGAGACTCACGTACCAGGCAGCGGCGGCAGGCAGTCCCTGTTCGACGAACCTGACTGGCGCGATGGGCAGCAGCCCCCCGGCGCCCTCGAGCGCGAGTTGCAGCATGTCGCTCCAGAGGACGCTGCCCGCCCGCCTCGCAGTGAAGCCCTCGGAGTCCGACTCATCCACCCGGACGAGCGTCGTCTCGAGCACGAGATCACCAGCGAGCTCCGCACCCTTCACTGGCGCAGCCAGATGGACCTGGGCCCAACCGGTCGTGGCGTCGGGGACGAGACGCTCCATGGTCGCCGACCGGCGCACGAGCGTTCCGGTCGACCAGTAGCGGACGTGGAGTCCGAGCTGCACCTCGGGGTCCAGCCCTGAAGCCCGCGCCGCACCGAGTACGTCGACCCGGACGATCCTCTCGAACTCGTGCAACGACTCGTAGTCCGAACCCGGCAGCACGGTGGTCACGGGCGCTCCGTGGAGCGTCCACGACTCGGCAGACACCGAGTCGGCGGGCACGGGGTACGGCATCGCTCTCACAGCACCACCCACTCCACGCCGATCTCGATCGCTGCATCAGCCACAGGTTGCGCCAAGAGGTCGAGCTCTTCGGCGGCGACGTCCACTTCGAGGCCGGGAACCACGGCGCCGTCCTCTCGGCGCCACCCATACACCTTCGGCTGTTCGGCAGAGGCCGGGGCGGAGGTCTCGGCGCCCTCTCCTGTGACGACACCGACGACTCCGCGGAGGCGACCTGACACCGCAGTCCGGACACGCTGCGCCACGAGCCAGGTACCGTCGAGCAGCTCGAAGCGCGGGTTCCCGACAAGTAGTGGTCGCCGGGGTCGTCCGGGACGCGCACCTCCTCCGTCTCCCCCGCGACCGCCCCCCGGAGCGCCGCCCGCGCCTCGAGGATGATCGGGCGAGTTGCTCCCGCGCCCCGCGCCGCCGTCACCGTCGAGCGGGGCGCCATCGCCGACGCCGGCGAGGAGGAAGCCAAGCCGCTGGGATACCGCGCCGACTGAGGCGCTCTCGACAGCCGCGGGCGTGCCCCTCGGCCCCGCGAGCTCGATGCACCGCTCCGCGAGCCTGCGCCGCGCGACCCGCACAAACGTGGCCTCGTGACCGGCGAGCTGAGCGTCCACCCAAGAATCGTGAGTGGGCGGCTCGGCCCTCGCGAAGGTCGAGTCCAGCGAGTCGTCGACCTTGAAGACCCCCGCGTATCCGACCTCTGGGTGGGGCTTCGCCGGACCCTCGTGGTAGCCGACGACCAGGTCTGGGCGTCGCATCAGCGCTACATGATGTGGCGCGGTGTCGCGGTCGAGCCCGAGCTCCTCAGCAGCCCGACTTCTGACGCGCGCGCCGAGTGTCGATACGGCCGCGAAGGAGCCCAGCAGACGGCGCGGATTGCCGCACCGAATCTCCGCGTCCGGTGCGCGCAAGCTCATCTCGCGGTAAGCATTGGCGAAGTGGGCGAGCGTCGCGTCAGTCGACTCGTCCGGGACCTTGACCGGCTCGCCGTTCACTGCGACCGAGACGTGCATGCGCGGGGAGCGGTCCTCCAGAGTGAGTGGCCACAGGTTCCACGCCATAGCCTCGGCTAGGTACTGGCCTGCGTCGTGCACCGAGAGTTCGGGAGCCGCCGCTTCGTCGTCATGCGACGGGTCGCGAAGATCGGGGTCCAACACGACGACGGTGGTGCCGGTCGCCTCGTCGTCGAACGGCGGCAGGCCCAACCGCTCTGCGACCCTTGTCGCGTGGTCGTCAGTCAACGGCTCACAGTGATCCGCCCTGACGTCGCCCCACCAGTGGCGCCCCGTGAACGGGCGGCGATCGTGGTCGTTGTAGGACTCAAGGAGCGAGGACCCGATAAGGCGCGTCCTGAGGTGTCCCTCCACATCCCGGAACCGCGTATGGATGATGACCGTGCCGACGCGACTGGCCAGGAAGAACGCACCCTTTCCGTAACCGTATGTCCCGCCGCCGCCGTCCGTGTCCTGTCTCTCCCCGGAGTTCAGGACGAATGAGAGCCAGCCGCGGTTGCCTGGGTCCGCATAGTGATCCGACCGTGTCGGCCCCCCGAGACCCGACGTGCCGCGATCGACCACGGCGAGGTAGCGGATCGTGGGGTAACGGAGCACTTCGCCCAGCCCACGCATCGGACCAGACTCACGCGGCGCATCAGGCGTGAGCAGTTCGCGCCAGGCCGGGGCGTGAGCGGGTCCGACATCGCGTAGCTCCAGTGAGAAACGAATCCTGCGGGACGCCTTCGCGTCCCAGGAGTTCTGTGCTGCCTCACGAACCAGCACCGTCAAGACGGACAGCTCGGGGCGACCCAGTTGGTTGCGGAGCCCCTCCGCTGTGATCGCCCCCGCAGGCGAGAACGGCTGCGAGAACCAGGACGGCCGACTCATCGTCGCTCCAGGAATGCGCCGAGAAGTTCCGCCAGCGGGCGCTCGTCAGCAGGGACAACGTCGAGGTCGATCAGGTACTCGACCGCTCCGACACCCGCGGGCACAGCCTGCTCGATGAACCGGCTTGGCCGTATGGACGGGAAGCCATCGTCGACTCGGTACCACCGTCGCTCGACGATCTCGAACCGAGCGCCGACGACCTCCGGTTCGGTCATCGCCGGAAGTCCTACTCTATCCAGGCGGTCGAGAACCCCAGCGGCCCCGCCCTTGGCGAGGCAGCGCTCAATGAGCTCGACCAGGCTGACGCCTACGCCGACGTCGGCGGGACGGAGCCGGAACCAGACGAGGCCCAGCGTGCCGCCGACCGGGGACTCGAGCTGGTCGGTGCCGTGGATCCGGACTAGACGGCCCTCCTTCGTGAGGCTCGCTTTGACCTCGAGTGCGTGGATCGGAGACCTGAAGTCCTGAGCCTCGCCAAGAGGACCGGTCCACCAGGACACCGCACGAGAGTCGAGGTCGAGCAGCTCGTCGAGGATCAGAAGTTCAGCGACAAGGCCGCCGAATCGCTCGGTGGTCCACGCCGCGTGGCCCGCTCCGAGCAGCGCGCGCCAGTCGTCGAGCTGCTGGCTCACTGCTGCACCAGGGTCGTTAGGCCCCGCGAGGAGCGCCAGGCACACGTCCGCGGCGAGTCCTGTGAACACCCCAGTGAGGTCCGGTCGCGCGCACTCGAGGTCCGCGTAGCGAAGACTCGCCTCGTCCGAGGCCAGTGCTCGCGTCGTCAGACGGACCCCACTACTCACGTGGTCTGACACGTCAGGCGCCTCGATTGGCATCGGCACCAGGATGTGCCGGTGCGAATCGGCGTCGACGCCGACACGGACGTACGCCCGCCCGAGCGGAAGTGCAATGTCCACGGATGCGATAGTCGGCCCGGAAGGCACCGGCAACTGGGACCAGTAGTACTCGAGTGTGCGACGGAGTTCCGACTCGACGTGTACCGCGCGGGTCATGAACCGACCGCGGTCGAATCGAGATCCTCGTCCAGCACTGCGACATCGATCTCGTCGTCCGCCACAGCACCCGGGAAGACCTTCGACAGGTCCGCAGCGACGAAGTCGTACTCGACAGCGACGTCATCCCCCGCCGATGGCCGGGGGAACACCAGCGCAGCACCCCACACGACGGTCGCCGGCGCATCGAGCGCTACGCGGTACTTCGCCGATGGCGCCGAGACGGGGTCGATGGGATAGAGCATGAGAAGACCTGTCTCAGGCGCCTGCTGCTCTCGGAGACGGGCATAGGCAGAGCGCCCCGTGCCGTCCCAGTCCGGTGGCACGTGCAGGTCCACGGCCTCGTCACGCGAACCACTCAGCGTCTTGATGTCGGCGTGAGCTAGATCCTTGGTGTTGGCCAGCCGCGAGCGGCGCACCATCCCAATGGCGCGTCCGTCCGGCAGCTGGATCGCCTTCTCCGTCTCCGAAGCCGGTCGACCCATGACCGCGACGTTCCAGCGGCCCAACCCACCCGCGCGGGCGCGCGCCTGCATGTACTGGATGAGGAGCGCTGGATCCGCCTCAACCGACTTCTCGTGGAAGCTGTAGGAGTGAATGAAGGACATGACGACGCTCGAAGGCACGCCGTGCCAAAGAATCCTGCCCGGATCGCCGTCGGGCCCCGCGTGCGGTTCGGCGGAGACCGACCGGTCGCAGGCCTTGACCAGCGCCTCGACAGCGACGGCGTTGGCGGCGAACCAGGCGGAAGCCTTATCACGCGGGGCGACCGGGAAGTACCTGGACTCGATCAGCTGGCCTCCGTAGGCCGCCGCAGCCCTGACCGCGTCGGCCATCTTGCTGGGCGCGGTGATCTTCATCTTCGGGTGGGAGCGGATGCGGACAGCCATCTCGAGTGGTGACTTGTGCTCGACAAGGTAGCGATCGATCTCCTTTCGCATCTCTGCCTCGACAGTCGCGAGATGCATGAACCACTCGCGGACCTCAGTCGGCATCCAGATGCGTGGAAGGTCGGAGTACCCCGGCCGATATCCGAACCATCGTCCCATCTGCAATAGCGTGTCGTAGACGTCGGCCGATCGGACGAAGAAACTCACGACCAATCCCTCGAGCGTCAAACCGCGGGACAGAGTGTTGCCGCCCACGGCGATGACGGTCTGCGGACCGCCGTCGTAGTTCAGACGATCTTGGCTGCGGTAGTGGTCCAGGATCACCTTGGTATCGGTTACCACCGAAGCAAGGACCAGCTCCACCTCGTCGAACCCGATCGGCATCTCACCGAGTTCTACGGCAGGGACCCTCTGCGTCTCCGCCTCCCACAGATGGAGAAACTCTGACCGGAGTTCCGGCGAGCACGAACCGAGTGCCTCAAGAACCGTGGCCCTGAGCCTCCGCAGAGGGGCCGCGAAGGAGTCGTGTACGAGCGTGTCGGAGTGCGCGTGCACAAGCATCGAGGAGTGCCGAACCTCCCCGTCACGAACACGGCGGGCAGCGGTCGCGAGCCAGAACCACATGATCGCCCGGCGCAGAGATGCTGTGATCTCGGGTCGGAAGTCCGGCACCTCCGAACGGCTCCTTGGCCGCAGAGATGCCAGTTCCGTCACTGGGATGTCTCGCACCATGTCCATACCACCCGGGACGTCGGCCGGGTCCTCACCGTCCATGGCGTCCCGACCGAACAGCGTCTCCGGTCCTTGGTAGGCCGCACTCCGCTCGAGGCTCAGGATGAAGTCCCTCGGGTAGAAGTCCTTGGTGTCGCTCGGATCGATCAGCAGATTCGCGAACGGCGTCGCCGTGTAGCCGACATAGCAGGCCTTCGGCAGACTCTCCATGATCCCGGAGATCAGAGGATTGATCGTCTTGGTAGCAACCGTGGCCTGGTCGGCCTCGTCATCGATGATCAGCGTCGGAACATTCGCGAGATGCTCGGAGGCAGTGCGGAGCCAGGCGCGCAATTTGCGCAGCACCACCGCGTTCTTCTTCACAACCAGCAGTAGCGCCTGCTCGTTCCCAGCGAGAAGCGACGCGGCGTATGCGGGTGGCATGAAATCACGCTCCGCACTGGTCAACTGGTGCCACATCGTGGGGTTAGAAGCAACAATGTCGTCCGCGAGACGCGCCTGTGTCTGAGTTCTCAGAGCGTTGTGGATCCCCGACATCACGATGAACATGCGATAACCGCGGTCTGCCGCCTTGCAGATCACCGAGGTGAAGTTGGAGGTCTTCCCTGACTGGACATGCCCGACGACGAGGCCTTTCGAGGAAAACGCGGGCGTCGCAGGGTGGTCAAGCATCGCGACGACCTTGCTCGAAGCAGCGTCGATCTTTGCGGTTGCCTCCGGCCCGACGGTCCTGCCAAGGCGCTTCTCTAGGTAAGGCCAGTTGACATCGCTGGGCCTAGGACCCGTGTACCAGGGAACTCGGCCTTCGCGCGAAATCCCCAGCGGTTCGCGCAACTGAACAATCTCCCGCGCCTCGACATCGTGTCTAGCGAGCAGGACCTCAAGAAGATCCTCGGGGAGACCGATTGCCCTCAAGTTCTGGATCGCCTCGTGCGGCTGAAACCGCTGCGTGAACGTCTGGAACGACTGCCAGGCAGTCTCGCCTGCGGCCCGCTCATCAACCACAATCCCCCCTGTCCGGTGCACTCGCCGCGCCGGCCACGCCCATCTCGCGCAGGACTGGACTCCGCACCGTGCCGGCATGGTCAGCCTAGCTGCCTGACTGTCTCCAGTAGTGGCGATTTGGGCAACCGTCGCTCACCCGTTGCGCCAGTCGAGTGATGTGCGCAAGCGCCCAGGGGGCGTTGCACGGTCGAGCAACGGACAGAACAGGCCTGCGCCGTTTCCCGCGTCCGCGAACGAGAGAATCAATCCGCTCCTCAGGAAATCCGGCTCCCGTGCTGCGCAACGGCCGTCGACGCCACCTGCGGCGCGCGTCATGATCCAACGATCTCGCGTACGAGTCCGACAACTTCCTTCAGGAGAGGGGATTCGTCGGAGACCTTGGCAAGCGCTCGCGTCTGTGTGGCGAGAATCGCGGCGGAGTTGGGGATCTCGGCCGCAGTGAGCCTTAACTCTTCGGCGCATCGCTCCCTCCACACCGCCTTTGCGTCCTCACTCGAGGCGGGCGCTTCCTCGCCCAGCATTTCCAGAAGCAGTGCCTCGGGAACACCTCCTGGAAGAAATCGCAGGCGCTCGAAGCACCAGGCGTACAACGAGCGGTTTCGCGCGTACCACTTGGCCGTTCCGGGCTTCTCATCGCTGTCTCGATGGCGAGATTTGGATATGCCGAAGACCTTGAGTTGCGCGTCCAAGTCTGCGTCCGCGATTTCGCCAGGCGGCAACATCTCCGAACCCGGTGACTTGTCGCCATCCAGTACAACGAACGTCGACTGGCCTGCCGCACTGAGTGCGGGCACAGCATAATTCGATATCGACTCCGCCCCGCCGGGCACCACTCGCACGTCAAGACTCTCCGTCGCGTCCGATCCGATACAGCGCGCCGCTCGGACGAGAATCTCACGCGCCAACTCGTCTTCCACGACCGCGTGCGCCGGATCGACTGTCGCTCCCAGCCTGTTGAACGCCTCCCGGGGCGTCGCACACTGTGCCACCAGTTCGACCGTGCCCGCGGCGCCGATGTCCAGGACCTTGACGGAGCCCAACGGCAGACCGGCTACGAGGGAAGGGGAGTGTGTCGAGAAGACCACCTGCAGCCCCTTGCGAAGTGCAACCTCGGCGACCACACCCATGAGTTTCTCCTGCGCCCGCGGGTGAAGAGATGTCTCCGGCTCATCGAGAAGCACCAGAGCCCCGTTCGGCGCTGCCGAGAGCGCTCGGACGAGAACGATCGCGGCGAACTCGCCACTCCCGGCGAACGCCTCTGAGTAGGCCCGACCACTCTGAGTGATCAGCGCCGTATCACCCTCAATGTCGAAGAAGTCGTGGCGGAGCAGCCTGATCGACTCATACTTGCGTTCAAGTATCGTCGATACCTGCCGAAGCTCGACTGGCGTCAACTCCCTGGCCGGAGTCAGAATGCGATTCCACCCATAGTACTCCTGACGATCAGCCCCCGACGCTATCGCGTCGGAGAGGTGTTGCGACCTTCGACGAACAAGCGCCTTCTTCCGTTCGATCGCATTGTCACGCTTCGCGTGATTCAGCATGAAGTGAATATCGAAGGCGGGGATCGAGTGCCGAAAGTCCAGATACACGACAGGCATCGGGATCGGCCTCCACCGCGTCTCGTTGCGCACATCAGCATCGCGCGGATCTATCTCGGTCGACATCGAGGCCATGCCGTCGGAAGTGCGAGGGGCGCGCGTCTCGAAGTAGTCCTTCCGCCGACCCGCGCGGGCGACTCTCGTTTTGATGACCTCCGCAGCAGCTCCGCTCGGAGCCCTGTACCGGTAGATGTAGCGAGCGGGTTCACTCTCCACCCTGTCGATCCCAGTCTCGAACCAGTGCTCGCCGAGGTCCATACCCCTGGGACAGCCCTGCAGCGCTCGAAGCACGGTCGTCTTGTTGGTGCCGTTGGGGCCGACGAGAGCCGTGATTGGGTGACTGAACTCGATCGCCAGCCCTGGCGCAAGGTTCTTCAGGTTTGGGAAACGAATCCCATCGATGAAGTGGGTGTATCCACCGTTCGACAGTCGCCTCTGGAGTTCCTCCATGCTCACGTACCGATCATGGCACCTCTCGCCTTCGCCGATCGATGGCGCGGCGACGACGCTCCGAGGGCCCTCGCAACTCGTCGACAGTCCGGCTCGCAGCCGCCATCGCCGTTCGCACGGACGCGCGGGCGGCGGCGAGCGCGCGAGGATCCGGACCGCGCGGAATCGCACGGGGTCCGGCGCGGCGCCGTACGAGTGGGCGACTGGCGCCCGCGCTATCTCTGCACGGTGCGGAGCACCTCTTTGCCGTCCCGTGACTGGCTGGTGCGCGGTCGCGTCCAGGGCGCATGTCCTAACCATGCCCGTCCGCCATGACGCGCGGCGTCCGCGATCCGGGCGGGCCCTCGGCTCCCGCGGGCTCGACGAGCGGGGCCACCACGGCGCCACGGCGCCGACGTTCGCGGGTCGAGCCCACACGCCAGAAGGTGGCCACCCGTCGGAGCGGATGACCACCTTCTGGTCGAGACACCCCGCGCACGCGCAGGGTCACAGGGGTGGAGGTGGCGGGAATCGAACCCGCGTCCGATGACGTGGAACCAGGGCTTCTCCGTGTGCAGTCTGCAGCTGAGTTTCTCGGCCCCCGCCATCACGCAGACAAGTGGCGGACGGGCCCAGTCAGCTAAAAGTCCCTGTGGCCCCACTGACGAAGGTCACAAGCAGTGGCTCTCTAGATGACGCCAGTTACTGAGTCGAGAGCGTACTCAGGCTGACGGACTTCGAGGCTCGCTCAGGCGGCGAGGGCGAAGTCGGTGCGCTTGGAATCGGCACCTATAAGTTTGCGCGGATCGTTAACGAGATAACCGTGCGTTCTCGACACGCTTCTCCTGGCTCGACGATCACCGTCGAAACCGATCACCCCCTGTGCAGTTGTCAAGCCACCTGCGCCTCGGTTGCCCGGTGCGTCGGCGGTCTCAGACTACCTGCCCAACACCGGCGCGGTCTCCCTCATTCCCGCCCAGCACCGGTGTGTGCGAGGTCGGCGTCCTTCACCTGGTAGCGGAACTGGCTGACCAGGCCGCGCAGCTCCTCGGCGAGGTCCACCAGGCCTGCGACGGCCTCGCGGGACTGCGCGGCGCCGTCACGGGTGGCGGTGGCGGACGCGGCGACGGTCTCGATGCCGTCGGCGATCTGCGCGGTGCCGGTGGCGGCCTCGCCGATGCCGTGGGTCATGGTGGAGGCGGTGGCGGTCTGCTCCTCGACGGAGGTGGCGATGGTCGACTGGAACTCGTGGATGGAGTCGATGACTCCCCCGATGCTGGCGATGGCGCCCACGGCGATGCCGGTGTCGCGTTGGATGAGCTCGACGCGGTGGCTGACATCCTCGGTGGCGGCGGCTGTCGCGCGGGCCAGCTCCTTGACCTCGGCGGCGACGACGCCGAACCCCTTGCCGGCCTCCCCCGCCCGGGCGGCTTCGATGGTGGCGTTGAGGGCCAGCAGGTTGGTCTGCTCGGCGATCTTGGCGATGGTGCGGGCCACCTCGCCGATGGCGCGGCTGGAGTCGCCGAGCTGGGCGACGGTGTCGTTCGCGTCGGCGGCGGCGGTGACGGCCTCGGAGGCCACGCGGGCGGCTTCGGCGGCGTTGCGGGCGATCTCGGCGATGGAGGCTTCCATCTCCTCGGTGCCGGCCGCGACGCCCTGCGTGCTGCGGGACACCTGCTCGGCGGCCTGCGCGAGTGCGTCGGACTGGGCCTGGGCGTCGACGGCCTGCTGGGCGATGTGCTCGGCGGTCTGCGCCAGGTGCGCCGCTCCCCCGGCCAGCGCCTGCGCGGAGCCGTCGATGGTGGCGACCATGCTGCGCAGCCGCTGCACGGCGGTGTCGATGGCCCCGCCGATGCGTCCGACCTCGTCGGTGGACGTCAGGCCGGCCTCGACGGTCAGGTCGCCGTCGGCGAGCCCGTCGCACACGGCACGGATGCGGCGCAGGGGTCCGATGACGGATCGAGCGGCGGCGATGCCCAGGCCCGCACCGGCCACCAGACCGACCACCAGCAGCGCGACGACGAGCATCCGGCTGGTCGCGGCGTCCTGCGTGGCACCGGTGATCGCCTCGGTGGCGGCGGACTTCTCCAGGTCCACCAGGGTGGCCAACGCCGTGTTCATCTGCACGGTGGGCCCGGTGACCTTGCCGTCGCGCAGGCTGCGCCACACCTCCAGGTCGCCGCGTTCGGCGGCAGGCATGAGGTCCCCGTCGCGGATGCCGCGGTACTCGGTGAGCCCGGCCGCGAAGTCCTGGGCGGCGGCCAGCTGCTCGCCGGCGACACCGTTCTCGTACTCGGCGACGGCCGTGTCGATCTGCGCGTCCAGGTCACCGATCAGCGTGGCGTACCGGCGGAAGTCGTCGGCATCGGAGGCCAACGCGTGACTGGTCACCGCGGAACGCATCTCGACGGTCAGACGGCGGATCGTGGCAGCGCTCTCAACGCCGATGAGGTGCTCGGAGTAGATGTCTTCGGTGGCAGCGTTGGCCGACTGGAGAGCCAGGAGCCCGGCGGCACCGATGGCCACCGACGCCAAGGAGCTGACGACCACCGCTCCGAGGATCCGACCGCGGACACCGACGCGGGGCCGGTTCGGGCGTGCAAAGGCAGGGACCAGCTTCATCGCGGCAACTCCTCTTGCAGGGCGGTGCCTTCCTTGGCTTCCGCTCGTCCTGGATCATCGACCGACCACCACCACGACTTGAGGGGTCGCGGGCTGCCCTTTCGGGTGAGCCGTTACCGCGTGGTCAGTCAGTGACCTGCGAGGACGTCCGTCAGCTCGTACCCCACGGGCTCCTCCAGCTGCGCGTACGTGCACGAGGCCGGGTCACGGTCCGGACGCCACCGGCGCAGCTGCGTGGTGTGCCGGAACCGGTCACCCTCCAGGTGGTCGTAGGCCACCTCGGCCACCAGCTGCGGGTGCAACGGCACGAACGAGAGGTCCTTGCCGCGCGCCCACCGCGACTGCTCCGCCTCGCGCGGGGTGCGACCCAGCGCCTGCTCACCCCACGGGTGGTCGTCGAGCGTCGTCACCATCGGCGCCAGCTCGGTCACCATCGCCCGGCGCACCGCCATCGGGAACGAGGCCGCCACGCCCACCGCCGCCAGCACCCCGTCATCGGTGAACAGCCCCAGCAGCAGCGACCCCACCGCATCCGGGCCCGAGGCGTGCGGGCGGTACCCGGCGACCACGCAGTCCGCGGTGCGCTCATGCTTGATCTTCGCCATCACCCGCTTGCCCGGCTGGTAGGTCGAGGCCGGGTCCTTGGCCACCACACCGTCCAGCCCCGCACCCTCGAACTGCTCGAACCAGCGTTGCGCCTCCGCCAGGTCACCCGTCTGCGGGGTCACGTGCACCGGCCCGCCGGGCAGCACCATGCCCTTGAGCAACGCGCGCCGCTCCGCGAACGGCAACCCCGTGACGTCCTGCCCGCCGGCCGCGAGCACGTCGAACAGCACCAGCAGCGCCGGCGTCTGCTGCGCCAGCAACCGCACCCGGGACTCCGCAGGGTGCACACGGGCCAGCAGCGCCTCGAAGTCCAGCCCGCCCGTGGTCGCCGAGGGCACCACGATCTCGCCGTCGACCACGCACCGCTGCGGCAGGTGGGCCCGCACCGCCTCCACCACCTCCGGGAAGTACCGCTGCATCGGCTTGGTGTTCCGCGAACCGACCTCCACCTCGTCGCCGTCGCGGAACACGACCGCCCGGAACCCGTCCCACTTCGGCTCGTACAACCGGTCGGCGGGGATCGTGGGGACCGCACGGGCCAGCATCGGGTCGACCGGAGGCATCACGGGCAGGTCCATCGCGCCAGTCTGACCGGCCCCCGACGACCCGGCCAGCGCACGCAGGCGCTCGACCAGCCGAGGTGTTCAGCCGGCAGCCGTCACCAGCCGCCGCCACCCCCGCCGCCGACACCCCCGCCGGAGAACCCGCCCGAGAAGCCCGACCCGCCCGACGAACCCGGTGTGGGGGCCGTCAGCGATGTCGTCGCCGTCGTCGTGAAGCGGTCCATCGAGCCGGCGAACGACGTCATCCACAACGGACCCGGGCCCACGTGCGTCCCCGCGTACCAGGTGGGCTGCGGCAGTACCGCCCCACGAGCCGCCAGCTCGGAGAAGATCCGCGCCCACCGGTCCGTCAACCCGAACGCGATCGCGAACGGCAGGTACCGGCTGAAGATGTCGACACCCTCCTCGAACCGGATCTGCTCCGCCTCCGCCGTGGCCAGGTACCGCCGGAACCCCATCGACTGGGCCAGCACGGCCGTGCCCGCCGGGGTGCGCGCCGGGGCCGCCTTCGCGCACACCAGCACAACGACGCCGACCAGAGCCAGCGCCACCGCCGGAAGGACCGCCCCGGGCACCTGCACCGGCACACCGGCGATGACGAAAGTCAGCAGTGCGCCCGGCACCAGGAAGGCCAACGCGCCCGCCAGCCGCCACCGGGTGCGCACCTTGCGCGGATCGGCCGTGAACCAGCCCTTGGCCGTCACATGCTCGTACAGCAGGCCCTGCACCGTGGCCATCGACGAGGCGAACGTGGTGCGCAGGTCCGACAACGTCACGCTCGAGCGCCCCTCGAACACCTCACCCAGCAACCGCGCCTCGAACGGCAGCAGCTCGGGCCCCACCGGACGCAGCTGCACCAGCGTCCAGTCCTTCACCTTCTTGTTCGGGTTCGAACGCGGCACCTCCTCGATGCGCAGGTACCCGCGCACCGCCAGGTCCACCAGCGTCGCCGTCACGTCCACCGGGTCGGCCACCTCGTCGACCAGCGTGCCCACCTCACCTGCGCGCACGTCCGCAGGGGGCGTGAACTGCACGCTCACCGGCTCCCGCGTGTCCCGGTAGCCGGTCGACGCCTGCTGCCCCGGCGCCGGGTGCAGCCCCGGCGTCAGGCCCAGGTACGCCAGGTCACGGCCATGCCGCCGCACCCGCCGCACCACCAGGAACGTGCCCACCGCCAGCACCACCAGCGCGAACCCGCCCAGCGCCGACACCGGCCGCCACGGCATCAGCGGGTCGAACGCAGGCCCCAGGATCGGCTCCGCGTCGAACGTGCCCCCCGGCCAGCCCGTCACCACCGTGAAGGAGTCCCCCGGCGAGACCGTCGCCTGCCAGAAGGCGCCCGCCCCGTCGACCACGTCCGCGTAGTCGCACGGCGTTGTCGACCCCGTCGGCCCCACGAAGCACGCCGCACCCTCGGCGTCCACCGGGCCCACGACCTGCACCGCCACCTCGGACAGCGGGATGTCCCAGTGCCCGATGACATCCCAGTACAGCTCGTCGCCCGAGTGCTTCTCGTTCGCCGGGTTCACCCAGCCGTCCACCGTGTACGACACCCGGTACGACTGCACGCCCTGCACGTCGTCGACGTCCTCGTCGCCCACCCGGATCGTCATGACCCGGTTGTCGTCCGAGACGTCCACGTCGTCCGGCGCACCCGAGGTGCTCGACGCCGTCACGTCAGTCACCTTGTACAGGCGGTCCTGCCCCGTGTCCGTGCCCTGCCGGATCGGCAACGTCAGGTACGGACCGTGACCCGGGTCGTCGCCGAAGTCGAAGTCGAAGTCCAGCGCCACGTGCGCCACACCGTGCGCGTCCAGGTCGACGGTCACGTCGTACCGGGTGATCTCACGGCCGCTGGTCACATCCGGCACCACAGCACCCGGCACCACGGCCGGTCGGGCCGCGGGCGGTGCAGCCGCAGCCGCCGTCGACGCACCCACCAGCACCGCACCGCACACCAGCGCGACAGCACCCGCACCGACCCGGGCACCCAGCACCCGCCGGGCGCGCACGCCCGCCACCGTCACGCGGCTCACCGGTCGCGCCGCTCGCGGATCGCCCGCTGCGCCTCCAGGTTGTCCTGCCGTTCCCGCAGCGCCTGCCGCTTGTCCCAGTCCTTCTTGCCCCGGGCCAACGCGATCTCGACCTTCGCGCGACCGTCAAGGAAGTACAGCTGCAAGGGCACGATCGTCTGGCCCTTCTCGCGCGTCTTGGACTCCAGACGCTCGATCTCCTCCCGGTGCAGCAAAAGCTTGCGCTTGCGGCGCGGCGCGTGGTTGGTCCACGTGCCCTGCGCGTACTCCGCGATGTGCGCACCCATCAGCCACGCCTCACCGCCCTCGACCTCGCACCACGAGTCGATCAGCGACGCACGCCCCGCGCGCAACGCCTTGACCTCCGTGCCGCTGAGCACCAGACCGGCCTCGAACACGTCCTCGATCGTGTAGTCGTGACGGGCCTTGCGGTTCGACGCCACGAGCTTGCGCCCCGCCTCCTTGGCCACGGCTCACGTCCTCCTTCGTCGCGCACCACCCGGCCAGGTGCCGGCGGTGCAGGTGCCTTGGCACCGACCATCGAGCCTACCGGGCACCCGATGACCCACCGAGGGCATTACGCGCACGGCACCACGCCCCGCACCGGCCTGGCTACAACCCGAGCAGCGGCCGCGGGTTCTGCGTCGCGCCGTTCACGTACACCTCGAAGTGCAGGTGGCACGCCGCGGACGTCCCCGTGTTGCCCGAGTAGCCCAGCAGCTGCCCCTCGGACACCGCCTGCCCCGCACCCACCACGAAGCTCGTCATGTGGTTGTAGCTGGTCATCAACGAGTTCCCCTTGTAGAACCCGTGGTCGACCATCACCTGGTTGCCGAACCCGTACCGGTACTTGGCCCACACCACCGTGCCCTCACGCGCCGCGTAGATCGGCGTCCCGCAGTACGTGCGCAGGTCGATCCCGGCGTGCAACCGCACGTACCCCAAGGTCGGGTGCAGGCGCATGCCGTACTCGGAGGTCACGTAGATCGGGTTGATGCTCGTCGGGTTGCCGAACAGCGCCCCGCTGACCGACCCCGTCGGCGCCTGCGGGATCGACGCGTCACGCGCCCGCTGCTCCGCGGCGATCGCACTGATCTCGTTCTGGATCGCGGACCGCTCCGCGTCGATCTTCGCCAGCTGCGCCTCGATGTCGGCCCGCTGGGCCTCCAACGACACCTTCTTGGCGGTCTGCTGCTCGTACAGGTCGTCGATCGCCGCCTTCGCGTCGGCCGCCTCCACCCGAGCCGCATCCGCCTCGGCGACCTTCGCGTCCGCCTCGACCTTCAGCTCGGCGATGCGGTCCTTCACGGCCGCCAGCCGCGCCTGCGCGTTGCGGTTGCCCGACTCGATCGCACTGAGCTCGTCCAGCACCTGCGACTGCGTGCGCAACGCCGTGGACAGCAACCCGTAGCGCTGCACGAAGTCCTCGGTGCTCTGCGCACCCAGCACCACGTCCAGACCCGACGCGTCCGTCCCCGACTTGTACGCCTCGCGCGCCATCTGACCGATCGCGGCCCGGATCTGCGCCGCGCGCTCGTCGTCCTGCGCGATCGAGGCGACGACCTGCGACTCCTCGTCCTGCGCAGCCGCCAGACGGTCCGCGATCAGCGCCTGCTCACGCTGCGCCTTCGCCAAGGCCTCCGCCGCCGCATCCACCCGCGCCTGCGCGGCCGGCAGCTGCGCCTCGATGGCCACCAGCTCGGCCGCGACCTGCTGCGCGACACCGTCGAGCTCCTCCAGCTGGGCCTCGGCTGCCTCCCGCGCGGCCTCGGCCGCATCGGCCCGGGCCTGCGCCGCTTCACGCTTGTCGTCCAGGTCGTCCGCCCACGCCGGGGCGGACAACGCCGCCGACCCGGCGACCAGCAGGACCAGGGCCGCCGACAGCAGGCGCTTGCGCTTGGGCGTCATCTCAGACCTTCGTGTAACGGCTCAGGGTCACCAGCGACGACACGGCTGCCAGGCCTATCGCCACCGCCAGCAGGATCGGCGCGATCGCCCACACGTCGGCGGAGTCCACGTACGGCACCCACGTCAACGAGCTGCCCAACCACTCCTTGACCACGTACTCCACGCCCAGCCACAGGCCACCGACGGCCATCGCCGCACCGATCGTCGCCGCGATCGCGCCCTCCAGCATGAACGGCAGCTGGATGAACAACGTGGAGGCCCCGACCAGGCGCATGATGCCCGTCTCGCGCCGACGGCTCAGCGCCGACAACCGGATCGTCGTCGTGATCAGCAGCACCGCCGCCAGCAGCATCACCGCCGCCAGACCACCGGCCAGCAGCGTCGCGCGGTTGAGCACCAGGAACAGCTGGTCGAACAGCCGCCGCTGGTCCTGCACCTCCTCCACGCCCTGCTTGCCGGCCACCACGTCGGCCACCACCTGGTACTTCTCCGGGTCGGCCAGCTTGATCCGGAACGAGGAGTTCATGTCGTCCGCGGTGGTCGCCGCCGCCCAGAACTGGTCGCCGAACTGCTCCTGGAACGCCGTGAACGCCTCCTCCTTCGACTCGAAGAAGATGTCCTGCACGAACGGGGCGATCTCCGGGGCGTCCAACGCCGCGCGGATGTCGGCCTTCTGCTCCTCGGTCACCTCACCGCCCGCGCACGTCGGCTCGGACGAGTCCCGCGGGCACAGGAAGACCGACACCTCGACCTTGTCGTACCAGTCGTCCTTCATCTTGCCGATCTGCGACTGCAGCAACGCAGCCGACCCGACGAACGTCAACGACACGAAGGTCACCAAGATGACCGAGATGGTCATCGACAAGTTCCGGCGCAGGCCGATGCCGATCTCCGACAGGATGAACTGCAGTCTCACGTCCCGGCCCCCTCAGCGGTCCGAGCCGTACACGCCACGCGACTGGTCGCGCACGAGCTCACCGGTCGACAGCTCGATGACCCGCTTGCGCATCTGGTCGACGATCTCGTCGTCGTGCGTGGCCATCACCACCGTGGTGCCGGTGCGGTTGATCCGGTCGAGCAGGCGCATGATCCCCAGAGAGGTCGTCGGGTCGAGGTTGCCGGTCGGCTCGTCGCACAGCAGGATCGGCGGCCGGTTCACGAACGCCCGCGCGATCGCCACCCGCTGCTGCTCACCACCGGACAGCTCGTGCGGGCGGCGCTTCTCCTTGCCGGCCAGGCCCACCATCTCCAGCACGTCGGGCACGGTCGTCAGGATGTGGTGGCGCGGCTTGCCGATCACCTGCAACGCGAACGCCACGTTCTCGAACACCGTCTTGTTCGGCAGCAGGCGGAAGTCCTGGAACACCGCCCCGATCTGCCGGCGCAGCTGCGGCACCTTCCACCCCGACAACGAGCCCAGCTCCTTGCCCGCCACGAACACCTTGCCCGCCGTGGCCCGCTCCTCACGCAGCACCAGCCGCAGGAACGTCGACTTGCCCGACCCGGACGCACCGACCAGGAAGACGAACTCCCCCCGCTCGATGTCCAGGGACACACGGTCCAGAGCAGGCCGGGCGCCGCGCGCGTAGACCTTGGTGACGTTCTCGAGTCGGATCACTGCACTCTGGGCCAGGTCTCGGGGATCAGGGGCGGGTGCTGCTGCTGGCCTCGACGAGACTAGGCACCCGTTCGGAGCAGTCGGGCCAGGACACGCCGGTCCCCGGCGAGTGCACAGGAACACGTGCCCGGCACCGACCCGCATATCGGGTCACAGCGGGCGGCGCGACCATCCAGCCGCCGCTCCGGTCAGGCGTCCACGCCCTGCTGCCCACGGCGCCAGCGGATACCGGCCTCGAGGAACCCGTCGATGTCACCGTCGAAGACCGCCGAGGTGTTGCCCACCTCGTACTCCGTACGCAGGTCCTTGACCATCTGGTACGGGTGCAGCACGTACGAGCGCATCTGGTCACCCCAGCTGGCCTTGATGTCGCCGGCCATGGCCTTCTTCGCGGCGTTCTCCTCGGCCTGACGCACCAGCAGCAGGCGCGACTGCAGCACGCGCAGCGCCGCCGCACGGTTCTGGATCTGCGACTTCTCGTTCTGCATCGACACGACGATGCCCGTGGGGATGTGCGTCATGCGCACCGCCGAGTCGGTCGTGTTGACCGACTGGCCGCCCGGGCCCGACGAGCGGAACACGTCGACCTTGATCTCCGACTCGGGGATCTCGATGGAGTCCGTCTGCTCGATCAGCGGGATGACCTCGACCGCCGCGAACGACGTCTGCCGGCGGCCCTGGTTGTCGAACGGCGAGATGCGGACCAGCCGGTGCGTGCCGGCCTCGACGGACAGGTGCCCGAACGCGTAAGGCACCTTCACCTCGAACGTGGCCGACTTCAGACCGGCCTCCTCCGCGTACGAGGTGTCCAGCACCGACGTCGGGTAGCCGTGCCGCTCCGCCCAGCGCAGGTACATGCGCAGCAGCATCTCGGCGAAGTCGGCCGCGTCCACGCCACCGGCCCCCGCACGGATGGTGACGACCGCCTCACGCTGGTCGTACTCGCCGGCCAGCAGCGTCCGCACCTCGAGCTCGCCGAGGTCCTTGCGGATCGAGACCAGCTCGGCCTCCGCCTCGGCGAGGGTGTCGGCGTCGCCGCCGTCCTCGGTGGCCATCTCGACGAGGGTCTCCAGGTCGTCGATGCGACCGCGCAGCTTGCTCACGCGGTCCAGCTCCGACTGCGCCGCCGACAGGGCACTGGTGACCTTCTGCGCGGACTCGGGGTCGTCCCACAGGTCCGGCGCGGAGGCCTGCTCGGACAGCTGGGCGATCTTGGCCCGCAGGGCGGTCGGGTCACTCACCGCCTGGATGGAGTCCAGGGTGGTGCGCAGGTCGCGGAGCTCGGCAGGGAAGTCGGTGGTGGCCACGACCGTCCAGGTTACCGGTCCCGCGAGCCCACGCAGGCCCACGCAGGTCCGCGCAGGTCCGCGCCTGCCCGCGAAGGTCAGGAGGCGCGGGCGGAGGACTGCGCCTGCACCGCGATGCCGTCCGACCACGGCGCCATCACCCAGCCCAGCAGCGGCGGGCGCACCACGGCCGCCAACCGCACCGTCACGGTGCGCCCGTCCGGCGTGCCCGCCTCCAGCACGGCGAACTGCGACCAGCGCGCCGTCTCGTCGGCCTCGGCAGCCAGGTAGTCGGCCACCGCCGCCCGCACGTCGGCGTCACGCAACGCGAGACCCTCACCACCCGGTCCCCCGGTGTCCGAGGCGACCGGGGACGCCGCGTCGACCAGGTACTGCTCGGGGCCCAGCGCGTCCGCCGCGTCGAGCGCCGCCAGGTCCGCGAGCGCCACCAGCCGCTTGCGCTCCAGGTGCACCGCGGTGGCCGACACGACGACCGTGACAAGCATCAGGGCCACCGCCATGAAGCCGATGGTCAGCAGGGTGATCTGCCCGTCGTCACCGCGGGCGCGGCCCCTCACGGCGCCGCCCGGTAGGTGTCGACGGCGGCGGTGCGCTCGGCACTGACCGGGACCTCGAGGGGCACCACAGAACGCACGAACGCAGGGACGAACGGCAACGGCACGAGCACGTCCACCCGTGCGGCGACCTCGCTGCCGGGTCGTAGGCACGGTGCCGAGGAGCAGGTGAGCGTCAGCGCCCCGTCCGGGTCGTCGTCGAACCCCTGGTCCTCGAGTGCCAGCCCCACCGAGGCGACCGCCCGCGCCGCGCCCTGCGACGGGGTGTCCGCCACGACGTACGCCCGTGCGGCCGTGCGGGCCGCGCCTTCCGCCGCGAACGTCGCCGCCTGCACCCGGCCCAGCACGAGCACCAGGTACACCAACGGCACGAGCAGCACCACCGACAACGCCAGGAACTCCAGCACCGCCGACCCCGCGTCGCCCGCCGCCTCCGGCCACGACCGGCGAATCCGCTCGAGCAGACGCCGGACGGCCCTCACGGCTCCTCCACCAGCGCGTGCCCGAGCACGTCGAGGCGTCCGCCGGGCCCGATGAGCCCCACGACGGGCAACGGCGCGGACACGGCCACCTCGATGACGTCCAGACCGTCGCGCGTCGTGCGCACGGCGGTGACGTCCTGCGCGTAGGTGTCGCTCAGCGACTGCGTGATGAGCTGCCGGGTCCGTTCGACACCCTCGGCGGGGCTGCGACCGCCGACCGCGGCGTACCGGGCACCCTCCGCGGCGCAGTCGACCAGCGTGTTGCGCACGTGCTGCGCGAGCATCACCTGCAGCACCGCGACGAACAGCACGGTCAGCAGGCCACCGACGAGCGCGAAGTCGACGATCGCCGACCCCGCATCACCCGTCAGGTGCCGGACGGACTGCTTTACGGGCCCTGCACCGACTCGATCGCGTCGGTGAACACGCCCTCCAGGGCAGGCCCGGCGACCAGCCACAGCGCGGTGACCAGCCCGGCGGTCATGAGGGTGACCAGCACCCAGCCGGGCACGTCGCCCCGCTCGGGGTCCGGGCCGGCCGTCCGACGGCGCAGGCGTTCGCCCGTCAGGCGCAGCCGTGCCGGGGTCACCTGCAGCAGGCGCGAGATCATGGGGGTCCTCCTCGGGGCAGTGGCGACGGGTGTCGCCAGGGTCGGGTGCGGGACGCCGGGGTGCGCTCACAGGCCCACCCGCAGCACCACGGCGCTGGGGAACACGGCGAACAGCACGGTCACCGGCAGGATCAGGAAGACGACGGGCACCATCATCTGGACCTCCTTGCGCCCGCCGGCCTCCATGAGGGCTCGACGGCCCTCCTCGCGGACGTCCTGGGCCTGGGCTCGCAGCACGTCCGCCAGCGGTGTGCCGCGGTCGATCGCGACCGAGACGGCCTCCGCGAAGCGGGACAGGGCCGCCAGACCCGTGCGGTCGGCCAGACGGTCCAGCGCCACGGTCAACGGGGCCCCGGCGCGGGTGTCGGCCAACGTGCGACCCAGCTCCGCGCTGAGCTCGCCGTGCGTGCTGCGTACGACCCGTTCGAGGGCACCCGCCGCACCCTCCCCCGCACCGACGGCGAGGGCCAGCAGCTCGGCGACCGTCGGCATCTCGGCGAGCATGCGGGCCTCGCGGGCCTGCACCTGCCGGGTCAGCAGCCAGTCACGGGCCAGGGCGGCACTGACCCCCACCAGCAGCACCAGGACGGCCAGCGCGACCGGTGAGGACCCGCGCGTGGCGGCGAGCAGCAACGCCAGGCCGAGGCCGCCCGCCAGGCCGAGGGCACCCCACACGACCTGCCCGGCGCGGAACTGCTCGACCGACTCCTCGCGACCGGCGCGGGCCAGCCGGGCCCGCAGCTCACCGGTCGGGGAACCGACGCGGGTCACCAGCCGCACCCCGTCGGCCATGACGGGGGCGATGATCCGCTGGAGCGTGGGGAACGGTGTCCGGGCCGAGGGTGAGTGCAGCAACGACGAGGTCGTGCGGCGGGGGCGCAGGTACGGAGCGAGTCGTTGGTCCAACGTGATGCGACGCGAGTGCAGGCTCCACACCACCAGGAGCACTCCCCCGCCGGCCAGCAGCCCCACCAGTGCCCCGAGCGCCGCCGGGCTCACCGCAGCACCCGCGGGTCCTCGGGCAGCCGGGCCACCCGCAGCATCGCGACGTACGCCGCCACGGTGCACGCACCCCCGGCGGCGAGGACCACGAACCCCGCCACCGAGTCGTAGGCGCTCGCCGCCTCGGTCCGGGTCGACAGCAGCGCCAGCACGATCCACGGGGCTGCGACGGCCAGCCGCGCCGCGTACACCGTCCAGCTCTGGCGCGCCTCCAGCTCGCCCCGCGTGCGCAGGTCCTCGCGCAGGAACGTCGACAACGTGCGCAGCAGACGACCCAGGTCCGTGCCGCCCACGTCACGCGTGACCCGCAAGGCCTCCACGATGCGGTCGGCCACCGGGTCCGCGAGCCGGGCCTTGAGCCCGTCGAGGCAGTCGCCGAACCGGCCGGTCGCGCGGTAGTCCTCCGCGAACGCCAGGAACGGCTCCCGCAGCTCCAGCGGACCACGCTCACCGATCTGGGCCACCGCCTCCGGCAAGGACAGCCCCGCCCGGATGCCCGAGCCGAGATGGTCGACCACCTCGGGCCACAACGTGCGCAGCCGCGCGCGCCGCCGACGAGCCCTGCTGCGCACGAGCGAGGGGGCCGCACCCGCCCCGAACGCCGCGAAGCACACCGCGATCGCGAGGGTCCGGGTCAGCGCCAGGGCCAGCACCAGGACGACCAGCGAGACGCCCACGCTGGTCAGCACCAGCCCGCCCGGCGTCGCCCCGGACATCCCTGCCTGCACCAAGGTGTCCTGCGTGCGCTCGTGCCAGGCCGAGACGCGCGCGCCGCCCCGGACAGGCTCCGCCCAGAAGGACCACCAGACGCAGGCCACCCCGGCGCCCAGCAGCAGACCGACCAGCACCCCCACGGTCACACCCTCCGCTGCAGCAGCGCGGGCAGGTCGACACCGATCCGGGCGAAGCGCTCCACGTGCGGCGGATACCCGTCGGCGCGCACCAACCGGCCCTCACGGGTCGCGTACACCTCGGCGGCCTCGACCACGCCCTGCTCCACCCGGCCGGGCACCGCCAGCACCTCGCGCAGCCGCCGGTGGCCCGACACGTCGACGTCGAGGTGCACGACGAGGTCGACGGCCGAGGCCACGGTCGGCACCACGAACCGGTCGGACACGTTCTCGCCCGCCAGCAGCGGCAGCGTGCACAGCTTCGTCAGGGCCTCGCGCGCCGAGTTCGCGTGCAGCGTGCACATGGCCGGCACGCCGGCGTTGAGGGCGATCAGCAGGTCGAGCGCCTCGGCCTCACGCACCTCACCCACGAGCAGACGGCTGGGGCGCATGCGCAGCGCCTCCTTGACCAACCGGCGCAACGGGATCTCCCCCGTGCCCTCCAGGTTGGGCTGCCGGCACTGCATGGCCACCCAGTCACGGTGCTCGAGCCGCAGCTCGAAGACCTCCTCGCACGAGATGACACGCTCGCGCGCGGGGATCGCCCCGCCCAGCGCGTTCAGCATCGTCGTCTTGCCCGCCTGGGTGGCCCCCGAGACGAGGATGTTCAGGCCCGCCCGGACCGCGGAGTTCAGGAACGCCGCCACTGCCGGGGGCATCGACCCCAGCGCGACCAGGTCGTCCAGGGCCTTGGCCCGCACGACGTACTTGCGGATGTTCACCGACCAGTGGCGCCGCGTCACGTCGGGGATCACGGCGTGCAACCGCTCCCCGCCCGGCAGGCTGGCATCCACGAACGGGCTCGACAGGTCCAGCCGCCGGCCCGACACCTTGAGCATCCGCTCGACCAGGTCGCGCACCTGCCCGTCGGTGAGGATGGTCGTGGTCAGCTCGGGCTCACCGCGGCGGGCCACGAAGACCTGCGTCGGGGAGTTGATCCAGATCTCCTCGACCTCGGGGTCGTCGAGGTAGGGCTGCAGGGGTCCGAGCCCGGCGACGGCGTCGACGACGGCCTTGTGCACGGCCATGACGTCCACCAACGGCGGCACGGCCCCGACCACGGACCGCTCGTCGTAGTCGGCGATCGCGTCGGTGACGAGTGCGGCCACCCCGGGGCGGTCACGCACCGGGTCCACACCCCGACGGCGGATCAGCTCGCGCACCTCGTGCTCGAGGATCGCCACCCCGTCCATGTCCGCCCCCGCTCATCCCCGGACGTGGCCTGCCTGGCGGCAGGTGCCACCGGTGGGCACCCCACGCGTCATGTCCGATTTCTCCCGCTTTGCGCTCGCACTCTAGAGCACCCCACTCGGGCCCGTGCGCGCGCCGTCCACAGCCGTAGCCCGACCGGGTGAACACCGGGCGAGCGACCACGGACCCGCAGGCCTGCCGTGAAACTGCAGGCAGGGCAACGCCATCGGCTCCGTGGCCGGCGCGCGCACCGGCGGGCACTCCTGCGACGACACACAGGTGACCGACGTCGCGCACCGGTGGTGACGTGCCCCCGACGCCGTTCCCCGCGGTTGCCGACGGGCCGGGCCGACGTACCGTGAAACCCCGGGGGCGACGGCACCCGGGCATCCCAGCATGGAGCGGTCCATGACCTCGCACAGCACCTCGCGCGACGTCACCGGTGAGCACCTGCACCTGGTGCACGAGCTCGACGCACCACCGGCGGAGGTCTTCCGGCACCTGGTGGAACCGGCACTCCTGGCCCGGTGGTTCGGCCCCCACTCGGTCCGCGTCCCCGAGGAGTCGGTGGTCTGCGAACCGTTCCCGGGCGGCGAGTGGAACCTGGTGATGGTGGACATCGCCACGTCCACGCCCTACCCGGTGATGGCGCGCGTCTCCGAGATCGTGCCGCCACGGCTGCTGGTGTGCCGCGAGATCGACATCGAGGCCGACGACGCCACCTTCAACGGCCTGCGTCTGCGGATCGAGCTGCACGAGCACGACGGGGACCACACGCTGCTCGAGCTGCGGCAGGGCCCGTTCCCCGCCGACACCACGATGGCCGCGGACAGCGCCGAGGGCTGGGTGCAGTCGTTCGAGAAGCTCGACGCGGTCTGCGGGGCGCCGGCGACGCCGGCACCACAGGAGGCAGCCGGTCCTAGGTCGGGCGGCCCAGGACCGAGGCCACCGGGCCAGTACCGTGTGAACGTGAACACCCCCCTCCCCACCGGCACCCAGCACGTCCTCGTGCACGGCACGCAGCGTGCCGTCATCGCCGAGGTCGGCGCCAGCATCCGCACGTACTCCGTCGACGGCCGCGACGTGGTCCTCCCGTTCGACGAGACCACCCTCGCCCCCGCGTTCTCCGGTGCCGTCCTGGCACCGTGGCCGAACCGCCTGCGCGACGGGCTGTACCGCTACGAGGACACCACCTACGAGGTGCCGCTGACCGAGCACGACCGCCAGACGGCCCTGCACGGCCTGGTCGCGTACGCGCGGTTCACCCCGCCGGCCGACATCGCACCGACCTCGACGTCGGTGACGCTCGAGCACGAGCTGGTCCCCACGCCGGGCTACCCGTGGGCGCTGCTCGTGTGCGCCACGTACACGCTCGACGACGCCGGGCTGCGCGTGCACGTCGCCACGACGAACCTGTCGTCGGCGAACGCCCCCTACGGGATCGGGTTCCACCCGTGGCTGTCCCCGGGTGCAGCATCGGTGGACGAGTGCACGCTGCGCGTCGACGCGGTGCGTCACGTCACGGTCGACGAGCGGCTGCTGCCCACGGGCACCGAGCCCGTGGCGGGCCCGTTCGACCTGCGCGAGGCGACGGCGCTGCGCGGCATCGCCCTCGACGACGCCTGGGTCGACGTCACCCGCGACGAGGACGGTCTGTCCTGGATCGTGCTGGCCTCGCCCGACGGGCACGCTGCCGCCCTGTGGTCGGACGCGACGATGGACACCTGGCAGGTGTGCACGGGCGACGGCATCCCGCGCATCGAGCGCCGGGGCGTGGCCGCCGAGCCGATGTCGTGCGTGGCCGACGCGTTCCGCACGGGTGAGCGACTGGTCCACCTGGCCCCGTCCGCCACGCACGAGGTGACGTGGGGCCTAGCGCTCCTCTGACCGCCCCGGGGCACTGCACGAGCCCTCGCTGGACCGCGAGAGCCCGCGCCCTCCGGGGCGCGGGCTTTCCTGTCGTCGAACCGGTGACACCAGAGGGTCGGGCGGCGGGTGTGTCGCGCTCAGACCCGAGGATCAGCCGTAGTACTCGCCGTCCTCCTGGACGCCCTTGAGGTACTCCCAGTGCCAGCGCTCGTACGGGCCGCTGCCGCCGGGCTGCGCCCAGTCCGGGTTCTCCCAGCCGTAGATGGCGGCATTCTCGTTGAGCCAGGTCCACCGGGCGCCGCTCGTCTCGCTCCCGCAGAAGTCGATGGCCAGGCCCCAGCCGTGGTTGCTCAGTCCGGGAGGCGCCGCGAGGCTGCCCTTCTGCGCCTTGACGGCCCGCTGCTCGGCGAGCGTGCGGTACCCCGACGAGAGGCACATGTCGGCGCCGAAGCGGGCCACGTACGCCTCGTTCATCTCGGCGAGGGAGACCGCGGCATCGGCGCGCATCTTCGTCCGGCCGTCCCACAGCGTGCACAGGTCCTCGACAGCCAGCTGACCGTTCGCTCCGGCCGCCTTGACACTGCCGTCGCAGCCGGGCAGCGCCTCACGCAGCTCGGCACGGCTGACGGTCGTGTCGGTGCGCTCGCCGCCGTCGGCGGAGATCAGCGAGGCGGGCGGCTGGGCGGACAGCCCGCTGGCGGTCAGAGCAGCCAGCGTCGTCGGCAGCGTGGCGTCCGCGAGCGCCTCGTTGCCGTAGGCCTCGCCGGCCAGCAGGTCGGAGTGGGTGACAGGGACGATGACCGTCACACCGACCAGGGCGCCGAGCACACCGACCCGGGCGAGCCCCTTGCGGCGCTTCTCGCGACCGTGGGCGGCGGCGCTGCGGCCGGCGCGTACGGCACGGACCGGCTCGGGGCGGACGTCCTCGGGGTGGACCTCGGCGGGGGCCTGCGCGGTCGGGGGAACCTCGGGTGCGCTGACCGTCCGGGCGGGCTGAGGCGTGGCGACCGCGACGGGTTCGAATACGGCCGTGGCGGGGGCGGGGGCCAGCGCGTAGGCGGGAACCCGGCCGGCCCGAGGCGTCGACTCGGCGACGGGCGCGGGTGCCACGGCGGGTGCGGCGCCTGCGCGCTCGGCCTCGCGACGACTGCGTCGGGTGGGGAGGGAGGTCTGCGCGCCGGCCTGCTGCACTGGCACACACCTCCGATCCTGACCCGGTGGCGGGGTGTCCGCCGTCCGTCCGGCATGCGACCCGTCGGCGTCCGCCATGTGACGAGCGAACGACGAGCCGACCTGAACTGTCACGAAACCATAACGGGTGGCGGACGCGCTTCCAAGCCCCTGAACGGGCGTCCAACGTGCGTTTCGGACATACCTGGCGGACGTCAGGACGACACACCGCGCGACACGCCGAAACATCGTGTGACCTGCACCACTACTCACCCGTTCGGGGTGGCCGTCACCGCAGGTCGCGCAGCCGCCACCTCACCGCAGCTGGTCGCGCTGCATCGCGTCGCGCACCTCACCCACGAGCTCCTCGAGGATGTCCTCCAGGAACACCACGCCGACCGTCGCCCCGCGGTCGTCGACCCGCGCCAGGTGGGCGCCCGAGCGCTGCATCGCCGCCAACGCGTCCTCGACCTCGTCGCCGGGCGCGACGACCGCCAGCGACCGCACCCGCCACACCGGCACCGGCTGCTCGCGTGAGTCGTCGTCCGCGTACAGGACGTCCTTCAGGTGCAGGTAGCCGCTGAGCGCGCCCGCCTCGTCGCGCACCGGGAACCGGCTGAAGCCCGTGCGCGCCACCAACCGCTCCAGCTGCGCCGGGGTCACACCGGCCGGCACCGGCACCAGGTCGTCGGTGGCCACCATCACGTCGGCCGCCGTGCGGTCCGAGAACTCGATCGCACCCGTCAGGAGACCCTGCCGGTCCTCGAGCAACCCCTCGGCCTGCGAGCGCTCGACGATCGAGTGCACCTCCTCGGCCGTGAAGGCGGAGGACACCTCGTCCTTGGGCTCCACACCGGCCGCCCGCAACGCGTGGTTGGCGACCCAGTTCAAACCGGTGATCACCGGTCGCAGCACCCGCGCGACCCACACCAGCGGCGGTCCGAACAGCAGGACCGCGCGGTCCGGACCCGACACGGCCAGGTTCTTCGGCACCATCTCGCCGAGCACCACGTGCAGGTACACCACGATCGCCAGCGCCAGGACGAACGAGATCGGATGGGTCAGGTCCTCGCTCACCCCGAGCGCGTGCAGCGGGTCGGCGATGAGGTGCGCGATCGCCGGTTCGGCCACCACGCCCAGGCTCGTGGAGCACACCGTCACGCCCAGCTGCGCCGCCGCGAGCATGAGCGACACGTGCTCCATCGCCCACAGCACGGTGCGCGCCCGCCGGTCGCCCGCGGCCGCCAGCGGCTCGATCGCCGAACGGCGCGCCGAGATGATCGCGAACTCCGCGCCCACGAAGAACGCGTTGGCGGCCAGCAGCAGCACCGCCAGCAGCAGGGCGGCCGTCGAGCTCATGAGGCACCCCCGGCGCGCCGGCCCTCGTCACCGGCGGCGTCCGCGGGCTCACCGCCGGGCCAGTCGCCGTCGTCGTCGGCCGGCTCCTGCGCGCGCACCCGCAGCCGCTCGACCCGGCGACCGGCCATCTGCTCCACGTGCAGCAGCACGCCGTCCACCAGCACCTCGTCACCCGTCGAGGGCACACGGCCCAGCTGAGCCATCACCAGCCCGCCCAAGGTCTCGTACGGACCGTCGTCGGGCACGCGCAGGCCGGTCACCTCCGTCAGCTCGTCCGGGCGCAACGTCCCCGGCAGCAGCCACGAGCCGTCAGCCCGTCGCGCGGTCCGGGTGCGCCGCCGATCGTGCTCGTCGGCGACATCGCCCACGAGCTCCTCGACGACGTCCTCCAACGTGACCACGCCGGACGTGCCGCCGTACTCGTCCACCACGACCGCCATCTGCAGACCCTGCGCGCGCAGCTCCACCAGGAGCGGCCCCAGGCGCACCGTCTCGGGCACGCGGGGCGCGTCGACCATGAGCGCCGCCGCAGGCACCTCCGCGCGGCGTCCGTACGGCACCGCGATCGCCCGGCGCAGGTGCACCAGACCCACGATGTCGTCGCTGGACTGCCCGATCACCGGGAAGCGCGAGTGCCCGCTGCTGCGGGCCAGCGCCATCACGTCGGCGGCCGAGTCGTCCCGGCGCACCACGACGAGCCGCATCCGGTCGGTCATCACGTCGACCGCGGTCAGCTCCGCGAACTCGATGGAGTTGGTGAGCAAGGTCGCGGTCGAGGCCTCCAACGTGCCGACCTCGGCGGAGCGTCGCACCAGCGCGGCCAGCTCCTGCGGTGAACGTCCGCCCGACAGCTCCTCACGGGGTTCGACGCCCACCCGGCGCAGCAAGGCGTTCGCGGAGCCGTTCAGCAGGCCGATGACCGGGCGCAACGCACGGGTGAACGCCCGTTGCGGGGGTGCCACGACCCGCGCCGTGCCCAACGGGCGGCTCAGGGCGAAGTTCTTCGGCACGAGCTCGCCGAAGATCATCGAGAAGCCGTTGACCAGGACCACGGTCAGCAGACCCGCGACCGCACCGCCGACCGCGCGCCCCAGCGCGGAGTCCTCCAGGGGCACGCGCAGCAGGCGCGAGACCGCCGGCTGGGTGGTGTACCCGAGGAGCACCGTGGTCACGGTGATGCCGACCTGCGCGCCCGAGAGCTCGGTCGACAGGCCCCGCAGGGCCTTGAGCACGGACTGACCGCGCTTGTCGTGCGGGTCGGTGTCCTTCTCGACCAGTGCAGGGTCGAGGGTGACGAGGGAGAACTCGCTCGCGACGAAGACGGCCGTGCCCAGGGTGAGCACGATGCCGAGCACGACGAGCAACCATTCGGTCAGCACGTCGGCACCCCCGTCGGGGCAGCGATGATCAGGACAGTGGAGGAGCCGGCAAGGTCGCTGGCGGACGCGTCGGTCCGGGCAGGACGCCGGCAGCTACTTGAGCCGCTCATGATCGGGCCATCCTAAGGGAACCCTGCCCGGCAAGCGGGGCGGGCCCGGCGTGAGGCGCCGCACGTCCAGCGCACGGTCAGGAGCGTGTGCCACCCTGGCCCCATGGCGCTCACCAGCGGGCCGACGCCGGCCACCTCGACGACCGTGCTGGTCGTCGAGGACGAACCGGCCATCGCCCAGGCACTCGTGCACAGGCTGTCCTCCGAGGGGTGGAAGGTCCACGCCGTCGGCGACGGACTCGCGGCGGTCGAGGCGGCCGCGCAGCTGCAGCCCGACGTGGTCGTGCTCGACGTCATGCTCCCGGGCATCGACGGCCTCGAGGTGTGCCGGCGCATCCAGGCCGACCGGCCCGTGCCCGTCCTCATGCTCACCGCACGCGACGACGAGACGGACATGCTCGTCGGGCTCGGCGTCGGCGCCGACGACTACATGACCAAGCCGTTCTCCATGCGCGAGCTGGTCGCCCGCACCAAGGCCCTGCTGCGCCGCACGGAGCGGGCGGCCCGGGCCGCCGAGCTCGCCGCCGCCGAGGTGCCCGACCCCCCGCTCACCCTGGGCGACGTCTCGATCGACCGCGCCCAGCGGCGTGTGGTGCGCGGCGAGGACGAGGTGCACCTGACGCCGACCGAGTTCGACCTGCTCGTGGCCCTGGCCAGCGCGCCCCGCACGGTGCTCACGCGTGAACGTCTGCTCGCCGAGGTCTGGGACTGGGTGGACGCCAGCGGGACCCGCACCGTCGACTCGCACGTCAAGGCGCTGCGCCGCAAGCTCGGCCCCGACCTGATCCGCACCGTGCACGGCGTGGGCTACGCGTTCGAGCCGACGGACGGCGAGGACGGCACGGGCGAGGCGGCCGGGCCGGTCGGGTGAGCACGCCCCGGCACGTGCGGCCCGAGCGCCGCCCCCGGTTGGACGTGCGCCCGCTCGACCGGCTGCGCTCGATCAAGATCAAGCTGGGCGTGCTGGTCGCCGTCACGGTGACGCTGGCCGCCTTCGTCACCTGGATCGGGCTCCACAACCACCTGGGACCACGGTGGACGCTGCCCATCGCGATCGTCGTCTCGCTGATCGGCACCCAGTTCCTCGCCCGCGGGATGACCTCCCCGCTGCGCGAGATGACCTTCGCCGCGCAGGCCATGGCCTCGGGCGACTACAGCCAGCGGGTGCGGTCGACGAGCCGGGACGAGGTCGGGCAGCTGGCCACGGCGTTCAACATGATGGCCGAGGACCTGGAGCACGCCGACGTGCTGCGCCGGGAGCTCGTCGCGAACGTGTCGCACGAGCTGCGCACCCCGGTCACGGCCCTGCAGGCGCAGCTGGAGAACATCGTCGACGGCGTCAGCGAGGCCGACCCCGCCACGATGCAGGCCGCCCTGGCGCAGACCGAACGACTGGGCCGCCTGGTCACCTATCTGCTGGACCTGTCCCGGCTCGAGGCGGGCGACGTGGCCCTGCAGATCGTCGACGTGCCGTTGCAGGACTTCCTCGAGGAGGCCGCCGAGGCAGCCCGGCTCGTGGGTGCCGCCAAGGGGCTCGACTTCCCCGTCAGCGTCACGCCACCGGACCTGACGGTGCCGGCGGACGCCGAACGCCTGCACCAGGTCGTGGCGAACCTGCTGCACAACGCCGTCCGGCACTCGCCCCCGGGCGACGAGGTCCGGCTGGAGGCGTCGCGGCACGGTCGGACCGTGCGCATCGACGTGGTCGACCACGGCCCCGGCATCGCCCCCGACCAGCGCCGCCGGGTGTTCGAGCGGTTCGTGCGCGGCAACTCCCCCGCCCTGACCGGGCAGGGCTCCACGGGTGGCACCGGGCTGGGCCTGGCGATCGTGCGGTGGGCCGTCGACCTGCACGGCGGCACGATCGAGGTCGCCGACGCCCCCGTCGGCTGCACCATGCGCGTCACGCTCCCCGCACGCCGAGCCCTCTGACGCGCTCCGACCTGCGCGAACACGTCCGCGACCCTACGCTCGGGGCATGCCCCGGCCACCGGCCCCGCCGACCCCACCCAGCCCGGACCGCGCCTCCGGCGGCACCCTCGTCATCGACCACCTGAGCAAGCAGTTCGGGACCGTCCGCGCGGTCGACGACCTGTCGTTCACGGTGGAACCGGGCCGGGTGACCGGGTTCCTGGGACCGAACGGCGCGGGCAAGACCACGACGCTGCGCATGCTGCTGGGCCTGGTGCAGCCGACCGCGGGCAGCGCCACGATCGGCGGGCGCACCTACGCGCAGATCCCCCGTCCGGCCCGCACGGTCGGGGCAGCGCTCGAGGCGGCCAGCTTCCATCCCGGCCGCACCGCGCTGGACCACCTGCGCGTCTACGCACCGCAGGTCGGGGTCCCTGACGCGCGCGCCCGCGAGGTCCTGCAGGTGGTCGGGCTGGACGCCGTGGCCAACCGCCGCGTCGGCGGGTTCTCGCTCGGGATGCGCCAACGTCTCGCACTGGCCACGACGCTGCTGGGCGACCCCTCGGTGCTGCTGCTGGACGAGCCCGCCAACGGGCTGGACCCCGAGGGCATCCGATGGCTGCGCGAGCTGCTGCGCGCGCTCGCCGCGCAGGGACGTACCGTCCTCGTCTCGAGCCACGTGCTCTCCGAGGTCGAGCAGACCGTCGACGACGTGGTCATCATCGCCCGTGGCCGCCTGGTGCACGCCTCGTCGTTGACCGACCTGGCCCGCCTGGCACGGCCGGTGGTGCGCGTGGTGTCCCCCGACACCGCCGGGCTCGACGGCCTGGTGGCCCGCGCCGGCTGGCGGCGGGTGCCGGCGCGGGCCACCACGGGCGCACCGCTGCCGCCGGGCACCGTGGAGCTCACCGACGTGCGGGCCGCGCAGGTGGGCGCCGCGGCGTTCGGGGCCGGACTCGAGCTGCACGCCCTGAGCGAGGTGGACGTCGGGCTCGAGGGGCTGTTCCTGGAGCTGGTGGGTGAGCACGACACGGTGCGCGGTGCGGGCCCGGACGCGGTCGTCGGACGCCACCGCGGAGAGGTCGCCTGATGGGCGCCGCCGTACGGACCGAGTACCGCAAGGTCGTCACCACCCGGCTGTGGTGGATCCTGCTGGGGGCGATGGCCGTGTACATGGCGTTCCTCGCCGGCGTCATGGCCTGGGCCCTGGTGGCCGGGAACGCCACCACCACCGGGCCGGACGGGACCGAGCAGGACCTCGTGCTGACCAGCGAGGCGATCGTGCGGACCGTGTACACCATCGCCGTGTCGTTCGGCTACGTGTTCCCCCTGGTCGTCGGGGCGTTGTCGGTCTCGTCGGAGTACCGGCACCAGACGATCACACCGACGTTCCTGGCCGAGCCACGGCGCACGGTCGTGCTGCTGGCCAAGGTGGTGGTGGGTGCGGTGCTCGGCGTGCTGTTCGGTCTGGTCGGCACCGGTGCGGCGGTCGCCGCCGGGGCGGGGGTGCTCGGTGCGCTGGGCGAGCCGACCATGCTCGACCTGGCCTCGACGTGGCGCACCCTGGCGTTGTCCGTGCTGGCACTGGCCGTGTGGTCGCTGCTCGGGGTGGCGTTCGGACTGGTGCTGACCAATCAGGTCGCGGTGGTCGTGGTGCTGCTGGCCTTCACCCAGTTCGTCGAGCCGGTGCTGCGGTTCGTGCTCGCGGTCACCTCGTGGGGAGGGTCGGTGGCCGCGTACCTGCCCGGCGCGGCGGGCGAGGCCATCTCCGGCGGGTCGTTCTACTCCGAGACGGGCCTGAGCGAGCTGCTGCCGTGGTGGCAGGGTCTGCTCGTCCTGCTCGGGTACGCGCTGGTGCTGGCGCTGATCGGCCGGTGGACGACCTTCCGCCGCGACGTCACGTGAGGTTTCCCACGCTCCTGGGCAGCGGACGACCGCCGCTTGACGCGCCACCTGGCCGGCCGTTGCCCGGGGTTGACCTGCCTGCCCACGAGGGGTGAAGAGGGTGTGCGAACACGTCGTCCGCACGGCTACGGAACGGGTTTCCACGGTCCTCAGGCCGTAGTGTTGTCATCAACAGAAACCGGCGACGACGCGGTCACGGACCGCAGCGGAAGTGGGCGATCCCAGCGTGACCCAGAAGGCGGAGCCTGACTCGACCCGTGCCGACTTCGGCGCCAACGAGTGGCTGGTGGACGAGCTCTACGAGCAGTACCTCCAGGACAAGAACGCCGTGGACCCGGCGTGGTGGGACTTCTTCGAGGGCTACCGACCGGAGGACGGTCGCGGTGACGGCCGGGTCGCCGAACCAGCCGCCGGACAGTCCGGCACCGACGCAGGCGCCACCGGGGCAGCGCCTGCCGCACCTGCCTCCGCCGCCCCCGCGTCGCCCTCGCCCGCAGCCGCCCCCGCGTCGTCCGACACCGCGTCGTCCGACACCGTGTCGGCCGACAACGCGTCGGCCGTCCCGCCTGCAGCCGCCGCGGGCGACGTCGAACCTGTCGCCCTCACCGCTCCCGTGGCCACCGCCCAGCCGGCGACCGCGCCCTACGCCGCCGCCGCCATCGCCGAGGTCGTGCGCGACGTGGCCGAGCCGGTCGACGACGTGCAGAAGCTGCGCGGCCCCGCCGCCCGCGTGGTGACCAACATGGAGGCCTCCCTCGAGGTCCCCACCGCGACCTCGGTGCGCGCCGTCCCGGCCAAGCTGATGGTCGACAACCGGATCGTCGTCAACAACCACCTGGCGCGCAGCCGCGGCGGCAAGATCTCGTTCACGCACCTCATCGGGTTCGCGCTCGTCGAGGCGCTCGGCGACATGCCCGCGATGAACGCCTCGTACACGCACGTCGACGGCAAGCCCGGCGTGCTGCAGCCCGCGCACGTCAACCTCGGACTGGCGATCGACCTGGCCAAGCCCGACGGCACCCGGCAGCTGCTGGTCCCCTCGATCAAGAAGGCCGAGACCCTCGACTTCGCGCAGTTCTGGGCCGCCTACGAGGACGTCGTACGGCGCGCACGCGGCGGCAAGCTCGGGGTGGACGACTTCGCCGGCACCACCATCTCGCTCACCAACCCCGGGACCATCGGCACGGTGCACTCCGTGCCGCGCCTCATGCAGGGCCAGGGCGCCATCATCGGGGTCGGCGCCATGGACTACCCGGCCGAGTTCGCCGGCACCTCCGAGGACCAGCTCAACCGCATGGGCATCTCCAAGGTGCTCACGGTGACCTCCACGTACGACCACCGGATCATCCAGGGCGCGCAGTCCGGCGACTTCCTGCGGATCCTGGCGCTGAAGCTGCTCGGCGAGGACGGGTTCTACGACCGCGTGTTCGCCGCGCTGCGCGTGCCCTACGAGCCGGTGCGCTGGGTGCGCGACGCCTCGACCGACCCGGACGCCGAGGCCATCAAGCCCGCCCGGATCGGCGAGCTCATCCACGCCTACCGCTCGCGCGGACACCTGATGGCCGACACCGACCCGCTGGCCTACCGGCAGCGCAAGCACCCCGACCTCGACGTGCAGAACCACGGCCTGACCTTGTGGGACCTGGACCGCACGTTCCCCACCGGCGGGTTCACCGGCAAGAGCCGGGCGACGCTGCGCGACGTGCTGGGCCTGCTGCGCGACTCCTACTGCCGCACCGTCGGCGTGGAGTACATGCACCTGCAGGACCCGCGGCAGCGCCGCTGGCTGCAGGAGCGGCTGGAGTCCGGGTACGCACGCACCCCGCGTGAGGACCAGCTGCGGATCCTGCGTCGCCTGAATGCGGCCGAGGCGTTCGAGACGTTCCTGCAGACCAAGTACGTCGGGCAGAAGAGGTTCTCGCTGGAGGGCGGCGAGTCGGTCATCGCGCTGCTCGACGCGATCCTGTCCAAGGCCGCCGACAACGGCCTCGACGAGGTCGGCATCGGCATGGCGCACCGTGGCCGGCTGAACATCCTGGCGAACATCGCCGGCAAGTCCTACGCGCAGATCTTCAGCGAGTTCGAGGGCAACCAGGACCCCAAGTCCGTCCAGGGCTCGGGCGACGTGAAGTACCACCTGGGCACCGAGGGCACGTTCACCGCGGCCTCGGGCGCCACCACCGCGGTGTACCTGGCGGCCAACCCCTCGCACCTGGAGGCCGTCGACCCGGTGCTCGAGGGCATCGTGCGGGCCAAGCAGGACCGCATCGACCTGGGCGGCGACGGGTTCTCGGTGCTGCCGATCCTCGTGCACGGCGACGCGGCGTTCGCGGGCCAGGGCGTGGTGTTCGAGACGCTCAACCTCGCGCAGCTGCGCGGGTACCGCACGGGCGGCACGATCCACGTCATCATCAACAACCAGGTCGGCTTCACCACCGGCCCGTCCTCGTCGCGGTCCTCGCAGTACGCCACGGACGTGGCCAAGGGCCTGCAGATCCCGATCTTCCACGTCAACGGCGACGACCCGGAGGCGTGCGTGCGGGTCGCCGAGCTGGCGTTCGAGTACCGCGAGCAGTTCGACCGCGACGTCATCATCGACATGGTCTGCTACCGCCGCCGCGGTCACAACGAGGGCGACGACCCCTCGATGACGCAGCCGCTGATGTACAACCTCATCGAGGCCAAGCGTTCGGTGCGCAAGCTGTACACCGAGACCCTCGTGGCCCGCGGCGACATCACGCTCGACGAGGCCGAGCAGGCGCTGCAGGACTACCAGGCCCAGCTGGAGCGCGTGTTCACCGAGACCCGTGAGGACGGCTGGACGCCGCCCCCGGTCGAGCGCGAGACCGTCGCCGGCCTGGAGCGCCCCGAGTCGCAGCACGAGGACGCGGGCGTCATGGTCGGCTGGAAGACCGCCGTGGACGCGAGCCTGCTGGAGCGGATCGGGCGCGCGCACGTGCGGCCGCCCGAGGGCTTCACGGTGCACCCCAAGCTGGCGCAGCTGCTGACCAAGCGTGAGCTGATGTCCCGCGAGGGTGGGATCGACTGGGGCTACGGCGAGCTCCTGGCGTTCGGGTCGCTGCTCGTCGAGGGCACGCCGGTGCGCCTGGCGGGGCAGGACTCGCGGCGCGGCACGTTCGTGCAGCGGCACGCCGTCATGCACGACCGTGAGACGGGTGCCGAGTGGACGCCCCTGCTGTACCTGTCGGCCGACCAGGCCAAGTTCTGGGTGTACGACTCCTCGCTCAGCGAGTACGCGTGCCTGGGCTTCGAGTACGGCTACTCGGTCGAGCGGCCTGACGCGCTGGTGCTGTGGGAGGCGCAGTTCGGCGACTTCGTCAACGGCGCGCAGACCATCATCGACGAGTTCGTCTCGTCGGCCGGGCAGAAGTGGGGCCAGCACTCCTCGGTCGTGCTGCTGCTGCCGCACGGGTACGAGGGCCAGGGGCCCGACCACTCCTCGGCGCGCATCGAACGGTTCCTGCAGATGGCCGCCGAGGACAACATGACCATCGCGCAGCCCTCGACACCCGCGTCGCACTTCCACCTGCTGCGGCGCCAGGCGTACCAGCGCCCGCGTCGCCCGCTGGTGGTGTTCACCCCCAAGTCGATGCTGCGGTTGAAGGCCGCGACGTCGGCGGTCGAGGACTTCACCACCGGCACGTTCCGGCCCGTGATCGGCGACCCGGTCGCGGCCGCCACCGCACCGACGGTGGACCGCGTGCTGATGTGCTCGGGGAAGATCTACTGGGACCTGGTCGCGCAGCGCGAGAAGCTCGGCGACAAGCACACCGCGATCGTCCGGGTCGAGCAGCTCTACCCGTTGGACGCCGACGCGCTGCGCGAGGCGATCGGCGCGTTCGGGGACGCCGAGGTCGTGTGGGTGCAGGACGAGCCGGCCAACCAGGGTCCGTGGACGTACCTGTCGCTGCACGCCCCGCAGATCCTGGGCCGCACGGTGCGGGTCGTGTCGCGGCCGGAGTCGGCGTCGCCCGCTGCCGGTTCGGCGCGCAAGCACCAGGGTGAGCAGGCGGACATCCTCGCGGCGGCGTTCGCCCGCTGACGCCGGTCAGCCCATCCGGGCGGTCGGGCCGGCGAACGTGCGGCGGTAGGTCAGCGGGCTGGTGCCCAGCGTGCGGGCGAAGTGGTGGCGCAGCACAGCGGCGGTGCCGAACCCGCACAGCCGGGCGACCTCGTCGACGGGCGCCTCGCTGCGCTCGAGCAGCTCCTGGGCGCGCACGACACGCTGCCGCGTGACCCAGGCGGCCGGCGTCGTGCCCGTCTCGGCGCGGAAGCGCCGGGCGAAGGTGCGCTCGGACATCAGGGCCCGGGCGGCCAGGTCGGGGACGGTCAGCTCGGCGTCGAGGTGCTCGACCATCCAGGCGAGCAGCGGGGCCAACGTGTCGGCCTCGCACGGCAGGGGCGTGTCGACGTACTGGGCCTGACCTCCGTCGCGGTGCGGCGGCACGACCATGCGTCGGGCGATCGAGGCGGCGGCCGCGGCGCCCAGCTCGCGACGGACCAGGTAGAGCCCGGCATCGATGCCTGCCGCGGTGCCGGCGCCGGTCACGATCCGGTCGTCGTCGACGTAGAGGACGTCGGGGTCGACGCGGGCGGTGGGCACCTGCTCCTGCAGGCGGGCGGCGTGCATCCAGTGGGTCGTGCACCGGCGTCCGTCGAGCAGCCCCGCCTGTCCGAGCGCGAACGCGCCGCTGCACACGGACATCACCCAGGCCCCGCGCGCGTGGGCGTCGCGCAGCGCCTGCAGGGCGGTCTCGTCGATCGGCTCGCCCTCGCCGTAGGCGGGTACCGCGACCAGGTCGGCGTCGCGGGTGGCCTCCAGGCCGTGCTCGACGAGGACCGAGAAGCCACCCTTGCTGCGGTACGTGCCTGGTGCGGGGGCGCACACGGTGTAGTCGAACCGGGGTCCGCCGGTCTCGCTGCGGTCGATGCCGAACAGCTCGTACATGGTGCCCAGCTCGAACGGTGCGACGTTCGGCAGGACGAGGACCGCGACGGACCGGAGCATGCGGCCAGTATGCGCAGACCTTGGCAGGACTTCAACGGTCGACGTCAGTTCTGCCACTCGTGGCAGATTCTCCCTTCACACAGAATTCCTGCCATGACTCTCGTGTGGATCCTGCTCGGCGCACTCACCCTCGTCGCCCTCGTCGTCGCGCTCGTGCGCACCGTCGCTCGCGACGGCCACGGGTCCTCGTACCCGCGGTCCGCCTCGTCCGCCGCACCACCCCGCGACGCCTACGGCCGCTTCCCGTCAGGTCCGACCCGCCTCGGCTGATCGGCATCCGCGACGACACACCCACGACAGGCCCGGACGACGACCTTCCGGCCAGCACGCACCACCTCCTGCGACACTGGTGGCTGCGGACCCCTGCGCCTCGCAGCGCACCGGGGCCCACGTCGGGGACGGACGAGACAGAGCGGGGTGGATGCACGTGGGTGAGCTGCGGCTCGCGGTGATCGGCGACGAGCTCGCCGCCGGAGCCGGCGACCCCAAGGCCCTGGGGTGGGTCGGACGTGTGAGCGCACGCACCCTCACGCCCGACCCGATGACGGTGCTGACGCTCGCAGTCCCCGGTGAGACGACCACAGCCCTGGGCGCACGGTGGGAGCAGGAGGTCGCCCGCCGCACCTCCCCCGAGGCCGACAACCGGCTCGTCGTCGCCCTGGGGCGCGCTGACATCGCCGCGGACCTCTCCCTGGCGCGCAGCCGCCTGAACCTGGCGAACATCCTCGACATGGCCGAGCAGCGACGCATGCCGGCGTTCGTCGTCGGGCCCCCGCCGGGCAGCACCGCCGACGGGGACCGGCTCGCCGACCTGTCGGCCGCGTTCGGTGACGTCGCCCTGCGCCGCCGCGTGCCGTACGTCGACATGTACACGCCACTGGCTGCGCACGAGCAGTGGCTGGGCGACCTCGCCGCCGGCGACGGCCTGCTGCCCGGCCAGGCCGGGTACGGCCTGATGGCCTGGCTCGTGCTGCACACCGGCTGGCACGCCTGGCTCGGGCTGCCCGACGACATCGCCTGACCGGCGCGACGCCCGCCGTCAGCGCAGCGTCCCCCGCACGGCGGTCAAGGCGCTGTCGAGCACCGTCCGCACCGTGTCGAGCGTGAGCTGCGAGAGCTGCCCTGAGGCATCGGCACGACGCAGGTCGGCCCGCACCTCGTCGCGGAACCGCTGCAGCAGCGCCTCGGCCTCCATCCGCCGGGCGTGCGAGGCGTACCGCGCCTCGTCGGCCGGGCTGGGTCCGTGCGGCACCGCACCGGCCCGCGCCTGCTGCGCGGCCGCGGCCAGGTCCGCCCGCAGGCCCCGCATCGAGCCACGCACGTCGACACGCAGCTGCTCGGCCCGCTCGCGCACCGTCTCGGCGATCCCCTCCTCGAGGAACGCCAGGTCGGCGCTGCGCTCGTGCAGCTCACGGCGCCCCGCGTCGGTCAGGGCGTAGGTGGCCTTGCGGCCCTCGTCCGTGCGACGGACCAGACCCTCTTCCTCCAGACGGGCCAGGCGCGGGTAGATCGTGCCCGCGCTGGGCCGGTACGTGCCGCCGAACCTGTCCTGCAACGCGGTGATGAGCTCGTAGCCGTGCCGCGGCCCGGCCTCCAGCAGCGAGAGCAGGTAGAGGCGCAGCTGGCCGTGGGCGAACACCTGGGCCACGGTCACGCACCCCCCACCGGCGCGCCGCGCAGCACGGTGACGTGCCCCGAGACGGACGTGACCGAGACGAAGCACCCGCCGTCCCCGGTGCGCTGGTCGACGGTCCGGTGACCGGGCGTGCCGCCCTTGTACTCCTGCCCGTCGACCACGAGCCGCCCGGTGACCGACTGCGCACGGGCGTGCACCCCCGCGTCCTGCGGCAGGCGGACGGTGACGTCGCCGGAGATCGTCGAGGCCGTGATCGAGGAGGTGGCGGAGGCGATGTCGAGCACCAGCGAGCCGGAGACCGTGTTGGCCTGCACGAGCGTGAGCTCGCCGGACGCCGCGGTGTCACCCGAGACCGCGTTGAGCCGCAGGTCGCCCGCGTGGTCGCGCACCACGATCTCCCCCGAGACGGTGTTGGCGTTCAGCCGCCCGCGGGTGCCGTCGCTGATCACGGAGCCCGACACGGTCGAGATCGACGCGTCCTCCTGCACGCCGGCCAGCAGGCCGTCGCCGCTGACGGTGCCCAGCCGGGCGCGCACGTGCCGTGGCACGGCGATGTGCACGTCGGCGCTGTCCTTGTCTCGGAAGTTGCGGAACTTCTCGAGGAAGCCCTCCCAGCCGTCCAGCGTGAACGCGTACCCCACGCGCAGCTCCCCGTCGGACAGGCTGATCTCGAGGGGGCGCCCGTCGACGGCGTGCACCTCGACGCGGGTGCCCGGCTCGTCGTGGGTGACGACGTCGACCCGCCCGCCCACCAGCTGCACGCGCAGCTGGTCGACGTGGTCGACCTCGATGATCTGGGGGCCTGCGACGACCCAGGACTCGGTGCCCATGGCGGATCTCCATTCGCGATATATCTCGTTCCTCACTCACGCTATATCGCGTCTGCCGTCACGGCAAGCCCCGGCCGAGCACGCACCGCACGCACGAGGACCCCCGGCGCCGCGGCAGCGCCAGGGGTCCTCGTGCAGCGGCAGGCTCAGGCCACCAGGCCGGCCGCCCGCAGCTCGACGGTCAGGTCGTGCGGGTTCGAGGCCGTCGCGATGGCCTCGTCGTAGGTGATCACGTCGTCACGCACCAGCTGGAACAGGTGCTGGTCGAACGTCTGCATCTTGTAGAAGTCGCCGTCGCGGATCAGGTCGATCAGCGGCGGGCCGGCCTGCGGGTCCAGGATCACCTCGGCCGTGCGGCCCGTGTTGACCATGACCTCCACGACCGCGCGACGACCCGAGCCGTCCGACTTGCGCGCCAGGCGCTGCGAGACGACGCCACGCAGCGCCTGCGCGAGAGCCACCCGCACCTGCTTCTGCTCGTGCGGCGGGAAGAAGTCGACGATCCGGTTGACCGTCTCGGGTGCGTCGATCGTGTGCAGCGTCGAGAGCACCAGATGCCCGGTCTCGGCAGCCGACAGCGCCGCCCGGACCGTCTCCACGTCACGCATCTCGCCGACCAGGATCACGTCCGGGTCCTGGCGCATCGCTGCGCGCAGCGCCACCGTGAAGTCCGCCGTGTCCTGACGCACCTCGCGCTGCGAGACGATCGCCTTCTTGTCGTGATGCAGGATCTCGATCGGGTCCTCGATCGTGACGATGTTGACCTCGCGGTAGGAGTTGATCAGGTCGACCATCGAGGCCAGCGTCGTGGTCTTGCCCGAACCGGTCGGCCCCGTCACCAGCACCAGGCCGCGCGGCTCCAGCGCCAGCTCACCCACGACCTCCGGCAGACCCAGCTCGTCGAGCGACTGCGCGCCGACCGCCACCCGCCGGAACACCATGCCGTACGTGCCGCGCGCCTGGTAGGCGTTCACCCGGAACCGGCCCACGCCGGGCACGGAGTACGCGAAGTCGGCCTCGTGCTTGAGCCGGAACTCCTCCACGAGGTCGTCGGGCAGGACCTCCTCGAGCATCCGCTCGGTGTCCGAGGGGCGCAGCTCGGGCACCTGCAGCTTGCGCAGGCGGCCGTCGACGCGCACACGGGGCGCCGAACCGACCTTCACGTGCAGGTCGGAGCCGCCCGTGCTCGCCAGGGCGTGCAGGAACGGGATCACGGACAGGTTCGGGTCGCTCACGTCGCTGATATCGGGTCCGGGCGCCCCCGACTTGAGTCCGGCCGGGTCACCGGGCACCCACCCGGGCGGCGCGGGCACCCACCGTGGCGTCCCGGCACCGGTCGGACCGACCAGGCCCAGGCGCACCGCGGGTGCCCGCGCATGTGGGACCATGGAGCCGAGTCCGGCGCATCGCACGGGCGCCGAAACCCGAGGAGACACGATGAGCAAGCGCGGTCGCAAGCGCCGTTCCCGCAAGGGCAACGCCGCCAACCACGGCAACCGTCCGAACGCCTGAGACGCGTTCGACACGGCACGAAGGGCCCGGTGCGCACAGCGCATCCGGGCCCTTCGCCGTTCTCGTGACCGCGCACCGGACGCCTGCCCTGCCCCGGCGGCGACGGCTACTCGGGCAACGAACCCCGCAGCCGCAGCACAGTGATCCGTTCGTGGATCCGCACCCGCAGCTCGTCCGGTGCGACCTCCTGGCAGCCCCGGCGCACGACCGCCTTGAGCACCCGTTCGACCTCGTGCTCCTCCAGGCAGCCCGTGCAGTGCGACAGGTGCGCACTGACCACGTCCTTGTCCGGTGCCGTCAGCTCGGCGTCCAGGTACTGCCACAGCCGGTCGAGCGCCTCGGGGCACCCGCAGTCCTGCGACGCGGCCGGGTGCATCGGGTCCTTCAGCTCGCTCATCGTGTGCCCTCCGGTGTCGGGGTCACCGCGACGAGCCCGCGCTCACGGGCGTAGTCGGCGAGCAGCTCGCGCAGCTGGGCGCGGCCACGGTGCAGCCGGGACATCACCGTCCCGATCGGCGTCCCCATGATCTCGGCGATCTCCTTGTACGCGAACCCCTCGACGTCCGCGAGGTACACCGCGATCCGGAAGTCCTCGGGGATGCGCTGCAGCGCATCCTTCACGTCGGAGTCCGGCAGGTGATCGAGCGCCACCGCCTCGGCGGAGCGCAGCCCGGAGGACGTGTGCGACTCCGCGCGCGCCAGCTGCCAGTCCTCGATCTCCTCCGAGCGGGACTGCTGCGGCTCGCGCTGCTTCTTGCGGTAGGTGTTGATGTACGTGTTGGTGAGGATCCGGTACAGCCACGCCTTGAGGTTCGTGCCCGGGCGGTACTGGTGGAACGCCGCGAACGCCTTCGTGAACGTCTCCTGGACGAGGTCCTCGGCGTCCGACGGGTTGCGCGTCATGCGCAGGGCAGCGCCGTACAGCTGGTCCAGGTAGACCAGCGCCTCGCTCTCGAAGCGCTCCGTCCTGGCCGCGTCGTCCTCGGCCGCCGGTGCGCGGTGCGTGTCCTCGCTCATCGTCGACGAGCCTAGCCCGACCGTGCGCTCCAGTACTCCTGCCATCACAGGCGGTCCAACAGCAGCGACCCTCGCCGCATTCCCGCGCGAGGTCCGGCGGGCCGCACTAGCGTTGAGGCCATGACCGACACCTCGACGTTCCTGCGGCTGCTGCGCGAGCAGATCGGCCACGAGTTCGACGCCCACCAGCAGTATGTGGCGATCGCCGTCTGGTTCGACGGTCAGGACCTCCCCCAGCTGGCGCGGCACTACTACCGGCAGGCGCTCGAGGAGCGCAACCACGCGATGATGATCGTGCAGTACCTGCTGGACCGTGACCTGCCCGTGGAGATCCCCGCCGGCAGCCCCGTCCGCAACGCCTTCGGTGCCGTCACCGAGCCCATCGCCCTCGCCCTGGCCCAGGAGAAGAAGGTCACCGAGCAGATCGAGGCGATCTTCCAGGCGGCCCGCAGCGAAGGGGACGCACTCGGGGAGCAGTTCCTGCTGTGGTTCCTCAAGGAGCAGGTCGAGGAGGTCGCCTCCGCGCAGACGCTGCTCACGGTCGCGCAGCGCGCCAAGGACAACCTGTTCGACCTCGAGAACTACGTCGCCCGCGAGACCATCGGGGACGGTGGGGAGTCGGCCGACGCCCCGTCCGCCGCCGGCGGCGCGATCTGAGGCCCGCCATGCTGCTGAGGAAGATCGCCCGCCCCCTGTTCGCCACCTGGTTCGTCGCCGAGGGCACCGACGTCGTGCGGCACCCCGCACCGCACGCGGACGAGCTGCGCGCGACGCTGGCGCGGCTGCCCGCCGGGCTGCTGCCCCCCTCGCTCGACACCGAACCCTCCGATGCGGTGCTGCGCACGGCCGCGCGCGTGCACGGTGTGGCGCTGGCCACCGCCGGTCTGATGGTGATGGGCGGCAGGGCCCCGCGCACCGCGGCACTCGCGCTCGCCGCACTCACCGCCCCGCTGGTGCTGGCCAACCTGCCCGACAGGCGTGCCGGGCACGACAAGGTGCAGCGCCGCGTCCGACGCGACCGGCTCGTGCAGGCGCTGACGTTCACCGGCGCGGCCCTGCTGGTGGCCGCCGACCGGGAAGGACGGCCGGGGATCGCCTGGCGCGTAGGTCAGGCGCGCGAGGCCCGTGCGCTCGCACACGCCGCCGACTGACCACACCGCCCAGCACCCACCCGGCGCGCGGACACCGCCCGGTTCGGCCCCCGATGCGGCGATAGCCTGACGCCCATGACGACGAACGGCGCCGCCGACCCGACCACCACCGCGCCCGGCCGCGGTCCGCTGTGGTCTGCCCCGGAGGCCGCCGGACCGCTGCGGGCCCTGGTTGAGGTCCCCGGGTCCAAGTCGCTGACCAACCGCTACCTGGTGCTGGCAGCGCTCGCCGACTCCCCCAGCCGGCTGCGCGGGGTGCTGCGCTCGCGCGACACCCTGCTCATGGCCGCGGCGCTCGAGCAGCTCGGCACGCGGGTCGAACCGGTCGACGGCGCCCCCGGCGACTGGTCGATCCAACCCGGACCGGTCCGCGGCGGGACGACCGTGCAGTGCGGTCTGGCCGGCACGGTGATGCGGTTCCTGCCCGCGGTGGCCGCGCTGGCCGACGGTGACGTGCACTTCGACGGGGACACCGAGGCGCTCGCCCGACCCATGGGGCCTGTGCTCACCGCCCTGCGCACGCTCGGCGTGCGCGTCGACGAGCACGGCCAGGACGGGCGGCTGCCGTTCACCGTGCGCGGACGCGGCGCGGTGGCGGGCGGGCACGTCGACGTCGACGCGTCCGGGTCGAGTCAGTTCGTCTCGGGCCTGCTGCTGGCCGCGGCACGCTTCGAGCGAGGGCTGACCGTGCGGCACATCGGCCCGACCCTGCCCAGCCTGCCCCACATCGAGATGACGGTCGCGGTGCTGCGCGCCGCAGGTGTGCAGGTCGACGACTCGCGCCCCGCCATCTGGCAGGTCGCCCCCGGCCCGGTGGCCGGCCGCGACGTGCGCGTCGAGCCGGACCTGTCGAACGCGGCCCCGTTCCTGTGCGCGGCCCTCGTCGCCGGCGGCACCGTCCTGGTGCCCGGATGGCCCTCGAGCACCACGCAGCCCGGAGGGTTGCTGCCCGGGATCCTCACCCGGATGGGTGCCGTCACCTCGCTCGACGGCGACGTCCTGTCGGTCACCGGCACCGGTGCGATCCACGGGCTCGACCTGGACCTGGCGGCCGCCGGCGAGCTGGCCCCCACCATCGCCGCACTGGCCGCACTGGCCGACTCCCCGACGCGGCTGCGCGGCATCGCGCACCTGCGCGGGCACGAGACGGACCGCCTGGCCGCGCTCGCCACCGAGATCACCCGCCTCGGTGGCCGCGCCGAGCAGACCGCCGACGGTCTGGTCATCACGCCCCGGCCGCTCACCGGCGGCACGTGGCGCACCTACGCCGACCACCGGATGGCCACCGGCGGGGCGCTGATCGGGCTGCGCGTCCCCGGCGTGCTCGTCGAGGACGTCGCCACCACCGCCAAGACCATCCCCGACTTCGTCGGGCTGTGGACCACCATGCTGGCTGCGCGCGAGCAGGGCACAGGGCAGCCCGCCACCACCCGTCCGGAGATCGCCGGCTGATGCCGACACCCCGGTACGACGAGCGGGACGTGCGCGTGCGGCCCGGCAAGGGCTCGCGCCCCCGGACCAAGCAACGACCCGAGCACGCCGACGCCGAGGTCGCACTCGTCATCGCGGTCGACCGCGGGCGCTACACCGTGCTCGTCGACCCGGACGGGCCCGACGAGCGTCGCGCCGTGGCGATGAAGGCACGCGAGCTGGGGCGCGAGCGCGTGGTGCCCGGTGACCGGGTGGACGTCGTCGGCGACACCTCAGGGGCCGACGGTTCGCTCGCGCGCATCGTGCGGATCGGTGCACGTCGCACCGTGCTGCGTCGCACCGCCGACGACACCGACCCGATCGAGCGGGTGATCGTCGCGAACGCCGACCAGCTGGTGATCGTGACGGCGCTGGCCGACCCGGAGCCGCGCACCCGCATGATCGACCGCTGCGTCGCCGCCGCCTACGACGCACGTATGGACGTGCTGCTCGCCCTGACCAAGGCCGACCTGGCCGACGCCGGCTGGCTCGTCGACATGTACGCGCCGATCGGCGTCCGCGTGGTGGTGACACGCACGGAGGACGTCCCCGCGACGACGCCCGACGGCACCACCGAGCCGCAACGTGCGGTGCGCGGGCTCGAAGCGGTGCTGGACGCGTTGGACGGTCGGACCTCGGTGCTCGTCGGCCACTCCGGTGTGGGCAAGTCCACGCTGGTCAACGCTCTCGTACCCGATGCCCGCCGGGCCATCGGCCGCGTCAACGACGTCACGGGACGCGGGCGCCACACCTCGACATCGGCGGTCGCGCTGCGCGTACCCGGCGCGCACGGGCCCACGTGGGTCATCGACACCCCGGGGGTGCGCTCGTTCGGTCTCGCGCACGTCGACCCGCAGCACCTGCTCGGGGCGTTCGCCGACCTCGCCGACATCGCCCAGGAGTGCCCCCGCGGCTGCACGCACGCGGCCGACGCGCCTGACTGCCTGCTCGACGCCTGGGTCGCCGACGCCCCCGACGCCCCGGTCCGCGACGCGCGCGCAGCCCGGCTCGGCTCGTTCCGCCGGCTGCTGGCCAGCCGCCTCGGCACGCCCGAGGGAGACCAGCCCGACAACGGCACCCCCACCCTCCCCTGAGCAGGCAGCCAGAGCCGCTAGCGTGGCCGTCATGAGCCTGCGAACCGGGTATGACGACGACCTGCGCCTCGCCCACGTGATCGCCGACCAGGTCGACGCGCTCACCCTCGACCGGTTCAAGGCGCTCGACCTGCGCGTCGAGACCAAGCCCGACCTGACGCCCGTGTCCGACGCGGACCGCAGCGCCGAGGAGCTGGTGCGCGCCCAGCTGTCCCGGGCGCGCCCGCGCGACGCCGTGCACGGCGAGGAGATGCCCGACACGGGGCACGGGCCGCGCCGTTGGGTCGTCGACCCGATCGACGGCACCAAGAACTACGTCCGTGGGGTGCCCGTGTGGGCCACCCTGATCGCTCTGCTCGACGGTGACCAGGTGGTGCTCGGCCTGGTCAGCGCCCCGGCCCTCGGCCGACGCTGGTGGGCGGCGCAGGGCTCCGGTGCGTGGTCGGGCAGGTCGTTGGCGGCCGCCTCACGCCTGCACGTCTCGGCGGTCGACCGCCTGCAGGACGCCTCGTTGTCGTACTCGAGCCTGAGCGGGTGGGAGGAGCGCGGCCGCCTGGACGGGTTCCTCGACCTGAGCCGCCAGGTCTGGCGGACACGGGCCTACGGGGACTTCTGGTCGTACATGCTGGTGGCCGAAGGGGCGGTGGATCTCGCGGCAGAGCCGGAGCTGTCCCTGCACGACATGGCCGCGCTGGTGCCGATCGTCACCGAGGCCGGTGGCACGTTCACGTCGATCACCGGTGTGCCCGGACCGTTCGGCGGTTCGGCCCTGGTCAGCAACGGGCTGCTGCACGACTCCGCCCTTGCGCTGCTGGACCCGCTGCCGGCGCTCTGAGACCCAGCAGGCCCGGCGGCGTCGGCTGGTTCAGCTGGTTCAGCGCGGCACGGCGTCCAGCTCGCTCACGTCGTACCAGAGCAGGTCACGTTCGGCGAGGCGTTCGACGGCGGCCTCCTGACCGTCCAGGGCCGCCGTCACGTCCGCCGAGGCCACCGGCTCGTCGACGTGGACGCACACCACCCACCCGCGCTGCACGACCCCGAGCAGGGCCACGGCGCTGGGAGCGGGCGACGCCTGGTCCGGTTCGCCGACGATCGCGTCGGGGACGTCGGCGGACACCACGAGCCGCAGCGGCGGAGCGGACGGCGCCGCGGCGATCCGCAGCAGGGAGTCGTCGGCCGCGGCGAGCTGCGCCGCGAACTCCAACCCCTCCTCGTCCTCGTCCGGCAGCGCGGCACGCAGCGCCGGGGTCACCGCATGGGCGTCACGTGCGGACAGCAGGGTGAAGGCGTCGAGCTCGTCCAGCGTCGCCGGCAGGTAGATGCGCACGTGACCAGTGTGCCGCGCCCGTCACGCACCGGTGCCACGGCCGCGCCGACATACCGTGGGACGGCCCCCGCAGGAGACCGGCCCGCGGTGACCCGTGCGGCCGGTCTCACCGCTCGGCGCCCGCCGGCTCCCGCAGGCTCGCGACGTCCTGAGCGGTGGCCACCGGACGCGCGCCCGCGGCCGCCGCCGACGGCGCAGGCGCCGCGCCGGCCGCACCGGCCAGCACCGCGGCGATCGACGCGATCGCGCGACGCGCAGGCGAGCCCGGCGCGACCTCGCGCAGCAGGCGGGCCTCGAGCAGTGCCAGGTCCGTCGCAGCTCTGTCGTCCGGCACGAGCACCGCCTCACGCACGCCGGCGTACCGAGCCAGAGCCTGTTGCACCGCCTCGGCCGGCCGCGGCCCGGCCGCCGAGGCCCGTACCTTGTTCACCACGACCACGCGCTCGTGCCCCAGCCCCAGGTCGGTCAGCTCACCCAGCCCTCGCACGAGCCGCTGCAGTCCGACCGGGTCACCCGATCCGACGACGAGCACCACGTCGGCCGCCTCGAGCGCGCTGAGCGTCGCCGCGTTCCGCCGCGGCGCACGGGTGTCGTAGGACAGCATCTCGTCCTGCTCGAGGCAGAACCCGCAGTCGATCACCGTCCACGCCGCGAGCCGACGGGCGACCGACCAGACCACGTCGAGCGCCGGGCCGGCCAGCTCGGGCCACCGGTCGGCGCGCGAGATCCCCGACAGCACCCGCAGGTCCGGGCCGAGCAGGGGTGCGACCTTCGCCAGCGTGGGCAGGTCGAGCGTGCCCTGGCCCCCGGCGCGTGCCGCTGCGGCGAGCCCGGGTGCCTCGTCGAGGAGCCCGACGACCTGCCCGATCGACCCGCCGTAGGTGTCGGCATCGACCAACAGGGTCCGGTGCCCCGCGGCGGCGAGCTCCCCCGCCACGTTCACCGCCACCGTCGTGCGGCCCGGCGCACCGGTGGGGCCCCACACAGCCACGACCGCACCGGGAGCCACCAGCGGGCCCGGGACGGTGCCTGGGGTCGAACCCACCCGCTGCGTGGCCGGTGCCACGACGGAGGCTGCCGGGTCGTCGAGGACCGCGAGCACGTCGGCCACGACACCCGCGGCGGTCGCCTGGTCCGTGGGGGCGTCCACGACGAGGTCGGCGCCCCAGGCCGTCAGCAGCTCGGCGTGCTGCGGCCGTGACGGGTCGCGCACACCCACCACACGCACGCCGCAGCGGTGCAGCGTGTCGACCGACTCGCGATCGAGCAGGTCGAGGTCGGCCGACACCAGGGCCAGCCTGCCCAGACCCGCCTCGGCCGCGGCCAGCAGCTCGGTCAGGTCGGCGCAGCGTCGGGTGACGCTCAGCCGACCGGCCGCGCCCTCGACCGCCTGGACGATGCTCGTCTCGGCCGGACCGGTCACGGCGCACAGGACTCCGACGCTCATGTCAGCCCCCCGTGCCGGGCACGGGCACCACGTCGAGGGTGCCCTCGGACGCGAGCGCGGCGAGGACCTGGGGCAGCTGATCACCGGGAACCAGCACGTGCACCACGGTCGCGCCGCTGCCCGACAGCGCCCCGCCGGGTCGGTCGACCTGAGCGACCGTCAGGCCCTCGGAGAGCGCGTGCGGCGCCTCCTCGCCGGTCGACGAGTCCACCTGGGTGGCCTGGTCGGCGGCAGGTACGAACCACAGGTCCACCAGCGACCCGACCACGACGCCGTCGGACGGCGAGACCGCAACGGGCACCGCGACCGGGCGGACGTCGAGGTCGGTGCGCGTGCCGAGTGCGGCACGCGGCACGAGCTCACCGTCGCCGACGACACGGACCACGACCGCCTCGGACGGCAACGGCTCGTCCGCCGACAGGTACCCGGCCAGGTCGACCGTGCCCAGGCGCACGTCGACGACGCTGAGCCGGTCGGCGCCCACCGACTCCCCCGGCACGAGCGCGCCGCGCGCGACGTAGACCGGGACGGTGGCCTGCGCCGTCTGCACGGCCCAGGACCCCAGGGCGACCGACGCGGCGACCATCGCCAGGCCGGCCAGCAGCCGTGGGTCGCGCCAGCCCGGGCGCCGCAGGCGCACGGCGACGGGTGCGGGCAGGTCGAGCACGCTGGTGTCCATCGACTTCCTCTCCTCGAAGGCCCCATCCTGCCTGGTGCAGAAGGTGCACAACGGACGATTCGCCGATTGTGGACAGCGGGGCGGGCGCGCCTCGTCGTGCCAGACTGCGGACATGGCCCCGCGGTTCCTGACACTCGCCGACGTGACGGAGATCCTCAACATCTCCACGCCCCAGGCCTACGCGCTCGTGCGCACCGGTGAGCTGCCCGCGATCCAGGTCGGCGGGCGCAACCAGTGGCGCGTGGAGCAGAGCGAGCTCGAGTCCTACATCCAGCGGATGTACGAGCAGACCCGTGCCCGCATCGCGGCGGACGCCGAGGCCGGACACACCTCGATCGACTGACCGGCACCGCGCGGACCCGGGGCTCCGCCCCGCACCTCGAGCCCCGGGCACCGAGGGCCCCGCGTCAATCAGAGGGTCGAGACGACCCGCAGCGCGGCGAACGGCACGGCCAGCGCCGCACCGCTGCGCGGGTCCTCGCCGACCGACAGGTCGACATGGTCGGCACCCACCCGCTCGACCCGCCCACGCCAGGTCGCGCCTGCCACCTCGACACGGACGGCGACCCGGTCGCGCGCCAACGCTCGCAGCGCGTGGCCCAGGCCGATCCGCGACTCCACCACGCCCGCCGCAGGTGCCACGTGCGGATCGAGCCCGTCGACGCCCAGCAGCGCGGCCGTGGGCACGAGCGCTCGACGCGCGGCCGCGGTGGCCAGCAGCAGCCACTCGCCCGTGGCATCGAGCAGCACCCCGTGCACGGGCTCGACCCCGTGGACCTCGAGCCGCAGCGGGCGCCCCACCCCGGCGCGAAGGCGATCCACCAGGTGCACCGCGGCACGCTCCGCGCGGACGAGCTCGGCGATCTCGGCGCGCGCGTCGGCGACGCGCCCGGCCCGCACCTGCCCCTCGAGGTCTGCGAACAGCTGCTCCCACCGCACCCGCCCACCGTAGAGGACTCGTTCGGGTGACAGTGATGTCCGAGTTGTCCGATTGACTGGACGCCGGGTGACCGCGTCATGTACACCTAGCACCACCAATCTTCACCAAACGACATCAAACGGATGCTTCGGGGGCTCGATGAACCAGATCCACGGCCGACGGCTGCAGGCCACGGCCGGCCTCCTCGCCGGCGCTGTCGGCGCCACGAGTCTCACCCTCGCCCTGGCCCACCTGACCGTCGACGGCGCCCGGCGGGGCGGAGCCGTGCGGGTCGAAGACCTGGTGGCACTGGTCATCACCGGCACCGGCACCGCGGTCAGCGCCTGGCTCGCCGCCTCCACAGGCATCGCCCTGCTGTGCGTCCTGACCCGCATCGCCGGGTCGAGCTGGCGGGCCGGCGAAGCCGCGGTGCACCGGCTGGCGCCGACGATCGTGCGCCGCGCCCTGGCCGTCACGGTCACCACCGGCCTCGGGCTGAGCCTGGCCACAGGAGCGCACGCCGCCGCGCCATCTCCGACGCCGGCAGGACCGACGGGCGTCGCCACCGCGGAGGCCACCGCCCCGAGCCTCGGGTGGACCCCCACCGCGGGCGCGACCGACCCGGCTGCCCCGGCCGACACCCTGTGGCGACCCACCGGCACGAGTGCCGTCACGGCCACGGTCCCCGCACCGGGTCCGACCACCGTCTCGAGGGTCACCGCACAGCAACCCGCCCCGCTCGCGGCGACCGCGGAGGCCACCCAACCTCCGACGACCGTCGTCGTCCAGGCGGGCGACAGCCTCTGGGACATCGCTGCCCGCCACCTGCCGGCTGGCGCCGGCGACGCCGACATCGCATCCGCCTGGCCGCAGTGGTACAAGGCCAACCGCGACGTCATCGGCGACGACCCCGACCAGCTGCAGCCCGCGCAGGTGCTCCACGCGCCCACGACCGCCGCCGCAGCCACACCCGACTCCCCCACCCCTGCACAGACGGAGGTCCCCCGATGAGTCCGACGACCCTCGAGCACGAGCCCGGCCCCGTCGAGGAGGCGCTCAGCGCGCCGACGCCCGCGCGCGCACCCCGCACCGGAGCCCCCGACCGTGCGCCGCACGACGACCGTCCGCTGCGCGACGTGGTCAGGGAGCCGGGCGCCGCACCGACCCGACGTCGCAGCACGAGCTCGCGGCCCGCGCCCGCGGGCCCGCCCGGGCAACCGACGCCCCGCATGCCGCGCGACCGGCCGCGCGCCGGAACCACGCCCGGGTCGGGCGCCCCCCGCATCCGGCTCGTGCCGTCCGGACCCTCCTTGCCCGCTCCGACGACGTCCACCTCGGTCCACGCCGTACCGCAGACCGTCGGCGCCCGGATCGAGGCCCTGCGCGCCGCGGACCGCTCCACGGTCGTCGAGGCCGCCGACGAGCCACGCGGCCCCGTACCCACGGCCGACCTGCGGCACACCTCAGGGGCGGTTGCCCACGCGGTGCTCGAGGTGCTGGCCGGCACGCGCCCACTCGCCCAGCTGGCGCGATGGGTCACCCCGGGCGTCTACGAGGCGCTGCGCACCCGCACCGAGCTCACGGTCCGTGTGCTCGGAGCCGGGACGGGACGCCGGCCGCTGGTGCGACGTGTGCGGGTGTGCCCCGTCGACCCGCACGCGGCCGAGGCCACCGTGGTCGCCCACGACGGGCACCGCGTGCGCGCCGTGGCACTGCGGTTCGAGACCCACCGCGGCGCGTGGCGGGTGACCGCACTCGAGGTCGGCTGAGACACGACGGGACCCCCGCGCACCGAGGCGCACAGGGGTCCCGTTCCGTCTGCGAGGCGCGCGCCGGTCCAGGCGGCCGCCGGCGACCTCAGCGCTTGCGCTGCTGCTTGGCCGCCTTGCGCCGCGCCTCACGGTTGCCGTCACCGTCCGCGGCCGCCGGACGCGGTGCACCGTCGGCTCCGCGGGTCTCGACCCCACCGTCCTCGGTCGGCGCCGAGTACTGCAGCGGTGTGCGCTGGTCAGGACCGTCGATGCCCTTGGCCACCAGCCGACCGGGCACGGGACCGTCGCTGACCGAGCGAGGCCGTGCAGCAGCTGCACCGGCACCCGACGAGGCCTGCGCGGCCGAGTCCGCCGTGACGGCCGGGGCCTCGCCCTGCGCCTCGGGCTCGGCGACCTTCACCTCGAGGTTGAACAGGTAGCCGACCGTCTCCTCCTTGATGGCATCGGTCATCGCCGCGAACAGCTGGAAGCCCTCGCGCTGGTACTCCACCAGCGGGTCTCGCTGGGCCATCGCCCGCAGCCCGATGCCCTCCTTGAGGTAGTCCATCTCGTAGAGGTGCTCGCGCCACTTGCGGTCCAGCACCGACAGGGTCACACGCCGCTCGAGCTGACGCATGTTGTCCTCGCCGATGCTCGCCTCACGCTCGGCATAGGCGTGCTCGGCGTCCGAGAGGAGCTCGCGCTCGAGCAGTGCGGCCGACAGCCGGGTGGGCCCACCGGCCTCCTCCACGACCTCCTCGACCGTGATGCTCACCGGGAACACCGCCTTGAGCGCCGTCCACAGCGCCTCCAGGTCCCACGACTCAGGGGTCCCGGACGCGGTCGCGGCAGCCACGTAGTCCTTGACGACATCGGTCCGGAAGTGGCCGACCTGCACCTGCAGGTCCTCGCCCTCCAGCACCCGCCGACGCTCGTCGTAGATCACCGTGCGCTGCCGGGACAGGACGTCGTCGTACTTCAGGACGTTCTTGCGGATCTCGAAGTTGCGGGCCTCGACCTGCGACTGCGCGGACTGGATGCCCCGCGTGACGATCTTCGACTCCAGCGGCAGGTCGTCCGGGAACCCTGCGCGCGTCATCATCGACTCGGCCAGGCCCGAGTTGAACAGGCGCATCAGGTCGTCCTGCATCGACAGGTAGAACCGGGACTCGCCCGGGTCGCCCTGACGGCCGGACCGTCCACGCAGCTGGTTGTCGATGCGCCGCGACTCGTGGCGCTCGGTGCCCAGCACGTACAGGCCGCCCAGTTCGACGACCTCGTCGTGCTCGGCCTTGACGGCCTCCTTCGCCTTCTCCAGCGCGTCGGGCCAGGCGGCCTCGTACTCCTCGGCGTTCTCCGCCGGGTCCAGCCCGCGCGCGGCGAGGTCCGCCACCGCCATGAACTCCGCGTTCCCGCCGAGCATGATGTCGGTGCCGCGACCAGCCATGTTCGTGGCCACGGTGACGGCACCCTTGCGGCCGGCCTGCGCCACGATCGCCGCCTCACGCGCGTGCTGCTTGGCGTTGAGGACCTCGTGCGGCACACCCTGCTTCTTCAGCTTGGCCGACAGCAGCTCGCTCTTCTCGACGCTGGTCGTGCCGACGAGCACCGGCTGCCCCTTGGCGTGCCGCTCGACGATGTCGACCACGACCGCGTCGAACTTGCCGTCCTCGTTCTTGTAGACGAAATCCTTCTGGTCGATGCGCTGCATGTTGCGGTTGGTGGGGATCGGCACCACACCGAGCTTGTAGGTCCCCTGGAACTCGGCGGCCTCCGTCTCGGCCGTGCCGGTCATGCCCGCCAGCTTGGTGTACAGACGGAAGTAGTTCTGCAGCGTGATCGTGGCGAGCGTCTGGTTCTCCGCCTTGATCGCCACGCCCTCCTTGGCCTCGATGGCCTGGTGCATGCCCTCGTTGTAGCGGCGACCGGGCAGCACACGGCCGGTGTGCTCGTCGACGATGAGCACCTCGCCGCGGTCGACGATGTAGTCCTTGTCGCGGCGGAAGAGCTCCTTGGCCTTGATGGCGTTGTTGAGGAACCCGATGAGCGGGGTGTTCAGCGACTCGTACAGGTTGTCGATGCCGAGGTAGTCCTCGACGCGCTCGATGCCGGGCTCCAGGACGCCCACGGTGCGCTTCTTCTCGTCGACCTCGTAGTCGCGCTCGGGCTCCAGGCGACGGACGACCTTGGCGAACTCGGCGTACCAGCGGTTCGCGTCACCCGAGGCCGGGCCGGAGATGATCAGCGGCGTGCGGGCCTCGTCGATGAGGATCGAGTCGACCTCGTCGACGATGGCGAAGTGGTGGCCGCGCTGCACCAGGTCGTCGGTGGTCCAGGCCATGTTGTCGCGCAGGTAGTCGAACCCGAACTCGTTGTTCGTGCCGTACGTGATGTCGGCCGCGTACTGCACGCGCCGCTCGGCCGGCGTCTGGCCGCCGAGCACCACGCCGGTGCTCAGGCCGAGGAACCGGTACACGCGGCCCATCAGCTCGGCCTGGTAGCCGGCCAGGTAGTCGTTGACCGTGACCACGTGCACGCCCTCACCGCTGAGCGCGTTGAGGTACGCCGGCGCGGTGGCGACCAGGGTCTTGCCCTCACCGGTCTTCATCTCGGCGATGTTGCCCAGGTGCAGCGCGGCGCCGCCCATCAGCTGCACGTCGAAGTGCCGCTGGCCGAGCGTGCGCCGGGCCGCCTCGCGGACGGCGGCGAACGCCTCCGGGAGCAGGTCGTCGGTCGACTCGCCGTCGGCCAGACGCGCCTTGAACCTGTCGGTCTCCTCGCGCAGCTCGGCGTCCGACAGGGCGAGGAAGCTGTCCTCGAGGGTGTTCACCTGGTCGGCCAGGCCCGACAGCTTCTTGAGGATCCGGCCCTCGCCGAGTCGCAGGACCTTCTCGAGGATCGCAGGCACGCAGAACTCCCGACATGTGTTCGCACCCCGGGCGCGCGCGGCGTCGGAGCGGCTGGCAGCCCGACCGCACGGACGGGCCCGACCATCGTAGGCGAGGCTCAGGGAGCGGGGCGAAGAACGCGCTGGGCCAGCGCGTCGGCCAGGTCGCCGCGCATCCGGCCGTCCTTGTCCCCCACGACGACCTCACCCAGTCCCAGCCACGCCGCCAGGACCCCCAGCTCGCCGGCGAGCGCCTCGACCACGGCACCCACCTGGGCGGCACGGCGCGGTGCCGGCTGCACGGGTGCCCGGTGCGCGGCGTGCACACGCAGAACTCCCGCCTTCCGATCGGCCTTGAGGTCGACCAGCGCGACGAGCTCCTCGCCGAGCAGGAACGGCAGCACGTAGTACCCCCAGACGCGCTGCGGCTCCGGGACGTAGATCTCGATGCGGTAGCGCAACCCGAACAGGTCCTCGACCCGCCGGCGTTCGAACACGAGCGGGTCGAACGGGCTCAGCAGCGTCGCACCGGTGGCCCGCCGTGGCAGCGAGGCGTCCCGGTGGCGCAGCGCCGCCCCCCAGCCCTCGACCTGCACCTCCTCGAGGACCCCCTGCTCGACCAGCTCGCGCACGGCCGGCCGCACCCGGGCGCGGCCGATCCGGAAGTAGTCCGCCAGGCACCGCTCGGTTCCCACACCGTGGGCGCGTGCGGCGATCTCCACCAGCGCACGGACGGCGTCATCCTCGGAGGGTTCGGGGGCGGCCAGGACCTGCGGGGGCAGCACCCGCTCGGTCAGGTCGTACAGCCGCTCGAACGTGGCGGTCCGCCCGGCGGCCGTCACCTCACCGGTGAAGAAGAGGAACTCCAGGACACGCTTGGCGACGGTCCAGTTCCATCCCCACTCGGAGCGGGTGCGCGGGTGCTCCGCCTCGAACCGCTCGTGCACCTGCGCCGAGGTCAACGGTCCCAGATCGGCCACCATCGCCCGCACGTCGGCCAGCACGCCCGGGTGCTCGGCAGGGACGCCGGCGATCGAGCCCCAGGCCTCCGTGCGGTACGCCCGCCGACGCCACTCGAGCAGGCGGAACGTCTCCGGGGGCACGTACGAGGCCTCGTGCGCCCAGGCCTCGACAAGCCGCCGCGGCGCGTGTCCCGCGGCGCGGTCCAGCAGCGCAGGGTCGTAGGGACCCAGGCGGGAGAACGTCGGCATCAGGTGGGCCCGCGCGAGCACGTTCACGGAGTCGATCTGCAGCAGCCCGAGCCGGTCGATCACCTGCTGGAAGTGCCGCAAGGTCACCGGCCCGGTGCGCGCGGACCGCGGACGGTCGAGCCCTTGCGCACGCAGCGCCGTGCGTCGCGCCTGCGACAGCGTCAGGCGTTCGGCCTCGGCCCGGTGCCGACCGGGTGCGGCCGGAGGGACGGTGGCGACGGGGTCAGCGAGAGGCACGGCGCCATCCTGCCGCCCGGGACCGACACGCGCGGACGGGGCGACCCGCAGGGTGCAGGCCGCCCCGTCCGGGGTGGTGGGATCAGACCGCGACGGTGGAGGCCACCGGGGTGTCGAGCTTGATGACCCCGTAGCTCCAGCCCCGACGGCGGTAGGCGACGGCGGGCTGGGCCGTCTCGATGTCGATGAACAGGAAGAAGTCGTGCCCGACGAGCTCCATCTCGTAGAGCGCGTCGTCGAGCGTCATCGGCTGGGCCTGGTGCACCTTCTCGCGGATCACCACCGGCGAGTCACCGAGGGTCGTCTCGACCGCCCCGTCGTCCGAGGTCGGCGCGACCTCCGGTTCCTGTGCGGCCTGCGGCGGACGGACGTCGACCGGGGTGAGCGGGGTGTGGTTGCGGTGGTCCTTGCGACGGTCACGGGTGCGACGCAGGCGTTCGAGCAGCTTGCCGAGCGCAAGGTCGAGCGCCGCGTACCGGTCGTCGGCACACGCCTCGGCGCGGATGACAGGCCCGCGGTCGACCACGGTGAGCTCGACGCGCTCACTGCTGCCTGCCTGACGGGGGTTGGCCTCGTGCGAGACGAGGACGTCGATCCGCTGGGCGCGGGGGGCCAGCTGCGTCACCTTCTCGAGCTTCTGCTCGAGGTGGGCGCGGTATCGGGGCGAAACCTCGGTGTGCCGGCCGGCAACCACGATCTCCATGTGTGCTCCTCCAGGAGTGGGGGCGGTGACCCGCCCGGGTGACATCGGCGTCGTGACCCTGCGGGGCACGACGGGCGGCATCACCTCCCTCCCGGCGCCTCGGAGATCCGGGCGCAACGGTCCGGAACACCCTCCGACGTATCGGCTGAGGCATCCACGCTATCTCCGGTACGGCGCACTATCCAGCCTCCGGCCGCGCGTCACGCGAGGGTTCACCTGTGAGTCTTGCGTGACCGGCGGCCAACCGGGACGAACCGGGCCGTCGACCGGTACCTCCTGCGGCGGTGGTGTCGAGGCGAGCACGAGCAGCCCGACGACCACCGCGCCGGCCCGCAGCAGCACCTCGTGGCACTGGGCGGCCGTGGCCCCTGTGGTGAGGACGTCGTCGACGAGCAGCACCGGTGCACCGTCCAGCGCACGCAGGTCGACCCCGCGGGCCACCCGGACCCTCCCCACGAGGTTCTCGGCACGCGCCCGACGTCCGAGGCCGACCTGGTCGCGGCCACCTCGGCGACGCAGCACCGTCACCGCACGGGCACCCGTGCCCCCGTGGCGCCCGCCGAGCTCCTCGTCCAGCGCACGCGCGACACCGCGGGCCAGCAGCCCGACCAGGTCGGCCCCGCGGCGCCGCCGGGCGGCAGCCGTCGACGGGACGGGCACCACGAGCAGAGGCGACTGCGTCGGGCACACCGCCACCGCGGCCCCGAGCTCGGGCGACACGTGCACGGCGGCCGCGGCGAGCGCACCCACGAGACCACCGGTCAGGTCGGTGCGGCCCCGGTCCTTCCAGGAGACGACCAAGGACCGTACCGGGCCGACCGCGTCCGCGAGCGCCCAGGCCGGCACGTCGGGTCGGGTGCCCAGGCGGTCGAGCCGGCCGGCGCGCTGCTCGCACCGCCGGGGCGGGCCCGTCAGCAGCGCCCTGCACACCGCGCACCAGGCGACGTCGTCCTGGCCGCACCCGGCGCACCCGACGGGGAGCACCAGGGCGAGCAGCGCCGACCCGAGCTCACGCCACGTGACCATGCCGTGCAGCCTGGACCCCGCGCGGTGCGCTGCCGGCTGCGAGCGGGTGGACCACCGATGCCGTGGCCCGCCCGCGGGGGCTGTGGGTGCGCGGCCGGTCAGCCCGGGTACGACGGGTCGGACGCGCCCTCGACCCCTGCCACCCGTACCCAGCTCAGCCCGTCGGAGCGGAACAGCTCCCCGTCGGACGTGGCGACCAGCACCGCACGTTCACCGCGCCCGCCCGCGATCGAGACCACGTCCGCCATCTCGGGCAGCACCTCCGTGGGGCCCGACACCGGCACCAGGTGCAGCGCGGATCCGGCACCGCTGCGGCCCAGCACGCCCAGCACGGACTCGTCGACCCACACCACCTCGCTCGCCTCGGTGAGCGAGGCACCGGCACGGACCGGCTCGCCGACCTGCACCGGCGTGCCCTCGTCGTCGCGCATCACGCCCGCGACGTCGACCGCCACGCCGTCCGGGCCGTCGGAGACCACCGCGATACGCGTCCCGTCCCGGGACACCCGCACCGCCTGGACGCGACGGCCCGCCAGCCAGTCGACCACGATCTCGACCGTGCCCCGTCCGGGGGCGGCGGCCAGGAGGGTCGGGTCCTCCGACCCCGGGACCGTCCGCGCGGTCCAGGCCCGGCCGAGCCGGTCGACGGAGGGTGCGACCAGGTCGTTCCCGGGCACCAGGAGCTCTCCTGGCGCGTCGGCGGTCGGAACCGTCATGAGTCCGGCCTGCGTGAGCAGCACGCGCACGGAGCCGTCCTCGGACCGTGCCGGGGACGCGGCGCCCAACCCCGCCAACGGGGCCACGTCGGGCACGGCGGCGACCTCGGTGCCTGCCAGCTCGACCAACGTGTCGGCCTGCAGGAACTCCACGTTCAGGCTCGGCAGGGCACCGCGGTCCAGGTCCGGCGTGGTGGCGCCCGTGAGCACCACGCCGCCGGAGACGACCTGCACCGAACCGACCCGCGGCACCCGCAGCGACGCCTCGATCTGGGCGACGAGCAGATCGCGGTCGGCTCCGAGCACGGCCGCCTGCGGCCCGAGCTCCACCACGGCCACACCGTCCTCCCCGATCGTCACCGCCCCGGGGACCAGGTCCACACCGTCGGGGACTGCGCTCTCGACCGCGTCGCGCAGCCACGGCGAGGGCCCGGCCAGCAGCGCCTGCACGACATAGCTGGCCACGTTCTTGTTCGGGAACCACCGCGTGTCCGGCACCAGGAACTGCTTGTCGGGCGAGAGGAAGTACACCGGCGTCGAGCGGAACTGCGAGTCGAAGACCGGCCGGGTCAGGATCAGGCCCGTGGGCACCGTCGCGATGCGCCACTGGTCGTCGTCGTCCTGCACCATGTCGAAGGTCACCGACTCGCGGGCGTCCGCGGGCGCCTCCACGTACCGGCCGTCGGCGTCGACCCGCGCCGTCACGGGCACGCTGAGCGTCACCTGCGTGGGCGAGGTCAGCTGGATCTCCTGCGAGGACGCCACGACCACCCCGGCCAGGGGTTCCCACGACGAGCGCGCCTCACCGGCCAGGAACTCCCGTGCGACCACGAAGTCGTCGGCCAGACCTGCCGCCCCCGCGAGCAGGAAGCCCTCGACGATCTTCTCGGGCGGCGCGTCCTGCGTGGGCCCCTCCGCGAGCAGGTCGACCCCGCCCGGCTCGGTGACCTGCGGGTCGCCGGCGCTGACCGGGCCCGAGGTCGGCATCGCCGTGCAGGCGGCCAGGGCCAGCACCCCCACGGTGGCCGCGAGCGCCTTCCACGCCGTCCTGCGCCTCATCGCACCTCCAGGTCGTCGTCGGCCGCACCGTGGCCGAGCTCGGGCAGGGCTGCGGGGTCGGTGCCCGGACGTCGCGCCGAGCCCGCGCGGGCCACCGGCGGGGCCGGGTCGGCGGGTACGAGCGGCAGCGGCGAACCGGTCAGGCGGATCCCCGCGCGGCGCGGCAGCGTCAGGCGGAAGCTGGCGCCGCGGCGAGGCCGACCCCACGCCTCGAGCCACCCGCCGTGCAGGTGCGCGTCCTCCAAGGAGATCGCCAGGCCCAGGCCGGTGCCGCCGGTCGTCCGTGCCCGGGCGGGATCGGCACGCCAGAAACGGTCGAACACGTGCTCGGCCTCATCGGCCGTCATCCCGACGCCGTGGTCGCGCACGGTCACCGCGACGGCGTGCGCGTCGGCACCGACGGTCACCTCGACCGTGCTGCCGTCGGCGTGCTCGACCGCGTTGACGAGGAGGTTGCGCAGGATCCGCTCGACGCGGCGCGGATCCAGGTCGGCGGCGCACCGTTCGTCGGGCAACGAGACCTGCAGCCACGACCCGCGGCGTTCGGCCAGCGGGGCCACGTTGTCCACGGCCTGCATGACCACGTCGCGCACGTCGCGACCCTCGGCGTCGAGCACGGCGGCTCCTGCGTCGAACCGGCTGATCTCCAGCAGGTCGGCCAGCAGGTCCTCGAACCGGTCCAGCTGCATCGCGAGCAGCTCGGCGGACCGCTTCACCGACGGCTCGAACCCGTCGCGCGCGCCGTGGATCACCTCGCCGGCCATGCGGATCGTGGTCAGTGGTGTGCGCAGCTCGTGCGAGACGTCCGAGACGAAACGGCGCTGCAGGGCCGAGAGCTCCTCCATGCGCAGGATCTGGTCCTGCAACGACTCGGCCATCCCGTTGAACGAACGTGCCAGCGTGGCGATCTCGTCCTGACCCCGCGCCGGCATGCGCTCGGTCAGGTGCCCGTCGGCGAACCGCTCGGCGACCTGCGCGGCGCGGCGCACGGGTTTGACCGTCTGCCGGGTGACCAGCCAGGTCATGCCGCCCAGCAGCCCGACGAGCAGCACGGCGGCCAGGGCGAGGGTGCGCTGCAGGAAGTCCAGCCGGTCCTGCTCGTCCTGCAGGCTGTACAGGAAGAACAGCTGGTAGGTGCCCACCACGGGCACGTCGACGTCCTGACCGACCACCACGGCGGGCACGTCTCGGGTGCCCACGGGCAGCGCCACCGACTGCCAGTGCTGCCCGCCCTCGACCGTGGCGTCCTTCAGCTCCTTGGAGACCAGGTCGACGAGCGAGGCGTCGGTCGCGGCGGAGCCGGCCGTGACGGGCGAGGACTGCCCCGGTGCGCGCAGCAGGAAGACCTCGCGGTCGCCGGAGCCGCCCAACCGCTGCGCCGAGACGACGTCGCGCAGCAGCCGCTGCACCTCGCTTCCCGTCTTGGCGGTCGAGGCGTCGAACGTGTCCTGCGCCTCCTGCGTGCTGCGTGCGCTCTCGTCGAGCACCTGGTCCACGCGGGCCAGGAACAGACCGTCACGGGTCTGCTCCCCCACGTACCAGCCGACCACCAGCAAGGCCACCAGACCCAGCATCAGGGTGGAGGCGATCGTGCGGAACTGCAGCGAGCTCCGCCACGCCAACGGCACGGCCCGCACGCGGCGGACCGCCCGCAGGCGCCACAGCCGCCACCGGCGGCCCCCGTGCGGCACGGCGCGCACCTGCGCGCTCATCTGGGGCTCACCGGGCGCTCATGCGCGGCTCACGCGCTGCCCACGCCCGCCTTGTAGCCCACGCCGCGCACCGTCACCACGATCTCGGGGCGCTCGGGGTCGGTCTCGATCTTGGAGCGCAGGCGCTGCACGTGGACGTTGACCAGGCGCGTGTCGGCCGCGTGCCGATAGCCCCAGACCTTCTCCAGCAGCACCTCACGCGTGAACACCTGCCAGGGCTTGCGCGCCAGGGCGACCAGCAGGTCGAACTCCAGCGGCGTCAACGACACGGGGCGGCCCGCCCGCTCCACGCGGTGACCAGGCACGTCGATCGAGACGTCGCCGATCGACAGGTGCTCGGGGGCGGGCTCGTCGGTGCGACGCAGCCGGGCACGCACGCGCGCCACCAGCTCCTTGGGCTTGAACGGCTTCGAGATGTAGTCGTCGGCCCCGGACTCCAGCCCGAGCACCACGTCGACGGTGTCGCTCTTGGCGGTGAGCATGACGATGGGCACGCCCGACTCCGCCCGGATCAGACGGCACACCTCGTTGCCGTCCTTGCCGGGCAGCATGAGGTCGAGCAGCACCAGGTCCGGCTGCGCAGCACGGAACGCCCCGAGCGCCTCGTCACCGTCCTCGCAGAACAGCGGCTCGAAGCCCTCCGACCGCAGGACGATGCCGATCATCTCCGCCAGGGCGGTGTCATCGTCGACCACCAGCACGCGACCCTTCATGCGCGCCATTGTGACACCGCCACGTGTGGACGGTGGCCCGACCGGCCCCGCGTGCGACCTGCGGCGTCGCGGCGCGCCCCGGGTTCACCCGACCGGCGGGTCGCGGTGAGGCCACCCGGCCCGCGACGGCACCCGTGCGTGGCACGATGGGGCGAACCGCCAGGTGCCGAGGACGACAGGGAGCCGGACCCGCATGACGACGCCGCACGACGACGCACCGCGCCCGCCCTCCTGGGCTGCGCCCGGTACGCCGCCGACCGAGGGTGCGCCGTCCTCGGGCGGCTCACCCGCCCAGCCGGTTCCGGCACCCCCGGCCGGACCCCCGGTCGCGCCGCCCGTCGGCTACCCCGGTGCCACCGGACCTGGACCGGTCCCGCCCGGCTTCCCTGCGCCTGCCGGCTACCCGCAGGCCGGTTCACCTCAGCCCGGGTATCCCCCGGCCCCTGGCTACCCGCCCACCCCGGGGTACCCGCAGCAGGGCTACCCGCCTGCACCGGGATACCCGCCGCAGGGCTACCCGCAGGCTCCCGGGTACGCGCAGCCCGGGTACGGCCAACGACTCCCTGGCTGGACGCCTCCCCCCGCCCCCGTGCTGCAGCCCGGCATCGTGCCGCTGCGCCCGCTGGGGCTCGGCGAGATCCTCGACGGCGGGTTCCGGGCGATCCGCGCGAACCCGCGCGTGATGTTCGGGCTGGCTGCCCTCGTGGTGACGGTGGCCGTCGCCCTGCAGGCCGTGCTCACGTGGTACCTGGGCGGGCTGCTCGCACCGCAGGTCGCCGACCTGACCGGCACGATCGACCCGACCGGTGAGCTGGGCATGGACGGCACCCTCGGCACCAGCATGGCCGAGCTGCTGACCCTGCCGGTGGTGTCCGTGGCGACCACCGTGCTCTCGGGCCTGGTCATCGTCTCCGTCAGCAGGTCCGTGATCGGGCGCACCATCAGCCTGTCCGAGGTGCTGCGCTCGTGGCGCGTCTGGTACGTGCTCGGGTTCACGGTGCTGTCCGGACTCGCGGTGAGCCTGGTGATGGGCGCCTGGATCGGCCTGATCGTGCTGCTCGCCGCCAACGACTCGGCGGGGGGCGCTGTCGCCCTCGCGCTCGTCGGCGGCCTGGCGGTCGTGGTCGGCGCGATCTGGTTCTCGGTGCGCACCCTGCTGGCTCCAGCCGCTCTCATGCTCGAGGGTGGCGGTTTCTGGTCGTCGGTGGCTCGCGCGTGGCGGCTCACCCGTGGCAGCTTCTGGCGTCTGCTGGGCATCTACCTGCTCGTCAACATCCTGGTGTCGATCGTCGTGTCGGTCATCTCCTTCCCCGCCACGGTCATCGCGACCCTGGTCACCGGGGACGCCACCGCCACCAGCTTCGGGGCGGTCGTGATCACGTCGATCGCCGACGTGATCGGGCTGACGCTCTCGACCACGTTCGTGTCGGCCGTCGTGGGCCTGCTCTACATCGACGTGCGCATGCGCCGCGAGGGTCTGGACATCTCGCTCGCGCGGGCGGCCGGCGAGTCCGCGGCGTGACGCTGCTCGGCGCCGGTGTGCCCGTCGACCCGGACGCGCCGACGGCTCGCCGGTGGGCGAGCGACGAGCTGGCCCGCGCCGAGTACCACCAGGGCAAGTCGTTGCTGCAGCGCCTGCTGGACTGGATCGGCCAGCAGTTCGACGGGTTGCCCTCCGTCGGGCTGCCTCCGTGGCAGGCGGCACTGGTCGTGGTGGGTGTCCTGGTGGTCGTGGTCCTCGTGGCGCTGTGGATCACCGGACCGGTGCGGCTGTCGAGGGCCCGGCGCGCCGGCGTGGAGCTGCTCGGGCACGACGACGAGCGGACCGCGGCCGAGCTGCGGGCCGCCGCCGACGCCGCCGCGGCTCGGGGCGAGCACGGGTTGGCGGTGCTGGAACGCTTCCGCGCCGTGGTGCGCTCGCTCGAGGAACGCGCCCTGCTGGAGGCGCGGCCCGGCCGGACCGCGCACGAGGTCGCTGACGAGGCCGGCCGGCGGCTGCCCGAGGCGGCAGCCGACCTGGTCCGGGCCGGGCATCTGTTCGACGATGTCGCCTACGGCGGCCTCGAGGTGGGCGCCGAGCAGGACGAGTGGCTGCGCGCGCTGGACAGCCGGGTGCGTGACCTGCGGCCTGCGCGCCCGGGCGCGCAGGCCGTCGGCGCGGAGGCCGTGCGATGAGCGCCCCCACCTGGACCACCACACCGGGGGGGCTGCCTGCGGGTGCCGTCGTCGGCGACGGCACCTCGACACGGTCACGCTCGGCGAGCCGCTGGCGTCGGCTGCGTGCACCCCTCGCGCTCGTCGCGGGCCTCGCGCTCGTCGGGCTGCTGGCAGCACTGCCCGAGCCGCGCACCTCGTCCGTGCCGCTCGCCCCCGACAACCCGGCCGCCGGCGGTGCACGTGCCGCGGCGCAGATCCTGGGCCGGCAGGGCGTCGACGTCCGGTTCGTGCGGACCACGTCCGAGGCGGTGGCCGCTGCGGAGGCCGGCACCACGCTGCTCGTGGTGCGCGACACGCTCCTCATCGACACGCAGGTCGAGGCACTGGCCGCAACCGAGGCCGACGTGGTGCTCCTGGCACCGAGCTGGAGCCTGGCCTCGTTCACCGACCAGGTCACGTCGGTGGGCGGCACCTCGGACGTACCCGTCACCACGCAGGCCTCGTGCACGGACCCCGACGCGGTCGCCGCCGGCACCCTGACCGCCGCGGGTCGACTCGTCGCGACGGGCCCGCAGGCCGTGGTGTGCTTCACGGCACCCGGCGAGGCGTCGGGTGCGTACGCCGTGGTCGAGGGCGAGCGGCGTGTCAGCGTGCTCAGCGACGTGACGCCGTTGACCAACGAGGCGCTGGCCGAGGAGGGCAACGCCGCCCTGGTGCTGCGCGCGCTCGGTCGTCACGACACGCTGGTCTGGTACGTGCCGTCGCTGTCCGACACCGGGGCCGTCGAGGCGACCGGGCCGTCCCTGAGCGACCTGCTGCCGCCGGCCGCACCCGTGGTGGGGCTGCAGCTGCTGGTCGTGGCGGCCGCCGCGGCGCTGTGGCGCGGACGCCGCCTGGGTCGACTCGTCACCGAGCCCCTGCCCGTGGTGGTGCGCGCCGCCGAGACGACCCGCGGACGTGGGCGCCTCTACCGCCGGGGACGCAGCCGCGGGCACGCCGCCGCCGCGCTGCGAGCCGGGGCGGCCGCGCGCTCGGCCCGCCACCTGGGCCTGCCCCGATCCGCCCCCGCGCCGACCGTGATCGACGCGCTGGCCCTGGCCAGCGGCCGCGACCGCACCGAGGTCGCCGCCCTGCTGTACGGACCACCACCCACCGACGACGTCGCGCTGACCCGCCTGGCGCGTGACCTGGACGACCTGGAGAGCGAGGTTCACCGATCGTGAGCGAGACCTTCCCGAACGGGGCTGCAGGCGGGCCCGTGCCGCAGCCGCCCGTCGGCCCGGCGTGGCCCGCCGCACCGGCGTTCGCCCCGGCACCCCCGGCACCTGCCCCCGCACCGGTGACCGGGACCGTCCCGGTCCCGGCCCAGGCACCGTTCCCGGCCCAGGACCAGACGCCGGCCGCACCGCAGCCGGCGCACGCGGCACCGTCCGCACCACCGCAGGTCTCGCTCGATCTGCGCGACGCGCTCGCCGCGGTCCGCGCCGAGGTGGCCAAGGCCGTCGTGGGGCAGGACGCGGCCGTCAGCGGTCTGGTCATCGCCCTGCTCTGCCGTGGTCACGTGCTGCTGGAGGGCGTGCCCGGCGTGGCCAAGACCCTGCTGGTGCGCGCCTTGTCGGCGGCGCTGGACCTGCGCACCACGCGCGTCCAGTTCACGCCCGACCTGATGCCCGGTGACGTGACCGGCTCGCTGGTGTACGACGCTCGCACGGCCGAGTTCTCGTTCCGAGCCGGCCCGGTGTTCACCAACCTGCTGCTGGCCGACGAGATCAACCGCACGCCCCCCAAGACGCAGGCCTCGCTGCTGGAGGCGATGGAGGAGCGCCAGGTCACGGTCGACGGGACGCCGCGCCCGCTGCCCGACCCGTTCCTGGTGATCGCGACGCAGAACCCCGTGGAGTACGAGGGCACCTACCCGCTGCCCGAGGCCCAGCTCGACCGGTTCCTGCTCAAGCTCACGCTGCCGCTGCCCGCCCGCGAGGAGGAGGTCGAGGTGCTGGCCCGGCACGCGTCCGGCTTCGACCCGCGCGACCTGCGCGCCGCCGGGGTGCGCCCCGTGGCCGACGTCGAGCTGCTGGCCAGGGCCCGTGCCGAGGTGGCCCGCGTCCAGGTCTCGCGCGAGGTGCTCGGATACGCGGTCGACGTATGCCGTGCCACGCGTGAGTCGCCGTCGCTGTCGCTGGGCGTCTCGCCGCGTGGCGCCACGGCGCTGCTGGCCACGGCCCGTGCCTGGGCGTGGCTGTCGGGCCGCGGGTACGTGACGCCCGACGACGTCAAGGCCCTCGCGCACCCCACGTTGCGGCACCGCGTCCAGCTGCGGCCCGAGGCCGAGCTCGAGGGCGTCACCACCGAGAGCGTGCTGGACACGGTGCTGGCCTCCGTGCCCGTACCTCGCTGAGCTGCGGTGACGTCATGACCATCACAGGACGCGCGGTCGCCTTCACGGCGCTCGGGCTGCTCGCCGTGCTGCTGGTCCCCGTCCCGGGGACCGTGCTGCTGTGGGTGCTCGTCGTCGTGCTCGCGTGCGTCCTCGACGCGGCGCTGGCCGGCTCTCCGCGTCTGGTCGCCCTGTCACGGGACCTGCCCTCGGCCGTGCGGCTCGGCGAGCAGGCACGGTCGACCCTCACGCTGACGAACCTGGGGCGGCGACCGGTGCGGGCGCTGGTGCGCGACGCGTGGCAGCCGTCGGCAGGGGCCCTCGTCGACCGCCACCCCGTGGTGCTGCCGCCCGGCGAGGGCGCCCGCTGCACCACGGTGCTCGTCCCGACCCGCCGGGGCGATCGCCTGGCCGACCGGGTGACCATCCGCTCGACCGGTCCGCTCGGGCTGGCCGGCCGGCAAGCCTCGCTGACCGTCCCGGGGCGCCTGCGGGTGCTGCCCGAGTTCGCCTCCCGCCGTCACCTGCCGAGCCGGCTGGCGCGGTTGCGCGAGCTGGACGGTCGCGCAGCCGTGCAGATCCGCGGTGCGGGCACCGAGTTCGACTCCTTGCGCGAGTACGTCCCCGGCGACGACGTGCGTTCGATCGACTGGCGTGCCACGGCCCGCCGAGCCGACGTGGTGGTCCGCACCTGGCGTCCCGAGCGCGACCGGCGCGTCATGATCGTGCTGGACACCTCCCGCACGTCGGCGGCACGCGTGCTGGACGCCCCCCGGCTCGACGCGTCGATCGAGGCGGCGCTGCTGCTGGCGGCGCTCGCCTCGCGGGCGGGCGACCGGGTCGAGCTGGTCGCGCACGACCGTCGGGTGCGCGCCCGCGTGGCCGGGATGTCCGGTGCCCGGCTGATGCCGGCGGTCGCCGACGCCCTGTCCGGCGTCGACCCGTCGCTGGTGGAGGCCGACTGGCCGGCCGTGGTCTCCACGGTCCGGGAGCGCATGAGCCAACGTGCGCTCGTGGTGCTGCTCACGGCGCTCGAGCCGTCGGCGGTCGAGCAGGGTCTGCTGGGTGTGGCCGACCAGCTCACCTCGCGCCACCAGGTCGTGCTCGCCTCGGTCCGCGACCCGGAGGTCGAGCAGCTGCGCAGCGACCGGCGGGACCCGGCCGCCGTGTACGACGCGGCCGCGGCCGAACGCGGCGAGCTCGAACGGGCCGCCGTGGCGATGCGGCTGAGCCAACGCGGCGTGGAGGTCGTCGATGCCTTGCCCGACGCTCTCGCTCCAGCGCTGGCCGATGCCTACCTGGCACTGAAGGCTGCCGGCCGGCTCTGAACGCCTGCCGCGCGGCGGCCCCGACGGTGACCGGGTGTGGTCTGCGCGCCGTCTGCGCGCGGTGCCGGCGGTGTGGGTACCTCCCGATACCGTCCGGTCATGGACGAGGTCCCCGCGCTCGACCGCCGTGCGCTGAACCGCGCCCTGCTGGCCCGGCAGGGCCTGCTGGTGCGTGGCGCGGGCACGGTGCTGGGCGCCGTCGAGCACCTGGTGGGGCTGCAGGCCCAGAACATGGGCTCGCCCTACGTGGCACTGTGGAGCCGGTTGGCCGCGTTCACCCCGGCGCAGCTCGGGGACGCCCTCGTGGACCGCACCGCTGCACGCATCGCGGTCATGCGCGGCACGATCCACCTGGTCACCGCGCAGGACGCGTTGCTGCTGCCCCGCCTGATGGCGCCGCTGTTCGCCCGTGACCTGGAGCGCAACGCCTCGCACCGTGACGCGCTGGCCGCCGTGGACCTCGGCGAGCTGGCCGCGCTGGCCCGCGCCCTGGTCGAGGAGCGGCCGCGCGTCACCACCGAGCTGGGCGCGCTGCTGACAGGACGGTGGCCCAGAGTGCCGTCCACGACGCTCGCGTACGCCGCACGGGGCACGCTGCCCCTCGTCCAGGTGCCACCGCGCGGCGTGTGGGGCCGCTCTGGCCCGACGACGTGGACCACCGCCGACTCGTGGCTCGGCGCGTCGGCGACCGACGCCCCGGACCTCGACGACCCCGACGTGCGCGCGGAGCAGGTCGAGCGGATGGTGCTGCGCTACCTGGCCGCGTTCGGGCCGGCGAGCGTGGCCGACGTGCAGACCTGGTCGGGGCTGACGGGTCTGCGGGCCGTCGTGGAGCGCCTCCGCCCCCGCCTGCGCGTGTTCCGCACGGCTGCGGGCGAGGGTCCGGCCCGGGGCCGCGAGCTGGTCGACCTGCCCGACGCACCTCGTCCCCCGTCCGACGTCACCGCACCCGTGCGGTTCCTGCCCGACCTCGACAACGTGCTGCTCTCCCACGCCGATCGTTCACGGATCGTGCCCGACGAGGTGCGCGTGCACCTGCGCAGCCCCAACGGGGTGCTGCCGGGCACCGTGCTGGTGGACGGCACGGTGGGCGCGACGTGGGCCGTCACACGGACCCGTCTGCGCCCGGGCGGCAGCGGCGAGCTGGCGCGGCTGACACTCACGCCGCTGCGCCCGTGGCCCGCGGCGGCACGGCGCGAGGCCCTGGCCGAGGGCGAGCGGTTCGTGCGGTTCCTGGCGGACGACGCGACGGAGCACGCCGTGGCCGTCGCCGAGGCCTGAGCCGCCCGGCGCCCGGCGTCAGCCGACCTGCGCCGCGACGTACCCAGCGCGGTCGGCGTCGAGGTCGCCGGTCTGGCCCGCGGCCGCTGCACGACCGCCGAGCACGAGCACGTACACCCAGAAGCCGGTCAGGACGAGCGCCCCGATGAGGATCTTCAGCCACCAGGCCAGACCCGAGCCGGTGACGAACCCCTCCACCACCCCGGACACCGCCAGCACCCCGACCAGGCCGATCGCCACCGTCAGCAGCGACCTGCCCTCCTGGGCCAGGGCTCGCGCGCGGGTCCGGGGGCCCGGGGCGATCCAGGACCAGAACAGACGCAGCCCGGCCGCACCGGCGACGAAGATGGCCGTCAGCTCCATCAGACCGTGCGGGGCGATGAGCTGCAGGAACACGTCGAGATGGCCGTGCGCGGCCATCATGCCGCCGGTGGCCCCCACCGACACGGCGTTCTGCACCATCAGGTACAGAGGGATCACGCCGGTCACCCCGGTCCCGATGCACACGGCCGCCAACCAGGCGTTGTTGGTCCACACCATCGCCGCGAAACCGGCCCCCGGCGTGTAGTACTGCGCGAACGCGTCGTCGACGTAGGCCTGCCGCTCGGACGGGGTGCCCATCGCCGCCAGGGCATCGGGCTGCGTGGCGACCCACCAGCCGGACACGACGGCCACACCCACGAACGAGACCATCACGGCCACCGTCCACCACCGCACGCGGTGCAGCGCGGCGGGCAAGGTCACCACCACGAACCGGCTCACGTCCCGCAGCGACGGCTCGTGCGTGCCGGCCACGGCCGCCCGGGCCCGTGCGACCAGCTGCGAGAGCCGGGTCACGGTCTCGGGGTCGGGTGCGCTCGAGCGGATCGTCGACAGGTCCGTCGCGGTGGCCTGGTACAGCCGGACAAGTTCGTCGGACTCGGCGCCGGTGAGCCGACGCCGCCGCGCCAGCTCGTCGAGCCGCAGCCAGGCAGGCGTGCGGACCTGCGTGTACGCGTCGAGATCCATGGGCACAGCCTGCCACCGTGCGGCGCCGGGTGGTCACGTCCAGCCGGTAGCGTTCACTGGCAGGCGGGCTCGAGCGCGCCGCGGCGGCTGAGAGGACGGGTGGATGGACGAGGGCATCGTCACCGGCGAAGGTGTGCTGCTCGACGCGCGTCCGGCGTCCTTCGCCTCGCGGGTGCTGGGGGCGGTCATCGACCTGCTCCTGCTGGCCGTCGTGGGCTTCCTCGTGGTGATCGTGCTGGTCTCGACCGACCTGGTGGCCTCCGAGCAGGGCGCCCGCATCCTCACGGTCGTCATGGTGGCCACGGCCACCGTGATCGTCCCGACGACGGTGGAGACCCTCACGCGCGGACGGTCGCTCGGCAAGCTCGTCGCGGGCATCCGCATCGTCCGGGACGACGGCGGACCGACGGTGTTCCGGCAGTCGTTCGTCCGCGCCCTGGTGGGCGTCGGCGAGCTGTGGATGACGGCGGGCTCCGTGGCCCTGATCTGCTCGATCGTGCACCCGCAGGGCAAGCGCGTCGGCGACATGCTCGCGGGCACCTACGCGGTGCGCGTGCGAGGCACGGCGCCGCGACGCGACGTGCTTCCCATGCCGCCGTACCTGGCCGGGTGGGCCCGGCACGCCGACATCGCGCGGCTGCCCGACGGCCTGGCGCTCTCCGCCCGCCAGTTCGTGCTCCGCGCCGGCCGGCTGCACCCCGCGTCGCGGGTCGAGCTGGGCAGCCAGCTGACGCAGCAGGTGCAGCAGTACGTGCGCCCGCTGCCACCCCCGGGCACGCACCCCGAGTCGTTCCTGGTCGCTGTGCTGGCCGAGCGGCGGGAGCGGGAGCTGCGCGCCGAGCAGCGTGCTGCGGTCCGCGACGCCCACGAGGCGACCCTGCTGCACCGCCTGCCGCACGGGGTCCCCGACCCCGTGGACTGACCCGCTCCCGCACGGCTCGGCCCGGCTCGCAGGACGCTCAGGTGCTGCTGGCGACCACCCGGCGCAGGTCCGGCTCGAGGTAGATCACGGTGGCGATCGGCACCGCCGCCCGCACACGCGCCTCGGCCTCGTCGATCG
>NZ_JBQIAR010000008.1:0-194801 GCF_052036975.1 Cellulomonas soli
GGATCAAGGCGGCCGGGCTGCCGATCCTGGGCAAGACGAACATGGACGAGTTCGCCATGGGGTCCTCGACGGAGCACTCGGCGTACGGCAACACGCACAACCCGTGGGACCTGACGCGTATCCCCGGCGGCTCGGGCGGTGGTTCCGCTGCTGCGGTCGCCGCGTACGAGGCGCCCTTGGCCATCGGCACGGACACCGGCGGCTCGATCCGTCAGCCGGGTGCCGTCACCGGCACGGTCGGCGTGAAGCCCACGTACGGCTCGGTGTCGCGCTACGGCCTGATCGCCATGGCGTCCTCGCTCGACCAGGCCGGTCCGGTCACCCGCACGGTCCTCGACTCGGCGCTGCTGCACGAGCTCATCGGCGGGCACGACCCGCGTGACTCGACGTCGATCCCCGAGCGGCTGCCCGACCTGGTCGGTGCGGCCCGCCGCGGTGCCACGGGCGACCTGACCGGGGTGCGCGTCGGCGTCGTCAAGGAGCTGTCGGGGGAGGGCTACCAGCAGGGTGTCAGTGCGCGGTTCGCGGAGTCGCTGGCGCTGCTGGAGGCCGCGGGTGCCGAGATCGTCGAGGTCTCCTGCCCGCACTTCGAGTACGCGCTGGGCGCCTACTACCTGATCATGCCGAGCGAGGCCTCCAGCAACCTGGCCAAGTTCGACGGCATGCGTTTCGGTCTGCGGGTCGAGCCCACCGAGGGTCCGGTCACCGCCGAGCGGGTCATGGCGGCCACGCGCGGCCAGGGCTTCGGCGACGAGGTCAAGCGCCGGATCATCCTGGGCACCTACGCGCTGTCGGCCGGCTACTACGACGCGTACTACGGCTCGGCGCAGAAGGTCCGCACGCTGATCCAGCGCGACTTCGCCGCCGCGTTCGCGCAGGCCGACGTGCTGGTCTCCCCGACGGCGCCGACCACGGCGTTCAAGCTCGGCGAGAAGCTCGACGACCCGCTGGCCATGTACCTCAACGACGTCGCGACGATCCCGGCGAACCTGGCCGGTGTGCCGGGCCTGTCGGTGCCGAACGGCCTGTCGGACGACGGGCTGCCCGTCGGGTTCCAGGTGCTCGCCCCGGCGAAGGCGGACGACCGGCTGTACCGGGTGGGTGCGGCGCTCGAGGCGCTGCTGGAGAAGACGTGGGGCGGCCCGCTGCTGGCGCAGGCCCCTGAGCTGGAGGTCGCCAAGTGAGCACCGTCACCGACACGCTCGTCGACTACGACGACGCGATCGCGCGCTTCGACCCGGTCATCGGCATCGAGGTGCACGTCGAGCTGGGCACGCGCACCAAGATGTTCGACGCGGCCCCGTCCGGCTTCGGCGAGGAGCCGAACACCTCGATCACCCCGGTGTCCTTGGGTCTGCCCGGTGCGCTGCCGGTGGTCAACGGCACGGCCGTGGAGTACGCCATCCGCATCGGCCTGGCGCTGAACTGCCAGATCGCGGCCTCGTGCCGGTTCGCCCGGAAGAACTACTTCTACCCGGACGTCCCGAAGAACTTCCAGACCTCGCAGTACGACGAGCCGATCGCGTTCGACGGCCACGTCGACGTCGAGCTCGAGGACGGCTCGATCTTCCGTGTGGAGATCGAGCGCGCGCACATGGAGGAGGACGCGGGCAAGAACACGCACGTGGGCGGCTCGACGGGTCGCATCCACGGCGCGGAGTACTCGCTGGTGGACTACAACCGTGCGGGCATCCCGCTGGTGGAGATCGTCACGCGCCCGATCACCGGAGCGGGTGAGCGGGCACCGGAGGTCGCTCGCGCCTACGTGCAGACGCTGCGCGACCTGTTCCGTGCGCTGGAGGTCTCCGAGGCCCGCATGGAGCGCGGCAACGTGCGCGCCGACGTGAACGTCTCCCTGCGTGCGACGCCCGAGTCCCCGCTGGGTACCCGCACCGAGACGAAGAACGTGAACTCGTTCCGTTCCGTCGAACGGGCCGTCCGCTACGAGATCTCGCGGCAGGCTGCCGTGCTCGACGCCGGCGGCACGGTGATCCAGGAGACGCGGCACTGGCACGAGGACACGGCCTCGACCACCTCGGGCCGTGTGAAGTCCGACGCCGAGGACTACCGGTACTTCCCGGAGCCTGACCTGGTGCCGATCGCCCCGGACCCGGCGTGGGTCGAGGAGATCCGCGCGTCGCTGCCCGAGATGCCCGCGGTGCACCGCCGCCGCCTGCAGGGGGAGTGGGGGTACGCCGACGCCGAGATGCGTGACGTGGTCAACGCCGGCGCCGTCGAGCTCATCGAGGCCACCGTGGCCGCGGGCGCGAGCCCGGCGGCGGCCCGCAAGTGGTGGATGGGCGAGCTGGCCCGCACCGCCAAGACGCAGGACGTCGAGCTGGCCGAGCTGCCCATCACGCCGCAGCAGATCGGGGCGCTGCAGGCCCTGGTCGACTCCGGTCGGATCAACGACAAGCTCGCCCGGCAGGTCCTCGAGGGTGTGCTGGCCGGTGAGGGTGAGCCGGAGCAGGTCGTGGAGTCGCGTGGTCTGGGTGTCGTCTCGGACGACGGCCCGCTGCTGTCCGCGATCGACGAGGCGCTGGCGGCGCAGCCGGACATCGCCGAGAAGATCCGTGGGGGGAACCTCGGCCCGATCGGGGCGATCATCGGCGCGGTCATGAAGGCCACGCGGGGCCAGGCGGACGCGGGTCGGGTGCGCGAGCTCGTGCTGGAGCGCGTGCAGGGCTGAGTCGCCGACATCGGACGGTGTCACGGCGGTAACGCCGCCGCGACACGCCGGTCGTAGCATCGCCGCGGCCCTCGGGTCGACGCCCGACCGGGCACGAGAGGAGACCGTCGTGGAGAAGCCGACGCTGCAGGGCGAGATGATCGTCCTGCGGCCGATCCGGGCGGACGACGCCGATGCGGTGTGGGAGGCGGTCAGCGACCCCGAGGGCAGGCGGCTGACGGGCACCACGCACGTGTTCAGCAAGGCCGAGATCGACGCCTGGTGCGCGTCGGTGGCGGCGCTGGAGGGTCGCATCGACCTGGCAGTCACCATGCACGGGTCGGACGAGTACCTCGGCGAGATCGTGCTCAACGACATCGACGAGGACCTGCGCTCGGCGAACCTGCGTCTGGCCATGCGGCCGGCGTACCGGGGGCGCGGGTACGGCACGGAGGCGATCCTGCTGGTGCTGGGTCTGGCCTTCGACGGGCTCGGCCTGCACCGGGTGGGTCTGGACGTGCTGTCGGTGAACACCCGGGCGCTGTCGATGTACGAGAACCTGGGTTTCCGTGTCGAGGGTCGGTTGCGGGACGCCTACCGCGACGGTGAACGCTGGTGCGACGCGATCCTCATGGGTCTGCTCGAGGACGAGTTCCGGGCGGGTCAGCTGGCCTGAGCCGACGCCCCCGAGGGGGAGCCCCGGGGGTCGCGCGGTGCGGGCGGTGAGCGGTGCGGGTGGTCAGCCGGCGAGGATGCGGGCGATGTCGTGCTCGTGGTGCACGGCGTCGTGCGCGTTGTTGCGGGCCACGTCGTCGGCACGCTGCGGTCCGCGGGTGGCGTGCTGGAGCGTGACACCGGCCGCCAGGGCGCGGTCGACGGAGGCGACCCACAGGATCACCGAGGCCTGCAACGACCACAGGGCGACCGCGAGGGGCACGGCCGAGTAGCCGCGCGCCTCGGCCAGGGCGTCCGGGTCGTAGCCGACGACGTCGGTCCGACCGGCGAGCCACCCGGAGGCGAGCCGTTCGGCCCAGGCGCGCAGGTTGTCGCCGACGTGGCACACGTACGAGGTGACGTCCCACCCCAGGTCGGCGTGCCGTTCGGCACCCGTGCGCCCGGTGGTGGTGTGCGCGAGCCGGTCGGGCAGCGTGAGCACGAGGTCTCGCGCGGCGGTCGGTTCGATGGTCCAGTCGAAGCCGCACGCGGCGCACGGCTGACCGTACAGATCTGCTCCCCAGCGTTCCATCGCGTGGAGCCTAGCGGCAGTTCGTGTCCCTTTTGTCCACTTCCAGGTGCTGGGTCCCGGTGACGGCCCGAGGGGTGGTCCGGTCGGGCACGGTCAACCGCGGGCTGCGCGTGCGGCGGCTGCGTCCGCCAGGGCGACACGGCGTTCGACCGCATGGTCGACCAGGCGCTCGGGGTAGTCGTCCGGTGCCTGCAGGCCCAGCAGCCACGGTTCGTGCACGGCGGCCCCTGGCACCCCGCGCAGCTCGGGGACCCACCGGCGCACGTAGTGGCCGTCCGGGTCGAACCGGCGGCCCTGGGTGACCGGGTGGAAGATCCGGAAGAACGGTGCAGCGTCACGGCCGGTGCCGGCGACCCACTGCCAGTTCAGCTGGTTCTGCGCGACGTCGCCGTCGACGAGCCGGTCGAGGAAGTGCGCGGCGCCGCGCTGCCACGGCAGGTGCAGGTCCTTGACCAGGAACGACGCGGTGACCATGCGCACCCGGTTGTGCATGAACCCGGTGGCCTGCAGCTGGCGCATCCCGGCGTCGACGAACGGGTAGCCCGTGCGGCCCTGGCGCCAGGCGTCGAACGCGGCGTCGGCGTCGGGTCCCGTGGCCCAGGCGTCGTCGGGCACGACCTCGCGCAGGGACCGGGTGCGGGAGTCGGGATGGTGCCAGAGGGTGTCGGCGTGGAAGTCGCGCCACGCGAGCTGGGAGCGGAACACCGTGACGCCGTCCGGGGCGTCCCCGGCAGCGTCGGTCAGGTCGGCCAGGAGCGTGCGGGGGTGCAGCTCGCCCCACCGCAGGGCGGCGGACAGCAGGGAGGTGCCCTCGAGGTCCGGTCGGTCGCGCTGCGTCGCGTACGCGTGGAGCCCGTCGTGCCGGAACGCGTCCCAGCGGTCCAGTGCGGCGTGCTCGCCGGCGGGTGGGAGCGTGACGTCCGCCTCGACGTGCGGCACGGGCTCGGTGGGGAGCGGGGTCCAGGCCACGTCGGCGGCTGCGGGTGCGGGGGTGTGCCAGCCGTGCGCGAGCCATGCGGTGCGGAACGGGGTGAACACCTGGAACGGTGTCCCGGCGCGGTTGAGCAGGCGACCGGGCGCCACGGCGTACGGCGAGCCGGTGGCCACCAGCGGGACGTCGAGGCCGGCGGTGCGCAGCGCGCGGTCGACGTCGCGGTCGCGGCGGCGGCCGAACGGTTCGGTCGCGGCACTGACGTGCACGCTGCGCGCACCGGACTCGCGCACCACCTGGGGCACCACGAGTGCCGGGTCGCCGGTGCGGATCACGAGTCGTCCGTCGAGCTGGGCGTCGAGGGCACGCAGCGAGGCGGCCAGGTAGGCCAACCGGGGGTTCCCCGCGCGGCGCCAGAGCGCGGGGTCGAGGACGTACAGCGCGACGACCTCGTGCTGCGCGGACGGTGCGCCACCGCGAGCGGCGTCGCGGGCGGCAAGCAGCGCCGGGTGGTCGAGGAGCCGCAGGTCGCGGCGGAACCAGCAGACCGTGGTCACCGGCGCGAGGCTACCGGGTGCCCGTGCGCAGGGCACCTGCGTGGTCGTGCCGGGTGTGCTCTGACGGCGCCCTCTGACGGCGGCGGTGCAGCCCTCAGAGGGCGCGGGTCGAGGCGCGCACCACGAGCTCGGTGGGCAGGCGCCGTTGTGCGACCTCGAGGGGTTCGCCCCGCAGGAGCGTGAGCAGCATCTCCATCGCCTCGCGCCCCATGCGGTGCAGCGGCTGGCTGACGGTCGTCAGCTGCGGGGTGCACAGCGCGGACTCCGGCACGTTGTCGAAGCCGACGACGGACAGGTCCTCGGGGACGCGCAGGCCGAGGGACTGGGCGACCTGCAGCGTGCGGATGGCCGACAGGTCGTTGGTGGCGAACACGGCGGTGGGGGGGTCGGGGAGCGTGAGCAGCTCGTGGGCGGGGGCATCGGCCGTCTCAGGGCGGTAGCCGCCGACGCGGATCAGGTCGGGGTCCAGGGGGATGCCGGCGGCGGCGAGCGTGCGCCGGTACCCCTCCTCGCGCAGGCGGGCCGACTCCAGGTCGGGGCGGCCGCCGAGGAACCCGATGCGCCGGTGGCCCAGGGCGATGAGGTGCTCGACCGCGCTGGCGGCGCCGGCCAGGTTGTCGGAGTCGACGGTGGGTGTGGACTCCGAGCCGGCGTGCGGGTCGATCGCGACGACGGGGATGCCGGCGTCGGGCACGACGAGCGTGGGCGTGATGAGCACGGCGCCGTCGATGAGCGTCCCGGACAGCTGGGCGAGGGACCGGCGTTCCCACCCGACGTGGCCGTCGGGTCCGCCGCCGCCGGACCAGGCGAGCAGCTCGTAGCCGGAGTGGGCGGCGCCTGCGGCCAGGCCCTTGAGCAGCTCGGTGCTGAACGGCTCGAACTCTGCGAGCAGGATGCCCAGCACGCCCGTACGCTGCGAGCGCAGGCTGCGGGCGACCAGCGAGGACTCGTAGCTCATGTCGGCGATCACGCTGCGGACGTGCGCGGCGGTCGAGGCGGCGACGCCGTACCGGTCGTTGATGACCTTCGACACGGTGGCGACGGAGACACCGGCCGCTCGTGCGACGTCGGTGATGGTGACTCTGCCCCGGGGCTCCACGGGCAGACCCTATCGCGGACTAAACGGTATCGATAACGATTCAGGTCCTAGGCGTGTCGCCCAGTCGACGGCGGCCCGGGCGTGCAGTCGCCAGCCGCCGGTCCGTCGGCCGCCGCGCACCGCCCGGGGGAGCGCCTCGAGGGTGCCGGTGACACGCTGGTGCTCATGACGCCGCCCTCCGCTGCCGACGACCCTCGCGCCCCGCTGACGCCCCAGGAGGTCACCGCCGCGGTCGACGCCCGGCACTGGCGGGTCGTGCTGGGCACCGTGCGCGCGGTGCTCGACACCGGGGACTTCGCCCGGGGTGCCGAGGTCGTCGCGCGCATCGCCGCCGTCGCCGAGAGCCTCGGCCACCACCCCGACGTGCTGCTGCGGTACGGGCGCGTGGTGGTCACCACGTCCTCGCACGACGTGAACGCCCTGACCTCGCGCGACGTCGCCCTGGCCGCGGCCGTCACCGCGATCGCCGACGAGCTGGGTGCGGTCGGACGGCCCGAGCTGGTCACGGCGCAGGAGATCGCCGTCGACGCGCTGGACATCGCGGCCGTCCGACCGTTCTGGCGCGCGGTCCTCGCGTACGACGAGGTCGACGGAGAGCTCGTCGACCCGACGGGCCTGGGACCGGCCTACTGGTTCCAGCAGATGGACGAGCCCCGGCCCCAGCGCAACCGGATCCACGTCGACGTCACCGTCGGTGCCGACCAGGCGTCGGCCCGGATCGAGGCCGCACTGGCCGCCGGCGGGCACCTGGTCAGCGACGCGTACGCCCCGGCGTGGTGGGTGCTGGCCGACCCCGAGGGCAACGAGGCGTGCGTGTCGACCTGGCAGGGGCGCGAGCAGGCGTGAGGCCGGGCCGCGCACGGGAGGCCGTCCTACACTCGCGAGCATGAGCGCCACGTCGGAGCCCGCCGCCACGCAGGACCAGGTCCGCGCCGCAGGACGGGCGCCCGATGCCGCAGACGGCCCGGCCGTCGACGTCAAGCCGCGGTCGCGTCAGGTCACCGACGGGCTGGAAGCCACGGCGTCGCGCGGCATGCTGCGCGCCGTCGGCCTCGGCGACGAGGACTTCGCCAAGCCGCAGATCGGCGTGGCCAGCTCGTGGAACGAGATCACGCCGTGCAACCTCTCGCTCGACCGCCTCGCGAAGGCGGCCAAGGGCGGCGTGCACGCCGCCGGCGGCTACCCGCTGGAGTTCGGCACCATCTCCGTCTCCGACGGCATCTCGATGGGCCACGAGGGCATGCACTTCTCGTTGGTCAGCCGCGACATCATCGCCGACTCGGTCGAGACGGTCATGCAGGCCGAACGGCTCGACGGCTCGGTGCTGCTCGCCGGCTGCGACAAGTCACTGCCCGGCATGCTCATGGCGGCGGCGCGCCTGGACCTGGCCAGCGTGTTCCTCTACGCCGGCACGATCGCCCCCGGCTGGGTCAAGCTCGAGGACGGCACCGAGAAGGACGTCACCCTCATCGACGCGTTCGAGGCCGTGGGTGCGTGCGCGCGCGGGCTGATGAGCCGCGAGGACGTCGACCGCATCGAGCGCGCCGTGTGCCCCGGCGAGGGTGCGTGCGGCGGCATGTACACGGCCAACACGATGGCGTCGGTGGCCGAGGCGATCGGCATGTCGTTGCCCGGTTCGGCCGCCCCGCCCTCGGCGGACCGTCGCCGCGACGCGTTCGCGCACCGCTCGGGCGAGGCCGTCGTCGAGCTGCTGCGCCGGGGGATCACCGCGCGGCAGATCATGACCAAGGAGGCGTTCGAGAACGCCATCGCCGTGGTCATGGCCTTCGGCGGTTCGACGAACGCGGTGCTGCACCTGCTCGCGATCGCGCACGAGGCCGAGGTCGACCTGACGCTCGCCGACTTCTCGCGGGTGGCCGCCCGTGTTCCGCACCTGGGCGACCTCAAGCCCTTCGGCCGGTACGTCATGAACGACGTCGACCGCATCGGCGGGGTGCCCGTGGTCATGAAGGCGCTGCTGGACGCCGGCCTGCTGCACGGCGACTGCCTGACGGTCACGGGGCGCACCGTCGCGGAGAACCTGGCCGACATCGCCCCACCGGACCCGGACGGCAAGATCCTGCGGGCGCTCGACAACCCGATCCACCGCACCGGCGGCATCACGATCCTGCACGGCTCGCTCGCACCCGAAGGCGCTGTCGTGAAGTCCGCGGGCTTCGACTCCGACGTGTTCGAGGGCACCGCGCGCGTGTTCGACCGCGAGCGCGCCGCGATGGACGCCCTCGAGGACGGCACGATCCAGGCCGGCGACGTCGTCGTGATCCGCTACGAGGGCCCCAAGGGTGGCCCGGGGATGCGCGAGATGCTCGCGATCACCGGGGCGATCAAGGGCGCCGGGCTCGGCAAGGACGTGCTGCTCATCACCGACGGCAGGTTCTCCGGCGGCACGACGGGGCTGTGCGTGGGGCACATCGCCCCGGAGGCGGTCGACGCCGGGCCGATCGCGTTCATCGTGGACGGCGACCGGATCCGCCTGGACGTGGCGCACGAGACGCTCGAGCTGCTGGTCGACCCGGCGGAGCTCACGGCGCGGGCCGAGGGCTGGACGCCCCTGCCGCCGCGGTACACGCGGGGCGTGCTGGGCAAGTACCAGAAGCTCGTGGGCTCGGCCTCGCGCGGTGCCGTCCTGACCTGAGTCCGGCACCGCGACCGACGACTTCGGCCGCCAGGCCTTCAGGTGGCTCACCGCTGTGCCGATGCCCTGGTCAGCGGCCGTGCGGACGGCGCGCACGGCGAGCAGGGGGACTCGTGGGGGAGCCAGACGTGCCGGCCATCCGTACCCGGGGGCTGCGCAAGACGTACCGGTCGTTCACGCTGCGTGAGGTGGTCGCCGTCGAGGGCCTCGACCTCGACGTGCCGACCGGCGGGGTGCATGCGTTCCTCGGGCCCAACGGCGCGGGCAAGACGACGACGATCCGTATGCTCCTCGGCCTGGTGCGCCCGGACGCGGGCACGATCCAGGTGCTCGGGCACGACCTGCCGGGCGGGCTCGAGCCCGCACTCGCCCGCGTCGGCGCGGTCGTGGAGCAGCCCAAGTTCCTGCCGGGGTTCTCCGGCCGACGCAACCTGGGGTTGCTGGCACGCGCGGTCGGGGTCGACGACCGCCGCGTGGACGAGCTGCTCGAGCACGTCGGGCTGACCGAACGCGCGCGCGACCGGTTCCGCACGTACTCGCTCGGCATGAAGCAGCGTCTGGCCGTGGCGGCCACGTTGTTGAAGGACCCTGAGCTGGTCATCTTCGACGAGCCGACCAACGGGCTCGATCCGGCCGGCATCCACGAGGTCCGGGCGACGATGCGCTCGCTCGCCGAGCAGGGACGCACCGTGCTGGTCTCCAGCCATGTGCTCTCGGAGGTCGAGCAGGTCGCCGACACCGTCTCGATCGTGGTGCGTGGCCGGCTGGTCGCCGACGGCCGGGTCGCCGACCTGGTCGGCGCGCGCTCGCAGGCCTCGGTGCGCGTGGGCGTGGCCGAGCCGGCTCGTGCCGCCGAGGTCATGACGGCACGGGGGTGGAGCGTCGTGCGTGACGGCGAGCACCTGCTCGTGGACGGCCCCGGGGACGCGGCGGAGGTCGCGCGCGCGCTCGCGGCGGCCACGATCTACCCGCGCGAGCTCGTCCCGGTGCGTGCCGACCTCGAGCAGGTCTTCCTCGAGCTGACGGGTGGCCCTCGTGCGGTGCGTGCGCCGGACGGTGGCAGTGGCGGCGGGCGACCGGGGGCGCCGGTGGGTGCGGGGGTCGACGCATGAGGCTGCTGCGCACCGAGCTGGAACGCTTCCGCTGCCGCGCGGTGCTCTGGCTGGTCACCGGTCTCCTGCTGCTCGCGGCCGTGGGGTCCGTGATCCTGGCGTGGGACCGGTCGGCTCCGCCTGGGCCGGCCGAGGTCGCCGCCGGGCGCGCGTCCTACGAGAGCGTGGTGGAGGGCTGGCAGCGGGCCAGCGAGCAGGTCGCCGACCTGTGCGAGGAGCTGACGGCCGACCCGTCGAGTGATCCCGTGACGGTGGAGATGGCCTGCGACGGGTTGCCTGCGCCCCTGCTGGCGGACTACCTGCCGACGCAGCCGACCTTCGAGGAGGTCGTCCCCGGTGCGTTCGACGGCATGACGATTCCGCTCGCGGTGGCCGCCCTGGCCATGGGCGTGAGCTTCGTGGCGGCGGAGTTCGCGACCGGCTCGATGAGCACGTGGCTGACGTTCGTGCCGCGCCGTGGCCGTGTGGTGGTGAGCAAGACGGCCGGGGCGGCGGTGGGTGTGGTGCCGGTGCTGGTGGCGGCGCAGGTGACGGTGCTGGCCGGGGGAGCGCTCGTCTTCCTGGTCCGTGGCGTGCCGCCCGGCGACGCGACGCTCTGGGCGGACCTGGCCGTGCTGGTCGGGCGTCAGCTCGTGCTGGCGGTCCTCGCCGCGGTGGTGGGTGCTGCGCTGGCGTTCGCGCTGCGGCACGCGGCGGCGGTGACAGGGGCGCTCGTGTGGTGGTTCGTGGCGGTCGAGGTGACGCTGCCCGTCGTGCTGCCGCAGCTGCGTGCGGCGACGGTGGGGCTGTACGCGCAGGCGTGGGCCGAGGGTGCGGCCAGCTACTCCTTCGAGGAGTGCGTGCCCGATCCCGGGGTGTCCGACGTCGTCGGGGCCCAGGTGTGCACGACGGTCGAGCACACGGTGGGCGGCACGCAGGGGCTGCTCGTGCTGCTGGTCGTCGAGGCGGTTCTCGTGGCTGCGGGACTGATGGTGTTCCGCCGCCGCGATGTCGCGTGACCGTCCTGACCCGTGGCCGTCGCTCGCGTGCGTTGTCCATCAGTCGGTCTCGTGAACCACGATGTGAGATGGCGTGACACCCGCGGGGGACAGGCGTATGGTCGCTGGCGTGCAGACGATCTTCTTCGTAGTACTTCCTGGGCGCGCCGGCTAGGCCACACGCACAGGCCTCGTCAGCGCGCTCACCCCTCGTCAGCCCGGTCGCGGGCCGAGGGGTCTTTTCATGTTCGGCCCGCCTCACCCGCACGACTCCAGCTCCTCGCGAGCCCCGCACGACCCAGGGAGACATCGATGGTCCAGGGTCCCCATCCGGCCCCGCCGCGTACGCCGAGCCACGGTGCTCCGAGCGCCACGGCACCCGTCCGAGCAGCAGTGCCCGCCCCCGCGGCGCCCCTGACAGGCGCGCCCGCCCGCGTCGTCGGCCCCGAGAAGGTCCTCGGTGCCGCATCGATCGTGCGCTCGCTCGAGGAGGCAGGAACCGAGGTCGTCTTCGGCATCCCCGGCGGCGCGATCCTGCCGACGTACGACCCGCTCATGGACTCCACCCGGATGCGGCACATCCTCGTGCGGCACGAGCAGGGCGCCGGTCACGCCGCGACGGGGTACGCCCAGGCCACCGGTCGCGTCGGCGTGTGCATCGCGACGTCCGGCCCGGGCGCGACCAACCTGGTCACCGCGATCGCCGACGCGAACATGGACTCGATCCCGCTGGTGGCCATCACCGGCCAGGTCGGTGCCCCGCTGATCGGCACGGACGCGTTCCAGGAGGCCGACATCGTCGGCATGACGCTGCCGGTGACCAAGCACAACTACCTGGTGACGAACGCCGACGACATCCCGCGGGTCATCGCCGAGGCGTTCCACATCGCCTCGACCGGTCGCCCCGGCCCGGTGCTCGTCGACGTGGCCAAGTCCGCGCAGCAGGCGCAGACCACGTTCAGCTGGCCGCAGACGCTCGACCTGCCCGGCTACCACCCGGTGACCAAGCCGCACTCGAAGCAGATCCGTGAAGCGGCGCGTCTGCTCGCCACCGCCCGTCGCCCGGTGCTGTACGTCGGTGGCGGCACGATCCGCTCCGGCGCGGCTGCCGAGCTGCGCGCGCTCGTGGACGCCTCGGGCGCACCGGCCGTCACCACGCTGATGGCCCGGGGCGCGCTGCCGGACTCGCACCCGCAGAACCTGGGCATGCCCGGCATGCACGGCACGGTCGCAGCCGTGGCGGCGCTGCAGAAGGCCGACCTGATCGTCGCCCTCGGCGCCCGCTTCGACGACCGCGTCACCGGCAAGCTGTCGAGCTTCGCGCCGCACGCCACGATCGTGCACGCCGACATCGACCCGGCCGAGATCGGCAAGAACCGGGCCGTGGACGTGCCGATCGTGGGCGACCTCAAGGAGGTGCTGGCCGACCTGCTGCCCGAGCTCGCCCGTGAGCACGGCGTGCACGGCAAGCCCGACCTGGCCGGCTGGTGGAAGCAGCTCGACGACTGGCGCGAGACGTTCCCGCTGGGCTACGACGAGCCCGCCGACGGCCACCTGGCCCCGCAGTACGTCATCGGCCGCATCGGTGAGCTGTCCGGGCCGGAGGCGATCTTCGCTGCCGGTGTCGGCCAGCACCAGATGTGGGCGGCGCAGTTCATCCGCTACCAGCGGCCGAACTCGTGGCTGAACTCCGGCGGCCTGGGGACCATGGGCTTCTCGGTGCCGGCTGCCATGGGCGCCAAGGTCGGTCAGCCCGACCGCACGGTGTGGGCGATCGACGGCGACGGCTGCTTCCAGATGACCAACCAGGAGCTGGCGACCTGCACGATCAACGACATCCCGATCAAGGTCGCGATCATCAACAACTCCTCCCTCGGCATGGTCCGCCAGTGGCAGACCCTGTTCTACGAGGAGCGGTACTCCAACACCGACCTGCACACGGGCCACGGCACGGTGCGCATCCCTGACTTCGTCAAGCTCGCCGACGCCTACGGTGCGGTCGGCCTGCGCTGCGAGACGAAGGCCGACGTGGACGCCACCATCAAGCGCGCCCTCGAGATCGACGACCAGCCGGTCGTGGTCGACTTCACCGTCTCGCGCGACGCGATGGTGTGGCCGATGGTCGCCGCCGGCGTCAGCAACGACGACATCCAGTACGCCCGGGGCATCAGCCCGGCGTGGGACCGGGAGGACCAGGCATGAGCCGTCACACGCTGTCGGTGCTCGTGGAGAACAAGCCCGGCGTGCTCACGCGCGTCGCGGGGCTGTTCGCGCGCCGGTCGTTCAACATCCACTCCCTGGCCGTGGGCCCGACCGAGCACGAGGAGATCTCGCGCATCACGGTCGTGGTCGACGTCGACGAGCTGCCCCTGGAGCAGGTGACCAAGCAGCTGAACAAGCTGATCAACGTCATCAAGATCGTCGAGCTCGAGGACGCGCAGTCCGTGCAGCGCGAGCTGCTGCTGGTGAAGGTGAAGGCCGACACCGCGCAGCGCACCCACGTGCTCGAGGTCGTCCAGCTGTTCCGCGCGCACGTGGTCGACGTCGTGCCCGACACGGTCGTGGTCGAGGCGACGGGTGGCCCGGGCAAGCTCGAGGCCCTGCTGACCGCCCTGGAGCCGTTCGGCATCCGTGAGATCGTGCAGTCGGGCACTGTCGCCATCGGCCGCGGCTCGCGTTCCATCACGGACCGCGCCCTCGAGCGCGTCAGCCGCTCGGCCTGACCCCTCCCGCTTCCCCTCCTCAGACCTCCCGTCACACACCCACACCCAAGGAGAGCCATCGTGGCTGAGCTGTTCTACGACGACGACGCCGACCTGTCTGTCATCGCCTCCAAGAAGGTCGCCGTCATCGGCTACGGCAGCCAGGGGCACGCCCACGCCCTGAACCTGCGCGACTCCGGCGTCGACGTGCGCGTCGGCCTGCGTCCCGGCTCGGCCTCGCAGGCCAAGGCCGAGAACCAGGGCCTGCGCGTGCTGCCCGTCGCCGAGGCGGTCAAGGAGGCCGACGTCGTCGTGATCCTCGCACCGGACCAGGTGCAGCGGCACCTGTACCGCGACGAGATCGCCCCGAACCTCAACCAGGGTGCGGCGCTGGTCTTCGGCCACGGGTTCAACATCCGGTTCGGCTACATCAAGCCCGAGGCCGGCCACGACGTGTTCATGGTCGCCCCCAAGGGCCCGGGTCACCTGGTCCGTCGCGAGTACGTCGACGGGCGCGGCGTGCCGGTCATCGTCGCCGTCGAGCAGGACGCCTCGGGTTCCGCCTGGGACCTGGCGCTCTCCTACGCCAAGGCGATCGGCGGCCTGCGCGCCGCCGGCATCAAGACGACCTTCACCGAGGAGACCGAGACCGACCTGTTCGGTGAGCAGGCGGTCCTGTGCGGTGGCGTCTCGCAGCTCATCCAGTACGGCTTCGAGACCCTGACCGAGGCCGGCTACCAGCCCGAGGTCGCGTACTTCGAGGTGCTGCACGAGCTCAAGCTGATCGTCGACCTCATCTGGGAGGGCGGCATCACCAAGCAGCGCTGGTCCGTCTCCGACACGGCCGAGTACGGCGACTACGTCTCCGGCCCGCGGGTCATCACGCCCGACGTGAAGGAGAACATGAAGGCCGTCCTGGCGGACATCCAGAACGGTGCCTTCGCCCAGCGCTTCATCGACGACCAGGACGCGGGCGCCCCGGAGTTCACGGCCCTGCGCGAGAAGGGCCAGAACCACCCGATCGAGCCCGTCGGCCGCGAGCTGCGCAAGCTGTTCGCGTGGGTCAAGCCCTCGGACTCCGACTACACGGAGGGCAGCGCGGCGCGCTGAACCCCGGTGGGAGCCGCCCCGACCTGTTCGGGGTGGCTCCCACCGCGCACGTCCGGCAGCATGGCGGCGGATCCCGCGTCGCGGACGTGGCCGTCACACGAGCGGAGCTGAGCATGAGCACGGAGGACCAGGACCAGCGGATCGCCCAGTTCTGGGATGCGGCGCGCGGCCACCTCGGCCTGGGTTCGCTGGATGTCGTGGTGGGGATGCAGGCCGAGGACGCCGTGGCCCCGCCGACGTGGTCGTTCGGCGACAACGCCGCGTTGGCGGACGAGCTGCTGGGTCTGGTGCTCGCGGGCCGCAAGACCGGGACCGCGACGAGCATGGTGGAGCTGGAGGACGCGGGGGAGCCTGTCCCGCGGGTGGGTGACCTGTCGATCGTGCTGGACGGCGACGGCGAGCCTCGCGCGCTGCTGCGCACGACGCAGGTCGAGGTGGCGCCGTTCGGCGAGGTCGGTGCGGACTTCGCGTTCGCCGAGGGTGAGGACGACAGGTCGTTGGCCTCGTGGCGTACGGAGCATGAGCGGTACTGGCGCCGGGTGCTGGGTGACGACCGGTTCTCGACGGACCTGCTGGTGGTGCAGGAGCGGTTCGAGGTCGTGTACCCCTGAGGGTGCGTGCCGGGGTGCGATGAGCACACCGAGCCATCCGCCTGATGAGACCGCCGTCCCGACGGGTGGGACGAGGAGTACTCTGCGACCATGGTCGACAACGCGCCTGCCCGGAACATCCACCTCGCCGTCGTCGCCGGGGACGGTATCGGCACCGAGGTCGTCGAGCAGGGTCTGCTCGTCCTGGATGCGGCGCTCGCCGGCACCGGGACCACAGTGTCGACCACCGACTTCGACCTCGGCGCCCGCCGCTGGCACGCGACCGGCGAGACGCTGACGGACACCGACCTCGACGCGATCCGCACGCACGACGCGATCCTGCTGGGTGCCATCGGTGACCCGAGCGTCCCCTCCGGTGTGCTGGAGCGGGGTCTGCTGCTGAAGCTGCGCTTCGCGCTGGACCACTACGTCAACCTGCGCCCGTCCAAGCTCTTCACCGGTGTCACGGGTCCGCTCGCCCACCCCGGTGAGATCGACTTCGTCGTCGTGCGTGAGGGCACCGAGGGTCCGTACGTCGGCAACGGCGGCGCCATCCGCGTCGGCACCCCGCACGAGGTCGCCAACGAGGTCTCCGTCAACACGGCGTTCGGCGTCGAGCGGGTCGTGCGCGACGCGTTCGCCCGTGCCGCGGCCCGCCCCCGCAAGAAGCTGACGCTGGTGCACAAGCACAACGTGCTCGTGCACGCCGGGCACCTGTGGCGTCGCACGGTCGAGGCCGTCAACGCCGAGTTCCCCGACGTCACCGTGGACTACCTGCACGTGGACGCCGCCACGATCTTCCTGGTGACCAACCCCTCGCGGTTCGACGTCATCGTCACGGACAACCTCTTCGGCGACATCCTCACGGACCTCGCCGCGGCCATCACCGGCGGCATCGGGCTGGCCGCCTCGGCCAACATCAACCCCGACCGCACGGCGCCCAGCATGTTCGAGCCGGTGCACGGCTCCGCACCCGACATCGCAGGGCAGGGCAAGGCCGACCCCACCGCCACGATCCTGTCGGTGGCTCTCCTGCTCGACCACCTGGGCTTCGCCGACGCGGCCGCCCGTGTCGAGGCGGCCGTCGCGGCCGACCTGGCCGAGCGCGGCGGGCGAGTACGGTCGACGGCCGAGGTGGGCAAGGACCTCGCCGCGCGCATCGCCGGCTGATCCGTCGCGGAACCCGGCGCGGCACGTGCGCGCCGAGCTCCGACGAGTCGTTCCACCCGGCCGTCCTCACCGGTACCGTCGTTCCTGACCCTGGTGAAAGGCCCCCCATGAGCACCCTCAGCACCGCCACGCCGTCCGCCGCCGACCTGTTCGACGTGCGGATCTCCGACAGCCCCCGCCCCGCCGCCGAGCGCGAGGCCGCTCTCGCCGCACCCAAGTTCGGCACCGTCTTCACCGACCACATGGCCCGGGTCACCTGGTCGCAGTCCTCGGGGTGGCAGGACCGTCGCGTCGAGAAGTACGGCCCGCTGCTGCTCGACCCTGCCTGCGCGGTGCTGCACTACGCGCAGGAGATCTTCGAGGGGATGAAGGCGTACCGGCACGCCGACGGCTCGGTGTGGACATTCCGGCCGCAGGCCAACGCCGCACGCTTCGCCGCCTCCGCCCGCCGCCTGGCCCTGCCCGAGCTGTCCGAGGCTGACTTCCTCGGCGCGATCGAGGCGCTGGTCGCCACCGATGTGGCGTGGGTGCCCTCGGGCGAGGAGAAGTCCCTCTACCTGCGCCCGTTCATGTACGCCTCCGAGAACTTCCTGGGCGTGCGCCCCTCGCTCGAGGCCGAGTTCCTGGTCATCGCCTCACCCGTCGGGCCGTACTTCGCCGGAGGGGTCAAGCCGGTCTCGATCTGGGTCGCGCAGGACTTCCACCGCGCCGGTCCCGGGGGGACCGGCGGGGCCAAGTGCGGCGGCAACTACGCCGCGAGCCTGCTCCCGCAGCAGGAGGCGTACGCGCAGGGCTGCGAGCAGGTCTGCTTCCTCGACGCGGCCACGAACAGCCTGCTCGAGGAGCTCGGCGGCATGAACGTGTTCGTCGTGCACGCCGACGGTCGCGTCTCGACCCCCGAGCTGTCGGGCACGATCCTCGAGGGCGTCACCCGCTCCTCGATCATCCAGCTGCTCACCGACGCCGGGCACGAGGTCGACGAGCGCCCGGTGCCGTTGGCCGAGCTGCGTGCCGGTCTGAGCGACGGGTCGGTGGCGGAGGTCTTCGCCTGCGGCACCGCCGCGGTCGTGACGCCCATCGGGCGCCTGGCCAGCGGCGACTTCGACCTCACCGTCGGCGACGGCCAGGCCGGTGCCGTCACCAGCCGGGTGCGCTCGGAGCTGACCGACATCCAGTACGGGCGGGCGACCGACCGGCACGGGTGGATGCACCGCCTGGTCTGACCCGCCTGCGCGGCGGCGCGGCGGCTCGTGCGTCCCTGTCCACGGGGCGGACGGGCTGCCGCGTCCGCGGGGCGTGTGCCACGATGTGGGTGTGACCACCCTCACGCTCATCATCGAGTAGCGCGTCCGCCACCTTCACCGGCAGACGCGCAGACCTCCCGACCTCGGGGGGTCTTTTTGTTGGTCGGGCACCACCCCCGCCCGCCCGACACGTCGATCCCGCGCACGGCACCACCCCCGCCGTGCGGTCAGACTCGGACCACGCGGCATCGACGGATGCCACCCGCAGCGAAGAGAGCCCGCCCGTGACCGGTAGCCCGTTCCACGTGTACGACACGACCCTGCGCGACGGTGCCCAGCAGGAGGGGATGAACCTCTCGGTCGCCGACAAGCTCGCGATCGCCCCCCTGCTCGACGAGCTCGGGGTCGGGTACATCGAGGGCGGCTGGCCGGGCGCCGTGCCGAAGGACACCGAGTTCTTCAAGCGTGCCGCCAAGGAGCTGGACCTGCGCAACGCCGAGCTGGCCGCGTTCGGAGCGACCCGCAAGCCGGGCACGCGGGCCGCGGACGACACGCAGGTGCGCGCCCTGATCGACTCCGAGGCACCCGTCGTCACGCTCGTGGCCAAGAGCGACCTGCGGCACGTCGAGCGGGCGTTGCGCACCACGGGCGAGGAGAACCTCGCGATGATCACCGACACCGTCGCGCTGCTGGTGCGCGAGGGCCGCCGCGTGGTCGTCGACGCCGAGCACTTCTTCGACGGGTTCCGGTTCGACCCGGTCTACGCGCAGGCGGCCGTGCTGGCGGCCTTCGAGGCGGGCGCCGAGGTCGTGTGCCTGTGCGACACCAACGGGGGCATGCTGCCGCGTTTCGTCACCGAGATCGTGCAGGACGTCCGCGCGACCGTCGGGCCGGCGCCGATCCTGGGGATCCACGCGCACAACGACTCGGGCTGCGCGGTGGCCAACACCATCGCCGCCGTCGAGGCCGGGTGCGCCCACGTGCAGGGCACCGTCAACGGCTACGGCGAGCGCACCGGCAACGCGGACCTGCTCGCCGTGGTGGCCAACCTCGAGCTGAAGCTCGGTCGCCCGGTGCTCGGACCGGCCGACGGTGGCGCGGGTGCGGGCGGCCTGGGCGGGCTGCCGGAGATGACCCGGATCGCGCACGCCATCAGCGAGATCACCAACATCTCGCCGTTCGCCCGCCAGCCGTACGTGGGCGCCAGCGCGTTCGCGCACAAGGCCGGGCTGCACGCCAGCGCCATCCGGGTCGACCCGGACCTCTACCAGCACATCGACCCGCTCGAGGTCGGCAACGACATGCGCATGCTCGTCTCCGACATGGCCGGACGGGCCTCGATCGAGCTCAAGGGCCGCGAGCTGGGCTTCGACCTGTCGGGGCGGCCGGACGTGCTGGCGCGGGTGACCGACCGGGTCAAGGACGCCGAGGCCAACGGCTACACGTACGAGGCCGCCGACGCCTCGTTCGAGCTGCTGCTCGTCGAGGAGGTCGAGGGTCGACGTCCGCAGTACTTCACCGTCGAGTCGTGGCGCACGATCGTCGAGCGTTCCGGGGGGCGGGGCACGCCCGCGCTGGCCGAGGCCACCGTCAAGCTGTCCGCGGGCGGCGAGCGGATCGTCAGCACGGGGGAGGGCAACGGCCCGGTCAACGCCCTGGACCACGCCCTGCGCCAGGCGCTCGTGCGCGTGTACCCCGAGCTGGAGACGTTCGAGCTGATCGACTTCAAGGTGCGCATCCTCGACGCCATGCACGGCACGGACGCGGTCACACGGGTGCTCATCGAGACCTCCGACGGGGGCACGGCGTGGAGCACGGTCGGCGTCGGCCCCAACCTGCTCGAGGCGTCGTGGGAGGCGCTGACCGACTCGGCCATCTGGGGGTTGCGCCGCCGAGGTGTCGCGCCTCGCTGACCGACAGCGCGTGCCCCGGTGCGGGACCGTCCGTGGGCGCGCCTAGGGTGGTGCCGTGCACGGTGAGTACAAGGTGCCCGGTGGCAAGCTCGTCGTCGTCGATCTCGAGGTGGACGACGGCACGTTGAGCGAGGTCGTCGTCTCCGGCGACTTCTTCCTGGAACCCGACGAGGCGTTGCCGCTGGTGGGCTCCGCGCTGGTCGGCCTGCCGCACGACACGGCGGTCAGCCGCCTGGTCGAGGCGATCGGTGCGACGCTCGAGCGGGCCGAGGCAGACGGCACGCTGGTGGGTCCGGTGGCGATGGTCGGCTTCGACGCCCAGGCGGTCGCGATCGCCGTGCGTCGGGCGCTCGGGTTCTCCACCGCGTGGGCCGACCACACGTTCGAGCTCATCCACCCGGGGCCCCTGCCCCCGGCGATGCACGCTGCGCTCGACCAGGTTCTCACCGAGGAGCTCGCCGCGGGCCGCCGCGGCCCGACCCTGCGGTTCTGGGAGTGGGTCGAGCCGGCCGTCGTCATCGGCTCGTTCCAGTCGCTGCGCAACGAGGTCGACCTGGAGGCCGCGCAGCGTCACGACGTGACGGTGGTGCGCCGGATCTCCGGCGGCGGCGCGATGTTCATGGAGGCCGGCAACTGCATCACGTTCTCGATGGTCGTGCCCGCCTCGCTGGTCGACGGGATGAGCTTCGAGGAGTCCTACGGGTTCCTCAACCAGTGGGTGCTGGGTGCGCTGGAGGACGTCGGTGTGCACGCGTTCCTGGCCGGTCTCAACGACATCGCCTCACCGGACGGCAAGCTCGCCGGGTCGGCGCAGAAGCGCGTCGTCGGCGGTGCGGTGCTGCACCACGTGACGATGTCGTACGACATCGACGCGGCGAAGATGCTCGAGGTGCTGCGCATCGGCCGCGAGAAGCTCTCGGACAAGGGCACTGCCAGCGCGGTCAAGCGGGTCGACCCGGTGCGCTCGCAGACGCACCTGCCGCGCGAGGTGGTCATCGACGCGTTCAAGGCGCACTTCCGGGGCCGCTACGACACCGTGGACGGTGACCTGCGCACCGACGAGCTGCAGCGGGCGGCGCACCTCATGGAGACCAAGTTCACCGACCCGGCGTGGACCGCGCGCGTGCCGTGACCTCAGGGTCCGCTCCGGGTCGTCCCCGATGTGGGTGCGGTGTGCGCTGTGCAACGGTGGTCGTGTGAAGACGCTGCTCAACCTGATCTGGCTGGTGTTCGCCGGGCTCTGGCTCGCCCTGGGCTACGTGGTCGCCGGCATCGTGTGCTGTGCGCTGATCGTGACGATCCCGTTCGGCATCGCCTCGTTCCGCATCGCCAGCTACGCGTTGTGGCCGTTCGGCCGTGCGGTCGTCGACACCCCGACCGCGGGGGCGTGGTCGACGCTGGGCAACGTGATCTGGCTGCTGGTGGCGGGCCTGTGGCTCGCGGTGGGGCACGTCGCCACGGCCATCCCGCTGTTCGTGTCGATCATCGGCATCCCGCTGGGTATCGCGAACCTCAAGATGATCCCGGTCTCGCTCATGCCGCTCGGCAAGCAGATCGTGGCCACGGATCGCACGTTCGCCGCCTACGGCGTCTGACCAGGCTGTCTGACCAGGCTGTCTGGCCGGGCTGTCTGACCGGGCACCAGGGCTCAGGCAGGTCCGAGCACGAAGACCAGCCCCACCAGCCCGAGCAGGGTGGCGCCGGCGGCGCACGCGGTGACGAGCCTGCCGCCGGTCCGTCCGACCAGGTGACCGGCGTCCTCGTGCTGCGAGGGCCGGACCGTGCCGTGCGCGGCACGGGCGCGCAGACCGGCGGACGTCACGACGAGCCCGGCCAGCAGCAGGCCGGCGGCGGCCACCAGCCAGGACACCGGCCCGAGGCGTGCCTCGAGCAGACGCCCGCCCGCCACGGCGCCGGTGGCGATCGCGAGCCCGGTGCGACGCCAGGCCAGGGCTGTGCGTTCCACGGCCAGGCCGGGCGGTCGCGGGCCCCCGCCCTGCGCCGGTTCGGGGTCCTCGCTGCTCGGCGTGGTCACCGCAGCGTCACCGCAGCGCCATGCCCAGGAGCACCAGGACGCCGGCCAGGAGCACACCGACGACCAGGACCCCGAAGGACGAGGGCGCCGGCAGCGGGCGGTCCTCGCGCATGGCCCGTTCGGCGCGCGCCCAGCCGATCCAGGCCAGCACGGGCCCGAGGATGCCGAGTCCGACGAGCACGACCGCCGCAACGGTGCGCAGCCGCGGCTCGAGCGGCACCGACAGCGCCTCGAGCGCGACCCCGCTGGCGAGCAGGGCCAGCCCGGTGCGGACCCAGGCCAGGAACGTGCGTTCGTTGGCGAGCGAGAACCGCGGGTCGGGGTCGGTGCCGGTGCCGTACACCCAGCGGGGGAACCGGTTGCGCGCCATGGCCCCATCCTCGCCGATCCGGCGTGTCGCGCCGTGCTGCGGCGTGTCGTCACGTTGCACCCGGGTGAGAACGCGCCGCCGGCGCATCAGGAACGCCCCTTCTCGGTCGATCATGTCGGAGGACACGATCCACGGAAGGGCGGTCATGGTCGAGCACGGGTGGGTCGCGGGTGCCGTGGGTGCCTGGCGCGTGCCCGGTTGGCGTCGGCGGTTCGCGGTGTGGGCGATGCTCGGCGCGATCGGCGACGGCGTCACCACGAGCGTGCTGCCCCACCTCGGCGGTCTCGTCGAGGTGAACCCCGTCTCCGCCGCGGGGCAGGCATGGGTCGGTTCGGTGCCCGTCTACATGGTCCTGGTCACCGTGCCCCTGGTGGCACTGCTCAGCCTGCTGGCGCTGCGCCCGCGGTCGGCTCACTCGCGTGTGCTGTGGTTCGCCCTGGCCCTGTGCGGGGTGCTGAAGATCGGCGTGACCGTGTGGAACGTGCTGGCGATCCAGTCGGCCCTGACGGTGTCCGTCGTCGACGTCGTCTGAGCGTCGCCGGTCCGCCACGGCGGGAGGGGTCCGCGCCGAGGTATCAGGGGTCGACCCCGACGGTCCTCTTCCGTGCCGGCTCGCGGGGAGCCGGTGGACGAGGGGAGGGCGTCGTGGCGCACGACACCTGGACACGCGGCACCGGCCCGGGCGCAGGCCGCAGTCGCGGCGAGCGGACCGCGCAGACATCGCACGGTGAGGTCGTGGGGCGGCCGGAACCCGACCCGCGTGAGCCGTGGGTGCGTGAGCTGCGGCGGATGGCGGTGCTCCACGGACGGCAGGTCGCCGCGGCACGGCGCGCGCTGACGCCCGCCGCGCAGTCGCGAACGGCTCTTACGCTCGCGTTGCGCGGTCCGGCGACCGTGGCGTCACCTCACCGGGTGCGGGCCCCGAAGACGGCCGAGCCGATGCGGACGATCGTGGCGCCCTCGGCGACCGCGGCCTCCAGGTCCCGGCTCATCCCCATCGACAGCTCCACCGCCCCTGCGGTGCCGGGAGCGCCGCAGGCGAGCACGTCGTCGCGCAGCGTGCGCAGGAGCGCGTAGCCGGCCCGCACGGCGGCCAGGTCGGGGGAGTTGGCGCCCACGGTCATGAACCCCGTCAGCCGCAGGCCCGGCAGGGCTGCCACCTGGACCGCCAGGGTGTGTGCGTCGCCCGGGTGGATGCCGTGCTTGGTCGGCTCACCGGAGACGTTGACCTGCACGTGCACCGCCAGCGGCACGGCGCGCTCCTGGCAGCGGTCCGACAGTCGGCGCGCAAGGTCCAGGGTCGCGACCGACTCGATGGTTCCGGCCCACCGCAGCGCGGCGTTGACCTTGTTGGTCTGCAGCGGGCCGATCACATGCCAGTCGGGGGCCAGGTCGGCCAGCGCGGGAGCCTTCTCGACGAGCTCCTGGACACGGTTCTCCCCGAGCAGCACCGGCACCAGGTCGGGGTCGAGCGTGCGGGCGCGGGCGTCGGCGTGCAGGGCGGCGCGCACGCCCTCGGCGGCAACGGTCTTGGAGGCCAGCAGCAGCCGGACGGCCCTCGTGGGTCGGTCGGCCGCCGCGCAGGCCGCGGCCAGGCGTGAGCGCACCGCGGCGAGGCGCTCGTCGATGCTCTCGCCGGACACCGGTGCCGTGCCCGTCATCGGTCGCGGGCGATCGGGGCGACGGTCGCCGACGTGAGACGGACCAGGTCGTCGGGTGCGAGCTCGACGTCGAGACCGCGGCGCCCGCCGGAGACGAACACCGTGTCGAACAGCCAGACGGTCTCGTCGAGCACGGTCGGATGGGCGGTCTTCTGCCCCAGGGGCGAGATCCCGCCTGCCACGTAGCCGGTGGCGCGCTCGGCGTCGGGTCGGGGAGCCATGGCGGCCTTCTTGCCGCCCACGGCGGTCGCCAGCGCCTTGAGGTCCAGCTGCCCGGTGACGGGCACCACGGCCACGGTGAGCGTGCCGTCCACCATCGTCATCAGGGTCTTGAAGACCTGTTCGGGCGGGACCCCGAGCACCTGCGCCGCCTCGAGCCCGTAGCCGACATCGCTCCCGGGATCGTGCTCGTACGGGTGCGCGGTGTGCGGGACCCCCGCCGCGGCGAGCGCGACGAGGGCCGGCGTCCCGGCGGGGGCGTGCTTGGCGTCCTTCCTGACCACCCGCCCACGATAGGTGCTGGCGGCAGCGTCAGACGGCCAGGCCCACCAGTGCGCCGACGCTGTAGGTGACGGCCATCGCGATCGACCCGCCGATGACGTTGCGCAGCACGGACCGCAGCACACGGGCGCCGCTGAACCGGGCGGAGATCATGCCGGTGGCGACCAGGGCGACGGCGACGGCGGCGAAGGTGGCCGGTACGCGCAGCCCACCCCAGGGCAGCAGCACGACGACCAGCGGGACGATGCCACCGAGCAGGAACGCGATGAACGAGGCGATGGCGGCGTGCCAGGGGTTGGTGAGCTCGGCCTCGTGCTCACGCTCCACCACCGAGGGGATCACCTGGCCGCGCGCCAGGGCCGTCTGCTCGGCGTCGCGCTGGCTGCTGACGGACACGTACTCACCGGCGGCCATGGACAGGGCCCCGGCGACCAGTGCCGCGACACCGGCGACGGCGATCGACGAGACGGCTGTGGAGGCGCCCGCCACGCCGACGACGGTCGCGGCGATCGAGACGACCCCGTCGTTGGCGCCGAGCACGCCGGCGCGCAGCCAGTTGAGGCTGCGGGCGGTCGGCGTGGAGCCTGTCCTCAGGACGTCGGACAGGCCCATCACGCTGCTGCTCAGAGAGGTCATAGGGACGACGGTAGGCGGGAACCGACGGGCTGTCATCACAGCAAAGCCTGCCCTGACCTGCACAAACGCAGGTGTGCCTAGCCTTCAGGAGGGCATCCTGCCCTTGGTCGGGAGACGGTCGCGAGTGCCCGTCAGAGGGCGCCGACAGCCTCCACGCGCAGGCGCACCTCGCCCGCCTCGTCGGAGGCGACGAGGTCGACCACGGCGTCGATCCGCCAGTCGTGGTCACCCTCGGGGTCGTCCAGCAGCTGGCGCACCCGCCACGTCCCGGCACCTGCGGAGACCTGGAACAGGCCGGGTCCGCGGGCGGCCGGGCCGGTGAGGATCTCGTCGTGGTCGTCGTAGAACGGGTCGAGCGCCTGTGCCCACCGGTCGTTGTCCCAGGCCAGCCCGTCGACGTCGGTGTCGCCGAGCGCAGCCAGTGCGCCGTACTGCTCACGTGCGGCCAGCTCGACGCGGCGGAACAGCGCACCGCGGACCAGGGCACGGAACACCCGGGGGTTGGCGGTGATCGGCTCCGGGGTGTCCTCGTCGGTGCCGCCGGGGGCATCGGCGCCGTGCTCGTCGAGCGGGTTGGCCAGGCGCTCCCACTCGTCGAGCAGGCTCGAGTCGGTGCGGCGGACCAGGTCGCCGAGCCACTCGATCAGCTCCCACAGCTCCTCGGTGCGGCGCTCCTCGGGCACGGTCTGACGCAGGGCACGGTAGGCGTCGGCCAGGTAGCGCAGCAGCACACCCTCGGTGCGGTCCAGCTGGTACGCCGAGACGTACTCGGCGAACGTCATGGCCTTCTCGTGCATCTCGCGCACGACCGACTTGGGTGACAGGGCCAGGTCGGCCACCCACGGGTTGGTCTGGCGGTAGGTGACGAAGGCCGCCTCGAGCAGCTCGGCCAGCGGGCGCGGGTAGGTGACGTCCTCCAGCAGGGCCATGCGCTGGTCGTAGTCCAGGCCCTCGGCCTTCATGGCGGCCACGGCCTCACCGCGGGCCCGGTTCTCCTGCGCGGCCAGCACCTGGCGGGGGTCGTCGAGCGTGGCCTCCAGCACGGAGACGACGTCGTGCGCGTAGCCGGGGTCGTCGCGGTCGAGCAGGTCGAGCGCGGCGTAGGCGAACGGCGACAGCGCCTGGTTGAGCGCGAAGTTCGCCGGCAGGTCGTGCGTCAGGCGCACCGTGCGACGTCGACCGTGGGGTGCGGTCGGGTCCTCGACCCACGGCCGCTCGATCACGCCGGACGCGCGCAACGAGCGGTAGACCTCGATGGCGCGGCGCACGTGCCGGCCGCGGGCGCTGTCCGGCTCGTGGTTGTCCATCAGCAGGTGGGTCATGGCGGCGACCGGGTCGCCCGGCCGCGCCAGCACGTGCAGCACCATCGCGTGGCTCACCGAGAAGCTCGAGGTCAGCGGCTCGGGCGGGGCGTCACGCAGGCGCTCGAACGTCTTGTCGGTCCAGTTGACCAGGCCCTCGGGTGCCTTTTTGCGGACGATCTTCTTCAGCTTGCGCGGGTCGTCGCCCGCCTTCTCCAGCAGCTTGCGGTTCTCGATGACGTGCTCGGGGGCCAGCACGATGACCTCACCGACGGTGTCGAACCCGGCGCGGCCCGCCCGGCCGGCGATCTGGTGGAACTCGCGGGCCGTCAGGTGCCGCATGCGCACGCCGTCGTACTTGACCAGCGAGGTCAGCAGCACGGTGCGGATCGGCACGTTGATGCCCACGCCCAGCGTGTCCGTGCCGCAGACCACGGGCAGCAGACCCTTCTGCGTGAGCCGCTCGACGACCCGGCGGTACTTGGGCAGCATCCCGGCGTGGTGCACCCCGACACCGTGGCGCAGCAGGCGCGAGAGCGTGCGGCCGAACCCGGGGCCGAACCGGAAGGACCCCAGCTCGTCGGCGATGCGGTCCCGCTGCTCCCGGCTGGCCAGGGGCGTCGACAGCAACGACTGCGCACGCTCCACGGCCTCCTTCTGCGTGAAGTGCACGACGTACACCGGGGCGCGGCGGGTCTTGACCAGCTCGTCGAGCAGCTCGTGCAGCGGCTCGATCGCGTAGGAGAACGTCAGCGGCACGGGGCGCTCGGCGTCGGCGACCACCGCCACCGGGGTGCCGGTGCGGCGCAGCAGGTCGTCGCGGAAGAACGAGACGTCACCGAGCGTGGCCGACATCAGCACCAGCTGCGCGTGCTGCAGCTCCAGCAGCGGCACCTGCCACGCCCAGCCGCGCTGCGGGTCGGCGTAGAAGTGGAACTCGTCCATCACGACCTGCCCGACGTCGGCCGCGTCACCGTCGCGCAGCGCCAGGTTCGCCAGGATCTCCGCGGTGCAGCAGATGATCGGGGCCGTCGGGTTGACCGCCGAGTCGCCGGTCATCATGCCCACGTTCGCCGAGCCGAACGCCTCGACCAGCGCGAAGAACTTCTCGCTGACCAGCGCCTTGAGCGGTGCCGTGTAGTACGTGCGGCGGCCCTGCGCGAACGCCACGAAGTGCGCCGCGGCCGCGATCAGTGACTTCCCGGAGCCGGTGGGCGTCGAGACGATCACGTGCGAGCCGCTCACCAGCTCCAGGAGCGACTCCTCCTGGTGGGGGTACAGCGACAGGCCCTGGTCGGCGGCCCAGCCGGTGAACGCCTCGTACAGTGCGTCGGCGTCGTGGGGGTCGGCGGGGACACGGTCGGCGAGGGTCGGCACGGCCCGATCCTCGCACGCGGCGCCCGTGGCGCCGGGCGTGAGAGCGTGGCGGTCAGGCCCACTGCCACGAGGCCAGCATCGCCTCGACGATCCGTACGTAGTCCTGGTCGTCCGGGCGGTGCAGGAACCCCACACCCCAGACCATGCCGCCGTGGTCCGTCCACCACTCCGTCAGCACCATGCTCCCCATGGTGCTCTCCGTGCGCAGAGCACTGCCGAACGGGCTCGTGGTCGTCTCGACGACGCGCGCCCGAGGGTCGCTCGTGCTCTGTGCGACGAGCTCGGTGGCGGTGCCGATGTCCTCGGCGGCATCCAGGCACGCCACGTTGACGGTCACGGGCAGGGGGACGGCGCGACGTCCATGACGACGGGGAGCGCTCGGGGGCCAGACGTCCCATGTCTGCTCTTGATGGATTGATAAACTCCTCAATCCAGAAGGAGGTCGCCGTGCCCACCGCACTGCCCGCAGCGTCGCCCGCTGCCGCCACGACCGCACCGCTGTACGCGATCAAGGCCGAGCTGTTCAAGTCCCTCGCACACCCCACGCGCATCCGTGCCCTCGAGGTCCTGGCCGCCGCGCCCGACCACGCGGCGCCCGTCACCGACCTGCTGACCGCGACCGGCGTGGAGGCCTCGCAGCTCTCGCAGCACCTGTCCGTGCTCAAGAAGGCCGGTGTGGTCACCTCGGCACGATCGGGCAACGCTGTGGAGTACCGGCTCAGCCAGCCACTGGTCGCCCAGCTGCTCGTGGTCGCTCGGGCGTTCCTGCAGTCGACGTTGGCCGACTCCAGCGACCGTCTTGCCGCCACCCACGACCTGCCGCCGCTGCCGGGGGAGGAGCGATGACCGGCACGTCCCTCTGGCGCCGGGTCACCCTGCGCGGGCTGCTGCCACGGCGGGACGACTTCGAGCTGCGGCCCGCCGTCATGCGCTCCGACCTGCTCGCGGGGGTGACGGTCGGCGTCGTGGCGCTGCCGCTCGCGCTCGCGTTCGGCGTCAGCTCCGGAGTCGGGCCGGCGGCAGGCCTGGTCACCGCGGTCGTCGCCGGCGTCGTCGCAGCCCTGTTCGGTGGGTCGCGCGTGCAGGTGTCCGGGCCGACCGGCGCGATGGCCGTCGTGCTCGCCCCGATCGTGGCCGACCACGGCGTGGGGGCCGTGCCCGTCGTCGCGCTCATGGGCGGGGCGATCGTGCTGCTGGCGGGCATCGCCCGGCTCGGCCGCGTCGTCACCTACATCCCGTGGCCGGTCGTCGAGGGCTTCACGCTCGGCATCGCCACGATCATCTTCCTGCAGCAGGTGCCGGCGGCCGTCGGCGTCACCGAACCGGTCGGCGGGAACCCCCTGGTCACCGCCGTCCGATCGCTCACCGACGCCGGGTCGACCGTCGGATGGACGCTGGGCATCGTGGCGGCGGTCGTCCTCATCATGCTGGCGTTCGCGCGCTGGGCGCCCCAGGTACCCGGGTCCCTCGTGGCCGTCGCCGTGGTGACCATCGGTGCGGAGCTGCTGGGCGCGCCCGTGGCGCGGATCGGTGCGCTGCCCGCCTCGCTGCCGGCGCCGGCGTTGCCCGGGCTGAGCATCGGTCTGCTGCGTGAGCTGAGCAGCCCGGCCGTGGCCGTCGCCGCGCTCGCGGCCATCGAGTCGTTGCTGTCGGCGCGGGTCGCCGCGTCCATGCCGGGGGTGCCCGACGAGGCGCGCCGGTACGACCCGGACCGTGAGCTGGTCGGGCAGGGTCTGGCCTCGCTCGCCGCGGGTGCGTTCGGCGGCATGCCGGCCACCGGGGCGATCGCCCGCACCGCCGTCAACGTGCGCGCCGGTGCCCGCACGCGCCTGGCGGCCGTCGTGCACGCGGTGGTGATCCTCGCGGTGATCTACCTGGCCACCGGGCCGGTCTCGACGATCCCGCTGGCCGCCCTCGCCGGGGTGCTCATGGTGACCGCGACCAAGATGGTCTCGGTCGCCACGGTGCGCTCCGTGGTGCGCTCCACCAAGGCCGACGCGATCGTGTTCGTCGTCACGGCGGTCATCACGCTCGCCGTCGACCTCATCGAGGCCGTGCAGGTCGGGCTCCTCGTGGCGGCCTTCTTCGCCCTGCGGTCCGTCTCGCGGGCGGCCAGCGTGCACCGTCAGCCGCTGCCGGGACCTGCGCACGAGGGCGACGAGCACATCGCGCTCTACCGGCTCGACGGCGCGATGTTCTTCGGGGCCTCCGACCGGATCCAGGCCCAGATCGCCCGCAACAGGGATGCATGGGTGGTCGTGCTGCGGCTCTCGCACCTGCGGTTCGTGGACGCGACGGGCGCGCACGCGCTCGGCGAGCTGGTCGCCGACCTGGAGCGGTCGGGGATCACGGTGCTGGTCAAGGGTGTGCAGCCCGCGCACCTGGCACTGCTGACCAGCGTGGGGGTGCTCGACGAGCTGCGGCACGAGTCGCACGTGTTCGACGAGCTCGAACCGGCGCTGGAGCACGCCCGCTCGCACGTGCTGCGGCGGGCGATGACCTCGGCCGTGTGAGTGCCGTCAGGGGGTGCGGGGCCGGTCGCGCACCAGGCCGGCCAGCACCTCGACGCCCTGCGCGGCCTCGGCGGGGTCGGCCGCGGAGTAGCTGACGCGCAGGTGTGGGCCCGCCGGCTCGCTCACCCACCAGGGCGAGCCGGCGGTCACGTCGACACCGGCCGTGGCGGCCGCGGCCGCGAGCGCCAGGTCGTCGGCGTCGTCCGGCAGCCGGACCCACAGGTGCAGGCCCTGGTCGGGCACGTGCGTCAGCGCGTCGGCGCCCAGGTGTCGCGTGACGGCGGCTGCCAGCAGGTCGCGCCGCTCGATCAGCAGCGTCCGCGCGCTGCGCACGTGCCGACGCCAGCCCGGGCCGGTGACGACGTCGAGCGCCGCGTGCTGCAGCACACCGGACACGTACAGGTCGGCGGCGGTGCGCCCGGCGGCCAGCCGTGCCACGACCGGTCCCCGACCCACGACGGCGGCCACCCGCAGCGCGGGCACGGTCGACTTGGTCAGCGAGCGCAGGTGCAGGACGGTGCCGTCCGGGTCGTCGGCGGCGAGCGGTCGGGGGCTGCCGGCGAGCACGAAGTCGTGCGCCCAGTCGTCCTCGACGACGAAGCAGCCGTGACGGCGGGCCACGGCGAGCAGCTCGCGGTGAGTGCGGGCAGGCCAGCTGGTGCCGGTCGGGTTCGCGCCGTGCGGCTGGGCGTACAGGACCCGAGCACCGCTGGCCTGCAGCGCGCGGTCGAGGTCCTGCGGGTCGGGGGCGCCGTCAGGCCCGCGGTGCACGGGCACGACCCGCAGGCCCGCCGCCTGGGCGGCGGCCAGGGCGCCCAGGTACGTGGGCGACTCCATGACGACCGCGTCGCCGGGTCGGCACAGGCTGCTGAGGATCGTCGCCAGGGCCGCCTGCGTCCCGGCGCAGACCAGGACGTCGTCGGGGCGCGCGCCGGCCTCGGTGGCGAACCAGGCGCGCAGCTCGGGCAGACCGGTCGGATCGACGCGGCCGAGGGATGCCGGGCGGCGGGCCGCGCGGGCGAGGGCCTGGGAGACGAGGTGGTGCGGCTGGTGCTCGGGCGCCAGGTACCCGCTGGACAGCGGGACGCTGCCTGGTCGCGGCGGGCGCAGCAGGGCGCCGAGTGCGGTGGCCTGCACCGTGGCCGGGCCCATCGCCGTCAGCTGCCACGCCGTGTCCCCGCCCGGGGTGGTGCTCGCCCGCCGGGCGAAGGTGCCCTCGCCGGGTCGGGTCTCGACGAGTCCCTCGGCGGCCAGCAGCCGCAGCGCGGTCGCGACGGTGACGGGACCGACCCCGTGCTCGGCGGCCAGGGCGCGCGAGGACGGCAGACGCGAACCGGCGGGGGCGGTGCGGACGACGGACCGCAGCGTGTCGGCCAGTCGACGCGCGCTGCTATCGTCATTCATGAATATAGACAATAGCGCTACTGCCGTTGCCCGCGAAGTGCTACCGAGTGACTGCGGGGCTGCCCCTGCACTCACCGGAGGGCGACCCGTAGCTCCTGTGCTGTGGGGCGCCGCCGGTGTCCTGACGTTCTCGCTCACGCTGCCGTTGACGCGCGTCGCACTGGTCGGGTTCGACCCGCTCGTGGTGGCACTGGGACGTAGCGCGATCGCCGGCCTGCTGGCACTGCCGCTCCTGCTGCTGACGAGGCAGCCTCGGCCCAGCCGTGGTCAGTGGCGGCACGTCGCCGTCGTGGCGGCATGCATCACGCTGGGCTTCCCGCTGCTGAGCTCCTGGGCGCTGGCCCGGGTGCCCGCGAGCCACGGCGCGGTGTTCCTCGCGCTCCTGCCCGTCGCCACCGCGGTCCTGTCGCTGCGGCACACCCGCGCCCGGCCGGGAGCGCTCTTCTGGGCCGCGGCCGGTGCCGGTGCGCTGGTGGTGATGGGCTACGCGGTCCTGGTCCGGGGGTTCGACGGGGTGCACCGGGCCGACCTGATGCTCGTGGCCGCCATGCTGTGCGGTGCCCTGGCGTACGCCGAGGGGTCGGTGGTGACACCGCACCTGGGCAGCTGGCAGGTCACCTGCTGGGCGTTGGCGCTCGCCCTGCCGGTGCTCGCACCGGTGGTGCTGACCGACCTGGTGCTGACCCGTCCCCAGGCGCCGCTGTCGGCGTGGGCGGCGCTGCTGTGGATGGCGGCCGTCGGGATGATCGGCGGGTTCGTGGCGTGGTACCACGCGTTGCGGACCGGGGGTGTCGCGCGGATCAGCCAGCTGCAGCTCGTGCAGCCGCTGCTGGCGATCGCCTGGTCGTCGGTGCTGCTGGGCGAGTCCGTGCCCGCCTCGCTGCTGCTGACCGGGGTGCTGACGGTGGCGTGCGTGGCGGTCGCGCAGCGTGCGAAGGGGTGAGGTCCCGCGCTCGCGGGCTGCGTCTCAGCAGGCGTCGATGAGGATCTTCGCGGCGCGGCGCGCGTGCACGGCGGCCTCGCCGGTGCCGGCGATCGCGGCCGTGGTCTGGGCGCCCTCGGCGAGCAGGGCGAGCTGGGCGGCGAGCTCGGCGTCGCAGCCGGCCTGCTCGACGAGCGTGCCGACGAAGGCCTGGAACGACTCCTTGTGCCGGCGTGCCTGCTCGGCGACGGCGGGGGAGCTGGCGCCGACCTCGCCGAAGGCGTTGATGAACCCGCAGCCGCGGAAGTTCTCGTCGGCGAACCAGTCGGCCAGGTAGTCGTAGATCGCCAGCAGTCGCTCGCGCGGGTCGCTGACCTGGGCGACCTTGTCGGCCACACCCTGCGTCCACTGCTCGTGCCGACGGTGCAGCACGGCGAGCACGATCTGCTCCTTGGACGGGAACAGGGCGTAGAGACGCTTGAGCGAGACGTCGGCGGCGGTGCGCAGCTCGTCCATGCCGACGGCCTGGATGCCTTTCGCGTAGTACAGGCGGTCGGCGGCCTCGACGATGCGCTCGCGGATCTCGGTGTCACTCACACGCCCAGTGTACTTGCGCCGAGAACGAACGTTCTCTAGGGTGAGATCCGACAGAGAACGACCGTTCTCGTCATCGGGGAAAGGGACTCATCATGGCCTTCGTCACCGTCGGAACCGAGAACTCCACCGCCATCGAGCTCTACTACGAGGACCACGGCACCGGCCAGCCCGTGGTGCTCATCCACGGCTACCCGCTCGACGGCGACTCCTGGGAGAAGCAGACCGTCGCCCTGCTCGCCGCCGGCAAGCGCGTCATCACCTACGACCGCCGCGGGTTCGGCCGCTCCAGCCGCCCCACCGTCGGCTACGACTACGACACGTTCGCCGCCGACCTCGACGCCCTCCTGACGCACCTCGACCTGCACGACGCGATCCTCGTCGGATTCTCCATGGGCACCGGCGAGGTCGGCCGCTACCTGGGCACCTACGGCTCCGCGCGCGTGGCCAAGGCTGCCTTCCTCGGTTCGCTCGAGCCGTTCCTGCTGCAGACCGACGACAATCCCGAGGGTGTCCCGCAGGACGTGTTCGACGGCCTGAAGGCTGCCGCCACCGCCGACCGGTACGCGTTCTTCACGCAGTTCTTCGACGACTTCTTCAACACCGACCAGTTCCTGGGCAACCGCCTGTCCGCGGAAGCCCTGCAGGCCTCGTGGGACACGGCCGCCGGGGCCTCGCCGTTCGCGTCCGTCGCCGCCCAGCCCAGCTGGCTGACCGACTTCCGGGCCGACATCCCGAAGATCGACGTGCCCGCGCTGATCGTGCACGGCACCGGTGACCGGATCCTGCCGATCGACGTGACCGGACGCCGGTTCGCCCAGCTCCTGCCGTCGGCCACCTACGTCGAGATCGACGGGGCGCCGCACGGTCTGCTGTGGACCCACGCGGACGAGGTCAACGAGGCGCTGCTCGCCTTCGTCGGGTAGCCCCGCCCGGCACGGCGTGCCGACCGGCGCGAGCGGCCCGTCCTGCGTGAGCGGAACGGGCCGCTCGTGGCCCGCGCGGCGACCTGGCAGGCGCTCGGGTCATCCGTATCGGATGAGGACGCCGCGAGGCGTGCGCTGCGAGTCTGGTGGTGCCAGCCGTCCGATGGAGGAGAGCCATGTCCGAGAAGCACGCGGCGCCGAGCGCCACGGTCGAGAACACCTCGTGGAAGACCGACCCGGGACCGAGCGGGTGGGTGGGCTGGATCGCGTTCGCCGGCGCCATGATGATCCTGCTGGGCCTCTTCCACGCCATCCAGGGTCTGGTCGCGCTGTTCAGCGACGACTACTTCCTCGTCGCCCCGAGCGGGCTGGCGATCAGCATCGACTACACCCAGTGGGGCTGGGTCCACCTGATCCTCGGTGCCGTGGTCGTCGGCGCCGGGCTTGCGCTCCTCGTCGGGCAGATGTGGGCGCGGGTCATCGCGGTGCTCCTCGCGTTCCTCAGCGCCCTGGCGAGCATCGCGTTCCTGGCGGCCTACCCGCTCTGGTCGGTGCTGATGGTCGCCATCGCCGTCCTGGTCATCTGGGCAGTGATGGTGCACGGGCGGGAGATGAAGTCGGTCGAGTTCTGAGCAGGCACTCGGCGCCGAGTCGGCAGCACGCCGCCAGCCGTGCTCGGAGCAGGTTCGAGCGTGCGGCGTCCGGCGCCGGCACCGCACGCACTCGGCCTCACCTGCGGTGGCGAGCCCCGCACTGCGGCCCGTCACCGACGTCGCTATCGTCGCGGCATGGCGACGATCAAGGTCACTGCCGACAACTTCGTGCGCGCCGAGACCGACCGGATGTTCGCCGACCTCCAACGCGACGCCGGGGGCGTCAACCAGTTCGCGCACAACCGCGCGCCGGCCGCCACCGACCAGCAGACGGTCATCCGGCTCAACCGCGACACCCTGTACAGCTTCGCGGTGGTCGACATCTCCGCCGGCGCCACCCTCACCGTCCCCGACCCGGGGCAGCGGTACCTGTCGGTCATGATCGTCAACGAGGACCACCACATCAACGGCGTGCTGCACGGAGCCGGGACGTACGAGCTCACCGCCGCCGAGCACGGGTCGGACCACGTCGTGGTGGCGGTGCGCACCCTCGTCGACCCGCGCGACCCCGACGACCTCGCGCAGGTGGCCGCGCTGCAGGATGCGCTCGACCTCACGGCGGCCTCCGGCCGAGCGTTCTCGCCCTCCGGATACGACACGGCGAGCCTCGACCGGACCCGGTCCGCGCTGCTCGCCCTGGCCGCAGACATGAGCTCGTTCGAGCGGGCGTTCGGCCGACGCGAGGACGTCGACCCCGTGCGCCACCTCATCGGCACCGCAGCAGGGTGGGGCGGCCTGCCCGACAGCGAGGCGGTCTACGTCGGGGTTGCCCCCGGTCTGCCGGTGGGAGAGTACGAGCTGCGCGTGCCCGGCGACGTTCCCGTCGACGGCTTCTGGTCGGTGTCCGTCTACAACGCCGAGGGCTACTTCGAGCCGAATGCGGCCGGCGCGTACAGCGTCAACAGCATCACCGCCGCGCGCGACGACGACGGATCGGTCACCGTCAGGTTCGGTGGCGACGGGGACCCGGCACGCAACTCGATCCCCGTGGTGGACGGCTGGAACTACCTCGTGCGCCTGTACCGCCCGCGCCAGGACATCCTCGACGGCACCTGGCGCTTCCCCGGGCTCGCCGAGACGGGTTCCTGAGCGGGCCCCGTCGTGCGCGCCGCGGCGACGGGTCGATACCGACGAGTTCGTGAGCACGCTGGTCGTCGCACTGGCTGCGGCGACTCTGTGCCCAGACGGCGCACTCGCGGGTCTCCTCGACTGACCGTGCTGCTACTCGCACTGCGCCAGCAGGCGGCTCCGGAGGACGTTCGAACGTGCGGCGAAGCCGCGCTGACGCCGGACGTAGTCCGCCTTGCCCCCGGGGGTTTCGATAGGGATGGGCTCGAGCCCGTACGACGACACGTCGTAGGGGGAGGCCTGCATGTCGGTGTACCGGATCTGACTCGCCAGCTCGAAGCACTCGAGCAGGAGGTCGCCCGGCACGAGGGGACCGAGCTTCAGCGCCCACTTGTAGACGTCCATGTTGGCGTGCAGGCACCCCGGCTGCTCGTCGTCCACCTGGGTCTGCCGCGTCGGGTGGAGCGTGTTGCGGCCCACGGCCTCGGGTGTGAAGAACCGGAACGCGTCGAGGTGCGAGCAGCGGATCCGGTGCTGCTCCACGACCGCGTCGGTGCCGGCGGTGCCCAGACGCAGCGGCAGTCGGTGACGGTGGTCGCCCTCGGCCTCCCGGTACACCATCGCCCACTCGTGCAGGCCGAAGCAGCCGGTGAACGCAGGCCGGGCGGCGGTCGCGGCCAGCAGTGTGCGCACGAACCGGACCGTGTCGGCGCGTGCGGCGAGGTAGGCGTCGACGTCCAGGTTCACGGTGCCGTCGGTGGCGGTGCGGTACCACCGCCACGCGGCCTGCGGTGCGGGTCCGTCGGCGTCGGGGGCCAGCGCGATGCCGACGCCGGGGTGCCAGCGGCGCAGCTGGGCGGGTCTGGTCGGGTAGTACTCGTAGAGGAAGTCCTCGATGGCGTGCCGTTCGTGGCGCGAGCGGCGCTCGCGGTGGCCGGCCGTGGCCGCGTCGGCGCGCGTGGCGTGCGTGGCTGCGAGCTCGCGCCAGGTCGCGGCGTCGAGCACGGTGGCCGGCGCGGGCGCCGGCGCCGGGGGCGTCGCGGCGGGGGAGGTCATGGCGTCAGGGTAGATCGACGTGGTCCGGCTGGTCGGTGCGGGGCACGCGGTCGGGGAGGGTGTCGGGGGCCACGTCGGCGGCCCGGGTCGACGCGGCGTGCAGGAGGCGTTCGAGGGGTCCGCGACCGAACCAGTGCCGCCATGCCCAGCACCCGAGCACGATGACGCCGACGAACCACGCCCAGGTGCCCGGCGAGGTGTCCCACACGATCCACGGACCGATCGCGGCGATCGCCAGCAGGTGCCCGGTGTAGGCGGTGAGCGCGAGCGCCCCGGTCGCGCCCAGGGGTGACAGCGCCCGGGGCCACCGGTCGGCGGCGGCCAGTGCCACGGCGAGCACCAGCAGCGCGACACCGGTGTTGCCGACCACCTCGAACGTCGTGGAGCTGTGCGGTGCGCTCGTCGCCAGGGTCGAGGACAGGCCGAGCGCGTGCATGGCGACCCAGGAGCCGCCGTGCCCGAGCACCACGAGCCCGGCGCCGAGCGCCGCACCCAGGCGTCGTAGCCGTGCGGAGCGCAGGTCGCACCGGCCGATGGCGAGCCCGGTGAGCACGTACGACATCCACACCGCGGCCGGGTAGTAGTGCCCGACGACCACGTCGGCGAGGGTCTCGGGCGATCCGCCGGACAGCGACGGCATCCGCGGTTGCGCCCACTGCACCAGGACGGGCCCGACGAGGGCCACGGCCGCCGCGGCGCTGACGAGCGCGGCACGTGGCCAGGTGAGGGCGAGCAGGGCGAGCGCGAAGTACACCGCGTAGGACGTGAGGATGATCGCGATCGGCACGCCGAGCAGCAGGAGCGCCTGCCCGAGGGCGAACAGCAGGGCCCCGCGCACCAGGATCCGCAGCCGCGACTGCACCAGTCGGGTGCCGTCGACCGGTCGGGACCCACCCGACAGCAGGGCGAGCCCGACGCCGGCCAGGACGACGAACAGCGCGGCGGAGCGTCCGTCGGCGAGCTGGGAGAACCCGCCGGGCGGGAGGGGTCCGTGGTCGTCGGGGCCCACGTGCGCGGTGACCATGCCCAGCACGGCGACGCCGCGGGCGACGTCGACCCCCTCGATCCGGCGCATGGCCGCCATGCTACGGAGCGTCGCCGAACGGTGGTGGTGATTCGGCCCCGCGCAGCGATCTCGCATTCCGGACTTCTGAGGTCCGGCCCTTGGACCCGGGGCCCTGGACCTGCTTACAGTGTCGTGTGAACACCCCGTCGCGCCCCGGCGTCTACACGCACGGCCACCACGAGAGCGTCCTGCGCTCCCACCGGTGGCGCACCGCCGAGAACTCCGCCGCGTACCTGCTGCCCTCGCTCCAGCCGGGCCAGAGCCTGCTCGACGTGGGCTGCGGACCGGGCAACCTCACGGTCGACCTGACGCGCCGGGTCGCCCCCGGCGAGGTCGTCGGTGTCGACGCCTCCAGTGCGGTCATCGAGCTGGCCCGCGCCGAGAACGCCGACGAACCCCACCTGCGGTTCGAGGTTGCCGACGCCTACTCCCTGCCGTTCGAGGACGGCACGTTCGACGTGGTGCACGCCCACCAGGTGCTCCAGCACCTGGCCGATCCCGTGCTCGCCCTGCGCGAGATGCGCCGCGTGACCCGCCCCGGGGGCATCGTCGCGGTGCGCGACGCCGACTACGCCGGGATGACGTGGTTCCCTCCGTCGCAGGGCCTCGACGAGTGGCGTGACCTGTACCACGAGGTCACCGAGGCCAACGGGCACGAGGCGGACGCCGGCCGTCACCTGCTCTCGTGGGTCCGTGAGGCCGGGTTCGACCCCGAGGGCATCGCCCCGGGCGCGGGCGCCTGGTGCTACGCCACCCCGGAGGACCGCACGTGGTGGGCCGGGCTGTGGGCCGACCGGGTCGTCCAGTCGACCTTCGCCGCGCAGGCCCTCGCGCACGGCCTGGCCGACGAGGTCGGCCTGGAGCTGCTGGCCGACGCCTGGCGCGAGTGGGGCCACCAGCCCGACGCCTGGTTCGCCATCCTGCACGGCGAGGTCGTCGCGCGCGTCTGACTACCCTGGGCACGTGCGCATCGCGAGGTTCACCACCGGCAACGACCCCCGCTACGCCCTCGTCGAGGGCGACCCCGGGTCCGAAGAGCTCATCGTCATCAGCGGCGACCCGATCTACACCCCGGTCCAGCCGACCGGGGAACGCCTCCACCTCGACCAGGACGGCGTGCGCCTGCTGGCCCCGGTGATCCCGCGCTCGAAGATCATCGGCGTCGGCCGCAACTACGCCGACCACGCCGCCGAGCACGGCCACGACGTGCCCACCCAGCCGCTGCTGTTCCTCAAGCCGAACACCTCGGTGATCGGCCCCGACGACCCGATCGTGCTGCCCGACTGGACCGAGCACGTCGAGCACGAGGCCGAGCTGGCGGTGGTCATCGGCAAGGTCACCAAGGACGTGAGCCCGGCCAAGGCGCTCGACCAGGTCTTCGGGTTCACCGTCGCCAACGACGTCACCGCGCGCGACATCCAGCGCTCCGACCTGCAGTGGACGCGCGCCAAGGGCTTCGACACCTCGTGCCCGATCGGCCCGTGGATCGTGCCCGGGCTCGACGTCGACGACCTCGCGGTGCGTGCGCGCGTCAACGGCGAGACCCGGCAGGACGGGCGCACGTCGCAGATGGTCTTCGACGTCGCCTACCTGATCTCGTACGTGTCCGAGGTCTTCACGCTGCTGCCCGGTGACGTGATCCTCACCGGCACCCCGGCCGGGGTCGGCCCGATCGTGGCGCGGGATGTCGTCGAGGTCGAGGTCGAGGACATCGGCACGCTGCGCAACCCGGTGCTGCGCCGCTCCTGAGGCCCGCCAGGGCAGCTCCGCCTCAGCCTCGACCCGGCGTCGAACCGGCGCCGCGCAGCAGGGTCGACCCGCGTTCAGGTCGCTGCGGTGTGCGTCCCCTGCTGGTCGGGCACGAGCAGCACCGCGGCCACCAGGAAGCACACACCGCCGACGAACGTGCCGAGGTTGGCCAGGGCCGCGTCGCGCAGGTCGCCCGACGGCAGGTACTTCGCCGCGACCGCCGACACGCCGAACGCCACGGACCCGACCATGTTGAGGGCGGCGACCGACCAGGTCAGGTCCCGCGGCCGCCAGGTGAGCCACGGCCGGGTCACGTCGGCGAAGGCCAGCGCGCTGGCGACGAGGAATGCGATCGACCCCAGCGCGTCAGGCGCCCAGACGCGCCGCTGCGCCTGGTCGAGCGTGAGCGAGGCGTCCAGCGCGGCGAACGTGCTGACGTTGAACAGGACGGTGCCGGCCAGCTGCACGGTGCCCGCCCACCACGCCGGACGGTCGACGGCCCGCACGTGGTGACGCCACCGGGCGGCCGCCAGCGGCCGGGCCTCGGCGCGCACCACGCCGAGCGAGATCAGCACCTGCAGCAGGGCGGCGAGCGTGAAGAGCACCGACCCGATCGCGTACGTCCAGCAGTCGGCCTGCACACCGACGAGCGAGGCGTACCCGGGGGTCGCCCCGAGCACGAAGCAGGCCGACCCGAGCGTGAACAGGGCCGCGACCTGCCAGTCGGCGCGCCCGGGCGTCCACCAGCGCACGTCGGGGGACCGTGGACGGTCCCCGGCCGGTCCGGTGGTCACAGGTGGCTGAACCCGCTGGACTCCTCGGGGGTCATGGACACCGCGACCGGGTGTCGGTCGAAGTGCGCCACGGCCTCCGCGAAGTCGGCGAGCAGCAGCTCGACCAGGTCACGGCTGACGTCCTGGCGGACGAGCACACGCTGCACGGCGATGTCGCTGACCGCCCCGGTCAGCGGGTAGGCGGGCACCTGCCAGCCCTTGGTCCGCAGCCGGTCGGCCAGGTCGTACAGCGTGTAGCCGGGGTCGACGCCGTCCCGCAGGCGCCACGCGACCGCGGGGATCGCCGAGCCGGGCTCACCCGCGCACACCAGGTCGAACGGACCCAGGCGGGGGATCGCCTCCGCGAGGACCGCACAGCTGGCGTACGCGGCCTGGTGCAGGTCGCGGTAGCCGGTGCGCCCCAGGCGCACGAAGTCGTAGTACTGCGCGACGATCTGCCCGGCCGGTCGGGAGAAGTTCACCTGGAACACCGGCATGTCGCCGCCCAGGTAGCTGACGTGGAAGATCAGGTCGTCGGGCAGCTCGGCCACGTCACGCCAGATCACCCAGCCGACGCCGAGCGGTGCGAGCCCGAACTTGTGCCCCGAGGTGCTGATCGACTTCACGCGCGGCAGCCGGAAGTCCCACACCAGGTCGGGGGCGCAGAACGGCGCGAGGAACCCGCCGCTGGCGGCGTCGACGTGCAGGTCGACGTCGAGCCCGGTGCGTGCCTGCAGGTCGTCGAGCGCCGCGGCGAGCTCGGCGACGGGCTCGTAGCTGCCGGTGTATGTCACGCCGAGCGTGGGGACCACGAAGATCGTGTTCTCGTCGACCCGCGCGAGCATCTCCTCGGGCGTCATCTCGTACCGGCCCTCGGCCATGGGGACCTCGCGGATCTCCACGTCCCAGTACCGGGCGAACTTGTGCCACACCACCTGGACGGCCCCGCACACCATGTTCGGCCGATCCGTCGGCTTGCCCTCGGCCTCGCGGCGGGCGCGCCAGCGCCACTTGGCGGCCATGCCGGCCAGCATGCACGCCTCGGACGAGCCGATGCCCGACGTGCCGATCGTGGTCTGCGACGCCGGCGCGTGCCACAGGTCGGCGAGCATGTGCACGCAGCGGCGCTCCAGCTCGGCGGTCATCGGGTACTCGTCCTTGTCGATGAGGTTCTTGTCGATGCACAGCGCCATCAGCGCCTTGACCTCGGGCTCCTCCCAGGTCTGGCAGAACGTGGCCAGGTTCTGCCGGGCGTTGCCGTCGAGCATCAGCTCGTCGTGCACCGCCTGGTAGGCGGCGGCGGGTGGCATGGTGCCTTCGGGGAAGGCGTACTTCGGCAAGCTCCGGGCGAGCCCGGCCTCGGCGAAGAGCGAGTCGTTCGCGTCCCCAGGACGCGGTGCGCGGTCGTGGAGTGCCATCTGGCCACTGTGGCAGCACCGTCGGGTCGACGCGCGGCGGGTGGGAGCCGCTACGCAACTAGGCTGGTGCGGTGACCTCCACCACCTCTGGCTCGTCCCCGGTCCGTGTCCGCTTCTGCCCGTCGCCGACGGGCACGCCGCACGTCGGCCTCATCCGCACCGCGCTGTTCAACTGGGCGTACGCGCGGCACGTCGGGGGCACGTTCGTGTTCCGCATCGAGGACACCGACCCGGCGCGCGACTCCGAGGAGAGCTACCAGCAGCTCCTCGAGGCGCTGCGGTGGCTCGGCATGGACTGGGACGAGGGCGTCGAGGTCGGCGGCCCGCACGAGCCGTACCGGCAGTCGCAGCGCATGGACCTCTACCGGGACGTCGCACGGCGGCTGCTCGAGGGTGGCTACGCGTACGAGTCGTACTCGACCCCCGAGGAGATCGAGGCGCGCCACCGCGCGGCCGGCCGCGACCCCAAGCTCGGCTACGACGGCTTCGACCGCGACCTGACCGACGAGCAGAAGGCCGCGTTCCGCGCCGAGGGTCGTGAGCCCGTGCTGCGGATGCGCATGCCCGACGAGGACGTCACGTTCACCGACCTGGTGCGCGGCGACGTGACCTTCAAGGCCGGGTCGGTGCCCGACTACGTCATCGTGCGCGGCAACGGGTTCCCGCTGTACACGCTGGTCAACCCGATCGACGACGCGCTCATGGGCATCACGCACGTGCTGCGCGGTGAGGACCTGCTGTCCTCGACCCCCCGCCAGGTCGTCCTCTACCGTGCGCTGCTCGAGCTCGGCGTCGCCACGGTGCTGCCCGTGTTCGGGCACCTGCCGTACGTGATGGGCGAGGGCAACAAGAAGCTGTCCAAGCGCGACCCCGAGTCGAACCTGTTCCTGCACCGCCAGCGAGGGTTCACCCCCGAGGGTCTGCTGAACTACCTGGCCCTGCTCGGCTGGTCCATCGCCCCCGACCGTGACGTGTTCTCCGTGCAGGAGATGGTCGGTGCGTTCGACGTGGCCGACGTGAACCCGAACCCGGCCCGGTTCGACCTGAAGAAGGCCGAGGCGATCAACGCCGCGCACCTGCGGCTGCTCGCCCCGGAGGACTTCCGCAACCGGCTGGTGCCGTACCTGCACGCCGCGGGCCTGGTGCTGGTCGACTCCTACGCGGACCTGCCGGCGCAGCAGCGGGCACTGCTGGACGCGGCCGCACCGCTGGTGCAGGAGCGCATGACGCTGCTCGGCGAGGTCGTGGGCATGCTCGGCTTCCTGTTCGTCGCGGACGACGCGGTGGAGGTCGCCGACGACGCCCGTGGCGCGCTGCGCGAGGAGTCGGCCGCCGTGCTCGACGCCGCGCTGGTGGCCCTCGCCGCGCTGCCGGCCGACGGGTTCACCACCGCGGCCACGCAGGAGGTGCTGCAGGCCGCACTGGTCGACGGGCCGGACGGTCTGGGCATCAAGCCCCGGTTCGCGTACACGCCGCTGCGGGTGGCCCTCACCGGCCGGCGCGTGTCGCCGCCGCTGTTCGAGTCCATGGAGATCCTCGGCAAGGACGCCACGCTCGCGCGCCTCACCGCGCTGCGGTCCACCCTGTGACGACGGTGGGCCGCACCCCGGTGACGCCGCTGGCGGGCGTCGTCGACGGGGTGCTGTTCGACGTCGACGACACGTTGGTGACCACCCGGGCGGCGTTCGCGGTGGCGATCGATGCCGTCTGCGACGTGTACCTGCCACACCTGCCCGACGATCAACGCCCCGCCGTGCTGGCGCTGTGGCGCGAGGACCCCGACGGTCACTACCGCGCGTACACCCGAGGCGAGCTGACGTTCGACGAGCAGCGCATGCGTCGGGCCAACCAGCTGCAGGAGCGGTTCGGCGGTGCTCCGCTGGACGACGCGGGCTACCGCGCATGGCTGTCGGTGTTCTGGTCGGCCTTCGAGGGCGCCTGGCAGGCGCACCCCGACGCCGCCGGGCTGCTCGACCGGCTGGAGGCCGCCGGGATCGCGTACGGCGCACTCTCCAACGCCGCCACCACGCTGCAGACCAGCAAGCTGGCCGCGGCGGGCCTGGACCGCGTGCCGATGCTCGTCGGGGTCGACACGCTCGGCGTCGGCAAGCCCGACCCCCGCGTGTTCGTCGAGGCGTGCCGCCTGCTGGGCACCGCCCCCGCCCGCACGCTGTACGTCGGCGACGAGCTCGACGTCGACGCCCGCGGCGGCTGTGCCGCCGGGCTGGTCGGCGTCTGGCTCGACCGCCCGGGCGAGCGCCGCGGCGGCGCCCACCCGGAGGACCCCGACCAGGCGCGCGCCTCGGGCGTGCACGTGGTGCGCTCCCTGACCGAGCTGGGCGACCTGCTGGGCCTCTGACGGCTCCGACGGCCTGTGTTGCCCCGCGGTCGCTCGTGCACGGTCCGGGCGTGGTGGTGGACCTCAGGGTTCGTGCGGGCCGCCCCGGGTCCGCGCGCGCCAGCACCGAGTCACGTAGGGCAGGTCCACCCGGTCGCGGCCGCGCAGGGCGGGATGGGTGGCGGCCAGCTCGTCGACGGCGTCGAGCAGGGCGTCACGGTCGTCGGCCGGCAGCGTGAGCAGGTGGGACCGGGTCGCTGCGAGCACCCGCAGGTCAGCGGGGGAGATGTGGTCGTGCCACCGGAAGGCGGCGTGCTCGGTCGGGGCGAACAGCTCGCCGAGCGTGGGCTTGCGGTGGCTCGTCTCCAGCGTGTCGCCCCGGTGGATGATCTCGGTGAAGGCCGCGACCCAGTCGACGTCGGGGTCGCGCGTGTTCCAGAGCACGGCCAGGGTGCCGCCGGGTCGCAGCACGCGGGCGATCTCGGCTGCGGCGGCGCGTTCGTCGAACCAGTGCCAGGCCTGGGCGACCGTGACCAGGTCGGCGCTCGCGGTGGGCAGACCGGTGTTCTCGGCGGAGCCGGGGCGAGCCTCGACCCCGGGTACGGCGTGCAGGAGCTCGGCGCGCATGGCGGCGGACGGTTCGATCGCGGTGACGTGCAGCCCGTGCTCGGCCAGCCGCGCCGTGAGCTTGCCGGTGCCTGCCGCGAGGTCGACCGCGTCCGTGGCGTGCTCGGGGACGCACCAGGCGACGGCGTCGGCCGGGTAGCTGGGACGCACGGCCTGGTACCGGTCGGCACCGCGGTCGAACGATGCGGCGCGTGCGGCGTGCACCGGTTGCGCGGACTCGTCGGGCCCCATGTGACCACGGTGCCACCGGGCGGGTGCGTGCGCTCCACGAAGGTGTTGTTGCTCACGTTCCGCCGACGGGACCGGCGGTGGTCCCGCAGATCGGAGCGGCAGCCGGCGCGCTCGGACCTCGGCCGACGGTGCGTTGGGGTGTCTCGGCGAGCAGCCGGTTGGACCGGCACGCCACCGCTCGGGTAGTGTTCTCCGCCGGTAGGACGTCCGGAAACGGCGGCTCCGCTGCCCCCCGGGGAAGCGGTCTGCGACCTCGGAAGTCATACCCCATGGGGTATGGTGTAATTGGCAGCACGACTGATTCTGGTTCAGTTAGTCTAGGTTCGAGTCCTGGTACCCCAGCGCGAGCACCGCTGGCCGTTGGTCCGAGTCACTCGGGGCATCGGGTAGAGTGTTCACTCGTTCGCAAGACCTTCGGGACTTGCAGGCGATAGGCCCCCGTTGTGTAGCGGCCTAGCACGCCGCCCTCTCACGGCGGTAGCGCCGGTTCGAATCCGGTCGGGGGTACGGTCAAGGCCCGGTCACATGGTGACCGGGCCTTCGTCGTTCCTGAGGTCTCTCCCGGCGCCGGCTGCCGCCTCCTGCGTGCACCGTCGACGACCCGGACGTCGACGCCCGCTCGCCCCGGAGCGGGGGAGCGGGCGTCGGGTGCTGTGCTCTCGTGCGTCAGTCCGCGGTGCGGCGCAGGACCTCGGTGAGGCGGTTGGCGGCCGAGACCACGGCGGCGGCGTGCAGCCGGCCCGGCTGCCGCGAGAGGCGCTCGAGCGGTCCGGAGACGGAGACCGCCGCGACCACGCGGCCGGAGGGTCCGCGCACCGGGGCGGACACCGAGGCGACGCCGACCTCGCGCTCGGAGACCGACTGGGCCCAGCCGCGGCGCCGCACGCCGGACAGGATCGTGGCGGTGAACTTCGAGCCCTGCAGGCCGCGGTGCAGCCGGTCCGGCTCCTCCCATGCGAGCAGGATCTGCGCGGCGGAGCCGGCCTGCATGGTCAGGGTCGCGCCGACGGGGATCGAGTCGCGCAGACCGATCGGACGTTCGGCGGCCGCGACGCAGATGCGCATGTCGCCCTGCCGTCGGTAGAGCTGTGCGCTCTCGCCGGTGTGGTCGCGCAGTGCGGCGAGCACAGGGCCGGCGGCGGCCAGCAGCCGGTCCTCCCCGGCGGCCGTCGACAGCTCGGACAGGCGCGGGCCGAGCACGAACCGGCCCTGCATGTCGCGTGCGACGAGCCGGTGGTGCTCGAGTGCCACGGCCAGCCGATGGGCCGTGGGGCGAGCAAGATGGGTGGCAGTGACGAGCTGCGCGAGGGTGGCCGGTCCGGCCTCGAGGGCACTGAGGACGGACGCCGCCTTGTCCAGCACGCCGACTCCGCTAGAGTTGTCCATAGGCCGATATTGCCGTCTCGAAGGCTGAGACGCAAGTCGAGTCGGCCCGCGAACCCGGGAACACCCCCACCCGGACGACGAGAGAACAGGACCGAGGACATGGCCGGCACGTTGGCGGAGAAGGTCTGGGACGCGCACGTCGTGCGACGTGGCACGGACGGCGCACCCGATCTGCTCTACATCGACCTGCACCTGGTGCACGAGGTCACCAGCCCGCAGGCGTTCGAGGGGCTTCGTCTCGCAGGACGTCAGGTGCGTCGACCCGACCTGACGATCGCGACGGAGGACCACAACACCCCCACGCTCGACATCGACCGGCCGATCGCCGACCTGACGAGCCGCACGCAGATCGACACGCTGCGCCACAACGCGGCCGAGTTCGGCGTGCGGATCCACTCGCTCGGCGACGCCGACCAGGGCATCGTCCACCAGGTCGGTCCGCAGCTCGGCCTGACCATGCCCGGCCTGACCGTCGTCTGCGGCGACTCCCACACCTCCACGCACGGCGCGTTCGGCGCCCTCGCGTTCGGCATCGGCACCTCCGAGGTCGAGCACGTGCTCGCCACGCAGACCCTGCCGCTGGCGCCGTTCAAGACCATGGCGATCACCGTCAACGGCCAGCTGCCCCCCGGCGCCACCAGCAAGGACATCATCCTGGCGATCATCGCCAAGATCGGCACCGGCGGCGGCCAGGGCTACGTGCTGGAGTACCGCGGCGAGGCGATCCGCTCGCTGAGCATGGAAGCGCGCATGACGGTCTGCAACATGTCGATCGAGGCCGGTGCCCGCGCCGGGATGATCGCGCCCGACCAGACCACGTTCGACTACCTGAAGGGCCGCCCGCACGCACCCGAGGGCGCCGACTGGGACGCCGCCGTCGCCTACTGGTCGACGCTGCGCTCCGACGACGACGCGGTCTTCGACGCCGAGGTGGTCCTCGAGGCCGCCGACCTCGAGCCGTTCGTCACCTGGGGTACCAACCCCGGCCAGGGCCTGCCCCTGTCGGCTGCCGTGCCCGTCCCCGAGCAGATCGCCGACGCCAACGAGCGCGTGGCCGCCGAGCGCGCCATCGAGTACATGGGCCTGACCCCCGGCCAGCCGCTGCGCGAGATCGCCGTCGACACGGTCTTCATCGGCTCGTGCACCAACGGCCGCATCGAGGACCTGCGTTCGGTCGCCAAGGTGGTCAAGGGCCGCACCAAGGCCGACTCCGTGCGGGTGCTGGTCGTGCCGGCCTCCGCCCGCGTGCGGCTGCAGGCCGAGGCCGAGGGGCTCGACAAGATCTTCCTCGACTTCGGCGCCGAGTGGCGCAACGCCGGCTGCTCGATGTGCCTGGGCATGAACCCCGACCAGCTGACCCCGGGGGAGCGCTCGGCCTCGACGTCGAACCGCAACTTCGAGGGCCGCCAGGGCAAGGGCGGACGCACGCACCTGGTGTCGCCGCTCGTGGCCGCGGCCACGGCGATCCGCGGCACGCTGTCCTCGCTGGCGGATCTCGACCTCGGTGGCGACGTCGACCTGACCACGTTCGACGGCACCCCGCTGGCGCCGCTCGACCCGGACGTGCTCGTCCAGGTCTGAGCCACCCCCCCCCACCAGCCACCGGCCGCGCCCGACCGCCGCGGCCCCGCCCGACCAGGAGCGAGACCCGCCATGGAGAAGTTCACGACCCACACCGGCGTCGGCGTGCCGCTGCGCCGCAGCAACGTCGACACCGACCAGATCATCCCGGCCGTCTACCTCAAGCGCGTCACGCGCACGGGGTTCGAGGACGCGCTGTTCGCCGCCTGGCGTGGCGACCCGGACTTCCTGCTCAACCAGGACGCCTACAAGTCCGGCTCGGTGCTCGTCGCCGGCCCCGACTTCGGCACGGGCTCCTCGCGCGAGCACGCCGTCTGGGCGCTCAAGGACTACGGCTTCCGCGTGGTGATCTCGGCCCGGTTCGCCGACATCTTCCGCGGCAACTCCGGCAAGCAGGGGCTGCTGGCCGCCCAGGTGGCGCAGGAGGACATCGAGCTCATCTGGAAGGTCCTCGAGACGAAGCCCGGCACCGAGGTGACCGTCGACCTCGAGGCGCGCACGGTCGTCGTCGACGACGTCGTGGTGCCGTTCCAGGTCGACGAGTACACGCGCTGGCGCCTCATGGAGGGCCTGGACGACATCGGCCTGACCCTGCAGCACGAGGGCGAGATCACGCAGTTCGAGACGACGCGTGAGGCCTGGCGTCCGCGGACGCTGCCCGCCAAGCACCTGCCCAGCGTCGAGATCGAGGCGGCTCGCCCCGCCGCCGTCCCGGTCGAGCTGGGGACGACCCGCACCTCCTGAACCGCACCTTCACGCGCGCGGGCGGCTCCTCTCACGAGCGGTCGCCCGCGCGGTGCTCGGCCGACGTCGTCGCAGGTCGGGGCCGTCCGATGTGTGAAGGTTTCGCGTCCACGCCCACCACGCCGCTGCGACTGGTGCGAAGCACCGGGCTCGGCAGGGCACGATGGGACCATGAAGGATCTGCTGTACGTCAACGGTGGCAACCCTCTGAAGGGTGAGATCACCGTCCGCGGGGCCAAGAACTTCGTCTCCAAGGCGATGGTCGCCTCGCTGCTCGGCGAGACACCGAGCGTGCTGCGCAACGTGCCGCGCATCCGCGACGTCGGTGTCGTCACCGGCCTGCTCGAGCTGCACGGGGTCAAGGTCGTCTCGGACGACGCCGCCGGCACCCTGCGCCTGGACCCCACCGACGTCGAGTCCGCCCACGTGGCCGACATCGACGCCCACGCCGGGTCCAGCCGCATCCCGATCCTGTTCTGCGGCCCGCTGCTGCACCGGCTCGGCGAGGCGTTCATCCCCGACCTGGGCGGCTGCCGCATCGGCGACCGGCCGATCAACTACCACCTGGACATCCTGCGGCAGTTCGGCGCCGTGGTGGACAAGCGCGAGAACGGCATCCACATCCGCGCCCCGTACGGCCTGCAGGGCACCAAGATCGCCCTGCCGTACCCGAGCGTGGGTGCCACCGAGCAGCTGCTGCTCACCGCCGTGCGCGCCGAAGGCATCACCGAGCTGTCCAACGCGGCCATCGAGCCCGAGATCATGGACCTGATCAACGTCCTGCAGAAGATGGGCGCGATCATCTCGGTCGACACCGACCGGGTCATCCGCATCGAGGGCGTCGCGCGACTGGTCGGCTACCAGCACACCGCGCTGGCCGACCGCATCGAGGCCGCCTCGTGGGCCTCGGCCGCGCTGGCCACCAGCGGCGACGTGTACGTGCGTGGGGCCACCCAGCCCGAGATGACCACGTTCCTCAACACCTTCCGCAAGGTCGGTGGCGAGTTCGAGATCGACGACGACGGCATCCGGTTCTTCCACCCCGGCGGCGACCTCAACTCGATCACGCTCGAGACCGACGTGCACCCCGGCTTCATGACCGACTGGCAGCAGCCGCTGGTCGTCGCGCTCACGCAGGCCAAGGGCCTGTCGATCGTGCACGAGACCGTGTACGAGAACCGCTTCGGCTTCACCGACGCGCTGCGCGGCATGGGCGCCACGATCCAGGTCTACAAGGAGTGCCTCGGCGGGCGCCCGTGCCGGTTCGGGCAGCGCAACTTCTACCACTCGGCGGTCATCTCGGGCCCCACGCCGCTGTCCGCCGCCGACATCGAGGTGCCCGACCTGCGCGGCGGGTTCAGCCACCTCATCGCGGCCCTGGCCGCCAAGGGCACCTCGCAGGTGCGCGGCATCAGCCTCATCGACCGCGGGTACGAGCACTTCACCGAGAAGCTCGAGTCGCTCGGTGCGGAGTTCAGCCGCGCCTGAGCCCCCGGACGCACGACGCGGGCGCCCCACCGCACCGGTGGGCGGCGCGGGGCGCGGCACGGGCAGCCGGGTAGCATCGGCTGCCGTGCCGCGTCATCCCGAACGCTCCAACCGTGTCTACCGCGTGGTCGCCCGCATCCTGCGGCCGCTGCTGTACTCGATCACCCGCCGCCACTGGTCGGGGCAGGAGCACCTGCCCACCGGTACGGGGTTCATCGCCGCGGCGAACCACATGACGAACATCGACCCGTTGACGTTCGCGCACTACCTGTACGACAGCGGGTTCGCCCCGAAGATCCTGGCCAAGGCCTCGCTGTTCACCGTGCCGGTGCTCCGAGGGGTCCTGCGCGGCACGGGCCAGATCCCCGTGCACCGCAACACCGCCGCCGCGCACGACTCGCTCGACGCAGCGATGGCAGCCCTCGAGGCAGGGGAGTGCGTCGCGGTGTTCCCCGAGGGCACCCTCACCCGGGACCCGGACCTGTGGCCGATGGTCGCCAAGACGGGCGTCGCCCGACTAGCGCTGGCCACCCGGGCACCGGTCATCCCGGTCGCCCAGTGGGGCCCCCAGGACCTTCTCGGGCGCTACTCGAAGCTGTTCAAGCCGTTCCCGCCCAAGCACGTCACCATCGTCGCCGGTCCGCCCGTGGTGCTCGACGACCTCTACGACCGACCGCGCGACTCGGCGACGCTGCGTGAGGCCACCGACCGGGTCATGGCCGCCATCACCGCGCTGCTCGAGCAGATCCGCGGCGAGCAGGCGCCGGCCGTGGTGCACGACATGCGCAAGCCCGGCGGCGGTCGGCCCGCCGCCGACGGCACGACCGGGTCCACGACCCTGTGACCGGCGCACCGACGAGCGGGCCCACCACGGCTGCGGGGCCGGCAGGCGAGGAACGGCCCCTGCGGGCCGCCGTGCTCGGTGCAGGAGCCTGGGGCACGACGTTCGCCGCCGTGCTGGCCGATGCCGGATGCACCGTGACCGTGTGGGGGCGTGACGCCGAGGTCTGCCGTCAGATCACCGACGAGCACCGCAACCCGGCGTACCTGCCCGGGGTCGAGCTGCCCGGCACGATCCAGGCCACGACGGACGCCCGTGCGGCGCTGGCCGGTGCCGACGTCGTGGCCGTCGCCATCCCCTCGCAGAGCGCGCGTGCCACGCTCGAACCCCTCGCGGACGCGCTCGCACCGCACGCCGTCGTCGTCTCCCTGATGAAGGGCGTCGAGCTGTCCACCGACCAGCGGATGAGTCAGGTCGTCGCGCAGTCGCTGGGAATCGACGACTCCCGGGTCGCCGTGGTCTCCGGCCCGAACCTGGCCAAGGAGATCGCCCAGCGGCAACCCACGGCGACCGTCGTCGCCTCGACCAGCGACGAGACGGCGCGCCTGGTGGCCCGGGCCTGCGCCTCGTCGTACTTCCGCCCGTACACCAACGACGACGTGGTCGGCGTCGAGCTGTGCGGGGCGGTGAAGAACGTCATCGCGCTCGCGGTAGGCATCTCGCAGGGGCGGGGCCTCGGCTACAACACCATGGCCACCGTGATCACGCGCGGGCTCGTCGAGATCACCCGGCTCGGGCTGGCGCTCGGCGCAGACGCCGAGACGTTCCCGGGTCTGGCGGGCATGGGTGACCTCATGGCCACGTGCGCCTCGCCCGACTCGCGCAACCACACCCTCGGCGGGCACATCGGGCGGGGGATGAGCCTGGACGAGGCCGTCGCAGCCACCGGCGGCACCGCCGAAGGTGTGAAGTCCTCACGGTCCGTGCTCGAGCTCGCGCAGCGGCTCGGCGTCGACATGCCGATCACCGCCGCGGTCGTGCGCGTGCTCTACGAGGGGCTTCCCGTCGACGACCTGGCCCCGCTGCTCCTGGCCCGGCCCCGCAAGGCCGAGGGGGTCTGAGCGGGTCCGTGCGGGGGGCGCGGGCCGCTCAGGACGAACGCACGTCCACCACGATCCGTGCCGGGTCGTCCAGGGCGTAGGCCCGGAACGGCCGTTGTCCGCCGTCGACCCCGATGAACACCTGCAGGTACCCCTCGAACAGGCTGCTCCAGACCACCTCGGTGACGGCGGTGGTGCCGGCGGCCCGGATGGTCCGCGGCCCGTCGTAGGGGTTCGTGCCCTCGGTGGGGAGCGCCACGGGCATCAGCGTCACCTCGAGCACGGCGTCACCGGCCACCTCGACGGGCTCGCCGCTGCCGTCCCCGACCGCCTGCACGACGTAGCGCACCGTCCACCCGGGCGTGCCGGGTCCGTCGAGCTCGAGGACCACCCGGTCGTAGCCGTCGTGCGCGCCCACACGCAGGTCGACGAGGGTGCCCGCCGGCCCGCCGGCGGCGTCGCCGGTGTCGGGGGCGGTGTCCGCGGGGAACGCCGGTGCCGACGTGCTGCCGTCACCGTCGGTGCTGCCCGGGTCGGAGGTGCCCACGGAGCCCGGGCTCGGCTCCAACGGCTCGCCGGCGCCTGGGGTTTCGCCTGAGGGTGCCTGCGACGGCTCCGCGGACCCGGCCGAGGTCGACGGTGCGGCGGACGGGCCGACCGGTGTGGGCTGCGCGCCGTCACCGCTCGTGCAGGACGTCACCGCCAGGAGGGCGGCCGTCGCCAGGACGACCAGGGTGCTCGACGGGTGCGGGTGTCGCATCGTGACCACGCTCCTCGGACACGTCCAGCGTAGGCCGGGTCGGGTCGGACGGCGCTGCCACGGGCCCGTTCAGGCGGCCGGTGCGTGCTCCGGGCCGGCCCCCGTGGTGCGCTCGAGCGCCTGGCTCAGGTCGGCCCACAGGTCCTCGACGTCCTCGATGCCGACCGACAGCCGCAGCAGGTCCTCCGGCACGCTGGCCGGCTCCCCGGGGAACCGACGGCGGCGCTCGAGCGAGGACTCCACACCACCCAGGCTCGTGGCCGGGACCCACAGCCGGAGCGCGGCGACCACGGCGTCGGCCGCCGCCGCCCCGCCCGCGGGGCGCAGCGCCACGATCGACCCGAAGCCGTCCATCTGGGCCGCCGCCCGGTCGTGCCCCGGGTCGCCCGGCAGGCTCGGGTGCCGTACGGCGGCGACCGCCGGGTGGTGCGCGAGTCGGCGTGCGAGCTCGGCCGCGTTGGCCTGCGAGCGCTGGACGCGCAGGGCGAGGGTCCGCAGCCCCCGCAGCGCGAGCCACACCTCGCTCGGCCCGGCGATCGCGCCGTGCAACGTGCGGTAGCCGCGCAGGAGCGCGTGCAGCGCAGGATCGTCGGACAAGGCGGCACCCAGCACCACGTCGGAGTGGCCGGACAGGTACTTGGTGACCGAGTGCACCACGACGTCCGCCCCCCACGACAGGGGCCGCTGACCGAGCGGGGTCGCGAACGTGTTGTCGACCGCGACGAGGGCGCCCGCCTGGTGCGCGCCACGGATCAGCGCCGGCACGTCGGCGACCTCGAGCATCGGGTTGGTCGGCGACTCGACCCAGAGCATCGACGCGACGCCCGGGGCGCCCTCGCCGTCCGGGCCGGCCTCGCCCCGCACGGCCGCCAGCACCGCGTCGGTGTCGGCCACGTCGACGAGCGTGAGGGCGACCCCGCTGCGCCTGCCGAGGTCCTGCGCGTACGAGGTCGCCACGTTGTAGGCATGCCGCGGCAGCACGATCCGACCCCCCGGGGGGACCAGTGACATCGCCGCCGCGATCGCGGCCATGCCCGAGCCGAACACGAGGGCCGGGTGCACCGAGCGTTCCAGGGCCCCCAGGGCCTCCTCGAACGGGTGCCACGTCTCGGTGCCCGCCCGGGCGTAGAACAGCTCGCCGGCGGGCACCTCGCCCTGCGAGACGTACGTCGAGGACAGGACCAGCGGGGGGTTGACGGGCCCACCCTGCACCCGCGGGGGACGGCCCGCGGCCACGGCGAGCGTCGCGGGCGACAGCGTCGAGGTGGGCTGGTGGTGCGCGGACGAGGCAGGTTCGGGCGTGGCGCTCACCCCGGCAGGCTACCGGCGGGCGTCCGGGCCGCCGTGGGGGTTTCGCGGGCTGGTCGCGGGCACCATGGAGGCGAGCCGACAGACGGGGACGGGCGGGCCGTGAACGGGTGAGGGGCGGGTAGGGTCGGCCCCGATGGAACCGACGTCCGCACCCCAGTCCCACCCGTCCGACACCCGGCCGTCCGCCGACGACGCGGTGATGCCTGTCCCCGGCACCGAGGGCGCCCGCCGCCCCCGGGTCATGGTCCTGTTCGGGGGGCGTTCGGGCGAGCACGCGATCAGCTGCGCCACGGCAGGCGGGGTGCTGCGCGCGATCGACCGCGACCGGTACGACGTGCTGGCCGTCGGCATCACGCCCACGGGCCGCTGGGTGCTGGCCGAGGACGACCCGGACCGGTGGGCCATCACCGAGGGCAGGTTGCCGCAGGTCGAGGACACCGCCACGCACGTGCTGCTGCCGCAGGACGTGCAGGACCGCGTCGTCCGGGTGCTCGAGCCGGGTGCCACGCCGCGCGACCTGGGTGACGTCGACGTGGTCTTCCCCGTGCTCCACGGTCCGTTCGGGGAGGACGGCACGCTGCAGGGTCTGCTCGAGCTCGCCGACGTGCGCTACGTCGGCGCGGGCGTGCTGGCCTCGGCCGTGGGCATGGACAAGCACATGATGAAGCTCGTGCTGGCCGGGCACGGCCTGCCGGTGGGGCCGTTCCGTGCCCTGCTGCCCGGTGACCTTGCCCGCGACCCGGCACTGGCCACCAAGGCGGCGGCCGAGCTCGGCCTGCCGGTGTTCGTCAAGCCGGCCCGCGCAGGTTCGAGCCTGGGCATCTCTCGCGTCGACGACCTGGCCGACGTGGACGCCGCCGTCGCGCTGGCGCAGCAGCACGACCCGAAGATCGTCATCGAGGCCGCGATCGTCGGGCGTGAGGTCGAGTGCGGTGTGCTCGGCGGCCGAGCCGGGGCCCGTGCGCGGGCGTCGCTGCCGGGTGAGATCGTGGTGACCGACCAGCGGCACACGTTCTACGACTTCGAGGCCAAGTACCTCGACGAGGCGGGCGTCCGTCTGTCGTGCCCGGCGGACCTGCCGCCCGAGGTGATCGCCCGGGTGCAGGACGCCGCCGTGCGCACCTTCGAGGCCGTCGGATGCGAGGGCCTGGCGCGCGTGGACGTCTTCGTGACCCCCGACGGCGAGGTCGTCGTCAACGAGATCAACACGATGCCCGGCTTCACGCCCTACTCGATGTACCCGCGCATGTGGGAGGCGTCGGGGCTGTCGTACCCGCAGCTCGTCGACGAGCTGCTGCGCCTGGCGCTCGACCGGCCCACCGGGCTGCGCTGACCTCGGGCGCCCGGCCGGTCACAGGCAGGTGCGCAGCTGCTCCGTGCGCCAGACGGCCGGGCCCAGCAGGTCCACGAACGACGTGGAACGCTCGCCGGCCACGGCGGCGGGGACGTAGACCTCGACCGCCGGTTCACGGCCGTACGTGGTGAACGTCCAGCCCGTCTCGGCGGCGTCCGTCGCGTCCTCGTCCGGCACGACCACCCAGTCGACGCTCGGCCCGCCGGGTGTCTCGACGGTGACGCAGCGGTCGGTGGTGGGGCCCAGCGGCTCGACACCGCAGCGCAGCACCACGGGGTCCTCGGGTGTGCCCCAGGCCTTGGTGGCCTGCGCCGTGGTGTCCAGGGCGGGCAGCCCGTCGCCGAGCTCGTCGGGCAGGGCCAGCACCACCTCGGCGCACACCGGGTCGCTCGCGGACGGCGCCACCTCGACCGGCACGGCGGAGGTGCACGACGTGAGTACGGCTGCCGCGGCCGTGCCAACCGCCACCGTCACCAGGGTGTTCGCCGTGACGCCGCCACGCCGACGGTCGGTGCGGTCACCCCTCGCGGGGTCGGGCCAGCCACGGCGGGTCGAACGGGTCACGGGCACTGCGACACCGTAACGCGGCGTCGCAGTGCTGCCCGGACGAGCGACGAGCCGACGGTGCGTCGCGTGTCACAGCGGCTGCGCGGGCCGCCGTGCGCACCGGCGGGCGCGGGCCGTCTACGGTGGCGGACGTGATCGACGACCTGCTCGTGCGCGACGTCAGCGAGGACGGCCTGCTGGCCCGGATCTTCCCGCACCTGCCCGTCGGGCCCGGCACCAGCGTGCCACCCGGTGACGACGCCGCCGTGGTGGCTGCCCCGGACGGTCGTGTGGTCGTCACGACCGACGTGCTGGTCGAGGACCGGCACTTCCGCCTGCGGTGGTCGTCGGGCGAGGACGTCGGGCACCGGGCGGCGGTGCAGAACCTGGCCGACGTCGCGGCGATGGGCGCACGCCCCACGAGCCTCGTGGTGGCGCTGGTGGTGCCCGGTGACCTGCCTGTCGCGTGGGTCGAGGGGTTGGCCCGTGGCCTGGGCCAGGTGTGCGGGGCGCTCGAGGTGGGTGTGGTCGGCGGGGACCTGTCCGGTGGTGAGCACGTCGTCGTGGCGGTGACCGCGCACGGTGATCTGGGCGGCCGCGCCCCCGTGCTGCGCTCCGGTGCGCGTGCCGGTGACGTGGTGGCCCACGCCGGGCGGCGCGGCTGGTCGGCGGCGGGCCTTGCGCTCCTCGAGCACGACCGGGGGCAGCACGACCTCGCGTTGGTGGAGGCCTACCTGCGCCCCACCTCACCTCTCGGTGCCGGTCCGCTGGCGGGGGAGTCGGGGGCGACGGCGATGCTCGACGTCTCCGACGGTCTGCTGCGCGACGCGGGGCGTATCGCCCGGGCGAGCGGGGTCGTCCTCGACCTGGACGAGCCGACGGTCGCGTTCGCCGACGACGTGCACCGCCTGACGGATGCGGCGGCACTGGTGGGGGCCGACGCCCGGACCTGGGTGCTGACGGGCGGCGAGGACCACGGCCTGCTGGCGACGTTCCCGGCCGGGGTGCCCCTGCCGGAGCCGTTCCGGGCGGTCGGTCGGGTCCTCGCGGGGGCGGAGGGCGTCGACGTGCTGGTGGGCGGTCGTCCGCCGCAGGTCGGCAGGACGGGATGGGACCACTTCGGCGGCTGACCGCACAGGCGGGCCATGGTCGGCCGTCGGGCCGGTCTCAGCCTCGGCGGTAGCGGACCTCGAGCAGGTCGGCGCCGCCGAGCTCGTCGAGCCGTTCGACACCGTCCGGCTGGAACCCGTGCCGACGGTAGAAGTGCCGGGCGCGCTCGTTGTCGGCCAGCACCCACAGCGACACCCGCGCGCCGCTGCCGAGCTCGGACAGCGCCGTCCGCAGCAGGTCCCGGGCCACGCCGTGGCCCCACGTGCCCGGGTCGAGGTAGACCGAGTAGATCTCTCGTTCGCCCCGGCGGGCGTCCTCGTCGCGGCACGGGCCGAGGGTGAGGAACCCCACGATGCCGGACGGCGCCTGGGCGACCCAGGTCCGCACATGCTCGTGCGGGGCCCGGTGCAGGTCGTGCCGCCATGTCTGCGTGCGCTCGTCGACGTCCAGCGAGGCCAGGTACTCGGCCGGCACGATGCCGGCGTAGGCCTCCTGCCAGCTGCGGACGTGCACGCGGGCGATTCCCGCCGCGTCGCCTTCGTCGGCGGTGCGGATCGTCACCTCGTCGAGCTGCTCGACCATGGCGCCCACCCTGCCACACGCCGGGCCGGCTGTTCCAGGGAATGGTCGGTGTTCTGGGCGGTGCGCGGCCGCCGGGAGGCCGCAGAGCGAGCGTGGACGCGCAAGAGCCCGCGAGGACCAGGTCCTCGCGGGCTCTTGACGACGAGCGGGCGGTCTCAGACCGCGCGCTGCACCTTGCCGGCCTTCAGGCACGAGGTGCACACGTTCAGACGCTTCGGCGTCCCCGCGACGACGGCACGCACGCGCTGGATGTTGGGGTTCCAGCGGCGCTTCGTGCGCACGTTCGAGTGCGAGACGCTGTGCCCGAAGCTCGGGCCCTTGGCGCAGACGTCGCAGTTAGCAGCCACGATCTTCTCCTGGTTCGGTTTCGTGCACGCCGCTGTTCGCGGCGAAGTCCTGTGGTCCGGGGCGCTCCGGGCGCCGCCAGTGCCCGGCTCGGCCGGACAACCGCTCAAGACTAGCCCATGAGCCCGGGGCACCCAAATGTGGGCCCGATGGGGCAGGGTGGGCGGGCACGTGGACGGATCGGGACGGACGGAGGCACCGTGGGCGGGCTGGACGGCGCGGTCGTACGGGCCTGGGCGTGCGCCGCCCACGATGCGCTGCTCGTCGCGCACGAGCGGATCGACTCGGTCAACGTGTTCCCGGTCGCCGACGCCGACACGGGCACCAACGTGCTGCTGACCCTCGCCGGTGGCCGTCAGTCGCTGGACGCGGTGCCGTCGGACGCCGGAGCCGGGCAGGTCGCGGCGGCGTTCGCGCACGGCGCGCTGCTGTCCGCGCGGGGCAACTCCGGGATCATCCTGAGCCAGTACCTGGCAGGACTGGCCCGCGAGCTTCCCGCGGTGGCCGACGCCGGGCACCTGGCCGACGCCTTCGCCGGCGCCGCCCGCTGCGCGCGCGACGCCGTGGCCGACCCCCAGGAGGGCACCGTCCTGACGATCGCGCGCGACGTCGCCCACGGTGCGCGCGCGGCGGCGGACGCCGGTGCGGACACCGCCACGCTGCTGGACGGCGTGCTCGGCGAGGCGCACAGCTCGCTGGCTCGGATCAGCTCCCAGCACCCGGTGCTGCGGGCGGCCCACGTGCTCGACGCCGGGGCGTGCGCGTTGCTCGTCGTGCTCGACGCCCTCGCGCGCGTGGTGCGAGGTCGGGGCCCGGCCACCGCCGCGGATCTGGCATGGCTCCCGACCGCCGAGGCCGCGGTGCACGGCGCGGGAGAGGGCGGCCCGTTCGAGGTGATGCTCCTCGTGCGCGGACGCGGCGGCGTGCCGGAGGACGCAGCCGACCCGGGTGCGGTGCTGCGCGGGCGCCTGCACCAGCTGGGGGACTCGGTCGCCGTGGTCGGTGCGGACGGGTGGTGGCACGTGCACGTGCACACCGACGATCCTGCCGCCGCGGTCGAGGCGTGCGCCGGGGGCCTGCGCGAGCAGGTCGTCGTCCGGCTCGTCACGGCCGGCCACGCCGGGACCGCCGGCCATGGGGGGCCCTCCGCGGGTGTCGTGGTGTGCACCGCATCGCCGCAGCTGGCGCCCTGGTACGCGGCGCTCGGCGCCGTGGTCGTGCTGCGCGTCCCCGAGTCCGCCGTCGCCGCGCGCCACCTGCAGCGCGCACTCGTCGACGCCGGGACGGGTGCGGTGACCGTCCTGACGGGCGGCGCCGTGGACCATGCCGCCGTGTCCCAGGCCTGCGAGGCGGTGGGCGACGCCGCCGGTCACCAGGGCACCGGCCTGCCCGCGGTGCGGGTCGTCGACACCGGGGACGAGCTGGGCACGGCCGTGGGCCTGCTCGCGCTGACGGGTGGCGCGTCCGCCGCGGTCACGGCCGCGGACGCCGAGACGGCGCTGGCGCGGCTGCACCGCGCCCCTGTCCACCTGGCCGTGACGAGCGCCGACCACGCCGCCGAGGCCACCCTCGCCGCGCTCGACGCTGTGGTCGCCCGCTGGCCGCGGAGCTCGGCACCACCGGAGCACGCGACGGTGCTGCACGGCCACGGGCTCACGCACGAGGACGCGGCACGGCTCGCAGTGCTGCTCGAACCGGCGCTCGGCATCCGGCACCCGTCACTGGAGGTGCTCGTGCTGGGCCCCGTCGAGGACGTCGACGGGCTGCTCCTGGGGGTGGACTGACCGTGCTCGAGGACCCCCTGAAGAAGGCCGTCGGCCCCCGGTCGGCCACGGCGCTGGCCAAGCTCGGCCTGCACACCGTCGCCGACCTGCTGCGGCACTACCCGCGCCGGTACGCCGAACCCGGCACGTTGACCGACCTGGCCACGCTCGCGCCCGGCGAGCACGCCACCGTCGTCGCGGAGGTCCGCCAGGTCACCGTCCGGCCGACGTCCACCGGCAAGGGACTGCTGCAGGCAGTCGTGACGGACGGGCAGCACACGCTCGCGCTGACGTTCTTCGGCCGCAGCACCCGGTCGTTGGGGTACCACGAGATGCGCCTGGTGCCCGGTCGGCGCGGACTGTTCACCGGCGACGTGGGGGAGTACCGCGGGCAGCGGCAGTTCACCCACCCGGACTACACGATCTTCGGGCTCGACGTCGACGACGAGGACGAGGCCCTCGACGAGGCCGGCCGGCCGATCCCGCTGTACCCGGCGTCGGCGTCCATCACCTCGTGGCAGATCGCCAAGGCCGTGCGCACGGTGCTGGACCCGCTCACCGCCGCCGACCTGCCCGACCCCCTGCCCGAGGAGATCCGGGCGCGTCACGGCCTGCGTACGTGGCACGAGACGCTGCTCGACGTGCACGTGCCGCACACGGACGAGGACTGGCGGCGTGGGCGCGACCGGCTGCGCTTCGAGGAGGCGTTCGTGCTGCAGGCCGAGCTGGCCCGCCGCCGCGCCGCCGCCGCGGCCCAGCAGGCGACCGCCCGCGAACGCACCCCGGGCGGTGTCCTCGAGGCCTTCGACGCCCGGTTGCCGTTCACCCTCACCGCCGGGCAGCGTGAGGTCGGCGAACAGCTCGCCGCCGAGCTGGCGCTGGCGACCCCCATGCAGCGGCTCCTGCAGGGCGAGGTCGGGTCGGGCAAGACCGTCGTCGCGCTGCGCGCGATGCTGCAGGTGGTCGATGCGGGCGGGCAGGCGGCGCTGCTGGCCCCCACCGAGGTGCTGGCTGCGCAGCACGCTCGATCGCTGCGAGCCATGCTCGGCGACCTGGCCGACGCCGGCTACCTCGGGGGGGCCGAGGTGGGCACGCGCATCGCGCTGCTCACCGGTTCCCAGCCGGCGGCCGCGCGGCGCGCGAACCTCCTGGACGCGGCCAGCGGACGTGCGGGCATCGTGGTGGGCACGCACGCGCTGCTGTCGGACGTCGTGCAGTTCGCCGACCTCGGGCTGGTGGTCGTCGACGAGCAGCACCGCTTCGGCGTGGAGCAGCGCGACACGTTGCGTGCCAAGGCTGCCGGCGCACCGCACCTGCTCGTCATGACGGCCACGCCGATCCCGCGCACGGTCGCCATGACCGTCTTCGGGGACCTGGAGACCTCGGTGCTGCGCGAGCTGCCGGCGGGGCGCAGCGGCGTCACCACGCACGTGGTGCCCGCGTCCAACCCGGTGTGGACCGCCCGCACGTGGGCCCGGGTGCGCGAGGAGGTCGACGGCGGCGGACGTGCCTACGTGGTGTGCGCCCGGATCGACGGCGACGGCGACGGGAACGCGGTCGACGAAGGTCCTGCTGCTGACGGGCCCGACGATCTGGCCGCCCCGCCGCCGGGTGCCCCGCCGCGTGCACCGCTGCGCGCCGTCGTCGAGGTGGCCGCGGAGCTGGCCGGCATGGACGTGCTGCGCGGCGTGCGGATCGGCACGCTGCACGGGCGTATGGCGCCCGAGGAGAAGGAGTCCGCGCTGGCGGACTTCGCCTCCGGGCGGGTGCCGGTGCTCGTCTCCACCACGGTGGTGGAGGTCGGCGTCGACGTGCCCGAGGCGACGACCATGGTGGTCCTCGACGCCGACCGGTTCGGGGTGTCGCAGCTGCACCAGCTGCGCGGCCGGGTCGGGCGCGGGTCGGCGCCGGGGCTGTGCCTGCTGGTCGCGGACGTGATGCCCGAGACCCCCGCGGCCGTTCGGCTCGAGACCCTGGCACGGACCTCCGACGGCTTCGAGCTCGCGGCCGTCGACCTGGAGTTGCGGCGCGAGGGCGACGTGCTCGGTGCGGCGCAGTCGGGAGCGTCCACCTCGTTGCGGTTCCTGCGGGTCACGCGCGACGCCGACGTCATCGAGCGGGCGCGCGCCGACGCCCGCGCGCTCGTCGAGCGCGACCCGACGCTGCAGGCATCGCCCGCGCTGGTGGCCGCGATCGAGGAGCGGCTGGTGGGGGAGCGTGAGGAGTTCCTGGACCGTTCGTGACCGGCTGACCTCGTGCGCGGCCGCGCGGCTACCCTGGCGCACGTGTCGAAGCCTGTCGTGCGCGCCCAGGACCTGCTCGTCGGATACGGCGGTGCGCCGGTCTGCGCGCCCGTGTCGTTCACCCTGTCGCCGGGCAAGATCCTCGCGCTGGTCGGGGCGAACGGCTCGGGCAAGTCGACCGTGCTGCGGTCCGTCATCGGGCTGCTCGAACCGTCGGGCGGGTCGTTGCAGGTCTTCGGTGCGCCCGTGGACGAGCGGGACGTGGCGTTCCGCACCCGGGTGTCGAGCGTGCTCGACGACGACGCGTACTTCCCGGCCCTGACGGTCTCCGAGCACCTGTACCTGACCGCGCGCGGCCACGGCGTGCTCGGTGCGGACGACGTGGTCGCCGAGCTGCTCGAGGAGTTCGGCCTGACCGAGCACGCCCGGTCGCTGCCTGTCGCGCTGTCCTCGGGCCAGCGCCGCCGGCTCCTGCTGGCGGCCGGGTTCGTGCGCCCCCGTGCGCTGCTGGTGCTCGACGAGCCCGAGCAGCGGCTCGACCGTGACATGAAGACCCGGCTCGCCCGGCGGCTGGTCGCCGAGCGGGAGGACGGCGGTGCCGTCATCCTGGCCACGCACGACGCCGACCTGCTGCGGGCCGTCGCCGACCGGGTCATGCTGCTCGCCGACGACACCTCACGGCTGGTGTCGGTCGCCGAGGCGGCCGACATGATCGGGCGGAACCCGTCGTGAACGAGCCCGACGCCGATCTCGTCGGGCCGGACGAGATCGGCGAGGTCCCCGCGGCACGCTCCATCCGACGCTTCACGACGCGTGCCGCGAACGCGCGCAGCGGTGCGCACCTCGGCTCGGTCCTCTCGGACGTCTACTACGCCGTCGTGACCGTGGCCATCAGCATCGCGGTGGCGCTGGGGCTGGCCCAGCAGCTGCGGGTGTCCCTGCCCCCGGCCCCCGACGTGGTGGCCCCGCGAGGGCTGAGCCTGCCCACGCTGGTGGTCGTCGTGCTCGTCGGGCTGGTGGGCGTGCTGCTGTCGCTCGCCGGTCGCCTCGGGCCGATCGGGGCCGGTGGTGCGGAGGCCACGTGGTGGCTGGGCCTGCCGGTGGACCGGCGTGGGCTGCTGCGACCGGCCGCTCGGCGGCTGCCCGTGCTGGCCGGGCTCGTCGGCGCCGTGCTGGTGGCGCTGCTGGACGCCGGCCTGCTGGCGGACTCCCCGGCGCGGGTGCTGCAGGTGGCCGTGACCTCCGCCCTGGTCGCGTCCGGCGTCGTGCTGCTGGCCGGGCTCGCGCAGACGGTGGGCGTCGCCCGTCGCTCCACGGCGCTGGTCGGCGACCTGGTGCTGGTGGCGGCGCCGTTCGCGGCATTCGCCAGCGCCCTGGCCTCGGTGCACCTGGTGCGTGTGCCGACCCTGCCGTGGCCGCTGGTCGTCGCGCTCGCCCTGGGGGTCGTCGTGCTCGCGCTGCTCGTCGACCGTCGCCTGGGCCGGGTGCCCACGCGCACGTTGCGCGAGAGCGGCTCGGTGGCCAGCCAGGCGGTCGGTGCGATGGTCTCGCTCGACTCGCGCGAGCTCGGGCGTGCCCTGAGTGACGGCACGGCGCGCGCCACGCGGCGGCGCACCTCGCGCCTGCGCAGCGCCCGAGGTGCCGCGTCCGCGCTGGTCACCTCCGACCTGGTCGTGCTGCGGCGCTCGGCCCGGCACGTGGTGCAGATCGTGGTGGCCGCGCTCGTGCCCGTGCTGGTGTGCACCGTGCCGCAGCTGGCCAGCACCGCCGGCGTGCTGCTGGCCGTGCTGGTCAGCGGCTACGTGGCGCAGAGCGCGACCTGTGAGGGCGCCCGGCGCGCGGAGATGGCCCCCGCGCTGGACCGGCTCCTGCCGCTCGGGGCCCGCACCGTGCGGCGCCTGCGGATGGTCGTCCCGGCCGGCGCCATGGCTCTGTGGTCCCTCGTGGTGTTCGCGGCCGTGGGCGGCTGGGCGGGCAGGACGGGCGACTGGTTGGCACTGGGTGTGGCAAGCACGCCCGTGTGGGCGGCGGCGGCGGTCCGTGCCGCCTACCGTCCGGCGCCCGACTGGGGTGCCCCGTTGGTGTCCACGCCGATGGGGGCCCTGCCCTCGGGTGTCGGCTCGGTGATCGCGAGGGGACCCGACGTGGTGGTCCTCGGTCTGCTGCCGGTGTGGATCGCACTGCTGCTGGGCACCGTGACCCCGGTGCTGCTCGGCGTCCAGGCGGTGTGCTCCATGATCGCGGTGCTCGTGGCCTCCTCGACCGATTCTCGCGGGCTGCTCGAGCGGATGATGGACGCCTCGAAGGACCAGGAGGCGGCCACGCGGGCCGCCGGGGCCGGGTCGGGGAGCGCGCGATGACCAGGATCGTGGCGGGGTCCGCCGGCGGCCGGACGTTGCAGGTGCCCTCCAGCGGCACCCGCCCGACCAGCGAACGCGTGCGTGAGGCCCTGTTCTCGCGGTTGGAGCACCTCGACGCGGTCGAGGACGCCGTGGTGCTCGACCTGTTCGCGGGCTCCGGTGCGCTGGGGCTCGAGGCGGCCAGCCGCGGCGCACGGGCGGTCACCCTCGTCGAGGGTGCGCGGGCCGCGGTCGAGGTGTGCCGGCGCAACGTGGCCGCGACGGGCCTGGCCGCGCAGGTGTCGGTGGTGCACGACCGGGTCGAGCGGTTCGTCCAACGCCGACCTGCGCAGCCGTGGGACCTGGTCATGGTCGACCCGCCGTACGACTTGGGCGACGAGCCGTTGACGCAGGCACTGACGGCCGTGCTGCCCTGGCTGGGTACCGGGGCGGTCGTCGTCGTCGAGCGGTCCACGCGCACCGTGGAGCCGGTCTGGCCCACCGGGCTCGTGCGGTTCGACGATCGGGCCTACGGCGAGACGCGCGTGTGGTTCGCCGAGCCGGAGACGCAGGACCAGGACGGGTCCGCGGTCTAGGTCGACGGCCGGCCTCAGGCCCGCGCGTCGCACGACGAGGGCATGTCTGACGGCTGCTGCGGCAGGGCTCGCCTAGGTTGGGAACCATGAACGTGCGCGCAGCGAGGTCCGGTTCATGAGCGTGGCGGTGTGCCCCGGGTCGTTCGACCCCATCACGGTGGGGCACCTGGACGTCGTCCTGCGTGCTCGGTCGATGTTCGACGAGGTCGTGGTGGCCGTTGCCCGCAACTCGGGCAAGTCGGCGCTGCTGCCCGTCGGGACGCGGGTCGAGCTGGCTCGCAGGGCGCTCGCGGACGTCGACGGCGTGCGGGTGGAGGCTGTCGAGGGTCTGCTGGCGGACTTCGTGCGAGTGACCGGTGCCAGCGCGGTGGTCAAGGGGTTGCGCGGTGGCGCGGACTTCGATGCCGAGGTACCCATGGCGTTGATGAACCGGCACCTGTCCGGGGTCGAGACCGTGTTCGTGGTGGGGGCGTCCGAGCTCGCCCACGTCGCCTCGTCCCTGGTCAAGGACGTCGCACGGTTCGGAGGACCGATCGATGACCTGGTGCCGCCCGGTGTGGCCGCGGCGGTCCGGGAGGCGCTGGGCGTGCACGACGCCCAGGCGCCGGGAGGAGGATCTCGATGACGGAGAACGACGAACCCACCACCAGGCCCGAGGGTCTGACGGGGGTGCTGGACGCGATCGCGACGGTCGTGGAGCAGGCGCGGGCGATGCCGATGTCCTCCTCCGTGCTGGTCAACCGGGCCGAGCTGCTCGACCTGGTCGACCAGGCGCACGAGGTGCTGCCCTCGCAGCTGGCGCGCGCCGACGAGGTGCTCGCCGACGCGGACGCCGCGCGGGCGGCGGCGCAGGCGGAGGCCGACGTGCTCCTCGAGCGTGCCCGTGCCCAGGCGGCCGAGCTCGTGTCGGCGGAGGCGGTCGTGGTCGCGGCGCGCGAGAGCGCGGAGCAGATCCTCGCCGAGGCGCGCGAGACGGCGCAGCAGCTGCGGCGCGACGCGGACGACTACTGCGACCGGCGCCTGGCGGACTTCGAGATCGACCTGGGCAAGGTGCTGAGCCAGGTCCAGGCCGGGCGCGCCAAGCTGGCCGATCGCCTGGGGGACCCGGGGCTCGGGTGAGGCGCCGCCGATTTGGGAGCGGTCCTCCGGTGTCGTAGAGTTGTCCGTTGGTCCTGCTGGTCATGGCGTGGACCGAGATCGACGAGGGGACCGGACCGTGCAGCGCCCTGTTCACCTCGATCCCCGCTCGCCCTTCGTGCTCGAGACTCACGAGCTCGGTCGACGTCCGGGATCGACGAGGACGGTGCAGCGCACCGTCGCGGCCCCGGCCGATCTCGGTACCGACGTGATCGGCGTCCCTGCCGGGGCCGACGTCGAGCTGGATCTGCGGCTCGAGGCGGTCATGGAGGGGGTCCTGGTCACCGGAACCATCCGGGGTCGGGCGGTCGGGGAGTGCGTGCGCTGCCTGGGCGAGGTCGTCGACGACGTCGACGTGTCGCTCACGGAGCTGTACGTCTACCCCGAGCGTGCGGCGGTCGCCCTGCAGGACGGCGACGACGAGGAGGACGTGCGCGAGCTCGAGGGCGACCTGGTCGACATCGAGCCCGCGCTGCGTGACGCGGTGGTGCCTGCACTGCCGTTCCGGCCGCTGTGCCGCCCCGACTGCCCGGGCCTGTGCCCGCAGTGCGGTGCGCGCCTGGCGGACGAGCCCGACCATGGGCATGAGACGCTAGACCCTCGGTGGTCCGCCCTCGGTGGCCTCCTGAGCAATGACGAGACGAAAGAGAGCTAGCCGTGGCTGTTCCGAAGCGCAAGATGTCGCGCAGCAACACCCGTGCGCGTCGCTCGCAGTGGAAGACCACTGCCACGACCCTCACGACGTGCCCGCAGTGCCGTGCCGACAAGCAGCCGCACGCGGCCTGCCCGTCGTGCGGTGCGTACAACGGTCGTCGCTACGCCGAGGCCGTGCGCAGCGAGCACGAGGCCCGCTGACCAGGTCAGCGCTTGCCGTGACGCACCACGTGACCGGAGGACCGGCATGAGTGCCGCGGCCGATCGACTTGTCGAGGAGCTCGGAGTCCACCTGGACCCCGAGCTCCTCGTGCTCGCCCTGACCCATCGTTCGTTCGCGCACGAGGCCGGTGGCATCCCGACGAACGAGCGTCTGGAGTTCCTCGGCGACACCGTGCTCGGGCTGGTGGTGACAGAGGCGCTCTACCGCACGTACCCCGAGCTGTCCGAGGGGGACCTGGCCAAGATGCGCGCGGCGACGGTGTCGCAGCGCGCGCTGGCGTTGGTGGCCCGCGAGCTGGACCTCGGTTCGTACGTGCTGCTGGGCAAGGGCGAGCTCGCCACGGGTGGCCGGGACAAGGACTCGATCCTGTCCGACACCCTCGAGGCGGTGTTCGGCGCGGTGTACCTCTCGCACGGGCTGGAGCCCGCGCGCACGCTGGTGACCCGCCTGGTCGGACCCACGCTGAGCGCTGCCGCCGACCTCGGTGCAGGGCTGGACTGGAAGACCTCGCTGCAGGAGCTGTCGGCGCAGCTCGGCCTGGGCGCCCCCAGCTACGACGTCGTCGGTGAGGGTCCCGACCACGCCCGTACGTTCACCGCGCACGCCGTCGTCGGCGGCGAGGTGCGGGGCGCGGGGACCGGTCCGGCGAAGAAGCTCGCCGAGCAGGACGCGGCGGCCGCGGCCTACCGCGCACTCGAGGCCTTGCGCGCCGAGTCCACCGCGGTCGGCTCCTGACCTCGGTCCTCATGGGGTGCCGTCAGGTCTGCGCGGAGGTCTCTCGTGCCTGAGCTGCCCGAGGTCGAGACCGTCCGGGACGGTCTGGAGCGCCACGTGCTCGGACGGACCGTCCTCGACGTCGAGGTCCTGCGGGAGTACTCGGTCCGCCGGCACGAGGCGGGTCCGCTGGACCTGGTCGGTCGTCTGCGCGGTCGTGTGCTGAGCGCTGCGGTGCGGCGGGGCAAGTTCCTGTGGGTCTTGCTCGACGAGGCATCGGCGGGGGACGCGCTGCTGGTGCACCTGGGCATGAGCGGGCAGCTGCTGGTGCGTGAGCCCGGTGCGCAGGATGCCGCGCACCCTCACCTGCGCGTGCGGATCGCGCTGGACGACGGCTCGTGGCTGGACTTCGTCGACCAGCGCACGTTCGGGCACCTGAGCGTGCAGGACCTGGTCGCCACGCGTGACGGCGGCCCGGGCGGTGCGGGTTCGCCGGTGCAGGAGCTGCCTGTGCCGGTCGCGCACATCGCCCGCGACCTGCTCGACCCGTCCCTGGACCGCGGTCGGCTCGTGGAGGCAGTCCGCGCGCGGCGTACGGGCATCAAGCGCGCGCTCCTCGACCAGGGCCTGGTCTCCGGCATCGGCAACATCTACGCCGACGAGGGTCTGTGGCGGGCGCAGCTGCACCACGAGCGAGCCGCCGGGTCGTTGACGCGCGCCGAGGTCGGGCGTGCGCTGGACGGTGCCCACGCGGTGATGAGCGAGGCACTCCGGCAGGGCGGCACGAGCTTCGACGCGCTCTACGTGAACGTCAACGGGCAGTCGGGCTACTTCGACCGGTCGCTGGCCGTCTACGGGCAGGAGGGTCGCCCGTGCCCGCGGTGCGGGACGCCCGTCCGGCGAGAGGCGTTCATGAACCGTTCTGCCTTCACCTGTCCGGCGTGCCAACGGCCGCCGCGCGCGGCCCGGCGAGCGGTGCCGTGAATAACCCCCGCGTGTACGCGCCGGAGCAGGGCCCTGCGGCTCGGTACGATGCCTGCGTGTCTCCCACCAGCGCCGTACCCGCGACCGACCGGCACCACCAGGTCACCGTGATGATCATCGACGACCACGAGGTCGTCCGCCGTGGAATCGCGGAGGTCGTCGAGCGCACCGACGGCATGACGGTCGTCGCCGAGGCGGGGTCGGTGGCGGACGGTGTGCGGCGTGCGCTGCTCGTGCACCCGCAGGTGCTGCTGGTCGACCTCCAGCTGCCCGACGGCACGGGGATCGACCTGATGAAGCAGGTCAAGGAGACCCAGCCGGACGTGCGCGCCATCGTGCTCACCTCGTTCGACGACGACGACGCGCTGGCCGCGGCGCTCGACGCGGGCGCGGCCGCGTACCTGCTCAAGAGCGTGCGGGGCGCCGAGATCACCGACGTCATCCGGGCGGTTGCCGCGGGGCGCACCCTGCTCGACGAGCGCACGGTCACGCGACGCAAGGCCGGCCACGAGGACCCGACGGAGAACCTCACGCCGAGCGAGCTGCGGGTGCTCGACCTCATCGGTGACGGGCTGTCCAACCGTGAGATCGCCGAGCGTCTCGGTGTGGCGGAGAAGACCGTGAAGAACCACATCACGTCGCTGCTGGCCAAGATGGGGCTGCAGCGACGCACGCAGGTGGCCGCGTGGGTGGCCTCGCGCAAGCACTCCGGCTGGCGCGCCGAGCCCGGTCACTGACCGATCGCGCGGAGCTGCCCGGCTCGTTCAGGCGAGCGGCGCCTGCCACACGAGCAGGGTGCCGCGCCCGTCCGGTGCGGTGCCGAGGCTGAACGTCCCCCCGTGCTGCCGGGCCCGGGAGGCGAGGTTCCCCGTGCCGGACCGTCGGTCGCGCCGCTCGGGCAGGCCCGTGCCGTCGTCCTCGACCTCGACCAGCACGGAGCCGGTGGGGCCGACCCCGCGGACCGAGACGCGCACCGTCACCGAGGACGCGTGCGCGTGCCGGGCCGCGTTGGCCAGGCCCTCGCGGACCACGGCGACCACGTCGTCGGTCAGCTCGGGGCTGACCCGCTCGTCGAGCTGGTCCTCGTCGATGTCGTGGTCGGTGCCCAGGTCCTTGCCGTCGAGGGTGAGGACGACGCCCGGGGCGAAACCCAGACCGGTGCGCGCGAGCGAGGACTCGCGGCGCAGCCGCTCCGTCAGGCCGGTCGCGGCGTCGGGGTCGCGCAATGCGTAGACGATCTCGCGGATCTGCCGCACGGAGCCGTCGACGTTGTCCAGCGCCTCCTCGACGATGGAGAGCAGCTCGCTGGGGTCGACGCCGCGTGCCGCCCGGCGGCGTACCGTCTCCAGCTGCATGCCGGTGGCGAACAGCTGCTGGATCGCCAGGTCGTGCAGGTCGCGGGCGATACGTTCGCGCTCGTCGAGCAGGGCGGCGACGTCCTGCGCGTGACGGGCCTCGGCGAGCACGTACGCCAGCGCGGCCTGCGCGGCGAACGACTCGGCGGTCGCCAGGTCGCCCTCCTCGAACGGTTCCCGGCCGACCCGGCGCAGCAGGATGAGGACGCCGACGCCGCGCCCTGAGGTCTGCAGCGGGGCGAACATGGCGGGGCCGAACGAGCGCATCACCGGGACGCGTACGGTCCGTGAGCGTGACAAGGAGGGTGTCAGCAGGCCTCGACCCTCGGTCATCACCGTCCAGGCGCGCCCGCCGCGCGGCATCACGGTGCCCAGCAGGGTGTCCGCACCGGCGCCCACGGCGAGCTCGATGAACAGGTCACCGCCCATGCCGGGCAGTGCGAGAGCGGAGATGTCCGCGTCGGCGACCTCACGTGCGGTGCGGGCGATGTGCTCGAGGGCCTCCTCCTCGTCGATGCCCTCGAGGAGCATCGTGGTGATGTCCTGGCCGGCACGCAGCCAGTGCTCCCTCCGGGCTGCCTCGGCGTACAGCTGCGCGTTCGCGACGGCCACCCCGGCCGCGGCCGCGAGCGCGATGACCACCTGCTCGTCGGCGAGGGAGAAGCCACCGTCCTTCTCCGAGAGGTACAGCTGGCCGTACACGTGGTCGCCGACGCGTACCGAGGCGCCGAGGAACGAACCCATCGGCGGATGGTTCGCCGGGAAGCCGCGGAACGCCGGGTGGTGGCGCAGGTCGGACAGTCGCAGCGCGCCTTCGGACGGGATCTGGCCGAGCACCCCCTGCGCGTGCGGTGCGGACTTGAGCATGCGGGCCAACGCGGTGGGCACGCCGGTGTAGACGAACGTGGTCGAGACCCCGTGCGGGTCGAGCACGTTGATCGCGCCGTACCGGGCCCCCGTGAGCTCGGCCGAGACGCGGACGAACTGGTTGAGCACCGCCGGCAGGTCGAGCTCGCTGGCGACCGTGAGGATCGCCTGCATGAGGTCGGTCAGCCCGTCACCGGTCAGGTCGACCGTCGGGCCGTCGACCTCCGTCAGCACCCCTCCGGTGCGGATGCCGCCGCGGGAGCGGGCAGGGTCGCGCGGGTCGCGCGTCTCGTCGCGGATGCCGTCACGGTCCGGGCTGTGCACTGGCTGTCTCCGTCTCGGGTCCGACTGGGCGTGCGGTGCTGGGCGGGTCGCCCGTCAGGCGGGATCGACGAGGGTGCTGGGCGGGGTGTCGTCGAGGTCCGTCCGCTCGCGCTCGTGCGCCTCACGGTAGTCCTCGACGGTGGCCAGCAGGTGTGCGTGGGTGCCGCGAGCGGTGACGTGTCCGTCGGCCAGCTGGAGGACCTCGTCGGCGGCGTCCAGCGCGCTGAGGCGGTGCGTCACGACGACCACCCCCCGGCCTTGTTCGCGGGCGCCTGCCAGCAGGGTGCGCAGGAGCGCGTCGGCGGCCGGCCCGTCCAGGTGCTCCGCGGGTTCGTCGACCAGCAGCAGCGGGGCGGGGGAGAGCAGCGCGCGCGCCAGCAGGAGCCGACGGCGCTCCCCGCCCGAGACGGTCCGGGCATCGGGTCCCAGCAGCGTCTGGAGACCGTCGGGCAGCAGGTCGAGCCACGGACCCAGCCCGACCGTGACCAGTGCGTGGCGGGCCTCGTCGGTCGTCACGTCGCCTCGTGCGACGCGCAGGTTCTCCAGCACGGTGGTGCCGAACACGTGCGCGTCCTCGGTGGTGACGACGACGGCCGCGGCCACCTGGTCCGAGGCGAGGACGGCCACGTCGGTGCCGTCGAGCGTGAGCGTGCCACCGGTGCGGGGCAGGAGGCCGCCGAGCGTGAGCAGCGTGGTGGTCTTGCCCGCGCCGCTGGCACCGACCAGTGCCACGGACCGGCCGGGGCGGACGTCGAGGTCGAGGCCTGCCAGCACCGGAGCGCGCCCCGGCCAGCCACAGGCCAGCTCCGAGGCGACCAGGGCGGGGTGCGGGCCGGCGGCGACGCCGGGCTGCCGCGGGGTGGCAGGCTGAGGCGGGGTCGACCCGGCGCCGTCGAGCAGTGCCAGCACGCGTGCCGCCGAGGCGCGCGAGCGCTGCATCTGGACGGCGGCGGCCGGCAGCAGGGAGGTCGCCTCGAACGCGGCGAGCGGCGTCAGCACGATGACGGCCAGCTCGACCGGTGCCAGCTGCCCGGCAGCCACTGCCGGCACCCCGGTGACCAGAGCGGCGAGCACCGCGAACCCCATCGCGAGCGGCCCCATGGCCGCGGCCAGGGCGGCCGTGCGCGCGCCTGCGTCGGTGGCGCGGGCGATCTCGGTGTCGGCGGACCGCAGCGCGGCCAGCTCGGCACCCACGCGGCCGGCGACGGTGAGCGGACCGGGGTCGTCGAGCAGGCCGAGGGCCGTGCCGGTCATGTCGGCGTGCGCGTGCACCGCGCGTGCCTCGGTCTGCCGGGCGGCCCGGGCCGTCAGGGTCGGGGCGAGCAGCCCGGCCGCGAGGAGCGCCACGGTGAGCGCCGCGGCCGCGGGGGGCCAGAACGCCGCCATGGCGGCGACCGTGCCGACACCGAGCGTGGCCGCCACGGCGGCGGGGAGCAGGCCGCGGACGACGACGTCGCCGACCGCGTCGACGTCGGCCCCCACGCGGGTGAGCAGGTCGCCGCGACGCAGGGCGACCAACGAGGCCGTGCTGCCGTCCGCCAGCCGGGTGTAGACGGTGGTGCGCAGCGTGGCCATGCCCCGCAGCGCCAGGTCGTGCGAGACCAGGCGCTCGGTGTAGCGCAGCACGCCGCGGCCGATGCCGAACGTCCGCACGGCCACGGTCGCCACCGAGAGCGTGAGCACCGGGGGCATCTGGGAGGCGCGGGCGATGAGCCATGCGGAGACGGCCGCCAGCGCCACGGCGCAGCCGAGGGCCAGCGTGCCCAGGAGCACGGCCAGTGCTGCGCGCCGGGGGGACACGTCCAGCAGCCGCACGGCACGTCGGAGGGTGCCACGCGCAGGACGCGGGGTGGCCGGCGGCGTCATGCGGGGACCTCCCGGGCGTCGTCGGGGCGTCCCGCCCCGTGCGCGTCGAGGGGTGCGGTGCCCGGCGCCACGGGCAACGGCCCTGTGCGGACCGTGACCACGTCGTCGGCCGTGGCGGCCAGGCTGGCCCGGTGGGCGACGAGCACGACCGTCCGGCCGGCCCGGCGCAGCTCGCGCACGGTGTCCAGCACGACCTGCTCGCCGATCGCGTCCAGGTGCGCGGTCGGCTCGTCCAGCACGACCAGCGGGGCGTCCGTCAGGAGCGCGCGGGTCAGGGCGACGCGCTGCCGCTGACCGACGCTGAGCCCGCTGCCACCGCGCCCCAGCACGGTGCCCCAGCCGTCGGGCAGGTCCTGCAGCACGGCGTCGAGGCCGGTCAGCGCGGCGGCGGTCTGCCGCGCGGTGAGATCGGCACCCCCGACGGCCTGGGCGATCGTGCCCGGCTCCAGCACCGGCCGCTGCGGCAGCCAGGTGATCTGCGCCCAGAAGCCGTCGAGGTCGACCGACTCCAGGCCGATCGCGGCACCGTCCGACGGGACGAGGGTCACGGCGCCGGCGTCCGGCGGCACCAGCCCGAGCAGGACCTCGACGGCGGTCGACTTGCCCGAGCCGCTGGGGCCGACCAGGGCGAGCACGCGCCCGGGCACCACGTCCACGTCGAGGCCGGCGGGGGCGGCGTGGTCGCGTGCACGCACGGCGATGCCGCGCAGCCGCACGGTGGTGGTCCGCAGGTCGGGTGCCGGTGCCGTGCCGCGCGCGGGCAGCGGGCTCTCGAGCACCGCGAAGGCCTGCTCGGCGGCGGCCACGCCATCGGTCGAGGCGTGGAAGTGCGCCCCGACCTGGCGCAGCGGTGCGAACACCTCGGGGGCGAGCACGAGCACCGCCAGCCCGGTGACGAGGTCGAGCTGCCCGTCGACGAGCCGCAGGCCGATGCCGACCGCGACCAGCGCGACGGACAGCGTGGTGAGCAGCTCGAGCACCATGCCGGACAGGAACGCGATACGGAGCGTGCCCATGGTGGCGCGCCGGTGCGCGTCGCCCAGGGCCTGCACGCGGGCAGCCGGCCCGCGTTCGCGCCCGAGGGCACGCAGCGTCGGCAGCCCGGCGAGCAGGTCCAGCACCTGGGCCGACAGGCGCTGCATGGTGCGCAGACCCTTCTCGGAGCGACCCTGCGTGAGGCGCCCGACGAGCACCATGAAGATCGGCACCAGGGGGATCGTGCCCACGATGATCGCCGCGGAGACCCAGTCGAGCCCGAGCACCACCAGGACGGTCGCCGGCGTGACGGTCGCCGCGAGGACCAGCTGAGGCAGGTAGCGCACGAAGTACGGCTCGAGGGCGTCGAGCCCCCGGGTGGCCAGCGTGACCACCCCCGGCCCGTCGCCGCCCGCCAGCCAGCGGGGCCCGCGGGCGACGGCGTGCGCGACCACCGACTCACGCAGCTCGGCGACGGCGCGGGTGGCGGCGCGGTGCGCGTAGCGCTCCTGGACGGCGGTGACCGCGGTCCGTGCCAGGACGATGGCGGCGAGCGCGACCACCGTGGGGCCGAGCGCGTCGAGGTCGGCCCCCTGCGCCACTGCTCGCCCGAGGGCACGGGCGAGCAGCAACGCCTGGGTGACGATCAGCGCGGTGGTGACGAGCCCGAGCGAGACGGTCAGGGCCAGGTAGCCCCGAGCGGCGCGGGCGTGGTGCAGGAGCCGGGGGTCGAGCGGCTTCACGCCGACCGACCGGTCACTGGGCCGCCGACTGCTCGAACGTCAGACCGACGGGCTCGGGGATCTGCGCGGCGCTGATGCGCTTGCGGAACACCCAGTACGTCCAGCCCTGGTACACGAGCACGAGCGGCGTGAGGATCACGGCGACCCAGGTCATCACGGTCAGCGTGTAGTCGGTGGACGACGCGTTGGTGACGGTCAGGGAGTTGGCCGGGTCGAACGCCGGCATCACGTCGGGGTACAGCGAGCCGAAGATCAGCACGACCGCGGCCAGGATCGTCACGGCGGACGCGACGAACGCCTGACCCTCACGGCGGGCCCGCGTGGTCACCACCAGGGCGGCCAGGGCGACGGCGGCGACGGCCACCGCGGCCCACGTCCATGCCGCGTCGGAGTAGGACAGCTGCGCCCAGATGGCCCACGCGGCCGCGACCACGAGCGTGACCGGTGCCAGCCGCTCGGCGACGGCTCCCGCACGGGTGCGGATCTCGCCGTCGGACTTCAGGGCCAGGAACACCGCGCCGTGCGTGAGGAACAGCAGGGCGGTGGTGGCGCCGCCGAGCAGGGCGAACGGGTTGAGCAGCGCCCAGAACCCGCCGATGTACTGGTGGTTCGCGTCCAGCTCGACCCCGCGGACGATGTTGGCGAACGCCACGCCCCACAGGACCGAGGGCAGCCAGGAGCCGAACATGATCGCCCGGTCGGCCAGGGCACGCCACCGGTCGTCGTTGATCTTCCCGCGCCACTCGAACGCGACGATCCGCACGATGAGGGCGACGAGGATGAGGAACAGCGGCAGGTAGAACCCGGAGAACAGCGTGGCGTACCACTCGGGGAACGCCGCGAACGTGGCGCCGCCGGCGGTGAGCAGCCAGACCTCGTTGCCGTCCCAGACGGGCCCGATGGTGTTGATCATGACGCGGCGGTCCTTCTCGACCGCGGCGGCGTCACGAGCGCCCCGGCGGCCGAGGATGCCCAGCAGCATCCCCACGCCGAAGTCGAACCCCTCGAGCACGAGGTAACCGGTCCACAGGACCGCGATGAGCAGGAACCAGACGGTCGAGAGCTCCATGGTGATCGTCCCTCCGGCTCAGTAGGCGAACGACAGCGGACGGTCGGTGGCGTCCGGTTCGTCGGGTCGGTTGTCGGGGCTGGGGTCGTGCTCGGTGTCGGCGACGCCCTCGATGGCGTACCGGTGCATGAGCCGGTACCAGAACACGGCGAGCACGCCGTAGAGCAGCGTGAACCCGACCAGCGAGATGATCACGGTCGTCGGGGTGACGACCTCGGAGACACCTTGTGCGGTGAACAGGTACACGCCGTCGACTCCCGAGGGGTTCGGGTTGGGTGCGACGACCCACGGCTGGCGGCCCATCTCGGTGAAGATCCAGCCGAACGCCGAGGCGAGGAACGGGGTCGCGATGGCCCAGACACCGACCCGGGCGAACCACGGGTTGTCGGTGACGCGGCCCTTGCGGGTGAACCACAGCGCGAGCAGGGCCAGCGCGGCCGAGCCGACGCCGAAGCCGATCATCAACCGGAACGACCAGTAGGTCACCGCGAGGTTGGGGGAGTAGCTGGCCGGGTTGCCCGCCTCGTCGGTGAACCCGAACTTCTCCTCGTACTGCGCCTGCAGGTCGTCGACGCCCTTGATCGGTGCGTTGAAGTCGCCCGTGGCCAGGAACGAGGTCAGACCGGGGATCTCGATGAGGTGGCGCACGCCCTCGCAGTCGTTGTTCAGGTCGCCGATGGCCAGGATCGAGAACGACGCGCCGTCGGTGGACTCGCACAGCCCCTCGGCCGCGGCCATCTTCATCGGCTGCTGGTCGAACATGAGCTTGGCCTGCCAGTCACCGGTGACGGCGACGCCGACGCCGGAGACGAGCATGGCCACCAGGCCGAGGATCACCGCGGGGCGGTAGACGTCGCGGGCCTTGTCGGCCTGCCCGGCGCGGACGAGCTTGACCATCCACCACGCGGCGATGCCGGCGACGAAGGTGCCTGCGGTGAGGAACGCCGCGGAGATGGTGTGGGGGAAGGCGGCCAGCACCGTGGGGTTGCTCAGCACGGCGCCGATGTCGACCATCTCGGCGCGGCCGGTCTCGGCGTTGAAGACGGCGCCGACGGGGTGCTGCATCCAGGAGTTCGCGGCCAGGATGAAGAACGCCGACAGGTTCGTGGCGATGGCCACGGCCCAGATGCACGCCAGGTGGATCTTCTTGGGCAGCTTGTCCCAGCCGAAGATCCACAGGCCCAGGAACGTCGACTCGACGAAGAACGCCGCCAGGGCCTCCATGGCCAGCGGTGCGCCGAAGACGTCACCGACGAACCGTGAGTACTCCGACCAGTTCATGCCGAACTGGAACTCCTGCACGATGCCGGTGGCGACACCGATGGCGAAGTTGATGAGCAGCAGCTTCCCGAAGAACTTGGTCAGCCGCAGCCAGCGTTCGTGGCCCGTCCGTACCCAGATCGTCTGCATGATCGCGACGAGCGGCGCGAGGCCGATCGTCAGCGGCACGAAGATGAAGTGGTACACGGTCGTGATGCCGAACTGCCAGCGGGCGAGGTCGAGGGCGTCCACGCGGGGTCACTCTCCATCGGGGTGCGGTGCGATCATCGGGTCCGAGCCCTGCGACGTCGCGTCGTGCTCCGGCAGAAGTGGCTTCTGATCGGCGTCGCTACCCGCAGGGATGGTCGGAACGCTAGGGCTCAGGTCCTAGTCTCACCCCGGGACGTAGGTCCCGGGTGCTGACAGGGTGTCGTGTCCCTCACGTCTGCCGCCGGTCAGGGTGCCGGGTCCGTCCCGTGCACTGCGTGCCGGGGTCGTTGACGGGTCGCTGATGGGCGGCTGACAGGTCACCGACGGGTCGCTGTGCGATACTCGTCACGGTTCTCCGGCGCCCACACCGCCACGAACCCTTGAGCTTGCCGCCCCTGCGTCGCGCGCGCCAGCCGCCGCCAGGCACCGTTCGGCCCCGCCAGGGTCGCCAACGGGCGCCGGGCAGGCGATGGCCCCGATCCTCGGGCTGCAGCCACGACCGACGACTTCCGTCGCGGCGCCGATCGGCGCACGCGACGACCGACCGCCCTCGGGCACCGCGAACGTGTGGGCGGTGGCCCGGGCACCCAGGAGCACCCCGCGTGACCTACGACAACACCCCTGACTTCGCCGCAGACGCGACCACCGCCGGGGGTGAGGCAGCGCCCGCACCGGTGCGCCGCCGCCGCGCCACCCGCACCGTCGCGGCCCCCGTGACGCCCGAGCAGAGCGCCTCCACCCCCGCGCCCGCGACGGCTGGTGTCACGGCAGCCGAGCCGGCAGCGACGGCTGCGCCCGCCGCGACCGGCACCCCCGACGCGCCCGAGCAGGTCGCGCGGACGGCACCTGCGGCGCGGCGCTCGCGCCGAGCCACCCGGCCTGCGGCCGAAGGTGCCCCGTCGGCCGCAGGCCGGGTGGCGACCGAGGCGCCCGACGGCGCCGACGTGACGGGCGGGCCCGCTGCGACCGCTGAGCCTGCCCCCGTGCTGGCGGCAGCGCAGAAGGACGAGCCGCAGAAGGACGCGACGGAGAAGCCTGCCAAGGCTCCGCGACGTCGCCGCGCCACCAGCAGGTCGCTCGCCGCAGCGGAGGGCACGACGGTCTCCGAGGAGACACCTGCCGCTCCCGAGGCAGTCGCCGTCGAGGACGAGGACGAGGCCGAGGAGGCGCCCGCGGCGCCGGTGACCCGCACGGGCGCACCTGCGCTCGACGTGCTCGCCGAGCTCGCCGGCACGGCCGCGCCCACCGAGCAGGCACGGACCGCACCCCGCACGGCCACGACGGCGCTGCTCTTCCAGGCGCCTGACCCCGTCAGCCGTCCGCGCCGTCGCCGCGCCCAGGTGCAGGCCGGATCCCCCGAGGAGATCTCCGAGGCCGCCCGTCGCGCCGAGGCCGCCGCGCAGGAGTCCGACGCGCAGGAGGCTGCCGTGCGGGACGCCGCCGCAAGGGAGGTCGCGGTCAGCGAGGACATCTCCGTCCTGGCGACCGAACCCGCCCCGGAGGCGCCCGCCCGCTCGTCCCGACGCCGGGGTGGTCGCCGCCGCGGCGAGCTCGTCACCGAGGCTGCCGTGGCTGAGGACTCTCCCGAGGCGCCCGCCGACGAGGAGCTCGGCGAGGTGCCGGGCGCCGGGCTCGGCGAGCCGGTCGAGGACGAGGACGCGCTGACCTCCGAGGCGGACGAGGAGGGCGAGGCTGCCGACGAGCACGGCGCGCCGCGTCGCCGTCGCCGTCGCGGCGGTCGTGGTCGTCGCGGTCGCACCGACGGTGCTTCTGACGAGCAGGGCGAGGAGTCCGCCGGGGAGCCCGGGGACGAGCCCGAGGCGGACGAGGACACCGAGTCCGAGGACGACGGGGACGGGGCCGAGGAGGGCACCGGCAGCAGCCGTCGTCGCCGTCGCCGCCGTCGTGGGTCGCGCTCCGAGTCCGGTGAGGGCGAGCAGCAGCCGAGCCGCAGCCGTTCGCGCGGCACGGGCGACGAGGTGACCGCCCTGCGCGGCTCCACCCGCCTGGAGGCCAAGCGTCAGCGCCGCCGTGAGGGTCGTGACGCGGGCCGCCGCCGCCAGATCATCAGCGAGGCCGAGTTCCTGGCCCGCCGTGAGGCCGTCGACCGCACGATGATCGTGCGTGAGCGTGACGGGCGCACGCAGATCGCCGTGCTCGAGGACAAGGTCCTCGTCGAGCACTACGTGTCGATCCAGGCGCAGTCCTCGATGGTCGGCAACGTCTACCTCGGTCGCGTGCAGAACGTGCTGCCGAGCATGGAGGCTGCGTTCGTCGACGTCGGCAAGGGCCGCAACGCGGTGCTGTACGCCGGTGAGGTCAACTGGGACGCCGCTGGCCTCGAGGGCGGCCAGTCGCGTCGCATCGAGCAGGCCCTGAAGTCCGGCGACTCGGTCCTGGTGCAGGTCACCAAGGACCCGATCGGGCACAAGGGTGCGCGCCTGACCTCGCAGGTCACGCTCGCCGGCCGATACCTGGTCTACGTGCCCGGCGGCGGCATGACCGGCATCAGCCGCAAGCTGCCCGACACCGAGCGGTCCCGCCTGAAGAAGATCCTGCGCGAGGTCGTGCCGGACTCCGCCGGCGTCATCGTCCGCACGGCGGCCGAGGGGGCCTCGGAGGAGGAGCTGCGCGCCGACATCGAGCGCCTGCAGTCGCAGTGGGAGGCGATCTCGGCCAAGGCCAAGACGGCGTCCGCCCCGGCGTTGCTGCAGGGTGAGCCCGACATGGCGATCCGCGTGGTGCGCGACATCTTCAACGACGACTTCAACTCGCTGGTCGTCCAGGGCGACGAGGCGTGGTCGACGATCTCCGGCTACATCGGTGAGCTCGCCCCCGACCTGGCCGACAAGGTCTCGCGGTGGACGGGCACGGGCGACGTCTTCTCGGCGCACCGCATCGACGAGCAGCTGGCCAAGGGCATGGACCGCAAGGTGTGGCTGCCCTCGGGTGGCTCGCTGGTCATCGACCGCACCGAGGCGATGACCGTCATCGATGTCAACACGGGCAAGTTCACCGGTTCGGGCGGCACGCTCGAGGAGACGGTCACCCGTAACAACATCGAGGCGGCCGAGGAGATCGTGCGGCAGCTGAGGTTGCGCGACATCGGCGGCATCATCGTCATCGACTTCATCGACATGGTGCTCGAGTCGAACCGCGACCTGGTCCTGCGTCGCCTGGTCGAGTGCCTCGGCCGTGACCGCACCAAGCACCAGGTGGCCGAGGTGACCTCTCTCGGCCTGGTCCAGATGACCCGCAAGCGGGTCGGCCAGGGCCTGGTCGAGGCGTTCTCCGTGACGTGCGAGCACTGCCACGGTCGCGGCTTCATCGTGCAGGACGAGCCGGTCGAGAAGGGTCCGCGCCCCGAGGGGGCTGCGCCGGCCTCGCCGCAGCCGGTGGCCGAGGGTGAGTCGAAGCGTGCGCGTCGCAAGCGCGGTGGCGCCAAGGACGTTCCTGCGGCCCCGCACGCGGGTGTGCCCGTGCTGCCCGAGGCGCGCGAGGCGGTCAAGGCCACGCTCGCCACGATCGCCGCAGCGGCCGCGCACGCCCACGAGCACGAGCACGAGCACGAGCACGAGACCGAGGAGCACGAGCAGGCCGCCGCGCTGACGGAGGCCGAGGCTGCGGTCGAGGTGCTCCCTGCTGCCGTCGACGCCTCCGTCGAGGAGGAGCAGGCCGCTCAGGACGAGCAGGGCGACGTCGTGGTCGAGGTGGGGGACGTGGCGCCCGCGCCCCTGTTCGACGTGCTCGCCGAGCTGGCGCAGGTGACCGCGGCCCGCGGTGACCAGGCGGTGGCCTCCGGGGAGCCTGCCGACGAGGAGCAGCTCGAGCTGACGCCGGTCGCCCCGGAGCTCTTCGCGGTGGACGACGACGAGGAGTCGGACTCCCCGCAGTGACGGACGACCCGGCGGTCAGGTTTGACCCCTGGCCGCCGGGTCCGTAACCTTGAACGTCGGTGCGTCGCGTGCGCGCCGAGCCTGTCAACGCACACCGTGTGTCACTGCACATGTGGGTCGACAGGGAGTGTGTGTCGACAGCGTGTGTCGCCGGAACAGCACGTTCCACTGGCCGACGAGGTCTGCTGCGACGCGAACCCCCGGAGCCTGGGTAGGTCGGGTGGTGCGCGGACGCGGGCGGCACACCCAGCAGACGTGGTTCGAGACAAGCAGTTCGACGAGCAGAGATGAGCATCAACGTGGTGTACGCGATCGTGAAGGCTGGCGGCCGCCAGGAGAAGGTCGCCGTCGGCGACGTCGTCGTCGTCGACCGCCTCGCCGCCAAGGCCGGTGCGACGGTCGAGCTGCCTGCGCTCCTGCTCGTCGACGGCGAGAAGGTCACCACCGACGCCTCGGCCCTGGCCAAGGTGAAGGTGACGGCGGAGGTCGTGCGGGACGAGAAGGGCCCGAAGATCGACATCCTCAAGTACAAGAACAAGACCGGTTACCGCAAGCGCCAGGGTCACCGTCAGCAGCTGACCCGCCTGAAGGTCACCGGCATCAAGTGATCTCGCTCCGCGGCGTGACCTCGCCGCGGCTGCAGCCCCCGTTCTGAGCAGCACGAAAGCAGGTTCGTCATGGCACACAAGAAGGGCGCGAGCTCCTCGCGCAACGGTCGCGACTCCAACGCCCAGCGCCTGGGCGTCAAGCGCTTCGGTGGCCAGGTCGTGAAGGCCGGCGAGATCATCGTCCGCCAGCGCGGCACCCACTTCCACCCGGGCATCAACGTCGGCCGTGGCGGCGACGACACGCTGTTCGCGCTGACCGCCGGTGCGGTCGAGTTCGGCACCCGTCGTGGCCGCAAGGTCATCGACATCGTGGCGGCCGAGGTCTGAGACCTGTCCGTCGTCCGCCGCGCTGATGCGGCGGACCGCACGTCGACGAAGGGGCGCACCCGTGCGGTGCGCCCCTTCGTCGTGTGAAGATCGCACGAACACAAGGAGGCAGTCGTGGCGACATTCGTCGACCGGGTCGTGGTGCATGCGGCCGGCGGTGACGGTGGGCACGGCTGTGCGTCCATCCACCGCGAGAAGTTCAAGCCCTTGGCGGGTCCCGACGGGGGCAACGGGGGCAACGGCGGGTCCGTGATCCTGCGGGTCGACCCGCAGGTGACCACCTTGCTCGAGTTCCACCACCTGCCGCACCGGCACGCATCGTCGGGTTCGCAGGGCATGGGTGACCACCGTCAGGGCGCGATCGGTCCGGACCTGGTGCTCGGCGTGCCGGACGGCACCGTCGTGAAGGACGCCGACGGGAACGTGCTGGCCGACCTGGTCGGCGTGGGCGCCGAGTACGTGGCTGCCGCGGGCGGTCGCGGGGGGCTCGGCAACGCGGCGCTGGCGTCCCCGCGGCGCAAGGCACCCGGCTTCGCGCTGCTGGGGGAGCCTGGGGAGTCGCAGGACGTCGTCCTCGAGCTCAAGACGATCGCCGACGTGGCACTCGTGGGCTACCCGAGCGCCGGCAAGTCGAGCCTGGTGGCCGCGATCTCCGCGGCGCGGCCCAAGATCGCCGACTACCCGTTCACCACGCTGGTGCCGAACCTCGGCGTGGTGCAGGCCGGCTCGGCCCGCTACACCGTGGCCGACGTGCCCGGCCTGATCCCGGGTGCGTCCGAGGGCAAGGGGCTGGGCCTGGAGTTCCTGCGGCACATCGAACGGTGCGCGGTGCTCGTGCACGTGCTCGACTGCGCCACGCTCGAGCCCGATCGTGACCCGATCTCCGACCTGGACGTCATCGAGGCCGAGCTGGCCCAGTACGCGGGCGACCTCGGGATCGAGGGCGGGCGGGTGCCGTTGCAGGAGCGCCCCCGGATGGTCGTGCTCAACAAGATCGACGTGCCCGAGGCCCGGGACCTGGCCGAGATGGTCCGCCCGGAGCTCGAGGCGCGCGGCCTGCGCGTGTTCGAGGTGTCGACGGCCAGCCACGAGGGCCTGCGGCCGCTGACGTTCGCGCTCGCCGAGCTCGTGGAGAAGGCCCGCCGGGAGGCGCCGACGCCCGAGAACACGCGTGTGGTGCTGCGGCCCAAGGCGGTCGACGACGCCGGCTTCACGGTCACCCGGCGGGAGCAGGGCGGCGAGGTGTGGTTCGCGGTGCGCGGCGAGAAGCCCGAGCGGTGGGTCCGGCAGACGGACTTCACCAACGACGAGGCCGTCGGCTACCTGGCGGACCGTCTGGCACGCCTGGGTGTCGAGGAGCGGCTGTTCAAGGCGGGCGCGGTCGCCGGTGACGAGGTCCGGATCGGACCGGACCACAACTCGGTGGTCTTCGACTGGGAGCCGACCCTGATGACCGGTTCGGAGCTGCTGGGCGGGCCGCGTGGTTCGGACCTGCGTCTGGAGGACCGGTCGCGGCCCACGCGTGGCGAGAAGCGGCAGGAGTACAAGGAGCGCATGGACGCCAAGGCGGCCGCGCGTGCCGAGCTGTGGACCGAGCGCGAGGCCGGTCACTGGGCCGACCCCGAGGACTGACCGGTCCTTGCGACCTCGGTGCCGGGCGACCGGTGCCGAGGTCAGGGCGTGGATGGGTGCACGTCGGCGGGCTGCCGGAGGGGACAATGGCCTGGTGAGCGCAGCTGCACTGACCGACCGGGCACAGGTCCCCACCGCAGGACGCATCGTCGTCAAGGTCGGGTCGTCGTCGCTGACCAGCCCGGACGGTCGTCTCGACGTCGCACGGCTGCGCGCCCTGGTGGACGTGCTGGCCGCTCGTCGGGCGGCCGGCGGGCAGGTCGTGCTGGTGTCCTCCGGGGCGATCGCTGCGGCCATCGCGCCGTTGGGGCTGGCCGGTCGACCGCGCGACCTGGCCACGCAGCAGGCGGCCGCGTCCGTCGGTCAGGGTCTGCTGGTGGCGCACTACACGAAGGCGTTCGCCGACCACGGTCTGCGCGTGGGCCAGGTGCTGCTGACCGCCGACGACACGGTGCGACGCACGCATTACCGCAACGCGCACCGGGCGCTGGCCCGGCTGCTCGACCTGGGCGTGGTGCCGATCATCAACGAGAACGACGCGGTGGCCACCGAGGAGATCCGGTTCGGTGACAACGACCGGCTCGCAGCCCTCGTCTCGCACCTGGTGCACGCCGACGCCCTGGTGCTGCTGACCGACGTGGACGGCCTGTACACGGGGCCTCCGACGCGCGCGGGCTCGCGGCGCATCCCGCTGGTGCGCGGCCCGCGCGACCTGGACGGCATCGACGTCACGGCGCGCGGCAGTGCGGTGGGCACCGGCGGCATGGTGACCAAGCTCGAGTCGGTGTCGATCGCGACGCAGTCGGGGATCCCCGTGGTGCTGACCTCGGCGGCGCAGGCGGGGCAGGCCCTGGCGGGTGCGGACGTGGGCACGTGGTTCTCGGCGACGGGCAGCCGTCGGGGTGTGCGGCTGCTGTGGCTCGCGCACGCCGCCCGCACGCGCGGGCGCCTGGTGCTCGACGCCGGCGCGGTGCACGCGGTCGCCGAGCGGCACAAGTCGTTGCTGCCGGCCGGTGTGACGGCCTTCGAGGGGTCGTTCGAGGCCGGGGACCCGATCGAGCTCGTCGGGCCGGACCACGTGGTGATCGCGCGGGGTCTGGTGGCCTACTCCTCGGACGAGATGCCGGACCTGCTGGGCCGCACGACGTCCGACCTGCGCCGTGATCTGGGCCCGGGGTACGACCGTGAGCTGGTCAACCGCGACGACCTGGTGCTGGTGCGCCGACGGCGTGCACCCGAGACGGGCGCCCGTGCCGCGGGCGTCGGTGCGGCCGGCGGCCGGGTGGCGGACGTCTGACCTCGCCGTCGGCGGCGGGGCTACCCTGACGGGATGAGCGCCTCCGTCGACACCCCGGTGCAGGTCCCGTCCGAGGCGGGCGGTGGGTCGCCCGCGCCGTCGGACGACGTCGTCGCCCAGGTGCGGGCCGTGGCTCGTCGGGCCAAGGACGCCTCGCGCGTGCTGGCCACGGCCACCCGTGCCACCAAGGACTCCGCGCTGCACGCGCTCGCCGACGCCCTCGTGGCGGCCACCGACGTGATCGTCGCGGCGAACGCCGAGGACCTGGCGCGGGGCCGCGCGGCGGGCACGTCCGCCGGTCTGCTGGACCGGCTGGCGCTGGACCCCGCGCGGATCGTGGCGATCGCCGAGGCGCTGCGCGAGCTGGCCGCGCTGCCCGACCCTGTCGGGGAGGTCGTGCGCGGCTCGACCCTGCCCAACGGGTTGCGGCTGCGGCAGGTCCGGGTGCCGATGGGGGTGGTCGGCATGATCTACGAGGCGCGCCCCAACGTGACGGTCGACGCGGCCGGGTTGGCGCTCAAGAGCGGCAACGCGGTGGTGCTGCGTGGTGGTTCGGCGGCGGCCCGCAGCAACGAGGTCATCGTCGGTGTGCTGGCCGACGCACTCGAGCAGCAGGGGCTGCCGGGTGACCTGGTCCAGTCCATCGACGCGTGGGGTCGTGCCGGCGCGGTGGCGCTCATGCACGCGCGTGGGCTGGTCGACGTGCTGGTGCCCCGCGGCGGTGCCGACCTGATCCAGACCGTGGTGCGGGAGTCGACGGTCCCGGTCGTGGAGACAGGTGTGGGCAACTGCCACGTCTACGTGGACGAGAGCGCCGACCTGGCGATGGCGCTGCCGATCATCCTCAACGCGAAGACGCAGCGCGTGGGCGTGTGCAATGCCGCCGAGACCCTGCTGGTGCACCGGGCCGTCGCCGACGAGTTCCTGCCGGTGGCGCTGGCGCAGCTGGCGGACGCCGGCGTGACGATCCACGCCGACGACGCCGCGCGGCGGCTGGCGCCCGAGGAGGCCGCCGTGGTGCCGGCCACCGAGGAGGACTGGGGCACCGAGTACCTCTCGCTCGACCTGGCCGTGCGGGTGGTGGACGACCTCGACGAGGCGATCGAGCACATCCGCACGTGGAGCTCGGGGCACACCGAGGCCATCGTCACCCGCGACCTGGCCTCCTCCGAGCGTTTCGTCGCCGAGGTCGACTCGGCGGCGGTGATGGTCAACGCCTCGACGCGGTTCACCGACGGCGGGCAGCTGGGCCTGGGTGCCGAGATCGGGATCTCCACCCAGAAGCTGCACGCGCGCGGTCCGATGGGGTTGGCGGAGCTGACGACCACCAAGTGGATCGTGCACGGCGACGGGCACGTGCGGCCCTGAGCCGAGGCTGGGTGCCGGCTGTGGGATTCGCCTCAGCGCCCGGACATCCCGGGCGAGGGGGCCCGTGCGGCACGGCCTGCGTGCGACACTTGACCCCGTCCGAGGCGCCCCGGGGCGCCGTCAGAGCACATCCCGACCCCTGGAGGACGACGTGCACGCTGCCCTGATCGCCGCCGCGGAGCAGGCCGCGGAGACCGGTTCGACCCTGCCGTTCCCGCCCGTCGTCTTCGGCATCGGCGCGTTCGCCGGGCTGGTCGCGATGCTGCTGGTCACGTACGCGTTCCGTAGCGTCGGGACGCGTCACTGACCGGCGCTGCCGTGACAGGTGACCCGAGAGGATCCAGGACCAGATGACGCAGGTGCCCCCCCGCCGACCCCGTGTCGGGGTGATGGGTGGCACCTTCGACCCCGTGCACCACGGCCACCTGGTCGCGGCGAGCGAGGTGCAGGCGCGCTTCGACCTCGACGAGGTCGTGTTCGTGCCGACCGGGCACCCGACGTTCAAACTCGACCAGGACGTCACGGTGGCCGAGCACCGCTACCTGATGACGGTGATCGCCACGGCGTCGAACCCGCGCTTCACGGTCAGCCGGGTCGACATCGAGCGTGACGGTGTCACGTACACGGTGGACACGCTCCGGGACCTCAGGGAGCAGCGTCCCGATGCCGATCTCTTCTTCATCACCGGTGCCGACGCCATCGAGCAGATCCTCACGTGGAAGGATGCGGAGGAGCTGTTCGACCGGGCGCACTTCGTGGCGGTCACCCGCCCCGGGCATGCGTTGTCGGTCGCCGGTCTGCCCGACGACCGGGTGAGCCTGCTGGAGATCCCTGCCCTGGCGATCTCCTCGACTGACGTCCGCGCGCGGGCACGCGCGGGGGAGCCGGTTTGGTACCTCGTCCCTGACGGGGTCGTCCAGTACATCGCGAAGCACAGGTTGTATCGAGGTCAGTCATGAGTGAACCGGGAGAGCGGCGTCGCCGTCGCGACCTCCAGCACGGTCCGGAGCAGGCCGACGGCCAGCACGCGCCCACCCCGCAGTGGCCCGCGGGTCCTACGGCTGCGCCTCCCGGCCCGGGCGGCGACCCGAACCCGCCCTCGCGCCGTGCCATGCGTGGCAGCCCCGTGCCCTCCGTCGGCCCTGACGGCTACGGCGCCGGCGACGGTCCGTACGTGGTGCCGGGCACCGCTCAGCCGACCTCCGTGTCCCGGTCGCGACGGACGATCCGCGACACCGCCCTCGACCCGACCTCCGGCCCGCCGCGCACGCTCCCGCCCGAGGCCGCCGGCGGCACCCCGACCTGGTCGGCGGCACCTGCGGCGCGACAGCAGGGACCCGCGGGTCAGCCGTCCGCAGCAGCTCAGCCGCCCCGCTCCTCTGTGGTCCCGCCGCGGTCCGCGCCGGCCCAGCCCGGGCCCACCGTGCGGCCCCCGGCGCCGTCACGCCCGGCCGCACCGGCGGCCCCGGCGGCCCCGGTGGGTGAGTGGCCTCCGACCTCCCCGCCGGCCAGGCCCGCCCAGCAGGCTGGCGCCTGGGGGCAGCCGTCGGCACCCGCTGCGGCGCCCTCGGCGTACCCGAGTCCTGTCCGGCCCGCCGGCTCGCCCGAGCGGCCCGCCGCCTACGGGGCGGCGCGCCCGGCCGCTGAGCCGCCGACCGCCCCGCCCTCCCCGGCCGGGTCCGGTGCGGGTGGTGCCGCTCGGACCTCGGCGTGGGGCAGCCAGCCCGCGGCCGCGCAGCCGGCTCCCACGTCGGCCGCAGCCTGGTCGGCCGGTGCGTCCGCACCGTCCACGGCCTGGGCGCCGACGCCGCACCAGCCGCCGGTCCAACCCAACGCGCCCGTGCCGCAGGGCCCTGCTTCCCCTCCGGCCGCACAGGCCTGGTCCGGCGCCCCGTCGTCGGCCGCGTCGGCACCGGCCTGGCCGGGCACCCGGCCTGCCGAGGCTGCTGCGCCGACAGTCGCGCCGACCATGGCGCCCGCCGCCGAGGTCCCCGCTCCGCGGTGGGGCGCCGAGCCGGCGTTCGCCGGAGCCGAGGCCCGTGACGGCGCCTCGGCGCCGGCGCGCACCTGGGACGACGACGACCTCGACGAGCCGGTGCGCAAGCACCACCCGTACACCTGGCTGCACCTGACGGTGCTGGCGATCGTGGCGTTCGTGCTCGGGTTCCTGATCATGCTGCTCGCCAACAAGGGCACCCAGGCCACGGCGAGTGACGTCGCCCCTCATCTGACCAGCGCGGCCGTCACGGCCGTTCCCGCAGCCCTGCCCGCCGGATCCGGCGAGCAGGACCTGGCGTCGTCCACCTGACGCACGCCGCACGCCGAACCACTCCGAGGAGACCTGTGCCCGCGACCGAACGCGCCATCGAGCTGACCATCGCGGCGGCCCGCGCCGCCGCCGACATCAAGGCCGAGGAGATCATCGCGCTCGACGTCAGCGAGCAGCTGGTGCTCACCGACGTGTTCCTGATCGCCTCCGGCACCAATGAGCGGCAGGTCGGCGCGATCGTCGACGCCGTCGAGGAGGCCCTGTTCAAGCTGGGCGCCAAGCCGGTGCGACGTGAGGGCAAGGCGCAGGGCCGGTGGGTGCTCATCGACTTCGGGGACGTCGTCGTGCACGTGCAGCACCAGGAGGACCGCGTCTACTACGCGCTCGAGCGCCTGTGGAAGGACTGCCCGGTCATCGAGCTGCCGGCCGACGCCCGGGGAGTCGACGAGGCCCAGGCGTGAGCGCCGGTCGACTGGTCCTGTGGCGGCACGGACGGACGGCGTACAACGCGGACGCCCGGCTGCAGGGCCAGATCGACATCCCGCTGGACGACGTCGGTCACTGGCAGGCGGCCACGGCGGCACCGGCGTTGCTGCGCCGGCGGACGCCCGCTCGAATCGTCAGCTCGGACCTGATCCGTGCCCGGGAGACCGCCGGCTACCTGGGGTCGCTCAGCGGCGTCGAGGTCGAACTGGACCCGCGGTTGCGTGAACGCAGCTTCGGGTTGTGGGAGGGGCTGACCGGCGAGGAGATCCAGGCCGGGTGGCCCGTGGAGTTCGCGCACTGGCGCAACCACACCGACCCGGCGGGCGTCGAGGCGGAGCCGCGGCGTGCCGTGGCCGAGCGGGTCCTGGAGGCCGTGGTCGAGCACGCGGCCGCGCTCGACCGGCACGACACCCTGGTGCTGGTCGCGCACGGTGCGGCGATCAGCACGGCCGTCAACGCGCTCATCGGGATGGACGCCGAGTGGCGGGGCATCACGGGTATGTCCAACGCGCACTGGGCCGAGCTGGTGGCCTCCGGGCCCGGCACCGAACCGGCGTGGCGGTTGACCGGCTACAACGTGGGTCCGTTGGACGCGTCCTCCGACTGGGACGCCGGCCCCGACGGGACCACCTCGGAGGCCGACGCCGGGACCCGGGACCCCGATTAGCGTTTCGGCGCCGGATCGTTCTAAACTCTCCGAGCGCCCGCAAGGGCGAACGGGGTCCATCTCGGTGGACCACGGGGCTGTGGCGCAGCTGGTAGCGCACCTGCATGGCATGCAGGGGGTCAGGGGTTCGAATCCCCTCAGCTCCACCGAAGTCGCAGGTCAGCGGCCATGTCGGGATCCTGAACACAGGAGCCTGGCATGGCCACTGGACGCTTAGTGGACACAAATCGGCACGGGATCGAGCCCGCGGTGGTGGGTCTCGGCCCGCCTCGTCGCGTCTTGGGTCCCCGGCGCACACCTGCTGGCATGGACACCACCGTGACGTCGGCCACAGCGCCGTCGATGACCTTGTCAGAACTGGCTGCCTCCCTGTCGGTGAGCGCCCAGGCCCTGTACGACCTGCGGTCCAAGGGCCGCGGGCCGCGGGGCTTCCGGGTCGGTCGCCAGCTGCGGTTCCGGGTCAGCGAGGTCGAGGCCTGGATCGCCGACATGGAGGCCGCCGACGGCGCCCGCCACCCCAGGCGCGGTGGCACGTGACCCGCGGACGCCCCCGCACCCCGATCGGGACCTTCGGGGACGTGCTGATCACCGACCTCGGCGACCGGTACCGGGCCATGGTGCGCTACCGGGACATCGACGGGCGGCTGCGCAAGGTCAGCGCCGTGGCCACGAGCCAACGCCGCGCCCGGACCCGGCTGCAGGAGCGCCTGGCCGACCGCGCCGGGTACGGCAGCGGCGGCCTGCTGTCCGCGGCCAGCCCGTTCGGTGAGCTGTGCGAGCTGTGGCTGGCGGACCTGAAGCTGCGGGACATCTCCGAGGGCACCAAGGACAACTACCGCGACGACCTGCGCCTGCACGTGCGTCCCGCATTCGAGGACTACACGCTGGGAGAAGTGACCACCGGGCGGGTGGAGTGGTTCCTCAAGGAGCAGGCCGCCCGGTCCTACTCACGTGCCAAGCACACCCGCACACTGCTGAACCAGCTGTTCGCGTTCGCGCTGCGGCATGACGCGATCGCCCGCAACCCGGTCGAGGGCACCTCCCAGCTGAGCCGCCCACGGCGGCACATCCAAGCACTCACGCTCGAGCAGGTGCAGGCGATCCGCGCCGCGGCGGCCGCGTGGCGAACCGGGCCCGACGTCAAAGGCCCGCGGCCGGACGGGCAGGTGCGCGACATCTGCGAGGTGCTGCTCGGCACGTCGATGCGACCGGGGGAGGTGCTTGCGCTGCGGCCGTGCGACATCACGCAGACCCCGCAGGGCATGGTCGCGCACGTGCAGGGGACCGTCGTCCGGCGGACCGGAGTGGCGGACTTCCGGCAGGACCAGCCCAAGACGGACGCCTCGAACCGGCGCATCGCCGTGCCCGAGTTCGCCGCCCAGGTGATCCGCGAGCGCCTGGCCCTGATGGGGCCGGACGAGCGCGAGGTGACGATCTTCCACAACCGGCACGGCGGGGTGATCACGTTGCACAACCTGCGTCGGACGTTCCGCGAGTTTCTCAGCGGTGCGGGGCTGGCCGACACCGGCATCACCCCGCGGTGGTATCGGCGCACGGGCGCTACGGTCCTGGCGCGTGGACTCGGTATCGAAGCGGCCGCCGCGTTCCTCGGGCACACCAACGTCGCGGTCACCGAGGGCCACTACGTCGCCCCCGACCTGTCGGTGGACATGGCGCCCGCACGCGTCCTCGAGCAGGTGCTCCGACCGGTCGACCCCGACGGTGTCCTTCTCGCGGCGGGCGCCAATGAAGTGGAGGTCGACGCACTCGAGCGGATCGACGGGCAGGACGCCGCGGATCAGTCGCCCGCGGTTGATCCGTCTCATCCGTGACCGCAGCGCACGGCCCTCACGCGCGACTACCGGGTCGTCTCCAACTCCACCGTCAGGATCGGGGTCTCGGGTGTGGACGACACCTGCGAAGTCGGAGCCCCACTGGCACGCTCGGGGTGACGCAGGAGGGTGGCGTGAGCGACGTCCCGGTATCGGTCGAGGGTGAGCTCGATGCGATCGGTGGGCGCGGGGGTCAGCCGGGTCCTGCCAGTGAGGCGGGCGGCCGCGAGGTCGGGTCGGTCGCTGAGTTGGTCTCCGGTCAGGCTCTCGATCGGGACGTAGACCTGGTCGGAGCGGGCGAGGAGCGCGAAGGCGGCCGCGTTCCACTCGGCGGCCTGCCCGAGTGCGGCGCACGCACCGTGCAGGGCGCCGCCGAGCTGCCGTTCCTCGGGTCGTGCGGATGCGCCACGGTCGCCGGCCGGCCGCTCGCGGGGGACCAAGTCACCGAGCGCCTCGTGGATGGCGGCGACATCCGAGCGGATCCGCCGATCGCCCGGTCCGGCGGGTGCAGCGGTTGGAATCCTGCTTCCGGTCACTACGGCGATCCTCTACCGGGCCTTCGCGGAGCACGAGCGGGGCCGCGTCGTCCGGATTGTGCTGCTGCCGCTGGCCGTGATGCCGGCCCTGGCGCCCGTGCTCGGGGGCGTGCTGGCGGACCAGGGCCTGTGGCGTCTGGCGTTCCTCGTGGACGTGCCGTTCGTGGCGGCGCTCGTGCTGCTCGGCTGGCGTCGATTGGCTGCCGACGAACGGTCGGCAGTGCGTGCGCCGTTCGACCTGCGCGGATTCGTGCTGGTGGGGCTCGGTGCGCCCGCCGCGCTCGTGTGTCTGGCGTCCGGTCCGACCGTCGGCTGGGACCGGCCGGTGATCGTCGGTGGCCTGGTCGCCGCCGCTGGCCTCATGGCGGCATTCGTGCGTACCGAGACCCGGGCCGCGGTGCCACTCATCGACGTGCGCACGGTCCGCCTCGGGGCCGTCGGCGTCGTGCAGGTGCTCCAGACGCTCGCGACGGTGGCGTGGATGGGCGGCGTGGTGTTCACGGCCCCACTCGCGATGCAGGGCTCCGTGGATGCGTCGGCGACGGCGGCCGGGCTCGTCACCGCGGCCAGCGCGGTCGGGGTCGCGACCTCGGCGCAGACCATCGGGCGGCTTGCGGGGCGCGTGCGTCCTGCGCTGTTCTTCGTGGTCGGGGAGTTGCTGGTGGTGGTGGTCCTGGGCTGCTTCGCGGTCTCGTCCATGGCGTGGGACCCGTGGCTGCTCGCGCTCCTCATGCTGGTGGGCGGCGTCGGCTACGGGATGGTGAGCCTGACGATCCAGGTCTGCGGCTTCGATGGCGTGCCGCCGAGCGACCTCGCGGATGTCTCAGCCCTGACGAACCTCGTGCGTCAGCTCTCGGTGGCCCTCGGCATCGCGCTGGGTTCGGCCTTCGTGGCGCTCCGCGACGACCACATCCGCGGGGCGTTCGTCGCGTTTGCGGCTGTCGGAGCGGTCGCGGCAGCGGTGGCGCTCCTCCTGCCGGCGCGCCCGCGGGGCGTGTCGTCCTCCTAGAGCGCCTCTCTCAGTCTGGTTGAGGCGCGCGTGATGATGGCACTGGGTGGGTGTGGGGCTGGCTGCTAGGTGTCGGCTCGCCCTGGTCGTCGTCGGTGGGCGTGGTCCGCGGCTCTCCACAGGGCGTCCGTCAGACGCTCGGCATACGCGAGCAGCTCGGTGGTGTCTTCAGCTGACCAGTCCGCGAGCCCGATATCGAGCCTGCGGGTGAGCTCGGCGTTCATCGCCTGGTGGAGAGTCTCACCCTCGGACGTCAGGGCGACGTGCCTCGCGCGTCGATCGGCCGTGTCGGTAGTGCGCTCGGCGTAGCCCTGCTCCACGAGCCATGCCACGCGCTTGCTGACGGCCGGCGCGTCGATGTCGAGCTCGCACGCCAGGTCGGAGAACGCAAGCGAACCTCGCTCGGCGAGGAGGTGGACCACCGCCGAGATGCTCGCGGGCGGCATCGCTGCCTCGCGCTGCATGGCACCGCCGAGGCGACGCTGGGCCAGGGCCAGCGCGTCGATCGCGCGCATCAGACTGCGGTGCATGCGAACGATCCGTGAGCAGTCAGGGCCGGGGCCAGGCTCGCCGCCGGCGCACTTCGATGCTGACGTTGAAGCGGTGGAGCATCTGCGCGAGGGTGGCGAGGTCCGCCTCATCCCAGTCTGCTAGCACCCCTGCCAGGCCCTGCGTGTTCGACTCCCGTTCGAACTCCAGGCGCCGTCGGCCCTCAGGGGTCAGGCAGAACTTGCGTGCCATGCCTCCATCTGGGTCCGGGATGCGGTCGACGAGGCCCGCGCGCAGGACTGCCGCCGTCTGCCGGTTGAGGGTCGAGACGTCGAGCCCGAACGCGTCGCTCAGCTGACCGATGGACAGCGGTCCGTCCAGCTCCAGTCGTGTCAGCAGCGTGTACGCGCTGCGCTCCAGCCTCTCCTCCCCGGTCGTGTGGCGCAGGATCGGCTCCAGGTGGCGGCCGAGGAGCATCGACTCGAACTCCACCCTCCTCAGGTCGTCGGCGACGGTCGCACCGTGCACGCCCAGGGTGGGGGGTGCGGGATGGGGGCGACTCATCGGAGCTCCTTCGGTGGCAGCGAGGCGTGATGTGCATCATACCGACTATCGGCATCGCGCACCATGTATGTATGGTGCACAACGTGAACTCCACCGCGCCCCCACCCTCCCGCCCCACGACCAGGTCGCAACCCAGCGCGATCGTGACCGTCCTGGCGTTCGCCGGCATCACTGCCGCCGTGATGCAGACCCTCGTCGTCCCGCTGATCGCCGAACTGCCCGACCTGCTGCACACCTCGGCGTCGAACGCCTCCTGGATCATCACGGCGACTCTGCTGACGGCGGGTGTGGCCACTCCCGTCAGCGGCCGCCTCGGCGACCTCTACGGAAAGCGTCGCCTCATGCTCGTCTGCTCGAGTCTGCTGGTCGTCGGCTCACTGATCTGCGCGCTGGCGACGTCTGTGCTGCCGATGATCATCGGCCGCGGTCTGCAGGGAGCGGGCATGGGCCTGATCCCGCTCGGCATCAGCGCGATGCGCGACATCCTGCCGCCCGAGCGCCTCGGCTCGTCGATCGCCGTGATGAGCGCCTCCATGGGTGTCGGTGCGGCGCTCGGTCTGCCGATCGCCGCTGCGGTCGCCCAGAACGCGAGCTGGCGTTCGCTGTTCTGGGGGGCGACGGCGCTCGCCGTTCTCGTGACCGTGCTGATCGCCGTGATGCTGCCGGCATCGCCTGGAGTCGCCCACGGCCGCTTCGACTACGTCGGTGCACTCGGTCTGAGCGTCGCTCTGGTGTGCCTGCTCCTCGGGGTCTCCAAGGGTGCGGACTGGGGCTGGGGCAGCGTCACCACGATCGGGCTCCTCGCGTCCGCCGTCGTCGTGGCCTTCGTCTGGGGGTGGTACGAGCTCCGCGCGTCCGACCCGCTCGTCGATCTGCGAGTGACCGCTCGCCCTGTGGTCCTGCTGACGAACCTGACCTCACTCGTCGTCGGGTTCGCCATGTACGCGCAGTCGTTGATCCTCCCGCAGCTGCTGCAGCTGCCCGAGAGCACGGGCTACGGACTCGGGCAGAACATGATCCAGATGGGCCTGTGGCTCGCTCCGGGCGGCCTGATGATGCTCGCGATCTCTCCTCTCGGCGCACGACTCTCGCACGCCCGCGGACCCAAGGTCAGCCTTGCCCTGGGGTCGGCTGTCGTGGCGGTCGGGTACATCGTGGCGATCGTCTTCCTGGGAACCGCTTGGGGTCTGGCGGCGGCCAGCATCGTGTGCAGCACGGGCGTCGCACTCGCCTACGGTGCCATCCCCGCCCTGATCATGGGCTCGGTTCCGCGTGCAGAGACCGGCTCGGCGAACAGCTTCAACACGCTCATGCGCTCGATCGGGACCTCGGTCTCCGCCGCGGTCGTCGGCCTCGTGCTCTCCCAGATGACGATCGACCTGGGCGGCGGTCACCTGGTGCCGAGCAAGTCAGGCTTTGTCGTCGGACTCGTGATCGGGGCGAGCACGGCGGTGCTGGCGGCCGTCGTCGCCTCGACGATCCCCGGCCGTGCAAGCCTCGAGGCGGAGGAACACCTCGAGCACGGCGAGGAGGCAGAAGCCGCTCCCCACTATGCCGGTGCCCACTGAGGCTTCGGCACCCGTGCGTCGCGTGGCTGTCGATGCGTCTTTCTCGGCGGCCACGCGACCTATCACCCCTCGCGATGCAAGGACGCGACCAGGGACGCCGAGTCCTCCCGACTCCGATGGCCTCCTCGACCTGGGCCGGCTGTGCCCGAGCCGCTCAGGACGGGACGGCGGGTGATACCGAAGCGTTCGACGTGCTCGTCGGGCGCGTCATCGACGCAGGAGCCACGACTGTCGGTGCGACCTTCCTGGAGGACTGTGGACGGGCCGCGCAGGTTGTTCCCACGATGCATGCTGACGGGCGCTGCCCGTACCGTGCTCCCGGCCCCCCTGCGCCGCCATCTGCGGAGCGCTTCTCGGCTCGGCGGTCGCAACGCGCCGCTGGATCACCCGTAGCCTCGGAAGCCTCTTGAGCGGCTGGACGCGGACGGGACTGCCCCGACCTGTGCCCCGTTCCCCGACGCATGGGGTTCGCCGAGGTCGGCGACGTGCTCAGCGCGCACGCCATCCTTGTCCGGTTCGGAGAGGTCCGTCACGGCTCATCCGCCTACCCGGTCACACCAGCTCCTTGACGAGACGCGGCGTGGCAGGCGCTTCCCCGGCGCCGCGGCGCCGGTTGGCGGCTACAGGCACAACGAGCACGAGGACTACCAGCAAACACGCCGCAAGCATCGCGCTGCCGGTCGCGAGTGCGGCACCAACCTGCTGCGCGATGGCCGCCGCGCCGGTGGTGGCTGCCGACGCATGGACTCCCACAGCGACGAGAACGGCGAGCCCGAGCGAGGAGCCGAGCTGGTGGAAGGTGTTGACCAGACCCGAGGCGGCTCCGGCATCGGCGGCAGTGGCACCGACGATGCCGAGAGACGTCAGAGGCGCGAAGGTCAGGCCTTGGCCCACCCCGATGGCGAGCATGGGCAGGGCGACACCCGTGAGGTAGGCGCTGGACATGTCGATGCGGCTCAGAGCCAGCATGCCGACCAGAGTGAGGGCAATCCCGACGACGAGTGGGATCGTGCTCCCGACGCGCCGTGTCAGGCGAGGAATCGTGATCGCGACGACGAAGTTGACCAGCGTCATGGGTAGGAAGCCGAGCCCGGCCTGGAGCGGATTCCATCCCAGCACGCCCTGGAGGAACTGGGTGGTGAAGTAGAAGAAGCCGATCATCGCGCCCATGAAGAGCAGCCGGCCCACATAGGCGGCGGTTCGCTCGCGGCTCCCGAACAGTCGTAGCGGCATGATCGGTTGCGCTGCGCGCGCCTCGTTGAGAACCAGGATCGTGAGCAGCGCGACGCCGAGGGCGATCGAGCCGATCGTCACCGCGGAGGACCAGCCTGTGTCTGTGGTGTGGATGACGCCGAAGACGAGCGCACCGACACCGAAGGTCGCCGCGAGGGCACCGATGAGGTCGAACCGGCCGGTCGCACGAGTGGTCTCGGGCAGGTACCGGGGGGCGAGCGCGATCATGGCGACACCGACTGGGACGTTGATGAAGAAGCCGGCGCGCCAGGAGATCCAGTGCGCGAACGCGCCGCCGATCACCAGTCCCAGGCTCGCGCCGATCCCGGCCGTTGCGCCGTACCAGGCGACGGCGCGGCTGCGCTCGGGCCCGGCGGGAAACGACGCGGTCAGCAGCGACAGCGACGACGGTGCGACGATCGCTGCACCAATGCCCTGCAGCGCACGGGCGCCGATGATCCACCACTCTGCAGGTGCCAGCCCGATGAGCAGCGACGCAGCCGAGAAGACGACCAGCCCCAACACGAAGACGCGACGCCGACCGAGCAGGTCGCCAGCGCGGGCACCGAGCAGCAACAGCCCTCCGAACACCAAGGTGTAGGAGTCCTGGACCCAGCTCAGCTGGCTGGCGGTCAGTTCGAGGTCGGCCTGCAATGTGGGTAGCGCGGTGAAGATCACCGAATTGTCCAGCAGGATCATGAAGTAGCTGAGCAGGATGATCGCCAGCAGCGCGCTCTGATGGGCGACGGCGGCGACGGGCTGATCGGTGCGGACGGTCACTGTGAGGTCCTCGTAGGTGACGGGCAGGGGATCCCGGCCGGTGGATCACCGTGCGCGACCTCGCCGAGGTGCCGGGACTGCACCCATGCAACGGCACCGCCGCGGCGCGCGGGAGTGGCTGATCTTCCGGGTACTGCCAGAACCCCCTTCTCGAGGGCAGGTGGCGGCCGCCCGGTGCACATCACGTCGGACAGGGCCAGCAGGCTCGGGGTGAGGTCCGCGTCGGGCTGGCCGGGGGTGGCCAGCAGGGTGCCGCCGGCAAGAGGGGTGCGGATCCGCTCGGACTGGCGGCCGCCGAACCGCCGTGCTGGCAGTTGGCGTGCTGACCGGCTCGGCAGTGCGGGCAGGTGTTGTCGGAGGTAAGGAACCCGCCGACCACGAAGTCGCCGGGACGGACGGTGCGGACCCCGGACCCGATCTCCTCGACGATCGCGCCGTACTCGCGGCCGATCGGGGTCAGATGCGGCACCTCGGCGACCCACCGGTGCCCGCCCCACGCAGGCAGTCCGGCTTCGACCGGTGTCAGTCGTGCCCTGCGGCTGGCGAGGAGCTCGCGCACCTGCGCCTCGGCGTCCGTCTCCCGAGGCTACGCCGGCCCGATCCGTGAGTGACGCCCCTCAGTACCGGGTCTGCGCACCTGCCCGGACTACGTGACTGCCGCGGGGCCGCCCTGCCGGATCGTGGACATCGAGGTTCCGCCGGCTCGAGCGGAATGCCGTCGACGTCGATGGCCACTGGACCGGATCAAGGAGACGGTTGCGAAACGGGGGGGTGCCGCAGTACCTCCCACGAACACTCGTTTCCGGGGCCCCAGTGCCGAACTGGCGAGGGACCGCGGGGCAGAGCCCGCGGCCGACGAAGGGAAACCGCATGTCCTGCTCGATCAGCCCCGTCAGCGGCGCCTACTCCGCACCCGTGGCGGTGTCCGCACCGCGCCCGGCCGCCGCGCCCACCCCGGCTCCGCTGCCCCCGCTGTCATCCTCGGGGCTCGACGTCTACGCCTGAGCCACCGACAGCGCGCAGACCGAAGACGCGGTACGCGGGCCGCCCCGGTCCTCCTGGTGAGGACCGGGGCGGCCCGCGTCCGGACTGTCGCGTCCGGCCGGGTCGATCAGTCTTGCGGCCGCACGACGAGCGTCGTCTCGAGCACGTCGCATCCGGTGACGGCGCCAACGGGCGCCGGGCCATACCGGTCGTACTTCTGGTGGTACGCGGCATCGACAGCGCCGCGCACCGCGGGGTCGGCGACTTCGAACGTGACGTCGCGCTCGATCCCTCCGGAGCGGATGCGGCCGGTGCCCGACGCCAGCGCGCGGCGGAACCAGCCGTTCTGCGGGCCATGCGCGGAGCGCACGTAGATCTCATCGCCGGCGCGCACGTGCCAGATCGTGGTGTCGGGTCGCAGGGCGCCGTCCGGGCGACGCGACGCGATGCGCAGCTCGGTGGCGTCGCCGACGCGGGTCAGCTCCGCGCTGGTCCAGTTCGCCATGGTGTTCTCCTCGTGGATGGTCGAACGGTCAGTGCGCCGGGGTGCTCTCAGCCAGCGTCGAGGCATCGATCACGAACCGGTACCTGACGTCCGAGGACAGCACCCGCGCGACCGCGTCGTTGATCTGGTCGCCGGCGACGACCTCGACCTGGGCGGTCACGTCGTGCTCGGCGCAGAAGTCGAGCATCTCCTGGGTCTCGCGGATGCCGGCGAACTGCGAGCCTGCAATGGTGCGCTCGTTGTTCATCAGCGCGAACGCGTTCAGCGGCATGGGTTCGGTGCTGACCCCGACGTTCGCCAGGGTGCCTCGCAGTCGCAGCAGGCCCAGGTGCGCGTTGATGTCGATCGGGGCGCTGACCGTGTTGAGCACGATGTCGAACGTATTCGCCAGAGTCTGAAACGTCGCGGTGTCACCGCTCGCGTAGTACGCGTCGGCACCGAGATCCAGGGCGTCCTGTCGCTTGGACTCCGAGCGCGAGAGCACGGTGACGTCGGCCCCCATGGCCTTGGCCATCTTGACGCCCATGTGTCCCAGGCCGCCGAGGCCGACGACCGCCACCCTCTTGCCCGGGCCTGCACCCCAGCGCTTGAGCGGGGCGTACACGGTGATGCCGGCGCACAGCAGCGGTGCGGCGGACGCCGGGTCGAGCACGTCCGGGACGCGCACGACGAAGTCCTCGTTCGCCACGATCATCTCGGAGTAGCCGCCCTGGGTGACGGACCGGTCGCGGTCGATGTTGCCGAAGACGAGGGTGTGGCCCTTGAGGCAGTACTGCTCCTCACCCTGCAGGCAGTTCTCGCACTCGCGGCAGGAGTTGACCATGCAGCCGATGCCGACACGGTCACCGACCCGGTGCTTCCTCACGGCGTCGCCAACCTCGGTGACGACACCGACGATCTCGTGACCGGGAACCAAGGGGCTGATCGGCAGCGGGCCGAAGTCGCCGTCGGCGAAGTGGATGTCGGAGTGGCAGATGCCGCAGAACTCGATGTCGAGCTTGACGTCGTGCGGGCCGACATCACGGCGCTCGACGGTGACCGGCTCGAACGGGGCGCCGGCCTCGCGGGCGCCGAAGGCATGGACGGTGGTGGTCACGGAGGTGTCTCCTCGAAGTCGTCGGGGCGGACGAGCGCTTCTCGGCAGCGCCGTCGACCACGACTGTGAGGCTGCGACGACGGGCGTGGGAGTTGCTGTTGTTCCACGCACTGGCAGTACACCCCTCGTCCGCGGTGCACGACGCCTACCAGTTACCTGAGGATGTGCGCCCCGTCGCGGACCGCGGACCACGCAGGCCCGTCGGCGTTCACCACACCGACGCCACGGATCGCACCGCGACCCACTCCGGGCCGTCGGGTGCGTACTCGACGCGCAGCTGCAGCCGCCAGTTGCCGCGCGACCCCCCAATTGTCGCGAGGGTACGCGTCCGGACGGTCAGTACCGGGGCGTCGGCGTCGCCCTCGACGGCCGTCTCGACGTCCTCGATGCCGTGGTAGCGCATCTCACCGCTGTCGATCGCCTCCAGCCACTCGTGCTTCGGCTGCACGTAGCCGGTGAGGTGGGTGAGCGTGAACTCCTCACCGAGCAGCGCATCCAGGGCGCCGGTGTCGGCGGCGACCATCGCCTCACGCTGCTCGACCCACGCGGCGCGCACGGCGTCCGTGACGTGACCCCGATCCGGCGAGCTGGTGGTCATGGTGCGTCCTCCCTCATTCCTCGACAAGCCCTGTGCGGCTGAGTCGGATCTCCTCGACGTCCAGCTGCGCCTGCACGACCCGCAGGACGGCGTCGTCGACCCGGCGCTCGTCACGCAGCCGGACGACCGCCTCGCGTTTGCGGGCGATCAGCGCCAGGCGCAGGTCGGCGTACTGCTGGCTCGCGAGCTGCAGGGGGCGGTTCGCGGTGTCGCCGGGCTCACGAAGCGCCTGCAGATGCTCCTCGTACTCCCGCAGGGTGCGCTCCACGACTCCTGGATCGGTGCCAAGAGACCGCGCGACGCCCGGGAGTGCGTCCAGCGCGACCCGCGTGGCCACCTGCTCGGCCAGGACACGCTCGTCGTCCGCTGATGTGTCGACGGGGAACCGCGCCCACCGGGCGACCCGTGGCAGCAGGACGCCCTGCACGACCAAGGACAGCGTGACGACTCCTGCAGTCACGAACACCACGAGGTCCCGCGACGGGAAGGGTGCTCCGCCCTCGACCACCGTCGGTACGGCCAGCGCCGCGGCCAGGGACACCGCGCCGCGGAACCCGGCCACTGTGGACACGACCCGGGCGCGGTTGCTGACGCGGCGCAGCCGCTGGGACGGGCGGCGGTCCAGCAGCCGGATCGCGTACGCGGTGCTGAACAGGAACGCCAGCCGCACCGCCAGGATCACCATCCACACCACGACGACGACCACGAGGGCCGAGCCGATGTCGGTGGTCGACAGGTTGCGCACCGCCGACTGGACCTCGAGCCCGACGAGCACGAACAGAGCGGCGTTGAGCAGGTAGGTCCCGAACGACCAGAACGCCTCCGCCTGCCGGCGCGTGGCGGCAGGAACGAGCCGCGGACCGATCTGGCTCAGCATCAGGCCGCTGACGACGACCGCGAGGACACCGGAGGCCTCGATGGTCTCGGCGAGCAGGAACGCCACGAACGGCGTCAGCAGGGTGATCACGTTCGTGAGCAGCGTATCGGTGATCCGCACCCGCAGCTGCACGCCGAACCAGGCCACGGCGACGCCGGCCAGCACACCACCGACGTACGACAGAACGAGCAGCCAACTCAGGTGCCCGACGCTCAGCATCTGGTCCCCAGCCGTGACGCCCACCGCGACGCCGTACAGCACGAGCGCAGTGCCGTCGTTGATCAGGCTCTCCGAGCGCAGGATAGACACGTTGCGCCGCGGGAGCAGCCGCGACAGCGCCGACACCGCTGTCGCGTCAGTCGGCGCCAGCGCCGCACCCAGAACCCACGCCGGACCCCAGGGCACCCCGAACGTGTGCGCCACCGCCGCCACGCTCCAGGCCGTCAGCACCACCAGCACGGTGCTGGTCAGCACCACCCCGCGCAGGTTGAACCGGATCTCGCGCAGCGAGCTGGTGATCGCCTCCCAGAACAGCAGAGCGGGCAAGAACACCAGCAGCATCAGCTCGGGCGGCAGGTGCACCGCACGCAGCGCCGGCACGAAACCGAGGAGCACCCCGAGCACCAGCAGCAGGACGGGAGAGGCGACCCGTAGCCACCGGCCCAGTACCCCACCGAGGACGACCGTCGCGCCCAGCAGGACAACCAGATCGAGGGCTTCCACGTGTCACGCCTTCCTGCCGGCGTCCTCCGTCGAGGCCCGGCCATCTCGATGGCGAGTCGGATCGCGCCGTAGCCGCGACCTCGACGATGACAACGCTGGACCCGCTGACGGCCGAGCGCGCGCCGATGCAGCGGGTCAGCGCGCGGTGTCGCTGGTGCTCGCGCTGCCAGTAGCCTCCAGGTGGTTGCTCGCCGCCCAGCTGGCCAGCAGGCGCAGACGCTCATCGCTCGCCGACCCGGGCTCGGCGCTGTACGCGTACATCGTCCAACCGGGGTCCGAGGGCAGCTCCATCGTCTCGAACGTCAACTCGAGATCACCGACGACGGGATGGTGCAGGCGCTTGGCACCCGTGCGGTGGAACCGCACGTCGTATGCGGCCCACCGGGTCCGGAAGGCATTGCTCTGCGTCGCGAGCTCACCGACGAGCGCAGTCAGCTCCGGGTCGTGAGGGTTCTTTCCGGCGTAGCCGCGCAGGGACGCGACGACCTCGCTGGCTCCCTGCTCCCAGTCGGGGTAGAACTCCCGCGAGACGGCTTCGTCCAGGAAGACGAACCGGGCGTTGTTCGCCGGCGTGCGCCCCTGGTCGAGGATCGGTGCGTAGAGTGCACGGGCCAGGGCGTTCGCGGCGATGAAGTCCATGCGCTCGTTCCGGACCCACGCCGGGGCGGACACCGAGTCCAGGAACCGTTGCAGCCCTGGGCGCACGGTCGACGACGCTCGTTGACGGCGACGGCGCGGACCGCCGTGGTTCGCGGCTCGTGCCAGAGCATGCAGGTGCGCGCTCTCCGCCTCGTCCAGGAGCAGCGCCCGCGCGAGGGCGTCGAGCACCTCCTCGGAGACGCCGCTGAGGTCACCCCGCTCGAGGCGGGCGTAGTAGTCGACGCTGACACCAGCGATCAGAGCGACCTCCTCCCGGCGTAGGCCGGGCACCCGACGGTTGCGGCCGGCGAGCAAACCCGCCTGCTTCGGCGTCACGCGAGCGCGGCGCGAGCGCAGGAACTCGCGGACATCGGTGCGGTGGTCCATACCGTCACGGTAAGGCGGCGCTGCCGCGCGTGGGGTGCCCTGGTGTTACCTGCCTCGGGAGGACGCGGGACCCCGCCGTGCAGGTCACAGCAGCACCCCCCCTGGGGTCGAACGTCGGGACGTCCGCGGTCATAGCGTCGAGCCATGACGACTCCCACCCTGAGGTCGAGCAACGGGGTGACCCTGCCCGCCCTCGGCTTCGGCGCGTTCCAGACCCCTGCGGGGGAGACGATCGGCGCGGTGGCCGAGGCCCTGCACGTCGGCTACCGGCACATCGACACCGCCGCCTACGGCAGCGAGCGCGAGGTCGGCGAGGCCATCCGCCGCTCCGACGTCGACCGCTCCGAAGTGTTCGTCGAGACCAAGGTCCGGATCAGCGACCACGGCTACGACGCCACCTTGCACGCCTTCGACAAGAGCGCCGCCAAGCTCGGCATCGAGCAGATCGACCTGCTGATCCTGCACCAGGCGCGCCCGGCCGGTTCGACCTGACGACCTCGGCCTACAAGGCGCTCGAGCAACTGCACGCCGACGGCGGGGTGCGCGCGATCGGCGTCAGCAACTTGATGCCCGAGCACCCTCGGCGCGCTGACCGACCTGGTCCGCCAGGGCGAGGTCCGGTCCATCGGGTCGTCGTCGTACTCCGGTTCGCAGATCGTCGAGGTGCCGTGGACCTCCCGTGATCGGTACCTCGAGCGGTTCGTCACCGAGCAGCCGCCGTGCTCGATCCTCGTCCGAGGCATCGAAGAAGACGTGCTGCCGACCACGCAGCGGTGCGGCATGGGCACCCTGACGCAGAGCCCGCTCTCCGGCGGCTGGCTGTCCGGGCGCTGGCGCGAGGGCGCGAACGTGGCCCCAACGGCGTCCGCCCGCCCATCTGTCCGGTTCGACACGTCGAATCCCGCGAACCAGCGCAAGCTCGACGCGGTCGAGGACCTTGCCCAGCTGGCAGGCGGGAATGCCGCTGATCGAACTCGCGATGGCGTTCGCCATCCGCCATCCGGGCGTGACCTCGCCGATCGTCGGCCCGCGCACGATGGAGCAGTTCGAGTCGTACCTGCCGGCCGTGGACCGGGTGCTGTCGGACGACGTGCTCGACCGGATCGACGAGATCGTCGCACCCGGCGTGGCGATCAACCGGGACGACGAGAGCTATGGGGCAGCCGAGCTGGCGGCGTCAGCGCGTCGGCGCTGAGAGCCGCTCACTCATGGCGCGAGCCAAGCGCGGCGAACCGGGCGGCACGCGCCCCGTCCTGGTGGCGGTGTGGCGGTCGGGGCTTGTTGTCGCAGATGACGGGGCGGTCACCGCGCGACGCCTCGGTGGACCTCTGGCGGCACCCCGGGATGGAGTGATCGCGATGCTTGGACCGCGTCGCGCGGGACACAAAGTGGACACAAAGTCCGTGCGAGGCAGGTCGAGACACGGCGAGAGGTGACAGCCGAACGACCTACCCTGGGTCTGTTCGAGGTCGCGAGATCCCGGATGGTCGCAGGTCAGCGACGAGGTGAGTCGAGAGGCCCGGAGGAGCGTCGAGAGCGGCGTTCGCCCTGCATTCGGCCCCGAGTTTCAGGGGGTCAGGGGTTCGAATCCCCTCAGCTCCACCGAAGTAGCAGGTCAGAGGCCGTTTCTCCCGCTGGGAGGACCGGCCTCTTCTGTGTTCCTCGGGCACCCGGCCGGTCGGCGCAGCGGCTCCGCGTCGGTGTCGACGGTCGCACCGCCACAGTCCGCAGCGGCGTCCGCGGGCGAGGTGCCCAGGCGTGCGATGAGATGGCGCTGCGGGAGTCTGCGGCCTGGACCCCGTACCGCCACCGAGGGAGCCGCCATGCCGCGCGCCAGGGTTCACAACTTCTCGATCTCGCTCGACGGGTTCGCCACCGGTGAAGGCCTGTCGGCCGACGCACCGTTCGGTCATGCCGGCCATCGCCTGCACGAGTGGATGTTCGCGACCAGGCACTGGGGCGGTCTCGGGCTCGCCGGCCCGGGGGATGCCGCTGCCGGCACCGCCGGGGTCGACAACGCGTTCGCCGAACGCCACGGGCCTGGGATCGGTGCGGAGATCATGGGCGCGGGCAAGTTCGGCCCGCCGGGTTGGCAGGACGACCCGGGCTGGCGCGGCTGGTGGGGGGAGAACCCGCCCTTCCACACGCCGACGTTCGTGCTGACCCATCGCCCTCGCCCGCCGCTGGTGATGGACGGGGGCACCACGTTCCACTTCGTCGACGCCGCGCCCGCCGAGGCTCTCGACCTGGCGTGGGAGGCCGCCGACGGGTTGGACGTCCGCATCGGGGGCGGTCCGACCATGCTGCGGGAGTTCCTCGCCGCGGGGCTCGTCGACCACCTGCACGTGGTCCAGGTCCCGATCCTGCTGGGCCGGGGGGTGCGGCTGTGGGACGGCCTGGAGGCGTGGGAGCAGCAGTACGACGTGGAGGTCGTCTCCTCCCCGAGCGGTGTCACGCACCTGACCTTCACCCGCTGAGGCACGTGTGGTGGGATCGGGGTATGGCGATCCTGCACCAGGCGACGTTGACCCCCACGAAGGCCGAGCTGATGGCGGCGTGGCTGCCGGGGCAGGAGTGGTTCGCCGGTGGCGGGGGAACGCTCACTCCGGTCGCCGCGTACCGCTTCGACGACCCCGCCGGTGAGGTCGGGATCGAGTCGCACGTCGTCGAGGCCGGGGGCCGGACGTGGCACGTGCCGTTGACGTACCGCGGGCAGCCGCTCGAGGGCGCCGAGCAGTGGCTCGTGGGCACCATGGAGCACTCGGTGCTGGGGCGCCGGTGGGTGTACGACGCGCTCGGCGACCCGGTGTACCGCGCCGAGCTGGTCCGGGTGATCGGCGAGGCCGACACGCACGTGGAGCTGGTCGTCCAGACGCCGCAGGGGTCCCAGCGCCGCGAGCCGACCATGCAGGTGCGTGGCAGCGGTGGGACGCTGCCGGACGACCCCCGGATCGTCGTGGTGCGCGAGCCGGGCGCGGTCGCGGTGCCGACCTCCGGTCCGATGCTCACGGGCACGTGGCCCGGTGGGTCGCCCGGGACCGTGCTGGTCTACCTCGTCTGAGCGGTCGTCGGGCTCAGGACGGCTCGGCCCGGCGGGTCGTGGGCCACGGGTGGTCCTCGTCCACCAGCAGGAGCGGACGATCGTCGAGGCACGGCCGCAGCAGCCGACGCATCACCCGGCTCGGCCCGACGACGGCGACCGTGGCTGTGCGTCGGGTGACCTGCAGCACGTCGTGCCAGCGGACCGGCCCGTCCAGCGCCCGCACCAGGTCGTCGCGCACGCCGTCGGGCCCGGTGGCCACGCGCGGGACGGCGCAGCCCACGTAGCGGCCTGTGCCGGCGCGGACCCGGGCGCCGTCGAGTGCCGCCTGCCAGCGGGGGACCACGGGCGTCATGAACCGGGAGTGGAAGGCGTTGCTGACCGGGACGGCGCGGGCCACGTCGCCCAGCTCGCGCGCGGCGGCAGCGACCTGCCGGCTCGCGCCGGCCAGTGCGATCTCGGTCGGCCCGTTGACGGCGGCCAGGTCCAGCCCGAACCTGTCGGCGAGCGTGAGACCGTGCGCGAGCTGGGTCGCGGGGTCGTCCTGCTCGGGGGTGATGACCTCCAGCATGCTGCCGCCGCCGGGCGCGGACGCCATGATCTGGCCGCGCTCGGCGGCCAGGCGGACGCACTCGATCGGATCGAGGTATCCGGCGGCCGCCGCGGCGGCCAACGACCCGAGGCTGTGCCCGGCGAACTGGTCGGCCTCGTCGCGCGGTGCCAGGCCGAGCTCGTTCACAGCGATCCAGGTGGCCAGCGTCACGGCGGTGAGTGCCGGCTGCACGTTCTCGGTGCGGGTCAGCTCCTCGATCCCGACGTCCCAGCACAGGGCGCGAAGGTCGCGTCCGATCGCGTCACCGGCTGCCGAGAAGAACTCGGCGGCGCGGGCGGAGCGCCGTACTGCTTCACGGCCCATGCCGACGGCCTGGCTGCTCTGCCCCGGGAAGACCCAGAGCGTCGTCATGCCGACCCGCCCCGGGTGGTCGCCGGTCGCGGCGTGGGGCGTACCAGCGGGCCGGCTGGGTGGTGGTGCTCGGCGAGCGTCGTCCGTCGTTCCGCGTCGGGTACGCCGTAGGCGGTGGTCCGCTGGCGGGGTGCCCGGCCGAGCTCGCCGGCCAGTCGACTCATGTCGGCGACGCCCAGGTCGCGTCCGGCCTCGGCCCCGGCGAACGGTTCCAGTCCGCCGCCCAGGAGCAGCCCGCCGGCGTCGTCGGCGCCGGACCGCAGGACCCGAGCGGCGCCGCGCAGCCCGAGCTTGGTCCAGGCGACCTGCACATGGTCGACGTGCCCGTGCAGCAGCAGCCGGGCCACGGCGTGCAGGGCGGCCCCGGTGGCGAGGTCGGGACCCGGTCCGAACGGGTCGTCCGGGCCCTGCGACACGTAGGGCATGGCGATGAACTCCGTGAAGCCGCCGGTCTCCTGCTGGATCCTGCGCAGCAGCCGCAGGTGGGCCACCACCTGCGGGGCCGTCTCCACGTGGCCGTACACGATGGTCGAGGTCGAGCGCAGCCCGGCGTGGTGCGCGGCACGGATCGTCGCCTCCCACTGCGCGACGCTGATGTCGGTGCCACCGCTCAGGCGCGCACGGACCTCGTCGTCGAGCACCCGCGCCACCGTGCCGGGGACGCTGGCCAGCCCCGCCTCGCGCAGCGCCGCCAGGTGCTCGGCCAGGCCGACACCGGCCCGCGCGGCCCCGTCGAGCAGCTCGGCCGGTCGGAACGCGTGCAGGTGCATCGCCGGCGCCGCCTCGTGCACGACCCGGACCAGGTCCTCGTAGGCGTGCGGGCCCGCCTGCGGTCCGGGCGCACCCTGCGCGCAGATCTCGGTGGCCCCGCGGTCCCAGGCCTCGGCCACCAGGGTCGTGAGCAGGTCGTCGTCGAGTGCGGGTGGTGTTCCCCAGGGCGCGTCGGCGGGGCGCGCCGGTCCGCGGAAGAGCGCCGAGTCGAGGTTGCGGTTCGCGACGAAGGTCAGGACGTCGCCGACGGTGTCGGCGCGGACCTGGTCGGCCAGTGCCGCCAGTGCCTCCAGCCCGGCGCCCCGCGCGCCCAGCAGGGCGGCGTACTGCTCGTCGGACAGGCCCGCGGGATCCTGCTCGGCACACCGCAGCGCGTCCGTCACTGCGGGCTCGAGCCGCGGCGGTGCCAGGCGCACGAGCCCGCCTGAGGTGCGAGCACCGGCCGGCGGCGCAGGTGGCGTCGCGCGTCCGTCGCGGGCAAGCCCGTCCTCGCGGGCCAGGGCGTCGACGGCCTGGTGCAGCGCCGGGTCGATCCACACGTCGCGCCCCAGCACGTACTGCGGCTGGGCGGCGAGCCGCTCGGTCACCGTGAAGCCGTGCCGCGCGGTCAGGTCGGCCAGGACGTCCAGGTGCGGCCACGGCCGCTCCGGGTTGACGTGGTCGGGCGTCAACGGGCTGACGCCGCCCCAGTCGTCGATGCCGGCGCGCACCAGCAGGCCCAGGTCGCTCGGGTCGGACAGGTTCGGTGGGGCCTGCACGGTCATCATCGGCCCGAGCACCAGCCGTGCGACCGCGATCCCCGCGAGGTACTCCTCGAGCCCGAGGTCGTGGTCGTTCTGCATCGCCGTGGCCGGCTTCACCCGCAGGTTCTGCACGATCACCTCCTGGAGGTGGCCGTACCTGTCGTGGAGGTCCCGCAGGGCGAACAGGGCCGTGGCCCGGTCGGCCGGGCTCTCGCCGAGGCCGAGCAGCAGGCCGCTGGTGAACGGCACCTGCGCCTCACCGGCATCCGCGATCGCCCGCAGGCGGACGGCAGGGTCCTTGTCCGGTGACCCGAAGTGCACACCGCCGGGCTCCGCCCACAGCCGGGTCGCGGTCGTCTCCAGCATCATCCCCATCGACGCGCTGACCGGGCGCAGCAGCTGCAGCTCACGCCAGGTCAGCACCCCGGGGTTCAGGTGCGGGAGCATGCCGGTCTCGGTGACGATCAGCTCGGCCAGGTGGCGCAGGTAGTCCACCGTCGAGTCGTGGCCGTGCGCCTGCAACCAGTCGGCAGCGAGCGGCCAGCGTGCCTCGGGTCGGTCACCCAGGGTCAGCAGAACCTCCTTGCAGCCGAGGTCGGCCCCGGCGTGCGCGATGCCCAGCACGTCCTCAGGTGTGAGGAACGGGGCCTTGCCCTGCGCGGTCAGCTGGTGCGGGGTGTCGACGAACACGCAGTAGTGGCAGCGGTCCCGACACAGGGTCGTCACCGGTACGAACACCTTGCGCGAGTAGGTGATCACCCCGGGACGGCCTCGACGGTGCAGACCCTCGTCCCGCACGGCGCTCGCCACCGCGAGCAGTCTCTCGAGCTGCGGGCCCGTGGCCTGCAACAACGCGACCGCGTCGGCGTACGACGGCGTCTGCAGGGCCTCGGCCCTCGTGAGCGCGGCGGTGATCTCGTCGGGCGCTGCGGCGCGCCGGGGTTCGTCCGGTGTGACGTGGTGGTGCATGGGCTTCCTCGTAGTCGACCGATCGACGGACGGGAGTGCCGCTGCATCGCGCGGCAAGGGTCGGTCGCCCAGGAGGTGGCAACAGTCGCGGCGGATTCGTCGATCGCGAGGCCCGCGAGGAGAGTAGCGGAGTCAGCACGGGGATCTGACCTGCCTGTTCGCCATGCGATCGCGGCCGAGGATGCCTGTGGGGTCGCGCGCCGGACGGGCGCGACCCCACAGGCGGTCAGACGAGCCGGTCAGATGAGTCGGTCACGTCTTCGCGTCGGACGGGAAGCCCCGTCAGAACGTCCACCTCTGGTTCGCCGTCCCCGCGCAGTCCCAGATCTGCAGCTTCTGGCCGTCGTGCAGCGGCAGGCCGTCCACGGCGTCCAGGCACTTGCCCGACTGAGGGTTCTTCAGGGCTTGCGTCGTGGCGTCGTACGTCCACTGCTGCGCCTTGGTGCCGTTGCAGCCCCACAGCTGCACCACGGTGCCGTTGGTGGTGCCGCTGCCCGACACGTCGAGGCACCGGCCGAGCGCGGTGAGCGTGCCGCCGGAGCCGCGCGTCCACTGCTGGGCCGTGTTGCCGTTGCACGTCGCGAGCTGCACGCGGTTGCCGTCGTAGGTCAGCCCCCAGGGCACGTCGAGGCACAACGAGCTCCCGGACCGGACCGTCCCGGTGCCGGTCGGCAGCGCCCCCGTGCCGCCGGAGCCCGAGCCGTTGTCGTAGACGCGGATGTAGTCGACCTTCATCTGCTGCGGCAGCTGTGTGCTGGAGTCGGGGTATCCCGGCCACGACCCGCCGACGGCGACGTTGAGGATCAGGAAGTAGGCCTTGTCGAACACCCACGTGTTCGAGCCGACGCTCGCGCGTGTGACCTGGTGGTACTGGACGTCGTCGACGTACCAGGTGATGGTGCCCGGCGACCAGTCGACCGCGAACCGGTGGTACGTGTCCGCGAAGGACCAGCCCTGCGGGTGGTTGTACAGCGCGGTGATGCCGTTGCCGCCGGAGTAGCCGGGGCCGTGCACCGTGCCGTGCACGGTGGCCGGCTCGTAGCCGACGTTCTCCATGATGTCGATCTCACCGGATGCCGGCCACGACGCGGCGGGGAAGTCGGCCCCGAGCATCCAGAAGGCCGGCCAGATGCCCTGGCCGCGGGGGATCTGGATGTTCGCCTCGATGCGGCCGTACCGCACCTCGAACTTGTCGTTCGTCTGCAGGCGGGCCGAGGTGTACGACCCGTCGGACTCCTTCCGGGCGGTGATGACCAGGTTGCCGGCACCGTCCACGGCGGAGTTCGACCGGGACGTGGTGTAGGTCTGCAGCTCGGCGTTGCCCCACCCGCCTGCCCCGGTGTCGTACCCCCACACGGACGGGTCGGGCGCGGTGCCCGCTGCGCCGTTGAACTCCTGCGACCAGATCAGGTCGCCGGAGTCGGTGGCGAGCGGTGCAGCGAGCGGTGCAGCGAGCGGGGCGGCGGACGGTGCGGCGACGGCGGGTGCCGCACCGGCGAGCCCGACGGTCGCCACCGCCACGGCCAGGGCGGCGACCGCCGTGGTGAGCCGTTGCCGGCCTCCGGGACGGACGTGCTGGTTCGCTGGGTGCATGGGCATGCCTCCTTCGACGGTCCGGGGGAGGACCGTTCGTGGCTGCCGACCCCGTGCCGCGACGTGCTGCTCGGTGCTGCTCGGTGCAGGTCCGGGGGCGGGCCGGACCTTCGGCAGGTCCGGACCCGGGCGACCGTAGTACCGGACATAACGGACAGACAACCCTGCTGTGACAGCGAACGGCCTGATCCGGGCCCCCTCGACCGTTCGCCGGACCGCGCGCCGGCCACCAGGTGGACATGCGGTCTCGGTCACCGATCACACGGGACGGCTCGACCGACCGCGCAGGTCAGCCCTGGTCGCGGGTGAGCAGCGCCAGCAGGAACGCGGCATAGCTGGCCAACCCCGCGTAACCGAGGGTGCGGGGCAGCCAGGTCGGCCCCCGGCCCCAGGCCGTCAGGCCGAGAGCCCCGGCGAGCAGCACCCAGGTCGCGGTGTGCCCATGGTCGAGGACCACGCCGCGCAGACCCTCCGCCTCGGCGTCGACGCCGTCCCCGGCGGTGGCGAACACGAGCGCGACGGCGCTCGCGGCCACGGCACCGGCGGCGGCCCACGTGCGGCGACGCCCGGCGGGACGACGCTCCGGTGTGCTGGTCATGGCGCCTCCGGACGGATCTCGGGGGTGTCGGCAGGTGGCACCAGTGTGCCGGAGGTCACTGCGCCGCGGGCAGCCCCGTGCGGGTCATCTCGCCCCAGCCGGACTGGGTGCCCCTCATCGCACGCCACAGGCCGACCGTGCGCCACCACGAGTGCATCGGGCGGTACCAGAACGGTTCGAGTGCGGCGGCGGCGACCAGTGCGAGGGTGTCGCGTGCGCGGGGATAGCGGGCGAACGTGGATTCCTCGACCAGCAGTGCGGCCAACGAGACGACCACCGACAGCAGGACCGACACCGCCAGGTAGGCAGCGAGCACCGCCACCGACAGCGTCTGCGTCAGTGCCCCGACGAGCACGACGAGGAGCCCGACGACCTCCAGGACCGGGCCCAGCAGCTCGAACAGCAGGAAGAACGGCATGGTGACCAGCCCGAGGGTGCCGTACCGCGGGCGCAGCAGCATGCCGCGGTACTTGCTGAGCAGCTCACCCAGGCCCTGCGACCAGCGGTGCCGCTGGCGTGCCAGCACCGCCACGCGGGAAGGTACCTCCGTCCAGCAGACCGGCTCTGGGACGAAGACCACGGCGTAGGGCTCGTGGCGGTCGCGCAGCAGCCGGTGCACCGCGACGACGAGGTCGGCGTCCTCGGCGAGGGAACGCGCGTCCAGACCTCCGACCTCGAGCACGGCGTCGCGCCGGAACACGCCGAACGCCCCGGAGATGATCATCAGCCCGTTCACCGCCGACCAGCCCGAGCGCCCCACGAGGAACGCACGCAGGTACTCCAGCACCTGCGTCCGCTCGAGCCAGCCGCGAGGGACGCGCACCGAGGTGATGCGGCCGTGGTCGACCTGCGCACCGTTCGAGGGCAGGACGACACCGCCGGCCGCGACGACCCGCGGGTCGTCCACGAACGGTTGCACGACGTGCAGCAGGGCGTCCGGTTCGAGCACGGAGTCGGCGTCGATCATGCAGACCAGGGGCTGGGTGCTGCGGCGCAGGGCAGCGTTGACCGCGTCGGAGCGGCGGCCCACCGACACCTTGCGCACCAGCACCAGCTCGGGGTGGCGGGTGGAGCGGTACGTGGCGAGGGTGGGGCCCTCCTGCGGCAGGTCCGCGGTGACCGGCACGGGCTGCAGGGTCATCCCGAAGGTGCTGATCAGCAGGTCCGCGGTGCGGTCGGTCGACCCGTCGTCGACGACGACGACCTCGAGCACGGGGTAGCGCAGGCCGAGCAGCGCGGTGACGGCCGGCACGATCCCGGCTTCTTCGTCGTGCGCGGGCACGAGCACCGACACGCCGGGGGTGAGCGGGTTGGCGAACGTGAGGTCGTGGGTCAGGGCGTCGGGCCAGGCGGCCTCGGCGACGACGGCGGCCGCAGCTCGTGCGACCAGCAGGCCGCCCAGCAGGTTGTACACGAGGTAGTAGGCGATCAGGACGAACGCGACGACCTCGGGTGCGGCGGCGAGGAGGTAGATCATGCGCCGAACCGCGGTTGGTCGACCCCGACGGCCTCGAGGGCGCGGCGCAGGGCCTGTCCCTCGACGGAGCCCGGCGGTACCAGGTGCGAGGCCCGGCGCAGGGGCAGGGCGCTGCGGGGGTCCCCGATCCGCCCGAGCGCCTCGACGGCCCGCACGCGAAGCTGGTGGTCGCGGGACCCGAGAAGGTGCTCGATCTGCGGCCGGGCGTCGACGAGCCCGAGGTGGCCGCAGACGGTCAGCGCGGTGGACACCAGCACCGGGTCGCGCGAGGTCCACACGTGGCGCATCGCGGAGGCGTCGGGAGGGGCGGCGTGCACGATGGCCATGGCCACGGCGCTGGGGGGGACAGGGCGCCGACGTGACCCGGCGGCGCGGACCAGTGCGGGGACGGCCTCGCGGGCACCGGAGTCGCCCAACGCGCGCACCGCGGCCAGGCGCACGCGCGGGTGGGGGTCGCGCAGCATGGTGACGACGGGTTCGGGTTCCAGGCCCGACGTCGTGGCCAGGTACAGCTCGATCGCCCGCGCCCGGCGCGGGGCCCAGGGCGAGCGCATCGAGCGCAGCGCGTCCTGCCGGAAGCCGGCGTCGGTGAGCCAGGTGGCCAGCAGGTCGCGGTCGGCGCCGCGCACCTTGTGCACGAGGTCGGAGGCGGCCAGGGCGAGTGCCTGGGCGTGACGGCGTCGGCGGGGGACGGGCACCGGTTTGCCGTCGATCACGTCCATCAGCATCGGCATCGCCAGGGTCCGGCGTGCGGCCTCGGTGCGGCGGCGCAGGTCGGCGCTCGAGCGTGCGGCGACGATCGCGACGAGCAGGAGCCCCACGACGGCACCGCTGGCCAGCAGGAGCCAGGTGGCGGTCGTGCCGAGCCTCTCCGTCATGTCCTCAGCGGGCCAGCAGGGCGTTGGCGCGCAGCACGAGCTCGCGGGGGGAGAAGGGTTTGAGCAGGAACTCGTCGGCGCCGACGGCGAACGCCCGTTCGAGGTCGCTCTCCTGGGACTTCGCCGTGAGGATGAGCACCCGGGTCCCGGCCAGCGCGGGGTCCTGTCGGATCGCCTCGCACACCTCCAGGCCGCTCATGCGCGGCATCATCCAGTCGAGCACCACGAGTGCGGGGCCGAGCTGGCGGACGGCCGCAAGACCGGCCTGACCGTCGTGCTCGACGACGACGTCGTGACCGTCGGTCCGCAGCTTGTGCGCCACGAGGGTCGCGATGTCACGGTCGTCCTCGACGACGACTACCTGCGCCACGCCAGGCCTCCGGCTCGTTCGGTCCGATCCCCGGGGTGGGCGGGTACCGCCGCAGGGGTTGGGGCCGATTGTGCCCTGCCTGCCTGGCCCTGCCCTGCGGGAGGCGGCCGAACGGGCGGGTGTCGTCCGTCGTCTCGTCAGGTGGTCGGTCCGGTCCGCCGGTTGAGCCGCACGACGACATCCTGCAGGCGGGCGGGCGCACCGTCGGGTGTCGTCGCGTCGCGTTCGACGGTGCCGGCCAGCTCGATGCGCCAGGAGTCGTCGAGCGCGAGCAGGTCGACGGTCTCCTGCGCGGTGTGGAAGAGCACGTCGGGACGCGGCTGGGGCGCCCAGTCGGGGAACTCCCCGTGGCTGACCAGCAGCAGCGTGCCGCCGGGGGCCACCGACGCCGTGGCCCGGCGCAGCAGGGGGCTGCGGTCGCGGCGGAGCGAGGAGTGCAGGAACTGGGCGCTGACCAGGTCGAACTGGCCCTCGGGGAACGTCTGCGACAGGTCGTGCTGCTCCCAGGTGATCCGGTCGGCCACGCCTGCCTCGGTCGCGTGGGCGCGGCCACGCTCGAGCGCGGTGGCCGAGATGTCGACGGCGGTGACCTGCCACCCGTGCGAGGCGAGCCACACCGCGTCGGCGCCCTCACCGCAGCCCAGGTCGAGCGCCGTGCGGGGGCCTCGCGGTGAGTCCGTGGCCGGCGCCGCGAGCTCGGCGACGTGCTGGGCGAACGTGGTGTTCACCCGGCCGCTCCAGTGCCGGTCGGTGGCCCGGTAGAACGCCTCCCAGTGCTCGGCCTCGTCGAGGGGTGTCTCCGTGTCCTGGCGTGCGTCGTCGCGGACGTGGGGGTGGTGGTCGTGTGCCATGGTCCGAGCGTGACCCCGAGGTTCGCACTTCGGCAAGTAGCCTTGCGGGAACGGCAAGGAGGACGGATGGTCGAGGACGAGCTGACGACGGTGCTGGACGCGGTCGCACCCCGGTTGCGCGCGCTGCGGACACGGCGCGGGCACACGCTGGCCGACGTGGCTGCGGCAACCGACATCTCGGTGAGCACGCTGTCGCGCCTGGAGTCCGGGCACCGCCGGCCCGCGCTGGACCTGCTGCTCCCGCTGGCCCGGTTCTACCGCGTCCCGCTGGACGACCTCGTGGGTGCCCCGGCCACCGGTGACCCGCGCATCCACCCGCGGCCGATCCGCCGGCACGGGCACGTGATCATCCCGCTCAGCCGCGAGGGTGCCGATCCCCAGGCGTTCAAGCAGGTGCTGCCCGGCCGCGCGGTGTCGGGCCCGGCAGCACCGCCGGTGAGGCCGGTGCAGCGCACGCACGAGGGCAGGGACTGGATGTACGTGCTGCAGGGGCGGGTGCTGCTCCTGCTCGGCGAGGAGGAGATCGTGCTGGAGGAGGGCCAGGCCGCCGAGTTCGACACGCGGACCCCGCACGCGTTCCTCAGTGCGGGCCCGGAGCCGGCGGAGGTGCTCGGGCTGTTCAGCAAGGAGGGGCAGCGCGTGCACGTCCGCAACGCCTGAGCAGGTGGTGGCGACGGGCTGCTGCCCCGCGCCGGCGTGGTTACGGTGGCCCGCATGAGCACCATGGAGGAGTCGCCGGGCGAGGTCGTGTGCCGCACGGGCGAGGCAGTGGCCGGCGTCGAGCTGCTCGTCCCGCGCGACGTGCCGCTCGGTGGTCCCCGAGCCATGGCGGTGCGGCGGACGTTGCCGCAGCGCGAACGCAGCCTCATCGGTGCGTGGTGCTTCCTGGACCACTACGGCCCTGATGACGTGACCGGCCGCGGCATGCAGGTGCCCCGGCACCCGCACACCGGTCTGGCCACGGTGAGCTGGCTGTTCAGCGGCGAGATCGAGCACCGCGACTCCACCGGCGCGCATGCGATGGTGCGGCCCGGCGAGGTGAACCTGATGACGGCGGGGCGGGGGATCTCCCACTCGGAGTTCTCCACGCCCGGCACCCGCCTGCTGCACGGCGTCCAGCTGTGGTTGGCCCTGCCGGACGCGAGTCGGCACGTGGCGCCGTCGTTCGAGCACCACCGGCCCGACCCGGTCGAGGGGGACGGGTTCCGGCTCGCCGTGTTCCTCGGCTCGCTCGCCGGCGCGGTCTCGCCGGTGCGGACGCAGTCGGCCGTGGTGGCCGCCCAGGTCGACCTGGCCCCCGGCGCGCGGTGGGACCTGGCGCTGGACCCGCGGTTCGAGCACGGCGTGCTGCTGGACTCCGGTGAGCTGACCCTGGCAGGCGGCGCCGTGCCGGTCGACCACCTCGCGTACCTGCCCACCGGGCTGGACGAGGTCCGCCTGGAAGCGGGTGCGCAGGGCGTGCGGGCGCTGCTGATCGGCGGGGAACCGTTGGGGGAGCAGATCGTCATGTGGTGGAACTTCGTGGGGCGCAGCCACGAGGAGGTCGTGGCCTACCGGGCCGCCTGGCAGGCGGAGATCGGGGTGGAGTCGGCGCCGACGGGCGCACCGGACGGCCCGCCGCGGTTCGGCCCGTTCGCCGCCGGGACGCCCGCGCCGCTGCCGGCGCCGGTGCTGCCGGCGCTCCGGATGCGTCCGCGTGGTTGACCGGCCGGGCCTGCCCGGCGACCTGATCCCCTTCGTGACGAGGAGAACCGCATGACTGCCGCGATCGACCCTGTCGTCCGCCACGCCGCCGACCGGCAGCGCTACGAGCTGGTGGTCGAGGGGGCGGCGCCCGGACCTGACGTGATCGGCTTCACCGAGTACAGGCCCGCGACCGACGGTGTGCCTCGACGGGTGTTCTTCCACACGGTGGTCGACGCCGCCTACGAGGGGCAGGGCCTGGCCGGGCGGCTGGTGACCGCCGCGCTGGACGACACGGTGGCCGCCGGTCTGCGGATCGTGCCGGTGTGCCCGTACGTCGCGGCGTTCCTGCGCCGGCACCACGAGTGGGACGAGCAGGTCGACCGGGTGCAGGCGGCCGACCTGGCCGTGGTGCCGAGCTAGATTCTGTACCGGACGATCCAGTTCGGTGCCGTCTCTGGACCGATCGGTCCGCTGGTACGGACCACTAGCGTGGTCGCCGTGACCATCGCCGCCGTCTCCGTCGAGCCGGGCCAGCCGGACGTCGACCCGGACGACCCCGCCTGGACCCGCAACCCCCCGAGCCCCGAGCAGCGACGCGCCGACGTGCTCGGTGCGGTCGTGCTGTTCGTCGGTGCCGTGCTCAGCGTGGTCCTGGGTAGGACCGCCGGCATGTACGACGAGCCGGCCTCCGGCGCGGTCTCGCTGGCCTGGCTGGCCGCCGCGACGCTGCCGCTCGCCTGCCGACGACGCTGGCCCAGCTTCGTGCTCGTCGTGGTGGCCGGGGCGTTCGTCGGCGCGGTGACCATGCAGGTACCCGAGACGCTGTTCCTCAACATCGTGCTGTTCACCGCTTTGTACACCGTCGGCGCCTGGGAACGTACACGTCGCCGTGCGCTGCTCGTGCGAGCCCTCGTCGTCACCGGCATGCTCGGCTGGCTCGTCGTGTCGCTGTTCCAGGCCACCACCGACCCCGACGTGCTGGAGCACTTCGACAACGTCGGCGCATTCTCGCCGCTGGTCGCGTACATGCTCATCCAGATGCTCACCAATCTCCTGTACTTCTCAGGTGCCTGGTGGTTCGGCGACCACGCGTGGTCCGCCGCTCGCGACCGTGCACGCATGCGCCGACGCACGCGTGAGCTGCAGGCCGAACGCGCGCGCGTCGAGGCGCAGGCCGTGACCATCGAACGGCTGCGACTGGCACGCGAGCTGCACGACGCGGTCGCGCACCACGTGTCGGTCATGGGGGTGCAGGCCGCGGCGGCGCGCATGCTGCTGCCCCCCGGCCCCGGCAGCGAGCGGGTCGCCGCCGCGTTGGAGCAGGTCGAGGACTCGGCCCGCGACGCGATCGACGAGCTGCACGGCCTGGTGGGCACGCTGCGCGACGACGACCAGGTGCACGGGCTCGACGAGCCCGTCGGCTCGCTCGCGGTCACCCGGCTGCCCGAGCTCGTCGCCGAGGTGGCCGGGACCGGTCTGACCGCGACGTACCGCGTCGTGGGGGAACCTGCGCCGCTGCCCCCGGTGGTCTCGCTCAACCTCTACCGGATCGCGCAGGAGGCGCTGACGAACGTGCGCAAGCACGCGGGCCCCGACGCGACCGCCGACGTCCGGCTGCGCTACCTCGACGACGCCGTCGAGCTGGAGGTCGCCGACGACGGCAACGGGCTGCGCCGCACCGTCCTGGCCGGGGTCGGCCGCACCCCCGCGGGAGGGCGGGCCTCGGGTGGGTTCGGCATCGTCGGCATGCATGAGCGCGTGGCCGCCGACGGCGGGGTGCTCACGACCGGACCGCGACGGGCCGGAGGGTTCGTCGTGCGCGCGCACGTCCCGCTGCGCCGCCCGCGCGAGTCCGCCCCGGAGGCCACCGATGTCTGAGCCGGTCCGCGTGCTGCTCGTCGACGACCAGGCGTTGGTGCGCGCCGGGTTCGCCACGATCCTGGACTCCCACCCCGACGTCACCGTCGTCGGCCAGGCCGCCACCGGTGCGGAGGCGGTCGACGAGGCGCGACGGCTGCGCCCCGACGTGGTGTGCATGGACGTGCAGATGCCCGACATGGACGGCCTGGAGGCGACCCGACGGATCGTCGCCGACCCGCAGGTCGGTGCCGCGGTCCTCATCCTGACGACCTTCCACCGCGAGGACTACCTCGTCGAGGCGCTGCGGGCGGGGGCCATGGGGTTCCTGCTGAAGAACTCCCGGCCGACCCAGCTCATCGACGCGGTGCTCTCGGTCGCCGCGGGTGACGGTCTGCTCGCGCCCGAGGTCACGCGGGCGGTCATCGAGCGTGCGGTCGTCGCGGCCGTGGCACCCCACACGTCGGACGGGCCCGACCGGGGCGGCGAGCCCGCGGCGGGTGCCGGTCACGAGGACCGCGGGCGGGGCGGCCAAGGAGTCGGGCACCCGGTGGCCGCCCGCGTCGCACCGGACGTCGTGGCCACCCTGACCGAGCGCGAGCTGGAGGTCCTCGGGCTGGTGTCGCGTGGCCTGTCCAACGACGAGATCGCCGCCGAGCTCGTGCTGGGCCGCGCCACCGTGAAGACCCACGTGTCGAACGTGCTGATGAAGCTGGGGCTGCGCGACCGCGTGCAGGCCGTGGTGTTCGCGCACCAGCACGGCCTGGCCACCTGGTCCTGAAGGCCTCGGCCTGAAGGCGGAGGCCGTCCGCCGCACGGTTCCGTCCCGAGCCTGAGGCGCCGCCCCGGCACCGGTCCGTAGCGTGGCGCTTGCCGACGCACCCCGTCGGTCACCACGACGGAAGGGACCCCATGCTGCGGCTCGACGGCATCACCCGCGCGTTCGACGGACGCCGCGTCCTGGACGACGTGTCGTTCCAGGTCGCCTCGGGCCGGCTCACCGGGTTCGTCGGCGGCAACGGCGCCGGCAAGACGACCACGATGCGCATCATCCTGGGCGTGCTGGCACCCGACGCCGGCACGGTGACGCTCGACGGGCAGCCGCTCGGGGCCGACCAACGGCGCGACTTCGGGTACATGCCCGAGGAGCGAGGCCTGTACCCGAAGATGAAGGTCGCCGAGCAGCTGACCTACCTGGCGCGCCTGCACGGGTTCGACCGGCGGGCCGCCGAGCTGCGGGCCCGGGACCTGCTCGGGAGGCTCGGTCTGGACGCCCGGGCCGACGACCCGTTGGAGTCGCTGTCGCTGGGCAACCAGCAGCGCGCGCAGATCGCCGCGGCGCTCGTGCACGACCCCCGTGTGCTCGTGCTCGACGAGCCGTTCTCCGGGCTCGACCCGCTCGCGGTCGACGTGGTCCTCGCGGTGCTCGCCGAGCACGCGGCCACGGGCGCGCCGGTGCTGTTCTCTTCCCACCAGCTCGACCTGGTCGAGCGGCTGTGCGACGACCTGGTCATCATCGCCGGCGGCCAGATCCGGGCCGCCGGCTCGCGCTCGGCCCTGCAGGCGTCGTACGGCTCGACCCGCTACGAGCTGACTGGTACCGACGACGTCGGCTGGGTGCGGTCGGTGCCTGGTGTGCAGGTCGTGGAGTTCGACGGCGGGTCGGTGCTGTTCGAGGCCACGCAGGAGGTGGCGCAGGAGGTGCTGCGGGCTGCGCTCGGTCGCGGCCCGGTCGCCTCGTTCGGCCCGGTGCGCCCGAGCCTGGGGGAGATCTTCCGGGAAGTGGTCGCCGACGCCCCGGCAGATCCCGGCCCACCCAGCGCCGACCAGCTCGAGAGCACCACCGTTCCGTCCCAGCGCATGGAGGCCACCCGATGAGCACCCCGCGGCCCGCCGTCCCGTCCCTCGGCCGCGCCACCGCGCTGGTCGCCGAGCGCGAGATCCTCGCGCAGATCCGCACCAAGTCGTTCCTGATCTCGACCGCCGTGCTGCTCGTGCTGATCCTGGCGGGCATCGTGGCCAGCGCGGTCGTCGGCGGTGACGACGACGGCACCAAGGTCGCGGTCGTGACCGCCACGCAGGACGTGGTCGCCGCGAGCGACGGCCTCGAACCCGTGCTGGTGGAGGACGCCGACGCGGCGCTGGCCCTCGTCGAGCAGGAAGAGGTCAGTGCCGCGGTGCTGCCCGGTGACGGCCCCACGGGGGTGCGCCTGGTGGCCCTGGACAGCGAGCCGAGCGACGTGGTGGCCGCGCTGTCCCTGCAGCCGCAGGTCGAGCTGCTCGACCCGGCGGACCTGAGCGAGAACCTGCGGTTCGTCGTCGCCCTGGCGTTCGGCCTGGTCTTCATGATGTCGGCCGTCGGGTCGGGCAACATGATCGCCCAGAACACCGTGCAGGAGAAGCAGTCCAGGATCGTGGAGATCCTGCTGTCGGCGGTGCCCGCGCGGGCGCTGCTGGCGGGCAAGGTGCTCGGCAACAGCGTCGTGGCCGTGGGTCAGACCGCCGCCATCGCCGCCGTCTCGGTGATCGGCCTGGTCGTCACCGGGCAGGAGGACCTGCTGCAGGTGCTCGGTGCGCCGATCGTGTGGTTCGTCGCGTTCTTCCTCATCGGGTTCGTGCTGCTGGCCTCGATGTTCGCGGCCAGCGCGTCGCTCGTGTCGAGGCTGGAGGACGTCGGCGCGGTGCTGCAGCCCGTGCTGTGGCTGACGATGATCCCGTACTTCCTGGTGGTCTTCTTCACCGACAACGAGACCGTCATGACCGTCACGTCGTACGTGCCCTTCAGTGCCCCGGTGAGCATGCCGGTGCGGCTGTTCTTCGGCGAGGCGCTGTGGTGGGAACCGCTGGTGTCGCTGGTGGTGCTGGTGGTCACCACCGGTCTGGTGATCGTGCTGGCCGCGCGCATCTACTCCGGGTCGCTGCTGCGCACGGGTGCCCGGGTGCCGCTGCGGGCCGCACTGGCCGCCGCCAAGGGCTGAGGTCAGGCCACCGACTCGGTCGCGGCGATCTCGGCACGCAGCACCAGCGTCGCCTCGTCGGTCCAGCCCGGTGGGGTGGCCACCGCTGCCCACGCGTCGGCGTACTCCACGTGGTAGTTGTGCCCGTGCCCCGGGGGTGTCTCGCCCGCCACGAACAGGTCGATGGACAGCTGCCAGAAGCTGGCCACCGGGAACCAGGTCACGTCGGGCAGCACGTCGGGCCCGCGCGGCTCCGTCAACCAGTCGGGGCGGTGCAGCAGCAGGTCCGGCGACCACCAGATGACACCGTCGGACGCGTGCTGCAGGTACACCACGCGCGGGGAGTCCCACGCGGTGCCCAGACTCCACAGGTCGATGTCGCCGGCACCGTCCAGCCCCAGACCCCACCGCACGGTCTCCCCGCCGTCGAGCACCGGCGAGATCTCCCGCGACCCGGCGTCACGTGACGCGGTCAGGTCCTGCCACAGCGGTGTGAAGCCGGGCGTGCCGGCCCACACGGCGCCGTCGACGCGCTGCTCGAGGTCCTGCACGCTGGAGAACGCACCCTGGCTGCCGTAGCTGCCCAGCGAGATGCCGAACACGTACAGCTTCGGTCGGTCGTCCTCGGGCAGCTGCTCCCAGCGGGCGCGCACGGCCTCGAACAGCGCCTTGCCGGCGTCGGGCGGTGTCTGGCGGTCGCCGACGAAGCTCACCCAGCTGGGCAGGTACGAGTACTGCATGGCGGCGATGGCCGTGTTGCCGCCCCACAGCATCTCCAGGGCGTCGGCCGACGAGGGGTCGACCCACCCGGTGCCGGTGGTCGTCCACACCACCAGAGCCTCGCGGTCCCACGCGTCGGTGCGGTCCAGCTCGTCCACGACGACCTGCGCGGTCTCGTCGAGCGTGTCGCCGGAGCGCAGCCCCGCGTACACGCGGATCGGCTCGACCACCGGCAGGTCCAGGCCGGTGCGCGCGGTGACCTCGGCCAGCTCGGCGGTGCTGCGACCGCCGGAGACGAACCGGCGGCCCTCGCGGCCCAGGGACTCCCACGACGACAGCGAGTCTGGTGACCCGCTGCGCTCGGGCTGCTGCGGCTGCACCGAGTCCTCGTAGGTCTGCGCGTCGAGCTCGGCGTACGTGGCGCTCAGCAGCGCCTTGCCGGCGGCCACGACGGTGCCGTCGAGCAGCAGCACCGTGCCCACGGCGACCAGCGTCACGGCCAGTGCACGGGCAGCGACGGGTGGCAGCCACCGGCTCACGAGACGTGTGACGGCACGGGCCAGTCGACGCAGGCCGCGGGCGATGCTCAGCACCAGCCAGGCCACGACCAGCGCCACCATCAGGATGGTGACCGAGTGCGCCGAGGACGGCTGCTCCATGCCCATGACGTCCCGCAGCCGGTGCTGCCAGTCGTTGCTGACGACGAGCGCCACCACGACCACCACGACCGCGACGGCGCCGCCGCCCCACCACAGCCTCCGTCGCCACAGGGGGCTCGGCACCCACTGCAGGCGGGTCGCGCGCAGCACCCAGCCGATGAACGCGCCGATGCCGTAGCCGCACACCGCGCACGCCCCGGCTGCGGCACCCTGGAACAGCGGTCCGCGCGGGGTCAGCGACGGACCGAGCGCGGCGGCGAACAGGATGAGCGCACCGATCAGGCCCGCCGGCGACAGGCGGGCCAGGTGCTTCTGGGCGCGCGTACGCCACCGGTGCAGAAGTCGGGGTCGGTCCGCGGCGGCGTCGGGTGCCGCGGCGGCAGTGGGCTGGTTCGTCCCGTCGAGGTCGCTCCCGGTCTCCGGTGCCCCCGGTCCCTCGCTCGTGGCGGTACTGCTCACCTGGGCATCTCCCCGTGTCGGTGGGACCTGCGGCTCGCGGAAGCGGGCGCTCCGGACGCTAGCGGACGTCGGCCCGCACGGCCTGGCGAACACCGCGGGGCTGCGGCGAGCGGGCGACAGCCGTCGCCACGGGCGAGAGCGTCGAGCCTGGAGGTGCCGTTCGGTCATGCCGCCTCGGCGCGGGCGGTGCTGCCCTCGGCCAGTCCCCGGTCGATCGCGCCGCGCGAGGCCAGCCACATCGCGGCGCCGACGAGCAGGACTGTGCACTCGGTGACGGTCAGCGACCACACGATCCCGGACAGGCCGAACCAGCGCTCTCCGAGAATGACCACGGGGATGAACAGCACGCCGTGCGTCACCGACGTCACGGTTGCCGCCAGTGCGCGCCCGGTGGCCTGGAACAACGAGGTGAGCAGCCCGGTGAACCCGTTGGCGACCATCGCCACGAGCTGGGCGGTCAGGATCGTGACGCCGATGGCCAGTACCGAGCGGTCGGCGACGAACGCGGTGACCAGCTGCTCCCGGAACGCCAGTGCGGTCGCGGCGAACACGACACCGATACCGCCGACGACGAGCGCCGCCGAGCGCAGCGCGGAGCGCAGCCGGGCGCGGTCGCCCTTGCCGTAGGTGTACGCCAGCAGGGGCAGCACACCGAGGGTGATCCCCATGACGAGGAACTCCGGGACCTGGGCGATGCGGACGGCGACGCCCATGGCCGCCAGCGGCCCGTCGCCGTAGGCCGCTGCCAGGTTGTTCAGCACGAGAGCGGTGACGATGAGGAACCCGGCCTGCAGCAGCTCACCGATGCCCACGCCGAAGACGGGCCGGAGCACGGTCGGCGAGAGGGTGAACCAGCGTGGTGCGAGTCGCACGTGCTCGCTGTGCCGCGTCAGCCACGTGGCGAAGTAGCCGACCAGGGCGAGGTTGGCCACGCCGACGGCCAGCGCGGCGCCGGCGACACCCCAGCCCAGCACGAGGATCAGCAGGACGTCGAGGAGCACGTTGACCACGGTCGAGCCGATCAGCCCCACCATCACCTGGCGTGCGGCGCCCTCGGACCGCACGAGCTGTTCGAGGCAGAACGCCGCCGCGAGCACGGGGACGAACGCGAGCATGACGGCCACGTACGCCCGGGTGGCCGGGGCGGTGGCGGCGTCCGCGCCGAGCAGCCGCACCAGCGGGTCGAGCAGCAGGAGTCCCGCCGCGCCGAGCACGATCCCGGCGATGACCGAGCCCCACAGCGCGAATGCGGCAACGTGCCGGATCTGGTCGGCCTGGGCGCGGTCGTGCTCGGAGGCCCCGAGAAGGCGGGAGACGAGCGCGCTGCCGCCGACGCCGAACACGCCGCCGACCGCCATGACGAGCGCGAGCACGGGGGAGCCGAGCGTCACCGCGGCGAGCAGGGCGGTGTCGTGCAGCGAGCCGATGAAGCCGGCGTTGATGACGTTGTAGACCGCGCCGACGATCATCGCGGCGGCCATGGGTGCGCACAGGTGCATGAGGGCACGCCCGAGGGGCGCGGACGAGAGGTACCAGCGGTCGGTGCCGACGGCGTCGGACAAGACGGGTGCGTGCAGGTCGGTGGTGCTCATGGCTGCTCCCGGTTCTGGGCAGGGTCGAGCGCACGACGACGGGCGCCGTCGCGGCAGGGGGGAGAGGGCAGGTCGGGTCGAGCGCAGGGCATGGCGGCGCAGGCCGGGTGGCGGTGTGCCGAGGGAGTCGGCCCTGTGTCCGAGCGGGCGCGGTGTGGCCGCGTGTCCGCTACGGGCTAGCGCGTGGTGGGTTGCGGCAGGTCTGCGGTGATCTTGGTCAGCAGCGTGTGCAGGGTGGCCCGTTCGTCCGCGTCGAGGGGGGCCAGGATCGTCTCGTCGACCGCGGCCATCGCCTCGGCGAACCCGGCGACGAGCTCGGCGCCCTGCGGTGTCGCGGCGACGCGCTTGCTGCGTTCGTCCCCGGGCTGGGTGTGACGCTCCACGAGACCGCGGCGTTCGAGCCCCTGCAGCAGGCTCGAGACGCTGGCCGCGCTGGTGCGGCTCACCTGGGCGATGTCGCGTTGGACGGTGCCGGGGTGGTCGACGAGGAAGCCGAGCACGAAGCCCTGCTCGTGGGTGAGGTCGCGCGCCCGCACCCAGTCCTCGGCGGCCTTGCGCTGCGCCCAGCCGATCCAGCGCAGCAGGCCGAGGCTGCTGCCCTGGCCGGTCGTGGTGCGGGTCTCCTTCTCGTCCATGATCAGAACGCTAAAGGTTAGATACCTAACTGTCAACGATCGAACTGAAGTCTGGCCCGCACGTGTCAGCCGGTCGGCCCGAACCGTTCGGTCCTGATCCGCTCGGGGTCGTGCCCGAGGTCCACGAGCGTCGAGGCCACGTGCTCGACGAACGGCGTCGGCCCGCACACGAACACGTGCGGGTTCTGCTCGGGTGGCAGGCATGCGGCGGCCAGCGCGGCGGCGTCGAGCCGCCCCACCGGGCCGGTCCACCCCGCGGGTGCCCGCCGCGTCCACGCCCAGGTGAGCTCGAGCCCGGGGTCGTCCGCCGCGAGGGCCTCCAGCTCGGCCGCGTACAGCGCGTCGGCCGGTGTGCGGACCGAGGCGAGAAGCCGGAACGGTGCCTGGCTGCCCGCCTGGTGCCGGGTGCGCACCATCGACATCAGGGGCACCAGGCCCGACCCGCCCGCGACGAGCTGCACGGGGTGCGGGTCGCGGGGCTGCCACACGAACCAGTGCCCGATCGGACCCCGCAGCTCGAGCTGGTCACCGACCACGACCTCCTGCGCCAGGTACGGGGACACCTCACCGTCATCGACCACCTGCACGGTCAGCGCGATGCGCGCCGTCGTCGCCTGCGCGGGCATCGTCGTCGGCGCCATGCCCATCGTGCCCGGGCACGCCAGCGAGTAGGAGCGCTGCGTGGAGTAGCCGTCCTCGGCGGTCAGTCGCACGTCGACGTGCTGACCGGGCAGCGCGCCGTGCCACCCGGGCACGTCCAGCTCGAGGCTGACCGCGGTGGCGGTCTCCCGGTGGCGGGCCACGACGGTCGCCACGTGCCACGGCAAGGCGTACCGCACATCGGGTGCGTCGGTGCTCTCCGGGCTGTCCGTCTCGTCCAGCGGGCCGGGCCCGGGCTCGGTGGTGGTGGTCACGTCGCTCAGTCGCCCCAGTACCGCTGCTCGCGCCACGGGTCCCCGTAGGCGTGGTAGCCGCGCTCCTCCCAGAACCCGGCCCGGTCCGCGGTGAGCAGGTCCAGCCGGCGCACCCACTTGGCCGACTTCCAGAAGTACAGGTGCGGCACCAGCAGCCGCACAGGGCCACCGTGCTCGTCGGGCAACGGCGCACCGTCATACCCGAACGCCAGCCACGCCTTACCGCCGCGCAGGTCAGCCAGCGGCATGTTGGTGGTGTACCCGCCGTCGCACCGGGCCAGCACGTGCTGCTCGTCATCGGCCAGGTCGACCGCATCCAGCAGGGTGTCGAGCGACACCCCGCGCCACCGGCTGTCGAACTTGGACCACTTGGTGACGCAGTGGATGTCGACGACGACGTCCTCGGCCGGCAGCGCCTGCAGCTCGCCCCACGTCCACGACGCACGCGTCTGGCCGGGGGCACCGATCGTGAACGTCCACGTCGACAGGTCCACCCGGGGCGTCGGACCGGCCGACAGCACCGGGAACCCGTGCTCGCGGTACTGGCCCGGCGGGAGGCGCGGGTCCGACTCACGCTTGGGGCGGAATCCCCGGGAGATCACCGCCACGAGCGGACCTGTGGGGCGAGAACGGCTTGGGTCACGTCGGTCTCCCTGCGGTGGCGGGTCAACGGCATCCCATGATGCGTCCCGGGCGGCGCTGTCCGCCAGCCTCTTGCCGACTCCATCTCGCGGGCGAGGCCAGGTAGGGTCGCGGCCTCCCTGGGCGCGCGGGCGCAGTCGCGGGGGTCGGCCGCGACGGTCCTGAACTGCGGTGATGCGGTCGCGTTACTCCAGGCGAGTGAATCTCCGCGGTTTCACCCGTGCGCTCTCTATGTGCCCCCTATGTTCTGCCCAAGAACCAGCGGGGGTGTTGCGTCCTCGGCAGGTGTGGAGCGGTCGTGGGGGCGAACACATCGGCCTGCCGCGCGTCGAGTGGCAGGGGTGCAAGTGGTGTCTGCAGGGTGGGGCAAGCGGCCGTTGGTGGCTGTCGCGGTCGTGGGAGTGCTCGTCGGCGGGCTGCAGGGTCTGCCCGCTGTGGCCGCGACCGTGGAGCCGCAGTGTGGCTCGGCCGCGCTGTCGGATTCTCAGGCGCTGGCCTTGGCGATCCAGTGCGAGAACGACGTCGAGGTGCTGGGTGCGCGGACTGAGTGGACCACTTTTGTACGCCCAGTCGGACGGTCAGATGCGGCTTGAGTCGTCGATCGGCGCCGTGAGGACCAAGGTCTCCGGCGAGTGGACGGACGTCGACACCTCGCTGGTGAGTGGACCCGAAGGTGTGACGATGGTCGCGCCCGCAGTGCAGATGACCTTCTCCAGCGGTGCCGACGATCAGCCGCTGGTCCGCATGGAGCGTGACGGGCACGAGCTGACCTTCGATGTGCCGTTCGATCTTCCGGCGCCGGTCGTGTCGGGCGACACCGTGGAGTATCTGGCGGTCAGGCCCGGGGTCGATCTCTTGGTGACCCCGGACCCGGACGGCAGCGGCTTCTCGGAGGTGCTACGCGTTGCCTCGCCCGAGGCTGCGGCCGACGATTCCATCCGGCGCCTGACGTTTCCGGTCGGGGTTTCCGGTGATCTGACGCTGAGTGCCGTCGGTGGTGGGTTCGTCGCGAAGGATGACGAGGGTGAGCAGGTGTTCGCTTCGCCGGCACCTGCGATGTGGGACTCGAGTACAGACCGTCAGACGCCCACACTGGGTGCGGGCCTTGCGATGGCAAGTAGTGATGCCCTCGCCAGGTCGGTCCGTGCCAGTGCAGTCCAGGCGAACCGGGCCGCGCGGGTCGAGGGGCCCCTGGATGGCGATCAGCGGTCGGTGCTGAAGTCCTCGCTCACTGATGACTCGGTGATCGTGACACCGGACGCGGAGATGCTGTCCGACCCCGCCACGGTCTGGCCGGTGTACATCGACCCGGCGGTGACCGGCGGGCTGTCAGAGCGGATTGCGGTCTCGACGGCGGGGTGGAGCCACTATCAGTTCGGCGACGACGGCATGGGTCGATGCGGGACCACGGGCTCGCCGATGTACTGCTCCAGTGTGTTCACCGAGCGGCTCGTCTACCAGTTCACCGGGTTGCAGGCCGTGGGGAACGTCGAGCCGGGGGACCTGACCTCGGCGGTCCTGTCGGTATACGGGTCGCACTCGTACTCCTGCACGGCCTCCCCGGTGGAGGCGTGGTGGACGGGTGGAATCAGCAGTGGCTCGAACTGGAACAACGTCGCCTGGATGGCTGGCTTGAGTACGCAGGTCGTGGCGCACAAGGCAGCGTGCGGCAATCAGCGCCGCATCGAGTGGAACGTGCTCTACGGCGCGCAGCAGACGGCCTCCCAGAATGCCGCCCAGTTGACAGTGGGTCTGAAGGCAGCCGATGAGTCAAGCTCCGCCGGCTGGAAGCGCTATCAGTGGGACGCGCAACTGACGATCACGTACAACCAGGCTCCGTACACCCCGCGTGACCTGTCAATCACGTGGCCGAGCGCGGTGGCCTGCGGAGGCGTGATCAACTCGCCGAACCCGATTCTGCGAGCAACGGGACAGGACCCCGAGGGTGACAATATCTTCACCACTTTCGTGGTGCATAGCTCCGCGGGCCAGATCTGGGCGACTCCCACGGGTTGGCAGGCCTCCAACACCGCGTTCCAGGTGCAGGTGCCTTCAGGTGTGCTCGCCGACTCGGGCAGGTACCGGTTCGCGGTGCAGACCACCGACACGGCCGGGAGGACTAGTCCGTGGTCCGGCATCTGCGAGTTCACGGCCAACACGGTCCCCCCGTCGACTCCGCCGACCATCACGGCTGTCACGGGCCAACCAGCCGTGTACTCCGAGGGACAGAGACTTGGCGGGGTCGGACTCGCGGGCAAGTTCTCGTTCGGACCTAACGGCGTCGGGGACGTGACGTCGTTCCGGTACGGATTCGACGACCCGGCGATGCCCTCCACGGTGGGGCTGAGTTCGCAGGTGGCCTACACGCCGACGAAGGCCGGACCGCACACGCTGTACGTGCAGTCGGTGGACATCGGCGGCCTGGCGGGGCCGCGCCGGGACTACCAGTTCACGGTGAACGTTGCGGGCACGGCAGGCTTGTGGACCTTTGACGAAGCGGGCTCACCGACGTCTGCGACCGACGCCAGCGGTGCAGGTCATCCCCTGACGCTGTCGAGTGCGGCGTTGCGGGTGCCCGGGGTCTTGGCTGAACTCGACCCAACTGCGGCTCCGGCGAACGACACGGCACTGCACATCGCTTCGCTGAGCGACAAGGCGACCTCTGTCAACCCGATCATGGCAACGGCGTCCTCATACACCGTGACGGCGTTCGTCAAGCTCGACGACCTCAACGGTATCCAGACCGCCGTCAGTCAGAGCGCTGTGCACACCTCGGCGTTCGAGCTCGGGTTGCGGCCCGCCGGTGACCCGGCGTGCACCAATGGGGGTGCCTGCTGGTCGTTCACCGTGGCCGGTGCGGACTCGGCCTCGGCTGGCGCGGCCACGCCCGTCACCTCCCCAGCGCTCGTGGTGGCCGGGCAATGGGTGTTCCTCGCGGCGACCTACGACGCGAACGCAGGCAAGGCCCGCCTGTATGTCACGGACGCAGGTGGCGCTCCGCTCACCACCGGCGATGTGTCTGTCCCGGCCGGTCTGTTCTCCGCGGGTGCCTTCGTCGTCGGTCACGGCCGCGCCGCGGACAGCGACACCCACGGGCTGCACGGCACGGTCGACGTAGTCCGCGTACTGACGGGCATCGCCAGCGACACCCAGCTCAACCAGTACGCCCAGGGTTCGCTCGCGCTCGTCCCGACGACCCCCTGATTCACCCCAGTCCCGTCTCGTCCGGTGGTCCTTCACAGGAAGGAGGCTGTGGTGCGCCGCAGCCTGATCAGCAGTCTCGTCGTCGCTGCCCTGATGGTCTCGGGGGCTGCGCCGGCCGCCAGCGCGTCTGACACCTCAGGGTGGACCGAGGACGCTCGTCGTGCCCATGGTGCCGAGTTGGCGCCCGAGTTGGAACCTGAGTCGCTGGTGCCTGCGGTCCCGGCGAAGGCGGTCAGTGACGAGGCATCGCCGGTCGCCGACGGGGTCGTGCCGGAGGTGACGTGGCCCGGTGCTTCGGTGGTGACCGGTCGGCTCGGGACGGCCAGGTCGACCACGAAGGTGCCGGTGCGGGTGCTTGGCCGCGCCGCCGCGCTGAAGGCCGACGTGGCCGGGGTGCTGATGTCGGTCGCCAGCCCCGCCACGGCGGCCTCGGGGGCACGGGTCGCGGATGCAGGAGTCGAGCTGACCGTCGACTACGGCAAGTTCGTCGGCGCCTACGGTGGGGATTGGGCATCGCGCCTGCGTCTGGTGCAGTTGCCGGCGTGCGCGCTCAGCGCCCCTTCCGATCCAGATTGCCGCACCCAGACACCGCTGACCACGTCCGCCAACGACATCAGCACACAGAGGGTGACCGCGACGGTGACCGCGGGCTCGGTCGTGGCGTTGACGGCGGGGACCTCCGGGTCGAGCGGCAACTGGTCGGCCACTTCGCTGTCGGCGTCCGCGTCGTGGCAGGTGTCGCAGCAGACCGGGTCGTTCTCCTGGTCCTACCCGTTCGAGATGCCGCCCACCCAAGGCGGGCCGGCTCCATCCTTGGCGCTGTCGTACGACTCGGGGTCCCTGGACGGGCGGGTAGCCACGACCAACAACCAGTCGTCGTGGATCGGCGACGGCTGGAACATGGACGCCGGGTTCGTCGAGCGGAACTACGCCTCGTGCGCCGACGACGCGACGGGTTCGGCAAACAACGTCGGGCGCGTCTCCGGGGACCTCTGCTGGAAGTCCGACAACGCGACCCTGGCGTTGGCCGGGCACTCTGCGGAGCTGGTCAAGGACGCCACCACCGGCACGTGGCGACTCAAGGAGGACGACGGCACCAAGGTCGAGCGCCTCACCGGTGCCCCGAACGGTGACAACGAGGGGGAGTACTGGAAGGTCACCACGACTGACGGGACCCAGTACTGGTTCGGTCGGGGCCAGCGTCCCACCGACACCGTCGCGCTGAACTCGGCATGGACTGTTCCCGTGTTCGGGAACAACCCGGGCGACCCGTGCTACCAGAGCGCGTTCGCCTCGTCGGCGTGCACCCAGGCGTGGCGGTGGAACCTCGACTACGTCGTCGACCCGTCCGGCAACTCCATGACGTACGTGTACGCCACCGAGACGAACAACTACGGCCGCAACAACAACACGGCCGTCTCCTCCTACGTGCGCGGCGGCTACCTGACCCGCATCGACTACGGGCAGCGGCAGGGCTCGGAGGCGAGCGGATCGGCGCCTCAGCGGGTGACCTTCACCGTGGCAGAGCGCTGCATCCCGTCGGGGTCGGTCACCTGCGACCCGGCCCAGCTGTCCTCGGCGACCGCCGGGTCGTGGCCGGACGTGCCGTTCGATCTCATCTGCACGTCGACGACGTCCTGCCCCTCGGTCACCGGGCCGGCGTTCTTCACACGCAAGCGGCTGACCAGCGTGGCCACGGCCGTGTACACCGGTGGGGCGTACAAGCCGGTGGACTCCTGGGCGCTGACCCAGCGGTTCCCCTCGCAGGACGGGGCGGACGCCGTCATGTGGCTGGACTCGATCCAGCGCACGGGCACCGCGCCAGGGGCCTCGGCGAGCCTGCCGGCGGTCACCTTCACCGGTACCCAGCTGGCCAACCGGGTCGACACGATCGGTGACCTCGGCCCCGCCATGTATCGGTGGCGGATCACGTCCGTGACGGACGAGTTGGGCGCCACGACGAGCGTGGCGTACACGCCGGCCGACTGCACCAGCAACGACCTGCCAGCCAGCCCGGACTCCAACACGCGCCGCTGCTTCCCGGTCGTCTGGGACCCGCAGGGCAGCATCGGCCCGGTCACCGAGTACTTCCATAAGTACCTGGTCTCCGGGATCACCGCCGACTCCAAGGATGCCCAGTCCCTGCCGGTCGAGACCCGGTACGCCTACAGCGGTGGGGCCGCGTGGGCGTACGACGACTCGGAGTTGACCCCGGTGGCTCAGCGCACCTGGGGCCAGTTCCGTGGCTACGGCCAGGTCGACGTGTCCACGGGAGCCACCTACGCCACCCAGTCCCACGTGGGCTACCGGTACTTCCGCGGCATGAACGGCGACCACCTGGCCAACGGTTCGACCCGAACCGTCCTCGTCGATGGAATCACTGATGCCGAGAGGGTCAGCGGCTTCCTTCGCGAGCAGATCGTCTACGACGGATCCACCGTGGTCTCCCGCACCGTGGCGGAGCCGTGGATCTCGGGCGCCACGGCGACGAGCAACACAGGCGTGAGTGCCCTCCTCACGGGCACGGCCGTCAGTGAGACTCACACGTCCGCGCCTGCATTGCCCGGCGGTGAACGGGTCACCCGCATGACCACGAGCTACGACGGCACCTACGGGCTGCCGACTCAGGTCGATGACGCAGGCGACCTGTCCACCGGCAGCGACGACCGCTGCACGCGACTCACCTACGCCCGGAACGCCGCGGCGAACATGGTCGAGACTGTCTCGCGTACCGAGACGGTTGCCGTCGCCTGCGCCGCGGCCCCTGCCCGCCCCGCTGACGTCGTGTCCGACTCGCGGGTCTTCTATGACGGCGCCGGGTACGGCACCGCACCGACGCGTGGCCTGGCGACCACCAGCCAGGTCCTCGACCGCTATGAGTCCGGGACACCGGTCTACGTCACCTCGAGTACTACCGGTTACGACGCGAACGGTCGACCGATCTCGGCCACGGACGCACTTGGCGCCACCACGACGACTGCCTACACCCCGGCCACGGGCGGCCCGGTGACCACTGTCACGACGAGCTCGCCGGACCCCGACGGCACTGGGCCGCTCTCGGCTCAGGTCAGTGTGTCCAACCTTGACGCGACCCGCGGCGTGACGACCAGCACGGTCGACGCCAACGGGAAGACCACCACGGGCGCCTATGACGGCCTTGGGCGACTGACCTCGGTCTGGCTCCCGGGCCGGGCGCTGAGCGCATCGGCGTCCACCACCTACGCCTACCAGGTCGCAGTCAACGGCTACTCGACCGTGACGACCAAGAAGCTCGGGCAGGACGGCAGCTACTTGACCAGCGTCGCCATCCACGAAGGCCTCGGTCGTACCCGACAGACCCAGACGCAGGGCGCCAACCGCGATCAGGCAACCGTCCTGGTCGCGGACACGACGTACGACTCCCGAGGCCTCGCGACCGTCGTCACCGACGCGTGGGCTACCGCAGGGAACCCTTCGACGACGCTGCTGCTACCCAAGATCGCGGTGCCGTCGCGGACGCGCTTCACCTTCGACGGAGCCGGCCGGCAGACGGTTGCGACCTACGACGTCGATCAGCAGCCCAAGTGGTCCACAACGACCAGTTACGGCGGCGACCGCGTCACGACGGTTCCTCCCACCGGGGCAAGCCCGACGACGACCGTGACTGATGCGCGCGGCAACACCACGAGCTTGATCCGCTACACCACGCCCAGCCTGACCGGTCCGTCGCAGACCGCGAGCTACGACTACGACAAGGCCGGACGCCTCACCCAGGTGAAGGACTCGGTCGGCACCACCTGGGCCTACCAGTACGACCTGCGGGGTCGACGCACCCAGACGTCCGATCCTGACAGGGGAGTGTCCACCAGTACGTACGACGACGCCGGTCGGCTCGTGACGAGCACCGACGCGCGCGGCGTGACGCTCTGGTACGGGTACGACGCCCTTGGGCGCAAGATCGCCGAGCGCCGGGGCTCTGCAACCGGCACGCTGCTTGCGTCGTGGAGCTACGACACCGTGGCCAAGGGCCAGCTGAGCGGCTCCACCCGGTACGAGTCGGGCAACGCGTACACGACGACGGTTGCCGGCTACGACAACGCCTACCAGCCCACCGGCACGTCATTGACGCTGCCTGCCAGCGAGGGCAAGCTCGCCGGCACCTACAGCGTCGGGTACACCTACACCCTTGACGAGCAGGTCAAGACGGCGGTCTACGGTGCGGTCGGCAACCTTCCTGCTGAGACGGTCACGACGTACTTCGATCAGTTGTCATTGCCGCGGTGGAGCAGTGGTGGTCTGGGCAAGGGCACGTATGTCGCGGACTCGGCCCGGTCGTCCTTCGGCGATCTGCTCGCTCTCGACCTGGGCAACACCGCCAGCGACTGGTTGACATGGACGTACGAGCAGGGCACCCGTCGCCTGCTCACTCAGCGCCTGGAGCGTGAGTCCGGCACGGCCGCCGACCTGGCGCTGACCTACACGCACGACGCTGCCGGGAATGTCACGTCGATCACGGACGCCCCGACGCAGCCGGGTGTCACGGGGGACACGCAGTGCTTCGTCTACGACGGGTTGCGACGCCTGACCACGGCGTGGACCCCGGCGGCGGGTGGGTGCGCGCAGACCCCATCGGTGACCGCCCTGGGCGGTGCGGCGGCGTACTGGACGGACTACACCTACGACGCGTCCGGCAACCGCACGGCCACAACCAGCCACACCGCTGCGGGTGAGACGACGGCGACGTATGCCTACCCGGCGACGGGCGCCAGTCAGCCGCATGCCCTCACCGGGGTGTCGGCGACGTCACCGGCGGGTTCGTCGACGTCGAGCTTCGCCTACGACGCGGCCGGGAACACGACCACCCGGCAGATCGCCGGTCAGGCCGCGCAGACTCTGACCTGGGACGCGGAAGGCAAGCTGGCCTCGGTCGCGGCGGGCGGCTCGACCCTGGAGTCGAACGTGTACTCCGCGGACGGATCGAGGATCATCCGCCGGGCCGGCTCGAAGGTCACCGCGTACCTGCCCGGTGGTCAGGAACTGACCCTGGACACCACCACCTCGACGATCACCGGGTTGCGGTACTACGCGTTCGCAGGGCAGACGATCGCCGTGCGCAACGGGCCGGGCCTGGCCGCGGTCACCACGCTGATCCCGGACTCCCAGGGCACCGCCCTGGCCTCGATCGCCAACAGCACCGACGCCCTGACCCGCCGCTACACCGACCCGTTCGGTGCCCCGCGCGGCACGGCCACCACGGCGTGGGTCGGTGACCACGGATTCTTGAACAAGGCCACCGACGCTGCGATCGGCCTGACCCAGGTCGGCGCCCGGTACCTGGACACCGCGCTGGGCCGGTTCATCAGCGTCGACCCGGTCATGGACCTGGCCGACCCGCAGCAGTGGAACGCCTACGCCTACTCCAACAACAACCCAGTCACCTGGTCCGACCCCACCGGGCTCATGTGGGACGGATCGACCGCCGGCCACCGGTACACCCATCAGGGTGCAGCGGGCGGCTTCATGGAGAGCATCGGCGCGGCCAAGCAGGGCGGGGGTGGGTCAGCGGTTGCGTCCCCGCTGAAGATCTGGCCTGTGGGGCGGCCGAAGGTGTCCAAGTCAATGGCTCGCCAGTACAACACGGCGCTATTTCAGGCGAAGTACATTCGGCCGCCTGTCCAGTCGAAGCCGCTGACCACCGATGATTGGCACACGGTGGTCGACTTCGTCGGGCTCGCTCCCTACTTCGGCGAAGCCGCTGACGGCGCAAACGCCGTCTGGTATGCCGCGGACCGGGACTGGGTCAACGCCGGGCTCTCAGCCGCGTCGATGGTCCCCTGGCTAGGATGGGGCGCCACCGCGGCAAAGGCTGTGCGACGCGGGTCGCACGTCGCGGACGCCGCGGGTGGGTTGATTCCGGCCCGCTCAGTACGATTCACGCAGGACAGTGTCGGTTCGGCCTTCCGTGACGGCGCGTCAGTGATGGACACTGCTGACAACTGGGCCACTGCCGGGAGGGCGCCGGAAGGGCTCGAGCCGATTCGCATCTTTGAGAGAGAAGGGAACATTCACTCGTTGGATAACAGGCGCCTGTTCGCCGGGCAGTATGCTGATGTGCCCCTGCCCTACAAGTGGGCGACGCCGGAAGAGATTGCTGCCAGGAACCAGACGCAGGTTTTTGGCGGCACTTCGGTTATGGTTCGGTTCCCGGGCGGTCGGGAGAGCTGGGGGTGGTGGCAGCCGTGAGAGAACTGTCGGAACTCAGAGGGCGCGAGCGGTTGCTCGTGGCCTTGGACGAGATGCAAACTGAACTCGCCTCGGGTGCTCGCTGGGAGAATGACACCCTCGCGCGATACCTGGAGGCTCTCTCGGCGCTCGTCGGGTCGATAGAGAATGACTACGCCAACACCGGTCGCGACCTGCCATCGAACCCTTGGGACATCATCACCGATGCGTTGCGCGGAGCACGGTATTACGAATGAGGGTGTTGTCTGTCCGGCTCGTCTGAGCGGCCGTGGTCTCCGAGCGGTTCATTGAAGTCGTTCCCGGATAGTTGTTGTTCGTGTGATGCGACAATTCGATCTTGGAGGTTCCGGTCAGCGACCTGCTGGAAGCGGGCTACTCGCGAAGGGTCAACTGATGACGCTCGACGAACTCGGCGCTAAGTTTCGGCGCCTGAACTTGCCAGCCTCTGCCTACAGCCTCGGGCGCGATGCGAACGAGTCGTACTGCCTCGTGGTAGGCCCCGATGGTTGGCACGTCTACTACAGCGAGCGGGGCAACAGGAACTCGGAGGAGGTGCTGCCCTCGGAGTCGGAGGCGTGCCGAAGGCTGCTGGAGCGGGTCCTGCATGATGGCTCAGTTCGTCGCTGGATGGACGACCGCGGAGCGTGAGGGTTGAGGACCGCGGGGCGGGCTCTCCGCAGACCCGATCGGTGTGGTGGGCGGCCAGGAGTTGACCCTGGACACCGACTCCTCGACGGTCACCGGGTTGCGCTACTACGCGTTTGCGGGGCAGGCGATCGCTGTGCGCAGCGGGCCGGGCCTTGTCGCGGTGACCACGCCGATTCCGGACTCCCAGGGCACCGCACTGGCCTCGATCGCGAACGGCTACGCCACGTTACCCGGCGGTTGCGGACGCGCTTGACTCGGCCTCGCGGGTCTACCCGCGAGTGAACGGTGTCGAGGGCCTTCCCTATCAATACTCCGTCTGGCAGCCATAGGTCTCAGGCGAAGTACATTCGGCCGCCTGTCCAGTCGAAGCCGCTCACCACCGATGATTGGCACACGGTGGTCGACTTCGTCGGGCTCGCTCCCTACTTCGGCGAAGCCGCTGACGGCGCAAACGCCGTCTGGTATGCCGCGGACCGGGACTGGGTCAACGCCGGGCTCTCAGTCGCGTCGATGGTCCCCTGGCTAGGACGGGGCGCCACCGCGGCAAAGGCTGTGCGACGCGGGTCGCACGTCGCGGACGCCGCGGGTGGCGGGACAGTTCAACTATTCAGGAGTGTTGATGCGGCGGAGTTCGAGTCCATCGCGACGGCAGGCGGTTCGGCACCGCGCCGGGGCAGATGGAAGGGGAGTTCTTCGCGACGTCCGGTGAGCACGCGGAACAGTGGAGCCAGTTGCTCCTTCGTGGGGATGCGGTCACGGTAGAGCCCTGCGTCCCACAGTCGGTTGCCGCTCAGATCTTCCTTCGCTACGGCAAGCTCGATGGAGTCGGCCCGGCGAGGTACGCAGATGCAGCACAGCTCGAACTCATCAACGGATCTATGGACGGAATCAGGCTGTGGCCATGATCGAGCGTATTGAAGTACCGATGGCCCGTGCAGTATTGACGTGGCGTACGGCCGAGGAGGGTGGACGCAAGACTGGGCCGCCAACGGCCCGCGTCTACGCGGCCACGTGTGTCTTCTTGCTCGGTGACGATGCGACCGTTCACCCTGGATGGCCAGCAGCGGGTGACGCGTTGAGCATCCTCCTTGAAGCCAGCGATTCCACGGAACTCGGTTCGACGGTCTGCAAGGTCGACTTCCTGGCTCGGGACTTGGCTCGACCTCTACTTCACGTCGGTGCGGAGTTCCTGGTCCTGGAAGGGCCGAGTGTCGTGGGGAGGGGTCGCACTATCGAGGTGGTGCCCGAACTGGACGGCGATTGAGCTGTCCACCACGGCCCGTAAAGGGGCCCTTCGTCTCTCGTCGTGAACGTGCCTGCTGAGCGGGGCGTTCATCACTGGTCGCGAAGGGCCGGGTCGGCCCAACGGGTGTAGAAGTTCCCGACGGCGCTTTGCTGACGAGTGCGGTGTCAGATCGACATCTGTGCGGGCCCGCTTGACGACACGATGAACCGTCACGGGTTTCTTCGGATGACGGCAACTGTTCCCTGGAAGTCGGCTGTGGCCAGAGTTGCGCGGCCGCCGCGGCACCTGCAGTTCGGGCGTGCCTGACCGACGATGCTCGGGTGGTGGTGTCCGCGGTGCGGTAGCAGGGCCGGGGCCACCGACAGTCATCGCGGCCGGGGCAGCCCCTCGTATGTCCGACCTGCCCGGATGCGCCAGGGGCGCCGGACAGGTCGGACGACGTGCAGGAGGGGCCGTGTGGTGGCCCGTGAGGTCAGAGCCCGGTGCTGCCGGCCGGGCGCTGCGCGCGACCGCGACCGCCGCGACGGCGACCGCGCGGGGCGTCGTCGGACGAGCCGCCGGTGTACGCACCGGTGGAGGCCGGACGCGAACCGTACGAGGAGGTGCCCGAACCCGGGGTGGACGTCGACCAGGCGGTCGTCGATGCCGGACGGGCCTGGCCGCTGGCGCGGCCCGCACCGGCGCCGCGCGACGGCGCGCCGCCCCGCGAGGACGCAGCACCGCGAGACGACGTCGCACCGCGGGACGTCCCTGCGTTGCGGCCGCCGGCACCACCGGCGCTGCGGGCCCCGCCACGACCGGAGCCGCCGGACGACCGGCCCGACGGGCTCTGCTGCACGACGGGTGCCGGCGTGACGCGCGGCATCTGAGGCCCGGCCAGGCCGGTGACCGTGGCGTCGCCGGGGACGACGGAGCGCGGCTGGGCGGTGATCTTCGCGGCACGCGTCAGTGCGCGCACGTCGCCGCGCTCCTCGGGCAGCACCAGGGTGACGACGTCGCCGCCGGACCCGGCACGGGCGGTGCGCCCGGAGCGGTGCAGGTACGCCTTGTGCTCGGCCGGCGGGTCGACGTGCACGACGAGCGAGACGTCGTCGACGTGGATGCCGCGCGCGGCGATGTCGGTGGCGACCAGCACGTTCACGGCGCCGGAGGAGAACGCCTCGAGGTTGCGCTCGCGGGCGCCCTGGCCGAGGTTGCCGTGCAGGTCGACGGCGGGGATGCCGTCGGCCGTCAGCTGCTTGGCGAGCTTCTTGGCGTGGTGCTTGGTGCGGGTGAACAGCACGCGGCGACCGGTGCCGCCGGCCAGCTCGGCGATGACGCGCTTCTTGGCGTCGGCGTCGCGCAGCTCGAGCACGTGGTGCGTCATGGTGCTGACGGGCGACTGGGCGCTGTCGACGGAGTGCTCGACGGGGCTGGTCAGGTACCGCTTGACGAGGATGTCCACGCCGTTGTCGAGCGTGGCGGAGAACAGCATGCGCTGCCCGCGCTTGGGGGTGCGGTCCAGGATGCGCTTGACCACGGGCAGGAAGCCCAGGTCGGCCATGTGGTCGGCCTCGTCGAGCACGGTGATCTCGATCTGGTCGAGGTTCAGCACGCCCTGCTTGAGCAGGTCCTCCAGGCGCCCGGGGCAGGCCACGACGATGTCGATGCCGCCCTTGAGTGCGGAGACCTGCCGGGACTGGGACACGCCGCCGAAGATCGTGGTGGTGCTCAGGCCCAGCGTGCGGGCCAGGGGCGCGACGGTGGCGTCGATCTGCGTGGCGAGCTCACGCGTGGGCGCCAGGATCAGGCCGCGCGGGCGGCGAACCGCCTGCTTGGTGGCCGAGGCGGCCAGTCGCGTGACGATCGGCAGGGCGAACGCGAGGGTCTTGCCCGAGCCGGTGCGGCCGCGGCCGAGCACGTCGGTGCCGCCCAGCGAGTCGGGCAGCGTGGCGGTCTGGATGGGGAAGGGCGCCTCGATGCCCTGGTCCGCGAGGGTGCGGACGAGGGATGCGGGCACGCCGAGGTCGGTGAAGGTGGTCACAGGTGAAGGCCTCTCAGGGCTGTGCGCAGCGCTGGGCTGAGCACGAAGGAACGAAGGTCGGGGTCCGCCGCCAGAGCAACCAGAGCGAGTGCTGGGGGATCTCCACGACGCGGGGCGCGCGGGATCGCGCTGCCCTCGAAGGGGTCCAGGGTCTCATACCCGTCGCCACTATCACCTGTACGACCACTGCGACGTGGGTCACCCTGAGAGTGGGGGGAGCGCTCCCGCAGGTTTCCCAGGGACCTCTCAGGGTCGGTTCAGGGGTCTCCCGGATCGATCGCGGACACCCCCGCACGCCAGGATCGTCACGGCACTGGAAGAGGATCACCGACATGAAGGACGACGCGATGAGCACGGGCGAGCTGACGATGACCGCAGGACGAGCGGGCGCCGGCGCAGGGGGAGCGGCCGACGGTCCGATCGCGACCGCACGCGGGTTGGTGAAGGTGTACGGCCGCGGGCAGACGCAGGTGCGGGCCCTGGACGGTGTGGACGTCGACCTGGGCCGCGGTGAGCTGACGGCGATCATGGGCCCCTCGGGCTCGGGCAAGTCGACGCTCATGCACTGCCTGGCGGGCCTGGACAAGCCGAGCGACGGCACGGTCGTGGTGGACGGCGAGGTCGTCTCGGCCATGTCCGAGCGCCAGCTGACCCGGCTGCGCCGCACGCGTATCGGCTTCATCTTCCAGGCGTTCAACCTGGTCCCGACCTTGACGGCGCTGGAGAACATCACGCTGCCGCTCGACATCGCGCGCCGTCCGGTGGACCGCGCGTACCTCGAGGCGGTCGTGGACGCGGTCGGCCTGGCCGACCGGCTCAGCCACAAGCCGTCCGAGCTGTCCGGTGGTCAGCAGCAGCGGGTGGCCTGCGCGCGCGCCCTGGTCTCGCGCCCGTCGGTGGTGTTCGCCGACGAGCCCACCGGCAACCTGGACTCGACCTCCTCGGGTGAGGTGCTCGGGTTCCTGCGTCGCTCGGTCGACGAGCTGGGCCAGTCCGTCGTCATGGTCACGCACGACCCGGCGGCGGCCTCGTGGGCGCACCGTGTCCTGTTCCTGGCCGACGGCCGCCTGGTCGGCGAGATCATCGACCCGACCCAGTCGGCCGTGCTCGACGCGCTCGGTGAGCTCAGCGCCCGCGGTGCCGGTCGTCGTCGTGCGGCTGCCACGGAAGCCGGTGACAACCGATGACCAGGGTCGCCCTGCGCGGCATCCGCGCGCACGTGGTGCGGTTCGTGCTCTCGCTGCTTGCGGTCGCCCTCGGCGTCGCGTTCGTGGCCGGTACGTTCGCGCTGCGCACCATGCTCTCCTCGACGTTCGACGGCATCGTCGAGGCCTCCGCCCAGGGTGACGTGTTCGTCCGGGGCTCGCAGGACACGGTCAGCAGCTCGCTCAACGAGGGCAACGTCGGCGAGGTCCGTAACGAGATCCCGATCGCGCTGACCGAGACGATCGAGAAGGCCGACGGCGTGCAGGCCGCGCTCGCGCAGGCGCAGGGGCCGATCGTGCTCGTGGGCGCCGACGGCACCGCGGTGCAGAGCACCCAGGCGCCCAGCTTCGCCTACGGCTGGTCCGACAAGGACCGGTCCATGACCCTCGTCGAGGGACGCGCGCCGCAGGGGCCCGACGAGATCCTGCTCGAGCAGGCCACGTTGGAGTCCTCCGGGCTGGCCGTCGGCGACACCACGACCGTGGTGCTCGGCGGCGAGGTCCGCACCGTCGAGGTCGTCGGTGAGGCGCAGGCCGGCGGTCCGATGGCCGGCGCCACGATCGTGGCGATCGACGCCGACATCGCCGAGGCGCTGTACGCCCCGCACGGCACCGTGCCGATCGTCACCGTGTACGGCGAACCGGGGGCGGACCAGCAGCAGCTGGCCGACGCCGTCTCGGCCGTGCTGGGCGGCGAGCAGGTCGAGGTCGTCACGGGCGACGCCATGCGCGAGGAGCTCTCGGGCGACATCCAGACGATGCTCGGGTTCATCACCACGTTCCTGCTGGTGTTCGCCGGCATCTCGCTGTTCGTCGGCGCGTTCATCATCACCAACACGTTCGCCATGTCGGTGCGGGAGCGCATGCGGGAGTTCGCGCTGCTGCGGGCCATCGGTGCCTCACCAGCGCAGGTGTTCACCTCGGTGCTGGTCCAGGCGGCCATGGTCGGCCTGCTCGGTGCCGGTCTGGGCATCCTCGGCGGCTTCGGCCTGGTCGAGGCGATGCGGGGGCTGCTGGAGTCGATGGGCATGGACCTGGCCGGTGACCTGCCGGTCGACGCCTTCACGATCGTGGTCTCGCTGGTGGTCGGCACCGTGGTGTCGCTCGTCGCCGCGGCGCTCCCGGCGCGACGGGCCGCCCTGGTCCCGCCCGTCGAGGCGATGCGCGACGAGGTGTCCACCAAGGACGGTTCGCTCACGGTCCGCGCGATCATCGGCGGGGCGCTGGTGGCCTTCGGTGCCGGTGGTGTGCTGACGGCCGTCCTGCGGCCGGAGGCCGACGCGGCCGGCACGCTGCTGGGCCTCGGCGCGGCCGGTGTGCTGATCGGTGTGCTGACGCTGGCCCCGGTGCTGGCCCGCCGCGTGCTGGGCGTGCTCGCGGCACCGGCCGTGCTGGCCCTGCGGCCCATCGGTCGGCTGGCGCGCGGCAACGTGGTGCGCAACCCGCGCCGCACCGCCAGCACGGCCGGCGCGCTGATGATCGGCATGGCGTTGGTCGGTGCGGCGGCAGTCATCGCGGCCTCGACGCAGGCCTCGACGAAGTCGCTGGTGGAGCAGGAGGCCGACACCGACCTGGTGCTGCAGTCCGCGCAGACGGGGGCGATCCCGGCGCAGGCGATCGACGAGCTGCGCGACGTGGCCGACGTGGCCTCCGTCGAACCGTTCGCCGCGGCCCAGGTGCTGGCCGGCGACGGGGGCACCACGCTGGCCGTGGAGGACGCCACGATCGTGGTCGGGCTGGACCCGGCGATGTTCGGCACCTCGCTGATCGTCGACGAGGTCGACGGCGACCCGGCCGTGGCACTCGCGGACGGGCAGGTCGCGGTGCAGAAGGCCACTGCGGAGGACCGCGGCTGGTCGGTCGGTGACGAGGTCACCGTGCAGGGTTCGGGCGGCGAGGCCACCTACACGGTGGGCGCGGTGTTCGAGTCGCACGCCCTGGGCACCGAGCTGGCCATGGCGCAGGACGACCTGGACGGTCTCGTGCCGGCCGACCAGCAGATCATCCAGACGGCGTTCGTCAACGCCGCCGAGGGGGCCGACCTGGCCGCCGTGCGGGCGGACGTCACTCAGGTGGTCAAGCCGTACGTGGTGATCTCGGTGATGGACACCGACGAGTTCATCTCGAGCCTGGCCGACCAGGTCAACCAGGTGCTGGTGATCCTGTACGCGCTGCTGGGCCTGTCGGTGATCATCGCGGTGCTGGGCATCGTGAACACGCTGGCCCTGTCGGTGATCGAGCGGACCCGGGAGATCGGTCTGCTGCGGGCTGTCGGTCTGGGCCGGCTGCAGCTGGCGGGCACGATCACCGTGGAGTCGGTGCTGACGGCGTTGTTCGGCACGATCCTTGGCCTGGCGGTCGGGGTCGGGCTGGCCGCGACGCTGCCGACGGTGTTCGCCGAGCAGGGTCTGAGCACGCTGGCGATCCCGTGGTCCAGCCTGGGCGTGATGGTCGCCCTGGCGCTGCTGGTCGGGGTGGTCGCGGCCCTGTGGCCGGCGATCCGGGCGGCGCGGCTGCCCGTGCTGGACGCGGTCGCGTCCGAGTAGCCGCGACGACCGCGTCGGCCCTCGCCGAAGGGGCCGGCGCGGTCGGACGGTGCGTCGAGGGTGTCGGCGGTGCGTCGGGGAGGAGGGTCCCCGCGCACCGTCGATACCCTCGACGCGTACCACCCACCTGCGGACGGAGGCGTCGCGATGAGCGACACCGGTTACGGCGACTTCGAGTTCGAGCGGCGTTTCCTGGTGCACGACATGCCGCCGGACCTGCTGGAGGCGACGCCCGCGCTGATCGTGCAGGCGTACTACCTGGCGCAGGACGGGTTCGCCCTGCGGATGCGGGTGCAGGCCTCGGTGCCGCTCGGCACGGTGGACCTCACGCTCGACGAGCACGCGCTGCTCGAGGCGCACGTGGGGGAGTTCGACTTCTGCGCGATCACGGTGAAGGGCCCGATGGTCGAGGGCACCCGCTACGAGGCGGAGCGGGAGATCGACCCGACGGTCGGCATCGAGATGGTCCGTCGGGGCACCGCTCTGGTGGCCAAGACCCGGCATGCGGTGTGGCTCGGCGGGGACGGCTGGGTGGTCGACGTGTTCGGCGGGGCGAACCGGCCGCTGGTGGTCGCCGAGGTGGAGCGTGGCGGTCCGGTGACGGACCTGACGATCCCGACGTTCTGCGTGACGGAGCTGACGGACGACTCGCGGTTCTCCAACGACGGCCTGGCGCGGGCGCCGTTCGGTGCCTGGGCGGACGCGTACGCGCGGGAGCTGGCGGCGGACGGTCCGCGGTTCCTGCAGGGTCTGGGTCGCAACCACGTGGGTGGCGAGCAGGGGCCGATGCCCTGAGACGCGGGTCACGAGCCATGCCCGGGCATAAAGTTGAAGCAACAACTATTGTGATCTCCTGAGACCCCGAAGGAGACCCACGATGAGCACAGCACCCACGCCCGGCCAGGGCGCACCCGTCACCCTCGCCCGCCCCGCCGCGCACGACTCGATCGCCGCCGGCACCGGCATGGACGCCGTGACCCTGCTGGTGGGCGACCTCGACCTGCAGCTGCGGTACTACCGCGACGTGCTCGCCCTCGACGTCATCGAGACCCTCGCCGACCGGTTCCACGAGGAGGCCCACCCCGGCGTCGTCGTCCTCGGCCGCAAGGGCGTGCCCCTGGTGATCCTGCGGCACACGCCCGGGCTGCCGCCCGTGCAACGCCGCCAGGCCGGCCTGTTCCACACCGCGATCCTGTTCGACGACCAGGCCGGGCTCGCCGCAACCCTCGCCTCCGTGGCCGCCAAGGCCCCGCAGACGTACATCGGCTCCGCCGACCACCTCGTCTCGCTCGCCTTCTACCTGACCGACCCCGAGGGCAACGGCGTCGAGCTCTACTGGGACCGCAGCCGCGAGCTGTGGCAGCGCACCCCCGAGGGCGGCGTCGTCATGGACTCCCTGCGTCTCGACCCCCACGCGTTCCTCGGCGAGCACCTCACCGAGCAGGCCGCGCAGAAGCCCGCGGACGGCCAAGCCGTGGTCGGGCACGTGCACCTGCAGGTCGGCGACGTGCCCTCCGGCAAGGCCTTCTACGTCGACGCCCTCGGGTTCGACGTCACCGCCGAGTGGCACGGCGCCCTGTTCGTCTCCGCCGGCGGCTACCACCACCACCTGGCGATGAACACGTGGAACTCCGCCGGCGCCGGCCCCCGCGCGTCGTCCCTCGGGCTCGGCGAGGTCCGCATCGTGGTGCCGACGCACGACGACCTCGGCGCCCTCGCCGACCGCGTCGGGTTCGCCGGGGTGCCCGTGGCGCACGACGGCACCACCCTGCGGTTCGAGGACCCCTGGAAGAACGTCGTGCGCGTCTCCGCGGAGGCCTGACCGGCTGCACCAGCGCACCGCGGGGCGTCCGGGCGACTCGGGACGGACCGGACGCCCCGTAGAGTGACCAGGCCCCCGACGCCGGACCGAGAGCGGAGCCTGTGACCTCCACGCGACGACCCCTGGGCCGCACGACCGTGGCGGTCGCCGCAGCCCTCGGGCTCGCCCTCACGGCGGCCTGCACCACATCCCCAACGCCCGACTCCGGCACCACTTCCACGACCACCGGGACCGGCGCCGACGCGAGCGAGGCGCCCCCGCAGTCGGCCACGCTCGCGACACCACCGGCCGCCACGACGCTCGACGCGACCGACGAGGCCCTCACCGCGCTCGCGGTCTCCCAGACGCTGTTCGCCTCGGCGCCCGTGGCCGTGCTCGCCCCGGCGGGCGACATCCCGGCCCAGCTGACCGCCGCCTCGGCCGCGGTGGCCGTCGGCGCCCCCGTGCTCCTGGTCGACGGGACGGTGACCGACGGGCAGGTCGACGGCGAGCTCGACCGCCTCGGCACGACGTACGTGCTGGCCGTCGGCGACGCACGTGCCCCCGCCTCCGGGAGCGTGCAGACCGTCGCGATCGCGTCCGGTGCGGACGCCGCAGACCTCGCCGCCGCGACAGGACGCACCTACGCCGACGGTGACCCGGTGGCGGACGGCACGGCCGTCGCGCGCGTCGACGGGCTCGTGCACCCGCGGACCACCGTGCTGACGTCGGACGGCGCCGCTGTCCCGAGCGCCGCTTCCCCGAGCGCGGACGCCCCGAGTGCCGCCGCCCCGACGGACGACGCGACCACGGCGCCCGTCGCCGCCCCCGTGCTGTCCCCGCGTGCGACGACCCCGCGCGCGACGCCCTCGGCCGGCGACGACGAGGCGACAGCCGACGAGGCCGACGGTGAGGGGGACCCCGAGATCCTGCCCACCGTCGAGCCACCGCCCGCACTGAGCGGGGCGCTGCTCCTCGACCAGCCCGGCAGCGGCGCGCTCGCCGCGCACGCCACGGCCCGCGCCGCCGGGCTCACCGTCGTCGAGGTCCCTGGCGGCGACCCCCGCGCCGACGGTGCCGTCGTGGAGGCCGTGGCCGCGGCCGTGCCCACGGCGGTCGTCGCGCTCGGGGTGCAGTTCGGCCCGCCCGACCTGGTGGCCGCCCGCGTCGCCACCGCGGCCACGGGCGCCCAGCTGCCCGGCGGCGGTCAGCTCGTGTTCACCGACGGGACCGACGGGCAGTCCCGCGCCAAGCGGTACGTCGCGCTGTACGGCACGCCCGGCACGCCCGCGCTCGGCGTGCTCGGCGAGCAGGACGTGCCCGCCACCCTCGCGCGCGCCGCCGAGCACGCCGGCTGGTACGCCCCCCTCACCACCGACCAGGTCGTCCCGATGGTCGAGATCATCGCCACCATCGCCTCGGCCGGTCCGGGGCCCGACGGCAACTACTCCGACGAACGCCCCGTCGACGCCCTGCGCCCCCTCGTCGACGCCGCAGGCCAGGCGGGCGTCGCCGTCGTCCTCGACCTGCAGCCCGGCCGGACCGACTTCCTCACCCAGGCCCAGCAGTACGAGGAGCTGCTCGCCCTGCCGCACGTCGGCCTCGCGCTCGACCCCGAGTGGCGGCTCGCCCCCGACCAGGTGCACCTGCGCCAGATCGGCTCGGTCGGCATCGACGAGGTCAACGCCACCGCCGCGTGGCTCGCCCAGCTCACCCGGGAGCGGCACCTGCCGCAGAAGATGTTCGTGGTGCACCAGTTCGCCTCGCGCATGGTCTCCGACCGTGCCCGCCTGGACGTCTCGCACGACGAGCTCGCGGTGCTGATCCACGTCGACGGCCAGGGCACCCAACCCGCCAAGGCCGGCACCTGGAACGCGCTGCGCACCGACGCCCCGCCCGTGCACTGGGGCTGGAAGAACTTCTACGACGAGGACCTGCCGATGCTCGACCCCACGCAGACGTATCAGGTCCAGCCCCTGCCCGACCTCGTCACCTACCAGTAGGCCGACATAGGGTTCCCCGCATGACTCACCAGATCAGGATCGGGGTCCAGCTCCAGCCCCAGCACGCCGACTACGCCCAGATCCGCGACGCGGTCCGCCGCGCCGAGGACCTCGGGGTCGACGTCATCTTCAACTGGGACCACTTCTTCCCGCTCTACGGCGACCCGGACGGCAAGCACTTCGAGTGCTGGACGATGCTGGGCGCCTGGGCCGAGCAGACCAGCCGCGTCGAGATCGGCGCCCTGGTCACCTGCAACTCGTACCGCAACCCCGAGCTGCTGGCCGACATGGCCCGCACGGTCGACCACATCAGCGGCGGCCGCCTCATCCTGGGCATCGGCGCGGGCTGGTTCGAGAAGGACTACGACCAGTTCGGTTACGAGTTCGGCACCGCAGGCTCGCGGATCGCCGAGCTGGGCGCCGCGCTGCCGCGCATCAAGGCCCGCCTGGCCGCGGGCAACCCGGCACCCACGCGTGAGATCCCCGTGCTCATCGGCGGTGGCGGCGAACGCAAGACCCTGCGCGTCGTGGCCGAGCACGCCGACGCGTGGCACTCGTTCGGTGACCTGGAGACCCTGCGCCGCAAGAGCGCGATCCTCGACGAGCACGGGCAGGCCGTGGGTCGCGACACCGCGACCCTCGTCGAACGGTCCATCGGGGTCAGCGCGCCGCCGTCGGAGGTGGCGGCCGACCTGGTCGACGCGGGCGTGACGCTGTTCACCGTGGGCACGGGCGGGCCGGACTACGACCTGTCGCTGGCCGCGCAGTGGGTGGCCTGGCGCGACGCGCAGCGCTGAGCGGCGCCCACCCGGCGCGAGACCGGGTGTCAGGGTGCCGGTGAGGTGGCGTCGCCGCCGGTGAGATGTCGGGTCAGCCCGCGCTCACCGGCGGCCATCACGTGCGCGTGGGCGCGGGCGAACACCGGCGCGAGCACAGGGCCCGTCAGGTTCATCCACGGCCGCACCGTCCGCACGTCCCACAGCACGCGCACCAGCGTGGTGCCTGGCCTCCCGTCGGCCTCGACCTGCACCTGCGCGCGACCCTCGAGGTCGCCTGTCACCGCCAACGTCGCGCAACGGCCCGGGTCGATGCCGGTGACGGTCAGGTGCACGGCCAGGCTGTAGCCCAGCGGTGAGCGGAACCGCAGCCGGGCGCGGCTGCCGAGGCTGCCGTCGGGGCTCACGTGCACCCCGTGCGCGCTCATCCCCGGCCACCACGTCGGCCGCGTCATCGCCGGGTCGGCGAGCACCTCCCAGCAGCGTTCGGGTGCGGCGGGCAGGCGCCACACCGATCGGAGGTGGTACCCGCGACGGCGCACGGGGCCGAGCATAGGCTCGGGGTCGATGACCGACCCGACCAGCGCCGACCCCTCCGGCGCCGCCATGCCAGCACGGCGCGCCGGTGCCGCGCTCCGGCGGGTCCGTGCGCGAGGCGGTCAGGTGCTCGGTGCGCTGCGCGAACGCGCCCGTGGGGTGCGGTGGGGCCGCACGGTGCTCGTCGGGCTCGTCGCGGTGCTCGTGTCCGTGGTCACCGGGGTCACCACGGCCAGCGTCGACATGAGCCTGGGCCCGCACACCGCGCGCTACGACGTCACCACCGACGCGACGATCACCGTCGACCTGGGCCCCCTGGGCACGTTGCAGATCGACTCGCCCCTGCCGCTGACGCTGGGCGTGCGGGCCACCGTGCAGGAGATCCCCGACGACCTGACCGAGATCGACCAGGCCACCACGCTGCAGGCCCTCAGCGGCGACCTGCAGACCTACCTGGCGTTCTTCACCGGCCCGCAGGCCACGCTCACCGACGTCGCCCGGGCCCTGCTGCTCGACGCCGCGCGACGCTCGTTCCTGACCCTCGTCCTGCTGGTGGGCGGGTGGGCAGCCGGTCGCGCGCTGCTGGGCGAGGCGCGGCGCGGCGAGCTCGGTGCGCGGGTGCGGTCGTACGCCCGGCCGCTGATCGCCGGGGGCACCGTGGTGGTGGTCGCGGCCACGGTCCTGACGTCGAGCTCCGACCAGCGCCACCTGGCCGACGGCTCACGCCCTGCGTCGGCCGTGTTCGACGGGACACCGCTGGAAGGCGCACGGGTCACCGGGCGGCTGGGCGGTGTGATCGACACCTACGGCGGCTACGTGGTCGACGCGTTGCGCACGAACACGGAGTTCTACGAGGCCGCCGATGCGGCCCTGACGGTCCAGTGGGAGGCACGGGCGGCGGCGATCGCCGAGCAGGAGGAGCGCGACGCGCTGGCCGGCGCGCCGCAGGGGGCGGCCGGTCCGACACCGGCACCCACCGGCGAGCCGACCACTGGCCCGGGTGACGCGCCCACCGGCGCGGCGGCTGACCAGACGTCGGGTGAGCCTGCCGACGCGACTGCCGGCGAGCCTGCCGGTGCGGTGGCCGAGGTGCCCACGATGGCGCCGGCACCGCAGCGGGAACAGGCAGAGCCGGTCGTGCTGCTGGTGGTCTCCGATCTGCACTGCAACGTCGGCATGGCCACCGTCATCGGGTCGCTGGCGCGGCTGTCCGCGGCCGACGTCGTGCTCGACGCGGGCGACACCACGATGAACGGCACCACCGTCGAGCAGTACTGCGTGACGACGTTCGCCCGGGCGGTGCCCTCCGGGGTGCCGCTGGTCGTCTCGCCGGGCAACCACGACTCGGCGGAGACGACCGCCATGTACGCCCGGGCCGGCGCGACGATCCTCGACGGGCACGTGGTCGACGTCGAGGGCATGCGCCTGCTGGGCGACGACGACCCCAATGCGACCCGGGTCGGGGCGGGTGGCACGGCCTCGCGGGGGGAGTCGGCCGCCGCCATGGGTGAGCGCCTGGCCGACGTGGCGTGCGACGCGGGCGACGTCGACCTGCTGCTGATCCACACCCCCGCGGTGGGTGACGCGGCACTGGACTCCGGCTGTGTCCCCGCGCAGATCTCGGGTCACTTCCACCAGCGCACCGACCCGGAGCAGATCGGGCTGGGGGTGCGGTACATCAGTGCGAGCACGGCCGGTGCGACGCTCGGCGCGGCGACACTGGGTCCGCTCAACGGGACGGCCGAGATGACCGTGCTGCGCTGGGACCCGACCGGCCGCACGTTCCTGGACTACCAGGTGGTCTCGGTGCACACCGACGCGAGCGTCGAGGTCACCGCGCGCCTGCCGTGGCCCGTCGTGGAGCTGCCCGCGCCCGCCGAACCGGAGGGGGCCCAGACCCCGCCCGGCGTGGCAGCGGGTCGGCTCACCCCTTCTCCTCGCTGACGCCCCGGCCTACCCTGGCCGCCGGGGGTGTGCCATGGGCGTTCGGGCAGTCGGGTCGGCTGCGGTGCGCCGCGGCTGCGGCCCAGGCCTGCGCGTGAGTCTGCCGGCGGCGCTGCTGACGGCGCTGCTGGGTGTGGTGGGCCTGCTGGGTGCCGCACCGGCCCGCGCGGCCGCCGGCGAGAGCGACCTCGGGCCCGGCGAACGCCTCGAGCGCGGCCAGGCGCTGGTCTCCGCCAACGGCGAGCACGCCCTGGTCCTGCAGGACGACGGCCTGTTGTCCCTGTTCGGTGCCGCGGACGTGCCGCGGTGGACCGACGGAGTCAGGGCACCCGACGGCGCCCTCCAGGTGCGCGAGGACGGCGAGGTGGCCGTGGTCTCGTCCGGCGGGACCGTGGTGTGGAGCACGGGGACGGCAGGGGTGTCCGGCGCGCGGCTGGTGGTGCAGGACGACGGCGAGGTCGTCGTGCTCGACGCGACGGGTCAGGTGCGCTGGGCCTCGGGCACGGCGGTGCGGCCGTCCGTGCTGACGGCACCGGCGCAGCTGGCGCCCGGTGCGGGTCTGTCCTCGCCGGACGGCCGGTTCACGCTCGACGTGCTCGCCGAGGGCGACGTGCGACTGCACGGGCCCGACGGTGCGGTCGTGTGGTCCACGGGGACCGCCGTGCCGGGTTCGGTGCTCGTGCTGCAGGACGACGGGAACCTGGTCGTCCGTGAGCCGGACGGTGCGCGCCGGTGGCGGACCCGCACGGCGCAGACGCCCGGTGCCGCCCTGGTGCTGCGGGACGACGGTGCGCTGCTGCTGGTCGACGGCACCGGGCTGGTGGTGTGGGACGCCGGCACCGCGCGCGAACCGGCGACGTGGACGGCACCGGGTGCGCTGCCCGTGGGTGGCGGGCTGACCTCGACCGGCGGACGGACCCGGCTGCTGGTCACGGACGCCGGGGCGCTCGAGCTGCGGCACGGCACGCAGGGCGTGTGGTCCACCGACCCGGCCGGGCCGGGGGCGGTGCTCACGCTCGACGCCGCGGGGGTGCTCGCCCTGCTGGCTGCCGACGGGACGACCGTGTGGTCCGCGGTGCCCGACCCACCGGCCGGCAGCGACATCACCCTGAGCGTCGAGGACGACGGTGCGCTGCTGCGCGACGGCACGGGACGCGAGCTGTGGCGCGTCGCGGTGCCCCCCGAGGTGCTGGAGGCGCAGGACCGGCTGCTGGGCTCCCCGGACGGTCTGCTGCCGGACAGCTGCGTCGACGTGCGCGCCCCGGTCCCCCTGGACGACACGGTGCTGACCGCGGCGGGCATCCGGGTGCACCCGTGCCTGGCCGACGCCCTCGACCGGCTCCTGGCTGCGGCGGCCGCGGACGGTGTGACGCTCGGGGGTGGCGGCTGGCGCAGCGGTGAGCAGCAGCGGGCGCTACGGGCCGCGCACTGCGGGTCGAGCCCGGAGCAGGTCGAGACCGTCCCGTCGTGGGCCTGCACGCCGCCGACGGCACCGCCGGGCCTCTCACGCCACGAGTGGGGCGTGGCGGTCGACCTGACCGTCGGCGGACGCGTGCTGGGCGCCGACTCGGCGGCGTTCGCCTGGTTGAGCGAGCACGCCGCGGCCTACGGGTTGGTGAACCTGCCCGGCGAGCCGTGGCACTGGAGCGTCGACGGGCGGTGAGCCGCCTACCCTGGTCCGCGTGAGCCCGTCGGACCCCGTCAGCACCCCGCTGCCCCCGTTGAGCGCCGTCTGGCAGGACTACCTCAAGGTGGTCTGGTCGGCGCGCGAGTGGTCCGACCGTCCGGTGACCACCAAGATGCTCGCCACACGCCTGGGTGTGGGTGCCTCGACGGTCTCGGAGACGGTGCGACGGCTGGCGGACGCGGGCCTGCTCACGCACGAGCCGTACGGCGCGGTCGAGCTCACGGAGCGTGGGCGCGCGCACGCCCTGGTGATGGTGCGACGGCACCGCCTGGTGGAGACGTTCCTCGTCGAGGTGCTCGGTTACGGGTGGGACGAGGTGCACGACGAGGCCGAGGTACTCGAGCACGCCGTGTCCGACCTGTTCGTGGAGCGGCTCGCCGCGCGGCTCGGCCACCCGGTGCGCGACCCGCACGGCGACCCGATCCCGGCCCCCGACGGCACGATCGAGGTGCCGGACGCGCACCCGCTGTGGGACGTCGCGCCGGGGGAGTACGCGGTGGCGCGGATCTCGGACGAGGACCCGGGCCTGCTGCGGTACCTGGACCAGGTCGGTCTGGTGCTGGACGCCCCGGTGCGCCTGGTCGAGCGGCGCACGGTCGCCGGTGTGGTGTCGGTGCGCGTGGGCGTGGGGCAGGTCGACCTCGGTGAGGTGGCCGCCTCGGCGATCTGGGTGGTGCGGGCGTAGGCTCGGCGCATCCCGCTGGAGTCTGCGACGACGCGCTCCCTGCCCCGATCGAATCGATTCGTCCAAGGAGCCCCGTGTCGTCACCCCGGTCCGCGTCAGCGCGCGCCGCCCTGTTCGCCCTGGCCCTCGGCGGCTTCGGCATCGGCACCACCGAGTTCGCCACCATGGGTCTGCTGCCCGAGATCGCCGACGACCTGCAGGTCTCCATCCCCGTCGCCGGCCACTCCATCACCGCCTACGCCCTCGGGGTCATGGTCGGGGCCCCCGTGCTCGCGGCGATCGGTGCCCGGATGGACCGTCGGCGCCTGCTGCTCGTGCTGATGGCTGCGTTCACCGTGGGCAACGTGCTCTCCGCGTTCGCGCCCACCGCCGAGCTGCTCGTCGGCGCCCGGTTCCTGGCCGGTCTGCCGCACGGCGCGTACTTCGGCGTCGGTGCGGTCATGGGCACCGCGGTCGTCGGTCCCGAACGTCGCGGGCGCGCCGTCGCCTCGATGATGACCGGCCTGACGGTGGCGTGCGCCGTGGGTGTGCCTGCCACCGCGATCGCCGGCCACGCGGTGGGGTGGCGCTGGTCGTTCGTCGGCGTGGGCCTGCTCGGCGTGCTCACCTGGTTCGCGTTGCGGGCCTGGACCCCGTCGCTGCCCCCGCTGGCCGGCGCCACGGTGCGCACCGAGCTGGCGGCCGTGCGCAACCGCACCTTGTGGATCGCGTTCGCCGCCGGTGCCGTCGGCTTCGGCGGCATGTTCTCCGTCTACTCCTACGTCAAGCCGCTGCTCACCGACGTCACCGGGTTGAGTGTGGGCACCGTGCCGCTGATCCTCGCGCTGTACGGCATCGGCATGACCGCCGGCACGCTCCTCGGGGGCCGGCTCGCCGACCGCACCGTGCTGGGCACCGTCATCGGCTCCATGGTGGCCTCCATCGTGGTGCTCGTCGCCATCGCGCTCGTCGGCCCGTACCCGGTGCCGGCGGTGGTCGCGTTCGTGCTGCTCGGCGTGGCGTCCCAGGTGCTCGGGCTGTCGCTGCAGACCCGCCTGATGGACGTCTCGCCGGCCGCGCCGTCGCTCGGCGCGGCGCTGTGCCACTCCGCGCTGAACCTGGGCAACGCCGCGGGGGCGTTCTTCGGCGGGCTGGTCATCGCCGCCGGGCTGGGCTACCTGTCCTCGGCGTGGGTCGGTGCGGGCCTGACCGCGGTCGGTCTGCTGATCGTGCTCACCGTGGGCCGCGGCGCCCCGCCGGTGCACCCGCCGACGGTCGGTGGTGCGGCCGCCGGGCAGGCCGCGTCGGGCCCGGCGGCCGAGCCCGACGCGCTGGTCGGGGCGACACAGCCCTGAGCGGCCCGCACGCGCCGATAGACTCGCGGGGTGAGTGAGCAGGCCAGCCCCCCCGACGATGTCCGCTTCCGCTACACGGCCGCCCTGGCGACCGAGCTCGAGCTGAAGTGGCAGGACGAGTGGGAGCGGCGCGGCACGTTCTTCGCTGCCAACCCCGCCGGCGGGCTGACCGACGGCCAGGGCCGCCACGCGGACCCCGCGCAGCCCTCGTTCTTCGTCATGGACATGTTCCCGTACCCCTCGGGCGCAGGTCTGCACATCGGCCACCCGCTGGGCTACATCGCCACCGACGTGGTCGGCCGGTTCCGTCGCATGCAGGGCGACAACGTGCTGCACGCGCTCGGCTTCGACGCGTTCGGCCTGCCCGCCGAGCAGTACGCCGTGCAGACGGGCCAGCACCCGCGCACCACCACCGAGGCGAACATCGCGATCATGCAGCGTCAGCTGCGCCGCCTGGGTCTGGGCCACGACCCGCGCCGCTCGTTCGCGACGATCGACCCCGAGTACGTGCGCTGGACGCAGTGGATCTTCCTGCAGATCTTCGACTCCTGGTACGACGCCGACGCGGTGCGCGCCGACGGCGGACGCGGCAAGGCCCGACCGGTCGCCGAGCTGGTCGCCGAGCTGGCGGCCGGGACGCGCCCGGTCCCCGAGGGCCTGGCGGGCGTCCCCGCCGATGCGGCCTGGGATGAGCTGGACGAGGTCGCCCGCCGTCGGGTGGTCGACTCCCAGCGCCTGGCCTACGTCTCCGAGACGCCCGTGAACTGGTGCCCGGGCCTGGGCACCGTGCTGGCCAACGAGGAGGTCACCGCCGACGGCCGTTCCGAGCGCGGCAACTTCCCGGTGTTCCAGCGCAGCCTGCGGCAGTGGAACATGCGGATCACCGCCTACGCCGACCGCCTGGCCGACGACCTGGACCACATCGACTGGCCCGACAAGGTCAAGGCGATGCAGCGCAACTGGATCGGCCGCTCGCAGGGTGCCCGCGTGACCTTCCACGTGCAGGGCGGTGCGCAGGTCGAGGTCTTCACCACGCGCCCCGACACCCTGTTCGGCGCCACGTTCATGGTCGTCGCCCCCGAGCACCCGCTGCTCGACGAGGTCCCGGCGGCCTGGCCCGACGGCACCAAGGACGTGTGGACGGGCGGGCATGCGACGCCGGCCGATGCCGTGGCCTCCTACCGGGCCGAGTCGGCCGCGAAGACCGCCGTCGAGCGCCAGGCCGACGCCGGCCGCAAGACGGGCGTGTTCACCGGCCACCTGGCCGCGAACCCCGTCAACGGCGCGCTGATCCCCGTCTTCACAGCCGACTACGTGCTCATGGGTTACGGCACCGGCGCGATCATGGCGGTCCCCGGCGGCGACGAGCGCGACTACGCGTTCGCGCAGGCCTTCGACCTGCCCGTCGTCTACACGGTCGACGCCCCCGAGGGCACGCCCGACGGTGCGCGCACCGGTGACGGCGCGATCATCGGCTCGTCCAACGACGAGATCTCGCTGGACGGCCTGGACGTGCCGACCGCCAAGGCCGCGATCATCGCCTGGCTGGCCGAGCGTGGCATCGGCGAGGGCACCATCACCTACCGGCTGCGCGACTGGCTGTTCAGCCGCCAGCGCTACTGGGGCGAGCCGTTCCCGATCGTCTACGACGAGAACGACCTGCCCATCGCGCTGCCCGCCGACGCGCTGCCGGTCAACCTGCCGGACGTGCCCGACTACGCGCCGCGCACGTTCGACCCGCAGGACTCCCAGTCCTCGCCCGAGCCCCCGCTGGGCCGCAACGACGAGTGGGTGCACGTCACCCTGGACCTGGGCGACGGGCCCAAGACGTACCGCCGCGACACCAACACCATGCCCAACTGGGCCGGCTCGTGCTGGTACTACCTGCGCTACCTGGACCCCTCGAGCGACGCCCGCCTGGTCGACCCCGCCCTCGAGGCGTACTGGATGGGTCCGGGCCACGGCGCCCAGGCCGACGGTTCCGTCGGTGGCGTGGACCTCTACGTCGGTGGTGTCGAGCACGCCGTGCTGCACCTGCTGTACGCGCGGTTCTGGCACAAGGTGCTCTTCGACCTGGGGCACGTCAGCAGCGGCGAGCCGTTCCACAAGCTGTTCAACCAGGGCTACATCCAGGCGTACGCGTACACCGACGCGCGTGGCGTGCACGTCCCGGCGGCCGAGGTCGTCGAGGACGAGGCCTCGCCGACCGGCTTCACCTGGCAGGGCGAACCCGTCCACCGCGAGTACGGGAAGATGGGCAAGTCGCTGAAGAACATGGTGACGCCCGACGAGATGTACGCCGAGTACGGCGCCGACACCCTGCGCGTGTACGAGATGTCGATGGGCCCGCTGGACCTGTCGCGCCCGTGGGAGACGCGGGCCGTGGTCGGTGCCCAGCGGTTCCTGCAGCGGCTGTGGCGCAACGTGGTCGACGAGTCGACCGGCGAGCTCGTGATCAGCGAGGACGCCCCCGACGCGGCCACCCTGCGTGTGCTGCACCGCACCATCGCGGACGTCACCGAGGACATGGCGGCCATGCGGATCAACACCGCCATCGCCAAGCTCATCGTGCTCAACAACCACCTGACGACGCTGCCGGCGGCACCCCGCGCGGCCGTCGAGGCGTTGGTGCTGATGACCGCACCGGTGGCGCCGCACGTGGCCGAGGAGCTGTGGGAGCGGCTGGGTCACGTCGACTCGCTGGCGCACGCGGCGTTCCCGGTGGCCGACCCGGCCTACCTGGTCGAGGACACGGTGACCTGCGTGCTGCAGGTGCAGGGCAAGGTGCGTGGCCGCGCGGAGGTCGCCGCCGACGTCTCCGACGACGAGCTGCGTGCGCTCGCGCTGGCAGACGCCGGAGTGCTGCGCGCGCTGGACGGCCGTGACGTGCGCACCGTGATCATCCGGGCACCGCGCCTGGTGAACGTGGTGCCGGCCTGAGCGGCACGCGGCGCCCTGGCCCCGGGGTGCGCGGACGCTGGGTCGCGGATCGGCTGGTCCGGCCCGCGACCCCCGGGGTCGTCGTCGTCACCGATTCGACCGCCTCGTTGCCGCCCGGTGCGGCCGAGGCGGCCGGGGTGCTGGTGGTCCCGCTCGACGTCGTGATCGGTGGCGAGAGGTTCGTCGAGGGCGTCGACCTGGAGCCCGCCGTGCTGCTCGAGGCGCTCTCGCACGGTGCGCGCGTGACGACGTCGCAACCGCCACCGGCCGCGTTCGCGCAGGCGTACGCGCGGGCCGCCGAGCTGGGCGCCCGCGAGATCGTGTCGGTGCACCTGTCGGGTGACCTGTCCGGCACGGTCCGTGCCGCCCAGCTGGCGGCGGCCGCCTCACCGGTGCCGGTGCACGTGGTGGACTCCCGGACGGTGGGGATGGCGCTGGGCTTCGCCGCCCTCGAGGCGGCACGGCTGGCGCGCGGCGAGGTGTGTCCGCCTGCGCCGGCCGCGCCCGACGCGGCACGGCGACGTGCCGTGCCGTGGTCGCGGGGCCGGCTCCCGCTGCCTGACGGGTTGGCGGTCGCCACGACGGCGCGCCGCGTGGGTGCTGCGTCCTCGGCCTGGTTCCTGGTGGACTCCCTCGACCATCTGCGCCGTGGTGGGCGGCTCAGCGCCCCGGCGGCCGCGTTCGGCGCGGTGCTGGGGCTGCGCCCGATCCTCGCGCTGCGCGAGGGGCGCGTGGTCGTGGCCGAGAAGGTCCGCACACGCCGCGTGGCCCGTGAGCGGCTGGAGGCCTTGGCGGTCGCCGACGTGCAGGCCAGGGCCGGTGCGCGGGTGGCCGTGCATCACCTGGGGCAGCCGGAGCTGGCGCAGCAGGTGGCCGACCGGTTGTCGCTCGAGCTGGGGTCGTCGGCGCACGAGATCGTCGTGTGCGAGGCGGGCGCGGTGCTCGCCGCACACGTGGGCCACGGGCTGCTGGCGGTGCTGATCACCGACGCCTGACGGCCGCCTGACCGGCACGTCGAGCGGCCCACAGCCCTGGCCGCAGGGGGCTTCGGCCCGGCAGGTGCCGACGGCTGCGCATGCCCGGCGGGCACGCTCCTAACCTCACGCCGTGCCCCCAGACGAGCATCCCGCCGACGGTACGCACGCACGCCTGCACGGGCTCCTCCAGCCGACCCGTGTCACGCGCGTGCCGGAGCCGGATGGGCAGCCGCCCGGTTCGCCGGGCGTACAGGCGGGCGCCGGGTCCGACGCTTCGCTCTCGGCCGAGGCCCTGGCTCGGGCGGCAGTCGAGTACCGGGCCCGGTACGGCGACCCCGTCACCCGTGCGTCTGCCGTGCCCCGGCGGCGGGTGCGGTGGGCCGTGCCGTGGAGGTTGGCGGGCGCCGCGGGCGTGCTCGTCCTGCTGCTCGCCGGGACGTTCGCGCTGCGCAGCCTGGCGGTGCACCCTGGTGATCCGGTCACGCTCCCGGTCCCCGTTCCCGACGCCACCCTGGCCGGGAACACAGCCGGCGCCGACCCCGCTGCCGCTGCCGACCCCGCTGCCGACTCCGCTGCCGGTGGCGAGGCCGCGGGCGCCGAGACCGACCTCGTCGTGCACGTCGTCGGGCACGTGACCGCGCCCGGGGTGGTGCACCTGCCGTCGGGCGCGCGCGTGGCGGACGCGGTCGCGGCGGCCGGCGGTGCGCTGGCCGAGGCCGATCTGGCCGCGCTCAACCTGGCACGGGAGGTGACCGACGGCGAGCAGATCGTGGTGCCCGCCCCGGGTGAGGTCGTCGCGGGAACCTCGACGTCGAGCGCGCCCGGTGATGACCGGGTCGACCTGAACACCGCCGACCTGGCTGCGCTGGACGCGCTGCCCGGCATCGGGCCCGTCCTGGCGCAGAGGATCGTCGACCACCGGTCCGCCGACCCGTTCACCAGCGTCGACCAGCTCGACGACGTCTCCGGCGTCGGACCGGCGCTGCTGGCCGACCTGCGCGAGCTGGTCCGGGTGTGAGCGCGCCGCCCGACGTTCTCGACCTGCGGCTGGTTCCGGCGGCGTTGACCGCCTGGCTCGTGGCGCTGCTCGTCGTCCGCGTCCCCGCCGTCCTCGGGTTGGCCCTGACGGTGCTGCTCGCCCTGCTCGCTGCCCTCGCGCTCGCCGGGGCGGGCGCGAGGGGTCGCCGGGTCGGAGGGGGCAACCGCGGTGGTGGCGCGATCCTCGTGCTGCTGGTGGCGGCGGGCGTGCTGCTGTCGGGCGCGGCCCAGGTCGGCGCCCGACAGAGCGGGCAGCTGCTTCGGGCGGCAACCGACGGCGATCAGGTCACCGTCACGGGGCGTGTGACGCAGGAGCCCCGCCCGCTGGCCGCAGCCTGGGGTGAACCGCGGGTCCGTCTGGTCGTCGCGGTCGAGACGGTGACCCGCGACGGCACGAGCACGCGTGCGGCTGCGCCCGTGCTGGTCCTGGCTCCGGGCGGCATGCCGCTGCCGTTCGGGGCCACGGTGCTCGTCGTCGGACGCGTCGCACCGTCGCCGCAGGGCGGCCGGGAGATCGCGGTCGTCACGGCCGCGCAGGCCCCGCAGGTGCTCGAGCCGCCGCCGGCGTGGCAGGGCTGGGCTCAGTCCGCACGGCGCCGGGTGCGCGCGCAGGCCGCCGGGGTGCCCGGTGACGCCGGCGCGTTGCTGCCCGGCGTCACGGTGGGCGACACGTCCGGCGTGCCGGTCGACCTCGCGCAGGCCATGCGCACCTCGGGGCTCACTCACCTGACAGCTGTCTCGGGTGCGCACTTCACGTTGGTGGCAGGGCTGGTGCTGGGGCTCGCCGCGGTGCTGCGGTTGCCGCGGGCCCTGCAGGTGCTGGCCGCGCTGGCCACAGGTGCGGCCCTGGTGGTGCTCGTGCAGCCGTCGCCGAGCGTGCTGCGGGCCGCCGCGATGGGTGCGCTGGCGCTGGGTGGGCTGCTCGTCGGCCGTCCCGCGCGGGCGCCGGCTGCGCTCGCCGCCACCGTGGTCGTGCTGCTCGTCGCTGATCCGTGGCTGGCCGGTGAGCTCGGCTTCGTGCTGTCGGTGCTGGCCACGGGCGCTCTCGTGCTGCTCGGTCCGGCGTTCGTGGAGCGGTGGAGCGAGGCGCTCGGCCGCCCGGTGGCCGTCGCGCTCGCCGCACCGGTGGCGGCCCAGCTCGTGTGCGCGCCCGCCGTGCTCGTCGTGCAGCCGTCGGTGTCGTGGGTGGCGGTCCCGGCCAACCTCGCGGTGGCCCCGGCGGTGGCTCCGGCCACGATCCTCGGGCTGCTGGCCGTGCTGGTCGACCCGTGGTGGCCGCACGGGGGAGCGCTGCTGGCCCGCGTGGCCGGTGCGGCTTGCTGGTGGATCGCGGCCGTGGCACGTCGTGCGGCGGAGCTGCCGGGGGCGAGCATCGCGTGGCTCACCGGACCTGCCGGGGTGCTGCTGCTGGTGACGGCAACGGTCGCGGGTACGCGGCTGCTGCTGCACCGGTCGGACAGCACGCGCTGACGGAACCGGAGTGCGCGATGGCGTCAGGGTGTCCGTCCGGCGTGGCAGGCTGTGCGGGTGCCCCCTGCTCAGCGTCGATCAGCGAGCCGCGGCTCGCGCACTGCCTCCGCACCGGGCCTGGCGTGGACGGACGCCGCGCCGGCACCGGTCGTGCTGGTCAGCGGGGGTGAGGAGCTCCTGGCCGAGCGGGCCGTGGACCGCATCATCACGCTGAGCCGAGAGCAGGACCCGCAGATCGAGGTCGTGCGTCTGGACGCGGCCGAGTACAGCGCCGGGATGCTCGTGGTGGCAACCAGCCCGTCGCTGTTCGCCGAGGACAAGGTCGTGGTCGTCACCGGCCTGGAGCGCGCCACCGACGAGCTGCTCGCCGACGTGCTCGCTGCGGTCGCCTCGACGGCGCCCGGGGTGGTCCTGGTGCTGCGGCACGGTGGGGGGCAGCGCGGCAAGAAGCTCCTCGACACCCTTCGGGCGTCGGCGGTGCCCACGATCAGCTGCGACGTGGTCAAGTCCGACGGTGACAAGGCCGCATTCGTCACCGCGGAGCTGCGCCGCGCGGGCCGGCGTCCTGACGCCCAGGCGGTGCGCGCCCTGGTCGACGCGGTCGGCAGCGACCTGCGCGAGCTCGCGGCGGCCTGCGCCCAGCTGGCCGCGGACACCACCGGGGTGATCGGCCCCGAGGTCGTCGAGCGCTACTACGGCGGGCGCATCGAGGCCTCGGGCTTCCGCGTCGCCGACGCCGCCGTGGCCGGTGATGCCGGGCAGGCGGTCTCCTTGTTGCGGCATGCCCTTACCACGGGGGTCGACCCGGTGCCGATCGTCGCGGCCCTGGCGGCGAAGCTGCGCACGATCGCCAAGGTGGCCGCCGTCCGCAGTCGTGGGGCCGCCGCCGTGCGTGAGCTCGGGCTGGCCCCGTGGCAGGTGGACCGCGCCACGGCGGACCTGCGCAGGTGGACGCCGGAGGGTCTGGCGACGGCGATCGCCGTGGTCGCGCAGGCCGACGCCGAGGTCAAGGGCGAGGGCAGGGACCCGCGGTTCGCGGTGGAGCGCGCGGTGCTCCGCGTGGCGGCTGCCTCGGGGCGTTGACACCTCGGCACCTGAGGTCTCCCGGACGGGTGACACCCGATCGGCGCAACGGCGCCTGTGACTGATGCCTCTGCGGGGTCTGAGCCAAAGGCTCCCGGAGGGTGGAACCGCGGGGAGCCGGTCAGGCACCCCAGGAGAGCTGGCGTGCCGTGGTGCGGTCGAGCACGCCGGCCTGCTCGAGCAGGTTGCCCTGGAAGAGCGTGAAGCCGAGCCGTCGTGCTTCACGCAGCATCTGCGGTGTCTCGACGTACTCCGCGATCAGCATCGCCCCGTAGGAACGTGCGGCGTCGACGAGGGGCGCGCCTTCGACGTCCAGGTCGCGCACGTCGATCTTGACGAAGTCGGCGTGGGGGAGGAGCCGCATCTGGTCGGCGCTGCCGTAGAACGCAGGGATCGCCACCTGGAACCCCTGCTCGCGCAGCCTGCGCACCCCGGCGATGAGTCGGGCGTCAACGGTCGGGGTGTCGGTGATCTCGATGACGAGGCGGTCGGGGCGGCGCGGGATCGTCAGGTCGCCGACCAGGTAGGCGCGCGGGCAGCGCACGAACAGCAGCCGGCCGTGGGCCACCGTCTCCAGGTCGGAGCGGCCGAAGGTGGCGCCCAGCACGTGCGCGGTGGCGCGCTCGTGCTGACGCGGGCCCCAGGTCGTGGGCTCGTGGGGGTGGCCGGTCGACCGGAACGAGAGCTGGTAGGCGAAGGCCCGGCCCTGCGCGGAGAAGATGCCCTGGCGGGCGACCAGGACGGGCTGGCGGGCCAGGTGCTCGACGAACTCCTTGCGCAGGCGGGGCGGGATGGCCTCGTCCACAGCTGCGGCGAGGCGAGCCTCAAGGTCGTCGGGTGTCATGTGTTCTATGACACCACACCTTCTGGGTTGTGATACCCCCACGACCGGGTGGTTTTTGGTGGGCGATATGTGGACAAGGAGTACATATGCCCCGGCCCGGTCCCTGACGTGCAGCGATGTGCGTCGAGCTGCTGCGCTCCGACCGGCACGAGACAGAAACCCCTCAAGTCCGTCATCATGTGGTTGACCTGAGGTCACCCACCCATGACAGGAGATCCACCATGTCCCGCAAGTTCCGCGCCCTTGTCGCCACCGTCACCATCGCCTCTGCGCTCCTTCTGGGCGGCGGGGCGGCGGCCCTGGGTTCCGGTGGTTCCGGCGTCTCGCCGCTCGGCGGCGGCGCGTCCGGCTGCTGCAAGCAGTGACAGGCTGACGCGGCCTCGCCCGGCGGTGCGGAGCGGCCAGGGTCCTGCGTCGCGCCGGCGGTGCGGGGCCCGGCCGGCCGCGGGTGGAGCAGGTGCGGTGTGCCCGCGCGGTCCGCTCTGGCACGGTCTGCCCGACCTTGGGTGGACCTGTGAATTCACACTCCTGGGTGAGAAGGCGTGCGCTGAAGCAGCGTCACACGTACGATGACAGGTCATGACGACCATTGCTGACCGTGTGCGCGATGCCAGGCTCGCTGCCGGGCTGTCCCAGACCGCGCTCGCCGGCGCGATCTTCTCGCCCAGCTACATCTCCTTGATCGAGGCTGGACGTCGTGAGCCCACGGACTCGGCGCTCAGCGTCCTGGCGGGTCGTCTGGGCACGACGCTGGAGTTCCTCAAGTACGGCGAGGACGGGCCCAACGAGGCGCGTACCCGGCTCGAGGTCGACTACGCGAAGCTCGCCCTGCAGTCCGGTTCGGCGGACGACGCCCGCAGCCGGATCGAGAGCCTGGACCTGGCGGTCGTGACCCCGACGCTCCGCGTCGACGCCCTCACCACGCTCGCGCGCGCGCACGAGGTGCTCGGCAACCTCGAGGCCGCCGTGGCGGTGCTGGAGCCGTTGCTCACCGACTCGCGCGAGCGCGGTCAGCACCTGGAGTCCGCCCGGCTCGCGAACGCGCTCGTGGGCGCGTACCTCGAGGCCGGGGACCTGCACCGCAGCGTGGAGGTGGGTGAGCGCACGCTCGCCGACCTGGAGTCGGCCACCCTGACGGGCACCGACGAGCACCTGCGGCTGGCGTCCACCGTGCTGTGGGCCTACGTCGAGCGCGGCGACCTGCTGTACGCCACGCACCGTGCGGCCGAGCTCATCCGGATCGCCGAGGAGGTCGGTTCGCCGCGCGGCCGAGGCAGCGTCTACTGGAACGCGGCACTCGTCGCCGAGCAGCGCCGCGACTACGAGCTCGCGCAGAGCTACACCGAGCGGGCGCTGGCGCTGCTCGCCGAGGGTGAGCGCGACCGTGACCTGCCGCGGCTGCGGCTCAACTACGCGTGGCTGCTGCTGCGGTGCGAGCCGCCGGAGCCGGCGGCAGCGCTGGAGCAGATCGCGGCGGTCGGCCCCGACCTGGCTGCCCTCGGGTCCGAGCTCGACATCGCGCGCGTCGAGGTCGAGACCTCCCGCGCGCACCTGCTGCTCGGCGGGCTCGAGGCAGCCGAGACATTCGCCCGCGCGGCGATCGCGCGTCTCGGCGACCAGCCACGGTTGGAGGGGGCCTTCGCGCACATCGCCTTGGGTGACGCCCTCCAGGCCCGTGGTGACGAGGGCGGCGCCGAGGCGGCCTACGGCTATGCGGCCGACCTGCTCGGGATGATGTCGGCGACGCGGCACTCCGCGGCGGCCTGGCGCGACCTGGGTGACCGCATGCTGCGCCGCGGTGATGGTGCGGGCGCGGCGAAGGCCTACGACCGTGCGCTGCGTGAGGTCGGCTTCCGGCCGTCGGTGTCCAACGTCACCTGGGTGTCCCGCTCCTTCTGAGCGGGACCCGGGGAGGGTTCGGCCGGCGGCGCCCGGGTTCGAGGACCGGCGCCGCAGACGACTGAGGGCGTCACCCCCGCGGGGGTGACGCCCTCAGTCATGGTGCAGGGGCACCTGCGGACGGTGGTGCGTCCAGCGGGTGCGGGTGGCTCAGAGCGAGCCGACGGCCTTCGCCAGCGCCGACTTCTTGTTGGCGGCCTGGTTGGCGTGGATGACGCCCTTCGAGACGGCCTTGTCGAGCTTCTTCGACGCGGTGACCAGGGCGGTCGCTGCCGCGTCCTTGTCGCCACCGGCGATCGCCTCGCGGACCCGACGCACGTGCGTCTTCAGCTCGGACTTGACAGCCTTGTTGCGCAGACGAGCCTTCTCGTTCGTCTTGATGCGCTTGATCTGGGACTTGATGTTGGCCACGTGTGGACTCTCTTGTGTGTTCGCCGAAGCGATCTGAACAGGTCGTAGAGGGCGCGCACAGCTCCGGGACTGGGGCGTGGGGACACCCGCGGGGAGGAGCTGGGCTTGTGCCCGCCGACCCGGGCGGACACGCGGTGAACGATGTTACCAGCCGTGGTGCCGGGCGAGCGAGTCGGTGACCCGCAGGAACGTGTCGCGGGGGAGCACAGCACCCTCGCGGCGCACCGTCGCGGGGTCGATGCGCAGCACGCGGTCGAGCCGCACCTCGCTCGGCCGGCGTCTCGAGTCCCACCCGCCGGTGCCGATGTCCACCCAGGCGCGCCCGTGGCGGGCTTCGTCGGCGGCGTCGGTGTCGTGGTCCTTGCTCGTCAAAGGCAGGGCGAGCAGCACGGGGCCGTCTCGTCCGACCAGGAGCACCGGGCGGTCCTTGCCGCGGCTCGGGTCGTCCTCGTACGCCACCCAGGTCCACACGATCTCGCCCGGGTCGGGCCGACCGTCGGGCGAGGGGGAGTACCGGGTCCGTACGGGACCGACGTGGTCGGGCAGTGCGGTCCGGGCGGGGCTGCCGGGTGTGGTCCTCGTCGCCGTCGGCCCGGCGGGACCCGGGCTCCGGGTGCCTGCGCGCGGCCCGGTGGTCGCCGGTCGGCGCGTCAGGCGGTGCAGCGCGGTGCGCACGAGGTGTGTCCATCGGGCCATGCGGGCGACCCTAGCCGGGGGGTGGGCTGCCGGGTGTGGCCGCAGGGCCGTCGGCGGCGTCCACGGCGGGCCCTGCCTCGCGTCGCGGTCGGCCCCGGCGGGGCAGCGGTCCGGCGTCCCGCGGCGAGCGGCCTGCCTCCTCGAGGGCCCTGCGCAGCAGCAGCTCGACGTGCGCGTTGAGCGAGCGCAGGTCGTCGGCGGCCCACCGGGCCAGGGCGTCATGCACGGCCGGGTCCAGGCGCAGCAGGACCGCGCGGCGTTCGCGTCGCGCGGTCTGCTGCGGCTGGTCGGTCGTCACGGTCGTCCGCTCACGTGTAGAGGCTGCCGGCGTTGACGACGGGCGTCGCGCGCGAGTCGCCGCACAGCACGACCAGCAGGTTGGAGACCATCGCGGCCTTGCGCTCCTCGTCGAGCGTGACGACCTCGTGCTGCTCGAGCCGGGCCAGCGCCGTCTCGACCATCGAGACCGCGCCCTCCACGATCTTCTCGCGGGCGGCGATGATCGCGCCCGCCTGCTGGCGTTGGAGCATCGCCTGGGCGATCTCGGGGGCGTAGGCCAGGTGCGAGATGCGCGCCTCGACGACCTCGATGCCGGCGATGGCCACGCGTGCTGCCACCTCGACGGCGAGCTCGTGGCTGACCTGCTCGGTGGAGCCGCGCAGGGTGGCCTCGCCCTCGTCGGCGTTGTCGTACGGGTGGCTGGTGGCCACGTGCCGCAGGGCCGCCTCGGCCTGCACCTCGACGAAGTCCGTGAACGACTCCACGGCGAACGAGGCGTGCGCGGTGTCGGCCACCCGCCACACGACGATCGCGGCGATGTCGACGGGGTTGCCGTCGGCGTCGTTGACCTTCAGCCCGCTCGTCTCGAAGTTGCGCACCCGCACCGACACGCGCCGACGCGAGGTCAGCGGGGGTGTGAGCACCAGCCCGTTGCGGCGCACGGTGCCGACGTACCGGCCGAAGAGCTGGACCACCTTGGTCTCGCCGGGGCTCACCACGGTCAGCGCGGCGAAGGTCAGGATGGCTGCGACCATCAGCACGGCGCCGCCGAGGCCGAGCACCGTGGACGCCGTGCCGATGGTCGAGTCGGCCCGGATCATCGCGGGGATGGCGACGGCGAGCAGGACCAGGCCGCCGAGCACGCCGAGCGCACCGTTGGCGGTCCATGCCTCGTGCTCGTCGAGGTCGAAACGTGCCCCTGTCCCGACGCCGGGAAGGTCGGGGTCGGCCGGCGTCGGCAGTGCCGCCGGCAGGGACGTGGATGGGTTCATGGTGTGCGCTCCTCCTGATGGGACGGTCCCCGATGCCGTCAGGATGATATCAGTTTTCCGGTTCAATTTGATATCGCTTTTGCGCCTGCAGCGGGTCGGTGGATGTCCGACACGACGCGAGCACACCCGGGCGGCAGCACGTAACGCGACGGTGACACCGCCGGGCTACTGTCGCGCCATGGCGGACCTGTTCGACGACTACCCCGAGGGGCGCGCCTGGGACGAGATGCTCGACCAGGCGACCGGACCCCGCTCCGCCTACCGGCACGTGCACCGTGCCCTGGCCCAGCTGTCCGCCGGCGAGCTGCGTGCCCGCGCCGACACCCTCGCGCGCTCGTACCTGGCCGAAGGCGTCACGTTCGACTTCGCCGGTGAGGAACGACCCTTCCCGCTCGACGTCGTCCCCCGTGTGCTCGGGGGCGACGAGTGGGACCACGTCGCCCCCGGTGTCGCCCAGCGCGTCCGGGCGCTGGAGGCATTCCTCGCCGACGTCTACGGCCCGCAGAAGGCCGTCGCCGACGGGGTCGTCCCCCGCTCGGTCATCGTGTCCTCGACGCACTTCCACCGCGCAGCGCACGGCATCCAGCCGCCCAACGGGGTGCGCGTGCACGTCTCGGGCATCGACCTGGTGCGCGACAGCCTCGGCGACTGGCGGGTGCTCGAGGACAACGTGCGCGTGCCGTCAGGCGTCAGCTACGTGCTGTCCAACCGTCGAGCCATGGCGCAGACGTTCCCCGAGCTGTTCGCGGCGCTGCGCATCCGCCCGGTCGTCGACTACCCCCGCCGGCTGCTGGCCGCGCTCACCGCCGCGGCACCCTCGGGCGTGGACGACCCCACGGTCGTCGTGCTCACACCCGGAGTCTTCAACAGCGCCTACTTCGAGCACTCGCTGCTCGCGCGGACCATGGGCGTCGAGCTCGTCGAGGGGCGCGACCTGTTCTGCGCCGGGGGGCGCGTGTGGATGCGTACCACGCAAGGCCGCCGGCGCGTCGACGTCATCTACCGCCGCGTGGACGACGACTTCCTCGACCCCGTCGTGTTCCGCTCGGACTCGCTGCTGGGCAGCCCGGGACTGCTCGACTGCGCCCGCCACGGCACCGTGACCATCGCCAACGCGGTCGGCAACGGTGTGGCCGACGACAAGCTGCTCTACACCTACCTGCCGGACCTGATCCGCTACCACCTCGGCGAGGAGCCGATCCTGGCGAACGTCGACACGTGGCGGCTCGAGGAACCCGGTGCGCTCGAAGAGGTGCTCGACCGCCTCGACGAGCTCGTCGTCAAACCCGTCGACGGGTCCGGCGGCAAGGGCCTGGTCGTCGGGCCGGCGGCCTCCCGCGTCGAGCTGGCCGCGCTGCGCACCCGGCTGCTGGCCGACCCCCGCGGATGGATCGCCCAGCCCGTCGTCCAGCTCTCGACCGTGCCCACTCTTGTCGAGGACGGCCTGCGACCCCGGCACGTCGACCTGCGCCCGTTCGCGGTCAACGACGGCGAGCAGGTGTGGGTGCTGCCCGGCGGGCTCACCCGCGTGGCCCTCCCCGAGGGCCAGCTGGTGGTCAACTCCTCCCAGGGCGGGGGGTCCAAGGACACCTGGGTGCTCGGTGGGGCCGTTCCTCGCCGCTCGCAGGCCACCGCGGCGAGCGGGTCACGGCCGGTCCCCGTCGGCCACGCCGTCCCCATCGAGTCGAACCCGAGTGACGTACGCGTCCAGGTCATGCAGCAGCAGCAGGCCGCGCTGCGCCCCGCGACGCACGCGGCGACGGAAGGGGTGCAGCCGTGCTGAGCCGGATCGCCGAGTCGCTGTTCTGGATCGGTCGCTACGTGGAGCGTGCCGACGACACCGCGCGCCTGCTCGACGTGCACGTGCAGATCCTGCTCGAGGACCCGTGGGCCGAGGAGGACCTGGCCTGCCGGTCGTTGCTGTCCGTCATGGACCGGCCCGCCCCGCCCGCCGACGTGCCCGTGGGCCGTGAGCACGTGCTCGACATGCTCGCCTACGACAGGTTCGCACCTTCCTCGATCGCCGGGTCGCTGGTCTCCGCCCGGGAGAACGCCCGCCGCGCGCGCGAGACGATCTCGACCGAGCTGTGGGAGTGCCTCAACGCCGCATGGAACCAGCTGCCCTCGCAGATGCGTCCGGCGCGCCCGCACGATTACTTCCGGTGGGTGCGCGAGCGGGCCGCGATCGTGGCCGGGATCATGGACTCGGCGACCTCGCGCGACGAGACGTGGCAGTTCATGGTGCTGGGACGTTCGATCGAACGCGCCGACATGACGGCGCGGCTGCTCACCACACGGGAGCTGGCCGGCGCAGCCGGACCGGGCTGGACGACCCTGCTGCGCTCGTGCGGGGCGCACGAGTCGTTCCTGCGCACCTACCGTGGCGCGGCCTCCGACGAGCGCGCGGCCGGGTTCCTGCTGCTGGACCGGCTCTTCCCGCGGTCGATCGTGTACGCGCTCAACCAGGCCGAGGCGTGCCTGGCCGCGCTCGAGCCGACCACCGACCGCACCAGCGTCGACGACGCACGACGGCACATCGGGTTCGTGCGCACCAACCTCGAGTACCGGCCCCTGATCGAGGTGCTCGACGACCTTCCCCGGGAGATGGAACAGGTGCAGCGCGCGTGCTCGGCCGCCAGCGACGCGATCCGCGGCCGCTACTTCCCCTCGGGCTCCACGACGACTTGGGTCGGTGAGGCACTGTGAGCGCGCCGGAGGCCGCGGGTGCGGCCGCAGGTTCGCGAACGACGGGTGCTGTGAGCGCGCCGGAGGCCGCCGGAGCGGCCGCAGGTTCGCGAACGACGGGTGCTGTGAGCGCGCCGGAGGCCGCGGGTGCGGCCGCAGACCCGGCGGCGGGGCCGCGCAGCGAGCGGTTGCGTGTCGTGCACACCTCGACGTTCCGCTACTCGGGCCCGGTGCTCGCCTCGTACAACGAGGCGCGGATGACGCCGGTGAGCCAGCCGGGTCAGGTGGTGGTGTCCTCGCGGCTGGACGTGCACCCGCACACCTGGATGCACGCGTACGAGGACTACTGGGGCACGTCGGTGACCGGGTTCGAGGTGCTCGCGCCGCACGAGTCGATGGTCATCACCGCCGAGCACGTGGTGGAGGTCTCGCCGCGGCTGCCGGTGCGGTCGATCGTCGACTGGGCGACGCTGACCAGCGCAGACGTGCGCGACAGGTTCGCGGAGTTCCTGGCGGACACGCCGACGACCGCGCCGCCGCAGGAGGTCCTCGACCTGGCGCGCGACGTGGTGGGGGACCTGGCTCCGGCGGAGGCGGCCGAGGCGGTGTGCCTGGCGTTGCGTGACCGCATGGACTACGTGCCGGGTGTCACGACGGTGCACACGCCGGCCTCGGAGGCGTGGGCGGCGCAGCGGGGCGTCTGCCAGGACATGGCGCACCTGGCCGTGGGTGCGTTGCACGGCATCGGGATCCCGGCTCGGTACGTCTCGGGCTACCTGCACCCGTTGGTCGACGCCGAGATCGGGACGACGGTCTCGGGGGAGTCGCACGCCTGGGTGGAGTGGTGGGTCGGGGAGTGGGTCGCGTACGACCCGACGAACCGGGTCGCCGCGGGCGAGCACCATGTCGCGTTGGGCCGGGGCCGTTCGTACGACGACGTCCCTCCGCTGCGGGGGATCTACGCGGGGGCGGAGACGCAGGAGCTGACCGTGCAGGTGCAGATCACCCGGGAGGCCTGAGTCACGGTGTCAGCTGGTGCGCGAGGGACTCCTCCAGCCACGCCCGGTCGCCGTCGACCCGCAGGTGCGCGTCCTCGGGTGAGGTGCGCCCCCACACCAGCAGCGCCAGGGACTGCGCCGGTCCGGTGACGGTGACGGCGATGTCGCGCGGGGCGTCGTCGGACGCGGCCAGCTCCCAGGTGCGTGCGACGTCGGCGGCGACCAGCGCGATCCTGCGGGTCAGGGGTGGGGTGCGTCCGAGCCGCACCTGGCGGGGGTGCATGACGGTGACGACCTCGTCGACCGTGTCCGCCCACAGCGCCGGTGCCGCCTGGAGCGGGAGACCGGCGGCGGTGCGCAGGTCCCACAGGTGCACGAGGGTCTCGTGCACCTGGCGGCGGTACCAGAAGGACGCCGGGCCGGGTCCGTCGAGCGTGCTGCCCAGGGCGTCCGGGCCCAGGCGGACGAGCGTCGCGTGGAGCTCGGCGGCCTGCGCGGCGTAGAAGGGTTCCAGGGCGAAGGGGCCGCGCCCGAGCGGCACCTCGCGGGTGCGCGCCGCCTGCGACGCCGCCCAGTGGTGCACGCGGCCCAGGTGCACGACGAGGTCCTTGACCCTCCAGCGACCGCACCAAGGCACACGTGTGGTGGGGTCGACCTGCTCGATCGTGCTGCGGAACTGCTCCTGCAGGTCGGCGAGCGTGGCCAGATGGTCGCTGGGAGCCGTGGTCATGGGACCATGGTGGCGCCGACCCCCGACAGCCGTGTGCAGGTTGTCCGTGGCGGGTCGGTACGTCGTCCCCACGGGCCCCGCACCGGGTGCCCTCCGAGAACCGAGCCGGGAGCTGTCCGCGCGTGTCCCCGATCCCGAGTGCTGCCGCCGCGGCGCGCATCCGCCCTGCCGCGACCGCGCCCGAGCTGCTGCGCAACTTCTGCATCATCGCGCACATCGACCACGGCAAGTCCACGCTGGCCGACCGGATGCTCCAGCTCACCGGGGTCGTCGACTCGCGGGCCATGCGTGCGCAGTACCTGGACCGCATGGACATCGAGCGTGAGCGCGGCATCACGATCAAGTCGCAGGCCGTGCGCATGCCGTGGGAGGTCGCGGGCACCCCGTACGCGCTGAACATGATCGACACGCCCGGGCACGTCGACTTCACGTACGAGGTCTCCCGGTCGCTGGCGGCGTGCGAGGGCGCGGTGCTGCTGGTCGACGCGGCGCAGGGCATCGAGGCGCAGACGCTGGCGAACCTGTACCTGGCGCTCGAGAACGACCTGCAGATCATCCCGGTGCTGAACAAGATCGACCTGCCGGCCGCCCAGCCGGAGAAGTACGCCGAGGAGCTCGCGGGGCTGATCGGCGGCGACCCGGCCGACTGCCTGAAGGTGTCGGGCAAGACGGGCGAGGGCGTCGAGGCGCTGCTGGACCGCATCGTCGAACTGGTCCCGGCGCCGGTGGGCGACGCGGACGCCCCGGCCCGCGCGATGATCTTCGACTCCGTCTACGACACCTACCGCGGCGTGGTCACCTACGTGCGTGTGGTCGACGGCAACCTCAACCCGCGTGAGCGCATCGTCATGATGTCCACGAAGGCCACGCACGAGCTGCTCGAGATCGGCGTGATCTCCCCGGAGCCGGTCCCGACCAAGGGCCTGGGCGTCGGTGAGGTCGGCTACCTGATCACGGGCGTGAAGGACGTGCGCCAGTCCAAGGTGGGCGACACCGTCACCAACGCCGGCAAGCCCGCCACGGACGCACTGGGCGGGTACTCCGACCCCAAGCCCATGGTCTTCTCGGGCCTGTACCCGATCGACGGCTCGGACTACCCGGCGCTGCGTGACGCGCTCGACAAGCTCAAGCTGAACGACGCGGCGCTCAACTACGAGCCCGAGACCTCGGTCGCGCTCGGCTTCGGGTTCCGTGTGGGGTTCCTCGGTCTGCTGCACCTGGAGATCATCCGGGAGCGGCTCGAGCGCGAGTTCGACCTCGACCTGATCTCGACGGCACCGAACGTCGTCTACGACGTCGATCTCGAGGACCGCACGACGGTGCGTGTGACCAACCCGAGCGAGTTCCCCGGCGGCAAGATCGGCGCGGTGCACGAGCCGATCGTCAAGGCCACGATCCTGGCGCCGAGCGAGTTCATCGGCGCGATCATGGAGCTGTGCCAGACCAAGCGCGGCGACCTGCAGGGCATGGACTACCTGTCCGAGGATCGCGTCGAGATGCGCTACATCCTGCCGATGGCGGAGATCGTCTTCGACTTCTTCGACCAGCTGAAGTCCAAGACGCGCGGCTACGCGAGCCTGGACTACGAACCCATCGGCGACCAGGTGGCCGACCTGGTGAAGGTCGACATCCTGCTGCAGGGCGAGCAGGTCGACGCGTTCAGTGCGATCGTGCACAAGGACAAGGCCTATGCGTACGGCGTGATGATGGCCACCAAGCTCAAGGACCTCATCCCGCGTCAGCAGTTCGAGGTGCCGATCCAGGCGGCCATCGGCTCGCGGATCATCGCGCGCGAGACGATCCGGGCCATCCGCAAGGACGTGCTGGCCAAGTGCTACGGCGGTGACATCACCCGTAAGCGCAAGCTGCTGGAGAAGCAGAAGGAGGGCAAGAAGCGCATGAAGACCATCGGTCGGGTCGACGTGCCGCAGGAGGCCTTCATCGCGGCGTTGTCCTCGGAGGCGGCCGGCAGCAAGGACGGCAAGGACGCCAAGAAGAAGTGAGCACAGCAGAAGGGCCCGGTCCGGGGATCACCCCGACCGGGCCCTTCTGGTCTCTTACGCGGCGTCGAGCGTGGCCAGGTGGGTGGTGTCGAGCTCGAGGTCCAGCGCGGCCGCCGCCTCGAGGTAGCGCGACACCCGGGAGGTGCCCAGCAGCGGGATGCGGCGGGGGGAGTCCTGCGCCAGCATCCAGGCCAGGACGACCTGCGAGCCGGTGGCGCCCAGCTCGGCCGCGACCGCGTCGACCGCGGCCAGCCGCCGGTGCGCTGCGTCCCCCGCGTACGGGCCCATGGTCGGCCAGTCGGCGCGCTGGGCGGGGGGCGCGTCGTACAGGCCCTTGAGCAGCGGGGAGTACGCGACGAGCGCGAGGTCGGGGTGCTCGCGCAGGTAGTCGAGCTGCTCGTCGTCGACGATCGACGCGCTGCCCAGCCCGGCGCGCCGCGTCAGGTACGAGTGCTCCTGCTGCAGGGCGACGGGCGCGGGCCAGCCGTGCTGCGCGCACAGCGCACGGATGCGCTCCAGGCGCCACGTGCGCACGTTCGACCAGCCGATGTGCCGCACCTTGCCCTCGGCGACGAACGCGGCCAGCTCGGCGAGCGTCTCCTCCAGCGGTGTGGAGCGGTCGTCGACGTGCACGTAGTAGAAGTCGACGTGGTCGGTGCCGAGCCGGCGCAGCGACGCCTCGAGCGAGGAGCGCAACGTCGCCGCACCCGCGCCGACGAACATCTGCCGGGCGAGGTCCCAGTCGGCCTCGGGTCGACCTGCCGGCCACGCGGCGTGCACGTCGCGGATGCGGCCCGAGCCCTTGGTGGCCAGCACCATCTCGTCGCGGGCGCCCGTGCGGCGTAGCCACCGCCCGAGCAGCTCCTCGCTCTGCCCACCGTCGGTGCCCTGCGACCACCACCACGCGTAGCAGTCGGCGGTGTCCAGGAACGTTCCGCCGTCGGCGCGGAAACGGTCCAGCAGTGCGAACGACGTCTCGTCGTCCGCGAGCGTGCCCAACGGCATGCAGCCCAGCGCGAGGCTGCTGACCTGCAGCCCCGTCGTGCCCAGCTCGGTCGTCCTCATCGGTCCTGCTCCTTGGTCGCCGTGCTGGTCGACGACGGCCCCGGTGACTCGGGCGTCGACGCCGCCAGCAGCGCCTCGTAGATGTCGATCTTGGTGGTGATGGCGCCCAGGTGCCGGTGCAGGTCCTCGAGCCGGGCCACCAGCGAGTCGCGGTGCGCCTTGAGCACCCGCACCCGGTCCGGCACGGTCACGTCGCCCGCGCGGGTCAGCTCGACGAACTCGAGCATGTCCTGGATCGGCATGCCGGTGTCCCGCAGCAACGTGAGGAACCCGACCGCGCCGACGTCCGCCCCGGTGTACCGGCGGTGCCCGTTGACGTCCCGCGGGACGGGCGCGAGCAGGCCGATGCGCTCGTAGTAGCGCAGCGTGTGCCGGCTCACGCCGGTGATCTCGGCGGTGCGCTCGATGCTCCAACCGGTCTCGGTCTGCGTCGTCATGGCTGTGACGCTAGGGGTTCGAGCGCGCTCGAAGTCAACAGCCGGCGCGGCACGTCCTCACGGGCCCGGCAGGGCCGCGCGCGAGCCGGTCGGGCCCAGGTGGACCCCGGGCGGGTGCGACCATGGAGGCATGCCCCCCACGCTCCCGCAGGGTGACCCTGCGCCCGACGACGGCACCCTGCCCGCCTCCGCGGGAGGGCCGACGGACCGTGCCTTCGGGGTGTACCTGCACGTGCCGTTCTGCACGGTGCGCTGCGGGTACTGCGACTTCAACACCTACACGGCCACCGAGCTGGGTGGGGGCGCCAGCCAGGACGCGTACGCGCAGACCGTGCTGGCCGAGGTCGCGCTCGCGGCCCGGGTGCTCGACGACGCCGGGCTGCCGGCGCGGCCCGTGCAGACGGTGTTCGTCGGCGGAGGCACACCGACGGTGCTGCCGGTCGACGACCTGGTGCGCATGCTCGACGGGCTGCGCAGCACCTGGGGTCTGGCCGCCTCCGCGGAGGTCACCACCGAGGCCAACCCGGACTCGGTGACTCCGCAGTCGCTGGCGGCGCTCGCGGCCGGCGGGTTCACCCGGGTCTCGTTCGGCATGCAGTCCGCCGTGCCGCACGTGCTGGCCACGCTCGAGCGCACGCACGACCCGCGCCGGATCCCCGACGTGGTGCGCTGGGCGCGGGACGCCGGGCTGGCGGTGTCGCTCGACCTCATCTACGGCACACCGGGGGAGTCGCTCGACGACTGGCGGGCCAGCGTCGAGGCGGCGCTGGCCACCGGGGTCGACCACGTCTCGGCCTACGCCCTGGTGGTCGAGCAGGGCACCCGGATGGCGGTGCAGGTGCGCCGCGGTGACCTGGCGCTGCCTGACGAGGACGACCAGGCTGCCAAGTACGAGCTCGCCGACGACCTGCTCACCGGGGCCGGGCTGCACTGGTACGAGGTGTCGAACTGGGCGCGCACCGACGCCGACGCCTGCCGGCACAACCTGGCCTACTGGCGGGGGGACGACTGGTGGGGTCTGGGCCCCGGAGCGCACAGCCACGTGGGCGGCGTGCGCTGGTGGAACGTCAAGCACCCTCGCGCGTACGCCGACCGCCTCGCGGCGGGCCTCAGCCCGGCGGCCGGGCGCGAGGTCCTCGACACCGACACGGTCGCCCTGGAGCGCGTGATGCTGGGGGTGCGGCTGGCCGAGGGCCTGCCGGTGTCCGAGGTACCCGTGCCCGGCCGGGCCGCCGTGGCCTCGTTGGTGGCCGACGGGCTCGTGGACGGCCTGGCGGCGGTCCGGGGCACGCGCACCGACGGGGTGCGCGAGCCCCGGCTGGTGCTCACCCCGCGTGGCCGGTTGCTGGCCGACGCGGTCGTGCGGGCGCTGGTCGGGTGACCGGCGCCGGTCAGGTCACGCTGCGGGTCAGGAGACCATCCGCAGCGTGACCGGGTAGCGGTACCACTCGAACCGGCCCACGGCGACCGCGGCCAGGATCGCGAACAGCAGCTGCGCGATCGCGGCGAGCGCCAGGATGACCAGACCGATGCCGATGATGCTCGTCACCCCGCCGACCACGTACGCGATGAGCAGCGTGAGCTGGAAGTTCAGCGACTCCTTGGCCTGGTCCTCCAGGTAGGGCCCGCGGCCCTTGAACACCAGCCAGATGACCAGCGGCGCCAGGAAACCGGCCACCAACGTCAGCAGGTGCCCGAGGATCGCCCAGGTGCGCTCCTCGTCGGGACGCAGCGGCGGGGCGCTGGGCGGGACGTAGGCAGGGGGCGGGTACTGGCCGGACATCGAGGTCTCCTGGTGTGAGTTGTTCGTGCGCCGCGCCCGCAGGTGCTGCGTCGTGCGGCGTTCTCGGCGAGCCTACCGAGCGCCGACCTGTCCGGCGCCGACGGGCGACCAAGTTCAGGGGCATCTCAGGGGTACCCCTCAGTCCTCCCGGAGGCGCGCGGCCCGCACCGTCGGGGTCCCGGGCGTGCCGGGCCACGGCCCGCTCCCTGCCGCGTGTTCCTTGACAGGCGATGTCCGGTTTCGCAAGGGTTCGCCCCATGGTGCGCCCACGCCTACGACCTGGCGCGCACCCCTGAACCGGAAGGTCACGCATGAGCGAGAACACGGGCGGCACGCCGCCGCAGGACGACGTGCCCGAGCCGACGACCCCGCAGGTCCCGGTTCCTCCCACCCCGCCGGTGCCGCCGACCGGTGCCGTCCCGCCCCCGCCTGGCGCGTACCCGCCGCCGCCGGGTGCGTACCCGCCGCCCGCCACGCCGTACGGCCAGCCCGGCCAGCCCGGACCTGGGGGCTACCAGGCGCCGCCGCCCGGCGCGTACCCGCCCCCGGCCGGTGGTTACCAGGGCGCCCCGTCGTCCACGCAGCCCATCGGTGAGGCGCTCACCTACGGGTGGAACAAGTTCACGCAGAACGGCGGGACGTTCATCGTCGCTGGCCTGATCTGGATCCTCGGCGCGTTCGTCGTCTGGGGGATCCTGTTCGGGATCCTCGGGGGGCTGACCGCCGTCGGTGGGGACAACGGGTTCGTGGGCACCGGGGTCTCGGTGCTGTGGTCGTTGCTCGCCGCACTGGGCTCGCTGCTGTTCTTCGTCGTGGAGGCCATGTTCATCCGGGCCGCGCTCGAGGTGACCTACGGCCGGCGGATCGAGCTGTCGACGTTCTTCAACTTCGCCGACCTGGGCCCGATCGTGATCACGGCGCTGCTGTTCGCCGCGATCAGCTTCGTGCTCTCGTTCATCCCGTTCTTCGGGACCTTGGTGTCCATCGCGGTGAACTTCTTCCTGTTCTTCACGCTGTTCTTCGTGATCGACAAGAAGCTGCCCCCGATCGACGCGTTCAAGGCGAGCGTGGCGCTGGTCCAGGCGAACCTGTCCTCGGCGGTGCTGTTCTACCTGCTCGTCGTGGTGATCGTCGGCGCCGGTGCAGCGCTGTGCGGCCTGGGTCTGTTCGTGGCCGTGCCGGTCGCGCTCGTGGCCAGCGCGTTCTTCTACCGTCGGCTGCTAGGCGAGAACGTCGCGCCCTGACCCCTCGGCCCGGCGGCCGTCAGGCCGTCACGACCGCGCCCCGGTCCGCCCGCTGCACGCGGGTGGGCCGGGGCGTCGTCGTGCCGGGCGGGTGCTCAGGCGGTCACGAAGTCGATGAGCTCCTCGACCCGGCCGAGCAGGCTCGGCTCCAGGTCCGCGAACGAGCGCACCTGGCGCAGGATCCGCTGCCACGCACGGGCCACGTCCGCCTGCTCGTCGGCGGGCCAGCCCAGCTCGCGCAGGATCCCGTGCTTCCACTCGGTGCCCCGCTCGATGGTCGGCCACGCGTGCAGCCCGATGCGCTCGGGACGCACCGCCTGCCACACGTCCACGTACGGGTGCCCCAGCACGAGCACGCTGCCGGCCGGCATCCCCCGGACGGCCTCGGCGGCGATGCGCGACTCCTTGGACCCGGGTACCAGGTGGTCGACCAGCACGCCGACGCGACGCTGCGCGGTGGGCCGGAACTCGGCGAGCGCGTCGGCCAGGTTGTCCACGCCGTCGAGCAGCTCGACGACCACCCCCTCGATGCGCAGGTCGTCGCCCCAGACCTTCTCGACGAGCTCGGCGTCGTGCTTGCCCTCGACCCAGATGCGGCTGCCGCGCGCCACGCGGGCGCGGGCGTCCTTGACGGCCACCGAGCCCGACGCGGTCCGGGTGGGGGCCGCGGCCGACGCCCGGACCGGTGCGGTGAGCTCGACGGGTTCGCCGTCCACCCAGAACCCGGGCCCGAGCGGGAACGTGCGGGTGCGGCCGCGGCGGTCCTCCAGCACGACCACGTGCAGCCCGCCGGACTTCTCCACACGCACGACCGCGCCGACCCAGCCGGTGGTGACCTCCTCGACCACCAGGCCACGCTCGGCCGGGCAGGGGCGCGACTGCCGGGCCTGCCGGTGGTGGGGAGAGCGGGCGCCGGTGCCGGGACGGTCGGCGTTCGAGCCGGCTGCGGACAGGACGTCGGAGCCGTAGCGGTCGTGGGTCACCGGGGCACTCTAGGGTCGTGGGCGCGGTGTGCGCAGGCGCACACGGGCGACGGGGTGCGCGCGTCGTAGGATTGGCACTCCGGGAGGTCGAGTGCTACTCACGGTGGGAGGCGAGATGAGCGAGGACCGGCGGCTGGACGTGCTGCGCGCGATCGTCGAGGACTACGTCGCGACCCGTGAGCCCGTGGGCTCTCGCGCCCTCGTCGAGCGGCACGGCCTGGGTGTCTCGCCCGCCACGATCCGCAACGACATGGCCGCCCTCGAGGAGGGCGGGTTCATCGCGCAGCCGCACACGTCGGCCGGCCGGGTGCCCACCGACAAGGGGTACCGCCTGTTCGTCGACCGGCTCTCGACCGTCAAGCCCCTCTCGCAGCCGGAGAAGCGCGCCATCGGCGCGTTCCTCGAGGACGCGGTGGACCTCGACGACGTCGTCGACCGGGCGGTGCGGCTGATCGCCCAGCTCACGCAGCAGGTCGCAGTCGTCCAGTACCCGTCGCTGCGCCGGTCGGCCATGCGTCACGTCGAGCTGGTCCCGGTGGGGCAACGGCACCTGCTCGTGGTGCTCATCACCGACACGGGGCGCGTCGAGCAGCGCACGCTCGAGCTCGAGCACGACCTGGACGAGGCCGTGATCGCCGTGCTGCGCGCCCGGCTGAACGTCGCGGCCGCCGGGCGGCGGCTCGCCGAGATGCACCAGTCGTTGGCCGGGCTGCTCGACTCGTTCGCCCCGGCCGACCAGCCCCTCGTGCGCCAGGTCGTGGCCGTCGTCGAGGAGACCCTCGGCGAGCAGGTCGAGGAGCGTGTCGTGCTGGCCGGGACCGCCAACCTGGCCCGCGGCGGCAGCGACTTCGCGCACTCGATCGGCCCGGTGCTCGAAGCCCTCGAGGAGCAGGTCGTGCTGCTGCGGCTGCTGTCGGAGATGGCCGAGGACTCCGCGAGCATCTCGGTGCGCATCGGCCGCGAGACGCAGCACGAGGGCCTGCTCGAGACGAGCTTCGTCACCACCGGCTACGGCGGTGACGGCGGACCGGTGGCCCGGGTCGGCTCCATCGGGCCGCTGCGCATGGACTACCCGGCCACGATGGCCGCGGTGCGCGCCGTGGCCCGGTACCTGACCCGGATCCTGGCCGCCGGATGAGCCTGACCGCCTTGTCCTTGACCGCTCAGCCCTCGCCTGCTCGGCGTGCGGCAGACCCCCTCATCATCGGAAGTGGGACGTGACCGACTACTACGAGATCCTCGGCGTGCCGCGGGACGCGAGCCCGGAGGCGATCAAGAAGGCGTACCGCAAGCTCGCGCGCGAGCACCACCCGGACGTCGCCGGGACCGACGCGGCCTCCGAGGACAGGTTCAAGGACGTCTCGCGGGCCTACGACGTGCTCGGCAACCCCGAGAAGCGCCGCGCCTACGACATGGGTGCCGACCCGGCCTCGCCCGGTGGGGGCATGGGCGGAGGCTTCGGCTTCCAGGACATCTTCGAGACGTTCTTCGGTGCCGGCGCCCAGGCGCAGCGCGGTCCGATCCCGCGGGCACGCCGCGGGCAGGACGCCCTCGTGCGGCTCGACATCGACCTGGCCGAGGCGACGTTCGGCGTGCACCGCGACGTGCAGGTCGACACCGCCGTGGTGTGCCCGACGTGCCAGGGCACGTGCTGCCGGCCCGGAACGGTGCCGCGCACCTGCGAGGTCTGCGCCGGGCGCGGGTCGGTGCAGCGCGTGGCCCGCTCGTTCCTGGGCCAGGTGATGACCACCCAGCCGTGCGCCGCGTGCCACGGGTTCGGCACCGTGATCCCCGAGCCGTGCACCGAGTGCGCCGGTGAGGGTCGCGTGCGCTCGCGCCGCACCCTCAGCGTCGACGTGCCGGCCGGTGTCGACACCGGGACGCGCATCAAGCTCACCGCGCAGGGTGAGGTCGGGCCCGCGGGTGGTCCCGCCGGTGACGTGTACCTGGAGATCCGTGAGCGCAAGCACGAGGTGTTCGTGCGGCAGGGCGACGATCTGCACGCCACGCTGCCGGTGCCCATGACCGCCGCCGCGCTCGGCACCGTGCTGACCCTCGACACGCTCGACGGCCCGCGCGAGGTCGACCTCCGGCCGGGCACGCAGCCGGCGCAGGTGGTCACCCTCAAGGGTCTGGGTGTCGGTCACCTGCACCACGGCGGACGTGGCGACCTGCACGTGCACGTGGAGGTCCAGGTGCCCACGCCGCTCGACGAGGAGCAGTCCGAGCTGCTGCGCCGTCTGGCGACGCTGCGCGGCGAGGAGCGCCCCGAGGCGCGGTTGCAGGCCGCCAGCGCCGGGGTGTTCTCCAAGCTGCGCGACAAGCTCTCCGGCCGGTGAGCGCGCCGGTCTTCCTCGCCGAGCCGGGCACGCTCGGCGGGGTGCTCGCCGGTGCGCTCTACCTGCTCGACGGCGCGGAGGGTCGGCACGCCGGTGTCGTGCAGCGCCGAGGTGCGGGGGAGCACCTGGACGTGGTCGACGGTGCGGGTGTGCGGCTGCGCACGGTCGTCGAGACGGTCGACCAGCACGGGCTGCAGCTGCGGGTGCTCGAACGTGTCGAGGAACCGGCGCCCGCGGTGAGCCTGGTGCTCGTCCAGGCCCTGGCCAAGGGCGACCGGGACGAGCTGGCGATCGAGGCGGCCACCGAGGTCGGGGCGGACGGCGTGCTGCCGTGGCAGGCGGACCGCTCGATCGTCGTGTGGCGGGGGGACCGCGCGGCCAAGAGCCGGGCCCGGTGGCTGGCCACGGTGCGTTCGGCCGCCAAGCAGTCGCGGCGCGCCTGCGTCCCGGAGGTGGGGCTCGCGGTCGACACCGCCGGACTGGTGGCGCGTGTCGCGGCGTGCGTGGCAGCAGGTGGGGTGGCTCTCGTGCTGCACGAGGAGGCAACGACCCCGATCGCCCGGGCCGCGCTGCCGGAGGGCTCGCCGGACGGACCTGCCGAGTGCCTGGTGGTGGTCGGCCCCGAGGGTGGCATCACGGAGCGTGAGACGGCGTTGCTGACGCAGGCCGGCGCCCAGGCGGTCCGTCTGGGTCCGCACGTGCTGCGCACCTCGACGGCCGGCCCGGTCGCGCTGGCTCTGCTGGCCGAACGCCTCGGCCGCTGGGCCTGATCCCCGGTCCGCCGGACCTGGCCGCGTCAGTGGCCGACCCCGAGGGCGTGCCCCCTTCGGTCGACCCTCGTCCGCACGTGCCGGAGGGCCTGGCCGGCGATTCTCCTCGCCGACCGGGCCCTCCGTGTCCAGGGGTGACGCCCTGGTCGGGCGTCACCTACCGTGCGTCGGTGTCCGGTCCGGCGACCGACGCACGCCCTGCCTCGAGCCGGGCGACGGGCACCCGGAACGGCGAGCAGGACACGTAGTCCAGCCCGACGGAGTCGAAGAACCGGATCGACTCCGGGTCTCCGCCGTGCTCGCCGCACACACCGATCGTGAGGTCGGGGCGGGTGGCCCGACCTTCCTCGACGGCGATCCGCACGAGACGCCCGACGCCGCGGGCGTCGATGGTCTCGAACGGGGAGACGCTCAGCACACCGTTGGCCGTGTACTGCGCGAAGAACGCACCCTCGACGTCGTCGCGGGAGAAACCCCACGTGGTCTGCGTCAGGTCGTTGGTGCCGAAGGAGAAGAACTGCGCCTCCTCGGCGATGCGGTCGGCGGTGAGGGCCGCCCGCGGCAGCTCGATCATGACGCCCACGGGCAGGTCGAGCGTGATCCCGTGCTCGGCACCCACCTCGGCCATGATGCCCAGGGCTTCCTCGCGGATGATCCGCAGCTCCTGCACGGACCCGACCAGCGGCACCATGATCTCGGCGTGCGGGTCACCGCCGGCCACGCGGCGGATCGCCACCGCCTCGCAGATCGCCCGGATCTGCAGCGCGAACAGGCCCGGCACGACCAGCCCGAGGCGGACACCACGCAGACCGAGCATGGGGTTCGCCTCGTGCATGCGGGTGACTGCGGCGAGCAGCTGCACATCGGCCTCGTCGACCTCCCCGCGCGCCTCGGCGAGTGCGACCTTCACCGACAGCTCGGTGAAGTCCGGCAGGAACTCGTGCAGCGGCGGGTCGAGCAGGCGGATCGTGGTGGGCAGTCCGTCCATCTCGCGCAGCAGGTCCACGAAGTCCTCCCGCTGCAGCGGCAGCAGCGCGTCGAGGGCCTCCTGCCGGGCGGCGTCGTCCGTGGCCAGCACGACGCGCTCGACGAGCACGCGGCGCTCGCCGAGGAACATGTGCTCGGTGCGGCACAGCCCGATGCCCTCGGCGCCGAGCCGGCGGGCCCGGGCGGCGTCCTCGGCGGTGTCGGCATTGGCGTGGATGTGCAGGCGCCGGGTGGCGTCGGCGTGCCGCAGGATCCGGTCGACGGCAGTGACCAGGTCACGGGTCTCCTCGTCGTCGGTGGAGGCCAGGGCGACATCGAGGCCCTCCTCGAGGTACGTGCTCACGGGCGAGGGCATGACGGGCACGTCGCCGAGGAACACGTCGCCGGTCGAGCCGTCGATCGCGATGACGTCACCCTCGTGGATCGTGTGGCCCGCGACGGCGAACGAGCGCGTGACCATGTCGATGTCGAGCGCCTCGGCGCCGACCACCGCGGTCCGGCCCATGCCGCGGGCGACCACGGCGGCGTGCGACGTCTTGCCGCCGCGGGCGGTGAGGATGCCGACGGCCGCGATCATGCCGCCCAGGTCGTCCGGGTTGGTCTCGCGGCGGACCAGGATGACGTCCTTGCCCTCCTCGGCCCACTCCTGGGCGGTGGCGGAGTCGAAGACCGCCATGCCGACCGCGGCACCGGGGGAGGCCGCCATGGCCCGCGTCAGCTGCGTGCGCTCGCCGTCGGCGTCGAACTGCGGGAACAGCAGCTGGGACAGCTGGGCGCCGTTCACGCGCGAGAGGGCCTCGTCCATGGTGATGAGGTGCTCGTCGACGAGCTGGCAGGCGATGCGGAACGCCGCCGGCGCAGTGCGCTTGCCGACCCGGGTCTGCAGCATCCACAGCTTGCCGCGCTCGATGGTGAACTCGATGTCGCACAGGTCGCGGTAGTGGGTCTCCAGGCGGCGCATGGCCTGCCGCAGCTCGCCGTAGGCGACGGGGTCGACCTCTTCGAGGTCCGCCAACGACAAGGTGTTGCGGATGCCGGCCACGACGTCCTCGCCCTGGGCGTTGACCAGGTAGTCGCCGTAGTCGCCGGTCTCGCCGGTCGAGGGGTTGCGGGTGAACGCCACGCCCGTGCCCGACGTCGGGCCGAGGTTCCCGAAGACCATCGAGCACACGTTGACGGCGGTGCCCAGGTCGTCCGGGATGCGCTCCTTGCGGCGGTACAGGCGGGCCCGTTCGGTGCCCCACGAGCGCAGCACGGCGACGATCGCCAGGTCGAGCTGCTCGCGCGGGTGCTGCGGGAACTCCTTGCCGGTCTGCGTGCGGACGATCTCCTTGAACGTGTCGACCAGGATGCGCAGGTCGTCGGCGGTGAGCTCGACGTCGGACGTGACGCCGCGCGAGGCCTTGGCCTTGTCGAGCGCGTCGGCGAACAGCTCGCCCTCGATGTCCAGGACCGTGCGGCCGAACATCTGGATGAGCCGGCGGTAGGAGTCCCACGCGAACCGCTCGTCGCCGGAGAACTGGGCCAGACCCTGCACGGACGCGTCGTTGAGCCCGACGTTCAGGACCGTCTCCATCATGCCCGGCATGGAGAACTTGGCGCCGGAGCGCACGGAGACCAGCAGCGGCTCGTGGAAGTCGCCGAGCTGGCGGCCGAGGGCGTCCTCGAGCCGGCGCAGCGCCATGGTGACCTCGACGCGCAGCTCGGCCGGGACCTCGCCGGTGCGCATGAACGCCCGGCACGCCTCGGTGGTGATGGTGAACCCGGGGGGGACGGGCAGGCCGAGACGTGTCATCTCGGCGAGGTTGGCCCCCTTCCCCCCGAGCAGGTCCTTCTGGTCCCTGTCGCCTTCGCTGAAGTCCTTCACATAGGTGGCCATGGATTACCTCCGAGGGGCGCGCGGGCCCCGTTGCCCGCCTGCGGGCCAGTCTGCGCCCGGACGCCCTGACCTGCTCAGGGACCAAGGGCCTATGACGGAAGTCCCACGGTGAGCTGTGGTTTCGGTCATACTTTGGTCGAGGTGGTCCGCCACGACGAGGTGCGCGGTGCCGCGTCGTGGCGGGAGATGACCATGCTGCACCGGCTGGGGACGTCCGAGACCGACAGCCTCGCGGTCGTCTTCGGCCCGGGGGAGACCACGACGTTGTGGGTGGTCCTGGTGGTCGCCCTCGGTGCCCTCGGCTTCGCGTACTGGCTCGTGCGCCAGGTGCTCGCCGCGCCGAGCGGCACACCGACCATGGTCGAGATCGCCCGTGCCATCCAGGCCGGCGCGAAGGCCTACCTGCGCCGGCAGCTGCGGACCGTCGCGGTGTTCATCGCCGTGCTCGCGTGCGTGCTCGCGTTCGCCCTGCCCGTGCCGCAGGACGCCGCGCACACCGAGGTCGCCCTGCGGCTGGGCCGCTCGGCGGCCTTCGTGCTGGGCGCCGGGTTCAGCGCGCTGACCGGCTACGCGGGCATGTGGCTCGCGGTGCGCGCCAACGTGCGCACCGCGCAGGCCGCCAGGGTCACCGGGTTGCGGGCCGCGATGCGGGTGGCGTTCCGCGCCGGCGGTGTGGCAGGGATGTTCACCGTCGGGCTCGGGCTGCTCGGCGCCACCGTGATCCTTCTGGTGTTCGGCCCGGACTCCACCACGGTCCTGGTCGGTTTCGGGTTCGGGGCGGCGCTGCTGGCCATGTTCATGCGTGTCGGTGGTGGCATCTTCACCAAGGCGGCGGACGTGGGTGCGGACCTGGTGGGCAAGGTCGAGCAGGGCATCCCGGAGGACGACCCGCGCAACGCGGCCACCATCGCCGACAACGTCGGCGACAACGTGGGGGACTGCGCCGGCATGGCCGCCGACCTGTTCGAGTCGTACGAGGTCACGCTCGTGGCCTCGCTGATCCTCGGCGCAGCCGCGCTGGCCGACTCCCCGGGCGGGGCGATCACCGGTGTGATGTTCCCCCTGGTCGTGCGGGCCATCGGGGTCCTCACCTCGATCGTCGGGATCCTCGCGGTGCGCCCCCGCACCGACGACGAGCACGGCATGCGCTCGATCAACCGGGGCTTCTTCCTGTCGGCCGTGGTCTCGGCGCTCCTCGTGCTGGTGTTCTCCCAGCTGTACCTGCACGACCTGCGACCGGCCGTGGCGGTCTGCCTCGGACTGGTGCTGGCCGGGGTGATCCAGGTGCTCACCCAGTACTTCACCGACACGCGGTACCGACCGGTGCGTGAGGTCGCGCAGTCCACCCGGACCGGTCCGGCCACCACCGTCCTGTCGGGGTTCTCGATCGGCCTGGAGTCGACCGTGTACGCGCTGCTCACCGTCGGGGGCGTCATCGCCATGGCGGCCGTGCTGGCCACCGACGCGACCGAGGCCCTGTACTTCATCTCGTTGGCGGGCATGGGGATGCTCACCACTGTCGGTGTGGTCGTCTCCATGGACACCTACGGCCCGATCTGCGACAACGCCCAGGGCATCGCCGAGATGTCCGGAGGGTTCGAGGGTCGCCCCGCCCAGGTGCTCGGCCGCCTCGACGCGGTGGGCAACTCGACCAAGGCGATCACCAAGGGCATCGCCATCGCGACCGCCGTGATCGCCGCGACGTCCCTGTTCGGCTCGTTCGAGCAGGCGCTGCGCCAGGCCGGCATGGTGTTCGAGGGCATCCGTGTCGACCGCCCGCTGGTGCTGGTCGGCCTCCTCGTGGGCGGCTCGGTCGCCTTCCTGTTCTCCTCCCTGGCCATCCGCGCGGTCTCGCGCGCCGCGGCGCAGGTGGTGCTGGAGGTCCGTGAGCAGTTCCGGGCACACCCGGGCCTCATGGCAGGCACCGAACGGCCGGACTACGCACGCGTCGTCGACCTGTGCACCCGCACGTCGTTGCGCGAGCTGATGACGCCCGGCCTGCTCGCCGTGCTCTCGCCCGTGGTGGTCGGCTTCGCGCTCGGCGCCGAGGCGCTCGGCGCGTTCCTGGCCGGCGCGATCCTCACCGGGCAGCTGCTCGCGGTCATGCTGTCCACTTCGGGTGGTGCCTGGGACAACGCCAAGAAGTACATCGAGGACGGCCACCTGGGTGGCAAGGGGTCGCCGCAGCACACCGCCGCCGTGATCGGCGACACCGTCGGTGACCCGTTCAAGGACACCGCCGGACCGTCGCTCAACCCGCTCATCAAGGTGATGAACCTCGTCGCGCTGCTGCTGGCACCGCTCGTCGTGACCGACGCCGCGGCACCCTGGGCGCGCGCCGCCGTCGCGGTGGCCGCGGCGCTCGTGCTGGTCGGTGCCGTGTGGTGGTCCCGCTCACGACCGCCGGTGAACCTGCTGGCCGCGGACCGCCCTGCCGAGCAGGTCGAGGGGCTCAGCGCACCGCGACCGTGACGGTCACGAGGTGGCGGCGGTCGGCGCCGGCCTCCGCACCCTCCCCGTCGGACATGTCGGGCTCCCACACCCGGATCGTCCAGTCGCCCGGCTCCAGGTCGACGGTGAACGTGAACGGGCCGACCTCGCCGTTGGCGCCCGCCTGCGTGAACCCCTCGGCCACCCCCACCGCGTCGTCGCCCGAACCGGCCGGGACGACGTCCCACAGGAGCGTGCCCTCGAACGCGGTGCCCTCACCGCTGACCGTCACCGTCGGGCCGTCCAGGACGGCGCCCGACGTCGGGGTCAGCAGCACCGTGGTGCCCGCGGTGGCCACGTCGGCACCGGGCGCGGGTGAGGCGTCGTCCGCAGCGGACGAGGACGGTGAGGACGACGCCGTGGGCGTGGCGCCCGCCGTCGGCTCACCGGTGGGCGAGGCGGTCGAGGACGTGCCGGTCCCGGCATCGGCGCACGAGGTCAGCAGACCGAGAAGGACAACGCCCGTGACCAGTCGTGCGCCCACCCGTGCTGCAGCCATCGTGATCGCGTCCTCCGTGCGGTTCGCGGCCCCGTAGCCCCGGGACACGGCCCAGTCTCGCCGAACCGGGTGCTCGCGGCGACGTCCCACGCCGACGAGGGCGCTCGCGGACCGATCGGTAAGATGGTCCGGACATGGCCGAACCCAGCTCCCCGCCGCCCGGTGCCGTGAACGCCGCCGCAGCCCCCGGTGCCGCTCCTGGCGACACGTCCCAGCCCCCCCGCGCCGCCGCGCACACGCGCGTCGAGCACCGCATCACCGTGCCCGTCGGCGTGTCGATGGTCGAGCTGCTCGGTCTGCGCGACGAGGTCCTGCGGGCGATCGAGGCCGGGTTCACCTCGGTCGACATCCACGTGCGGGGAAACGAGGTCACGCTCGGCGGGCCCGCCGGTGACGTGGCGCTCGTGGCACGTCTCGTCGAGGAGCTCGTCGAGATGACCGAGGGCGGCACGCCGTTGACACCCGACGTGGTGCAGCGCACGGTCGCGATGCTGGCCGCAGGCTCGCAGACCCGACCGGCGGACGTGCTCACGTTCAACATCCTGTCCGGCCGGGGGCGCACCATCCGGCCCAAGACCGCCGGGCAGAAGGACTACGTCGACGCGATCGACCGGCACACCGTCACGTTCGGCATCGGCCCGGCCGGCACGGGCAAGACCTACCTGGCGATGGCCAAGGCCGTGCAGGCCCTGCAGGCCCGCCAGGTCACCCGGATCGTCCTGACGCGCCCCGCCGTCGAGGCGGGCGAGAGGCTCGGGTTCCTGCCCGGCACCCTCAACGACAAGATCGACCCCTACCTGCGGCCCCTCTACGACGCGCTGCACGACATGGTCGACCCCGAGTCGATCCCACGGCTGCTGGAGGCGGGCACCATCGAGGTCGCCCCCCTGGCGTACATGCGCGGCCGCACGCTCAACGACTCCTTCATCATCCTCGACGAGGCGCAGAACACCTCGGTCGAGCAGATGAAGATGTTCCTCACCCGGCTCGGGTTCGGGTCCAAGGTCGTCGTCACCGGCGACGTGACCCAGGTCGACCTGCCCTCGGCCACCACCTCGGGTCTGCGCGTCGTGCAGCAGATCCTCGACGGCGTCGACGACGTCGCCTTCTGCCGGCTGGGCTCCGCGGACGTGGTCCGCCACCGCCTGGTCAGCGACATCATCGACGCGTACGCGCGCTGGGACAGGACATGATCGCCCGATGAGCATCGAGGTCAACAACGAGTCCGGGTACGAGGCCGACGAGGCGGAGTTCGCCGCGCTCGCCCGCTACGTGCTCGACGCCATGCACGTGCACCCCCAGACGGACCTGTCGATCATGCTGGTCGGCACGGACGTCATGACCGACCTGCACGTGAGGTGGATGGACGAGCCCGGCCCCACGGACGTGCTCTCGTTCCCGATGGACGAGCTGCGCCCCGGCCGCGAGGGCGAGCCGACGCCCGCCGGGCTGCTGGGCGACGTCGTGCTGTGCCCGGAGGTCGCCGCGCAGCAGGCCCGCGCCGCGGGCCACTCCACCGCCGAGGAGCTGCTGCTCCTGACCACGCACGGGATCCTGCACCTGCTCGGCTACGACCACGTCGAGCCCGAGGAGGAGAAGGAGATGTTCGCGCTGCAGCGCACCCTGCTCCTGACCTTCCTGGCGGGTCGATGACCGACGTCCCCGTCGCGCTGCTGGTCACCCTGGCGGTCGCGGGGATCCTGCTCGCCGGTGCCCTGTCGGCCGGTGAGGTGGCCGTCGTCCGGGTCACGCGCGCCGCCGCGACCGAGCTGGTGGCCGAACGGCACGCCGCCGCGGACCGCGTGCGCGCGCTGGTGGAACGCCCCGGGCAGGTCTCGGCCGCCGCCTCGTTCGTCCGGCTCGTCGCCGAGATGACCTCCACCGTGTGCATCACGCTCGTCGTCGCCTCGGGCGACCTGCCCTGGTGGGCGGTCGCGCTGCTGGCCGTGGCGGTGTGCGCCGGGGTGGCGTTCGTGCTGGTGCGCGTCAGCCCGCGCCGCATCGGTCGCCACCACCCGGTGGCGACCCTCGTGGTGCTCTCGCGCCTGCTGCTCGCGGTCACCGTGCTGGCAGGCAAGGTCGGCCGCGCGGCGCGGGCCACGCCCGAGGAACGCACGCAGGAGGAGGAGGACGAGCTGCGCGAGATGGTGCAGCGCGTCAGCGAGTCCGAGGTGATCGAGGACGACGAGCGTGAGCTGTTCCGCTCGGTGCTCGAGCTGGGCCAGACGCTGACCCGTGAGGTCATGGTGCCGCGCACCGACATGGTCACCACCGGCGCCGACACCCCGCTGCACAAGGTGCTCAACCTGCTGCTGCGCTCGGGCTTCTCGCGCGTGCCCGTCGTCGGGCACTCCGTCGACGACCTGCGCGGCGTGCTCTACCTCAAGGACATCGCCCGCAGGCTGCAGGGTCCCGACCGGGACGAGGCGCTCGAGGCGCCGGCGTCGTCGCTGGCCCGCCCGGCCGTGTTCGTCCCCGAGTCCAAGCCCGTCGACGACCTGCTGCGCGAGCTGCAGGGCGGCTCGTCGCACCTCGCGATGGTCGTCGACGAGTACGGCGGCATCGCCGGCCTGGTGACCATCGAGGACGCCCTGGAGGAGATCGTCGGTGAGCTCACCGACGAGCACGATCCCAGTGCCCGCGCCGTCGAGGACCTCGGCGAGGGCACCTACCGCGTCCCCGCCCGGCTGGGCCGTGACGAGCTCGGCGAGCTGTTCGACCTGGAGGTCGACGACGAGGACGTCGACACCGCGGCCGGCCTGCTGGCCAAGGCCCTCGGCAAGGTGCCGCTGCCCGGCTCCGCTGGCGACATCCACGGGCTGCACCTGGTCGCCGAACGCGCCGACGGGCGCCGCCGCCAGCTGTCCACCCTGCTCGTGAGCCGTACCGAGGCGACGTCCGACGACGCGCCCGACACCACCGACACCCCGCACGGAGACCCCCGATGACCCACCGTTCCGGCTTCGCCTGCTTCGTCGGGCGCCCCAACGCCGGCAAGTCCACGCTGACCAACGCCCTGGTCGGCCAGAAGGTCGCGATCACCTCCGGGCGTCCGCAGACCACCCGGCACACCATCCGCGGGATCGTGCACCGTCCCGACGCGCAGCTGGTGCTCGTCGACACCCCCGGGCTGCACCGGCCGCGCACGCTGCTCGGCGAGCGGCTCAACCACCTGGTCACCGACACGCTCACCGAGGTGGACGTGGTGGGCTTCTGCCTGCCCGCCGACCAGAAGGTCGGCCCCGGCGACCGGTTCATCGCCGAGCAGCTCGTCCAGCTCTCGCGCGACGGACGTGGCACCCCGGTGGTGGCCATCGTCACGAAGGCCGACCTGGTCGGCAAGGGACGGCTCGCCGAGCACCTGCTGGCCGTGCAGCAGCTGGGGGAGTGGGCCGAGATCGTGCCGGTGTCCGCCCAGTCCGGGTACCAGGTCGAGGTGCTCGCCGACGTGCTGGTCTCCTACCTGCCGCAGGGCCCCGCGCTGTACCCGGAGGGTGAGCTGACCGACGAGCCCGAGCAGGTGATGGTGGCCGAGCTGGTGCGCGAGGCGGCGCTCGAGGGCGTGCGCGACGAGCTGCCGCACTCGCTGGCCGTCGTCGTGGAGGAGATCGTCCCGCGCGAGGGCACCGGCGACGGCACACCGATGCTCGACGTGCGGGTCAACCTCTACGTGGAGCGCGACAGCCAGAAGGCCATCATCATCGGCCGCGGCGGTGCCCGGCTGCGGGACGTGGGCAGCCAGGCCCGCAGGGGCATCGAGGCGCTGCTCGGTGCCCGGGTGTACCTGGACCTGCACGTGAAGGTCGCCAAGGACTGGCAGCGCGACCCCAAGCAGCTGGGGAAGCTGGGTTTCTGATGCCCCGCGAGGACCACGCACCCGAGCTCACGCCCACGCGCACACCCACGCCTGAGCCCACGTCCGAGCCCACACCCACGCCCACGCCCGCGCACCCGGGCCAGGGGTCGCGTGCCCGGGCGTTGATGGCCGCCGCGCGCGGCCGGCAGGCGTACCGGGTGGCGGCCTCCACCGCCGTCGGGGTGCTCGTGCTCGCCGTCCTCGGGTCGGTGCTGGGCCCGCAGTGGGACCCCCAGCCGGTGACCGACCCGATCACCGTGGAGTCGGCGTCCACCGCGATCGGCGGGGCGGTGTCGCCGGGTACGTACGAGGTGCGCGAGTCCGTGGTGACCGTCGAGCTGGACGGCGTCAGCGTGCAGGCCCGGATCAGCGCCCCGGTCGGCGCCCCAGGGCTGGTCCCCGCGGTGGTGTTCGTGCACGGCGCAGGCACCGGTCGGTACCAGGTGGCGTTCCTCGCGCAGGCGGCCAGCCTCGCCTCCCAGGGGATCGTGGCGATGGTGCCGGACAAGCGCCTGGACACCTACACCTCGCGACACCGCGACTACGTGGCCATGGCCGGTGACTACGCCCGGTCGGTCGACCTGCTGCGCGCCTGGCCGGGCGTCGACCCGACGCGGGTCGGCGTCTACGCCGAGAGCGAGGGCGGATGGATCGCGCCCGTGATGGCGGCCCAGGACCCGGACCTGGCCTTCGTCGTGCTGGTGTCCTCCCCGGTCGTCCCCCCGCGGCAGCAGGCGGCGTTCGCCGTGGACTCCTACCTGCGCAACACCCAGGTGCCGCACGGGGTCTTCCGTGCCATCCCGCGCGCGGTGGGCATGTCGTTGCCCGGCGGCGGGTTCGAGTACGCCGACTTCGACGTGACGCCCTACCAGCGGCAGATGACGGCCCCGGTCCTGGTCGTCTACGGCACGGGCGACGCCTCCATGCCCATCGTGCAGGGCGCGGAGCAGATCATCACCGACACGGCGCTCGCGGGCAACGGGGACGTCACGGTGCGCTACTACGCCGATGCCGACCACGGCATCCGGGTGGGTGGTGACGTGTCGCCGGTGTTCCTGCACGACCTGTCGGGGTGGGTGCTCGGGCTGCCCGGCTCCGCCGACGGCGTGCCGCGGATCGCCGGTGCGCAACCCACCCAGGAGTACCTCGCCGCGCCCGTGCCGGAGCCGCGCTGGCTGCGCGACGGCGATGTCGTGCTGGGGACGGTCGTGACC
>NZ_JBQIAR010000009.1:0-165708 GCF_052036975.1 Cellulomonas soli
GCGGAGTCGTCGGCAGCGTCATCTGACTATCCCCTGCGAGATGTGTATAAGAGACAGCCCCGGAACGATCCGGGGCGCGGGACCCGCCTGCGCACCTGAGGCGAGCGGTCAGAGACCGGTCGCGTGCGCCTGGTAGCGGGCGATCTTGGCGAACTCCTCGGGGTCGAGGCTCGCACCGCCGACCAGGGCGCCGTCGACGTCCGGCTTCGCCATGATCGAGGCGACGTTGGACGACTTCACCGAACCGCCGTAGAGCACGCGCACGGCGTCGGCCGTGGCCTGGTCGTACAGCTCGGCGATGCGGACACGGATGGCCCCGCACAGCTCCTGGGCATCCTCGGGCGTCGCGGTCTCGCCGGTGCCGATGGCCCACACGGGCTCGTACGCGACGACGATCGTGGCGACCTGCTCGGCCGTGAGACCCTCGAGCGCGCCGTCCAGCTGACGCAGCGTGTGAGGCACGTGCTCGCCGGCCTTGCGGACCTCGAGCTCCTCGCCCACGCACAGGATCGGGACGATGCCCGCACCCAGCGCCGACTTGATCTTCGCGTTGACGATCGGCTCGTCCTCGTGGTGGTACTGACGACGCTCGGAGTGACCGATCGCCACGTACTTCACACCGAGCTTGGCCAGGAACAACGGCGAGATCTCGCCGGTGTACGCGCCGGACTCGTGCGCCGACACGTCCTGCGCGCCGTAGCCGATCTCCAGCTTGTCGGCGTCGACCAGGGTCTGCACGCTGCGCAGGTCCGTGAACGGCGGCAGGACCGCGACCTCGACGGCGCCGAAGTCGTGCTTGGCGTCCTTGAGCGTCCACGCGAGCTTCTGCAGCGTGTGGGTGGCCTGGTGGTGGTCCAGGTTCATCTTCCAGTTGCCCGCCATCAGCGGGATACGGGTCGCCATGTCTCAGTCCTCCAGAACTGCGATGCCGGGGAGGGTCTTGCCCTCGAGCAGCTCGAGGGAGGCGCCGCCACCCGTCGAGATGTGACCGAAGCCGGCCTCGTCGAAGCCGAGCAGACGCACGGCCGCAGCGGAGTCGCCACCGCCCACGATCGAGAAGCCCTCGGTGTCGACGAGCGCCTGCGCAACAGCCTTGGTGCCGCCGGCGTAGGTCGGACGCTCGAACACGCCCATCGGACCGTTCCAGGCGATGGTCTTCGCACCGAGGATCGCGGCACGGAACAGCTCACCCGACTTCGGACCGATGTCCAGGCCCATCTTGTCGGTCGGGATGGCGTCGACGGCGACCGTCTCGGCGTCGTCCGAGCCGAACTCCGGGGCGACCAGCACGTCCACCGGCAGGACGATCTCGACGCCGGCCTCGGCGGCCTGGGCGAGGTAGCCCTTGACCGTCTCGACCTGGTCCTCCTCGAGCAGCGAGGAGCCGACCTCGTGGCCCTGGGCCTTGAGGAAGGTGAACATCATGCCGCCACCGATGAGGAGCTTGTCGGCCTTGGTGAGCAGGTTGCCGATCACGCCGAGCTTGTCGGAGACCTTCGCACCGCCGAGCACGACGACGTAGGGACGCTCCGGGTCCTCCACGGCCTTGCGCAGGGCCTCGACCTCGGCCAGCACCAGCGAACCGGCCGCGTGCGGCAGGCGCAGGGCCACGTCGTACACGGAAGCCTGCTTGCGGTGCACGACGCCGAAGCCGTCGGACACGAACGCGTCGGCCAGGGCGGCCAGCTCGTCGGCGAGCTCGCCGCGCACTGCGTCGTCCTTGGACGTCTCGCGGGCGTCGAAGCGGATGTTCTCGAGCAGGGCGATCTGGCCGTCCTCGAGGGCGGCCACGGTGGCCTTGGCCGACTCGCCGATCGTGTCCTCGGCGAGGGCGACCGGCTGGCCGAGCAGCTCGGACAGTCGGGCGGCGACCGGCGCGAGGGAGTACTTGGCCTCCGGGGCGCCCTTCGGGCGTCCGAGGTGGGCCGTCACGACGACGCGCGCACCAGCGGCCAGCAGCCCCTGCAGCGTCGGCAGGGCCGCGCGCACACGGCCGTCGTCGGTGATGGTCGTGCCGTCGAGCGGCACGTTGAAGTCCGAACGGACGAGCACGCGCTTGCCGCGCAGGTCGCCGAGGTCCTCGATGGTCTTCATGATCTCCTACCTTGCCGGGCGGCCGCCGCCGAGGGCGTGCCGAGGGGAACGCACCTGCTCACACATGGCTGCGTCCGCGTGCACCGGGGCCGGGGGGCCGCCGGCGCACGCGGACGCAGGACCGTCGCTACGAGAGCGTCGGAGTCGTCAGAGACGCTCGCCGACGTAGCTCGTGAGCGAGACGAGGCTGTTGGAGTAGCCCCACTCGTTGTCGTACCAGGCGACGACCTTGACCAGGTCGCCCGACACCTTGGTGAGCTTGGCGTCGAAGATGCTCTGGTGCGGGTCGGTGACGATGTCGCTCGAGACGATGTCGTCCTCGGTGTAGGACAGAACGCCCTTGAGCGGGCCCTCGGCGGCAGCCTTGACGGCGGCGTTGACCTCGGCGACCGTGACCTCGCGCGAAGCGGTGAAGGTCAGGTCCGTGGCCGAGCCAGTGATCGTCGGCACGCGCATCGCGAAGCCGTCGAGCTTGCCCTTGAGCTCGGGGAGGACGAGGGCGACAGCCTTCGCAGCACCCGTCGAGGTGGGGACGATGTTCTGCGCGGCGGCACGGGCACGACGCAGGTCGCGGTGCGGGCCGTCCTGCAGGTTCTGGTCACCCGTGTAGGCGTGGATCGTGGTCATGAGACCACGCTCGATGCCGATCGCGTCGTTGAGCGCCTTGGCCATGGGGGCCAGGCAGTTCGTGGTGCAGGACGCGTTGGAGATGATGTGGTGCGCGGCCGCGTCGTAGTCGGTGTGGTTGACACCCATGACGAACGTGGCGTCCTCGTTCGACGCGGGCGCCGAGATGATGACCTTCTTGGCGCCGGCCTCGATGTGGGCCTTGGCCTTGGTGGCGTCCGTGAAGAAGCCGGTCGACTCGATGACGATGTCGGCACCCAGCTCGGCCCAGGGCAGGTCGGCGGGGTTGCGCTCAGCGAGGGCACGGATGTTCTTGCCGTCGACGATGATGTTCTCGTCGTCGAAGTCCACGCTCAGCGGGAAGCGACCGAGCACCGTGTCGTACTTCAGCAGGTGCGCGAGCGTCTTGTTGTCCGTCAGGTCGTTCACGCCGACGATCTCGATGTCAGCGCCCGAGGCGATGATCGCCCGGTAGAAGTTGCGACCGATGCGGCCGAAGCCGTTGATGCCGACCTTGATGGTCACTTGCCCTCCTCGGCACGCGCCGAACAAGGTCGGCGCACACAGTTGGTGATGGGTTCACGCACGCCGCTGTGCGCTGTCCGGGTGCGGTGTGACGGCCGTCCAACTCATTGCCGACCACCGACCTGCGGATGGCATGAGCCTATACCGAACGGCCGTTTATCCACGGGACGTAGGTCTCACGGCGAGACGCACCGTCCACCCCGCGGGCCTGCAGCTACAGATCCAGCAGGTCAGGGCTCAGTCCGGCCTCGGTGTCGGGGATCCCCAGCTCCGAGGCGCGCTTGTCGGCCGTGGCCAGCAGACGGCGGATACGACCGGCCACGGCGTCCTTGGTGAGCACCGGGTCGGCCAGCTTGCCGAGCTCCTCGAGCGAGGCCTCCTTGTGCGCCAGGCGCAGCTCGCCGGCCTGGCGCAGGTGCTCGGGCAGGTCCTCGCCGAGGATCTCGAACGCCCGCTCCACCCGGGCGCCCGCCGCCACCGCGGCCCGCGCCGAGCGGCGCAGGTTCGCGTCGTCGAAGTTCGCCAGGCGGTTCGCGGTCCCCCGGACCTCGCGGCGCACCCGCCGCTCCTCCCACACGAGCATCGTCTCGTGGGCGCCGAGCCGCGCCAGCATCGCGGCGATCGCGTCACCGTCACGAATGACCACCCGGTCGATGCCGCGGACCTCGCGGGCCTTGGCCGCGATGCTGAGCCGACGCGCCGCACCGACGAGCGCGAGGGCCGCCTCGGGGCCAGGGCACGTCACCTCCAGCGACGACGAACGCCCCGGCTCCGTCAACGAACCGTGGGCCAGGAACGCACCACGCCACGCCGCCTCCGCCTCGCCGACACCGGCAGAGACGACCTGCGGGGGCAGCCCACGCACCGGTCGGCCTCGGTTGTCGAGCAACCCGGTCTGCCGCGCGAGGGACTCACCGTCCTTGACCACCCGCACCACGTAGCGGCTCCCCCGGCGCAGCCCACCACCGGAGACGACGATGATGTCGCTCTCGTGGCCGTAGATCTCGGAGATCGCCTGCCGCAGCCGCCGGGCGGCGATACCCGTGTCCAGCTCGGCCTCGATGACGATGCGGCCGGAGATGATGTGCAGCCCGCCGGCGAACCGCAAGGTGGCCGCGACCTCGGCCTTCCGGCAGGACGTCTTGTCCACCTTCAACCGGGCGAGCTCGTCCTTCACCTGTGCCGTCAACGCCATGGCGTCATCCTGCCATCTGACGGAGGGCCCAGGGGTCCCCGCCGACGTCCTCGACGATCTCAGCCGCTTCTCACGGGAAGGCCGGGCGTGCAGGGTGCGCGCGACCCACGTCACCCAGGAACCCTTCCATGGCGTCGCGGTACGCCGCAGCCAGGCGCAACGGGTCGTGGCGCGCGGTGCCGTCACCGCGGCTCACCTGCCGCAGCAGCAGCCGGGCACCCATGGCGTGCGCTCGCTCGGTGACCGCATCCACGTCCTCCACCGCCGCCGGGTCGGCCACGATCGTGTGCACCCGCAGCGTCGGGGCATGCACGCGCAGCGCGTCCAGGTGCGCCTCGGCGCGCATCCCGTCCGTCTCCCCCTGCGCCTCCGGCTCCAGGTTGAGCGTCAGGATGATCGGCGCCGACGTCGCCAGGAGCGCGTCACGCAGCGCCGGCACCAGCAGGTGCGGAAGCACGGAGGTGTACCAGGACCCGGGCCCCAGCACGACCCAGTCGGCCGCAGCGACCGCCGCCAACGCCTCCGGGCAGGCCGGCGGGTCGGCAGGGACCAGGCGCACCCGGGTGATCGGGTCGGCTGTCAGCGCCACCGTGCTCTGCCCGCGCACCTGGGTGCACGCACCGTCCGGATGCTGCACGTCCGCCTCGATCTCCAACGGCACCGCCGCCATCGGCAGCACCCGACCGCGGGCACCCAGCAGCCGGCCCACCAGGTCCAGACCCTCGACGGTGTCGCCGAGCAGCTCCCAGATGGCCACGATGAGCAGGTTGCCCACGGCGTGCTGGTCGAGGCTGCCCGTCGAGGCGAACCGGTGCTGCATGACGTCGCGCCACGTCCGTCCCCAGTCGGAGTCGTCGCACAACGCGGCCAGCGCCATGCGCAGATCACCCGGGGGCAGCACGTCCAGCTCCTCGCGCAGGCGACCCGAGGAGCCACCGTCGTCGGCGACGGTCACCACGGCCGTGATGCGGTCCGTCATCAGGCGCAGCGCCGAGAGCGTCGCGGACAGCCCGTGCCCGCCACCCAGCGCGACGACGGCCGGGTGCGGCACGCGCGAGGTCCTCATTCGCGGCCGAGGTCGCGTGCGGCGACCGTCACCGAGTGCCCGAGTGCCACCAGGCGGCGACCGATCGCCTCGCTGATCGCGACCGAGCGATGCTTGCCGCCCGTGCAACCGACCGCGATGGTCACGTAGCGCTTCTCCTCGTGCACGTACCCGGCGAGCACGGGTTCCAGTGCTTCCACGTACCGCTCGACGAACGTGCGGGCACCGGGCAGCCCCAGCACGTAGTCGCGCACAGGGGCGTCGCGGCCCGTCAGGTGGCGCAGCTCGGTCACCCAGTACGGGTTCGCGAGGAACCGCACGTCGACCACGTGATCGGCATCGAGCGGGATGCCGTACTTGAAGCCGAAGGAGACGACCGAGACGCGCAGCGCGTCGTCGGCAGGGCGGGCGATCGCCGCGCGCACCTCGCGGGCGAGGTCGTGCACGTTGAGCGTGGAGGTGTCGATGAGCAGGTCCGCACGCTGGCGGATCTCCTCCAGGAGCGCCCGCTCGGCACCGATGCCGTCCAGGATCCGCCCGTCACCCTGCAGCGGGTGCGGGCGACGCACCTGCTCGTAGCGGCGCACCAGCACCTCGTCGGAGGCGTCGAGGAACAGCACGCGGTACTGCACCCCGGAAGCCCGCAGCGCCGTGAGCACCTGGGCGAGGTCGGCGAAGAACTCGCGGCCGCGCACGTCGACCACGGCGGCCAGCCGCTGGGCACCGGCGCCCGCCGCACCGCTGGTGAGCATGCCGACCAGATGGGTGAGCATCTGCGCGGGCAGGTTGTCGACGACGTACCAGCCCAGGTCCTCCAGCACCGCAGCGGCACGCGTGCGACCGGCACCGGACATGCCCGTGATCACCAGGACCTCGGGCTCCTCGTTGCGCGGACCCGGCGTGGACGCCTCCAGGGCCGGGATGCCGTGCGGGACGGACAGCGGCGCAGGCTCGGTCGTCATGCCTCCAGCATGCCAGCCACGGCCACGCCGTCGGCGTCCCGCGACCCTTACACGACCGGCGTGTCCGAGACGGTGCCCGCGTCCGGCACGGGCCCCGGGAGGGGCCCGGCCGGCGGCTCACCGGTGCCGCGCAACGCGGCCACGACGGCCGCAGCGGTGCGCTCGCCCATGCCCGGCACCGTCGCGATCTCCTCGAGCGACGCCAGGCGCAGCCGCTTGACCGACCCGAAGTGCCGCAGCAGGGCAGCCTGCCGCGCCGGCCCCAGACCGGGGACGTCGTCGAGCACCGAGACCGTCATGCCCTTGCTGCGCCGCTTGCGGTGCGCCGTGATCGCGAACCGGTGCGCCTCGTCACGCAGCCGCTGCAGCAGGTACAGGCCCTCCGAGCCGCGGCGCAGGATCACGGGGTACTCCTCCCCCGGCAGCCACACCTCCTCGAGCCGCTTGGCCAGCCCGCACAGCGCCACGTCGTCCACCCCGAGCTCGGCCAACGCCGCCGCGGCAGCAGCCACCTGCGGTGGGCCACCGTCGACCACCACCAGGTTCGGTGGGTACGCGAAGCGGGTCGGCCGGCCCGTGTCGGCATCCACCGGACCCGACCGCAGGCCCTCCTCGTCGTCTCCGTCGCCCCCGAGGCCCAGCTCTGCCTCACCCGAGGCTGCCCGGTCGGCCAGGTACCGCCGGAACCGGCGGGTGATGACCTCGTGCATCGCCGCGGTGTCGTCCCGGGCACCCTCGCCCTCGGGGCCGCGCACCGTGAACAGCCGGTACTCGCTCTTGCGCGCCATGCCGTCCTCGAAGACGACCATCGACGCCGACTGGTACGTGCCCTGGTTGTGGGACACGTCGTAGCACTCGATCCGCAGCGGCGCCGTCGGCAGGTCGAGCGCCTCCTGGATCTCACGCAACGCCTGGCTGCGGGTGGTCAGATCACCGGCACGTCGCGTGCGGTGCAGCGCCAGGGCGTGCTCGGCGTTCTTGCGGACGGTGGCCGCCAGCTCGCGCTTGTCGCCGCGCTGCGGGACCCGCACGTGCACACGGCTGCCGCGCAGACCGGACAGCCACGCCTCGACCTGCTCGACCTCCGGGGGCAGCTCGGGGACCAGCACCTCCCGCGGCACGGCGCCGGCCTGCACGTCCTCACCGCCGTACACCTGCTGCAGGAGGTGCTCGACCAGCTCGGCATCCGTGACGTCCTCGACCTTCTCCACCACCCAGCCGCGCTGCCCGCGGATCCTGCCGTCGCGCACGTGGAAGACCTGAACGGCCGCCTCGAGCTCGTCACCGGACAGGGCGAACACGTCCGCCTCCGTGCCGTCGGGGAGCACCACCGCGTTCTTCTGCATGGCCGTCTCGAGGGTGGCGATGTCGTCACGCAGCCGGGCCGCCCGCTCGTAGTCGAGATCGGCGGCGGCCTCCTTCATCCGCGCGGTCAGCCGGCGGGTGAACCGGGCGGTGTCCCCTGCCATGAAGTCGCAGAAGTCCTGGGCGAGCGCACGGTGGTCGTCCGGCGTGATCCGCCCCACGCAGGGCGCCGAGCACTTGTCGATGTACCCCAGCAGGCACGGGCGACCCTGCTGGGCGGCACGCCGGAACACCCCCGCCGAGCATGTGCGGACCGGGAACACCCGCAGCAGCAGGTCCACCGTCTCGCGGATGGCCCACGCGTGCGCGTACGGGCCGAAGTAACGGGTGCCGGCGCGCTTCGTGCCGCGCAGTACCTGCACCCGCGGGAACTCCTCGGCCATCGTCACGGCCAGGTACGGGTAGGACTTGTCGTCGCGGTACTTCACGTTGAACCGCGGGTCGAACTCCTTGATCCAGGAGTACTCCAGGGCGAGCGCCTCGACCTCCGTACCCACCACGGTCCACTGCACGGACGCCGCCGTGGTCACCATCTGCTGGGTGCGCGGGTGCAGGTTCGCCAGGTCCTGGAAGTAGCTGCTCAGCCGCTGGCGCAGGCTCTTGGCCTTGCCGACGTAGACCACCCGGCCGTGCTCGTCGCGGAAGCGGTACACGCCCGGGGAGTCCGGGATCTCTCCCGGGGCGGGGCGGTAGGTCGCGGGATCGGCCATGGCGTCGAGCCTAGTTCGCCCCACCGACGCGACCGCGCCACGGACCCGGGCCCTGGGCACCGGCCGGGGACGGCGCACAGCCCGCGTCATCGGCACGCCAGACGGCCCACCGGGACCGGCGACGTGCCGCGGGATAGCGTGAGGCATGGGCATCGTTCACGCGTACTCCGTCGACCTGACCTGGACCGGCGCCGGGAGCACCGGCACGACGAGCTACACGTCCTACGGGCGCGACCACGAGCTGACCGGTGAGGGCAAACCGCCGCTGCTGGGCACGTCGGACCCTGCGTTCCGCGGCGACCCCACCCGGTGGTCGCCCGAGGACCTCCTGGTCGGGTCGCTCTCGCAGTGCCACATGCTCTGGTTCCTGCACCTGGCCGCTGCCGCGGGTGTGCAGGTGGTCGGCTACAGCGACCACGCGACAGGGACCATGCGGATCGAGGCCGCCGGGCACGGGCACTTCTCCGAGGTCGTGCTGCACCCGCGCGTGATGCTCGGCTCGGGCACACACCTGCCGGACGGACGCGCCGTCACCGACGCGGTGCTCGCCGAGCTGCACCACCGCGCGCACGAGCACTGCTTCATCGCCCGCTCGGTGAACTTCCCGGTGCGGCACGAACCCGTGCCCGTCGCCCTTGTGCGCGCCTGAACCGACGCGTTCCAGCGCCGCTCGGGCGGTTGGCACTCAGGCCGGCACGACCTCGAGGTCCTTCTCCGTCGAGAGCACCTCAGCCAGGAACCTCCCGGTGTGGCTCGCGGCGACCGTGGCCACGTGCTCGGGGGTCCCCTCGGCCACGACCGACCCACCGCCGTTGCCACCCTCGGGCCCCATGTCGACCACCCAGTCGGCGTTCTTGATCACGTCGAGGTTGTGCTCGATGACCAGCACCGAGTTGCCCTTCTCGACCAGCGACTGCAGCACGCCGAGCAGCTTGCGGATGTCCTCGAAGTGCAGGCCGGTGGTCGGCTCGTCGAGCACGTAGATGGTGCGACCCGTCGAGCGGCGCTGCAGCTCGGCCGCCAGCTTGACACGCTGCGCCTCGCCACCCGACAGCGTGGGCGCGGGCTGGCCCAGACGGACGTACCCCAGGCCCACGTCGACGAGGGTGCGCAGGTGCCGCGCGATCGCCGGTACGGCCGCGAAGAACTCGGCCGCCTCCTCGATCGGCATGTCCAGCACGTCGGCGACGGTCTTGCCCTTGAAGTGCACCTCGAGCGTCTCGCGGTTGTAGCGCGCACCGTGGCACACCTCGCACGGGACGTACACGTCGGGCAGGAAGTTCATCTCGATCTTGAGCGTGCCGTCACCCGAGCAGGCCTCGCAGCGCCCACCCTTGACGTTGAACGAGAACCGCCCGGGCGTGTATCCACGGACCTTCGCCTCGGTGGTCTCCGCGAACAGCTTGCGCACGTGGTCCCACACACCGGTGTACGTCGCCGGGTTCGACCGCGGCGTACGACCGATCGGGCCCTGGTCGACGTGCACGACCTTGTCCAGGTGCTCCAGACCCGTGACGCGCTTGTGCCGACCAGCCACCTGCCGTGCGCCGTTGAGCTCGTTGGCCAGCACCGTGTAGAGGATCGAGTTCACCAACGTCGACTTGCCCGAGCCGGACACCCCCGTGACGGCGGTCAGCGTGCCCAGCGGGAACGAGACGTCGATGCCCCGCAAGTTGTGCTCGCGTGCGCCGACGACCGTCAGCATCCGCTGCGGGTCGACCGGTCGGCGCGTGGCCGGCATGGGGATGGTGCGCCGCCCCGACAGGTACGCGCCGGTGATGGAGTCCTGCGAGGCCAGCAGCCCGTCAAGGTCACCGGAGTGCACGACGTACCCGCCGTGCTCCCCTGCGCCCGGACCGATGTCGACGATCCAGTCGGCAGTGCGGATGGTGTCCTCGTCGTGCTCGACCACGATCAGGGTGTTGCCCAGGTCGCGCAGCCGGGTGAGCGTGTCGATCAGGCGGCGGTTGTCCCGCTGGTGCAGGCCGATCGAGGGCTCGTCCAGCACGTACAGCACGCCGACCAGCCCCGAGCCGATCTGCGTGGCCAGGCGGATGCGCTGGGCCTCGCCGCCGGACAGGGTCGCCGCGGGCCGCATGAGCGAGAGGTAGTCCAGGCCGACGTCGAGCAGGAACCCGAGCCGCGCCTGGATCTCCTTGAGCACCTGCGCGGCGATGGCCGCCTCGCGCTCACCCAGCACCAGACCGTCGAGGAACCCGGCCGCCTCCCGGATCGGCAGATCGCAGACCTCCGCGATCGACCGGCCGCCGACCCGGACGGCCAGCACCTCGGGCTTGAGCCGAGCGCCCCGGCACACCGGGCACGGGACCTCCCGCATGTAGGCCTCGTACTTCTCCTTGCTCCAGTCGGACTCGGTCTCCGAGTGCCGCCGCTCGAGGAAGGTCAGCACACCCTCGAAACCCGTGGAGTACTGGCGCTCGCGACCCCAGCGGTTCTTGTAGCGGACGTGCACCTCGTGGTTCTGCCCGTGCAGCACGGCGTCCTTGGCCCGCTGTGGCAGCGCCCGCCACGGCACGTCCATCGAGAAGCCCAGGTCGTCCGCGAGCGCCGACAGCACGCGCGTGAAGTACTCGCTGGAGACCTGTGCCCAGGGGGCGACCGCGCCCTGGGCGAGCGAGAGGTCCTCATCGGGGACGACCAGGTCCGGGTCGACCTCGAGGCGTGAGCCGATGCCGGTGCACTCGGGGCAGGCCCCGTAGGGCGCGTTGAACGAGAAGGTCCGGGGCTCGATCTCGTCGAGCGTGAGCACGTGGTCGTTCGGGCAGGCGCGGTGCTCGGAGAACCGGCGTTCGCGTGCCGGGTCGTCCGCGTCGGCGTCGACGAGCTCGACGACGAGCAGGCCGGCGGCCAGACCGAGTGCCGTCTCGACGGAGTCGGTCAGCCGTCGCTTGACGCCCTCGCGGGAGACGAGGCGGTCGACGACCACCTCGATGTCGTGCTTGAGCTTCTTCTCCAGGGCCGGGGGGTCGGTGAGCTGGACGACCTCTCCGTCGACGCGGGCGCGAGCGAAGCCCTTGGTCTGCAGCTCGCGGAACAGGTCCGCGTACTCGCCCTTGCGTCCGCGGACCACGGGTGCCAGCACCTGGTAGCGGGTGCCCTCAGGCAGCTCCAGCAGGCGGTCGACGATCTGCTGCGGTGTCTGCGCGGTGACACGTTCGCCGCACTGCGGGCAGTGCTGGGTGCCGGCACGGGCGAACAGCAGGCGCAGGTAGTCGTAGACCTCGGTGATGGTGCCGACGGTCGAGCGAGGGTTGCGGTTGGTGGACTTCTGGTCGATCGACACCGCGGGCGAGAGGCCCTCGATGAAGTCGACATCGGGCTTGTCCATCTGCCCGAGGAACTGGCGGGCGTAGGCGGACAGCGACTCGACGTAGCGGCGCTGCCCCTCGGCGAAGATCGTGTCGAAGGCCAGCGAGGACTTCCCCGAGCCGGACAGGCCGGTGAAGACGATGAGCCTGTCGCGCGGGAGGTCGAGGTCCACGTTGCGCAGGTTGTGCTCTCGGGCGCCCTGCACCACCAGTCGGTCGTTCACCCGCGGAAGTCTACGTCGCACGACCGACATTCGCACACGTGTTCGATGTCACGTCACGGTCCGGTCACACCGCCGCGCGAGCAGGCGACAGGGCTGCGCCTGCCGGCACCGTGCGCGCCGAGGACCGCCCAGGTCGACAATGCTCACGGGGGCACGCCGCCCCTGCCGCAGGAGGTGACCCGTGCAGTACACCGGCGACGTGATCCGCGGTGGTCGCAGCGACCTGCGGGTCCTCGACGAGGTCGAGATCCGCAAGCTCGCCGTCGGGCCGCAGGACAACGACGTGTACCTGCTGACGTGCCGACGCGACGGGGCCCAGCTGCTCGTGGACGCCGCGGACGAGCCCGACCGGCTCGTCGAGCTGGTCCGCGAGGGCTCCGCGCGCACACGCCTCGACCACGTCGTCACCACGCACCGGCACCCCGACCACCTGCGCGCGCTACCGTCCCTGGTCGCGGTGACGGGCGCCCCGCTGGCGGTCGGCGCGGACGACGCCGAGGCCGTCGAGCGGTCGACCGAGGTGCACGTGGCCCGGCGGCTGCACCACGGCGACACGCTGACCCTCGGTCACGTGTGCCTGGAGGTCGTCGCACTGCGCGGTCACACGCCCGGTTCGGTGGCGCTGGTGTACCGCGAGCCGGAGCACGTCGCCGCGCCGGGGGCGGTGGCCGGGCGGGCGCACCTGTTCACCGGAGACTCGCTGTTCCCCGGCGGGATCGGGGCCACCGGAGGGGACCCCCGCCGCTTCGCGCAGCTGTTCGAGGACGTGCGCACGCGCCTGTTCGACCGGTTCGGCGACGACACCTGGGTGTACCCCGGCCACGGACGCGACACCACGCTCGGGGCCGAGAGGGTGCACCTGGAGGAGTGGCGCGCACGAGGATGGTGAGGTGGTGGCGCGGCCCGGGCGCCGGTCAGCCGCCCAGGAACTCCCGCACCGCGTCCGCGCCGTCGAGGCTCACCTCGGGCCGCAGCTCTGGCGGGCGCCGGTCCCAGTCCGCGCGTTCCAGGCGGTAGCGCAGCGAGAGCGCCGGCAGACCCTCCCGCTCGAGGATCTCCTGCCCGTCGGCCAGGTACCCGATCCGGCGGGTCACCCCGTTCGACGCGGCGTTGTCGGCGAACGCGTCGGTGCAGGCCACCTGCGCCCCGAGGCCGTCGAAGGCCAGGTGCAGCACCGCGAGCCGCATCCGCGTGCCGATCCCCCGGCCCTGGTACGTGCGGCCGAGCCACGAGCCGGACGTCACGGTCCGGGTCACCGGGTAGTCGCGTGCGGCGATGGCCTGGATGCCCACAGGACGCCCCTCGTGCAGCACGGCCAGCTCCAACGACCACGAGCTGCCACCCAGACCCGCCCGGGTGCCCCAGTGGTAGGTCAGGGTGGAGCGGGCGACCTCCTGCGGCGTCCCCCGCGTCCACGGGACGGTGAAGGGCATGGCACTCGGGTCGTGCACGCCGGCGGCCGCGACGGCTGCCAGCGCGTGCAGCAGCTCGTCGTCCATGTAGCGCAGCTCCACGTCGCCGCAGGTGACCCGCAGCGCGGGGAACGGCCAGACCGCGGGGGCCAGGATCGTCGTCATGCCCCGACCCTGGCCCCCGCAGCGCGACCGGTCCAGTCCTTTGGCAGGTCAGGGTTCGACGGGGCCCAGCCAGGCGTTCGCGACGGTGGAGTGCGCGGACTCCCCGTCGGAGGGGTGGAAGATGCCCGCAAGGACGTCGCGGTAGAGCCTGCCGAGCTCGTTGCCGGTGAAGTAGCTCGACCCTCCGGCGACACGGATCGCCTGGTCGACCACGACGCGGGCGTTCTCCGTGGCACGCACCTTGAGCCCCACGAGCCGCGGGAACCACTGGGCACCGTGGTCGACCTGCTCGTCGACGTCCCTGGCCAGCGACCACACCTGGGGCTCGATGCCGTCCTGCGCGATGGCCGCCTCGGCGACCTTCCACCGGATGTCCGGGTCCTGGGCGTAGGTGCGCCCGCCGTTCTTCATCGAGGTCCGTCGCTGCGCCGCGGCCACCGCCAGCTCGAGCGCACGTCGACCGATCCCCGTGTAGCAGGCGGCCAGCAGGATCTCGAAGACCGCGAACAGCGCGAAGACGAACGGGTCCCGGCTGGGCCCGACCGGCAGCACCCGGTAGACGCGCTCGGCGGGGGCAAGGACACCGTCCAGCACGGTCGTGCAGCTCTGGGTCGCCCGCATCCCGACGGTGTCCCAGTCGTCCTTCACGGTGATCCCGGCAGCGTCGCGGGGCACCACTGCGTGCACCAGCACCGGGCCGCCCTCGGCGTCGTCGTCCCGGCCGAAGGTGGCCAATCGGGTCCACACCGGCGACAGCGAGGTGAAGATCTTCGTCCCCGTGTACCGGTAGGCACCGTCCGGCTGGCGCTGCGCCCGGGTGCGCGAGTCGAACATGACCAGGTCGTTGCCGCCCTCGGAGTTGCCGAACGCGAACACCTCACCGGCGGCGGCGTCCTCCAGGACGAAGTGCAGGCTGTCGTCGCCCCGGGCGTCGAGCACCGCGGCGATACCGGTGACGACCAGGTGCATGTTGACCGACAGCGCGGTCGCCGGGGCGGCCGCCGCCAGGCGCACCTGCTCGCGCGCCACCTGCTCGAGAGTGAGCCCCAGACCGCCGAGCTCGTGCGGCACGAACGCACGCAGGTAACCGACCTCGGCCAGGTCGGCCAGGTCCTCGTGCGGGAACGTGTTGTCACGGTCGTGACCGTCGGCGCGGGAGTGGATGCGGGCCAGCAGCTCCTCGGACAGCACCGGAAGCGGCGTCGGGGGCGTCGTCATGGCGCTCACGCCCCGAAGGAGGAGGAGATGTGCGGCGACCGGGTGCCCGCAGGCATGCCGGTGCCATCGTTCGAAGACGTCATGGGATCACTCTCCCACCGCATCCGTCGGTGCGGCAGGATCGAGACATGCCCGTCTACGCCGTCACGTACACCTACGTCACCGATCCTGCCGCGCTCGACGCGGTCCGCCCCGAGCACCGCGCCTACCTGGGTGCACTGGCCGAGTCCGGCGTCGCGCTCGGCACCGGACCGTTCGTCGGCGGTGAGGCCGGTGCGCTGCTCGTCCTGCGCACGAGCGACCGCGCCTCGCTCGAGGCGGCGCTGGCCGGCGACCCCTTCGCGCAGCACCACCTGATCTCGCGGACCGACGTGCGCGAGTGGTCGCCGGTCATCGGCCCCTGGTCAGCAGGACTGTGAGCGGGCGGCACCAGCCGCCGTCTCAGTCCTCGCCGGCTGCCGCCGCCGCGCGCTCGTCACGGCGCGAACGGGCCAGGCTCGCCGCGGTCGTCACCGACAGGATCACGACGATCGCCGCGAGCGAGACACCGATGGAGATCTCCGGCAGGCCGCTCACCGGCTGACCGCCGTTGATGAACGGCACCTCGTTCTCGTGCAGCGCGTGCAGCACCAGCTTCACGCCGATGAAGCCCAGCAGCACCGCGAGCCCGACGTTGAGGTAGACCAGGCGCGTCAGCAGACCCCCCAGCAGGAAGTACAGCTGCCGCAGGCCCATCAGGGCGAACAGGTTCGCCATGAGCACCAGGTACGGCTCGCTCGTCAGGCCGAAGATCGCCGGGATCGAGTCGAAGGCGAACAGCAGGTCCGTGGCGCCCAACGCCACCAGCACGATGAGCATGGGTGTCACCAGCCGCCGACCGTTCTCCACGACCGTCAGCCGTACGCCGTGGTAGTCGGGCGTCGACGGGAACCACTTCTGCACCAGGCGCAGCAGCAGCGGCGGGTGGAACTCCTCCTCGCCGTCGGTGTCGCCCTCGCGGCCCACCTTCCACGCCGTCCACACCAGGAACGCGCCGAACAGGTAGAACACCCAGCTGAACGCGGAGATCACGGCGGCACCCGCGGCGATGAACACCCCGCGGAACACCAGCGCCAGGATGATCCCGACGAGCAGCGCCGCCTGCTGGTACTGCCGGGGGACGGCGAACCGGCTCATGATCAGCAGGAACACGAACAGGTTGTCCACCGACAACGAGTACTCGGTGATCCAGCCGGCGTAGAACTCCCCCGCGTACTGCCCACCCCACAGCGCCCACACGACGACGCCGAAGACCACTGCCAGCCCCACGTAGAACGCGAGGTAGCGCAGGCACTCCGACGTCGTCGGGACGTGCGGTCGGCGCCCCACCACGGCCACGTCGACGAACAGCAGCGCTCCGACCAGTCCGAGGGAGACCAGCCAGACAAGGGGTTCGACGTGCACCGGGTGGACCTCAGCTCTCGGTGACCGCAGGCTTGCGGTCGTTGCGGGTGGCGTAGAGGCTCGCGACCGTGGCGACGGCCAACGTGCCCAGGATGACGGTCATGGACAGCCAGATCGGGATCTCGGGCGCCCACTCGACGTGCTCACCGCCGTTGATGAACGGGACCTCGTTGGTGTGCAACGCCTCCAGCAGCAGCTTCACGCCGATGAACCCGAGGATCACCGACAGGCCCTGGGAGAGGTACACCAGCCGCTCGAGCAGCCCGCCGAGCAGGAAGTACAGCTGGCGCAGGCCCAGCAGCGCGAAGGCGTTGGTGGTGAAGACGATGTACGGCTCCTTGGTCAGGCCGTAGATCGCCGGGATCGAGTCGAGGGCGAAGAGCACGTCGGTGGAGCCGATCGCCACCATCACCACGAGCATCGGGGTCAGGTAGCGCTTGCCGTCGATCCGGACCGACAGCCGGTCACCGTGGTACTCCTCGGTGGTCGGCACGAAGCGCTTGAGCGTGCGCACGGCGAAACCACCCGGGGCGGGCTCGTCGCGCACGTCACCGTCGGAGTCGTGGTTCTCGCGGGCGAGCTTGATCGCGGTGTAGATGAGGAACGCACCGAACAGGTAGAACACCCAGGAGAACTGGGCGATGGCCGCGGCACCGAGCAGGATGAACACGGTCCGCAGCACCAGGGCGATCACCACGCCCACCAGCAGGACCTTCTGCTGGTACTCCCGAGGCACCGCGAACTTCGTCATGATGATGAGGAAGACGAAGAGGTTGTCGACGGACAGGCTCTTCTCGGTGATGTAACCCGCGAAGTACTCCGAGCCGTGCCCCCAACCCCACACGATCCCCAGGCCGATGCCGAACACGACGGCCAGGGCGATGTAGAACACCGACCACCGCGCCGACTCGCTGAAGCTCGGGGCGTGCGGCGTGCGCACGTGCGCGTAGAAGTCGAACACGACCATGCCGACCACGGCGGCCGCGGTCACGAGCCAGACCCACAGGTCAACAGACATAGGTCACCTCCGGTACGTAGGGGTAGGTACCGGAGGTCTCTCCCGCCCTGGCGACTGCCGGGCCGATGCCCCCGGGCAGACGTCGACGTCGGCCGTGATGACGGGAGCACCGTGTCGGGATACTCCCCTCCACTGCGCGCCCAAGCATAGGGCATCCTGCCCGAGGCCCTCAGCCCGTCCGCACCGCGGAGCGCGGAACGCGGCACCCGGGCACGCCAGCAACGCCCGAGGGCGCGCGGGCGGCACCGTGCCCCTGCCGTCGCTCAGGCCGTCGCCGCCTGCATCTGACGCAGCTCCTTCTTCAGCCCGGAGATCTCGTCGCGCAGCCGTGCCGCCAGCTCGAACTGCAGCTCGCCGGCCGCCGCGTGCATCTGCCCGGTCAGCTCCTGGATCAGGTCGGCCAGCTCGCCGGCCGCCGCACCGGTCAGCCTGGTCCTTTCGGACGGCGCAGCGGCCTTCGACCCGAAGCCCGGCACCGGCGCCTTGCCGCGACTCGCCTGCCGGCCAGCACCCCCCAGCAGCTCGGCGGTGTCGGCGTCCTCACGAGCCAGCAGGTCGGTGATGTCGCCGATCTTCTTGCGCAGCGGCGTGGGGTCGATCCCGTGCTCCAGGTTGTAGGCCACCTGCCGCTCCCGGCGACGGGTGGTCTCCTCGATGGCCAGCGCCATGCCCGCCGTGACGCGGTCGGCATACATGTGCACCTGACCCGACACGTTGCGGGCCGCGCGACCGATCGTCTGGATCAGCGAGGTACCCGAACGCAGGAACCCCTCCTTGTCGGCATCGAGGATCGCCACGAGGGACACCTCCGGCAGGTCGAGACCCTCCCGCAGCAGGTTGATGCCGATCAGCACGTCGTACTCGCCCATGCGCAGCTCACGCAGCAGCTCGACGCGCCGCAGCGTGTCGACCTCGGAGTGCAGGTAGCGCACCCGCACACCCTTCTCGAGCAGGTAGTCGGTGAGGTCCTCGGCCATCTTCTTGGTCAGGGTGGTCACCAGCACACGCTCGTTGCGCTGCGCACGATCGCGGATCTCACCGAGCAGGTCGTCGATCTGCCCCTGCGTCGGCTTGACCACGACCTCGGGGTCGACCAGCCCGGTCGGCCGGATGATCTGCTCGACGAACCCGTCGGACATCGACATCTCGTAGCTGCCCGGTGTCGCCGACAGGTACACGGCCTGACCGATGCGCTCGACGAACTCGTCCCAGCGCAAGGGTCGGTTGTCCACCGCGCTCGGCAGCCGGAAGCCGTGGTCGACCAGGGCACGCTTGCGGGAACGGTCGCCCTCGTACATCGCACCGATCTGCGGAACGGTCACGTGCGACTCGTCGATGACCAGGAGGAAGTCCTCCGGGAAGTAGTCGATCAGGGTGTTCGGCGCCGAACCCGGGGCCCGACCGTCGATGTGCCGCGAGTAGTTCTCGATGCCGGAGCACGAACCGATCTGGCGCATCATCTCGATGTCGTACGTGGTGCGCATGCGCAGCCGCTGCGCCTCGAGCAGCTTGTTCTGCCGCTCCAGCTCGTCCAGGCGGTCGGCGAGCTCGGCCTCGATGCCCCCGATCGCCCGCTCCATGCGCTCCGGGCCGGCGACGTAGTGGGTGGCCGGGAAGATGTGCATCTGCCGCTCGGACCGCACCACGTCACCCGTCAGCGGGTGCAGCGTGGCGATCGCCTCGATCTCGTCGCCGAAGAACTCGATCCGGATCGCCAGCTCCTCGTACACCGGGATGATCTCCACGGTGTCGCCCCGCACCCGGAACGTCCCCCGGGTGAACGCCAGGTCGTTGCGCGTGTACTGCATCGTCACGAACTGCCGCAGCAGCTGATCGCGGTCGACCTGGTCACCCACGGCGAGGGTCACCATCCGGTCGACGTACTCCTGAGGGGTGCCCAGGCCGTAGATGCACGACACGGTAGCCACGACCACCACGTCGCGGCGCGTCAGCAGGGAGCTCGTCGCCGAGTGCCGCAGCCGCTCGACCTCGTCGTTGATCGAGGAGTCCTTCTCGATGTAGGTGTCCGTCTGGGCGATGTACGCCTCGGGCTGGTAGTAGTCGTAGTACGACACGAAGTACTCGACGGCGTTGTTCGGCAGCAGCTCGCGGAACTCGGTCGCCAGCTGCGCCGCCAGCGTCTTGTTCGGCGCCATGACCAGCGTCGGGCGCTGCACCTGCTCGATCAACCAGGCCGTGGTCGCCGACTTGCCGGTGCCGGTGGCACCCAGCAGGACGATGTCCTTCTCCCCCGCACGCAGCCGTGCGGTCAGCTCGGCGATGGCCGTGGGCTGGTCGCCCGACGGGGTGTACTCGGACACCACCTCGAACGGGGCGACGGTCCGCTGCAGCTCGGTGACAGGTCGCATGGGACCACGGTACGTGCCCCCACCGACACCGGCGCCGGGCCGCCGTCCGCCCTGCACCCGCCCACCGGTCAGCGGCCCGGCAGCCGCCCGCCGGCAGCCGACCCGTGCCCTCTCACCGGCCGATCAGGTGTCCGTCTCACGCCAGTCGCCGGAGGTCAGGGTGACGGTCGCCATCGGGTCCTCGGTCTGCACCGCCGAGGCCAGCTGCTGCATGTAGGTCTGGTACATCGAGAACCCGAGGATCTTGCGGCGCACAGCAGGTACCAGCGCCTTCATGGCGCCGGTCTCCAGGCCGAAGTCCACGATCGAGGTCCGCACGGTCGTCCGCCCGCCGCCCCGGTCGACCCGCACGTCGAAGCGCAGGATCTCCGTCTTCTCACCCAGCGGGCGAACCACCAGGTCGACCGCCGAGGAGGTCCGCTCCACCGCGCGCAGACGCCGGTCGGGGTCGCTCACGCCCCGCACGGCCTGCTCGGCCAGCTCGAGCACACGCGGCGCAGGCAGGCTCGTCCCGATCGACACGGACGCGCGGGTCTGTGCAGGCTTCACCATCGAGGCCCCTCCAGGATCTGCCGGTGCGGTGTCGCCGTCGACACCGCCATGACCGGACCTGGACGCACCGTAGCGAACATGGGCGCCCGTCCACGAGGGGGCGGCCACCGACCGGACCGCGTCTTCACCCGGTCGGCTGTACGACGGCCGACGCGATCCGCGCCTCAGGACAACGAGCCGGCAGAGACCGGTAGGTCCTGCGTCACGGTGATCGCTGCACGCAGCACCGCCAGCAGCGCCGCGACGGCTCCTTCCGCGGCCAGGCTCGGCGCACCCGGAGCCACCTGCTCGGGCAGCCGCGGCACATGCACGAACCCCGCGCGGGTCGTGGGCTCGGCACGCAAGGTGTGCATCAGGGCGAAGAACGTCGCGTTGCACACGTACGTCCCCGCCGACATCGAGACCTCGGCTGCGACGCCGACGGCACGCACCGCCTCCACGCACGCTTTCACCGGCAACGTCGAGAGGTGCGCGACCGCCGCCCCTGGGACCACCGGCACGTCGATCGGCGCGGCACCGTCGACGTCGGCGATCCTCGCATCGACCAGGTTCACCGCGAGTCGTTCCACGCCGACCGCCGCGCGACCTCCCGCCTCGCCGACGCAGACCACCACGTCAGGTCGCAGGTCCACGATCGCCGACTCCAGGACCGTCGGAGCGCGGCGGAACGAGACCGGGAGCTCGCGCACCACGAGCTCGGCACCCTCGGTCCGGTCGTCCCAGACCGCGGCGACACCCAGCACGGCTCGCCACGAGGCGTTCAGCGGCTGGTTCTCGAACGGGCCGAAACCGGTCAGCAGGACCCGACTCACAGCACGTCAGCCGACAGCTCGTCGGCGCGCTCGACCGCCAGTCGCTCCCAGAGCGCGTCGACCTGGGCGCGCAGGTCGTCGTCCGACCCCTCGCCGTCAAGCACGACGTCGGCCACCGCCAACCGCTCCTCGTCCGCGGCCTGCGCCGCCACCCGCGCCTCGGCCTGCTCACGTGGCATCCCCCGCAGCCGCACCAGGCGTTCGACGCGCAGCACCGCCGGCGCGTGCACGACCACGAGCACGTGGAACGTGTCCGCCTGCCCGGTCTCCACCAGCAGCGGGATGTCGTGCACCACGACCGCGCCACGGTCCGCGGCGGCGGCAGCAGCCTCGCGCTCAGCGGCCAGGCGCCGCACGATCGGGTGCACGATCGCGTTCAGCCGCGCCAGGGCGGCACCGTCGGCGAACACCACGTCCGCCAGCGCCGCCCGGTCGAGCGAACCGTCCTCCGCCAGCACACCGGCCCCGAACTCCTCGACGACGGCCTCCAACCCGGGGGTGCCCGGCGCAACGGCCTCCCGGGCCAGCGCGTCACTGTCCACGACCACCGCCCCGAGCTCGGTCAGACGTCGGGCCGCGACGGACTTGCCTGCCGCGATCCCCCCGGTCAACCCGATCCGTTGCATCGCCCCATCCTGCCCGAGGTCGTCGGCGCGCGCAGTGCGTCACACCTGCGCGGTGCGCCCACGGTCGGGGCAGGCACAACGCCGACGGGCCGGCCACCCCGGAGGGTGACCGGCCCGTCGAAGGAACCGGGCGGGGCGATGCCCCGCGAGGTCAGTTGCCCGTGAGCTTCTCGCGCAGAGCGGCGAGCGCCTCGTCGGACGCGAGGGTGCCGGTGGCCTCCTCCGTCGAGGACGAGTAGGTCGACGGGACGGCCCCGCCGCCACCGGCGCCACCGGTCGACGCCTCGCCAGCGGCCTCGGCGTCCGCCTTGGCGGCGTCGGCGACCTGCTTGCGGTGAGCCTCCCAGCGCTCGTGGGCCTTGGCGTACTCCGCCTCCCACGCCTCACGCTGCGTCTCGAAGCCCTCGAGCCACTCGTTCGTGGCCGAGTCGAAGCCCTCGGGGTACTTGTAGTTGCCGGCCTCGTCGTACTCCGCCGCCATGCCGTACAGCGCGGGGTCGAAGTCCTCGCTGGCCGGGTCGAAGCCCTCGTTCGCCTGCTTGAGCGACAGCGAGATGCGGCGACGCTCCAGGTCGATGTCGATGACCTTGACGAAGACGTCGTCGCCGACCTGGACGACCTGCTCCGGGATCTCGACGTGGCGCACGGCCAGCTCCGAGATGTGCACCAGGCCCTCGATGCCGTCCTCGACGCGCACGAACGCACCGAACGGGACGAGCTTGGTGACCTTGCCGGGGACGACCTGGCCGATGGCGTGCGTGCGGGCGAAGGCCTGCCACGGGTCCTCCTGCGTCGCCTTCAGCGACAGGGAGACACGCTCGCGGTCGAAGTCGACGTCGAGCACCTCGACGGTGACCTCCTGGCCGACCTCGACGACCTCGGACGGGTGGTCGATGTGCTTCCAGGACAGCTCGGAGACGTGCACGAGGCCGTCCACGCCACCCAGGTCGACGAACGCACCGAAGTTGACGATCGAGGACACGACACCGGGCCGGACCTGGCCCTTCTGCAGCGTCTGCAGGAAGGTCGAGCGGACCTCGGACTGCGTCTGCTCGAGCCAGGCACGGCGCGACAGGACCACGTTGTTGCGGTTCTTGTCGAGCTCGATGATCTTGGCCTCGATCTCCTTGCCGACGTACGGCTGGAGGTCGCGCACACGACGCATCTCGACGAGCGAGGCGGGCAGGAAGCCGCGCAGACCGATGTCGAGGATGAGGCCGCCCTTGACGACCTCGATGACGGTGCCGGTGACGACGCCGTCCTCCTCCTTGATCTTCTCGATCGTGCCCCACGCGCGCTCGTACTGCGCACGCTTCTTCGACAGGATCAGCCGGCCTTCCTTGTCCTCCTTCTGGAGAACCAGGGCCTCGACCGCGTCGCCGACCTTGACGACCTCACCGGGGTCCACGTCGTGCTTGATGGACAGCTCACGGGAGGGGATGACGCCCTCGGTCTTGTAGCCGATGTCGAGAAGGACCTCGTCGCGGTCGACCTTGACGATGGTGCCCTCGACGATGTCGCCATCGTTGAAGTACTTGATGGTGGCGTCGACGGCTGCGAGGAAGTCCTCGGCCGAGCCGATGTCGTTGACCGCGACCTGCGGGCTTGCGGGCTTCGCGGGGGTGGAGATGCTCATGTAGGGATGGGCTCCGATACGGACAGGAAGTTGTGCGGACAGAAGGGTGCGTGCCGGACGGCACGGGACCTGCGTGGTGCGGTGCGGGGCCCGCCTCTGCGAGTGCATGAAGGCGCGCGGCACCGCCGTCCACCCTATCGGTGGGACGAGGGGTGGTCAAAGGGCCGGGGGCCCTCGACCGCAGTGTCACCGGAGTGGCACGGCGGCAGCCGGACATCACGACGTCCAGCGGCCGCCGCCGCACCGCTCGGACCGGTCAGGCGAGCGCCCGGGCCACGTCCAGGAGGCTGGCCGGGACGTGCTTGACCTTGCCGGCGACCTCGCTCAGCGGGACGAGCACGACCTCCTCGCCACGCAGCGCAGTCATCACGTTCGACTCACCGCGGGTGATCGCGTCGATCGCCGCGACCCCGAACCGCGAGCCCAGGATCCGGTCGGTCGGCGTGGGAACGCCACCGCGCTGCGTGTGACCCAGCACCGTGACACGCGTGTCGAACCCGGTGCGCGCCTCGATCTCGGCCTTGAGCCGCTCGCCGATCGCGCCGGCGACGATCTCGCCGAACTTGCCGACCTGCGTCTCGTAGTGCATGGCGGTGCCCTCGGCGGGCACGGCCCCCTCGGCGACCACCACGATGGAGAAGTTCGCGTGCGCGCGGTGACGGTGCTTGAGGAACCGCACCACCTTCTCGATGTCGAACGGGTCCTCGGGCGCCAGCACCAGCTCGGCACCGCCGGCGATACCCGCCGTGACCGCGATCCAGCCCGCGGTGCGGCCCATGACCTCGACGATCATGACGCGGTTGTGGGACTCGGCCGTGGTGTGGATCCGGTCGACCGCCTCGGTCGCGATGGACACCGCGGAGTCGAAGCCGATCGAACGGTCGGTGCCCCACACGTCGTTGTCGATGGTCTTGGGGATCGCGACGATCTTCACCCCGGCCTCGGCCACCTTCGACGCCGCGTGCAGCGTGCCGTCACCGCCGATGCAGATCAGCGCCTCGATCCGCTCCGCCTCCAGCGTGGCCATCACCGCGTCCAGGCCACCGTCCGAGGAGTGGGGGTGGTACCGCGCGGTGCCCAGGAGCGTGCCGCCCACCGACAGCACGTTGCGGATGTGGCCGCGGGTCAACGGCTGGACGTCACCGTCCACGACCCCCCGCCACCCGTTGCGGAAGCCGACGATCGAGTGGCCGTGCTCCCCTTCGCCTCGCTTGACGACCGCTCGGATCGCGGCGTTCAGGCCCGGGACGTCGCCGCCACCGGTCAGCAGTCCGACTCGCACGCTGGGCACTCCTTCGACACCGGGACCCACGGGTCCCGCTTCAGGGCTGATCAGGGGGAACGGAGCGCGTCGTCGGGCTTCCGTGCGTTCAGCCTATCGAGCGATGCGCGGCCCGGCCGTGCCTTCGGTCCCAGGCGCGCCGCGGGTCGCGCTCGTGCGGTGCGCACTCGGGGACACTGGGCGGATGAGCACCACACCATCCCCCGCGCCCGGGACGGGCCGCTCGAGGCCCGAACCGTTCGAGGACACGCTCGAGGACGCCGGCTACCGCGAGGTCCCCGACGACGACGGCGGACGAGCAGGACGCGGCTGGTGGGACGCGAACGCCGAGGAGTACCTGGACGAGCACGGGGAGTTCCTGGGCCCGGCGGACTTCTGCTGGTGCCCCGAAGGTCTGCGGGAGGCCGACGCGCACCTGCTCGGTGACGTCGCCGGGGCCACCGTGCTCGAGGTCGGCGCCGGCGCGGCGCAGTGCTCGCGGTGGCTGGCCGGGCACGGCGTGCGGGTGGTCGCCACCGACGTGTCCGGCGGCATGCTGCACGCGGGCCGACGCTACGACGCCCTGACGGGAACGCGCACGAGCCTGGTCCAGGCAGACGCGCGGGCGCTGCCGTTCGCGGACACCTCGTTCGACGTGGCCTTCACCGCGTTCGGCGCCCTCCCCTTCGTGCCCGACACCGCACGGGTGCACGCCGAGGTGGCACGGGTGCTGCGACCCGGAGGGCGGTGGGTGTTCGCGGTCACGCACCCGGTGCGCTGGGCGTTCCCCGACGACCCGGGCGAGCACGGACTCACCGCGACCCGCTCGTACTTCGACCGGCGGCCGTACGTCGAGACGGGCCGGTCCGGGCGGGTGCTGTACGCCGAGTACCACCGCACGCTCGGCGACCACGTGACCGACCTGGTCGAGGCCGGGTTCGTCCTCGACCGCCTGGTCGAGCCGACCTGGCCCGAAGGACACACGCGCACCTGGGGTGGTTGGGGACCGGTACGGGGCGCCCGGCTCCCGGGGACGGCGATATTCGTCACGCACCTCACCTGAGCCTCACCACGGCGGCGCTGTGCCGGCGGACCGAGGTGCGCGGGCTCCTCGACGCCGACCGCCGACCCGGACCGCTCAGTGCCCTGCCGCGTGCCAGCTCTCGCCGACACCGACCGAGACGTCGAGCGGCACGTCGAAGCCCCCGGGGACCGCATCGCCCGCGGCACCCATCTGCGTGCGGACCAGGTCCTCGACCTCGTCGCGCTCCCCCGCCGCGACCTCGAGCACGAGCTCGTCGTGCACCTGCAGCAGCAGGCGGGAGCGCAGCCCGCGGGCCGTCAGCTCGCGGTCGACGCCGAGCATGGCGACCTTGATGAGGTCGGCGGCACTGCCCTGGATCGGGGCGTTGAGCGCCATCCGCTCGGCGACCTCACGTCGCTGCCGGTTGTCGCTGGACAGGTCGGGCAGGTAGCGGCGGCGGCCGAGGATCGTGGCTGTCCACCCGGTCGCCCGCGCGGTGTCCACCACACCCGTCAGGTAGTCGCGCACCCCGCCGAACCGCTCGAAGTAGTCGGCCATGAGCGCCGACGCCTCACCGACCTCGACCGAGAGCTGCTGCGAGAGCCCGTACGACGACAACCCGTACGCCAGGCCGTAGCTCATCGCCTTGATCTTCGAGCGCATCGCCGGGGTCACCTGGTCGGTCGGCACGCCGAACACCCGCGACCCGACATAGCTGTGCAGGTCCTCCCCGGAACGGAACGCGGCGATGAGGCCCTCGTCACCGGACAGGTGGGCCATGATGCGCATCTCGATCTGCGAGTAGTCCGCGGTGAGCAGCGTCTCGTGCTCCGTACCCACGACGAACGCCCGCCGGATCTGCCGACCGGCCTCGGTGCGGATGGGGATGTTCTGCAGGTTCGGCTCGGTCGAGGACAGCCGCCCGGTGGCGGCAATGGTCTGCTGGAACGTGGTGTGGATGCGCCCGTCGGCGGCCACCGACCGCAGCAGCCCCTCGACGGTCTGCCGCAGGCGGATCGCGTCACGGTGCGCCAGCAGGTGCTCCAGGAACGGGTGCTGCGTGCGGGCGAACAGGTCGGTCAGCGCCGCGGCGTCGGTGGTGTAGCCGGTCTTGATCTTCTTCGTCTTGGGCATGCCCAGCTGGTCGAAGAGGACCTCCTGCAGCTGCTTGGGCGAGCCGAGGTTCACCTCGCGCCCGATCACCGCGTACGCCTCGGCGGCGGCGTTCTGCACCGCGGAGTCGAAGGAGCGTTCCAGGCCGGACAGGTACTCGACGTCGATCGCGATGCCCGTGCGCTCCATGCGCGCCAGCACGTCCACGAGCGGCAGCTCGAGCCCGTCGAGCAGCCCCGCCGCACCACGGTCCCTGAGCTCGCCGGTGAGCACCTCGGCCAGGTCGCGCACGGTCGCAGCCCGCTCGGCAGCCCGCTGCGACTCGTCGGACCCGCCGAGCTCGAGGTCCAGAGAGCCTTGCGCCGCCGACGCGTCGTCCGCACCGAGCTCGCGGTGCAGGTACCCGATGGCCAGGTCGGCCAGGTCGTAGGCGCGGCGGTCAGGCTGGCACAGGTACGCGGCGAGCTCGGTGTCGAACGTGACGCCCGCCAGAGGCAGCCCCCGACCGGCCAGCGCATGCCAGGCGACCTTCGCCGCGTGCACGGCCTTGGGTGCGGCAGGGTCGGCCAACCAGGCCGCGAGCGCGAGCTCGTCGGCGCTGCCCAGGTCGACCAGGTCGAGCACCACGGCATGGCGCTCGTCGTCCGCGAGTGCAACCCCCCACGCGTCGCCACCTGCGGGTGAGCCCGAGCCGCGCACGTCGAGACCCAGGCGGACGCCGGCGTGGGCACCGAGCCAGGCGGCCAGTCCCCCGGCAGGCAGGTCGTCGACCTGGAGCGGGATGGACGGGGCGAGGGGTGCACCGTCCTCGCCGTCGTCGGGCAGCATCGCGAAGAGCCGGTCGCGCAGCGTGCGGAACTCGAGCTCGTCGAGCAGCGCGTGCAGGGCGGGGCGGTCCCACGGGCGCACGTCCAGGTCGGCGGGCCCGAGCGGCAGGTCGAGGTCGTCGACGAGGTGGTTGAGCCGCCGGTTCATCGCGACCTGCTCGAGGTGCGCGCGCAGCGACTCGCCGGCCTTGCCGGGGACGGAGGCGGCGGAGGCCAGCACGCCGTCGAGGCCGTCGTAGGCGGTGATCCACTTCGCGGCAGTCTTGGGGCCGACGCCGGGCACGCCGGGCAGGTTGTCGCTGGACTCGCCGACCAGTGCGGCCAGGTCCGGGTAGCGGTGGGGCGGTACGCCGTACTTGGCCTCGACCGCGGCGGGGGTCATGCGTGCGAGCTCGGAGACGCCCTTGACGGGGTACAGCACGGTGACGTCGTCGTTGACGAGCTGCAGGGCGTCGCGGTCGCCGGTGCAGACGAGCACCTCCATGCCTTGCGCGCGCGCCTGGGCGGCGAGCGTGGCCAGGATGTCGTCGGCCTCGAAGTTGGGCTTGTCCAGGACGGCGACGTGCATGGTCTCCAGCAGCTGCCGGATGATCGGGACCTGCCCCTTGAAGGGCTCGGGTGAGGCGTCGCGGGTGCCCTTGTACTGCGGGTACTGCTCGGTCCGGAACGTGGTGCGGCCCAGGTCGAAGGCCACGGCGACGTGGGTGGGTGCCTCGTCGCGCAGCAGGTTGGCGAGCATCGACGTGAAGCCGAAGACGGCGTTGGTCGGTTGCCCGGTGGAGCTGGCGAACTTCTCGACCGGGAGGGCGAAGTAGGCCCGGTAGGCCATCGAGTGGCCGTCCACCAGCAGCAGCCTCGGGCGGGTCGTGGGGGTGCCGGCTGGCAGCGCGTCGCTCACGGGTGCCAACCTATCGGGCATGACCGACACCCCCGCACGCGCGCAGCAGGACCCTGAGCCGGTCGCCGGAGTCCCGGCCGGCATCCCGGGCACGGACGGGACGTTGCTGGAGCGGATGGGGATCACGCTGGTGGAGGTGGGCGCCCAGCGCACGGTGGCGACCATGCCGGTAGCAGGCAACACCCAGCCGTTCGGGGTGCTGCACGGCGGCGCGTCGGCGGTGCTGGCCGAGACGGTGGGCTCGTACGCGGCGCAGGCGCATGCCGGTCCGGGCCGGGTGGCGTTGGGGATCGAGCTGAACGCCTCGCACCACCGTGCCGTGCGCGAGGGTGTGGTGACGGGGACGGCGACGGCCCTGCACCTGGGGTCGAGCCTGGCGAGCTACCAGGTGGTGGTGGAGGACTCGACCGGTCGGGCGGTCTGCACCGCGAGGCTGACCTGCATGCTGGTGGACGCGCGCACCTGAGCGACAGGGCCGGTCGAGGTCGGCAGGCCTGCCGCACGTGCCTGGCGGCGGCGGGCGATGAGGTCCTCGAGCCCGCGAGCGGCACGTCGCCCTGCGGCTCCGGCACCTTCCGGTGAGAGGCGCCGCTGCAGGGCACTGGTGCTCACCACGCGGTGCGCGGCGACCGGCGCGAACCCCAGCCGGGCCAGGAACCGGTGCATGCCGCGGGCGCCGGGCAGCGGGGCTGCGTAGACCTCGGTCGCCCCGGCCTCGCCGGCGACCTCGAGCGCCCCGCTGAGCAGCGCGTGGCCGAGACCGCGTCGCCGTGCGTCCGGGACGACGTACACGGCTTCGAGGTTGAGGCTGGTGACGTCGGTGAAGGGTCCGGGGCCGACGAGCCGGCCGATGAGCAGACCTGCGGGCTCCTCGTCGAGCCGGGCGAGCAGCACCTGTCCCCCGGGGGCAGCGAGCAGGGCGCCGATCTGCCCGCGCAGGCGCGGGGCGTCGTCCGTGCACAGCTGCGCGCCGACGGCCGACTCCTGCCGGGCGGCCAGGCACAGGTCGACCAGGTCGTCCAGGTCCTCGGGACGGGCGGGGCGCACTTCGACACCAGGTCGCACGGCTGACTGGCCTCCAGACGGACGGACGGTAGGGATCCGATGGTCAGGCGACGCCTCTGCCCTGCGGCGGTGCCGACGACGATCATGTCTCACCCGGGTCGCTGCTGCCTAGTCCTGCACGCCAACGGTCCGCGACCTGGTCATCGTGGATGGAGAACGCTCACACGACGGGCGCCCCCGGGCTGCCCGTCACCCGCGCTCCTGGGGCCCGTGCGAGCCGGACCACGCCGCGCACATGGTCGTAATCAACAGGACACAAAGCGTCCCTATGGTCCTCACACCCGGCGGGCGTCGCCCGTCCGGCGAGCGTCGTCGACCACCGACGGGCGCGGTTCCCGACTGACGGACGGAGGTCCCAGGTGCGATCTGTCGCCACCCTGGACCGCACGACCCCCCGGCGCCGCCGCGCGGTCCTGGCGGCAGCCGGTGCGCTGCTGGCAGCCGTGTGCGCGCTGACGGTCCTGCTCGCACCCCCGGCGCACGCCGCAGCCACGACCGGTTGCACGGCGGACGCCTCGACGGGCTGCATCAACGGCACGGTGCGGACGTCCGCCGGCGAACCCGCCGCGGGCGTGCGTCTCGGCATCGTCGGTGCCGGAACCAGCACCGAGGCCACGACCGGGGCTGACGGACGCTGGGCGGCGGCGGTGACCACCGCGGGTGAGTACACCGTGACGCTCGACGTGGCGACGCTGCCCGCGGGCGAGCAGCTGCGTGACCCGGCGGCCAACCCACGCACGGTCGCGGTGACCCTCGGGGCGTCCTCCGGGGCGTTGTTCCCCCTCGGCGCACCCACGCAGGACACCACCGCGCCGTCCCCTGACGCGACCGACGACGCGACGGGCAGCCCGTCGGACGCGGAGCAGGGCAGCTCTGCGGGCTCCGGCGGCTCGGTGTCGTGGACGCGGGTCTGGCAGCAGGCGTCCAACGGTCTGGTCTTCGGGGTGCTGCTCGCACTGGCCTCCGTGGGTCTGTCCCTGATCTACGGCACGACGGGCCTGAGCAACTTCGCGCACGGCGAGCAGGTGACCCTCGGCGGGATCCTGGCGTACATCGGCTGCCAGACGCTCGGGCTCCCCCTGCTGGTCTCCGGTGTGCTCGCGGTCGTGCTCGGCGCGGCGAGCGGGTGGTTGCAGGACGCGGGGATGTGGCACCGGCTGCGCAAGCGCCGCGTGGGCGCCACGCAGCAGATGATCGTCACGATCGGTCTGTCGATGGCCCTGCAGTACACGTACCAGTTCTTCTTCGGCGCCGGTGCGCTGCGGATCGTGACCGCGAACCCGGTGACGGTCACGATCGGCCCGATCCGCATCAGCCAGACGTCCCTGTGGTCCTTGCTGATCGCCGTCGTCGTGCTCGCCGGTGTCTCGTACTTCCTGCTGGGTACCCGGGTGGGACGCGCGACACGCGCCGTCTCGGACAACCCGGCCCTGGCCGCGGCCTCCGGCATCAGCGTGGAGGGCATCATCCGGCTCGTGTGGACCGTCGGGGCCGGTCTGGCTGCGCTCGGTGGCGTCCTCATGGGCCTGTACCTGAACGCGACCGGCTGGAACATGGGTGGCGCGCTGCTGCTGCTGATGTTCGCGGCCGTGACGCTCGGTGGCCTGGGCCAGGCATTCGGTGCCCTGGCGGGCTCGATCGTCATCGGCCTGGTCGTCGAGATGTCCAACCTCGTCATCCCCAGCGACATGCGGTACGCCGGTGCGCTGCTCATCCTCATCCTCGTGCTGCTCTTCCGGCCCCAGGGAATCCTGGGCCGGGCGGAGCGGATCGGCTAAGGGAGCGTCATGGACTGGTCCGGCATCCTCACCAACGCCGCGGGCGAGATCTTCGCCCCGACGACCGCCGCCTACGCGCTCGCCGCCGTCGGCCTTAACATCCACTTCGGGCTCACCGGGCTGATGAACATGGGCCAGGCCGGGTTCCTGCTCATCGGCGCCTACGGGTTCGCGATCTCCACCATCGCCGGGTGGCCGCTGTGGGCCGCCGTGCTGGTGGCCATCGCCGCCGCCGTCGTCTTCGCGATCATCCTGGGCATCCCCACGCTGAAGCTGCGCGGCGACTACCTGGCCATCGTGACGATCGCCGCGGCCGAGATCGTGCGTCTGGTCGGCCGTTCGACGGCGCTGACCGAGCTGACGGGCGCTTCCTCGGGCCTGCGCGGCAGCGAGTACAAGGACACGTTCCAGGACCTGTCACCGTTCCCCGACACCACCTGGGCGATCGGACCGTTCGAGTACGCGACGAACATGTCGAACTCCTGGTGGGTGCGTCTGGTCGGCTGGGGGGTGGTCGCGCTGGCGTGCCTGTTCGTCTGGCTGCTGCTGCGCTCACCGTGGGGTCGTGTGCTCAAGGGCATCCGCGAGGACGAGGACGCCGTGCGCTCGCTCGGCAAGAACGTCTACTCCTACAAGATGCAGTCGCTGGTGCTGGGCGGGGTGTTCGGGGCGCTGGCGGGCATCATCTACGTGCTCCCCCGGGCGGTGCAGCCCGACTCCATGGGCAGACCGATGACGTTCTTCATCTGGACGATCCTGCTGCTCGGCGGGGCAGCCACGGTGTTCGGCCCGGTGCTCGGCTCGATCATCTTCTGGGTCGCACTGATGCTCATCAAGTCGGTCCTGCGGGCCGGTGTCCCCGAGTCGATCATGCGCACCGAGCAGATCGAGCAGTTCGGCTGGATCGTCGTGGGCGTCACGCTCATGCTCCTGGTGATCTTCCGACCACAAGGGATCCTCGGCGACAAGAAGGAGCTGGCGATCGATGTCCGCTGAGTCCGCCCCGACGCGTGGCGCCGCCACCACCACCAACGGCCGCGACCTGGTCAAGGCCGACCTGGCGTTCGTCGAGCACCGTCCTGGGGTGCCCAAGCCCGACGCGATCGTCGTCGCCGACGAGGTCACCCGGCACTTCGGCGGCATGACGGCCGTCGACGTCGAGCACCTCGAGGTGCAGCGCGGCGCGATCACCGCGCTCATCGGCCCCAACGGTGCCGGCAAGACCACGCTGTTCAACCTGCTGACCGGGTTCGACAAGCCGAGCACCGGGCGGTGGACGTTCGAGGGACGATCACTGTCGGGTGTGCCGGCCGCGCGGGTGGCCCGCTCGGGCATGGTGCGCACGTTCCAGCTGACCAAGGCGCTGAGCCGGATGACGGTCATCGAGAACATGCGCCTGGGGGCCACCGACCAGCCCGGGGAGAACCTCGTCAAGGCGCTCGTGCCACCGCTGTGGCGCGCACGCGAACGCGAGATCACCGAGCAGGCCGAGGAGCTGCTGGTCCGGTTCAAGCTGGACGCCAAGCGGGACGACTACGCCGGCAGCCTGTCCGGCGGTCAGCGCAAGCTGCTCGAGATGGCCCGCGCGCTCATGAGCAAGCCGACCATGGTCATGCTCGACGAGCCCATGGCCGGCGTGAACCCCGCCCTCACGCAGTCGCTGCTCGGGCACATCCAGGCCCTGCGCGACGAGGGCACGACGGTGCTGTTCGTCGAGCACGACATGCACATGGTCCGGCACATCTCCGACTGGGTCGTGGTGATGGCCGAGGGCCGCATCGTGGCCGAGGGGCCACCCGAGTCCGTCATGCAGGACCAGGCCGTGGTCGACGCGTACCTGGGCAAGCACCACGACACCGACCTGGGCGACGACAGCCTCCTCGACGACGAGGTCGCCCAGGACCTGGCCGCCGAGGAGCTGGTCGAGGACGCCGAGCGCGAGGAGAAGCGATGAGCACCACCACCGCAGGCGACGTCGCCGTGCACCGAGGGGCGCCCGCCGGCGACCCGCTGCTGGCGGCCACCGACGTGTACGCCGGGTACCTGCCCGGCGTCGACATCCTCAACGGCTGCAACCTCGTGGTGCACCCCGGTGAGCTGGTGGGGATCATCGGGCCGAACGGCGCCGGCAAGTCCACCCTGCTCAAGGCCCTGTTCGGCCTGGTGAAGATCCGGGCGGGCTCGGTGACCCTCAAGGACGAAGACATCACCAACCACCGCGCGGACTCGTTGGTCCGCCGCGGTGTGGGCTTCGTGCCGCAGACCAACAACGTGTTCCCCTCGTTGAGCATCGAGGAGAACCTGCAGATGGGCATCTTCCAGGCACCCAAGCGGTTCGAGGAGCGGTTCGAGTTCATCGTCGACCTGTTCCCCACGCTCGGGGACCGGCGCAAGCAGCGAGCCGGCTCGCTGTCGGGCGGTGAGCGGCAGATGGTCGCGATGGCCCGCGCGCTCATGATGGACCCGTCGGTGCTGCTGCTCGACGAACCCTCGGCGGGCCTGTCCCCCGTGCGTCAGGACGAGACGTTCATCCGCACCCGCAAGATCAACAAGGCGGGGGTCTCGGTGGTGATCGTCGAGCAGAACGCCCGCCGGGCCCTGCAGATCTGCGACCGGGCGTACGTGCTCGACCAGGGCCGCAACGCGTACTCCGGTCCCGGGCGTGAGCTCATGAACGACCCGAAGGTCATCGAGCTGTACCTGGGCACCCTGGCCGCCGACGTCGAGGCGGCGGCGTCGTCCGCACCCGAGGACCAGCAGGGCTGAACGGGGCCGGACGCGGCCGAGGCGGGGAGAGCACCGAGGTCGGTGCCCTCCCCGTTCCGCTGTCGCCGGATTCGTCCCGCTCTGCCACGATCGGCTCGTGGAGCAGGACACGACGGGGTGGGTCGAGAGCTTCGTCCCGGTCGAGGGTCACCGGGTCTTCTACCGGGAGAGCACGCCGGTGGACGGCGCGCTGCCGATCGTGCACGTGCACGGCTTCGCGATCTCCGGCACCTACATGATGCCCACCGCGCGTCGGCTCTCGGCACGCGCGACCAACCTCGTCCCCGACCTGCCGGGTTACGGCCGCAGCGAGCGGTGGGACCACACCCTGGGCATCCCCGGCCTGGCGCACGCGCTGCTGGCCACGCTCGACGCCCTCGACCTGGACCGGGTCGTCCTCGTCGGCAACTCGATGGGTTGCCCGATCATCCTGGAGGTCGCGCACGACGCACCCGAGAGGGTGGACCGCGTCGTCCTCGTCTCCCCCGCCGGCGGGGCAGCCAACCAGCCGCTGTCGCGCGCCGTGGGTCAGCTGGCGGTCGACGCTCGCCGCGAGGACCGCCGGATGGCACGCATCGCGGTCCCCGACTACCTGCAGTTCGGGCCGGTGAACGCCTGGAACCTGTTCGGCGAGCTCACCCGGTTCCCCTCGCTCGAACGGTTGCTGAAGGTGGCCGTGCCCGCTCTGGCGGTCATCGGGTCCCGAGACCCCCTGATGCCGCCACCCACCCGCGTGCGCGAGGTCGGCCGGATCGCACCGGAGCACGTGACGGTGGCGCTCATCGAGGGAGCGGCGCACGCCCTGAACTTCTCCCACCCCGGTGAGCTGGCGCACGTCATCTCCAGCTGGCTGGACGGGCGCCCGATCCTCGACGACCCGGACGAGCCGGGGTTCACCCGCGTGCTGCAGATCGGCCGCGACTAGCACCAGCGGGTTCGGCGCGGTCGCCGGGCAGTCCCCCGGCGGCACTCCGCGGGCGTGACGAAGGGCCGGCGCGGGTCTCTCCCCGCACCGGCCCCTCGTCAGGAGTGGTGTCCGGTCAGCCGACCGAACCCTCCACGGCCTTCACCCAGACGTTCTTGTTGTCGGCACCGAACTTGTAGACGCCGATGAACGCGGACGACGGGTCGTTGTCGGCGTTGAACGGGCCGATGCCCGCCTGCCCGACGTACTGGATGTCCGAGCCGTCCTCGATCAGGGCGACGCAGTCGGCGAAGGTCGTGCACTCCTCGCCGCCGTCGGCACCCGAGACGGCCGCCATGTTGGCCTGGATCGTCTCACCGTCCGTCGCGCCGCCCTTGACCGCCGCGAGGGCCGCCAGGATCGTCGCGTCGTACGACTCGGGCCCGTAGGCGAAGTCGGTCAGCGACGAGTCGACGCCCTTGAGCCGCTCCTGGAACTCCTCGCTCGGGAACGCACCCGGGATGGTGCCCTGGGCGCCCTCGAGCGTGCCGGCCTCGAAGTCGGCCGAGTAGTCGGCCGTGTTGCCGTCGACCAGGTAGATCGCCGAGGACGGGATGCCCGCCGCGACCAGCTCGGGGATGATCTGCTTGGTCTGCTCGAACGCGATGACCGCGACGGCGTCCGGGTTGGTCGCCACGAGCGCCGTGATGTCGGTGGAGAAGCTGCTGGCGGCCGGGTCGAACTCCTGGCCGGCACCCTCGGCACCGTAGGTCACCGTGGCACCGGTCTCCTCGACGGTCGCCTGGGCGACGTCCCGCAGCGAGGTGCCGTAGTCGTCGTTGAAGACGAGGAAGCCGATGTTGGCGTGGCCGTCACCGGTGATGAGGTTGCCCAGCGCAGCGCCCTGGACGGTGTCCGGCGGGGCGGTGCGGAAGTAGTACGGCGAGTACCCCGACAGCTTCGTGGCCGTGTTGGCCGGCGAGATCTGCACGATGTTCGCGCCCGTGATGTCGTCGATCACGTTGAGCGTCACCGAGGAGGACGCGGCGCCGATGACGACCGAGACGTCCTTCGAGATCAGCTCCGTGGCGGACTGGGTGGCGACCTCGGCGTGGTCGGCGTCCGAGGAGTCGGTGTGCTCGGCGGTGACGTCGGCGCCCAGGACGCCGCCGGCCGCGTTGATCTCCTCGATGGCCAGGTCGACGCCGGCGATCTCGGGCGGGCCGAGGAAGGCGAGCGAACCCGTCTGCGGCAGCAGCGTGCCGATGATCAGCGGGCTCGACTCGGCGGCGCCGTCCGTCGTCTCGTCGTCCGCGGTGCCCGAGCTGCTGCACGCTGCCAGGGCGAGTGCCGCGGCACCTGCCAGGGCAGCAGCCCTCATTGCATGTGTCGAACGCATCATCCGTGGTACCCCTCTGTGAGTACTGCGAGTCCCCGGAACCACAACGAGGGTTCCCAAGTTGGCGCGAACGTACTGAGGCTTTGTGTCCACGATGTGAAGGCCGTTGTATCGCCATGTGTCGTTGCTGACTTGTGACAAACGGAAGGACCCGGCCGCCCGACGAGGGGCGACCGGGTCCGTGACCGGGTCCGTGACAGGGCTGCCGGACGTCAGTCCGACGCGGCACCGACCTGCTCGATGACCGCGTCGGCCACCTCGCGCATCGTCAGGCGACGGTCCATCGACGTCTTCTGGATCCACCGGAACGACTCGGGCTCGCTCAGGCCCATCTTCGTCATGAGCAGACCCTTGGCACGGTCCACCCGCTTGCGCGTCTCGAACCGCTCCGCCAGGTCCGCGACCTCGGACTCCAGCGCGGTGATCTGCGCGTACCGGGAGATCGCGATCTCGACCGCCGGCAGCAGGTCCGCCGGGCTGAACGGCTTGACGACGTAGGCCATGGCGCCCGCGTCACGTGCACGCTCCACCAGCTCGGTCTGGGAGAACGCGGTGAGCAGCACGACCGGCGCCAGGTGCGCCTTGCCGATCCGCTCTGCAGCCGAGATGCCGTCCAGCTCGGGCATCTTGACGTCCATGACCACGACGTCCGGCTTGAGCTGGGTGGCCAGCGCCACCGCCGTCTCACCGTCGCCGGCCTCGCCGACCACGTCGAACCCCGCGTCACGCAGCGTCTCGACGACGTCCATGCGGATCAGAGCCTCGTCCTCGGCGACGATCGCACGGCGGGCCGGGCGACCCGACGGGCTGGGCGCCGCGGCGGCGGGTGCAGTGGTGCTCAGGTCGAGCGCATCGCTCGCCTCGGTCGCGTCAGGGGTCTCGTCAGTGGTCACGGGCATAGCGTAGTCGGCGTCAGGCCGACCGCCGCAGCACCGTCCTGTGACCGGACACACGCCCCACACCGCACGCCCCGACCCCGTCGATGCTGGGCGCCCGAACGGGCTATCCTGCTCTGCGGCCCCGATAGCCCAACCGGCAGAGGCGTTCGGCTCAAACCCGATCCAGTGTGGGTTCGAATCCCACTCGGGGCACCCGTGTGACCTGCAAGAACAGTGGCACCCATCGTTGGCGGCGTCCTGACGCTACCGCCGAGCCGGCGCCGAACGGTGGGCGTGGGACGAGGAGTCCGACCCGGCCGGGCGCAACCCTCCGCCCGGTAGCCTGAGCGCTCTGACACGCGTGAGGAGACGCTGGATCGTGGACGGGCTGACGGAGACTGCCGCGCGGAGCCGGGACGGCAGCCCGCACGTGACGGACGAGCGGTTCAGCACCGTCTCGCACCTGTTCGCGACCTGCTTCGCCGTCATGGGCGCCGCGCTCCTGATCGTCCAGGCGAGCGCGCAGGGCGACCCGTGGAAGATCGTCGGGTTCGCCGTCTACGGGCTGTCGGTCGTGACGTTGTTCCTGTCCAGCACGCTGCACCACGGCATCGACGGCGGACCGAGGGTGAACGAGGTGCTGCGCACGCTCGACTACACGGCCGTCTTCCTGCTGATCGCCGGGTCGATCACGCCGCTGGTGCTGGTGCTCGTGCGCACGACGTTCGGCTGGACCGTCCTGGGCGCCGTCTGGCTCATCGCCGCGATCGGGATCGTGCTGCGATCACTCCTGCGCCAGCTGCCGAAGTACGTCACCAACACCCTGTACATCGCCCTGGGCTGGCTGCCGGTGGTGCTGGTCGGATCGGGCATGTCGGTGCCGGGCGGGGCGCTGGCTCTCATGGCAGCCGGCGGCCTGGTGTACTCGGCGGGGTTCGTGATCTTCGTGATCGAGCGGCCGAACCCCTGGCCGGGGGTCTTCGGCTTCCACGAGATCTGGCACGCGTTGGTGGTCGTGGCCGCCTTCCTGCACTACCTGCTCATGTACCTCTACGTCCTGCCGGCGTAGTCGCGGTCACGCCGCGGATCTCGACCCCAGCCACGGTTCGAGGACGTCCTCACGACCCAGCCACGGGTGCAGGCCTCGAGCGAACTCCGCGGGGGTCATGAGGATGTCCTCGAAGGCCGTGCGCAGGTTCTCCTGCCCTTCTCCGACGCCGGTGAAGACCAGGTGGGTGTGCGGAGACTGGCGGCCCCAGTGGCCCATGGCCCCGACCGAGAGCTGCCCGCCGGCGCCGTCCCACACGCAGATCGAGTCGGGGCGGCTGGGCACCCAGAACCGGCCGCGGCTGCGGTAGGGGCCGTTGCCCAGCCGGTGCACCTCGTCGAGCATCCGCTCCGGGTGCAGGGGCCGTTCACTGTGCAGCTGCACGGTCCAGACGCCGTGCGCCTCGGGGGCTGACGGAGCCGCGACGGCGTGCAGCGGGTCGAGGCGGCGCTCGGCCAGCCGGGCGTCGTGGTGCCGGCGCAGCAACTCCGCCACGTCGAGGGAGTACAGGCCGTCGACCCGCACGCCGTCGCCGGGCCGCACGTGGTCGATGAGGTCCGAGGCGGTGAGATCCTGCTGATGGCCGCCGTCGCCGGGTGGGGTGTCACCGGCGACGAGCAGCACGTCGGCGTGTCCGACCTGGGCGGCCAGGGCCTCGCCGACCGCGCGCCCGTCGTCCTGCGTCAACGCCAGGCCGCGTTCGCTGAGCAGGTCGTCACCGAGCAGGTCGTGCACGAACGTCTCGCGGTCCACGACCGCGAGGACGGCCGCGAGCCTCAGCCCGCGCAGTCGTCCGCCATGGCGCATCACCCCGTCCAGGGCGCGCGTGACGGGAAGTGACTCCGCCGCCACCGGCAGCGCCAGGATCACCGCGTCCCACCGTCCGTCCCGCGCCAGGCGCTCGAGCGTGGGCACGGCGTCCTCGCGCACCGAGCAGCTCAGGCAGGCGTGCTCGAGGGGCACGAGCACGTCCTCGTGCACACCGCTGGAGTCGAGGACGATCCGGCGGATGCCACCACCGTCGGGCCCGTCGACGATGTCGTGACGCAGGACCACGGTGCCGGGGCGGTCGACGACCACGGCGAAGATCGCCGAGTCGCGCAGGACAGGGTCGGTGGTCGCCAGCACGAGCAGGGGCTTGCGGATTCTCACGAGTGCTCCTTCAGGGCCGTCGTGGCGTGGTGGACGGGAATCACTCTAGCCGCTTGTCGATAACGAGTCTCATTACGTATGCTCCGTGGCATGTCAGCCCACTGCCAGGTCCTGGGGACCTCACCCGGCTTCGGCCACGCGATCTCGCACTCCCACCGGCGCACCAAGCGCCGGTTCGACCCCAACATCCAGCACAAGCGCTACTGGGTTCCCTCACTGGGCAGGCACGTGCGCCTCACCGTCAGCGCCCGCGGGATCAAGACCATCGACAAGCTCGGCATCGAGGTCGTCGTCGCCCGGATCCACGCCCGCGGGGAGAAGGTCTGATGGCCGCGCGCACCGACGTCCGCCCCGTCATCAAGCTGCGCTCCACCGCCGGCACCGGGTTCACCTACGTCACCCGCAAGAACCGTCGCAACGACCCCGAACGGCTCGTGCTGAAGAAGTACGACCCCGTCGTGCGACGGCACGTCGACTTCCGCGAGGAACGCTGAGATGGCCAAGAAGTCGAAGATCGCCCGCAACGAGCAGCGCCAGGAGACCGTCGCCCGGTACGCCGAGCGCCGCCGCGAGCTCAAGCGCGCCGCGGTGAACCCCCACCTCGGCGAACCCGAGCGGGCCGCAGCCCGCGCGGCGCTTCAGGCGCTGCCCAGAGATGCGAGCCCCGTGCGCGTGCGCAACCGGGATGTCGCCGACGGCCGCCCGCGCGGCCACCTCGGCAAGTTCGGGTTGTCACGGGTGCGTATGCGCCAGATGGCACACCGCGGCGAGCTGCCCGGTGTCACGAAGTCGAGCTGGTGAGGAGCACGACATGAAGCAGGGCATCCACCCCGACTACCGACCCGTCGTGTTCCGGGACGCCTCGGCGGACTTCGCGTTCCTCACGCGGTCGACCGCCACGTCCGATCGCACGATCGACTGGGAGGACGGCAACACCTACCCGGTCATCGACATCGACGTGTCGTGCGCGAGCCACCCGTTCTACACCGGCCGCACCCGCGTGCTGGACACCGCCGGACGCGTCGAGAAGTTCCGCCGGCGCTACGGCCTCGTCACACCCGACCCGTCCGAGGAGGTCCGATGAAGGTCCGCGCGTCGTTGCGCTCGCTCAAGCAGAAGGAGGGCACCATCGTGGTCCGCCGCCACGGGAAGACCTTCGTGATCAACAAGAAGAATCCCCGCTGGAAGGCCAGGCAAGGCTGATGGCAGTCCCCAAGCGCAAGCTCTCACGCAGCGGCACACGTGCACGCCGGTCGCAGTGGAAGGCCAGCCCTGCGCACCTCGTGCCCGCCCGCACCCCGGACGGCCGCACGGTCGAGGTGCCGCGACGCCTCGTCCGAGCGGTGGAACGCGGCCTCGTCGACCTCGGGTGAGCCCGTGCCACGACGTCACGGCCGAGCCGCACGGCCCGTGGCGACGAGCAGGTGGTGCGACTACTCCCTGCGCTGGTCGACGGCCTTGCGGACCAGCACCAGCGGGAGCAGGAAGGCCGCGAGCATCGTGGCGAGCCACACCACGAGGCCGGCGAGGAGCCACGTGCTCAGCCCGCTGATGGTGAGCCCGTCGGTGACCACCGCGGTGACCACCAGCGCGACGTAGGTCGCGATCAAGCCGGTGGCACCCATGAGCGCAGGCGCGTTCTTGCGCGTCGTCTTGAGGAAGAACGGCGCGAGCACGGCCTGCAGCACGGCGAAGATCACCACGACCCACACGAACGAGGCGGCCGTCACCGAGAAGTCGTCGAGCACGGCGTTCGCCACCAGCAGGCCGATCGCGGCAGCGGCCAGGAAGATCCCCGCACTGATCAGGAACCGGATCATGGGCCGACCGTAGCGCTGGTGGCCGTCTCGCACCACGGCAACGACCGGGCGGTGCGATGCACGCTCGCCGCGTCGGTGACGACCATCAGGTCAGTGGGGGCCGGGCTCGTACCCGGGGTGGGCGTGCCCACCGGCGTGCTGCCCCGTCTCGTGGTGGTAGAGCTGCAGGTCCGGGCCGGGGAACACGAGGCTCTCGTGGCCGTCGTCGAACAGCACGGTGTACGGCGGTCCGCCGTCTGCCCCCTTGACCTCGAGGATCCGGCCGTGGCGTTCGGACGAGCCGACGCTGCGACCGTGGACGACGACCTCGTCACCGACGGCTGCCTGCATGATGCCCACCTCCTTCACCCACGGTAGGCAGCGCCGGGCGCGTCCGCCATCGCTGGCGGGTTCGTGACCCCGCCGAGGCCGGGCCGGGCGTCCGGCTGTCACGGGTGCGTCGCGGGGCCGTCCTCGTGCGCCGGCTCGAACGAGACGAGCCAGCGGCGCAGCAGTTCCGCGAGCTGGGTCGCCTCGGCGGGACTCAGCGCAGCGACCAGGCGGTGCTCGTTGGCGATGTGCTCGGTGAACGCGGCGTCGAAGACCCGCTGCCCCTCGGCGGTGAGCGCGACGACCCGGCCGCGACCGTCGCGCTCGCTCGGCCGGCGGCTGACCAGGCCGGCGCGCTCGAGCCGGTCCACCCGCTTGGTCATCGCACCGGAGGTGACAAGGGTGTTCTCGGCCAGATCGCTCGGTGTGCGCTCGTAGGGCGCGCCGGCGCGGCGCAGGGTGGCGAGCACGTCGAAGTCACCCTCCCCCAGCCCGTGCTTCCGGTACACCGCGACGAGCTCGTCCGTCAGGTGAAGGCCGACCCGGTGCAGCCTGCCGATCACGCCCTGGGGTGAGACGTCCAGGTCTGGTCGTTCTCGCGCCCAGGCCTGCTGGATCCGGTCGAGCCGGTCGTGCGGAACCGTCATCCCGTCAGCCTATCTTCCACGGAAGCTATAGTGTCTTCCATGGAAGCGAACTGGCGTTGGTCGCTTGTCACCGCGATCGCCCCGATCACCTGGGGAACCACCTACTGGGTCACCCGGCACGCCCTGCCGCTCGACCACCCGCTGTGGGGTGCGGTGCTGCGCGCACTGCCGGCGGGGATCGTGCTGCTCGCCGTGTCCCGTCGCCTGCCCCGCGGCGCGTGGTGGTGGCGATCGGCCGTGCTCGGCACCCTCACCACCGGCGCCTTCTTCGCCCTCGTCTACGTCGCCGCGCAGCTGCTACCCACCTCGGTGGCATCGACCGTGATGGCCACCTCGCCGGTCGTGATGATCGCCGTCGCCTGGCTGCTGCTCGCACAACGACCGCGCGTGCTCGCCGTCGTGGGCGCCGCACTCGGGCTCGTGGGCGTCGCCCTGATGCTGCTCACGGCAGGCGCCGACGTCGACCCGTGGGGCGCGGCCGCCGCCGTGGCCGCCATGACCATGTCGTCGATCGGCTTCGTGCTGGCCACGCGATGGAGCGGCGGCGTCGACGTCGTGTCGTCGACCGCCTGGCAGCTGCTCGCCGGAGCCCTGGTGCTGCTGCCCGTCGCGGTGGCCGTCGAAGGCGCCCCGCCAGAGCTCGACACCCGAGCCCTGATCGGGTTCGCGTACGTCTCGCTCGTCGCCACAGCCGTCGCCTACCTGGCCTGGTACGCAGGGCTTCGGCACCTGCCCGCCGGCACGGTCGGACTGGTCGGGCTGCTCAACCCCGTCACGGGGGTCCTGCTCGGCACGCTCGTGGCGTCCGAACACCTGAACGCCCAGCAGACCGCTGGCGTCGTCGTCGTGCTCCTCGGGGTCCTGCTGGGCCAGCCGTCGATCGGCGCCACGCTGAGACGCTGGCGCTCACCCGCCGCGGAGATCAGTCCCAGAACTGCGGGAGATCGTCGTCCTCGGCCTGCAGCAGGAGGATCTGCGCCAGCGTCGTGCGCGACGCCCGCGGCGCCAACGCCGACCGGAACGAGGTCGCCTGGGGGAAGCTCGACTGCGGGAAGCTCTGCTGCGGGAGGGTCGGAACCGACGTCGTCGTCATGCTCATGCCTCCACGATCGTCCCCCTCTGACCACCCATCGATAGGACCTTCGACCCCGCGGACGGGTGAAGCCGCACACGTTCCGCGGGCCCTTCACCAGGGCCTGGGGAACACCTGGGAAGTGCATGACCTTCCTCCCGGAAGGACATGACGAAGGGCCCCGGAGACGCGCTCCGGGGCCCTTCGTGACGAGATCAGGACGAACGGTCTCAGACCGTGTCGCCACCCTTCTCGTCGCCGATCTTGTGCACCACGATCGAGTTCGTGGACCCGATCACGCCCACCGGCGAACCGGCCACGACGATCACGTAGTCGCCGACCTCGGCCAGGCCGTTGGCCCGCAGCATCTGGTCCACCTGCGCGACCATGGCGTCGGAGTGCTCGACCTGCGGCACGTTGTACGTCTGCACGCCCCAGCTGAGCGAGAGGACGTTGCGCACCGACTCGCGCGGCGTGAAGGCCAGCAGCGGGATCGACGAACGCAGGCGCGACATCCGACGCGCCGAGTCACCGGACTGCGTGAACGTGACGAGGTACTTCACGTCGAGCGCCTCGCCGATCTCGGCGGCCGCACGCGTGAGCGCACCACCACGCGTCGAGGGCGTCGAGCCGAGGGGCGCGATGCGCTCCCCGCCGAACTCCTCGGTGTTCTCGATGATCCGCGCCATCGTGCGCACGGCCTCGATCGCGTAGTCGCCGACGCTGGTCTCGCCCGAGAGCATGACCGCGTCCGCGCCGTCGAGCACCGCGTTGGCGCAGTCGGAGGCCTCGGCCCGCGTCGGGCGCGGGTTCGTGATCATCGACTCGAGCACCTGCGTGGCCACGATCACCGGCTTGGCATTGCGGCGAGCCAGCTCGACCGCGCGCTTCTGGACCAGCGGCACCTGCTCGAGGGGCAGCTCGACGCCCAGGTCGCCACGGGCGACCATAATGCCGTCGAACGCCTGGACGATCTCGTTGAGGTTCTCGACGGCCTGCGGCTTCTCGATCTTGGCGATGACCGGGACGACCCGGCCCTCCTCCTCCATGATCCGACGCACGTCGTCGTAGTCCGCCGCGGACCGCACGAACGACAGCGCGATGATGTCCGCGCCGATCTGGAGGGCCCAGCGCAGGTCCTCCTCGTCCTTGTCGCTCATGGCGGGGACCGACACGGCCACGCCGGGCAGGTTGATGCCCTTGTTGTTCGAGACCGGGCCGGGGACCTCCACGCGGGTCACGACGTTGTTGCCCTCGACCGCGGTGACCCGCACGAGGACCTTGCCGTCGTCGATCAGCAGCGGGTCGCCGACGCGCGCGTCCTGCGGCAGACCCTTGTGGGTCGTCGAGACGAGCTCCTTGGTGCCCGGGACGTCGTCGGTGGTGATGGTGAACACATCACCCACGGCGAGGTCGTGCTTACCCTCGACGAAGCGGCCGAGGCGGATCTTCGGTCCCTGCAGGTCGACCAGGACGGCGACCGAACGACCCGACGCCTGAGCGGCGTCGCGCACGTTCTGGTACACCTTGGCGTGCGCCTCGGTGTCGCCGTGGCTGCGGTTGATCCGTGCGACGTCCATACCGGCGTCGACGAGGGCCTGGATCTGCTCGGCGGACTCCGTGACGGGTCCGATGGTGCAGACGATCTTTGCTCTACGCATGAGGGCGAGCCTATTGCCTTCCTGGTGCAGGTGGTCGGTCCCAACGTCCCGGGGCCGACCGTGCCGGTCGGCGCTAGGGCGCAGGTCCGGGTGAGTCAGGGGCGCAGCGCCGCGGTGCTCGCCGAGACCGGCGTGGGCAGCTCTGTCGCCCCGGACAGATAGGAGTCGACGGCCGCCGCGACGGCACGTCCTTCGGCGATGGCCCAGACCACAAGCGACTGCCCGCGGCCCGCGTCACCGGCGACGAACACGCCGGGGACGGTGGTCGCGAAGTCGTCGCTGCGCGTGAGCAGCCCGCGGTCGGTCAGGCCGACACCGATCTGCTCGGTCAGCAACGACGTCTCCGGACCCGTGAAACCCATCGCGACGAGCACGAGATCCGCCGGGATCTCACGCTCGGTGCCCTCGGTCGGGACTCGACGCCCGTCCGGGAGGTACTCGGTGGTGGCCAGTCGCAGCGCACGCACGTGACCCGCGTCGTCCCCGTCGCCGCCGAGGAACGCCACCGTCGAGGCCAGGTAGCGGCGCTCGCCGCCCTCCTCGTGCGAGGACGACACCTCGAAGAGGATCGGGTCCGTGGGCCACGGCTGATGAGCCGGGCGCTGCGTCGGCGGCTGCTTGCCGATCGCCAGGGTCGTGACGGAGGCCGCCCCCTGGCGCAGCGCCGTCCCCAGGCAGTCCGAGCCGGTGTCGCCGCCTCCGATGATCACCACGTGCTTGCCCTCGGCGGTCACCTGACCGGGCACCGGGCGCCCCGCGGCGGCGGCGTTCGCCGGGTGCAGGAACTCCATGGCCGGCAGCACACCGTGCAGCTCACGCCCGGGGACCTGCAGCTCGCGCGGAACCGTCGCGCCGGTGGCTACCACGATCGCGTCGAACCGCGCCTGCAGCTGCGCCCAGGTCACGTCCCGACCGATCTCCACGCCCGGCCGGAAACGGGTGCCCTCGGCCTCCATCTGCGCCAGACGACGGTCGATGTGGTGCTTCTCGAGCTTGAAGTCCGGCACCCCGTACCGCAGCAGGCCGCCGATGGCGTCGTCCCGCTCGTACACCACCACGGTGTGCCCGGCCCGCGTCAGCTGCTGGGCGGCCGCCAGGCCCGCCGGCCCGGAGCCGACGACGGCCACCGTGTGGCCGGTGAGCCGCTGCGGCACCTGGGGCGTCACGTATCCCCGGTCGAAGGCCTCGTCGATGATCGAGACCTCGATGTTCTTGATCGTGACCGGCGGCTGGTTGATGCCCAGCACGCAGCTGGACTCGCACGGCGCCGGGCAGATGCGGCCCGTGAACTCCGGGAAGTTGTTCGTCGCGTGCAACCGGTCGATCGCGTCGGACCACTGCCCGCGCCACACCAGGTCGTTCCACTCGGGGATCAGGTTCCCCAGCGGGCAGCCGTTGTGGCAGAACGGGATGCCGCAGTCCATGCAGCGACCCGCCTGCTCCGTCAGGAACGGCTGACCCTCCTGCCGGTGGGCGTGCACTTCCTTCCAGTCACGCAGGCGCACCTCAACCGGGCGGTTGGGCGGCAGCTCACGCTCACGAACCTTGAGGAAACCCCGGTGGTCAGCCACGGGCCACCTCCAGGATCTGGTCCCACACCCCCGGTGCCGACGGGTCGAGGCCCTCGGCCTCGGCCTGCGCCAACGCGCGCCGCACACGGTCGAAGTCGGTCGGCAGCACCCGGGTGAACCGGGCACGGCTGGCCGGGTCGGTCAGCAGCTGCTCGGCCACCGGCGAACCGGTCTCCTGCAGGTGCGTGCGCAGCAGCCCGAGCACCAGCGTCCAGTCCTCGTCGTCCAGCGGCGCCAGCGAGAACTCCCCCGCCGCCAGTGCCGTCTGGTTGACCAGCGCCGGCTGCAGGTCAAGCACGTAGGCAGTGCCGCCGGACATGCCCGCGGCGAAGTTACGCCCCGTGCGACCCAGCACCAGGACCGTGCCGCCCGTCATGTACTCGCAGCCGTGGTCGCCCACACCCTCGACCACCAGGGTCGCGCCGGAGTTGCGCACGCCGAACCGCTCGCCTGACAGGCCGCGCAGGAAGATCTCACCGGTGGTCGCCCCGTACCCGATGACGTTGCCGGCCACGACGTTGTGCTCGGAGGCCAGCACCGCGGAGCGGTCGGGGCGCACCACGATGCGCCCGCCGGACAGGCCCTTGCCCACGTAGTCGTTCGCGTCGCCGAACAGGCGCAGCGTGATGCCCGAGGGCAGGAACGCCCCGAAGGACTGGCCGGCCGACCCCGTCAGGGTCACGTCGATCGTGTCGTCGGGCAGGCCCTCGCCGCCGAAGCGACGTGTGACCTCGTGGCCGAGCATCGTGCCCACCGTGCGGTTCACGTTGCGCACCGGCAGCGCGATCCGCACGGGCTCGCGGCGCTCGAGGGCGTCCGCTGCCAGGGCGATGAGCTGGTTGTCGAGCGCGCGCTCCAGACCGTGCTCCTGCGAGCGGGTGCGGTAGAGGGTCGAGCCGGGCGCCGGCTCCGGCACAGCCAGCACGGGTGCCAGGTCGAGCCCCTCGGCCTTCCAGTGGTCCACCGCGGCGCGGGTGTCGAGCAGCTCGACGTGGCCGACCGCCTCCAGCAGGGTCCGGAAGCCCAGCTGCGCGAGGATCTCGCGCACCTCCTGGGCGATGAACTCCATGAAGGTCACCACGAACTCGGGCTTGCCGGTGAACCGTCCCCGCAGCTCGGGGTTCTGGGTCGCCACGCCGACCGGACAGGTGTCCAGGTGGCACACGCGCATCATGATGCAGCCCGACACGACCAGCGGAGCGGTCGCGAAGCCGAACTCCTCGGCGCCCAGCAGGGCCCCGATCACCACGTCACGGCCCGTCTTGAGCTGACCGTCGACCTGGACGACCACACGGTCGCGCAGGTTGTTCAGCACCAAGGTCTGCTGGGTCTCGGCCAGGCCGATCTCCCACGGGGTGCCCGCGTGCTTCAGCGACGTCAGCGGGCTGGCGCCCGTACCGCCGTCGTGGCCCGAGATGAGCACCACGTCGGCGTGCGCCTTGGTCACGCCCGCCGCCACGGTTCCCACACCGAACTCGCTGACGAGCTTGGTGTGGATCCGCGCACGCGGGTTCGCGTTCTTGGCGTCGTGGATCAGCTGCGCCAGGTCCTCGATCGAGTAGATGTCGTGGTGCGGCGGGGGCGAGATGAGCCCCACGCCCGGCGTCGAGTGCCGGGTCTTGGCCACCCACGGGTACACCTTGTGGCCCGGCAGCTGACCACCCTCACCGGGCTTGGCGCCCTGCGCGAGCTTGATCTGGATGTCGTCCGCGTTGGTCAGGTACTCGCTGGTCACGCCGAACCGGCCCGAGGCGATCTGCTTGATCGCCGAACGTCGCCGCGGGTCGTGCAGACGCTCGGGGTCCTCGCCGCCCTCACCGGTGTTCGACTTGGCACCCAGCTGGTTCATCGCCACGGCCAAGGTCTCGTGCGCCTCGGCGGAGATGGACCCGTACGACATCGCCCCGGTGCTGAACCGCTTGACGATCTCGGAGACCGGCTCGACCTCGTCGAGCGGGATGCTCTCGCGCTCGCCCTCCTTGAACGCCAGCAGACCACGCAGGGTCATCAGCCGCGAGGACTGGTCGTTCACCCGCTGCGTGTACTGGCGGAACACGTCCATCTGCCGTGTGCGCGTGGCGTGCTGCAGGCGGAAGACCGTCTCAGGGTCGAACAGGTGGTCCTCGCCGTCACGACGCCACTGGTACTCGCCACCCACAGCCAGCCGCTGGTGCGGCTGACGGTTGCCGCTGGCCGGGTACGCGTCGGCGTGCCGCGCGGCCACCTCGGCCGCGATGACGTCCAGTCCGATGCCGCCCAGCCGGCTCGTGGTCCCGGCGAAGTACCGGTCGACCAGCGGCTGCGACAGACCGATCGCCTCGAACACCTGCGCACCGCGGTACGAGGCGATCGTGGAGATGCCCATCTTGGACATGACCTTCAGGACACCCTTGCCGAGCGCCTTGATGAGGTTCTTGACGGCCTTCTCGGGAGCGACGCCCGGCAGGTACCCGCCGCGCGCCAGGTCCTCGACCGACTCCATGGCCAGGTACGGGTTCACCGCGGCGGCGCCGTAGCCGATGAGCAGCGCGACGTGGTGCACCTCGCGCACGTCACCGGCCTCGACGACCAGCGAGATCTGCGTGCGCGTGTGCCGCCGCAGCGTGTGGTGGTGCACCGCCGACAGCAGGAGCAGCGACGGGATCGGCGCGAGGTCCGCATCCGAGTTCCGGTCGGACAGGACCAGGAAGCTCACGCCGTCGGCGATCGCCTGGTCGACCTCGGCGAAGATCTCCTCGAGGCGCGCCTCCAGCGCAGCACCGCCGCCGTCGACCTTGTACAGGCCCCGGATCGTGGTGGCACGGAACCCCAACGAGGGCTCCTTGGCCACGTGCACGACCTTGGCCAGCTGGTCGTTGTCGAGCACCGGGAACGGCAGCACGAGCTTGCGGGCGTGCTCCGGGCCGTCGACGAGCAGGTTCGGCTCCGGGCCGATCGCACCGCCGATCGCGGTGACCAGCTCCTCACGGATCGCGTCCAGCGGCGGGTTGGTGACCTGGGCGAACATCTGCGTGAAGTAGTCGAACAGCAGACGGGGGCGTGCCGAGAGCACCGCGACCGGCGTGTCCGAACCCATGGCACCCAGCGGCTCGGCACCCGTGGCGCCCATGGGGCTGAGGATGACCTTCAGCTCCTCCTCGGTGTACCCGAACGTGCGCTGCCGGCGGCGCACGGACGCCGCCGAGTGCGCCACGTGCTCGCGCTCGGGCAGCTGCTCCAGGACGACCGAGTGCTCACGCACCCACTGCGCGTAAGGCCGCTGCGCGGCCAGCTGGGCCTTGATCTCGTCGTCCTCGATGATCCGGCCCTGACCGGTGTCGACGAGGAACATGCGGCCCGGCTCGAGGCGGCCCTTGGCCACCACGGTCGCCGGGTCGAGGTCCAGCACGCCCGCCTCGGAGGCCATGACGACCAGACCGTCCTCGGTCACCCAGTAGCGGCCGGGGCGCAGGCCGTTGCGGTCCTGCACCGACCCGATGAGCGTGCCGTCGGTGAACGTGATGGCGGCAGGGCCGTCCCACGGCTCGATGAGCGTGGAGTGGTACTCGTAGAACGCGCGGCGGTCCGGGTCCATCTGCGCGTGGTTCTCCCACGCCTCGGGGACCATCATCATCACCGCGTGCGGCAGGGAACGCCCCGCCAGGTGCAGCAGCTCGAGGACCTCGTCGAAGCTGCCCGAGTCCGAGCCGCCGGGCGTGCAGACCGGCATGAGGGGGCCCAGGTCGCCGATGAGCTCGCTGGACAGCCGACCCTCACGGGCGGCCATCCAGTTGCGGTTGCCCCGCACCGTGTTGATCTCGCCGTTGTGCGCGATCAGACGGAACGGGTGCGCCAGCGGCCACGAGGGGAACGTGTTCGTCGAGAACCGCGAGTGCACCAGCGCGATCTCGCTCGCGTAGCGCGGGTCGGACAGGTCGGCGAAGAACGGCTCGAGCTGGCCGGTGGTCAGCATGCCCTTGTAGGTGATGGTGCGTGCCGACAGCGAGGCGAAGTAGACCCCGACCTCGCGCTCGGCCCGCTTGCGCAGCCGGAACGTGCGCCGGTCCAGGTCGATGCCTGCCAGCTCACGCGAAGGGTCGGCCACGACCAGGTGCCGGAAGTGCGGCATGGATGAGCGCGCCGTCGGACCGACCAGGTCCGCCGTGACCGTGACGTCGCGCCACGCGAGCACGTCGAGCTTCTCCTCGGCGGCGATGGCCTCGATGGCCTGCACCGCCCGAGCACGCTCGGCCTCGTCGACCGGCAGGAACGCCATGCCGATCGCGTACGACCCCGCCGGCGGCAGATCCGCGTCGACGACGTCGCGGAAGAACGCGTCGGGGATCTGCGTCAGGATGCCGGCGCCGTCGCCGGAGTCCTCCTCGGCGCCGACGGCACCGCGGTGGTCCAGGTTGAGCAGCGCCGTCAGGCCCGCGTCGACGATGTCGCGACCGGGGGTGCCACGCAGCGTGGCCACGAAGGCGAAGCCGCAGGCGTCGTGCTCGGCGGCCGGGTCGTAGAGCCCCGACGGACCAGGCGCGAAAGGCGCCATCATGGCTCCGGGGCTCGCGGGCGACGTCGACATCAGCACCGTCCTCACGGACCCCGACGGATCGGGGTCTAGCACGAACAAAGGGGGAACGTGTGGGACGCCGTCGGCCCAGCCGTGTGGCGACGATACAGCCCTGAAACACCGGGGCCGTAGCGTGCCTGGTGAGATGGAGCGCACGTGTCCGTGGGATCAGCCCACGGCACTCTGCGCGTCCTCCTCGTCGTCCTGCACGGCGGGGGGTGTGAGCAGGACGGTCGCCTCACGTCCGGGATGCCGGCGTCCGACCACCACGAACGCTACCAGCGCACCGAGGCACACGATGATCGACGTCCAGACGTTGAGCCGCAGCCCCAGCACGTGGTTGGCCGTGTCGATGCGCAGCAGCTCGATCCAGCCGCGACCGAGCGTGTAGAGCACGACGTAGAGCCAGAACACGCGGCCGTGGCCCAGCCGGAAGCGCCGATCGGCCCAGACCAGCACGGCAGCCGCCGCCAGGTTCCAGAGCATCTCGTACAGGAACGTGGGATGGAACAGCGTGCCGGGATCGACCCCCGGCGGCAGGTGAGCCGCGTCGATCTGCAGGCCCCAGGGCAGCGTGGTGGGCCCGCCGAAGAGCTCCTGGTTGAACCAGTTGCCCAACCGACCCAACGCCTGCGCGACCAGCAACCCGGGTGCCAGTGCATCGGCCCACGGCGGCAGCTTCACGCCCTGGCGTCGACAGCCGATCCACGCGCCGAGGGCACCGAACGCGACAGCGCCCCAGATGCCCAGGCCGCCCTCCCAGATCGCGAACGCGCTCCACGGGTCACCCCCCTCGCCGAAGTACTGCTGCGGCGAGCTGATGACGTGGTAGATCCGGCCACCGACGATCCCGAACGGGACCGCCCAGAACGCGATCTCCAGCACGTCGTCCGGCTCACCGCCACGCTGCGCCCACCGGCGGCGCGTGATCCAGATGGCGGCGGCAATGCCGAGCAGGATCGCCAGGGAGTACGCGCGCACGGGGAACGGGCCGAGGTGCCAGACACCCTGCGACGGGCTCGGGATGGAGCCCAGCAGCTGGCCGGGCAGGATCATGACGGCGAACCGACCGCAGGACGGACGACCGAGCGCACGCCGTCGGCCAGCGCAGCGGTAGTCCTGGCCAGCGGCGCCAGGCCCGTCCCGTCCTGGACACCCTCGCTGACCGCGCGAACCAGCGCCGAGCCGACGATGACGCCGTCGGCGTACGCGGCGACCTGAGCCGCCTGGTCGGGGCGCGAGACACCTAGTCCGACGCACACGTGCGCGGCTCCCGCCGCACGGGTCTGCGCGACGAGCCGCTCCGCTCCCGACCCGAGCGTCGCCCGCTCCCCCGTGACGCCCATGGTGGACGCCGCGTAGACGAACCCGCGGCACGCCGCGGCCGTCGAGGCCAGACGCTCAGGCGTCGAGCTCGGGGCGACCAGGAACACCCTGTCCAGCCCGTGCTCGTCCGAGGCGTCGATCCACACACCCGCCTCGTCAGGGATGAGGTCGGGTGTGATCAGGCCCGCACCACCGGCCGCCGCCAGGTCACGGGCGAAGGCCTCGACGCCGTACCGCAGCACCAGGTTCCAGTAGGTCATCACCAGGATCGGCGCACCCCGCCCGGCAACCTGCTCCACGGCCCGCAACGTGTCGCGCACCCGCACGCCCCCGCGCAGCGCCGTGTCCACGGCGTGCTGGATGACCGGTCCGTCCATCAACGGGTCCGTGTAGGGCATGCCCAGCTCGACCACGTCGGCACCGTTGTCGATGAGCGTGCGCACGGCCTCGACGGAGGTGGGCACGTCGGGGTAGCCCACCGGCAGGTAGCCGACGAGCGCAGCCCGTCCCAGGCCGTCGAGCAGGTCCGCCGTCTGCGACGGCACCACCGCAGCGGTCACAGCCGCTCCCCCTCCGTCGGCGTCGCCGCCGTGTCGTCCACCAGACCGAACCACGCCGCAGCGGTCGCCACGTCCTTGTCTCCACGACCCGAGAGGTTGACGAGCAGGATCGGCTCCTGCCCGTGCTCGACCGGCCAGGTCGACGCCTCCTGCCCCAGCAGGATCGCACCGGCCAGGGCATGGGCCGACTCGATCGCCGGGATGATGCCCTCCGTGCGGCACAGCAGCGAGAACGCGTCCATCGCCTGCTCGTCGGACACCGGCCGGTACTGCGCGCGCCCGATGTCGTGCAGCCACGCGTGCTCCGGGCCGACGCTCGGGTAGTCGAGCCCCGCGGAGACCGAGTGGCTGGGGATCGTCTGGCCGTCCTCGTCCTGCAGCAGGTACGAGCGCGTGCCCTGCAGCACGCCCGGCACCCCGCCCGAGAACCGCGCCGCGTGGTCGCCAGGGGTGATCGCGCGGCCGCCGGCCTCGAAGCCGAACAGGCGCACCGAGGGCTCGTCGAGGAACGCGTTGAAGATGCCCATGGCGTTCGAGCCGCCGCCCACGCACGCCAGGACGGCCTCGGGCAGACGCCCGGTCTCCGCGAGCAGCTGCGCGCGGGCCTCCTCGCCGATGATCTTGTGGAAGTCGCGCACCATCTCGGGGAACGGGTGCGGACCGGTCACCGTGCCCAGCAGGTAGTGCGTCGTGTCGACGTTGGCCACCCAGTCGCGCAACGCCTCGTTGATGGCGTCCTTGAGCGTGCGCGAGCCGATCGTCACCGGGATCACCTCGGCACCGAGCAGGCGCATGCGGGCCACGTTCAGCGCCTGCCGCCGCGTGTCCTCCTCGCCCATGTACACCGTGCACTCGAGGTCGAGCAGGGCGGCTGCGGTGGCCGTGGCGACTCCGTGCTGCCCGGCACCCGTCTCGGCGATGACGCGCTTCTTGCCCATGCGCTTGACCAGCAGCGCCTGCCCCAGCACGTTGTTGATCTTGTGCGAACCCGTGTGGTTGAGGTCCTCGCGCTTGAGGAACACCCGCACGTGCTCACCGACGTGAGCCGCGAACCGCGGGACCTCGGTCAGCGGGCTCGGACGGCCCGTGTACGTGCGGTGCAACCGGGCCAGCTCGGCCGCGAACGCCGGGTCGGCCTGCGCCTTGTGGAACGCGGTCTCCAGCTCGTCGAGCGCGGCGACGAGCGCCTCGGGGACGAACCGACCACCGAACTCGCCGAAGTAGGGGCCGGCATGCGTCGACAACGGGCCCTGCGCCTCCTGCATCGTGCGGTGCAGGTCCGTCGGCTCGGGACGCCCGCTCACTGGCGCACCGCCCGCAGCGAGGGGTGCGCGCCGGCGGCCACGAGGTCGGCCACGGACTGTCGCGGGGCGTCGTCCGTGACCAGCGCCTCACCGACCAGCACCGCGTCGGCACCTGCCCGGGCGAAGTCCATGACGTCGTGCGGACCGCGCACCCCGGACTCGGCGATCTTCACCACGTCCGACGGGATCGCCGGCGCCACCCGGGAGAAGGTCGTGCGGTCGACGTCGAGCGTCTTGAGGTTGCGCGCGTTCACGCCGATGACCCGGGCGCCGGCATCGACCGCCCGGGCGACCTCCTCGGTGTCGTGCACCTCCACCAGGGCCGTCATGCCCAGGGAGTGCACCCGCTCCACCAACGACTCCAGGACGGTCTGCTCGAGCGCCGCCACGATGAGCAGCACGAGGTCGGCGCCGTGCGCCCGCGCCTCCCACACCTGATACGGCGTGACCACGAAGTCCTTGCGCAGCACGGGGATGTCGACCTGCGCACGGACCGCGTCGAGGTCGGCGAGCGATCCGCGGAACCGCCGCTGCTCGGTGAGCACCGAGATGACGCACGCGCCGCCCTTCTCGTACTCGGCCGCCAGTGCCGCCGGGTCGGAGATCGTGGCGAGCTCACCCTTGCTCGGGCTCGAGCGCTTGACCTCGGCGATCACGGTCACCGCGTCGGCCACCTTGAGCCGGCTCACGGCGTCCAGGGCCGACGTGCGCCGGGCGGCCAGCTCCTTCAGGGCCGCCAGAGGCGTCGTCGCCTCGCGCACGGCCAGGTCTTCCCGTACCCCTGCGACGATCTCGTCCAGCACGGTCGCCATCGGCGTCACCCTTCCCCTCGTGCGGCCACCCCGACATGCCCCCTGGGCGCGGCGGCCGTCCCTTGCCATCGTAGAGGGGTGACGAACGGCACTTGACCACGGGGTCGATGGGTGGGACGCGGCCCCGCGCGGGTCAGCCGACGGACGACGACTGCGTGATCGCGAACGGCAGGGCGACCCCGAGCACGAGCAGGAAGCCGAAGAGCACGACGAGCACGGCCGTCAACGCGATGGACACCCAACCCAGGATGATGCCCGCCGTGGCGAGGCCGCCGTTGTTGGCCTCTCCCGCCGCCACCGCACGCTGGGCGTTCCGGCCGACGATGACCGCCGGGATGCCCGTCACCAGCATGCAGCCGAGCACGAGGCCCGCCAGGCCCAGCACGAACGACCAGACGGCGAGGTCGTTCTTGGGGTACGGCTGCACGGAGGCGCCCTGCGGGTAGGCAGCCTGGTACGGGGCCTGCGGGTAGGTACCTTGGTACGGGGTCTGCGGGTAGGCACCTTGGTACGGGGTCTGCGGGTAGGCACCCGGCTGGTACGGGGCCTGCTGAGGGGCGACCGGCGGCGGCTCCGGTGCGCCGGGCACCGGGCCGACGGCGGCACCGCTCTCGGCGGGGGGCTGCGGTTCTGCGGAGGCGGGCTGGTCCGACATGGGACTCCTTCGTACGGGTCAGGGACCGAGGAACGGCTGCCAGGCTGGCAGGTTGCGCGCCACCGCGAACACCAGCAGCACGGCCAGCCCACCGATGCCCCACCGCGGCGAGAGCGGGCGGGCAGGGCTGCCTGCCCGACGCCGGGCCACCCACCGCACCCACATCACCACGAGCAGCGGCGTCAGCGCCACCCACAGCGGGTTGTGCGCCCACGCCCCCGCGAGATCACCGTGCACCAGGTCGTCAGTGGCGCGCAGCGCGCCGCAGGCAGGGCACGCCCACCCCGTCAGCACCCGCAGCGGGCAGAACCCCAGGCTCCCGCCCACGTGCGGGTCGCGCCAGACGACCACCGCCGTCAGGCCCGCAGCGACCGCGGCCATGGCGAGGGGCGGTCCCCACCACCGCGTGGTGGGGACCGCCCCGTGGGCACCAGAACCAGCGGGGAGCAGGTCCCCTCCGACCTCGGCGCCCGGCACTGCGCAGCTCCCCGTCAGTACGTGGAGTCGTAACCGGCGTTGAAGGAGTCCACGAACGTGTCCCAGTTCAGTGCCAGGTACACGACGCTGAGCACCCAGAAGGCCAGGGTGATCCACGCGATCACGATGCCCGCAGTGGTCAGGCCGCCGTTGTTGGCCTCACCGGACGCGACCGCCTTGCGCGCCTTGGCACCGACGATCAGCGAAGGGATCGCGGTGAACGGGCCGCACAGCAGGAAGCCCACGATGCCGAGCACGAAGGTCCACACACCGAGGCTGTTCTTGGGGTACCCCATCGGTGCGTAGGCGCCCTGTCCGTACTGCGGCGCACCCAGGTACTGGCCGCCCGGGTACTGGGGTGCGCCGGGCTGCGGCGCCGCCGGGTACTGGGGAGCAGCCGGGTACTGCGGTGCGGCCGGGTACTGGGGCGCCGCCGGGTACTGCGGTGCTGCGCCAGGCTGGGCAGGCGGCGGTGTGGCGCCAGGCTGCGGAGCCTGGCCGCCCACGGCGAACGGGTCCTGCGGCTGGTCGGGAGTCGACAACGGTCCTCCTCGGATCGTGGTGCGCGGGCGGGAGCGTCCGCGCAGGGTCGTGTGGCGGGGTGGGTCACGTTCGCCGCCCTGGGTGGGCGGCCTGGCTCAGTGCGCCGCGCCGGCCTGCCGGGCGAGCGTCTGCGCCCCGCCCTGGCCGTAGCCGAGCACCTGGAGCACCTTGCCGAGCACGAGGCCGAGCAGCATGACCGCCCCACCCGACCACGCCAGCCAGGCCAGCGCGGCGACCATGCCGACGGCGGCCACCACGGCGCCCAGGACCACGACGATGGTCGTGGTCCACGCGGCGGTGGTGTGTCCGTGGTTGGTGGGTGCCACGCTCGGCGGCAGGTGCACCGACTCGGTGCGGGTGGCGTGCTGCGCGCGGTGCGCGAGGGTGTCGTCAGTCATGGTGTGCCCTTCGTGCTCGGTGCTGCCACCACCCTAGCGGACCAGGACGAACGTCCTCCGGCGATGGTGCGGCAACTCAGCTCGGGTCGTCGCCGCGGCTGAGGGCGTCCCACACGGCCCGATCGTCCTCCGGCGCGGCGGCGGGCGCCGCCGGTGCGCTCTCGTACCGGCGGCTCGGCACCGGCCAGCGCCGCGCGGCCCGCAGCAGCCACCCCGCCCCGAGCACCACCAGGACCCCGACGGCCACCGCCATCCACGGCCACGGCGACGTCGCCACCGGACCGACGAACGCACCCACCCCCGTCACCTCGACCACCACCGGGCGGATCGCGGCCGGGGTGTCCCGCAGGACGAGCACCGTCGAGACGACCACCAGCAGGCCGGCGGCGGCCACGACCGCACCCACGACCCACCGGCCGGCCCTGCCCACCAGCGCCACCGCACCGGCCGCCGCGAGCAGCACCACAGCGGCCGCCATCCCCGACGGCGAGACCGCGGTCCCCGTGGCCACCACCGTCACACCCCCCTGAGCGGCGGACGTCCCCGTCACCGTGAGCCACGTCGGCACGTGCACCAGCGCGGTCAGAGCGGCCAGCGCTGCCAGGACGAGGACAGCACGCCCACGGCGCGCGCGGCCACCCGCCGCCGGTCGGGTCGCGTCCGGGGCGTCGCTCACCTCGCGGCTGACCGCAGCCGCGCCGCCAGCTGCACGGCCCGCACGGCAGCGGCGGCCTTGTTGCGCGACTCGGCGTACTCCAGGCCGGGCACCGAGTCCGCCACGATGCCGCCGCCGGCCTGCACGCTGGCGCGCCCGCCACGGATCAGCGCCGTGCGGATGGCGATCGCCATGTCCATGTCGCCGGCGAAGTCGAAGTACCCGACCGTGCCGCCGTAGATACCGCGTCGGGCCGGCTCGATCTCGTCGATGAGCGCGATGGCGCGCGGCTTCGGCGCGCCCGAGAGCGTCCCGGCCGGGAACGTCGCGATCAGCGTCTCCAACGCCGACGCCCCGGCCCGCAGCCGCCCGACCACCGTCGAGCAGATGTGCATGATGTGCGAGTAGCGCTTGACCGCCATGAACTCGACGACCTCGACCGAGGCCGGGTCGCACACCTTGACCAGGTCGTTGCGGGACAGGTCGACGAGCATGATGTGCTCGGCGCGCTCCTTGGGGTCGGCCAGGACCTCGTCGTGCAGCGCGCGGTCCTGCTCGGGGGTGGCGCCGCGCGGGCGCGAGCCGGCGATCGGGAACGTCACCACCCGCCCGTCGGTCACCTTCACCAGGGTCTCCGGGCTGGAACCGACGACGGCGAAGTCCTGCCCGTCGGCGTCCTGCAGCTGCAGGTAGTACATGTACGGGCTCGGGTTGATGGTCCGCAGCACGCGGTACACGTCGATGGGCTCGGCCGGGCAGTCCAGGTCGAGGCGCTGCGAGAGCACCACCTGGAACACGTCGCCGTCACGGATCGCCTCCTGCCCGCGACCCACCCAGGCCTCGAACTCCTCCTGCGTCGAGCGGAACTCGAGCTCGGGCTCGGCGACGTCGACCAGCGCCGCCAGCGCGGGCTGCGGCGGGTGCGCGAGCGCCGCCTGCATGGCGTCGAGCCGGGCCAGCGCGTCGGAGTACGCCTCGTCGACGCGCTCGTCGGTGTCGTCGAAGTTGATCGCGTTCGCCACCAGCCACACCGACCCGTCCTGGTGGTCGACCACGGCCAGGTCGGTGGCCAGCAGGAGCGTGACCTCGGGTACCCCGAGCTCGTCGGGTGCCCGGGCCGGCAGGGTGGGCTCCCAGTGCCGCACGACGTCCCAGCCGAGCGCCCCGACCAGGCCACCCGTCAACGGCGGCAGGCCAGGCACGGCCGGGGTACGCAGCACCTCCAGGGTGCGCGCGAGCACCTCGAGCACGTCGCCCTCCGTCGGCACACCGACGGGCACGTCGCCGACCCACACCGCGCGCCCCTCCCGCACCGTGAGCGTGGCCCGCGAGCGCACGCCGACGAACGAGTAGCGCGACCAGGTGCCGTCCGACTCGGCGGACTCCAGCACGAAGGTGCCCGGGCGTCCGGCCGCGAGCTGCCGGTAGAGCCCCACGGGGGTGACGTCGTCGGCGAGCAGGCGCCGGACCACGGGGACCACACGCCGGTCACGCGCCAGCGCGCGGAAGCCCTCGAGCAGGGGCCAGGTGGTACCCCAGGGGACCTGCGCCGTGGTGACGTCGGTGGCGGCCGCGCTCATCGGTCTCCTTCGGTGGCGGGGATGGCTGGGGTCGTGCCAGGGGTCGTGGCCGGGGGCATGTCCGCCGACCCGGCGGGAGCAGAGCCGACGAGGACGCTCAGCGGTCCACCGGCCTCGAAGCAGGTGCGGGTGCCCGTGTGGCAGGCGGCGCCGACCTGGTCGACCTCGACCAGCAGGGCGTCACCGTCGCAGTCGAGGCTGACGGCCTTGACGTACTGGGCGTGGCCGGAGGTGTCGCCCTTGCGCCAGTACTCCTGGCGCGAGCGGCTCCAGAACGTGACCCTGCCGGTGGTCAGGGTGCGGTGCAGGGCCTCGTCGTCCATCCAGCCGACCATGAGGACCTCACGGGTGTCGTGCTGCTGCACGACGGCGGCGACCAGGCCCGCGTCGTCGCGACGCAGCCGTGCCGCGACCGCGGGGTCGAGCCGGGCGTCCTCGGCGGGTCGGGGTGTCTGCGGGGTCGTCGTGGCGGGCACGCGACGATCCTGCCACGCCCGTCGCCGGTGGCACGGCCCGGTCCACCCACCGCGCGACCACCGGGCCCCGACGCTCCGCCGGTCAGCGGGTCTGCGAGACCCAGGCGCCGTGCATGGCCGCGTACCGGCCGCCACGGGCCAGCAGCTCGGCGTGGGACCCCTGCTCGACGACCGCGCCGGCGTCGACGACGACCACGTGGTCGGCCGCCTCGGCGGTGGACAGGCGGTGCGCGATGGTGAGCGTGGTGCGTCCGCCCGCGAGCGAGTCCAGGGCGTGCGCGATCCGCACCTCGGTCGCCGGGTCGACGGCGGAGGTCGCCTCGTCGAGAAGAAGGACGTCGCCGTCGGCGAGGTAGGCACGAGCCAGGGCGACCAGCTGACGTTCGCCTGCCGACAAGGACTCGCCGCGCTGTCCGACGGGTGTGTCCAGTCCCTGTGCGAGCTCGTCGACCCAGGGCTCCAGCCCGAGGGCCCGGACGGCCTCGCGCACCCGCGCATCGGCGTCCGCCGTCGCGGTCGGGCTGCTCTCACGCAGGCCGTAGGCGATGTTGTCGCCGACCGTGCCGTCGAACAGGAACCCCTCCTGAGGTACCAGCACGACGCGGCGCCGCAGGCTCTCGCCGCTCAGGTGCCGCAGGTCGACGCCGTCCAGCAGCACCTGGCCGTGCGAGGGGTCCACGAAGCGGGCCACGAGGCGGGCGATCGTCGTCTTGCCCGATCCTGTCGCGCCGACCACCGCGACCGACGACCCGGCCGGCACCCGCAGGTGCACGTCGCGCAGCACCGGGGGGCCGTCCGGGTACGCGAACGCCACACCGCGCAGCTCCAGGTCGGCCGGACCCCGCGGGGAGTCGACCGCGGCACCGTCCGGCTCGGCGACCTGCACCGGCGTCTCGAGCACACCGAGCACCCGACGCCAGCCCGCGACCGCGTTCTGCAGCTCGTTGAGGATCTCGGTGGCCATCTGCACCGGACCGGTGAACAGCTGCACGAGGAACAAGAACGCCAGGAGCCGCCCGACCGACACCTCACCGGCCATGCCGAGGCGGGTCCCCGCCACCACGACGACGGCGAGCACCAGGTTGGCCACCAGGACACCGCTGGCGAACACCACGGAGACCAGGGTCTGGGCGCGCACCATGGCCTCACGCGTGGCGCGCACCGCGGTGTCGATGCGCCGCTGCGTGCGGTCGGCCACGCCGTACGACCGGATCGTCTCGGCGCCCACGACAGCCTCGGAGACGGCGCCGAGCATCGCCCCGACCCGCTCCCGCACCGCGGTGTACCGGCCGTTGACGCGCTTCTGCAGCGGCGGCAGCACGAGCATCAGCGGGACGAAGCAGGCCCACACCAGCAGCGCCAGCTTCCAGGAGTAGAACGCCATGAGCGCCGTGGCCACGGCGACCTGCAGGACCGAGACGAGCAGCATGATGCCGCCCCACTGGACGAACAGCGAGATCGTGTCGACGTCCGAGGTGACACGGGACACCAGCGAGCCGCGCCGCTCGGAGCCCTGGGTGAGCACCGACAGGTCGTGCACGTGCCGGAACGCCCGGGTGCGCAGCGTCAGCAGACCAGCCTCCGACGCGCGGAACAGCCGCACGTTGACCAGGGCGGTGCACCCCGCGCCGATCAGGAGCCCGACTGCCGCCACTGCCGCGGTCACCGCGACACGCTGCACGTCAGGACCGCCGGCGGCGAGCACTCCCCCGTCGACGGCCTGCTGCACGGCCACGGGGACGAGCACCTTGCCCAGGGCCGCCAGCACGGCCAGCACAGCGGTCAGCACCCACCCGCGGGTGAGCTCGGGTGAGACCTGCAGCCCGCGACGGATCGTGGCCATCACGCCCAGGGTGCTGGCCGGTGCCATGCGGTGGTCGGGGGCCGGTACCTGCCCGGTGCTCATCGTGCGTCCTCCGTCGCCTCGTCCTGGACGCCATGGTCGGCGTCGTCGCCGGTCGACCCCGCCGTGTCGCGGGCCGAGGCACCGTCCGCAGCTCGGCGCGCGGTCTCGCGTGCGTAGGCCGTGGCCAGCTCCCGGTAGCCGCGATCGCGGGCGAGCAGCTCGGCGTGGGTCCCCCGGTCCACGACCCGGCCGCCCTCGAGATGCACGACCTCGTCGGCCAGCAGCACCGAGGACATCCGGTAGGCCACCAGGAGCACCGTGGGCCCGTCCGCACCGGCGGCCCGGACCCCGGTGAGGATCCGCTGCTCGACCTCGGGATCGACCGCCGAGGTCGCGTCGTCGAGGATCAGCACACGCGGGTGCCGGACGAGGGCCCGCGCCAGGGCCAGCCGCTGCCGTTGGCCGCCGGAGAGGTTCGCGCCGCGTTCGCCCAGCGGTGCGTCGAGGCCACCCGGCAGGGCACGGACGACCTCGTCGACGCGCGCGGCCGCCAGCGCCGCCCAGACCTCGTCGTCGTCGGGTGCGCCGGGGTCGTCGGGGTCGGCGAGCGTCACGTTCCCCCGCACGGTGTCCTCGAAGATGAAGGTGGCCTGCGACACCAGTGCCACCCCGTGCGCCAGGTCGGCGGGCCGCACGTCGCGCACGTCGAGGCCGTCGACGGCGACCCGGCCCTGCGTGGGGTCCGCGAGGCGGCTCACCAGCGACACCAGGGTCGTCTTGCCCGCACCCGTGGGACCGACGACGGCCACGACCCGACCCGGCGCGAGATCCAGGTCCACACCGTCGAGCAACCGCGCGGGCCCCTGCACCGTCGGAACGTCGTAGCCGACACCGGCGAACGTGACGCGCGCACCACCCGGCCCCGGGTTCCAGGGCGTGTCGCCGGCGGGGATCGCCGGGCGCGCGTCGAGGACCGCCGAGAGCCGGTCGTGACCGACCAGGGCGCGCGGCATGTCGCCCAGGACCCAGCCGAACGCCCGCACCGGGACCGCGAGGAGGGTCAGCAGGTACGCGGCCGCGACCACGTCGCCCGTCCCGATCCGCCCGGCGTGCACCTGCACCGCGCCGACCACCAGCACCAGCAGCGTGCCCAGGTTCGGCAGGAGGTCGATCACCGGGTCGAAGAACGCCCGCACCACCCCGACCCGCACGTTGGCGTGCCGCAGCGCATCGGCTCGCTCGGCGAACCGCGCCTGCTCCCGGTCCTGGGTGCCCAACGACTTGACCAGCACGGACGCCTCGAAGGACTCGTGGGCCACGTCGGCGACCTCACCGCGCAGCTGCTGCGCGTGCGCGATCGCCGGGGACATCCGGCGCTGGAACACCAAGTTGGCCACCACGGTCAACGGCAGGACGACGAGGGCCGCCAGGGCCAGCCACACGTCGGTGCGCAGCAGCGCGACGGTCGCCACGACCACCATGACGACCACCCCGAGCGCGAACGGCAACGGGTTGAACACGCTGGTGGCGGCCTCCACGTCGCTCGAGGCGTGCGAGAGCAGCTGGCCCGTGGGGTGGCGACGGTGCCACGCCATCGGCAGCCGCAGGTACTGCCGGGTGATCCCCGTGCGGTGGTCGGCCTGCAGGTCGGCGTAGCCCATGCCCGCGAACACCCGCCGCCCTGCCACGCCGAGGGCGAGCGTCAGCGCGATGAGCGCCAGAGCCGCACCCGCCCACCACAGGTCCGCCTGCGCGGCGGTGTCACCGCCGATGGCGGGGACCACGACACGGTCGGTGACCATGCCCAGCACGCGACTGACGGCGACCGTCGTGGCCCCGAAGACCGCGGAGGCACCCACGGCGGCCGCATAGGTCCACGGGTGGGCGCGCATGCCGCGCCACAGCAGCTGCGTCGCACGTCGCGGGATCGAACCTGTCAGGGCTGCCGGTGCCGGCTGGACCCGCGTACGCATGACGAACCTTCCACGACGAGCAGGGGGACACCGCACTCTCTCACGTCACCTCGCCCCCAGGTCGCACCGCGACACCGGCGCACGGCACGTGCGAGCATCACCGCATGACGTGGCACGAGGTCCTGCGCACCCAGCTCGCCGACGCGTTGGCCCAGGCCGGGCCGGACGCACCCACGCTGTGCGAGGGGTGGCGCACCCGCCACCTGGCCGCACACGTGATCCTGCGCGAGAACAACCCGCTGGTCGGCGCAGGGCTGGTGGTGCCGGCCCTCGCCGCGCACACCGAGAGGGCCACCGAGGACCTGGCCGCCACGGGTATGTCCGAGGGCGGGTACCGCGACCTGGTCTCACGGGTGGCCACGCCCCCGGCGCCGTGGCACCCGCTGGCGTGGGCCGGTGAGGCCGCCAACGTCGTCGAGTTCTTCGTGCACACGGAGGACGTGCGCCGCGGGGCGCACCCGGTCCCGCCGCGCGAGCTGGACCCCGGGCTGGTCGAGGCGCTGTGGGCGCAGCTGCCGCGGTTCGCCGCCCTGCGGGCCCGACGGGTCGGCGTCGGCCTCGTGGTCGTGCGCCCGGACGGGGTGCGCCGCCGCCTGCGCAGCGCGTCCGACGGTCACGGCTCGGTGGTTGTCCGGGGGCAGGTCGGCGAGGTGCTGCTGTGGCTGTCCGGGCGCGGCGCCGCGGCCCAGGTGCACCTCGAGGGCGCCCCGCAGGACCTGGACGCCCTCACCGACGCCCTGCCCGTGCGCTGACGGACGAGCCTTCAGCGCACGGTGATGCCGGCGGCGCGCAACGCCGCCTTGACCTCGCCGATGCTCAGCGTGCCGAAGTGGAAGACGCTCGCCGCGAGCACGGCGTCCGCGCCCGCCTGCGCCGCCTCGACGAAGTGCTGCACGGTGCCCGCGCCGCCGCTCGCGATCAGGGGCACGCGCACCTCACGGCGCACGTCGCGCAGCATCGACAGGTCGAACCCGGACGTCGTGCCGTCGGCATCCATCGAGTTCAGCAGGATCTCGCCCGCCCCGAGCTCGGCCGCCTGCACGGCCCAGGCCACGGCGTCGATACCCGTGCCCCGTCGACCGCCGTGCGTGGTGACCTCGTAGCCGGAGTCGGTGCGCACGTCACCGGTGGTGCGGCGGGCGTCCACGGACAGCACCAGCACCTGGCTGCCGAACCGCTCGGCGATCTGCGCGATCAGCTCGGGCCGGGCGATCGCCGCGGTGTTCACCCCGACCTTGTCGGCACCGGCACGCAGCAGCCGGTCGACGTCCTCGGGCGAGCGCACGCCTCCGCCGACGGTCAGCGGCACGAACACCTGCTCGGCGGTGCGGCGCACCACGTCGTAGGTGGTCTCACGGTTGCCGGACGAGGCCGACACGTCCAGGAACGTCAGCTCGTCGGCGCCCTCGGCGTCGTAGCGCCGTGCGAGTTCCACAGGGTCACCCGCATCACGCAGGTTCTCGAAGTTGACGCCCTTGACGACGCGACCGGCGTCGACGTCCAGGCACGGGATGACCCGCAGCGCCAGGCTCATGAGTCAGCCCCGTCCGGGGCGCCGGTGGCCAGGATGTCGATGACGAACACGACGGTCTTGCCCGCCAGCTCCTCGCTCTCGGTGACACCCAGCGGGTACGAGGGCGGGATCACGAGCATGACCTGGCTGCCCACCGGCTGCTCGACCAGGCCGTCGGACCACGCGGGCACGTCCTGCAACGAGAACGAGACGGGCAGCGTGCGCGACCACGTGGAGTCGAAGAGCTCGCCGGTGTCCCAGGCGAAGCCCGAGTACTGCACGGTGATGGTGTCCTGCTCGCCGACCTGCTGACCGGTGCCCCGGATCAGCGCCTGCGTGACCAGGTCGGTGGGGGCCGCCGTACCGGTGGCCGTGATGGTCGGCGCCCCGGTGTCGTCGAGGCTCACCACCGGCAGGTCGGCGCGCGGCGGGACGGCCTCGCCTGCCGCACGGGTCGGCAGCACGTCGAGCACCGTGACCGTGGGGTAGCTCCCGGGGGTCGTCTCGTTGGCCGGGCTGACCTGCAGGACCCGCGCGCCGACCTTCTGGCCCTTCAGCGCCCGGTACAGGTCGGTGCCCAGAGCCTCCTCGGTGAGCATCCGGGGGGTGGGGTTCGAGGAGTAGCTCTCCTTGACCAGCTCGGCGTTCTCGCCGTTCTCCAACCAGAAGTCGATGAGCACCGGCCCGCCCTCGACCAGGTCGGGTCCGCTGCCGGGCCACACCTGGTCGGTGAAGGTGTCCCCCACGACGACCGGCGTCACGTACGTGATGGTGGGCGCCACGCCCGGCTCGCCGGAGACCACGACGTCCGGGTCCGGTGTCGCCGCCGGTGAGCAGCCGACCGCGGCCAGGACGGCGGCCAGGGCGGTCACGAGGGCAGCGCCCCGCAGTCGTCGCACGTCGATCCTTCCTCCGGGCCGCGCGGCCCGCTGTCCTGCGATGTCCGAGGGCAGGTCACGCGGCTGCGTCGGCCTGCCCGAGCGCCCACTGTACGGGTCGCGGGCACCACGTCCCGGTGCGCCGCCCGCGCTCACCAGGTCGCCACAGACCGCTCACATCGACTCGATGAGCCTGTCCACCCGCTCGTCGACGTTGCGGAACGGGTCCTTGCACAGCACGGTGCGCTGCGCCTGGTCGTTGAGCTTGAGGTGCACCCAGTCGACCGTGTAGTCACGACGCGCCTCCTGCGCGGCACGCACGAAGTCGCCCCGCAGCTTGGCCCGGGTGGTCTGCGGCGGTACGGCCGTCGCCTCGAACACCTCCAGGTCGGTCGTGACACGCTCGACGAGCCCCTTGGCGGCCAGCAGGTTGTACAGACCCTCTGTCCGTGAGATGTCGTGGTACGCCAGGTCAAGGCGCTGCACGCGCACGTCGGAGAGCTCCAGCCCGTGCTTGGCGCGGTACCGCTCGATCAAGCGGTACTTGATCACCCAGTCGAGCTCGCGGTCGACCAACGACAGGTCGCCGGTGCGCAGCGCGCGCAGCCCGCGCTCCCACAGGTCCAGCACCTGCTTCACCTCGGGCGTGGGGCCGTGCTCCTGGGTGACGAAGTCGCTGACCCGCGTGAGGTACTCCTCCTGCAGGTCGATCGCCGTGATGGTCCGACCCGAGGCCAGCGTCACCGGGTGCTGGCCGGTCATGTCGTGGCTGATCTCGCGGATCGCGCGGATCGGGTTCTCCAGGGTGGTGTCCCGCATCGGCACACCGGCCTCGATCATGCGCAGGACCAGGTCGGTCGCGCCGACCTTGAGCATCGTGGTCGTCTCGGACATCGAGGAGTCGCCGACGATGACGTGCAGCCGACGGAAGTGCTCGGCGTCCGCGTGCGGCTCGTCGCGCGTGTTGATGATCGGCCGCGAGCGCGTCGTCGCACTGGAGACGGCCTCCCAGATGTGGTCGGCGCGCTGCGACAGGCAGTACGTCGCCCCCCGCGGGGTCACCAGGACCTTGCCCGCACCGGTGAGGACCTGGCGGGTGATGAGGAACGGCACCAGGACGTCGGACAGACGCGTGAAGTCGCCCTGCCGACGCACCAGGTAGTTCTCGTGGCAGCCGTAGGAGTTGCCCGCCGAGTCGGTGTTGTTCTTGAACAGGTGGATCCTGCCGGGCAGCCCCTCGTGCTCCAGGCGCTGCTGGGCGTCCTCCACCAGGCCCTCGAGGATCCGTTCGCCGGCCCGGTCGTGCGTGACCAGCTGGCGCACGTCGTCGCACTCGGCGGTCGCGTACTCCGGGTGGGAGCCCACGTCGAGGTAGAGCCGGGACCCGTTGCGCAGGAACACGTTCGAGGACCTGCCCCACGCCACGACCTTGCGGAACAGGTAGCGCGCGACCTCGTCGGCCGACAGGCCACGCCCGTCGGTCGCGGCGCACGTCACGCCGTACTCGGTCTCCAGCCCGAAGATCCGCCTGTCCATGCCCCGCTCCTCTCGTCGACCGTCGCGCGAACCGGTGTGCTCAGGGTGCCGGGTCGGGCGTCGGTGCGCCGTCGCCGGCCACCGAGGCGCCCAGCAGGTCCTCCAGCAGCGCACCGGTCAGCCGACGGAACGCCCTGCGCGGCCTGGTGCGGTCGAGGACCGCGACCTCCAGCTGCGCGGCCGGGATGACGCGGGCCTGCGCGTGCTCGTCGGCCGGGGACCCCAGGACCCGCACCGCCAGCCCCAGCACCTGCGGGAGGGTCATGCCAGCCCGCCACCCGGACTCGAGCAGCGCACCGAGCCGGTCGGCCTGGCCGCCCATGACCACGTACCCGTGCTCGTCGGTGACCGAGCCGTCGTAGGACAGCCGGTAGATCTGGTCGGCGCCGCTGTCGCGACCGACCTCGGCCACGACGAGCTCGACCTCCAGCGGCTTGGACTCGGTGGTGAACACCGTGCCGAGCGTCTGGGCGTAGGCGTTGGCCAGGCCGCGGGCGTTGACGTCGTCGCGGTCGTAGGAGTAACCGCGCAGGTCGGCGTACCGCACGCCGGCCACGCGCAGGTTCTCGAACTCGTTGTACTTGCCGACCGCGGCGAAACCGATGCGGTCGTAGATCTCGGAGATCTTGTGCAGCGCGCGCGAGGGGTTCTCGGTGGCGAACGCGATGCCGTCGTCGTACTGCAGCACCACCACCGAGCGGCCGCGGGCGATGCCCTTACGGGCGTAGTCGGCCCGGTCCTTCATGAGCTGCTCGGGCGAGACGTAGAACGGCATGCTCATCGCCGCGCACCCCCGTCCGTGCCGTGCGCTGCGCGCCGTTCCTGCTCGACGGCAGCGGCCACGTCTGCCAGCTCCTCGTCGGGGACCCGCAGGTAGCCGGACGCGGTCACGGTGGCCACGACCGGCCAGATCCGCCGGACGGAGTCGGGGCCGCCGGTCGCCGAGTCGTCGTCGGAGGCGTCCACGAGCGCCTCGACGGCCACCCGGACCGCTTCAGCCGCGTCCAGCCCGGGGCGCCACCGCTTCTTCAGCGACCCACGCGCGAACACCGATCCGGAACCGACGCTGTGGTGCTCGTGCTCCTCGTAGCGGCCGCCGGTGACGTCGTAGGAGAAGATCCTGCCGAGCTGCCGGTCCAGGTCGTACCCGCCGAACAGCGGCACCACGGCCAGCCCCTGCATGGCCAGGCCGAGGTTGCCGCGGATCATCGTGGCCAGCCGGTTCGCCTTGCCGTCCAGGGACAGCAGCGCGCCCTCGATCTTCTCGTAGTGCTCCAGCTCGAGCTGGAACAGGCGCACCAGCTCCAGGGCCAGACCTGCCGTGCCGGCGATGCCGACGGCCGAGAACTCGTCCGCTGGGAAGACCTTCTCGATCTGGCGGCTGGCGATCATCGACCCCATGGTGGCGCGGCGGTCGCCGGCCATCACCACGCCGCCGTCGAAGGTCAGCGCGACGATGGTCGTGCCGTGCGGGGCGTGCACGTCACCGCCCGGAACGGGCCGGTTGCCGGGCAGCAGGTGCGGGGCGTACCCGCCGAGGAACTCCACGAAGGACGACGAGCCGGGCGTGGTGAACGCGCGCGGCAGCCGACCGGTGGACGTGTCGTTCGATGCCATCGGCGCTCACTGACCGCCCTTCTGGACGAACCCGCGCACGAACTGCTCCGCGTTGGACTCCAGCACGTCGTCGATCTCGTCCAGGAGCGCGTCGACCTCGGCGTCGCGGGCCTGGGCGGACGGCGCGGGCGGTGCGGGCGTCGGGGGGCCGTCGACCGGCTCGTCGTCCTCACGGTGCGACCGCGCGTGTTCCTGACCAGCCATCATGACCTCCCGGGGCAGCATGCGAGGACCTGCTTGCCCCAACCCTAGGCCCTGCGCCCGCCACGCCCTCGGGCGTCCACGTCGCGGCGCACCGCTCGCCCGGGCTCAGGCCCCCAGGGCGGCCAGCAGCGAGGCCGCGTCCTTGCTGCCGTCCAGCAGCGCGCCCACGTGGGCGCGGGTGCCGCGCAGAGGGTCGCGCATCGGCACACGCTGCAACGTCGCCGCACCGGCCACGTCGAAGACGACCGAGTCCCAGCTGGCCGCGGAGATCTCCGCCCCGAACCGGGCGACGGCCTCGCCGCGGAAGTACGCCCGGGTGTCCTGCGGCGGGTGCCCGACGGCCTCCTCGACCTGCTCGGGTGCGACCAGCAGCTCGACGGCCCCCGCGGCCACCAGCCGGTGGTAGAGGCCTCGCTCGGGGCGCACGTCGGACCACTGCAGGTCGACGGCCGCCAGCCGCGGGTGGTCCCAGGCCAGCCGGTCACGCCGGCGCATGCCCTCCAGCAGCCGCAGCTTGGCCAGCCACTCGACCTCCCGTGCGCACGAGGCCGGGTCGGTTCCCAGCCTCGCCAGGAGGGAGTCCCAGCGGTCCAGCACGTCGCGGGTCTGCTCGTCGAGCGTCCCACCGACGTGCTCCAGCGCCGAGCGCACCGCCTCGAGGTAGGCGCGCTGGATCTCCAGGGCGCTCAGGCGTCGCCCGTCGGCCAGGTCCAGCCGTGCGGTCAGCGTCAGGTCGTGGCTGACGGTGTGCACGCACGACACGGGGTCACGCAGCGCGAGCCGGTCCACCTCGCGCAGCGCACCGCCCGCGCCGCCCTCGGCGACCGCCCGCTCGATGAGCCACAGCACGAGCGAGGTGGTGCCCAGACGCAGGTAGGTGGCGACCTCCAGCAAGGTGGCGTCCCCGATGATCACGTGCAGCCGCCGCCAGCGCTCGGGATCGGCGTGCGGCTCGTCCCGGGTGTTGACGATCGGGCGGCGCAGCGTGGTCTCCAGGCCGATCTCGGCCTCCATGTAGTCGGCCCGCTGCGAGAGCTGGAACCCGGCGCGTTCACCGCGCTGCCCCAGCCCCACACGCCCCGCACCCGTGAAGACCTGGCGGGTGACCAGGAACGGGATCAGGCGGGCGGCCAGGTCACCGAAGGGCACCGAGCGTTCGACCAGGTAGTTCTCGTGCGTGCCGTACGTGGCACCCTTGCCGTCGACGTTGTTCTTGTAGAGCGAGACGTCCGGGAGCGCCGGGTTCTGCGCCAGCGCGCGCACCGAGGCCAGCATCACCAGCTCGCCGGCCCGGTCCCAGCGCACGGCGTCCAGCGGGTTGGTGACCTCCGGCGAGGAGTACTCGGGGTGCGCGTGGTCGACGTACAGCCGCGCACCGTTGGTCAGGATCACGTTGGCGGCACCCGGGTCCTCGTACTCCTGGATGCTCGAGCGCGGCAGCTCCTGCAGGCTGTCACCCGAGGGCGCCGCCACCGTGGGGTCGTCCGTCAGCAACGAGGGGTGCGCCGAGGCCCGCTCGATCCGGAACCCGCGGGCGTCGTGCAGCGGGTCCTCGTCGTCGTAGTCCCAGCGGGCCCGCGTCCGGGCGCCCTCGCGCGCGGCGGCGTGCACCGCGACCACGTGGCTCGACAGCAGCATCGGGTTGGCCAGCGGGCGCCCCGGCTGCAGGATCCCGTACTCGGTCTCGATGCCCATCACACGACGCACGCTCACCCGGCACACCCTACGGGCCGTGCATTGACCGCCACGTGCGGGCTGTCCCGCGGGGCGGCCTGGCGCGATCGGGCCACGCCGCCCCGCGCCGTCACAGGTACTGGCCGGTGCTCCGCACGGTCTCGATGGTGCGCGAGGCCTCGACACCCTTCTTGCCCTGGACGATCGTGCGGATGAACACGATGCGCTCCCCCTTCTTGCCGGAGATGCGCGCCCAGTCGTCGGGGTTGGTCGTGTTGGGCAGGTCCTCGTTCTCCTTGAACTCGTCCACGCAGGCCGTCATGAGGTGCTCCACGCGGATACCGCGCTGCCCCGTGGCCAGCAGGTCCTTGATCGCCTGCTTCTTGGCGCGGTCGACGACGTTCTGGATCATGGCACCGGAGTTGAAGTCCTTGAAGTACAGGACCTCCTTGTCGCCGCTGGCGTACGTCACCTCGAGGAAGCGGTTCTCCTCGCTCTCGGTGTACATGCGCTCGACGACGCGCGTGATCATCGCGTCCACCGCGTCCGTGGCCGACCCGGCGTGCTCGGCCAGGTCGTCGGGGTGGATCGGCAGGTTGGTGGTCAGGTACTTGGCGAAGATCTCGCGGGCACCCTCGGCGTCGGGGCGCTCGATCTTGATCTTCACGTCGAGCCGGCCGGGGCGCAGGATCGCCGGGTCGATCATGTCCTCGCGGTTGGAGGCACCGATGACGATGACGTTCTCGAGCCGCTCGACCCCGTCGATCTCCGCCAGCAGCTGCGGGACGATCGTGGTCTCCACGTCGGAGGACACGCCGGTGCCCCGCGTGCGGAACAGCGACTCCATCTCGTCGAAGAACACCACGACCGGGTGCCCCTGCGAGGCCTTCTCGCGCGCCCGGGCGAAGATCAGCCGGATGTGCCGCTCGGTCTCCCCCACGTACTTGTTGAGCAGCTCGGGGCCCTTGACGTTGAGGAAGAAGCTGCGCGCATCGGCGGCGTCCTCTCCGCGCGCCGCCGCCGCGGTGGCGGCCAGGGAGTGCGCGACGGCCTTGGCGATGAGCGTCTTGCCGCACCCGGGAGGGCCGTACAGCAGCACACCCTTGGGCGGCTTGAGGCCGTGCTCGCGGAACAGCTCGGGGTGCAGGAACGGCAGCTCGACCGCGTCGCGGATCTGCTCGATCTGCGGGCCCAGGCCGCCGATGTCGGTGTAGTCGATGTCCGGGACCTCTTCGAGCACCAGCTCCTCGACCTCGGCCCGGGGCACGATCTCGAACACGAACCCGCTGCGGGAGTCCACCGTCAACGCATCACCGATGCGCACGCCGGCGTCGGAGACCTGCCCGGCGAACCGCACGACGCGTTCCTCGTCGCCACGGCCCACGACCAGCGCCCGCCCGTCGCCCAGCAGCTCCTTGACGGTGACCAGCTCGCCGACCCGCTCGTACCCGCCGGCCTCGACGACCGTGAGCGCCTCGTTGAGCATGACCTCCTGGCCCGGGCGCAGGCCGTGCAGGTCCAGCGCCGGGCTGGCACCCACGTGCATCTTCCGGCCGGCGGAGATGATGTCGACGGTGCCGTCCGGGCGCGCACCGAGGAACACCGCGTACGTGCCCGGCGGCTTGGCCAGGTCGTCGACCTGGCGCTTGAGCTCGACGATCTGGTCGCGGGCGGCCACCAGTGCCTCGGTCAGCCGTTCGTTCTTGGCAGCCAGCACCATGAGCTCCCGGTGCAGGTCCCGCCCAGCAGGTTCGGTCATCGCGTAGGCCTCCGTTCCGCGTCGAGCATCTGTCCACGGGGTGCACGGCGCTGTGCGGTGGTCGTACCCGCCGGCTGCGCGTGCGGTCCGACGACCCTAACCACCGATGCCCATCCTGCGACCTCGACGCGGCCGCTGCACGGGCGACGTCTCGCCCACCGGACGGGCCACGGTGTGTGGGGCACCAGGCACCGGAACGGCTCAGACCTGCGGCCGAGGCTGCCCGACGTCGCGCCGCGCCCGCCGCAGCTTCTTGTCGGAGACCATCCGCTCCCCCATGGCCTCCGGGGTCCACAGCTCGGCGTCCGCCTCGCCGACGGCACCGGGGGCGCCCTCCTCGGTGATCGGGTACGCGCCCTTGGCGGGACGACGACGGCGCTGGGGCGCCTCGACCCCGTCGGCCAGCCGGCGGGTGGTCAGCAGGAACCCGGTGTGCCCGATCATGCGGTGCTGCGGGCGCACCGCCAGACCTTCCAGGTGCCAGCCGCGGACCATCGACTCCCAGGCCTCCGGCTCGGTGTACCGGCCGTCGCTGCGGATGTCCTCGGCGAGCCGCGACAGCTGGGTGGTCGTCGCCACGTACGCCAGCAGCACCCCACCGGGTGCGAGCGCGTCGGCCACGGCCTCGAGGTTCTCCCACGGCGCGAGCATGTCCAGCACCACGCGGTCGACCGACCCGGGCTCGGCCACCGTGGGCAGCACGTCGGACAGGTCCCCGAGCGAGAGCTGCCAGGCCGGGTGCGGGCCGCCGAAGAACCCCTCGACGTTGCCCCGGGCGATCGCCGCGAAGTCCTCGCGCCGCTCGATCGAGTGCAACGAGCCTGCGTCGCCCACGGCCCGCAGCAGCGAGAGAGTCAGCGCACCCGAGCCGACACCCGCCTCGACGACGCGGGCGCCCGGGTAGATGTCACCCATCGTGACGATCTGGCCGGCGTCCTTGGGGTACACGACCGCCGCACCGCGCGGCATCGAGAGCACGTGGTCGGCCAGCAGCGGGCGCAGGGCCAGGTACTCGATGCCCGAGGTGTTGCGCACCACGACGCCCTCGGGCCCCCCGATGAGGTCGTCGTGCCGCAGGAACCCACGGTGCGTGTGGAACTCCCCGCCGGGCTGCAGGGTCACGGTGTGCAGCCGCCCGCGCGGGTCCGTCAGCTGGACGCGGTCCCCCTCACGGAAGGGTCCGCGCCGCTGCGCTGCGCCGGTCGGGGTCGTGGGCTGCTCGTGGGTCACGGGCCACGAGTCTAGGAGCGGATCGCGCTGACCACGTCCGTGACGCGGACGAGCGCGTGCACCCGACCCCCGACCAGCGCCACGACCACCGGCGAGAAGCCGCCCGCGCGCGCCAGGTCGTCCAGCAGCGCGCGGCCCGTGCGCTCGCCGTCGACCACGGCCCCGACCGGCAGCGGGACCGTCACTGCCAGCACCGGTGTCGTGCCGGCGTCCTGCGGCGGCACGGCCGCGAGCGCGGTGAGGTCGACGTAGGCGGCGGGTCGACCGTCCGGGGAGACGACCACGATCTCGTGCGCGCCGGCGGCCGCCGCGGCCGCACGGGCCTCGGCGACGGTCCCGGCGTGGGCGACCGCGACGGCGGGCGTCCCGACAGCGGCGACCGTCAGGGCCTCGACGGCCCGCTGGGAGCGTCCTGCGGCGACGGCGGCCGAGGCCCCGGACCACAGGAAGGCACCGATGACGGCGGCCCACACCACGCCCCACAAGCCCTGTGCGCCTCCTTGCGGGAGCGGACCGTCCATGGTCCAGGCGACCAGGCCGACGGCCACGACCACGGCCGACACGCGACCCGCCCAGCCGGCGGCGATCGTGCCGCGGTGGCGGTCCTTGGTCACCGCCCACACGGCGGCCTCGAGCACCCGTCCGCCGTCGAGCGGCAGTCCGGGGATCAGGTTGAAGACGGCGACGAAGCCGTTGGTGGAGGCCGCGGCGACCAGCACGAAGGCGCTGAGCGAGGAGCTCGGCGCGATCTGCGCGGCACCCCAGGCCAGCGCACCCAGGACGAGGTTGGCGGCGGGTCCGGCTGCGGCGACCTGGGCGGTGCTCAGGGGTGTGGGCGCCACGTCGTCGAACGAGGTGTGCCCGCCCCAGACCGTGAGCACGAACTCGCGGGGCCGCTGCCCTCGCGTGCGGCCGACCAGCCCGTGGGCCAGCTCGTGCACGAGCACGGAGGTGAAAAGCAGGACGACGAAGACGAGCGCCACCAGGTAGGTGGCGCCGCCCAGCTGGGGGAAGCGTGAGCGGACGGTGGGCGCGAACATCACCGTGAGCACCACGGCGGCCACCAGCCAGCTGGGTGCGAGCACGACGGGGGCACCGACGACGCGGCCGATGACCCAGCCGGAGGACCGGGCGGGTCTGCGGGTGGGCTGCCGGGGCGACGGGGGCACGACCTCAGCGTAGGCGGCGGTCCCGGGAGCACCCTGCCGGCTTCCCTGGCGTCGCACCGCTGTCGCGTCGGGCGCGGCGGGGGTCGGCTGTGGGTGCGGCGACCTAGGCTCCTGGGGTGAGCACCGAGCTGGACGACACCGTGGACGCGACCCTGGACGGCCCGCCGGGCGAGACGCTCGAGGAGCCGTCGGGCACCGAGGTGCGGCGCTCGGTCCCCGGGCTGTCGCCCTCCCGCGCGAACGACTTCCTGCAGTGCCCGCTGATGTTCAGGTTCCGGGTGGTCGACCGCCTGCCGGAGCCCCCCAGCTCGGCGGCGGCCCGTGGCACGCTCGTGCACGCCGTGCTGGAGGACCTGTTCGACCTGCCTGCTGCCGACCGCACCCTCGAGGCGGCCACGTCGGCCCTGCCGGAGCGGTGGGCGCGGCTGCTGGAGGAGCAGCCGCGCTACGCCGAGCTGTTCGCGGCGGACGACGAGCAGGCGGAGTGGCTGGGCACGGCCGCGGCGCTGCTGGCCACGTACTTCACGCTCGAGGACCCCACACGTCTCGAACCGCACGAGCGCGAGGTCGCGGTCCGGCTCGACCTCGAGGACGGTCCGCAGCTGCGCGGCATCGTCGACCGGCTCGACGTGGCGCCCAACGGCTGGGTGCGGGTGGTCGACTACAAGACGGGTCGCTCGCCCCGTGCCGGGTACGAGAGCTCGGCGCTGTTCCAGATGCGCTTCTACGCCTACGTGCTGTGGCGCACGCGTGGGGTGCTGCCCCGGTTGCTGCAGCTGGAGTACCTGGGCGACGGCGTGGTGCTGCGGCACGAGCCGACCGAGCCGGAGATGCTCACGTTCGAGGCGCGCGTGCGGTCGATCTGGGCGGGCATCGAAGACGCGGCCCGCGCCGACGACTGGCGTCCGCGCACGTCCAAGCTGTGCGACTGGTGCTCGTTCAAGGCCCTGTGCCCGGCGTTCGGCGGCACACCGCCGCAGGTGCCCGAGGGCGCCGTCGAGCGCGCGATCGGCGTGTCACCGGCCGCCTGAGCGCCTACCCGGCGCGGCGCGGGGCGAGCACGTGCCCGGCCGCGACGTGCGCCAGGTCCGCCAGGCCGACGTCCGTCAGCGAGGACACGCGGCTCAGGCCGGGCCGCGGCTCGACCGGGACCAGCACCTCGACGGCCACGACGCCTGCGCCCGAAGCCATCGCGGAGCCGATGCCCGAGGGTGAGTCCTCGACCGCCACGCAGCGGTGCACGTCCACGCCCAGGCGGGCCGCAGCCGTCAGGTACGGCTCGGGGTCGGGCTTCGCCCGGGTCACGTCGTCCCCGGAGACGACCACGTCGAACAGGCCGACGGCGTCTGCGAAGGGTTCGGCCAGCACCCGGAACGAGGAGGTCACCAGCGCCTGCGGCACCCCGGCGGCGTGCAGCGCGACCAGGAGCTCGCGGGCGCCCGGCTGCCACGGGATGCGGGCGGCGACCCCTCGACGGACCCGGGTGTTGAGGAACTCGATGATCTGCTCGTCGGTCAGGTCGACGCCGCGCGCGCGCAGGATCGCCGCGCTGACCGCCATCGGGTTGCCGACGAGGGTCAGCCCGTCCTCCTCGGTCCACACCCCACCGTGCGCCTCGACGAGTTCGATCTCCGCCGCGATCCACAAGGGTTCGGTGTTGATCAGGGTGCCGTCCATGTCCCACAGGACTGCCGCGGGCAGGGCGCCCGTCGCGACGGCGACGGCACCGGCGAGGTCGCGGGGGGCCGCCGGGCCGTGGGGGGCGGAGAGGTGGTCGCCGGCTCCGGTGGTCACGCGGTGCTCCCGTCAGGTCCGTGCACCCGGGCGGGCACCGGTCGAGGCTACCGGCCGTCGGGAACCCGGCCACCTCCGGGACGAACAGGCGGCAAGGGCGTGCGTGCGGGCCGCTACCCTCGGCGCTGTGACGACTCCACCCCGCCCCACCTGCTCGATCACCGTGCCGCTCCGGCTGTCGCAGGGCGGGCACCGATGAGCGGCGGCGAGCTCCACGGGTACCTGCTGGTCCACTTCGTCGAGGACGCGCACTCCCACACCGAGAAGATCTACTTCTCGCTCTCGGAGGGTGACGACCCGTTGCGCTGGCGCCGGCTGAACGGCGGCGAGGCCGTGCTGGAGTGGACGGGCGGCACGGGCGGGGTGCGCGACCCGCACATCGTGCGCGGCCCCGACGGGTTCCACGTCGTGGCGACCGACTTGCGGGTGTGGCGGCCCGAGGGTGCCGACTGGTGGGAGTTCAGCCACCGTGGCAGCCGGGACCTGGTGGTGTGGGACTCCCCCGACCTGCTGACGTGGTCGCCGCCGCGGGCCGTGACCGTCGCCCCGGTGGATGCCGGCATGGCGTGGGCGCCCGAGTCGGTGTACGACCCGATCTCCGGGGACTACCTGGTGCACTGGGCGTCGTCGCTGTCCGGCACGGACGACCCCGAGCGCAGCGGTGAGGGCCCCAGCCGGATCCTGGTGTCGCGCACGCGCGACTTCCGCACGTTCACCGAACCCACCACGTACCTGGAACGCCCCGGCGGGGTCATCGACCTGACGGTGCTGGTCACGACCGACGGTGTGCACCGGTTCGCCAAGCAGGACGACGACGCGCCCGACTCGTGGCACGTCTTCCACCAGAAGGGCGCCCGGTTCGACGACCCGCAGTTCCGCACCCTGGCGCGTCACATCGGTCAGGAGATCGCCCCGCGGGTCGAGGCGCCGTTGGTCTTCAAGGCCAACGACGCCGCCCGCTGGTACCTGTGGGTCGACCAGTACGCCCATCAGCCGCAGGGCTACCAGGCGTTGACGACCACCGACCTCGACTCGGGCTCGTGGACGCGTGTGCCGCCCGAGGACTTCCACCTGCCGCCGAACACCAAGCACGGCGCGGTCCTGCCGTTGCTGCGCCGCGAGCACGAGGCGCTCGACGCTCGCTGGTAGGCCTGGTGACCCGCCGCGCGCCGGGAGGATGCGGCGCACGACGGGCACCGGCACAGTGGTGCCCGTCGAGGGGAGCCGCTCGTGCCGCAGGACGACGACGCACAGGTCCCTGAGCCTGCTGCCACCGGTACGGCGCCTGCCGGCAGCGGCACGGCACCTCCTGCTACCGGTACGGCGCCTGCCGTCGCGCCCGACCTCGTCACCGTCATCCGGTCGCGGCGGTACCTGGGGGCACTCGCGTTCGCCGCAGCCATCGGGGCACCGATCTCGGCGCTGGCCTACGGGTTCCTCGCTCTGGTCGCCGCCCTCCAGGGGTACGTGTTCGACGACCTGCCGACCGCTCTCTTCACCGACGGCACGCCTGCGTGGTGGCCCGTGCCCTGGCTGGTGCTCTGCGGGTTGCTGACCGGGGCGACGGTGCGGTTCCTGCCGGGCAACGGCGGGCACTCCCCTGCGCTGGGTCTGCGGATGGGCGCAGGTCCGCCCGCCGATCGCGACCTCCTCGGGGTGGCCCTGGCGGCGTTGACCTCGCTCGCGCTGGGCGCCGTGCTCGGACCTGAGGCGCCGCTCATCGCGATCGGCGGTGGGCTCGCCGCGCTCACGGTCCGGCTGGTGCGACGCGACTCACCCCCGGCGGCCCTGACGATGATGGCCGCCGCGGGCAGCTTCGCGGCGATCAGCACGCTCCTCGGTTCACCGGTGCTGGGCGCGTTCCTCATCATGGAGGCCTCCGGGATCGCCGGCGCCACGCTGACGCTGGTCGCCCTGCCCGGGCTGGTGGCCTCCGGTGTCGGTGCGCTCGTCTTCGTCGGGCTGAACAGCTGGACCGGCTTCGGGACCTTCTCGCTAGCGCTCACCTCGGTGCCGCCCGCCGGGCCGCCGACACTGGCCACCCTGCTGTGGGCCCCGGTGGTGGGGGTCGTCGGTGCCCTCCTCGGCTGGGGGATCCGGTGGATCGGCCTGTCGCTGCGGCCCGTCGTGCACCGCAGCCGCATCCTGGTGACCACCGTCCTGGGTCTGCTCATCGGTCTGACCGCCGCGGGGTACCAGGTGGCCACGGGGCGTGACTTCACCCAGGTGCTGTTCTCGGGCCAGGACGCACTGCCCGCCCTGGTCGCCCAGGCGAGCACCTACCCCGTGGGCGTCCTGGTCGTGCTGTCGGTGTGCAAGGTCCTGGCCTACGGCCTCTCGCTCGCGGCGTTCCGCGGCGGACCGGTCTTCCCGGCGATGTTCGTCGGCGCCGTGCTCGGCATCGCCCTGAGCGGGCTGCCGGGGATGGAGCTGGCGCCCGCGCTGGGGACCGGGATCGGCGCCCTGTGCGCGGCCATGCTGCGCCTGCCGCTGACCGCGACTCTGCTCGCGACCGTCCTCATGGGGCCCGACGGGGTCCTGGTGACACCGCAGGTGGTCGTCGCGGTGGCGGTGGCGTTCGTCGTGACCCAGGTGCTGCCGGCACCCGGCCCGAGCGGCTCCACGGCCCCATCACCCGCGAGGCCGTGACGCGGCGGCACTCCCGGACCGCACATCGGTCAGCCAGGCTGGTCCCGGTCGGCCCGCTCCGCATCGTCGCGACGGCCGATCTCGCCCACCCTGCGGGCCACGCCGCGCCGCGCCGCGGTCAGCAGCAACCTGATCACGGCCCCCAGCACGACCAGGTCCAGCAGCATCTGGACCGTCACCAGCGTCCGCATGCCCGCAGAACGGGCCACGAGGTCACCGAACCCCACCGTCGCGAAGGTGGTCACCGTGAAGTACAGCGCAGCGGTGGCATCGAGCGGCTCGTTGAAGGCGGACGGGTCGCTGAGCGAGGTCTCCAGGTAGATCCGGGCGAAGATCAGCAGGAACAGCGCGATCACCACGGCCAACGCCTCCACCGCCCGCAGCACCGGGTGCTTGGCGCGGACCACCGCCGGGACCTGGATGCCCACGACGACCGCGAACACGCCCAGCTCCACGACCAGCCACGGCACGTCGTCGCGACGCGCTGCACCGTTCGTCGGGATCAGGAAGTACGCAGCCAGCAGCAACGACACCGACACCGCGACCCGCAGCATCATCAGCGCGCCCAGGCGCCACGCCTCCCGCCGGGGCAGCGGCAGCGGCAGCGCGGGCAGCGAGGGCTCCGACGGCAGCGTCATGACTCCGCAGCCTTCCGCCTCTCCCGGTGCTGCGCCACAGGGCACGAGGCTCCGGCGGCCGGTGCCCCGGTGCCCGCCGCGTCGGTCGCGGCCGACGCGCCCGCGGCCCGCCACCCCTCACCGACCCGGGCGGCGACCTAGGCTGGGTGGATGACCACGGACCCCGCGAGCGAGACGCCCGCCGCCGAGACCGTGCTCCTGGCCTCGTTCGAGGGCTGGAACGACGCCGGGGGCGCGGCGACGGCGGCGCTGGAGCACCTGCACGAGGTGTGGGGCGCCGAGCAGGTCGACGAGCTCGACCCCGAGGAGTACCACGACTTCCAGGTCAACCGGCCGGTGGTGGGCCCGGGTGCCGACGGCCGCAGGGAGATCACCTGGCCGACGACCGTCGTGGCCGTCGCCACGACCCCGCGGACGGGGCGGCGCGTGGTGATCGTGCACGGCATCGAGCCGTCGATGCGCTGGCGCCGCTACTGCGGTGAGCTGCTCGACATCGCGGCCGGGTTGGGGGTCCGCACGGTGATCACCATCGGCGCGCTGCTGGCCGACGTCCCGCACACGCGCCCGATCCCCGTCAACGCCACCAGTGACGACGAGGACGTGCGTACCGAGCTCGGTCTGGAGCCCAACAGCTACGAGGGGCCCACCGGCATCGTCGGCGTCCTGCAGCACGAGGCGATGACCCGCGGTCTGCGGTCCTTGTCGTTGTGGGCAGCCGTTCCGCACTACGTGGCCCACCCGCCCTCGCCGAAGGCGAGCCTGGCGATCCTGCACCGGCTCGAGGAGCACCTCGGCGAACCGGTGCCCCTGGGCGAGCTGCCCGACGACGCCCTGGCGTGGCAGCACGGTGTGGACGAGCTGGCCGCCGAAGACACCGAGATCGGCGAGTACGTCCGCCAGCTGGAGGAGGCCAAGGACACCGCCGACCTGCCCGAGGCGAGCGGTGAAGCCATCGCGCAGGAGTTCGAGCGGTACCTGCGCCGGCGGGATCGCGGCACCGGCGGCTGAGCAGGCCCTCTCCGGCGGGAGAGGCACCCGCCACCACCCGACGGCCGGGCGGCTACCGCAGGTGCGTCCGGTTCACAGGCGCACACCCAGCAGCGCGTCGACCGTGCGTGCCACGACGCCGGGGGCACCTTCAGCCCACGTCGGGTCGCCACCCTCGGCGGCACCGGCGAGCGTGCGCACGGCCCAGTCGTCGACGACACCGACCGCCCGAGGCGTGTCCAGGTCGTCCGCGAGAGCCTCGCGGACCGCGGCGAGCACGGGGGCCGCGTCGGCCCCGCCGTTCCCGGACAGCGCCGCACGCCACGTCGCCAGGCGCTGCTCAGCCTGCTCCTGCCCCTGCGACGTCCACTCCCAGTCGTCGCGGTAGCGGTGGGCGAGGATCGCCAGCCGGATCGCCATCGGGTCCACACCCTGCGCGCGCAACGCGGACACGAGCACCAGGTTGCCCAGCGACTTGCTCATCTTGGCGCCCTGATAGGCGACCATCCCTGTGTGCACGTGGGTCGCCGCGCCGTGACCGGAGTCCAGCAGCCGGGCGTGCGACGTGCTCATCTCGTGGTGCGGGAACACCAGGTCCGAGCCACCGCCCTGCACGTCGAAGGGCAGGCCCAGGCCGTCGCGGGCGATGACCGCGCACTCGATGTGCCAGCCGGGGCGCCCGCGTCCGAGCGAGGCACCGTCCCAGGCAGGCTCGCCCACGCGTTCGCGGCGCCACAGCAGCGGGTCGAGCGGGGACCGCTTGCCGACACGGTCGGGGTCACCGCCCCGCTCACGGGCCAGGGCGACCATGGCGGAGGCATCCAGCCCGGCCACCGCGCCGAAGTCGGGGTCGGCGCTCAGGTCGGCGTAGACGTCCCCGAGGCCGTCGTCGACCGCCTCGGGCGTCGGCACACGGTAGGCCGCACCGGTGGCCACCAGGTGCTCCACGGCGGCCACGACCGTCGGCACCGACTCGACGGCACCCACGTACACGTCCGGGGGGATGACTCCCAGGGCCGCCATGTCCTGCGCGTACAGCGCGGTCTGCTCCAGCGCGAGCTCGCGCCAGTCGACACCCGTCGCGGCGGCCCGCTCGAGCAGCGGGTCGTCCACGTCGGTCACGTTCGAGGCGTACCGCACCCGCTGGCCGGCGTCCTTCCAGGCACGCACCAGGACGTCGAAGTGCACGTAGGTGGCGGCGTGACCCATGTGCGTGGCGTCGTAGGGCGTGATCCCGCACACGTACAGCCCGGCGACCTCGCCCGGGGCGGCCACGACGAGCCGACCGGAAGAGGTGTCACGCACCCGGACGGGGCCGCCACGGCCGGGGAGCTGAGGAATCTGCGGGGCCGGCCAGGTGAGCACGGCGGAAGCCTAACCGCTCGTCGTCCCACGCCCGGGGGCCGTCCGGGTCGACAATGCGCGGGTGGAACGTGTGACGACGCTCGGGCACGACGGCTGGTCCCCCGTGCCGACCGAGCGCGACGGCGGCGACCGGGACGAACCCGCGCACGGCCGTGCGATTGGGCATCGCACGGCACCACGCGCACGGTGGATCGCGCTCGACGACAGCGAGGACCTGCTCGCGGCGGCGCGACGCCACGGCCTGGACGACGCGACGATCACGTTCCTGGAGCACCACGGCCCGGGGTCACGGTGGACCGGTGGTCGTCACACCACCCGGGCGAGGGTGGAACGGGCCCCCGGCGGTGCGCTGCTGCTGGTCGTCCCGACGCTCGCGTACGTCGACGTCGGTCACGACGTGCTGACCGGGTCGTTGGCCTGCCTGGTGACCGACCACGTGGTGCTGACCGCGGAGTCCGGTCCCGGCCGGGTCACCGATCTGGCGTTCGAGCGGCTCACGCACGGACCGCCCGTGCCCGACGACGGGCCCCGCCAGGTCCTCGCCGCCGTCGTGCTCGCCCTGGTCGCGCGTGCCACCGACGTCGAGGTGGCCCTGGGAGAGGCGGTCGCCGAGGCCGAACGGACGCTGTTCGGCCCCGAGCACCCCGCCGACCCGCTGCAGCTCATCTACGGCCTCAAGCGGGAGATCGCCGAGGCGCGCCGCGCACTCGGACCGGTCACGTCGGTGGTCCCTGAGCTGGTGGCCGAGGCGGAGGATGCCCGCAGCCGACGCACGGTGCACCCGTGGTTGCCGCGCGTGCAGGCCGCCGTCGACCGCGTGGACCACCACCTGGACACCCACGACTCGCTGCTGGCCGACCTGCTCGAGGTGCACCTGGCTCAGGTCTCGGTGCGCCAGAACGAGGACATGCGCAAGATCTCCGCCTGGGCGGCGATGATCGCCGTACCGACGCTCGTGGCGGGTGTGTACGGCATGAACTTCCGGCACATGCCCGAGCTGACCTGGCCGGTCGGCTACCCGTTGGCGGTCGGTGGCATGGCCGTCGCGTGCCTGGTCCTGTACGGCCTGTTCAAGCGCTCCGGCTGGCTCTGAGCCCCGTGCGTTCCCACGCCCGCGGCGCCGCGAGACGGGTCAGGCCGCAGGCGCCGCCGACGTCGCGTCCAGGGTGCCGGTGAGCAGCAGGATCGCCACGAGGGCCGCCAGCCCGAGTCGGTACCAGACGAACGGACGGTAGCTGTAGGTCGAGACGATCTTCAGGAACGCGATGATGACCACGTAGCCGACGACGAACGCCACGAGCGTGGCCAGCAACGTCACACCGAGACCGGGTGTGCCCGCCGTGCCGAAGTCGCCCAGGCTGGTCGCGAGCTGGAACAGGCCGGAGCCGAAGACCGCCGGGATGGCCAGCAGGAACGAGTACCGCGCCGCCGCCTCCCGGGTGTAGCCCATGAGCAGACCCCCGGTGATGGTGCCGCCTGAGCGGGAGACGCCCGGGATGAGCGCCAGCGCCTGCCACAGGCCGAACTTCACGGCGTCGCGCGCGCCGAGCTGGACCAGGGTCTGGCGTTGCTCGGCCCGCCGGTCGGCCCACCCGAGCAGCAGGCCGAACCCCGTCAGGGTCAGCACGATCAGCCACAGGTTCCGGAACGGCGCCTCGATCGCGTCCTTGAACAGCAGGCCCAGGAGCACGATCGGCACGCTGCCCAGCGCGATGAACCACGCCATCAGCGCCTCGTGGTCGGGCACCTGCCCGGCGGGCATGCCCAGCCGAGCGCGCAGGTCGGTGCCTCGGTCCCCGCGCACCGCACGCCACCACGACGAGCAGATCGAGGCGATGTCGCGCCGGAAGTACAGCAGGACCGCGCTCTCGGTGCCCAGCTGGGTGATCGCGGTGAACGCCGCACCGGGGTCCGCGTCGCCGATCAGCTCGCCCACGATGCGCAGGTGCGCGCTCGAGGAGACGGGAAGGAACTCCGTCAGCCCCTGGACCAGCCCGAGGACGATCGCTTCGCCTGCACCCATGCCCGAGATCACGAGCGGCAACGATAGCCGCACGCCGGACCGCACCTGCACCGGTTCGTCCGGGTGCGCGGTTAGTGTTGCGGACCATGGAGCTCAGGCACGTCGGACGCACCGGACTGCGGGTGTCCCGCCTCGGCCTGGGCACCATGACGTGGAGCCGCGACACCGATCCGCACGAGGCCTCCGAGCTGCTGCGCGACTTCGTGGACGCCGGCGGCACGCTGCTGGACACCTCCGCCTCGTACGCGGACGGCGGTTCCGAGGAGCTCGTGGGCGCGCTGCTCGGCGACGTCGTGGCACGGGAGGACGTCGTGCTGTGCACCAAGGCGGGTGTGCGTCGCACGGACGCCGGCGGCGTGGTGGACGCCTCGCGGGGCAACCTGCTGAGCACCCTCGACGCGTCGCTGCGACGCCTGGGCACCGACCACGTGGACCTGTGGCTCGTGCAGACGCCGGACCCCCGCACCCCGCTGGAGGAGACGGTCCACGCGCTCGGGCTGGCTGTCAGCAGTGGGCGTGCCCGCTACGTGGGCCTGTCGAACCATGCCGGTTGGCAGGTGGCCCGTGCCGCCACGCTGCTGGAGGGCGCGGCGGGGCTCGGCGCCGTGCAGGCCGAGTACTCGTTGCTGCAGCGGGGCATCGAGCGTGAGGTGGCGCCGGCCGCCGCCGCCCTCGGGGCCGGCGTCCTGGCCTGGTCCGCGCTGGGCCGCGGGGTGCTGACCGGCAAGTACCGCCGCACCATCCCCGCGGACTCCCGGGCGGCCTCACCGCACCTGGCCGGTTTCGTGCAGCCGTACCTGACGCGCGGGTCGGCCGCGGTCGTCGAGGCGGTGGCGACCGCGGCCGAGGGTCTCGAACGCGCACCGCTGGAGGTCGCCCTCGCGTGGGTGCGCGACCGCCCGGGCATCAGCTCGGCGATCGTCGGCGCGCGCACGGCAGCGCAGCTGCGCGGGTCGTTGGCGGCCGACGACCTGGTGCTCCCGGTGGAGATCCGCCGTGCGTTGGACGAGATCAGTGCCCCGGTGCTGGGGTACCCCGAACGGTTCTGAGGCGCGCCCGCTCGTTCAGCGACGGTCCGGGCTGCCGCGCTCAGGCCCGGGGGCTGTCGGCGAGGTCGTCGTCCTCGGCGTCGTCGGCGTCGTACTCGTCGTCGATCCCGTCCTCGGTCTCGTCGTCGTCCTCGTCGTCCTCGTCGTCGTCCTCGTCCTCCTCCGCGAGGTAGAACGGGGTGGCCTCGCCGTGCACGGTGCCGAGCGCGTCGTCGTACACCTCGAACGCGTCGGCCAGCACGTCGTAGGCATCGTCGACCGCGGGGTCGTCCTCTCCGTGCCGGGCGGCGACGGCGTGGTAGTGCGCCTCGAGGGCGGCGATCAGGCGGTCCAGCGCGGCACGCGGGTCGACGGTCATGCGATGACCGTAGCGCCGCGCGGGGCACAATGGCACAGCGATACCCCCCGGGCCTGGCAGGACGGGACGGGCGGTGCACCACGACGGGGACGGGGTGGGCGATGGCAGAGGCGGCGAAGCGGACGAACCGCAGCGACTGGCTCGCGCAGGGCGGCCAGTACGAGTACCGGGTCCTGACGATCGGCCGTGCGACCAGCCGCAACGACGCCCGGCGCATGCTCACCGAGGAGGCCGAGTACGGCCGCTGGGAGCTGGCCCGCACCCGCCTGTACGCCGGCGGGGACCGCAAGGTCTGGTTGCGCCGACGGATCATCCGGGTGCGCAGCACGCTCACCGACGCCCTGGGCTGAGGACGCCGGTGGCCCCACGGGCAGGTCCCCTCAGTAGGTGCTGAGCAGGCGGTCGAGGACCCGGGTCCCGAAGGTCAGGGCGTCGACGGGCACCCGCTCGTCGACACCGTGGAACATGCCGGCGAAGTCGAGGTCGGCAGGCAGGCGCAGCGGGGCGAACCCGTAGCCGACGATGCCCAGCTGCGACAGCGACTTGTTGTCGGTCCCCCCCGAGAGCGTGTAAGGCAGCACAGCGGCGCCCGGGTCCTCCGCGACGAGCGAGTCGACCATCGCGTCCACCAGGGAGCCGGTGAACGGCACCTCGAGCGCCGTGTCGCGGTGGATGTGCTCGACGCGCACGTGCGGGCCGACGAGCTCGGCGACGGTGGCGTCGAACTGTGCCTCCTGACCCGGCAGGAACCGTCCGTCGACGGCCGCCTGCGCCTGCCCGGGGATCACGTTGGCCTTGTACCCGGCGGTCAGCTGGCTCGGGTTCGTGGTGTTGCGCAGCGTGGCGCCCACGAAGCGGGACGCGGGGCCCAGGGCGGCGACCAGCCGGTCGACGCCCTCGGGGTCCTCCGGGTCGAACGGCAGCCCGGTCAGGGCGGAGACGCCCTCGAGCAGCGCACGGACCGTGGGGGTCAGGTGCAGCGGCCAGGCGTACCGTCCGAGCCGGGCCACGGCCTCGGCCAGGTGCGTCACCGCGTTGTCGTCGTTGACCTGGCTGCCGTGCCCGGCCCGCCCGTCGGCGATCAGACGCAGCCACGCCAGCCCCTTCTCCGCGGTCTGCACCAGGTACGCGCGCCGTCCGCCGACGTCGACCGAGAAGCCGCCGACCTCGCTGATCGCCTCGGTCGCGCCCTCGAACAGCTCGGGTCGGTGGTCGACGACCCAGTGGGCGCCGTAGGTGCCGCCGGCCTCCTCGTCGGCGAACATCGCAACCACCACGTCCCGTGCCGGGCGCCGACCCTCACGGGCCATCTGGCGCACGACCGCCAGGATCATCGCGTCCATGTCCTTCATGTCGACGGCACCGCGGCCCCACAGCAGCCCGTCGCGGACCTCGGCGGCGAACGGGTCCACCGACCAGTCCTCGGCGCGGGCCGGCACGACGTCGAGGTGCCCGTGCAGCACCAGGGCCGGCTTGGTGGGGTCGCTTCCCTCGAACCGGGTGACCAGGTTGGCGCGGCCCGGCGCACTCTCGAACACCTCGACGTCCAGGCCGACCTCGGCGAGCAGACCGGCGACGTGCTCGGTGGCCTCGCGCTCCCCCGGGCCGGTGTTGTCGCCGTAGTTCGACGTGTCGAACCGGATGAGGTCGCGGCACAGGTCGAGGACCTCGTCCTCGGCGGTCACGGGGCTCGACAGGGCGGGGCGCACGGGCTCGGCAGGCATGGTCTCCACCGTACTCGCAGGTCATGACCGGACCGGCGGGCACGTGCCGCCGGTCCGGTCGTCGCACGGCACGTGGCCGCCGAGCGTGCGGGACCTCAGCCGACGGGCCCGTCTGCCAAGCCGCGGCGCACGAGCAGCGGGTCAATCTGCGGGTCACGGCCGCGCAGGTCGCGGAACGCGTCCATCGGGTCGCACGAACCGCCGCGCGAGAGCAGCCTCGCCCGGAACGTGTCGCCGTTCTCGCGGCGCAGGCCACCGTTCTCCTCGAACCACGTCACCGTGTCGGCGTCGAGCACCTCGGACCAGATGTACGAGTAGTACCCGGCCGAGTAGCCGCCACCGAAGACGTGGTTGAAGTACGTCGTGCGGTACCGCGGCGGCACCGGGGCGAACGCGACCCCGGCTGCCTCGAGCGCGGCCGCCTCGAACGGCAGCACGTCGGCCACGTCCGTGGGCACGTCCTGCGGGGCGAGCCGGTACCAGGCCTGGTCGAGCAGCGCGGCGGCCAGGTACTCGGTCGTCGCGAAGCCCTCGCCGTCCTGCCGTGCGGCCAGCAGCGTGTCGACCCACGCCGTCGGCATCGGCTCGCCGGTGCGGTGGTGCACCGCGTAGGAGCGCAGGATCGTCGGCTCCCACGCCCACATCTCGTTGACCTGCGAGGGGTACTCGACGAAGTCGCGCGGCACCTCGGTGCCGGACTGCGAGGGGTAGCGCACGGCCGAGAACAGCCCGTGCAGCGCGTGCCCGAACTCGTGGAACATCGTGATGACCTCGTCCCACGCGAGCAGCGTCGGCTCGCCGGCCGGCGGCTTGGGGATGTTGAGGTTGTTCACCACGACGGGCAGCTCGTCGAGCAGGGTGGACTGGTCGACGAGGTTGTTCATCCACGCCCCGCCGCGCTTGGACTCGCGCGTCCAGTAGTCGGCCAGGAACAGGCCGATCGCGGAACCGTCGGCGTCGAACACCTCGAAGACGCGCACGTCCGGGTGGTAGCCGACCAGATCCGCGCGCTCGGTGAACGACAGGCCGTAGAGCAGGTGCGCGGCACGGAACACACCCTCGGTGAGCACCCGGTCGAGCTCGAGGTACGGGCGCAGCAGGGAGTCGTCGAGCGAGCGGCGCTCCTTGCGGACCTGCTCGGCGTAGTACGCCCAGTCCCACGGCTCGAGCGTGGCACCGGGGTGGTCGCGCTCGAGGGCAGCGGTCAGGTCGACCGCCTCCTGGCGGGCGTTCTGCACGGCGACCGGGGCGAGCCGGCCCAGGATCTGCTCGACGGCCTCGGCCGTGCGCGCGGTGGCATCGGCCGCCACGTACGCGGCGTGGTGCTCGTAGCCGAGCAGGCCCGCGCGCTCGGCACGCAGGCGCACCAGCTCCAGGATCGTGCTGCGGGTGTCGTGCTCGTCGCCGGTCGCGCCGCGCGTCGCCGACGCCTCGAAGAACCGCTGCCGCAGACCCCGGTCACGCAGCTGCACGAGCGGGCCCTGCTGGGTCGGCAGCTGCAGCTCGAGCAGCCAGCCCTCGGCGTGCCCGCGGTCGGCGGCGGCCTGACGCGCGGCGGCGCGGGCGTCGTCGGGCAGGCCGTCGAGCTCGGCCTCGTTGGTCACGAGCACGGCCGCCGCGTTCGCGCCGGCCAGCAACTTGCGGCCGAACGCGGCCTCGAGGCTCGTGATGCGACCGTTCAGCTCGCGCAGACGGTCCTGAGCGGCGTCGTCGAGGCCCACGCCGGCGCGGACGAACGCCGTGCGGGTGCGGTGCAGGAGCCAGGCCGTGTCGGGCTCGAGCGTGAGCTCGCCGGCGTCGACCTGCGCCTGCAGGGACTCCACCCGGGCGAACAGGCGCGCGTCGAGGTGGATCGCGTCGTCGTGCGCGGCCAGCAGCGGGGCGACCTGCTCCTCGACCTGCTCCAGCCCCGGTGTCGCGTCGGCACTCGACTGGTTGTAGAAGGCGATCGCTGCCCGGTGCAGCAGCCGGCCGGAGCGTTCGAGCGCCTCCAGCGTGTTCTCGACCGTCGCCGGCGCGGGGTCGGTCGCGATCGCCGCGACCTCGGCCCGCTGCTCGGCCATGCCCGCGAGCAGCGCCGGCAGGTAGTGCTCCTCGCGGATGGCGGTGTAGTCCGGCAGGGCGTACGGCAGCGTCGAGGGCTGCGCGAACGGGTTCGTCGGGTCGAGGGGCTCAGGTGCGCCGGGGGCGGTCGATGTCATGCGTCCATCATCCCCGAGGCTCCTCGCGCGAGGTCAGCCACGCGTCCTCGGCCGCGTAGTCGAGGAACGGACCCATGGCCGCCTCCATGCGGGCGAACCCGGGCAGCACCGCGCGCCAGTCGTCGACGTGCGCGGTGCGGGCCAGCAGGTCGTCGACGGCCGCGCCGACCGTCTCCCGGTAGCCCGGCGCACCCGTGTGGCCGAGCTCGTCGCGCGCCCGGCCCATGGCGAGCACCAACGGCCCGGGCACGGACCACGGGGTCGCGCCGAGCCCACCGACGGGCGGTCCCGGGAACGTCACCGTGCGGGGATGGTGGTCGAGGTGCGTCCCGACCGCGTCGGCGATCTCGGCGACCGTGAGCGCCTCGGGATCCGCAGCGTTCAGGACCCGCCGGCCCGGCCGTGCGGCGGCGCGCCGGACCAGGTCGGCCAGCACGACGGTCGACGTCGTGTGGAACCGGCTCGCGCCGTCGTGGCTGAGCAGCCGCACCGGCCGCCCGTCGAGCGCGTGACGGACGAACAGCCACTCGCGCGGCTGGACGCACCCGGGCCCGTGGATCGCTCCGGGGCGCAGCACGGTCGCGGGGACGTCGTCGGCGGCGAGCCAGGCCTGCTCGAGGGCGACCTTGCTCGCCGCGTAACCGGTACGGCCCGGGGCAACCGTCGGCTGGTCCTCCTCGACCGGGTCGGGGAACGTGCCGAACCGCTCCGTCTCGAACCCGTCCCCGGCGTCGTCGACGTACACCGCCGCGCTGGAGACGACAACCGCGGAGCCGATCAGGTGCCGGTGCACGAGCAGGCGCTCGGCGTCTCGGTCGTCGAACGCCACGACGTCCACCACCACGTCGACGCCGCCGCCCAGGGCTCGGGCGAGCGCGGCGGGGTCGCGCCGGTCGCCGACGACCGGCTCGGCACCCAGCTCACGGACGACCGTGGCGCGTGCGGGACTGTCGCGCGTGAGCACCCGCACGTCCCAGCCGTCGGCCAGCAGGGCCGGTACCGCCGCTCGTCCGATCTGACCGCTTCCGCCGATCACCAGTGCCGTCGCCATGACCCGACCGTACGGCCGACCCGGACGGCGCGATGGACCGCCGTCCGGGCCGAGGAGAGACCTCGCTCGCGCGAGGCCTCAGCTCAGGCTCACCGCCGGTGCCGCGCCGACGTCCGCCAGGGTGCGCGCGGAGTAGCCGTGCGCGACCGCGACCGGGGCGCTGAACAGGTCCCCCGCGTGGGTCGTCAGGCCGCCTGCCAGGGCCGGGTCGCTGACCACGGCGGTCCTCCAGCCCTGGTCCGCGATGGTGGACAGGTACGGCAGGGTCGCGTTGGTCAGCGCGCGCGTGGAGGTCACCGGTACCGCGCCGGGCATGTTGGCGACGCAGTAGAACACCGACTCGTGCACCCGGAACGTCGGCTCGTCGTGCGTGGTGGCCCGGGTCGACTCGAAGCATCCGCCCTGGTCGACGGCCACGTCGACCAGCACCGAACCGGGCTTCATGGTGGAGACGAGCTCGTCGGTGACCAGCCGCGGGGCGCGGGCTCCGGGCACCAGCACGGCACCGACCACCAGGTCGGCGTCCAGCAGCTCGCGCTCGAGCACCCAGGCGCTGGAGGCCAGCGTGCGCACGCGGCCACCGAACGCGGTGTCGAGCTCCCGCAGCCTCGGCAGCGACAGGTCGAGCACGGTGACGTCGGCCCGCATGCCCAGGGCGATCTCGGTGGCGTGCCGTCCGACGACCCCGCCGCCGAGCACGAGCACCTTGGCCGGGGCGGTGCCCGGCACGCCGCCGAGCAGGACGCCCTCGCCGCCCTCGTTGGTCATCAGGTGGTAAGCGCCGACCTGCGGTGCCAGGCGCCCGGCGACCTCGCTCATGGGGGCCAGCAGCGGCAGCGAGCCGTCGGCCAGCTGCACGGTCTCGTACGCGATCGACGTGGTGCCGGAGGCGAGCAACGCGTCCGTGCCGGCGCGGTCAGCGGCGAGATGCAGGTAGGTGAACAGCACGAGGCCCTCACGCAGGTGCCGGTACTCGGAGGCGATCGGCTCCTTGACCTTGCACACCAGGTCGGCCTCGCCCCACACGCGGTCCACGTCGGCGACCAGCTCGGCGCCGGCGGCCGAGTACTGCTCGTCGGGGATGCCTGCACCGATGCCCGCCCCGCTCTGGACGACGACCTGGTGGCCGGCGCGGGACAGCTGTTGCACGCCGGCCGGTGTCACGGCGACGCGGTACTCACGGTTCTTGACCTCGCGGGGGACGGCGATCCTCATCGGGGGTGCTCCGGGTGTGCAGGCCGCCGCAGCGGCTGTGGTCTACGTCACGTCCCAGTGTGAACTTCGTGTGTTGCAGACGGATGACAACTGATGTTCCTTCGGTATCGTCGCCCTATGTCGACGACATCTTCGGCCGGGGCCGGATCAGCTGCGCCTGTACGCCGAACAGGCTTCGACCCGACGGGCCACCCTGCCGCAGGCGCACACCCGACGCTCGACGCCATCGACCGCCAGCTGCTGCACGAGCTGGAACGCGACGGGCGGATCTCCAACAAGGACCTGGCCGCCGCGGTCGGCATCGCCCCTTCCACCTGCCATGCGCGCGTGCGCGCCCTGCTCGACTCCGGGGTGCTGCGCGGGTTCCACGCCGTCATCGACCCGGAGGCAGTCGGCCGGGGGTTGCAGGCGATCATCGCCGTCCGGCTGCAGGCCGCCGCCCGTGCGCGCCTGGCCGAGTTCGCCCACCGCATCGCCTCCCGACCCGAGGTGCGCGACGTCTACATGCTCGGCGGGTCCGAGGACGTCCTGGTGCACGTGGCGGTGCGCGACGCCCCCGCGCTGCGCGCGTTCGTCGTGGAGCACCTGAGCACACGGCCCGAGGTGGCGCACACCCAGACGAGCATCGTCTTCGAGCACCTGCACGCACCCACGACGGCCTCCGGCTAGGGGTGCACCCGCGGCACGCGGCGCGAGAGACGAAGATCACACCGCCGGCGTCCTGGCTGGTCGGCCGCCCGGGCTACCGGCTGTGACGCCGTGGACCCAGGGGACCCCCAGGATCGGCGGATACCCTCGTCGGTATCGCGGCCACGGCGGCCGCTGTGGCCACCGGCCACTCCCCTACGCCTCGTCGAGGAGTCATCATCGGACGACCGATCGTGCTCGTGCACGGCACGCGCACCTCGTCCGCGATCTGGCAGCACCAGGTCGCCGCGCTCACGCGCGTCGGGCATCCCACGATCGCCCTCGACCTGCCCGGCCACGGGACCCGGTCCGGCGAGCGCTTCACCTGGGACGGCGCCATGGCCGCCATCGACGACGCCGTCGCGGCGTGCGCACGACCCCCGCTGCTCGTCGGGCTCTCCCTCGGCGGGTACGCCTCCCTGGCCTACGCCGGGCAGCACCAGGACAAGCTCGCCGGTGTGGTGCTCGCCGGATGCTCGACCGAGCTGCGGGGCAAGCCCCTGCGCGCCTACCGACATGCCTCCCACCACGTGACGCGGTGGCTCGGGCTCGGCGGCGGCACGTGGCACGTCGTCACGGACATGCTCGGTGCACTGACCGGCTACTCCCCGCTGGCGGACCTGCGCCGGCTGCGGCTGCCCGTCTGGGTGGTCAACGGGTCGCGCGACCCGTTGCGGCTCGACGAGCGCCGGTACCGCGGCGTGCTGCCGGGGCTGCGCCTGCACGTGGTCCGCGGTGCGGGACACGACGTCAACAGCCACGCGCCGGTGGCGTTCAACCGGCTGCTGCTCGACGCGGTGCAGCATCTGCGTCGTCTCGACGTGCTCGCACCGGCCTGACCTGGCCGGCCGCCGTCCCGGTACGAGGGGCGGGAGGTCGTGCGCACCCAGGGTCAGGCCGGAGCGGACTCGCCCTGGGCGTCGTCCGGCGCCTCGCGGACCAGGACGTGCTCACGCAGCGCGCCCGGGACCGGTGCGGCGCCCGGCCCGCCCGCGCGCAGCCACCGCTCGAGGTCGGCGGTCGTCCGGTCGCCGGCGAGCCGCGCGAACCAGACCGGCGCGACGCCGGAGGCACGCCGGGGGGCTGCGGGGCGTGCGACCACGACGTCCCCGCGCTCGCACTCGTCGAGGCAGTCGACGAAGGTGAGCCGTGCGACGCCCGCCTGATCGAGGCGTTCCAGCCGGCCCCGCTGGCCACCCGGTGCGTCGTCGCTGACGCCCAGGGTCTCGCCGGCGCACAGCGCGCACGCGGTCAGGCCCGGGCGGTCGGGGGTCGATTCGCTCACGAGGAGACGATACCCCCTGGGGGTACACCCCCAAGGGTGTCGTCCGATGGCATCCCGTCAGTGCGCCAGCACCGGCACGTCCTCACGCATCGCGGCCGTGCCGTCGACCGACGCCGGCGGGCCGACCAGCGCCGCGCGGGCGGCCCGGGTGCGGAACAGCGTGACCGTCAGCACGGCCCCCAGCACGAAGATGCCCGCGGACCAGGTGTACGCGGTCGAGAAGCTGTGCAGCGCGGCCTGGGCGAGCACCTCGGGCGAGGCCGGCGCGTGCTCGCTGACGTACCGGGTCGCGGCTGTCGCCGCGAGCGTGTTCAGCAGCGCCGTGCCGATGGCCCCGCCGACCTGCTGGCTCGTGGACACCATCGCCGAGGCGGCGCCCGCCTGGCGGGGTGCCACGCCCAGCGTCGCGATCTGGAACGAGGCCGGCATGATCGAGGCCATGCCCACACCGAGGGCGACCAGCCCCGGCACGACCCGGCCGTAGCCGGAGTCCACCTGCAGGGTCGTGAACCACAGCAGGGCCGACGCGGCGACCAGCATGCCGATCGGCACCAGTACCTTGGGCCCGAACCGCGGCAGCAGCAGGTTCGACTGCACCTGCGCGGTGACGATCATCGCGACGATCATCGGCATGAACGCGGTGCCGGTCTGCATCGGCGTGTACCCGAGGGTCGTCTGCAGGTAGTAGGTGAGGAACAGGAACACCCCGAAGACACCCGAACCGGCGACGAGGATCGCCAGGAACGCCCCGCCGCGGTCCCGGTCGAGCACGACATCGAGCGGGAGCACGGGTGCGGAGGACGTGCGCTGGCGCAGCACGAACAGCCCCAGGAGCACCACGCTGGCCACCAGCGGCCCCCAGGTCAGCACGGCGTCCCAGCCGCGCGGCTCGGCCTGCGAGAAGCCGTAGACCAAGGAGAACAGCCCCGCCGAGCCCAGCAGCACGCCCACGAGGTCGAGGCGCCCCTGGCCGGTACGCCCCCCACGAGGCAGCAGCACCACGCCGGCGACGAAGGCCACGACGGCGATCGCGACATTCACGTAGAGGTTCCAGCGCCAGTCGAGGCGCTCGGTGAGGTACCCGCCGAGCAGCAGCCCGATGGCCCCGCCCATGCCGGCGATCGCACCGAACACGCCGAACGCGCGCCCCCGCTCGCGGGGTGCGGTGAACGTGGTGGTCAGCACGGACAGCGCGGCGGGGGCGAGCATCGCGCCGAACACGCCCTGCAGCGCCCGGGCGCCGACCAGCTGGCCGAAGGTCTGCGCGGCGCCTCCGAGGCCGGAGGCCACCGCGAAGCCGACAAGACCGAGCAGGAACATCCGCCGGCGTCCCACCAGGTCGGCCAGGCGCCCGCCGAGCAGCAGCAGGCTGCCGAAGGCCAGGGAGTAGGCGGTGACGACCCACTGCCGGTCGTTGTCGGAGAAGCCGAGGTCGGCCTGCGCAGACGGCAGCGCGATGTTCACGATGGTCGCGTCGAGCACGACCATCAGCTGGGCGAGGGCGACGGCCGCGAGGACGAACCAGCGCCGACGCGGGTGGTCGGCCCTGTCGAGGGCCGTGGGCGCGCCGGTCGGTGCCGGTGCGGAGGTGCTGGAGGACATGGGGATGCTCCGGGGACGTCGGGGTCGGTGGCTCGACGGTAATACAGAACTGGCCAGTTCCGGAACCCCTGGGTCTCGTATTTGCTCGACGGGTCGCCAGGCCCGACAATGGGCACCCCAGGAGAGGAGCCCCGACGATGAGCGCGCAGGTGCGCCCCGCCGACCACCCGACCGACCCGTCGACCGACCGCCCCGCACCCCGGCCCGGCCGTCGGCGCGACGAGGCGAAGGACGACGCGATCCTGGCCGCGACCCTCGAGCTGCTCGCCGAACGCGGGTACGAGGGCATGACCATGGACGCCGTCGCCGACCGCGCCGGTGCGGGCAAGGCCACGGTCTACCGGCGCTGGCCCTCCAAGGTCCGTCTCACCGCCGACGCGCTCGTGTGCCGACGCAGCAGCCAGGTCCGCCTCGAGGACATCCCCGACACCGGGTCGCTGCGCGGTGACCTGCTCGCCATGCGCGACAGCCGCACGCGCGCCACCAGCAACGACACCGACGACGCACTCGCCGGGGTCTGGTCGGTCGTGCAGGACGACCCGGAGGTCGCCGCGATCTTCCACGAGCAGTTCGTCCGGTCGAAGGTCGCGCTCATGCGCGGTCTGCTCGACCGCGCCCGCGAGCGCGGTGAGGTCCCCCCCGGTCGCGACCTCGACGTGATCGCGCTCGTCGGGCCCGCCCTGCTGCAGTACCACAAGCTCGCCAACGGTGGCCGGCTCGCGGACGGCTTCGTCGAGCGGATGGTCGACGACGTCATCGTGCCGTTGGCGACCTGGGTGCCCCCGACGGCTCCTCCGGCCGCCCAGGACTGACGGTTCAGCTGGTCAGCTCGGCGGCCAGCTGGGCGAACGCGTCGATGAAGACGTCGCAGTCGGCCTGCGTGTGCTGCACCGACAGCGTCCACTCCTCCTCGCGCCCCGGGGTCATGAACACCCCGCGGTTCATGTTGTACAGCCAGGCCAGGTCGGCCAGCTCGCCGTCCTGGTACTTCTTGAACGACTCGTAGTCGACGATCTTCTCCGGCGCGAACGTCACGCAGCCCTTGGAGGCGACCCCGACGGCGTAGCCGGGCAGGCCGAACTCGTCGATGACGGCCTGGCAGCCGGTGACCATGTGCTCGTTGAGCGCGTCGAGGTGGGCGTAGGCCTCGGGCGTGAGGACCTTCTCCAGACTCGCCCGCGCCGCAGCCACACCCAGCGGGTTCCCGTTGTAGGTGCCGACCTGGTAGACCGCGCCGCTCTCGACGACCTCGAAGACCTCTTCCGTACCGCCGATGGCACCCAGCGGCAGGCCCCCGCCCAGGGCCTTGGCGAGCGTGACCATGTCGGGCGTGACGCCGAAGCGTTCGGTCGCTCCCCCGGCTGCGATGCACAGGCCGGTCTTGACCTCGTCGAAGATCAGCACGATGCCGTGCCGGCGGGTGATCTCGCGGACGGCCTCCAGGTAGCCAGGCTCGGGGAGCACGATGCCGAGGTTCATCATGGCGGCCTCCATGATCACCGCGGCAGGCTTGCGACCCTCGGCGATCAGCCGCTCGATCCGGCGTTCCATGGCCGGGGCGTCGTTGAACGGCACGGGTACCGTCATGTCGACCGAGGACTGCGGGATGCCGGCGCCGTAAGGCAGCGAGGCGAGGTTGTCGCGGTCGCCGATCTCGCCGTAGGGGACGCCGATGGAAACCATGACGTAGTCGTGGTGGCCGTGGTACGAGCCGAACACCTTGATGATCGTGTCGCGGCCGGTCAGCGCGCGGGCGATGCGGATGGCGTCCATGGTCGCCTCCGAGCCGGAGTTGACGTACCGCCAGCGCGGCAGGCCCCAGCGGCGCTTGAGCTCCTCGCCGACCACGACGGCGTCCTCGGTGGGCGCCGCGAAGTGCGTGCCGCGCGCGAGGCGGGCCGTGACGGCCTCGCTGATCACGGGGTGGGCGTGGCCCTGCACCATGGAGCCGAACCCGTTGTGGAAGTCGACCATCCGGTGGCCGTCGACGTCCCACACCGCCGAGCCCTCGCCGCGCTCGAGGTAGATCGGCCACGGCTCGCGCACCTGGTAGGACGACGCGACACCGCCCGAGAGCGTCCGACGGGCGCGGGCGTACATCGCGGCCGAGCCCGGCGTGCGCTCGTCGAGTCGCGCAGACTCGCGCGCGGTCAGCTCGGCGATCCGGGTGCGGTCGAGGACGACCGGGGTGCGCGTGGGCATCGTGGGGCTCCTTCGTCGTGGGTGCGCGCCCATGATCGCACCGATCGGTGGAGAATCCCAGCCTCTACCAACGAGATGGCCCGTACATTGATCGCCTGACCACCGATATCGGGGGCCGGACGCGCCAGATGCCACCGAATTCGCAGGACGACGCGAACGGCGGCGCAGGTGCTGGCACCCGCCTCGTCCGCGCCGCGCACCACCTCACCCGGTGCGCCGCTCACCGCACCTCCCGACCGGCCGATCGTGTCCGCGAGGGGCACGCACGGACCGACGGGAGGCGCCATGACCGGTGGCATCGACCACGACACGCCAGCACCCGCCCGCACCGTGCCGGGCGCCGCCCTCGCCGACGTCGTCACTGCACCCCGCGCACCCCGCACGCCCCGCACCGCCGAGGTCCCGCACCCCCGGCGTCTGCCGGACGCAACGCCGGGAACCCCGTCGACGCGCCCCCAGGACGACCACCTGCACCCCTCGGCACCGCGGGCGCAGCGCTGGGTCGGGCTCGCGGTGTTCGCCATCGCGGCCAGCGCCGCGACCGCCCTGTGGCTGCTGCTCGCCGTCGAGGTGCCGCAGGAGACCGCGGCCGTGCAGGAAGGAATCCTGCTGGGCGCCTGGCACGTGCTCTACGACACCGAGCTGCCGCCGACGCGGATCCTGCTGGCCGCACTCGCCCTCGCCGTCCTGCTCGCCTCCGGAGTCGCCCTCGTCGAGCAACGGATCTCCACCCGCTCCAGACGCTCCGTCGACCAACGCACCGACCCCCTGGCACCCAAGCTCGTCATGGCCCGCACCCGCGGCGTCTACGCCGGGCCCGTGACCGTCACCGCGCTCATCCCGGCGCACGACGAAGAGCACTCGCTGCCCGCGACCATCGCCTCGCTGCAGGCCCAGTCGCACCCGCCCGAGCGCATCGTGGTCGTCGCCGACAACTGCACCGACGGCACCGTGGCCGTGGCCCGACGCGCCGGAGTCGACGTCGTCGAGACCGTCGGCAACACCCGCAAGAAGGCCGGCGCGCTGAACCAGGTGCTCACCCAGGTGCTGCCCGACCTGGGCGACAACGACGCGATCCTGGTCATGGACGCCGACACCGCGCTCGACGCCGGGTTCCTGGCCACAGCGGTCGCCCGCATGACCTCCGACCGTGCACTCATGGCCGTCGGCGGCCTCTTCTACGGCGAGGACGGCGCCGGGCTCCTCGGCCAGTTCCAGCGCAACGAGTACCTCCGGTACGCCCGCGAGATGCGCCGCCGCGACGGGCGGGTCCTCGTGCTGACCGGCACCGCCTCCTTGTTCCGCCCCGCCGCGCTGCGCGCCGTCGCCGACAGCCGCGGGACCCGCCTGCCCGGCACCCCCGGCGACGTGTACGACACCGCCGCCCTCACCGAGGACAACGAGCTCACCCTCGCCCTGAAGTCCCTCGGCGCCCTGATGACCTCCCCGCCGCAGTGCACCGTGGTCACCGAGGTCATGCCCACCTGGCGCACCCTGTGGGCCCAGCGCCTGCGCTGGCAGCGAGGCGCGCTGGAGAACCTCGGCGCCTACGGCGTGACCCCCCGCACGCTGCGCTACTGGGCGCAGCAGCTCGGCATCGGGTACGGCGTCATCGCCCTCGGCTCCTACTTCCTGCTCCTGACGCTCGCGCTGCTCAGCTCGGACCAGTGGATCTGGTTCCCGTTCTGGATCGGGCTCGGCGGGCTGTTCACCCTCGAACGCGTCGTCACCGTGTGGCGCGGCGGCTGGCGAGCGCGGCTGCTCGCCGCGACGCTGCTGCCCGAGCTCGTCTTCGACGCGTTCCTCGACATCGTCTACGTCAAGGGCGTGCTCGACATCTGCCTCGGTCGCCAGGCCAGCTGGAAGCACGTGGTGCACACCGCGCCGACGGGCACGGCCACGGGTGCCACCGCAGGATCGCTGACGGCTGCCGGCACCGGCGGTCGACCGTGACCGCCCTGGCCACCGCGGCGGCCGTCATCAGCTCCGCCCCGGGACCAGGCACGCTGCCAGACAGTGTGCTCACCTCGGCACCCGTACGGGTCCTCGCGGCGTTCGTGGCCATCAACACCGTCATGTACGGCGCGCTCGCGCTCGCCAAGGTGCTGCCCAAGGTCCACCCCAGCCGGTGGCTGCGCCGCGACAACCGGCGCGCCGAGGACCGCAGCATCTACCCGCCCGCCTGACCGGGGGCTGGCGCCCAGCGCCCGGGATGGTGTCGTACCGCCGAGGCACCCGTTCGGGTCCCGGCGGCGACAGTGCTCCTTGTGGGTCGCGCAGAGCTGGGGCCATCATCGGGCGATGATCGATCACGTGGAGATCCAGGTCTCCGACTTCGACGCCTCCGCCCGCTTCTACGACGCCGTCCTCGGCACGCTGGGAGCGATCCGCCAGGAGGACAAGTCACCGGACGCCATCGGGTGGGGCGACCACGGACCCGAGTTCTGGATCGGCGTCCACCGGTTCGGCCAGGGCTTCCGGGAGTCTCACGTCGCCTTCGCCGCACCGGCCCGGGCCGCGGTGGACGCCTTCCTCGCCGCCGCGCTCGACGTCGGCGCCGAGGTGCTGCACGAGGCGCGCGAGTGGCCGGAGTACGTCGGCGGGCCGGTCGTGTCGTACTACGCGGCGTTCGTGCGCGACCCCGACGGGAACAACATCGAGGCGAACCACGCGGTCCTGGACTTCTCGCACGCCGACTCACAGGCCGGCGCCGGGTGACGTGCTCGGCCTCCCGCGGACACCGCGCGCACCTGCCCTGTGAGGGGCCATGCAGCTGTTTCCCCGCACCGAGGAACGACGAAGGCCCCGATCCTGGCGGGGATCGAGGCCTTCGTCGTCGCTGTCTCAACGAGTGTCCGGAGGGGGACTTGAACCCCCACGCCCGTTAGGGCACTAGCACCTCAAGCTAGCGCGTCTGCCATTCCGCCACCCGGACAGGTGGACCTTCGGGAGCCCGTGGGCGCCCTTGGTGCGGCAGAAAACATAGCACGGGAGCCCCGCGCGACCCGCATCGGCCCCCTCGGCCGCCCGCCGGTCCCGACGGCATCAGACCTCACGGCACGACGCGGCGCCGTCCACCCGCACACGAGCGCCCCACGTGAGGAGAATGGCCCCATGAGCGAGCAGGCCGGACACGTCGAGCACACCGCACCGCACTGGCTGCGCGCGATGGCCGGGGTGTCCTGGCGGCTGCTCGTGGTCGTCGCGGCGGTCGCCCTGGTGTTCTTCGCCACCTCGCGCGTCCAGCTGCTGTTCATCGCGGTGTTCATGGCGTTCGTGTTCACCGCCGTGCTGCGCCCGCTCGTCGACCTCCTGGCCAAGGTCATGCCGCGCGGGTTGGCCACCGGGCTCGGGCTGCTCAGCGGGATCCTGGTGTTCCTCGGGCTGCTGACCTACGTCGTCTACTCGATCGTGAACCAGTGGAACGCCCTGTCGGTGACGTTCGGGGACGGCATCGGTGAGCTGCTGACCTACCTGGAGAGCGGGCGGCTACCGGTCCAGATCACCAACGACCAGATCAACGAGTGGATCGCCACCGCGCAGCAGTGGGTGCAGGACCACGCCGGGGAGATCGCCGGGCAGGCCGCCACGCGCGCCGGCTCCGTCGTCGAGGTGTTCACGGCGCTCGCGCTGGCGATCTTCTGCTCGGTGTTCTTCCTGGCCCGCGGACGCGAGATGTGGACGTGGTTCCTCAACCAGCTGCCCTCCCGTGTCCGGGAGACCTGGCACCAGGCCGGAGGGGTCGGCTGGTACACGTTCTCCGGGTACACGCGCGGGACCGTGATCATCGCCGTCACCGACGGGATCTTCGCGTTCATCCTGCTGACGGCCCTGCGGGTCCCGCTGTCCGCACCGCTGGCGGTGCTGGTGCTCATCGGGGCGTTCATCCCCCTGGTGGGGGCACCGGCAGCCATGATCGTGGCGATGATCGTGGCGCTGGCCGCCAACGGGGTGTGGTCGGCGGTGTTCGTCGGGGTCGGGATCGCACTCATCGGGCAGTTCGAGGGGCACTTCCTGCAGCCGATCGTCATGGGCAAGCAGGTCTCGTTGCACCCGGTCGTCATCGCACTGGCGGTGACAGCGGGCACGCTGACGGCCGGGATCCTCGGGGCGGTGATCGCCGTGCCGCTGGTTGCCGTCGCCTGGTCGGTGTTCGCCAAGCTGCGCACGCTCGACCCGCCGAGCACCCACCCGGCCGCGGAGCCCGCCGATACCGCCGACCCCCTGGCTGTCGCGGCGTCGGCGCTCGAGGAAGGCCCCTCACCGGAAGTCGCGTGAGCTGGTGCGCACCCGCAGAGACAACGGGGCCAGGTGCTCGGCGACCAGGTTCGTCGCCCCGTCGGCCCGTTCCAACCGGCCGCGCACCACGAGCGCCCGCGACGTGCGCGCCTCCTTCCGGAACCGCTGCCACAGGCCCGCCGAGCAGATGACGTTGAGCAGACCGGTCTCGTCCTCCAACGACAGGAACGTCACCCCGCGGGCTGTGCCCGGACGCTGACGGTGGGTGACGACCCCGGCCACGGCGACCCGGCGCCCCACCTCGTGCCGGTACACCTGCTCGACGCGCAGCACCCCGGCCTCGTCCAGCCCCTCGCGCAGGAACTGCGTCGGGTAGGAGTCGACCGAGACCCCGGTGGACCACACGTCGGCCGTGGCGGTCTCGACCTCGCTCAGCCCGGGCAGCGTCGGAGCACTGACGCCCACCGAGACCCCCGGCAGCGTGTCGGGGCCCTCCTGGGCGAGCGCACCGGCCGCCCACAACGCCTCACGGCGGGTCACGCCCAGGCAGTCCAGCGCCCCGGCGGTCGCCAGCGACTCCAGCTGGGTGGTGGACAGCCGGACGCGGCGCACCAGATCACGCAGGTCCACGAACGGGCCGTGCGCCCGGCGCTCGGCGACCAACCGCTCGGCGACCTCCGTGCCGACCGAGCGCACCGCGGCCAGACCCATCCGCACCGCGAGCGCACGCTGCTCCCCCGTGGTCGCACCGGGCGGGCGCACGGGCGCCGTCCCGCTGGGCACCGGGACCAGGCGCGGCTCGCCGTCCGGCGGCGTGGGGCCTGTGCGTTCCACGCACGCCTGGACGTCGGAGGCCTGCACGTCGGGGCGCAGCACGGCCAGGCCGTGCCGGCGGGCGTCCGCGGCCAACGTCTGCGGGGAGTAGAAACCCATCGGCTGCGCCGCCAGAAGACCCGCGTAGAAGGCCGCCGGGTGGTGCACCTTGAGCCACGAGCTGGCGTACACCAGGAACGCGAACGAGTACGCGTGCGACTCGGGGAACCCGAAGTCGGCGAAGGCCTTGAGCTTGTCGAAGATCTCCTCCCGGGTGCGCTCGTCGACACCGTTGTTCGCCATGCCCGTCATCAGCCGCGCCCGCAGGGCCTCCATGCGTTCGACCGACCGTTTGGACCCCATCGCCCGGCGCAGCTGGTCGGCCTCGGCCGGGGTGAAGTCGGCCACGTCGATGGCCATCTGCATCAGCTGCTCCTGGAACAGCGGGACACCCAGGGTGCGCTGGAGTGACTTCTCCAGCTTCGGGTGCGGATAGGTCACCTTCTGCCGTCCGCGGTACCGCTCGATGTACGGGTGCACCGACCCGCCCTGGATCGGCCCAGGGCGGATGAGCGCGACCTCGATGACGATGTCGTAGAACCGGCGGGGCTGCAGACGCGGCAAGGTGCCCATCTGCGCACGCGACTCCACCTGGAACACCCCCACGGTGTCCGCCGCGCACAGCAGGTCGTACACCAGCGGGTCCTCCGCGGGCAGCGCGTGCAGGTCCAGCTCGACGCCCTCGTGCCGGCGCACGAACCCGAACGCGAGACGCAGCGCGGTGAGCATGCCCAGACCCAGCAGGTCGAACTTCACCAGCCCGGCGTCCGCACAGTCCTCCTTGTCCCACTGCAGCACCGTGCGCCCCGGCATCCGCGCCCACTCCACCGGGCACACCTCGATCACCGGCCGGTCGCACATGACCATGCCGCCGGAGTGGATGCCCAGGTGGCGGGGCAGCCGCAGGAACCGTTCGGCCAGGTCGATCACCTGGTCGGGGATCTCCTCCAGGGCGTCGGCCGACGGCGGCGTGCGTGCCGGGACCACGTCGTGCCGGTCGGCGGTCGGCTCCCCCGGGCCGACCGGGCCGGAGCGGTACATCGTCCACCACGGGCTCTCTCGCTCCGGGCCGCGCAGGCTCCCCCAGCGTTCGATGCCCGACGCCCACGCGTCCTGCTGCCCGGCGTCGTACCCGAGCGCGCGGGCCGCGTCGCGCACGGCCGAGCGCGGACGGTAGGAGATGACGTTGGCCACCTGCGCCGCGTGCTGCCGGCCGTGCGTGCGGTAGACGTACTGGATGACCTCCTCACGGCGGGCCGACTCGATGTCGACGTCGATGTCGGGCGGGCCGTCCCGTTCGGGGGCCAGGAACCGTTCGAACAGCAGGCCGTGGCGCACTGCGTCGACCGCGGTCACCCGCAGCGCGTAGCAGACCGCCGAGTTCGCCGCCGATCCGCGGCCCTGCGCGAGGATCCCGTTCTTGCGGCAGAAGTCGACCAGGTCGTACACGACGAGGAAGTACCCGGGAAACCCGAGCCCCTCGATGACGGTCAGCTCGTGCTCGAGCTGCGCGTACGCCCCGGGCACGCGTTCGTGGCCCGGCGGGCCGTACAGCTCCTCCGCACCGCGCCGGACCAGCTCGCGCAACCAGCTCGCCTCCGTGTGACCGGGCGGCACCGGGTACGGCGGCAGGTCCGGGGCGACCAGCCGCAGGTCGAACGCGCACTGCGCGCCCAGGTCGGCCGCCGTGCGCACGGCCTGCGGGTACCGGCGGTGCAGCACCGCCATCTCCGCCGCCGAACGCAGGTGCGCGACCGGCGCCCCGGGCAGCCAGCCGTCCATGTCCTCCAACGACGAGCGCGCCCGCACGGCCGCCAGCGCCGCGGCCAGGTCGGCGTCGCGCGGGGTGGCGTGGTGCACGTTGCCCGTGGCCACCAGCGGCAGGTGCATCGTCTCGGCCAGCACCGCGAGCGCGTCGGCGCGTTCGGCGTCCTGCGGGGTGCCGGAGGCCGTGAGCTCCACGGCGACGTTCTCCCGGCCGAACAGGGCCACGAGCCGGTCCAGCTCGGTGCGCGCCGCGTCGAACCCGCCCGGGGCGACCGCGACCGTGCCCGACGGGTCACCGCCCGCGAGCGCGCGTCGCACGGCGCCCTTGCGGCAGCCGGTGAGCACCAGCCACTGCCCGGCGGCGGTCTCGGCGAGCGTCTCGAGCCGGTGGTCGGCGGCCCCCTTGCGCCCGGTGCGCAGGTGCGCCTCGGCGATCGCCCGCGACAGCACCCGGTACCCGCCCGGACCGCGCGCCAGGACCACCAGGTGGGTCGATCGCGGGTCCGGGACACCGGTGGGCGGGTCCAGCACGGGCGGTCCGGGGCGCGGGGCACGCTCGTGCGGGTGGCGTCGCCCGTCGGGTGCGGGCAGGTGCAGCTCGGCGCCGAACACCGTGGGCAGGTGCACGGCACGGGCAGCCTCGGAGAACCGCACCACGCCGTACAGGCCGTCGTGGTCGGTGATGGCCAGCGCCTCCAGGCCCAGCCGGGCGGCTTCGGCGGCCAGCTCCTCGGGCTGGCTGGCGCCGTCGAGGAAGCTGAACGCGGAGTGCGCGTGCAGCTCGGCGTACCGGGGGGTCCGCTCAGTCATAGGTCGCCTCGCAGACCCACCCGTCGGGGGTGCCGGCCAGCAGCAGCGCCTGCCGGTCGTCGAGCGTGACCTGCAGGTGGGCGCGGGGTGCGGCACCGGCGACCCACCAGCGTTGGGTGAGCAGCCACGGTCCGGCCCAACCGACGACGGCACGCACCGGGTCGCCGTGCGGGCGCCACCGCACGGTCGCCGGCGCGGCGGTCAGGCGGCACCGGGAGTCCACCCCCACGGGTGCCCCCCGGGCGTCGAGCACGTCGACCGGTTCGGGGACGGGTGGCACGGTGGCGGGTGCCGGGTCCGGCAGGCGTCCCGGCCAGGGGCGGTCGAGCGGGCGGCCCGGGGCGGACTGCTCACCCCAGGGGCGCAGGTGCACCTGGTCGCGCACGTCACGCCCACCCTGCAGGGTGGCCTGCAGGACGCCGTCGAGCCCGACGATGCCCTGCACCCGGTCCAGGGCGCGGTGCGCGCGCAGGTCGCCACCGGACGGTCCGCCCCACAGCCGTCCCTGCTCCGCCCCGGCGGGGGCGACGTCGAGCGCGGTGACGGTCAGGTGCACCAGCGTGACGGGGTGGGGTTCCTCGCCCAGCAGGTCGGGGTCGGGGACCTCCAGCAGGTCGTCGTCGTGCGGGCCGCGGGGGCGTCGGCGGTCGCGACCGCCGGTCAGCCGCGACCGCTCCCGGGCGGCCTCGACCGCCGCGCCCGTGAGCCAGCCCTCCAGCTGCCAGCGGATCCGGTCGGTGATGCGCGCGGGCGTGAGCCCACCCCAACCGCCCAGGTCGGTGCGCCAGGTACGCACGAGCTCCTCGCCGTCGTCGGTGCGGGCCGCGATCTGCAGGCGCCCGCACGCCACGGCCCGTTGCACGAGCAGGTCGTGCAGCTGCTCGGCCAGCCTGCGCCCGGCGAACGTGGCGGTGTCGACACGGTCGACCGGGGGGTCGAGCGGGGCGGAGACCTCGAGGTCGGCCTCGGGGCGTCGGCGGGCCGGTGGTCGCTCGTCACGGCCGCAGGCCAGGGTGTGCGCCCACACGCCCAGCGGGCCGAACCGGGCGTGCACGTCGGTGCGGGGCAGTGCCGCGATCTGACCGAGGGTGCGCAGCCCGAGCCGGTGCCACAGGTCGACCAGGTCGGCGACGGCCGCGGCGACGTCGTCGCTGACGGTGGCGTGCACCAGCTCGCCGACCCCGCGCGGTGCCAGGAACGCCGGGGAGCCGCCCGCGGGGACCACGGAGCCGGTGCGGGCGGCCAGCACGGCGGCCAGCAGCCCGTCGGCGGTGCCGACCGCGCACTCGTGCCCCGTGGCCTCGCCGACGGCGGCGACCAGCAGCTCCGCGAGCGCCTCCTCCGAGCCGTGGTAGCGGCTCGCCCCGGACGCGGGCAGCAGGAGCAGGCCGGCGCGGGCCACCTCGATCCCGGCGACCACGGTCTCGGCGGCGGCGGCGACCGGTTCGAACAGGCGCACGTCACGGGCGTCGTCGGCGGGCAGCAGCACCAGCTCGGGGCACACGCCCTGCGCCTGCCGTCGTCGCATGCCGCGGCGCACACCCTGCCCGCGGGCGAGCTCGGACACCGCGGTGAGGCGTCGCCCGTCGTGCACCACGGCGGGCACGTGCACGGGAGTCCGCTCGACGGCGGCCGCGGCGACGACCGGCCAGTCGGGCACCCACAGGACGGTGGTGCGGGTGCTCATCCGACGAGCCTCAGCCCGGTCCGGGCAGGCCTGACCAGGGTGGTCGTGGTGCCGTCGGGCACGGGCCCCTCGCCGGGACGCGGCAACGGCAGCGTGAGCTCGACCGACCGGGGCACGGCGGCGCTGCCACGGCCGCTGCGCAGCACGGTGACCTCGTGCGCGCGCAGGTGCCCCTCGCCCTCGCCGACCCCCGCCCACCGACCCGGTTCGACGTCCAGCACCGCCCCGGCGCCCACCCAGGGCGCGGTGGACAGCAGCACGGCGCCGCGTTCACGGGCCCGGGCGGACAGCCGCCGCCGGTCGACGTCGGTGAGCACCACCCGCGGTCCGACCAGGACGACGTCGAGCCCGTCGACGAGGGCCGCCACCACGAGGGCGGCGTCCGGCCCGGGCGCGGGCACCACGGCGAGCCGTTCGAGTGCGACACCCGCCTGGGCCGCGGCGAGCAGACCGACCGCAGGCTGCCCGACGAGCGCGGCCCACGCACCCCCGGCGCACGCGTGCGCGAGCATCGCCAGCACGAGCGAGGTGGAGCCGAGCACGACGGTGGTGGCCCCCCGCCGCAGCCCGTCGGGCAGCAGGGAGGCCAGCGCGGGCGGGACGGGCAACGGTGGGCGCTCGGTGGTCAGCAGGGAGGCCGTCGGCACGGGTGCGGGCGCCACCGGCACAGGCACCGCAGGCACGGCGGGCACGAGCGCCGCGGGTGCCGGGGCTGCCGGGGACAGCGAGGGCACCGTCAGGCTCCGCGCGCCCGTGCGCCGTTCGGCGTGCGCCAGCACGGCCCGCGCACGGGCCGCCCGGTCCGTGATCCCGGCACGGGCGAGCGCCTGCTCCTCGACGGCGGTCTCGACCGTCACGGCACCCACCTCCTCCCGCCCTCCCCGCTGTGCACCTGTCCGACGACGCCCCCACCGCCGCACCCTGGTGGGCCACAGCGGCGTTGCATCGTAGCGCTCACTCGAACACCTGTTCGATCATGCCAGTACACGCCGACAGTCCCGGGGTGTCAATCCGCCCGCCGAGGGCCACGATGGGCCCACCCGCACCCCAGCCCGCACCCCGCACGGAGCCTGCGTTGACCCAGCCGATCACCCGCCCGGTCGCCCCCGAGCCCTACGGGTTGCTGCCGCCCGTGCCCGCGTTCACCCTGCTCAGCGACGACCTCACCCCCGGCGGTCGCCTGCCCGACGCCCTCACCGCCACCACCGGGGGTCTGGGCGCCTCACCGCACCTGACCTGGTCGGGGTTCCCCGCGCAGACCCGCTCGTTCCTGGTCTCCTGCTTCGACCCGGACGCCCCGGGACCGTCGGGCTGGTGGCACTGGACCCTGGTCGACGTGCCACGCACGACGACCTCGCTGCCCCGCGGCGCGGGAACCCTCGACGGCCACGCCCTGCCCACAGGCGCCTACCAGCTGCGTGGCGACGACGGCATCGCCGGGTACGTCGGGGCCGCTCCCCCGCCCGGTGACCAGGTGCACCGGTACCTGTTCGCGGTGCACGCCCTCGACGTGGAGCACCTGGGGGTCGGCCCGGACGCGATGCCCGGTGCGGCGAACACCGCGGCGGTGCTGCACACGCTGGCCCGCGCGGTGCTGGTCGGCACGTACCGGCGCTGACCCGGTCGACCACCTGGCGGTCACCCCGTGCCGCGCGCGGCCCGACCGTGACTACCCTGCCGCCATGCCGACCTCGACCACGACGGCCCCCACCGACACCCTGACCTGGCTGCGGGCCGTGGACCACCCCGCGCTGCTCGCGCCGGCGACGCACGCCGCACTGGTGGCGTGGGCCGAGACGGACGCGACGGTGGCCGCATCCGTGCTCGTCGCACAGATCGACCCCGAGCTGGCCGACACCGCGGCGATGACGCAGGCGTACGACCTGCCGCTGGCCGCCTCCGTCAACTGCGTCCTGGTCGCCGGTCGCCGCGAGGGCGCCGAGCGCGTCGCCGCGGCCCTGGTACGCGCCACGACGCGCGCCGACGTCAACACGACGGTCAAGCGTCTGCTCGACGTGCGCAAGGCCTCGTTCCTGCCGATGGACCGGGCCACGGCCGAGTCCGGCATGGAGTACGGCGGGATCACCCCGATCGGCCTGCCGACCGGCTACCGCCTGCTGCTCGACTCCCGCGTGGTGGCCGACGACCCGGACGCCGGTGGTCGGGTCATCATCGGCAGCGGGCTGCGGCGATCCAAGGTCGCCCTGCCCGGCGCGCTGCTCGCTCGTGCCCCGGGCGTCGAGGTGGTCGAGGGCCTCGCCCTGGCGTAGGTCGCCTCAGACGCGCGTCGCCCAGAAGGCCACCGCGGCCGCGGCCGCCACGTTGAGCGAGTCGACACCCCCGGCCATCGGGATCCGCACCACCCGGTCGCACGCGGCGATCGTGCCGTCCTTGAGCCCGCTCGGGCTGGTCGGCCACGAGCTCGTCGCCCCCGCCCGGTCAGCAACGCTTTGGCTGGACAGTGGGGCGCGATACGCCCGAGCGTCGCGCAAAACACGACGAGCCGAGACTGGAACCTCGTCGCTGAGATCGACTGCGAGGATCTCGCCGCTTCGAGGCGGACGCTCGGCACCGTATGAGGCATCGGAGGACCCGGCCGCACGGAACCGCATCCGTCGCCACTCGACATCCATCCGGCAGACCGGTGTCGGCGGCGCCTGGAAACTGACCCCGCTGCGGCCGCCGACTGGGAACCACCACGACCGCAGGAGTCCAGCCTCAGCCGTCGTCGAAAATTGGGAGCTCCCGCGGCACCTGGTGTCGGACCGCACCCCTACGCTCACGCCATGAGCAGTAACCCGGGGCCCGCGACACCGTCGAGCACGGCGCCCTCGAGCGCGCCCATGCTGCGCTCCCTTAGTCCGAAGTTCATCGCCGAAAGCCACGAGTACTACGTCGGCATTCTGGTCCAGCAGCTCGAGCAGACGGGCGCTGAAGCGCCACGGAACATCGCACTGACTGGCCACTACGGCAGCGGCAAGAGCAGCGTGCTCGGCGAGGTGCAGAGCCGCATGAACGCTCCCACCGGGCGCCGCAGAGGCGGGACGGTGATCAACATTGCACTGTCCAGTCTCGGGGCTGACGAGGTGCGCATCGGACGCGTCGTTAGCGAGAAGACTCCGCTGCTGACGAATCTGATCCAGAAGGAGATCGTCAAGCAGTTGCTGTACCGGGAGTCTCCTGCTCGGATGCGCGGTTCTCGGTATCGGCGCGCCGACGTCTTCCACCACGGCCCGGCGATCGCGTGGTCCGCGGTCATCGCCGGCTCGCTCGCGATAGTTGCGCTGCTCTCCGGTGTCCTCGGCCGCATCCAGGCGACACTGCCCGCGTCGTGGTCCGACCTGGGGTGGTTGCCATGGCTTGTCACCCTGGCGCTCACGCTTGCCGGTGGACTCGCATGCTGGTTCGCGGCCCGCGCACTGCACAACCGGGTGTGGATCGAGAAGCTCTCAGCCGGCCCAGCGACGGTATCGCTGCAGAACCAGACCAACTCGTACTTCGACGAGTACCTCGACGAGATCGTCTACTTCTTCCAGGCTTCAGGCATCAGGATCGTGGTCTTCGAGGACCTTGACCGATTCAACGACCCACACATCTTCGAGACGTTGCGCGAGCTCAACACCGTCCTCAACCACTCGCGACAGATTACGCATCGCCCGATCCGGTTTGTGTATGCGATCAAGGACTCCATTTTCGAGAAGATTGCTTCCTCGGACGCCGGCATGGATAGTGAGCGGCTCCACTCCGCGGCGACCAACCGGACGAAGTTCTTCGACCTGGTCGTCCCGATCGTGCCGTTCATCTCGCATCGCAACGCCAGCGAGCTCATCCGTACCGAGTTCGCTGATGCTGCCGCGCCGCCGAGCGCGCAGTTGGTGGAGATCATCGCCCCGCACCTGACGGACATGCGGCTAGTGAAGAACCTCCGCAACGAGTACGAAATCTTCGCTCGTCATGTGCTGCCACCACTCGGTCTAGATGGCCTCAAAGCAGATTGCCTGCTGGCGATGTTGGTCTACAAGAACCTTCACCTGGCCGACTTCGAGGCTGTCCGCGAAGGCAAGAGCAATCTCGACGACGTTTATCGGGAGTACCGCGCGACCGTCACCGAGGTCACAGCGGCGGCCGACGCCGAGGCGCGTGACGCGCGTGCCGAGCTCAATACCCTCGATGGGGCCTCGCAGCGCTCGGCTGAGCTCGGCGAACGGCTCGGACAAGTCCTGGACGTTCTCCTCGAAGGTTCCGGCTCCCCTGTGCAAATGATCGAGACCAGTGCGGGGTCCTACTCTCGCGACGATCTGACCAGGACGGTCTTCTGGCGCGACTGGACAGCTTCGAGGTCAACCATCCAGGGCCTGAACCCGCAGGGCTATTCAACCAGGCCCCGAACGTTCGCAGAAATGCAGACCTTGCTTGGCGTTACCTGGTCGAACATACATTGGGAGGAGGAGCGACGGGCGGACCTGGAACGGAAGGAGCAAACCGCCGTGGAGCGGCGGGAGTTGGCCTCGCGCGCGTCGCTGCAGCAGCTCATGAACGACCCCACCGTGAAGATGCGTGCGTACGTGGAGTCTCATCTGGACGCTCTTACCGTCGAGCTCATCGACGCCGGGCTCCTGCTCGATGAGAACTTCACGCTGTACGTTGCGACGTTCCAAACCGGGGCGCTGACCCTTCACGCGATGAACTTCGTCCTCCACTCGGTGCAGCGCGACGAGGCGGATCTGCGTTTTCGGTTCAACGACCCGAGCGAGATCGACGCTGTAGCAAAATCCGAGCCCCGGCGATTCCTCCTCGGCCATGCCGCCTTCAACATCGAGGTGTTCGACCACTTCCTGTCGACGGCTCCGCATCGACTGGCACACGCCTTCACAACGATTAGCAATGGCAGCGCCGAGGGGAGAGCCCTCCTGGACGCGTATCTACTGGACGGTCAACGAGCACCCCAACTCATCGAGCAACTCGCTCCCATCTGGCCGGGCGTGTTCAAGTATCTGCACGAGCAGCGAGGCCTTGAGAAGGCTCTTTCCGCGCAACTTCACGATGTCGCTGCCGGGAGCGCTCGCGCCAACGTCGTGTACGACGTCGATGCGTCACTCCACGGCTTCTTCGCCAACCTCGTCAGCACCAGCACCGCCTTCGGCGAGCCGGGCACAGCGGCCGACCCGGCCGCACTCGCCAGCCTGCTTGAGGCGGCCGGCGTCGAGGTCGAGGATCTCTCCGCCCTCGCACCGGCCGTCCGGGAGCGAATCGTCGCCCGCAGCCTCTACCCAGTCTCGAGATCCAATCTGCGCACCATCATCGGGCCGAAGAAGCCGCTCACTCTCGAGGGGATCAAGGCCCACGACAAGACCGTCTACGACCACGTGCTACAGAACCTCGACGCATACATCAGCGATGTTCTCGGCCACAAGGACCCGACCGTCTCCCGTCCTGAGTTCTGGCTGGGTGTACTCGCGGACGTGGCGACTGTGGCATCACGGTTCCTCAGCCCCGTAGCCGAACGCGCCGACGTAGCCCTTTTCATTGACGACCTGACGGACGCTGAACCCGAGACCTGGAGAGCACTCGCAGAGACCCGTCGCTTTGCAGCCTCCGCATCGAACCTCGCCGCGTATGTCGACAAATGGGGCGTCGACGACGCCCTTCGCATCTACTTGCAGCACACAAGCGCGATCGACCGGGCCGACATCGGGGCGGACGCCGCAACTGCGCTCGCGAGGGCGCTCATCAATGCTGCGGCACTCCCCCCAAGACCCCTCGCGAGCCTCATCGCGAGCTTCAAGCCGACCGGCCTGACCGTCGCACACCTGAACGAGGCCGCCAAGCCGGCAGTGCCGGCACTCGTCCAAGTTGGGCTTATCCAGCAGTCCCCAGAGAACTACACCTTCGTGGCCGACCAACCGTGGTCAGTCAGGGAGGAACTCATCGTCGTGTCGCCGGACTTCGCGAACCACATGCTCGTACTCGATCTCGACGTGAACGAAGTTCGCGATTTCGCCGTCCACGCGACACTGCCAGCGTTCGTGCGACAGACACTCATGGACAACCTCGATGCGTTCGAGCGCCGAGTCGACCGCGTCGCTGCTCGCGCCCTCGCACGCTGGGTGCTGCGTCAGGACTACACCCTTGAGCTCGACGAGATCGCGCGTCTCGCACGACTCGGCGCGGACCCGGCGACGACAATCGCCCTCCTCGAGCCGCTCCTGCCTTCGCTCAGCGCGAGCGAGATCGCGGAGGTGTTGGACGTCCTCGGGGATCCGTACGCCGCCCTGCCCGTCACCGGCGACCGTCATCACGTGAAAGTGCCAGCCACAGACCCCACGCGGCGGCTCCTCAAACGTCTCCAAGCGCTGGAGCGCGTCAGCAGTTTCGAGGATGACGACGGCGGAAGCACACTACGCGTCCGTCGCAAGGGCTCGTAACCCGATCGGCCACGCCAGCGGACCCGCATCGAGTGCCTCTGCGCCGCGGGCGGCCGCCCTGCCGACCGGTTACCGCCTGCTGCTCGACTCCCGCGTGGTGGCCGACGACCCGGACGCCGGTGGTCGGGTCATCATCGGCAGCGGGCTGCGGCGATCCAAGGTCGCCCTGCCCGGCGCGCTGCTCGCTCGTGCCCCGGGCGTCGAGGTGGTCGAGGGCCTCGCCCTGGCGTAGGTCGCCTCAGACGCGCGTCGCCCAGAAGGCCACCGCGGCCGCGGCCGCCACGTTGAGCGAGTCGACACCCCCGGCCATCGGGATCCGCACCACCCGGTCGCACGCCGCGATCGTGCCGTCCTTGAGCCCGTGCCCCTCGGCGCCGAGCACCAATGCGAGCCGTTCGGGCTGGTCGGCCACGAGCTCGTCGAGCGTGATGGAGTCGTCGCTGAGGGCCAGCGCGGCCGTGACGAACCCGGCCTCCCGCAGCAGATCGACTCCCTCGGGCCACGGGTCGATGCGGGTCCACGGCACCTGGAACACCGTGCCCATCGACACGCGCACGGAGCGCCGGTACAGCGGGTCGGCGCACCGCGGGGTGACCAGCACGGCGTCGACCCCGAGCGCGGCGGCACTGCGGAAGGCCGCGCCGACGTTCGTGTGGTCCACGATGTCCTCGAGCACCGCCACCCGGCGCGCGCCGGCCCCTCCTCGCGCGTCGGCCAGCAGCTGTGCGACGCCGGGCAGCGCGGGTCGGTGCATGGCGGCCAGGGCGCCGCGGTGCACGTGGAACCCGGTGATCTGCTCGAGCACGGCCTCCTCGGCCACGTACACCGGCACGGTGGTGCCGTCGTCGGGCAGCGCGGCGAGCATCCGCTCCAGGTCGGCCACCCACCGCGGGGCGAGCAGCACGGAGCGGGGCCGGTGGCCTGCCGCGAGCGCCCGCCCGAGCACGGTGGAGCTCTCGGCGATGTACAGGCCCTTGGCGGGCTCGTGCCGGCTGCGCAGCGCGACGTCGGTCAACGAGACGTAGTCGGCCAGCCGCGGGTCGGCGGGGTCGGTGACGGTCAGCAGGTCGGGCCGGGGCACGCGCCCATCCTCCCAGCCCGGGCGGACCATCCAGGTCACCCCAGGACGGCGTCGGCCTCCACGGCGACCCGCCGGGTCAGGGCACGGCCACCGATGACCGCCATGACGAACCCGACCGCGGCGACCACCGGCACGATGACGAACGCCTGGTAGGTGCCCACGGCGTCCGCGAGCGCCCCCAGGGCGAACGGCGCCACACCGATGGCCAGCCCGCCGCCGAGGGTGGCGCGGGCCTGTGCGGCGTCGGTGGCCCCGTCGGCGGTGGCCAGCAGCAGCGCGATGGACATGGGGTACTGCACGCCGTAGCCGAACCCGGCGATGACCAGCCCGACCAGCGCGACCGCGGGCGTGGTGGCCGTCCACAGCACCGCCCAGCCGGCGATGGCCACGACGAAGGAGGTCGCCAGGATCCGCGCGGGCGGGACGCGCAACGACAGCGGGCCCACGATGAACCGCACGACCGTCATGCCGGCCACCAGACCGGCGGTGGTGGCCACGGAGATCCCGGCGTCGGCGCCGGTCTGCTCGATGACCAGGTCCGTCGACCAGTACGTGGTGGCGTTCTCCATGGCGATGGCCGCCACGATCGTCAGCAGGAAGCACGTGCCGGCCAGGTTCCACCCGGCGCTGCGCGGCACGTCGCCGTCGGGGCCGGACCCGTCGGACCCGGCCGCACGGGCGGGCGTCATGGCCCCGCCGACGCTCAGACGTGACTGCATGAGCATCGCGACGACCATGAGCAGCGCCGTCACCGCCACGGCGGGCCGCCACCCCCACCCGATGCCGACCGTGACGCCCACGGCGAGCGGCCCGAGCAGGCCGATCGCAGAGCCGACCCCGTTGGCCTCGGTGAGTGCGGCGGAGGCCCGGTGCCCGTGGTGCAGCGCGAGCCCGGCCTGCGCGGCCGACACGGAGGTGTTGCCGCCGGCCGCGAGCAGCGCCACGCCGCTGAGCGTCCACACCAGCGCGGGGGCCAGCACGAGCAGGGTGACGCCCAGCACGAGCGTGGCACCGGCCAGCAGCAGCGTGGTGCGCCGACCCAGCGCGCGCACGAGCCGCGGCGTCACCGCCGCCGACATGATCGCACCGACGGCCATCGCGGTCCCGTGCAGCCCTGCCTGGGCCCCGGTCAGGTCGAGGTCCTCGGCGAGCAGAGGGACGCTCGGGTTGAAGCTGTACAGCAGCCAGCCCCACACCACGAACGTGCCGTACAGCGACACGGTGAACCGGTCGCGCGGGAAGCCGCGAGGCTGGTCGCCGGCTTCTGGGGTCTCTGCCGGCGGCGTCGTCACGGCCATGAGGTTACGCCCGGTGCAGGGGACCGGGCCGGGCCCGTGGTCCGGACGCGCCGGGCACGCTGCGGCATCTCACCCGGCAACCCCACCCGCACCCGGTGCGTCCGGTGAGGTGCCGCGGTGCCGGTTCAGACCTCGTCGACGGCCGCCGACGCGAACTGCGAGGCGTACAGCCGGGCGTACGCCCCGTCGGCCTCGAGCAGAGCGTCGTGCGAGCCCTGCTCGACGATCGCGCCCTTCTCCATCACCAGGATCGTGTCGGCGTCACGGATGGTCGACAGGCGGTGCGCGATGACGAACGAGGTTCGCCCGGTGCGCAGCGCGGCCATGGCCTGCTGCACGAGCACCTCGGTGCGGGTGTCGACCGAGGACGTCGCCTCGTCGAGGATGAGGATCGAGGGGTCGGCCAGGAACGCCCGGGCGATGGTCAGCAGCTGCTTCTCCCCGGCGGAGACCGCCGCCCCCTCGTCGTCGATGCGCGTGTCGTAACCCTCGGGCAGCGTGCGCACGAACCGGTCGACATGCGTGGCCTGCGCGGCCTCGACGATCTGCTCACGGGTGGCCCCGTCGACGCCGTAGGCGATGTTCTCGGCGATGGTGCCGCCGAACAGCCACGTGTCCTGCAGCACCATGCCGGTCTGCGAGCGCAGCGTGTCGCGGGTCAGGTCGCGGGTGTCGATGCCGTCGAGCGTGATGCGCCCGCCGTCGACCTCGTAGAACCGCATGAGCAGGTTGACCAGGGTCGTCTTGCCCGCGCCGGTGGGTCCGACGATGGCGATGGTCTGCCCGGGCTCGGCCACCAGCGAGAGGTCGTCGATGAGCGGGGTGTCCTCCTCGTAGCGGAACGAGACATCCTCGAACGCCACGCGGCCGCGCGGGGGCTGCGGGAGCACGGCGGGCTCGACCGGGTCGGGGCTCTGGTCGGGCGCGTCGAGCAGCTCGAAGACCCGTTCGGCCGACGCGACCCCCGACTGCAGCAGGTTGGCCATGGAGGCGATCTGCGTGATCGGCTGCGTGAACTGCCGCGAGTACTGGATGAACGCCTGCACGTCACCCAGCGAGATCGTGCCGCTGGCCACCTGCAGCCCACCGACCACGGCGACCACGAGGTAGTTGAGGTTGGACAGGAACCCGAGGGCGGGCTGGATGACGCCCGAGATGAACTGGGCCTTGAAGCTGGCCTGGTAGAGGGCCTCGTTGCGTTCGGCGAACACCTGAGCGGCTTCGTGCTGGCGCCCGAACACGGTCACCAGCGAGTGCCCGGTGTACATCTCCTCGATGTGCGCGTTGAGCTTGCCGGTCCATGCCCACTGCTCGATGAACTGCGGGCGCGACCGCTTGGCGATCGCCGCGGCGACCAGCACCGACAGAGGCACGGTGACCAGGGCGATCACGGCCAGCAACGGGGAGATCCAGAACATCATGGACAGCACGCCGACCACGGTCAGCACCGAGGTGATCAGCTGGGACAGCGTCTGCTGCATGGTCTGCGCGACGTTGTCGATGTCGTTGGTGACCCGGCTGAGCAGCTCGCCGCGCGGCTGCCCGTCGACGTACCGCAGGGGCAGGCGCGACAGCTTGGCCTCGACCTCCTCGCGCATCCGGTACACGGTGCGCTGCACGACACCGGCGGTGACCCGGCCCTGCAGCCAGCCGAACGCGAAGGAGCCGATGTAGACGGCGAGCACGACGAGCAGGATCCGCCCGAGCGCCCCGGTGTCGATGCCCTGCCCGGGCACGACGTCCATCGCGGCGAGCATGTCGGCCTGCGTGCCCTGACCCTGGTCCCGCAGCTGCTGGACGATCTCGGCCTGGCTGGGACCGGCCGGGAGCTGGCCGCCGATGAAGCCGTCGAAGATCACGTTGGTGGCTTGCCCGAGCAGGCGCGGGCCCGCCACGGCCAGGGCCACCGAGGCGACGGAGAGCAGGACGACCAGCACGAGCCGGACGCGTTCGGGGCGCAGCACCTGCAGGAGGCGACGGCTCGAACCGCGGAAGTTCATCGACTTCTCCCCCGGCATCCCCATGTGGCCCATGGGGCCCGGGGCGACGGGGCGACGGCGTGGGGACGGTGCGGTGGTGCTCATCAGGCAGCCTCCTGCTCACTGACCTGCGAGTACACGATCTCGCGGTACGTCTGGGACGACTCCAGCAGCTCGGTGTGGGTGCCGACGGCGACGACCTTGCCGTCCTCGAGCACGACGATCTGGTCGGCGTGGCGGATCGTGGCGACCCGCTGGGCCACGACGAGCACGGTGGCCTCGCGCGTCTCGGGCACCAGCGCCGCACGCAGGGCTGCGTCGGTGGCGTAGTCCAGTGCGGAGAACGAGTCGTCGAACAGGTAGACCTTCGGTCGTCTGACCAGTGCCCGGGCGATCGCGAGCCGTTGTCTCTGCCCGCCGGAGACGTTGGTGCCGCCCTGCGTGATCGGCGCGTCGAGTCCCTCGGCGAGCGCCTCGACGAAGGGCCGCGCCTGCGCGACGGTGAGCGCGTGCCACAGCTCCTCGTCGGTCGCGTCAGGTCGGCCGTAGAGCAGGTTGGAGCGGATGGTCCCGGAGAACAGGTAGGGCTTCTGCGGGACGAGCCCGACCTGCGACCACAGGACCTCGGGCTCGATGTCGCGCACGTCGACCCCGTCGAGCAGCACGGCGCCGTCGGTCACGTCGAACAGGCGCGGCACCAGGTTGAGCAGCGTCGTCTTGCCCGAGCCGGTCGAACCGATGATCGCGGTCGTGCGGCCGGGCGCGGCCACCAGGTCGACGCCCTGCAGGACTGCCTGCTCGGCCCCGGGGTAGCGGAACTCCACACCGCGTAGCTCGAGCAGCCCCGGCCGGGCACCTTCACCTTCCGGCAGCGCGGTCGGCTCGACGGGCGCGAGCACCGAGGTGGACGTCTCGAGGACCTCACCGATGCGCTCGGCGGACACCACGGCCCGCGGGACCATGACGAACATCATCGTGGACATCATCACGGCCATGAGGATGTACATGATGTAGCTGAGGAACGCGGTCAGTGCCCCGATCTGCATGGCACCGCTCTCGATGCGCCCCGCGCCGAACCACAGCACCGCGATGCTGGTCACGTTCATCACGAGCATGACGACCGGGAACATCACGGCCATCAGCCGACCCACGCGCAGCGAGGAGTCGAACAGCTCGGTGTTGGCCACGGCGAACCGCTGCGACTCGTGGCGTTCGCGCACGAAGGCCCGCACCACGCGCACGCCGGCGATCTGCTCGCGCATGACCCGGTTGATCGCGTCGATCCGCTTCTGCACCTGCCGGAAGTACGGGATCATCCGGCTGATCACGAGCCCGACGACGACGCCCAGCACAGGTACCGCGACCACGAGGATGCCCGAGAGCGCCACGTCCTCCTGCAGCGCCATGACGACGCCGCCGACGAGCATGATCGGCGCCATCAGCAGCATCGTGAACGACATCAGCACGACCATCTGGACCTGCTGCACGTCGTTCGTCGTGCGGGTGATCAGCGTCGGCGCGCCGAACTTGCCGACCTCCTGCGCGGAGAACGTCTGCACGTGCCCGAACAGCCGCCCGCGCACGTCACGGCCGAAGGCCATGGAGGTGCGGGCGCCGTAGAACACGGCGGCGACCGCACCGACCACCTGGACGAAGCTGACCGCGAGCATGATGCCGCCGATGCGCCAGATCGCCGCGGTGTCCCCCTGGACGACACCGTCGTCGATGATGCGGGCGTTGAGGCTGGGCAGCCACAGCGTGGCGACCGTCTGCACGAGCTGCAGGACGAGGATCGCGACGACGGCGGCGCGGTAGGGGCGCAGGTGATGGCGCAGGAGCTGGACGAGCACGGAGCCTCCCGGGTGACGCGAGGTCCGTGGTGCGGGCCTGCCCGGCGACGCTAGGCCGCTCGGCGGCGGCGAGACAAGCCGGATTTGGGCTCCACGCTCAGGTCAGGGCACCCGTTTCGCTCTCGGCGCAGCGGCGGTGCAGCCGTCGCGGGCCCTCGGACCCACGGCGCGCACCGCCGCCCGCCACCGACCGAGCTGATCCCGGCGGTCGACCGCCCCTCAGAGGGTGGGTCGGTCCTCGTCCTGGTCGGAGCGGTGCACCGGGCCGGGCCCCGGACGCTGCCCCAGCTCCACGCTCGGGTCGAACGGCACCCCGCTGAGCGAACCGGCACCCGTCGCGTCGGCCGTAGCCGCTTCCGCCTGGCGACGGGCCTCCGCCAGCGCCTCGGCCGGGTCGGTCAGCGACACCGGCGGCAGGTCGGCCCCCAGCGGTGAGGTCCCCGCGGCACGGGTCGAGGCGGTCGCCGGACCACCGGTGCCGACGAAACCGCCGGCCAGCTGCCCCAACGCACCGGTCAGCTCGGCAGGCAGGAACCACATCTTGTTCGAGGGGCTCGCGGCGATCTTCGGCAGGGTCTGCAGGTACTGGTAGGCCAGCAGCTTGGGGTCCGCGTCGCCGCGGTGCACGGCGTCGAAGACCTGCAGGATCGCGCGCGCCTCGCCTTCGGCCCGCAGGATCGCGGACTGCGCCTCGCCCTCGGCCCGCAGGATCGCCGCCTGCTTCTCGCCCTCGGCGGTGAGGATCTGCGACTGCTTGACGCCCTCGGCGGTGAGGATGGCGGCACGACGGTCGCGCTCGGCGCGCATCTGCTGCTCCATCGAGCCCTGCACCGACGCGGGCGGGTCGATCGCCTTGAGCTCGACGCGGTTCACGCGGATGCCCCAGCGCCCGGTGGCCTCGTCGAGCACGCCGCGCAGCTGGCCGTTGATCTGGTCGCGGCTGGTCAGCGTCTGCTCGAGGTCCATCGAGCCGATCACGTTGCGCAGCGTCGTCACGGTGAGCTGCTCGATGCCGGTGATGTAGTTGGCGATCTCGTAGACCGCCGACTTCGGTTCGGTCACCTGGAAGTAGATGACCGTGTCGATGCTGACCACGAGGTTGTCGGAGGTGATCACCGGTTGCGGCGGGAACGAGACGACCTGCTCGCGCAGGTCCACGCCGGCGCGGACCCGGTCGACGAACGGGATCAGCAGGTGCAACCCGGCGTCGAGCGTGCGCGAGTACCGCCCGAGCCGTTCGACCAGGATCGCGACCGCCTGCGGCACGATGCGCACGGACCGCACGAGCGCGATGACGACGAACAGCACGAGCAGGCCCAGCACGACGTACACGGCGATCTGCCCGACGTCGGTGGTGTTGTCCATGGGATCTCCTGGGTCGTCCCTCGGCCCCGGGGCCGACGAGAGTGGGTGACAGGTCGGTGGGCGTGCCGCCCGGTGCTACGCCTGAGTGGTGGTCTGCGGGCCGTCGGCCGACGGCCGGGCCGCCCGGACGACGACGGCCGTGGCTCCGTCGATGCGGGTCACCGTGACCTCGGTGCCCGGTGGCAGCGCGTCGGACGGGTCCGTGCGCGCGCTCCACACCTCACCGCGCAGCTTGATGCGCCCCTCGGCGCCGGACACGGTGCTGACCACCACCGCCGAGCCGCCGACCAGCGCCGCGGCGTTGGTCTCCACCAGCGGCATGCGACTGCGCAGGTGCCGCAGCAGCCAGGGGCGCAACGAGCCCAGCAGCAGCACGGAGGTGACGGCCGCGACCACGAGCTGCAACCACAGCTCGGCACCGAGCCACGCGGCCACCGCCCCGGCCAGCGCACCGCCGGCGAACATGATGAAGACGAGGTCGAGCGAGAGGATCTCGAGGATCGCCAGCAGGACCGCGCCGCCGAGCCACCAGAGCCACTCCATGGCGTCCTCCTCCGAGTCAGGGGCGGGTCGCACGCCACGTCAGGCCGGCGACGCCGCCTCGTCTCGATCCTAGGCGACCGCCCTGTCCCGGCGGGCGGGTTCGACCGACCGCGTGCTCCGTCGGACCAGGTGACCGGCCAGGACGGCCTTGCTCAGGCGGGCCGGACCGCCCGCGCCGACCAGCGGCCGCCCACGTGGTCGACGGCCAGCTCCATGTCGAACGCCCCCGACAGGTTCTCGGCCGTGAGGACCTCCTCGATGGGCCCGGAGGCGAACGTGCGGCCGTCGCGCAGCAGGAGCAGGTGCGTGAAGCCCGGTGGGATCTCCTCGACGTGGTGGGTCACCAGCACGAGCACGGGCGAACGCGGGTCACCGGCCAGCTCGGACAGCGCCGAGACGAGCTCCTCGCGGCCGCCGAGGTCCAGACCGGCGGCGGGCTCGTCGAGCAGCAGCAGCTCGGGGTCGGCCATGAGCGAGCGAGCGATCTGCACCCGCTTGCGCTCGCCCTCGCTCAACGTGCCGAAGTACCGGTCGGCCAGGTCCGCGACGCCGAACGCCTCGAGCAGGTCACCGGCGCGGGCCTCGTCCACCTGCTCGTAGCCCTCGCGCCACCGCCCTGTCACGCCGTACGCGGCGGTGAGGACCACGTCACGCACGGTCTCCCCCGAGGGGATGCGGTCGGCCAGCGCGGCGCTGGACAGGCCGATGCGCGGGCGCAGCTCGAACACGTCGACGTGCCCGAGCAGCTCGCCCAGCAGGCGCGCCGTGCCGTGCGTGGGGTGCATACGACCCGAGGCCACCTGGAGCATCGTCGTCTTGCCCGCACCGTTGCGACCGAGGACGACCCACCGTTCGCCCTCCCGCACGGTCCAGGACAGCCCGTCGAGGATCGTGGTCGCCCCCCGGCGAATGGTCACGGCCTGCAGGTCGAGCACGTCGGTCATGGTCCCGACCCTAGCCGGGGTCGGCGGGTGGTCCGAGCACCGGCACCGCGGGCGCCTACCGTGGTGCCGTGCACGGCTCCCCCTCGCTGCCCCGCTCCGTCCTGCTGGCCCTGTGGCTGGACGCGCCCGCGCCCGACCCGGCAGCGCTGCTGCGTGCGGTCCAGGGCGACGACGAGCCGCACACCGTGCGCGGGCCGGACACGCACGAGGGCGCCGCGCAGGCACCGTTGGCCGAGCTGGTGACGCAGTGCCTGGCGGGCCCCCGCCAGGTGGCGGCCCTGCTGCCGACGCCGGGCGAACCGGCCCCGATGACCGGCCCGCAGGCGGGGCTCGCTGCCGACCAGGGCGAGGCGCTGCTGCTGCGCACCCCGGGTCGGTGCCTGGCGCTCGTGCCGGAGGTCGTCCGGTTCGGCAGCGAGCGCGAGCACGGACACCTGGTCACGTGGCACGCGGTCGAGGTGCCCGACTGGCGTGCGGCGGTGCTCGGCACGGTCGGCACGTTGCAGGACGCCGAGCGCGCGCTGCGCGAGGGGCTGGTGGAGGCGACCGAGGCCCTGACCCGGCTCGACGTGGCCCGGTGGCGCCCCGACGCCGCCGACCGGATCGTCGCCGCGCGGGACGGCGCCCTCCCGCCCGCCCTGCTGCCGGACGACCTGGATCCCCGGCGCGTGCGGGTGCTGACCAGCGCGCTGCGGCTGCGGGCGATCGTGCGCCTGGCCGGCGAGGACGACGGCGCGGCGGTCAACCTGTGGCAGGCGGACCAGCGCTCGACGGCGCTGCGTGAGGTGGACCGCTCCGCCCGGCGCGCGATGGCCGCGGCGGCGACCTCGGACCTGCGCGACCCGCTCTAGGCACCGGGCCGCGCAGGACGGCTCAGGCGAGAACTGAGCGGTACACCTCGAGCGTGCGCTCCCCGATCGCGTCCCACGAGAAGTGGTCCTCGACCCGTGTGCGGGAGGCCAGCCCCCAGCGCGCGGCCTGCTCTGAGTCGGCCACCGCGTCGGCGAGCGCCGCACCGAGGTCCGCCACGAACGCGTCGGGGTCGGTGGGGGTGCCGGTGCCGTCCTGCACCTGGTCGATCGGCACGAGCCGACCGGTGGTGCCGTCCACGACGACCTCGGGGATGCCGCCCGTGGCCGTGCCGACCACGGGCAGGCCGACGGCCATGGCCTCGAGGTTCACGATGCCGAGCGGCTCGTAGACCGACGGGCAGGCGAACACGGTGCCGTGCGCGAGCACGGCGACGAGCTCCTCGCGCGGCAGCATCTGCTCGATCCAGACGACCCCGGCGCGCTTCTCGCGCAGACGGTCGACGAGCCCGGTGACCTCGGCTGCGATCGCCGGGGTGTCGGGGGCGCCCGCGCACAGCACGAGCTGCACGTCGGGGGGCAGCGCCTCGGCGGCGCGCAGCAGGTACGGCAGACCCTTCTGCCGGGTGATGCGCCCGACGAACACGACCGCCGGGCGGTCGGGGTCGATGCCCAGGCGCTGCACGACCGCCCGCGCCCGCGCCCACGCCTCGTCGCCCTCGGGGCGGCGCCAGCCGTCCAGGTCGATGCCGTTGTGCACCACGAGCACCTTGGCAGGGTCCACGGCCGGGTAGGCGCGCAGGATGTCCTCGCGCATGCCCCCCGACACGGCGATCACCGCGGCGGCCGACTCGTAGGCGGTGCGCTCGGCCCAGCTGGACAGCGCGTAGCCGCCGCCGAGCTGCTCGGCCTTCCAGGGGCGCAGCGGCTCGAGGCTGTGCGCGGTGACCACGTGCGGCACGCCGTGCAGCAGGGCGGCCACGTGACCGGCGAGGTTGGCATACCAGGTGTGGGAGTGGACCAGGTCGCTGGCCGCTCCCCCGTGGCCGGGCCGCCCCACGGCGTCGGCCATCTGCAGGTCCACACCCAGGGTCTGCAGTGCTGCGTTCGCACCGGACAGCTCTGTCGGCACGTCGTAGCCGTGCACGTCGGTGTCGGTGCGGGGTCCTTCGAAGCAGTGCACCTGCACGTCGATGGTCCGTCGCAGCACCGCGGTCAGGCCGGCCACGTGGACCCCGGCACCGCCGTAGACGTGCGGCGGGTACTCCCGGGTCAGCAGATCGACACGCACGAGGACCTCCCGTCGGCGCCGGACCGTCCCGGCTCACGGGCGACACGCTAGCGCGAACCAGGCCGCGCACCTCGCAGCGGGCGCCCGGACGGCCTAGGGTCTGAGCCATGGCAGCGCCGCGCGTCCTTGCAATCGTCCTCGCAGGTGGGGAGGGCAAGCGACTGATGCCGCTGACCGCCCACCGGGCCAAGCCCGCCGTGCCGTTCGGCGGCATCTACCGTCTCGTCGACTTCGCCCTGTCGAACGTCATCAACTCGCACTACCTGCACGTGATCGTGCTGACCCAGTACAAGTCCCACAGCCTGGACCGCCACGTGTCCAAGACCTGGCGGATGTCCTCGTTGCTGGGCAACTACGTCGCGGCGGTCCCCGCGCAGCAACGCGTCGGCAAGCACTGGTACCTGGGATCTGCCGACGCGATCTACCAGTGCCTGAACATCATCGAGGACGAGCGCCCCGACATCGTCGTCGTGGTCGGCGCCGACCACGTCTACCGCATGGACTTCTCCCAGATGGTGGACGCGCACATCGCCTCGGGCGCCGAGCTGACGGTGGCGGGCATCCGGCAGCCGATCGAGATGGCCGACCAGTTCGGCGTCATCGAGACCGACCCCACGGACGCGACCCGCATCGCCGCGTTCCGCGAGAAGCCGACCGACCCGGTGGGCCTGAGCGACTCCCCCGGCGAGATCCTCGCCTCGATGGGCAACTACGTCATCGACGCCGACGCACTGGTGCGTGCGGTCACCGAGGACGCCGAGGACGTCAACTCCCGGCACGACATGGGTGGTGACATCGTCCCGGCGTTCGTGGCGCGCGGCACCGCCGGCGTGTACGACTTCATCCGCAACGACGTGCCGGGCTCGACCGACCGCGATCGCGACTACTGGCGCGACGTGGGAACCCTCGACTCGTACTTTGAGGCGAACCACGACCTCATCTCCGTCGAGCCGGTCTTCAACCTGTACAACGACGACTGGCCGGTCTTCACCGGGTACACCGGGTTGCCGCCGGCGAAGTTCGTGCACGCCGGGCCGGGCCGCCTGGGCCACGCCGCCGACTCGATCGTGTCACCGGGTGTGGTCGTCTCCGGCGCCACGGTGTCCGGGTCGGTGCTCTCCCCCGGCATCCGCGCGCACTCGTGGGCGCAGATCACCGACTCGGTGCTCATGGACGGCGTGCAGGTCAACCGGTACGCGCAGATCCACCGGGCGATCCTCGACAAGAACGTCATCGTGCCCGAGCGCGCCCGCATCGGCCTGGACCGCGAGCACGATCTGGCCCGCGGCTTCACCGTCACCGAGTCGGGCATCACGGTGGTACCCAAGGGCACCGTCATCGACGACTAGACAGCGCCCACCCACCACCGAACGGCGCGACCGGTGTGCGTGGGAACTGTCTGGTGAACGTGCCACCTGTCGTCCGAGTTCATCGACGGGTGGTGCTCCCGCCGAAGGTGATGGCGAAGGCGTCGAGGGTGGCCTTCCACCAGATGACCCAGCGTGCCCTGCCACGCCCGGTGAGGTCCAGTGATCGGGCGACCAGGTCGGCACGTCACGGCGGCGGCCTCGTGGGGGAAGTGCCCGCGGGCACGGACCGTTCGCCCGTCCCGGGTGTTGAGGGACTCGACCGCGTGGGGTCTGCTACGCGAAGCGTTCCGAAACCCGTGATCGTTCACGGTGTCGCGCGTCGACCCGCCCGCGCCCAGAAGGATCCGGACGGACCCCGCCGCTCCACGGATGGACGTGGCGATCCCCGAGCCCTCGGCCAGTCTCCCGGTCACCACACCAGACACACCCATGTGGACGTGGACCGCCATCTCGTAGACGTAGGCCCAAGAGCGACAGGCGCAGGAGCGGCCGTGAGCATGCCGCTGACGGCAGCGAGCACGAGTGCACCGGAGCGAAGGACCCGGTGTCGCCGACGCCTGAAGACTGGTCAGGGATCGACGGGGGTCAGCTTTCAGCCGTCGTTGACACCCGGCTCAGCCAACGCGTGGCACAGCCCTGTCGATGCAGGTGTTCAGCATGCTCCCTACTGCTTGTCGGCCATCGCGGCAAACCACTCGGCGGTCATGGACTGCGCCTCGTCGTCTCCAGCGGGCTCAAGCACGCACAGCAGCGCCCTAGCCGTCCTACCCTCCGGCGTCGCCAGGCCGGCGTCTGAGGGCCCAATGGCCTCGAAGTACCGCCAAACCCCAACCTTCACTTCTAGCAGCGCGTCGGGGCCCCCGGACCAGTGGCTCGCCGCTTGATCGAGCGCTGGCTGGAGCGGGGCCGGCAGATCCATTTCCTGGAGTCTCGCTACAAGAACGCGCATGAGCGCAGTCCACGGATCGAGCCGCCCAGCCGTCGCGAGTCGGCTGGCAGCGTGCAGGTAGTCCTGCCCGGTCATCTCCCGACTCCAAAGACATCCAGAACGGCTGGGCAACTCGTGCAGACTACCTTCGGTAAGCCGTGGCCTGGGTTCGACCTACCGATCGCCACCGCCCTGATCGAACCGCCCGCTGGGTTCACCCCAGCATCCAATGCCCGGCTCAGACAGCCCATCTCGGCGCAGGCACCGTGCCACGGCGCACGCTGCACCAAGGGCACCGCATCCAGCGCCTCCTGCACCGAACCATTGAGCACCCGGGGCGCACGCCCGGCCGAGACACCGGTGAAGACCTGCCCCCGACTCTCAGCTCCGCGGCCGCACCAGTCGTGCGGCCAAGCAGCCAGGGCGGCATCGGCGAGCGGTGCTTGCCGGACCAGCTGACTACTACTCCGGGCGGAGTTCCGATCGCAGAACGTCATTGATCCGGTCGCGCAGCGCCTTCGCCTGATCAGGCGTGACGCCCAGTCTGGTGTCGAACTCCCACTCGTCCACTGCCTCCAACGCCTCGTTGATCGCGCCCGCGAGGGTGATGAGCTCATCTCGCGTCGTCGCGATCACCAACTCGTCGTCGGCAACCTCCTCGTCGCCGATCCACGGAGAGTCGGGGTGAAGGAATCTCATGACAGACCTCAATGTAGGTTCAGGAAGTAGTCGTAGCCGCTGGTCGGGCGGAACGCAGTGCCGCCGTCAACAGATCCAGGGTTGCGAATCACGACTGTCCCGTTCTGCCAGTAGCTTGCTCGGCCGCCCGACAACGTTCGCATCTCGCCGTTCAGCACGACATCCGGGTCTGCTGCACGAGCAGGTGACAGCAGTTCTCGGGCGGCGAGTGCGACCTGAGTGGTCATGATCGTCTCGTACTCGATGGGCGTCAGGCGGCCGAGGCGGACCTGACGTCGGCGGCGGTGGTAGGTCCGTTCGATCCAGGTGATGATCGCCGGGCGTAGTTCGTGGCGGGTGGCCCAGCGGCGTCGGTCCAGGACGTTCTTCTGCAGCAGCGAGAAGCACGACTCCATGGCGGCGTTGTCGCCGGCGGAGGCGACCTGGCCCATCGACCCGACCAGGTCGTGGCGACGTAGCTCGGCCAGGAACTTCCGGGACCGGAACTGGCTGCCCCGGTCGGAGTGGACGGTGCATCCGGCGGCGTCGCGGCCGCGGCGGGCGACCGCGGAATCCAGGGCGTCGACCGCGAGGCGGGACTTCATGCGGTCGCTGATCGAGTACCCGACGAAACGTCCCGAGTACACGTCCTTGATCGCACAGAGGTAGAGCTTGCCTTCGCCGGTGGGGTGCTCGGTGATGTCGGTCAGCCACAGCTCGTTGGGGTGGGTGGCGGTGAAGTCGCGACGCACGAGGTCCTCGTGGGCCGGAGGACCGGGCCGCTTGCCGTTCTTGCCCGCTTCGTCCCGAACGTCGACCACCAGGAGTTGTCCCGGCAGATCCGCCACACCGTGCGGTCGCACGCTCGGTGGCCGGCCTCGCGGCCCTCGTCGCCGAGCAGCCGGTGACCGAACTCGGGATCGTCACGGTGAGCGTCGAACAACGCGTTCGCCAGCTGTGCCCGCTCGAGCACGCGGGCGGTCACCGGGTCGGCGAGCCACCGGTAGTAGGGCTGTCGTGCGAGCTTCAGGACCCGGCACGTCACCGCGACAGGAATCCCGTCGGCGGCGAGCTCTCTCACGAGCGGGTAGATCATCTTCCCGGCAGATGCGCCTGCGAGAGGTAGGCCGTCGCCCGTCGCAGGACCTCGACCTCCTGTTCCAGCAGCCGGTTCCGGCGCCGCAGGTCGCGCAGCTCGGCCGACTCCGAGGCCGTCGTCCCGAGCCGGTTGCCGTCCTCGACGGCCGCGGCCTGCAACCAGTCCCGCAGACACGACTCACTGATCCCGAAGTCGCGGGCGATCTGCTTGATCGGAGCGTCCCCGCGGCGAGCCACGGCCACGACGTCTTCGCGGAACTCCTTCGGATGGGGCATAGGCACGCTCGACATCCTCTCAGCGGCACCTCCCGGCACCACAGATCAGGTGTCACCTATCCGTGCAGCAGACCCACACTCTCGACCTCGACCGCCACATGCCCCCCTCGCAAACCGACAATCCGGACATTCGAGCCGTGACCCTAGCCGATACCAACCGAACCCGTCGCCGACTCACACACCACTGGCCTCGGCGTGCCGTGCGATGGGCGCCCGGGCGGGAAGGCGGGGCGTCGCATTACCCTGCGGGACGTGAGCAGCCCGACGCAGCCCCGCCCCGGTCCGACCGCCCCCGACGGTGTCCGGCTCGTCGTGATGGACGTCGACTCGACGCTGATCACCGACGAGGTCATCGAGCTGCTTGCCGCGCACGCAGGCTCGGCCGAGCTCGTCGCGGCGATCACCGACCGGGCGATGCGCGGTGAGATCGACTTCGCCACGTCGCTGCACGAGCGCGTCGCCACCCTGGCCGGCCTGCCGGAGACGGTGTTCGCCGAGGTTCTCGCGCAGGTGCGACTCACCCCCGGTGCCCGCGAGCTCGTCGAGGAGCTCGCGGCGCGCGGCTGGCCGCTGGGCCTGGTCTCCGGCGGGTTCGTCGAGGTCGTGGCGCCGCTGGGCGCGACGCTGGGTATCACGATGATCCGGGCGAACGCGCTCGAGGTCGTCGGCGGCACGCTCACCGGGCGTGTCGAGGGCCCCGTGGTGGACCGTGCCGCCAAGGCCGAGACCCTCCGCGAGTACGCGGCCCGGGTCGGTGTGCCGATCGGGCGGACCATCGCGATCGGCGACGGCGCCAACGACCTGGACATGCTGGCCGCCGCCGGGTTCGGCATCGCGTTCAACGCCAAGCCGGTCGTCGAGGCCGCCGCGGACGCCGCGGTGCGCGACCGACTCGACGCCGTGCTCGACCTGGACGTCTTCGCCCGCTGACGCCCCTGGGCGCAGCCGCGGCACAACCGGCCGCGGACGCCCGGTGTCAGTCGGACGTCGTCAGGCGCAGCAGCCGCGCACCACCGGGGGCCAGCTCGGCCCACGCCTCGTCGTGCTCGAGCAGCGACCAGCTGGCCGTGGGCACACCGACCCGCACGCGCAGCACGGTCGCCTCGTCGGACCCCTGCCCGGCCAGCGTCGAGGCGGCGTGCGACATCGTCGGCTCGTGGCCCACGACGAGCACCGTGCGGACCTCGTCCGGCACGGCGCGCAGCAGAGCGACGACGTCGTGCGCGCCTGCGGCGTACACCTCGTCACTGACCTCGACCGACGGCTCGAACGGTCGGCCGCCCAGGCCTGCGACCAGGCCGGTACGGACCAGCTCCCACGTCTGCCGGGTACGCAGCGACGAGGAGCACAGCACCAGGTCGGGCAGCAGCTCCGCCGCCGCCAGGGCGGCACCCACCCGGCCCGCCTGCCGTCGACCGGCCAGGGCCAGCGGACGCTGCAGGTCGACGACCGCCTGCGGGTGCTCCGCCTTGGCGTGGCGCAGGAGCAGGAGGCGGCGGGTCGGGTCGGTCACCGCCTCAGGGTGCCATCACTGGCCCATGGCGTGCACACCACCGTCGACGTGCACGACCTCACCGGTGGTCGCCGGGAACCAGTCGGACAGCAGCGCGGCCACGGCCTTGGCGGTGGGGACCGGGTCGGTCACGTCCCAACCGAGGGGTGCGCGCTCGTCCCAGCGCGACTCCATCGTCTCGAAGCCCGGGATCGACTTGGCCGCGGTGGTGCGGATCGGTCCGGCCGAGACCAGGTTGACCCGCACGCCGTCCGGGCCGAGGTCACGTGCCAGGTAGCGCGAGGTCGACTCGAACGCGGCCTTGGCCACGCCCATCCAGTCGTAGACGGGCCAGGCGTAGCGCGCGTCGAAGGTGAGGCCGACGATCGAGGCCCCCGACGTCAGCAGAGGCCGGGCGGCGACGGCCAGCGACTTCAGCGAGTAGGCGGACACGTGCAGCGCGGTGGCCACGTCGTCCCACTCGCCCGCCAGGAAGTTGCCGCCCATGACGGACTGCGGTGCGAAACCGATCGAGTGCACGACGCCGTCGAGGTGGTCCACGTGCTCACGCACCCGGTCCGCGAGCGCGTCGAGGTCCTCCGCGGAGGTCGCGTCGAGCTGCACCACGGGCGCCTCGACGGGCAGGCGTCGAGAGATCACCTGGGTGAGCCGGAACTGGCGGCCGAACGAGGTCAGGACCACCTCGGCACCCTGCTCCTGCGCGAGGCGGGCGACGTGGAACGCGATCGAGCCGTCGGTGAGGACACCGGTGACGAGGAGCTTCTTGCCGTCGAGCAGACCCATGGTGCGGTCCCTTCGTGCAGTGGGGGTGTGGCGGTGGTCCGGGAGGTGTACGTGCAGGTGCGCGGGGCCGGGCTCAGTGGCCCATGCCCAGGCCACCGTCGACGGGGATGATGGCCCCGGAGATGTAGGCGGCGGCGGGCGAGGCGAGGAACTCCACGACACCGGCGACCTCGTCGGCCTGGGCGAACCGGCCGAGCGGGATCTGGTCGCGGTACGCCTGCTGGCGCTCCTCGGGCAGGGCGCGCGTCATGTCGGTGTCGATGAAGCCGGGGGCCACGACGTTGGCGGTGATGCCCCGCCCCCCGAGCTCGCGGGTGATCGAGCGGGCCATGCCGACCAGGGCCGACTTGGAGGCCGCGTAGTTGACCTGACCGGCCGAGCCGTACAGGCCGACGACGGAGGAGATGAGCACGATGCGGCCGCGGCGCTGGCGGATCATGCCCTTGCTGGCGCGGCGCACGCACCGGAACGAGCCGGTGAGGTTGACGTCGAGGACGTCGGTGAACTCCTCGTCGCTCATACGCAGCAGCAGCTGGTCGCGGGTGACGCCGGCGTTGGCGACGAGCACCTCGACGGGACCGTGGGCGGCCTCGATCTGCGTGAACGCGGCGTCGACGGCGGCGGTGTCGCGCACGTCGCCGACCACGCCGAGGACGCCCTCGGGCAGGTCACCGGAGCGGTAGAGGGTGGCGACCTTGTCGCCGGCCGCGACGAACCGCTCGGCGATGGCGCGGCCGATGCCCCGGTTCGCCCCGGTCACGAGCACGCTGCGGGGGGCGGGGGTCGTGGCGTCGTTCTTGTCGGTTGTCTCAGGCACGGGTCACGACGCTAGCCGACCGTCCGCGCACGTCGCGGCACCGGCGCGGCACAGGATCGGCGGGGCGGCTTGTGGGGCATCGACAAACCCGGGACGAGCCCGCCCCGGGCGGGCCGGGAACGACGGGCGACTAGCATCGGGTGGTGAGCATGCGACGCCGTCGCAGCGCCGAGCAGGTGCCGCGCATCACCACGGCTCCCGAGGCGTTGGCGGACGACCTGGCACGTCGGCAGCGCCGGTACCTGGTGCAGATGGGCATCCGTGTCGTCTGCTTCCTGGCCGCGGTGTTCACGTGGGGGCACGTGCCGCTGGCGGTGTCCGTGATCATGATCGTCGCGGCGGTGGTGCTCCCCTACGTGGCGGTGCTCCTGGCCAATGCGGGGCGCGAGCACCGCGACGTCGACACGAGCCTGCTCGACCCCCGTCAGATCGACCCCGGACCCCGTGGCCCGGAGAACCCCGGAGGTGGCCGGTGAGCCTGCTGGACCCCGTCCCGGACGCCGTGGACGAGCTCGTCTGCTCGGCGCGTCGGTGCCGCCAGGCGCCCTCGTGGGGGCTGCTGTGGAACAACCCGAAGCTGCACACGCCGCAGCGGCGCAAGGTGTGGTTGGCGTGCGACACGCACCGGACCCAGCTCGAGGAGTACCTGGGGGTGCGCGACTTCTGGCGCACGACCGTGCCGGTGGCCGACCTGCCGCGGGTCGTCGACGCCGACGGCGATGCGGTGCCGGGCGCCGGAGGCGCGCAGCCGTGAGCCCGGCGGCCCGCCGGGCGGCGGGGTTCGTGCTGCTGGCCGTGACCTTGGCCACGGTGTGCACGTTCCTGGGCCGTTGGCAGTGGAACCGGCACGTGGCGCGTGATGCGGCGATCGCGACCGTCGAGGCGAACTGGGCGGCCGAGCCGGTGCCCGTCGAGCAGGTGCTGCCCGACCCGACGGCCGCGTTGCCCGACACCGACGAGTGGCGTTCGGTGACGTTGACCGGCCGCTACGCCCCGCAGGCCACGGTGCTGCTGCGCAACCGGCCGGTGGACGGCTCCCCCGCGTACCACGTGCTGGTGCCGTTCCTCCCCGAGCCGACGTCGTCGGGCCTGTCCACGGTGATCGTCGTGGACCGCGGCTGGGTGCCGCTGGGCGAGGACGCCAGCGCGACCGTTAACCTGCCGGACCCGCCGTCGGGCACGGTGACCGTCACGGTGCGCCTGCGTCAGCCGGAGCGGCCCTCGACGCGGTCGGCCCCCGCCGGACAGGTGCAGTCCGTCGACGTCGAGCAGGTGCTGGCCGCCGGGGGCCTCGACGTCAGCGGGCTGACGCCCTACGCCTCGTACGGCTCACTGGTCAGCGAGGACCCGGCCCCGGCGACCTCGCTGGGTGAGCTGCCCGCGCCGAGCACCGATCCGGGGTCGCACCTGTCGTACGCGTTCCAGTGGTGGGTGTTCGCCGCCGGATCCCTCGGGGCGTTCACGTGGATGGGTGTGCGTGAGGTGCGCGACCCCCGTCCCGTCCCCGGTCAGAGTCCTCGCGGTCCCGCACCGGTGACGGCGGCGGCCTCACGGCGGCGCGGCGGGCGCGCCGAGGACGAGGAGGACGCCCTCATCGACGCCCAGCTCGCGCCCGGCGCGACTCACGCCGACGGTCAGGACCCGGCGGGTGACCCGCCCGCCGAGGCAGGCACTCAGGCCAGCGAGATCAGGTCCAGGTAGTCCGCGGACCACAGGTCCTCGGCACCGTCGGGCAGCAGCAGCACGCGCTCGGGGTTGAGCGCCTCGACGGCACCCTCGTCGTGACTGACCAGCACCACGGCGCCGGTGTACCCGCGCAGGGCCGCCAGGATCTCCTCGCGCGAGGCGGGGTCGAGGTTGTTGGTCGGCTCGTCCAGGAGCAGCACGTTGGCGCTGGAGACGACCAGGGCCGCGAGCGCCAACCGGGTCTTCTCCCCGCCGGACAGCACACGCGCCGGCTTGTCGGCGTCGTCACCGGAGAACAGGAACGAGCCGAGCACCGAGCGCACCTGCGTGTCGGTGAGGTCGGGTGCCGCCGAGCGCAGGTTCTCCACGACGGTCCGCTCGAGGTCGAGCGTCTCGTGCTCCTGCGCGTAGTAGCCGAGCTTGAGGCCGTGACCGGGCCGCACCTCGCCGGTGTCGGGGGCCTCCAGACCACCCAGGATCCGCAGCAGCGTGGTCTTGCCGGCGCCGTTGAGGCCCAGCACGACCACGCGCGAACCCCGGTCGATGGCCAGGTCGACGTCGGTGAAGACCTCGGTGGACCCGTACGACTTGGACAGGTCGGCGGCCGTGATGGGCGTCTTGCCGCACGCAGCCGGCTCGGGGAACCGCAGCCGGGCGACCTTGTCGGCGGCCCGCGTCTCCTCCAGGCCCGAGAGCATCTTCTCGGCGCGCCGGGCCATGTTCTGCGCGGCCACGGCCTTGGTGGCCTTGGCGCGCATCTTGTCGGCCTGGCTGAGCAGCACGGCGGCCTTCTTCTCCACGTTGGCCCGCTCACGTCGACGGCGCTTCTCGTCGGTCTCGCGCTGCAGCAGGTAGGCGTCCCAGCCCAGGTTGTACTGGTCGATCACCGACCGGTTCGCGTCCAGGTGGAACACCTTGTTGACGGTGGCGCGCAGCAGCTCGACGTCGTGGGAGATGACCACGAACCCACCGGAGTACGTCTTGAGGTAGTCGCGCAGCCACGCGATCGAGTCGGCGTCCAGGTGGTTGGTCGGCTCGTCGAGCAGCAAGGTCTCCACGCCGGAGAACAGGATGCGGGCCAGCTCGACCCGGCGGCGCTGACCACCGGACAGGGTGCCGATGGTCTGGCCGAGCACGCGCTCGTCGAGGCCCAGGTTCGAGGCGATGCGGTGGGCCTCGCTCTCGGCGGCGTACCCACCGGCGGCGGTGAACCGTGCCTCGAGGCGCGAGTAGCGGGCCATGGCGTCCTCGCGCGTCTCGTCGTCCGCGCTGGCCATCGCCCCCTCGGTCTCACGCATGGCGCGCACGATCTCGTCGAGGCCCCGCGCGGACAGCACCCGGTCCATGGCCAGGGCGTTCAGGTCACCGGTGCGCGGGTCCTGCGGCAGGTAGCCGACCTCACCGCGGGAGATGGTGCCACCCGTCGGCTGCGTCTCACCGGCCAGGGTGCGCGTCAGCGTCGTCTTGCCGGCGCCGTTGCGACCGACCAGGCCGATGCGGTCGCCTGCGGCGATGCGGAACGTCGTCGGCTCGAGCAGCACGCGGGCGCCGATGCGCAGCTCGACGGCCTGGGCAGTGATCACCGTGGTTCCTTCCGATGGACCCGCGCGGTCGGCGGGTCGGGCTCGGGCACACACCGTGCCAGGACGACGCGCGTCCGGCACTGCGTTTTTCGCCGAGTTCGTCGCGCCCGTGTTGGGCGCGGACACAAACGACGCCAAGTCTACGACCGGCTAGCGTGGCGGACGTCCGACCCCCACCGCGCCTCGCCCCCAGGGAGACCCATGTCCGGAGCACCTGAGAAGCCCGCACCCGCCGCCACGCCTGCCGTCACCACCGGCGTCACGACGGGCGCCCTGCCGGCCCCCGCGTCGCGTTCCGCGGTGACCACCGACGTCGCGCTCATCGCCACGTTCGCCGCGTTCATCGCCGTGTGCGCGATCCTGCCGGGCATCCCCACCCCGTCCGGGGTGCCGATCACGTTGCAGACGTTCGCCGTGATCCTCGCCGGCATCGTCCTGGGCGCACGGCGCGGCACGCTCGCCGTGCTGCTGTACCTGGCCATCGGTCTGGCGGGTCTGCCGGTGTTCGCCGGCGGCACCGGTGGGACCGCGGTGCTGGCCGGACCGTCCGTCGGGTACCTGCTCGCGTTCCCGCTCGGGGCGGCCCTCGCCGGGTTCCTCGCCGGCCGCGTGCTGCGTGCACGGCTGACGCGTCGGGCGTCGCTGCGGGTCGTCGGCCTGTTCGCCGCGGGCCTGCTCGCGAGCCTGCTGACCATCCACCCGCTCGGCATCGCCGGGCTGATGTGGCGGCTCGACCTCGGCCTGACCGAGGCGATCCTGATCGACGCCCGCTACCTGCCCGGCGACGTCCTGAAGAACGTGTGCGCCGCGATCGTGGCCACCGCGGTCTTCCGCGCGTTCCCCGAGCTGGCGCGCACCCGCCGCTGAGGCACCGACCGTGATCGAGCTCCGTGACGTCCTGGTCACCGCCTACACCCCGGACCCGTCCGGTGGCGGCGACCAGGTCGTCCGGCTGCTCGGACCGGTGTCGGCGACCCTCACCGAGCGACGTATCGCGGTCGTCGGCGCCAACGGCTCGGGCAAGTCGACGCTGGCCCGCCTGCTCAACGGGCTGGTGCTGCCGTCCTCCGGCACGGTCCACGTCGACGGCCTGGAGACCGCGAGCGAGGGGCCCGCGGTCCGCCGTCGGGTCGGGTTCGTGTTCACCGACCCCGACGCGCAGATCGTGATGCCGACCCCGGTCGAGGACGTCGCCCTGTCGCTGCGCCGCCTGGGTCTGGGCGACGACGCACGCGAGGCCCGTGCCCGCGAGGTGCTCACCCGGTTCGGGCTGGCCGACCGCGCGCAGGTGCCCGTGCACGCCCTGTCCGGGGGGCAACGCCAGCTCCTCGCCCTCGCCGCGGTGCTGGCCACCGACCCCGAGGTCCTCGTGTGCGACGAGCCGACCACGCTGCTGGACCTGCGCTGGCGCCGGCACGTCGACGACCTGCTCGACGGCCTCGACCAGCAGGTCGTGCTCGTCACGCACGACCTGGACGCCGCCGCACGGGCCGACCGGTTGCTGGTCGTCGACGACGGCACGATCGTGCACGACGGCGACCCGGCCGACGGGCTGGCCCTCTACCGGGCGCTGATGGGCACCGACTCCCCCACCGGTGGCCGCCGATGAGGTGGCGCCGGCCCCGTGCTGCGGGACCGCGTCGAGCCCCGTGGGCGGGACCGCTGGGCCTCTACCACCCGGGGACCTCACCGGTGCACCGCGCCCACCCGGGCCTCAAGCTCGCCCTGCTCACCGTGCTCGGGGTGCTCGTCGTCGCCGTGCGCGGGCCGCACTCGAGCCTGATCGCCCTCGGTCTGGTGGTGCTGGCCGCCCTGGTGGCGCGCCTGCCCTGGCACCGCACCGCGCGCGGTGTGCTGCCCGTGCTGGCCACGGCGGTGCTCATCGGGGTCTACCAGTGGTGGGCGCGCGGGCCCGCGGTGGCGACCGAGGTCGTCGTCGACCTGCTCACACTGGTGCTCGCCGCCACGCTCGTCACCGCCACGACCCGCGCCGACGCGCTGCTGGCCGTGCTGGCGCGGATCGCCCGGCCGTTGCGGCACGTGGGCCTGTCACCGGAGACGTTCGCCCTGTCGGTCGCCCTGGTGCTGCGCGCGATCCCCGTGCTGGTCACCACCACGCTCGAGGCCCGCGACGCCGCCCGCGCCCGCGGGCTCGACCGCTCACCGCGCGCGATGCTCGTGCCCGCGGCGGTGCGCATGGTGGCCCACGCGCACGCCACCGGTGACGCGCTGGCCGCGCGCGGGCTCGGCGAGGACTGACCGCCGGCCGACCGCTCGCCCGCCCCGAGGTCACCCCGCGTGGGTGATTCGTCCCTTGGGCGTTACCGTGCGCAGATGAGCTTCAGCGAGGGTGGCCGCGTCGAGGGTGGCCGGGTACGCACCGGTCGTGGACGGCGCACAGCCATCGCCGGCGGTGGACTGGGCGGCCTCGTCGTGCTGCTCCTGGCGATCTTCCTCGGCGGGGGCAACATCGACCCGTCGCAGCTGCTGAGTGCGATCGACGAGGGCTCCAGGCCCACAGACGAGGGCACCATCGGCGCCTGCACCGCCGAGCAGGCCAACACCGACCGCGAGTGCCGCCTGTCGTTCACCGCGAACGCCCTCGACACCTACTGGGGCGGCACGCTGCGCGCGCAGGGCATCGAGCCGGTGCTGCCCGAGGTCCACTCCTTCACCGACTCGGTGCAGACCGCGTGCGGCGACGCGACCTCGTCGACCGGGCCGTTCTACTGCCCGCCGGACCAGACGATCTACCTGGACCTGGGGTTCTTCGACCTGCTCAGCAGCCAGTTCGGCGCCACCGGCGGTCCCCTCGCCGAGATGTACGTCATCGCGCACGAGTACGGGCACCACGTCCAGCAGCTCACCGGCGTGATGGACACCGCCGACCGCACAGGCACGGGCGCCGACTCGGACTCCGTGCGGGTCGAGCTGCAGGCCGACTGCTACGCGGGCATGTGGACCGGCGACGCGGCCAGCACGGTCGACCCGGACACCGGGGTCACCTACCTCGACCCGATCACCCCCGAGCAGCTCGCGCAGGCGCTGTCGGCCGCGCAGGCCGTCGGGGACGACCACATCCAGCAGCAGGCCACTGGCGGGGTCAGCCCGGACACGTGGACGCACGGATCCAGCGAGCAGCGCCAGCGGTGGTTCACCACCGGGTACGAGCAGGGCACCATGGCCGCGTGCGACACGTTCGCCGCGGGGACGCTCTGAGCTGAACGCTCACCACACGGGCGGCGAGGCCGCCCGTCAGATGTTGAAGCCGAGCGCCCGCATCTGCTCGCGCCCGTCGGGCGTGATCTTCTCCGGCCCCCACGGCGGCATCCACACCCAGTTGATGCGGAACCCGTCGACGAGCCCCTCGAGGGCCTGGCCGGACTGGTCCTCGATGACGTCGGTCAGCGGGCACGCCGCCGAGGTGAGGGTCATGTCGATGACGGCGGTGTTCGTCTGGTCGATGACGACGCCGTAGACGAGGCCGAGGTCGACGACGTTGATGCCGAGCTCGGGGTCGATGACGTCGCGGAGGGCTTCCTCGACATCGGCGACGGTGGTGGGCGAGCCGGTCGTGGGCTCGGTGGTCGGTTCGGTGGTCACTGGTCCTCCCGGGGTCCGGTCGCGCCGGTCTTGATGAGTGCGTCGGACAGCGCCGCCCAGCCGAGCAGGGCGCACTTGACGCGTGCGGGGTACTTGGCGACGCCGGTGAACGCGGTGGCGTCCCCGAGGGCGTCCTCGGCGGCGTCGTCGCCCAGGCCGGCACCGCGGGCGTGCATCAGGGCCCGGAACGAGCCGGACAGCTCGTCGACGGTGCTCAGGTCGGCGCCGACGACCAGGTCGTGCAGCACGGAGATCGAGGCCTGCGAGATGGAGCAGCCCTGACCTTCCCAGCGCACGTCGCGGACCACGGGCACACCGCTGTCGGTGTCGAGGTCGACGCGCAGGGTCACCTCGTCGCCGCACGTGGGGTTGACCTGGTGGGACTGACCCGAGACCAGGTGGGCGTCGGTGACGGCGGCCAGTCCGCGGCCATGCGGGAACTTCGCGTGGTCGAGGATGACCTGCTGGTAGAGCTGTTCCATCGACGAGCTCATGCGGCCCCTCCGTCCGTGGCGGCCGGTGCGGCCTGCGTGTCCAGACCGAAGAACGTCCGGACCCCCGCCAACGCTTCCCGGAACACCTCGATCTCCTCGTCCGTGGTGTAGACCGCCGCCGTGGCGCGCGCCGTGGCGGCGATGCCGAACCGGCGGTGCAACGGCTGGGCGCAGTGGTGGCCGACCCGCACGGCCACGCCGGCGTCGTCGAGCACCTGGCCGACGTCGTGCGCGTGCACGCCGTCGACGACGAACGCGACGGTCGCGAGCCGGTCGCGCGTGTCGGTGGGCCCGATGACGCGCACGCCGGGCACGGAGGCCACGGCGTCGAGCAGCAGGCGCGTCAGGTGCGCCTCGTGGGCGGCGACGGCGTCCATGCCGAGGTCGCCGAGGTACTGCGCGGCGGCGCCCATCGCGACGGCCTGCGACACCATCTGCGTGCCGGCCTCGAACCGCTGCGGCGGCGGGGCGTACGTGGTGGTCTCCATGGTGACGACCTCGACCATGGACCCGCCGGTGAGGAACGGCGGCAGGGCCTCGAGCAGCTCGCGCCGCCCGTACAGGGAGCCCACACCCGTGGGTGCGAACATCTTGTGGCCCGAGAACGCCGCGAAGTCCACACCGAGCGCGTGCAGGTCGACAGGCAGGTGCGGCACGGACTGGCACGCGTCGAGCACCGTGAGGGCGCCGACCTCGCGGGCGCGGGCGACGAACGGGGCGACGGGCGTGATCGCACCGGTGACGTTCGAGGCGTGCGTGAACGCGAGCACCTTGGTGCGATCCGTCACGGCGGTGGCCAGGTCGTCGAGCCGGATGCGGCCGTCGTCCTCGACGCCCAGCCAGCGCAGGGTCGCGCCGGTGCGGGCAGCGAGCTCCTGCCAGGGCACCAGGTTGGCGTGGTGCTCGGCCTCGGTGACGACGATCTCGTCGCCGGGATGCAGGGCGAACCGCCGGGCGGCCTCTCCCCCGCGACCGAGCGACGCGTTCGACATCGCGTACGCCACGAGGTTGATGCCGGCGGTGGCGTTCGACGTCCACACCAGCTCGTCGGCGTCGACCCCCACGAACGAGGCGACACCGGCGCGGGCGTTCTCGAACGCCTCGGTGGCCTCCTCGGCGAGCTGGTGCGCCCCGCGGTGCACGGCAGCGTTGCGCTGCTGGTAGAAGTCCTGCTCGGCGTCGAGCACCACCTCGGGCTTCTGCGAGGTCGCACCCGAGTCCAGGTACACCAGCGGCCGCCCGCCGCGCACCGTGCGCGACAGCAGCGGGAAGTCCGCGCGCACGGCGGCCAGCTCGGTCGCGGTCAGCTGCCGCGTGCCCGTCTGCGTCGCGGACGCCTCGTCCTGGATGGTGCCGGTCACCGTTCCTGCCCTTCGTGGAGCTGCCGGCCCGCCGTGCCGCGGGCCGTGTCGTCGCCTGAGACCTGACCGCGTGCCGCCGGTACGAGGACCGACGGCACGCGGTCGGCCGTCAGGAGACCGTGCTGCTGAGGAACCGGTCGTAGCCCTCGTTCTCGAGGCGCTCGGCCAGCTCGGGGCCGCCCTCCTCGGCGACCTTGCCGTCGACGAAGACGTGCACGAAGTCGGGCTTGATGTAGCGCAGGATGCGCGTGTAATGCGTGATGAGCAGCACGCCGACGTCGGAGGTCGACTTCACGCGGTTGACGCCCTCGGACACGATGCGCAGCGCGTCGACGTCCAGGCCCGAGTCGGTCTCGTCGAGGATCGCGAAGCGCGGCTTGAGCAGCTCCATCTGGAGGATCTCGTGGCGCTTCTTCTCCCCACCCGAGAAGCCCTCGTTGACGGAGCGCTCGGCGAACGCCGGGTCCATGCGCAGGTTGTCCATCGCGGTGCGCACGTCCTTGACCCACGCGCGCAGCGGCGGGGCCTCACCGGTGACGGCCGTCTTGGCGGTGCGCAGGAAGTTCGACACCGACACGCCCGGCACCTCGACGGGGTACTGCATCGCCAGGAACAGACCGGCACGCGCCCGCTCGTCGACGGACAACGCGAGCACGTCCTCACCGTCGAGCGTGACGGTGCCCGACGTGATCGTGTACTTCGGGTGACCGGCCAGGGAGTAGGCCAGCGTGGACTTGCCCGAGCCGTTGGGGCCCATGATGGCGTGCGTCTCGCCGGAACCGATCGTCAGGTCGACGCCGCGCAGGATGGGCTTGGCGCCCTCCTTCGTCTCGACGCTGACGTGCAGGTCGCGGATCTCCAGGGTGGACATCGAGATTCTCCTCGGTAGTTCAGAGCGGGGCGTCGACGTCGACGAGCACACGCTCGCCGTCGACGGTCACGGGGTAGACGGGGACGGGCCGGACGGCGGGCGGCGACAGCGGCTTGCCGGTGCGCAGGTCGAACCGCGACCCGTGCAGCCAGCACTCGACCGTGCAGCCCTCGACCTCACCGTCGGACAGCGAGACGGCGCCGTGCGAGCAGATGTCGCTGATGGCGTGCAGCTCGCCGTCCTCGTCGCGGACCACCGCGACCTCGACGGTGCCGGTCTCGGCCTCGAGCTCGACCCGCAGCGTGCCCGCGACGGGCACGTCGGAGGTCAGGCAGGCCAGCTGAGCGCTCATGCACCCTCCGGAGCGGTCAGCTCGCTCATCGACTTCTCCAGCTCGGCCTCGATCGAGGCCAGCAGGCGCTCCTCGACCTCGGGCACACCGATCTCGTGGATGAGCTCGGCGAAGAAGCCGCGCACGACGAGTCGACGCGCGTCTGCCTCGGGGATGCCGCGGGCACGCAGGTAGAACAGCTGCTCGTCGTCGAACCGGCCGGTCGCGCTCGCGTGGCCGGCGCCCTCGATGACACCCGTCTCGATCTCCAGGTTCGGCACCGAGTCGGCGCGAGCACCGTCGGTGAGCACCAGGTTGCGGTTGAGCTCGTAGGTGTCGGTGCCCTCGGCGGCCGCCCGGATCAGCACGTCGCCGACCCACACGGTGTGCGCGCCCTGCCCCTGCAGCGCGCCCTTGTAGGTCACCCGCGAGACGCAGCTCGGCACGGCGTGGTCGACGAACAGGCGGTGCTCCTGGTGCTGGCCTGCGTCGGCGAAGTACAGGCCGAGCATCTGCACCGAGGCACCCTCGCCGACGAACTCCGCATCCGGGGTGACCCGCACGACGTCGCCGCCGAGCGTGACGACGATGTGCTTGACCGTGGCGTCACGACCGACACGCAGCCGGTGGGCCGAGGTGTGCACCGCACCGGGCGCCCAGTCGTGCACCGACACGAGCGTCAGATGCGCACCGTCCTCGACGACGACCTCGACGGTCTCGGTGAGGGAGGCGAGCCCGACGTGGTCGAGCAGCACGACACCCTGCGACAGCGGCTCGGCACGCACCACCACGTGGGCGGCCGACGGCTCGGGCTGCGACCCCTCGGTGGCGGTGCCCTCGATGCGCACGCTCGTCACGGCGGACGAGACCGACTCGCGCGGCAGCGTCACGACCGTGGCCCGCGGGAACGACGCCCACGCCACGGCGGCGGCACGGTCACCCGGACGACCGGCCAGGCCGAGCCGCTCGTCGCCGCGGTCGACCACCTGCACCTCGACCTCAGGCGACTCGACCACGGTGGTCAGCACCCCGTGGCCGTGCAGCACCCCGTCGGTGTCCGCGGCGAACAGCGGCGCGATCCGGTCGACCGGCGCGAACCGCCACTCCTCCTCGCGGCCGTTCGGCACCGCGAAGTCGGCGACGTCGAACGACGTGGGCCGTGAGGCACGCGAGGCCTCCGGCACCACGGGCCCGCCGTGCGTGTGGGCCCCGTCGGCGACGGCACGGGAGTGATCGGTCGACAGGCCGCCGGCCTGCTCGTTCGTGGTGGTCGTCATCAGCCGACGGCCCCTTCCATCTGCAGCTCGATCAGGCGGTTCAGCTCGAGGGCGTACTCCATGGGCAGCTCGCGCGCGATGGGCTCGACGAACCCGCGCACGATCATCGCCATGGCCTCGGTCTCGGGCATGCCGCGGGACATCAGGTAGAACAGCTGGTCCTCGCTCACGCGCGAGACCGTGGCCTCGTGACCCATCGACACGTCGTCCTCACGGACGTCGACGTACGGGTAGGTGTCCGAGCGGGAGATCTGGTCGACCAGCAGCGCGTCGCACAGCACGTTCGAGGCCGAGTGGCTGGCCCCTTCGAGGATCTGCACGAGCCCCCGGTACGACGTGCGACCGCCGCCGCGCGCGACGGACTTCGACACGATCGAGCTCGACGTGTGCGGTGCGGCGTGCACCATCTTCGAGCCGGCGTCCTGGTGCTGACCGGCACCGGCGAACGCGATCGACAGGGTCTCGCCGCGGGCGTGCTCACCCATGAGGTAGATCGCCGGGTACTTCATGGTGACCTTCGAGCCGATGTTGCCGTCGACCCACTCCATGGTGGCGCCCTCGGCAGCCGTGGCCCGCTTGGTGACCAGGTTGTACACGTTGTTCGACCAGTTCTGGATCGTCGTGTACCGCACGCGGGCGTTCTTCTTCACGATGATCTCGACGACGGCCGAGTGCAGCGAGTCGCTGGAGTACACCGGGGCGGTGCATCCCTCGACGTAGTGCACGTAGGAGCCCTCGTCGGCGATGATCAGCGTCCGCTCGAACTGGCCCATGTTCTCGGTGTTGATCCGGAAGTAGGCCTGCAGCGGGATCTCGACGTGCACACCCGGCGGCACGTACACGAACGAGCCGCCCGACCACACGGCGGTGTTGAGCGCGGCGAACTTGTTGTCGCCGGGCGGGATCACCGAGCCGAAGTACTGCTCGAAGATCTCCGGGTGCTCCTTCAGAGCGGTGTCGGTGTCGAGGAAGATGACGCCCTGCTCCTCGAGCGACTCCTGGATCTGGTGGTAGACAACCTCGGACTCGTACTGCGCGGCGACGCCGGCCACGAGCCGCTGCTTCTCGGCCTCGGGGATCCCGAGCCGGTCGTACGTGGTCTTGATGTCCTCGGGCAGGTCGTCCCAGCTCGCCGCCTGCTTCTCGGTCGAGCGCACGAAGTACTTGATGTTGTCGAAGTCGATGCCCGACAGGTCGGCGCCCCACCACGGCATGGGCTTCTTGTCGAACAGGCGCAGCGACTTCAGCCGCGTCTTGAGCATCCACTCCGGTTCGTTCTTCAGCGCGGAGATCTCGCGCACGACGGCCTCGGACAGGCCGCGCTTGGCGGTGGCCCCTGCGACGTCGGCGTCGTGCCAGCCGTAGGTGTAGTTCCCGATCGAGGCGATGGCCTCGTCCTGGGTCAGCGGCGCCGCGGCCGCGTTCTCGGTGGGTGCACTCATGCTGTCGGTCCTTCCACGGGTGCAGGGCTGGTGGGGGTCGCCGCACCCGCACCGTCCGCGAGCGCGGGACGGGACGGGGTGAGGCCGGTCGGGATGTTCGTGGTGCACACGTGGCCTCCGCCGGCCAGGGTGGCCAGTCGCTGCACGTGCACGCCGAGCAGGTCGGAGAACGCACGCGCCTCGGCCTCGCACAGCTGGGGGAACTCGTGGGCGACGTCCTGCACGGGGCAGTGGCCCTGGCACAGCTGGACGGCGGTGGTGCCCGGGACGGGTCGTGCGGTGGCCGCGTAGCCGTCGGCGCTGAGGCCGTCGGCGAGCGCCCGGGTGCGGGCGGCGACGTCGTCACCGGCGGCGGCCACGGCGGGCAGGTGCCGGGCGGCCAGGTCGTGCACGCGTCGTTCGGCGAACTGCGCCACGGCTTGGGGCCCGGCGGTCTCGGTGAGGAACCGCAGGGCCTGCGCGGCCAGCTCGGAGTAGCGGTGCGCCAGGGCTTCCTGGCCCTGGTGCGTGACGACGTAGCGCCGCGCGGGGCGTCCACGCCGGGCCGGTCCCCCGGTGCGTCCCTCGTGCACGGCGATCTGCTCGTTCGCCTCGAGCAGCGCCAGGTGGCGGCGGATGCCGGTGGAGGTCAGGTCGAGCCGGGAGGCGAGTTCGGCGGCCGTCACCGGGCCTGCGGAGGCGACCAGGTCGAGCACGCGACGGCGGGTCCCGGCATCCGGGTCGCCGGGGGCCCCGGTCGGCGCGCCCGACGTGGCGGGGGCCGGACGTGCCGTGCCGGAGGAGAGCAGGTCGGTCATCAGGCTGTCTCCTTCGCACTCGAGTACGGCACGGACGCAGGCCGCGACACCGCGTCACATATTTGACAACATCGTTGTTGCCTTATTGCGTCCTGGCAAGCAAGGCAACCCTTCCCCGGGCCGTGATCCTGCTCACCGCCCGCCGATGATCGCCGCCGCCGGGTCCTAGACTCCCTGCGTGAGCGACTCCCCCGCCGTCGAGATCCACGGTCTCGTCAAGCGGTACGGCGGCCGGGCCGTCGTCGACGAGCTCACGCTCGTCGCCCACCGTGGGCAGGTCACCGCCGTGCTCGGCCCCAACGGTGCAGGCAAGACGACCACCATCGAGTGCTGCGAAGGGCTGCGGGCCCCCGACGCGGGAACGGTCCGTGTGCTCGGCCTGGACCCCGTGGCCGACGCGCACGCACTGCGTCCGCGGGTCGGCGTGATGCTGCAGGACGGTGGCCTGCCGACCGCCGTCCGCCCACGCGAGCTGCTCGAGCACCTCTCCCGCATGTACGCCCACCCGCGCGACCTCGACGAGCTCGTCGAACGACTCGGCCTCGCCTCGTTCGCCCGCACCAGCGTGCGCCGCCTGTCCGGCGGGCAACGCCAACGCCTCGCGCTGGCCGCCGCTCTGGTCGGACGGCCCGAGCTGGTCTTCCTCGACGAGCCGAGCGCCGGCATGGACCCGCAGTCACGGCACGCGGTGTGGAGCCTCGTGCGTGAGCTGCGGGACGAGGGCGTGGCGGTCGTGCTCACCACGCACCTCATGGACGAGGCCGAGGACCTCGCCGACCAGGTGCTCGTCGTCGACCACGGCCAGGTCATCGCCGAAGGCACCGTCCGTGACCTCGTGCAGGACGGCGCGGACCGCACGCTGCGGTTCGAGACCCGTCCGGGCCTCGACGTGCGTGCGGCGCTCGGCGACGGACTCACCCTCGCCGAGCCGGCACCCGGCAGCTACACGGTGACCGGCGCGGTCGACCCGCACGTGCTCGCCCGGCTGACCGCCGCCGCCGCGGCCGAGGGCGCCCTGCTCACACGGCTCACGGTCGGCCGGCGCACGCTCGAGGACGTGTTCCTCGACCTGACGGGACGGAACCTGCGATGAGCACGACGAGCACCGCCGCACACCCCGACCCGGCAGCCGCCGCACCGTGGCGACGCGTGCTGGCCCAGACGCTGTTCGAGACCCGGGCGATCCTGCGCAACGGCGAGCAGCTGCTGCTCGCCATCGTCATCCCGGTGATCGCCCTGATCGGGCTGACCCGCGCCACGTTCGTCGAGCTCGACACCGGCGGCGCCAGCCGGATCGACTTCCTCACCCCCGGCGTGCTCGCCCTGGCCGTGATGAGCTCGGCCTTCACGTCGCAGGCCATCGCCACCGCGTTCGACCGCCGCAACGGCGTGCTGCGCCTCCTGGCGACGACGCCGCTCGGGCGCGGCGGACTCCTGGTCGGCAAGATCTCGGGCGTCCTGCTCGTCGAGGTCGTCCAGGTGACGGTGATCACGCTCACGGCGCTGAGCCTCGGATGGCAGCCCGACCCGGCGGGGACCCTGCCCGCACTGATCTGCCTCGTGCTGGGCACCGCGGCCTTCACCGCCCTGGCGCTGCTGCTGGCCGGCACGCTGCGGGCCGAGGCGGTCCTGGCCGTGGCGAACCTCGTCTGGTTGCTGCTGGCGGTCGCCGGGGGCGTCGTGCTGCCCGCCGATCAGCTGCCGGGACCGATGGCGCACCTGGCGCTGCTGCTTCCCTCGGGCGCGTTGGGCGAAGGCCTTCGATCCGCGATGCTGCACGGCACGCTGCCCCCCTGGTCCGTGATCGTGCTCCTCGGCTGGACGGCCGCGCTCGGCTGGGGCGCCCGACGACTGTTCCGCTGGCACTGAGCCGACTGCGCCGTCGGGCGCGCCGTACGCTGGGCCGGTGAGCGCCGTCCCCCCGACCTCGGTCGCCAGCCCCGTCCCCCCTGCGCCGGCACCGACGCCGAGTCGTGGTTCGGACTGGGCGCGGCGCGCCATCGTGGCGAACCTGGTGGCGCAGGTCGTCATCATCGGCACCGGCGGTGCCGTCCGTCTGACCGGTTCAGGTCTGGGCTGCTCGACCTGGCCGCAGTGCGAGCCCGGCGAGTTCACCCCGCAGCTGCACGAGGCCTCGACCATCCACCCGTTCGTCGAGTTCGGGAACCGGACGCTCACCGGGGTCCTGGTGGTCGTCGCACTGGCCGTCGCCGTGCTGGTGTGGCGGCAGGTGGACCGCCCGCGCTCGCTGCGGGTGCTCGCCGTGATGCCCCTCGCAGGTGTCCTGCTGCAGGCCGTCCTCGGTGGCATCACGGTGCTGGTCGACCTGCACCCCGCGGTCGTCGGCTCGCACATGTTCGTCTCCATGGCCCTGGTAGCCGTCTCCACCGTGCTGCTGGTCCGGTGGGACGAGCCCGACGGCCCCGTGCGTCGCGTCGTCCCCGATCGGGTGGTTCGCCTCGGCGCCCTGCTCGCCGCAGCCGGCGTCGCCGTGGTCGCGCTGGGCATCCTCACCACCGGTGCGGGTCCGCACTCCGGCGACGAGGAGGTCGGCTACCGGTTCGCCCTGGACCCCTACCTGATCGCCAAGGTGCACGCGGTGTCCGTGTGGGTGTTCGTGGCGGTGCTCGGCCTGCTCCTCCTGCAGCTGCGCCAGGGGCCGCAGCGCGCCCGGCGGGCAGGCCTCGTCCTGCTCGTCACGACGCTCGCGCAGGCCGTCGTCGGCTACGTGCAGTTCTTCACCGGCCTGCCGGTCGCGCTGGTGAACCTGCACATGGTGGCCGCCGCGGTGCTGGTCTCGGTCGGGACATGGTTCCTGCTGACACTGCGTGAGCGCACCGCGCAGAGCTGACGCCCGCGCACCACACGTCCGAGAGGTGTGTGTCGTAGGTCACAGGTAGCGTCGTGCGCATGTCTGACGCGATCATCGCGCAGGGCCTGGTCAAGCACTACGGCGACGTCGTCGCGCTCGACGGGGTCGACCTGCGCGTCCGGCAAGGCTCCGTCCTCGGGCTGCTCGGGCCCAACGGAGCGGGCAAGACCACCGTCGTGCGCATCCTGGCCACCCTCCTGCGGACCGACGCAGGAGAGGCCACGGTCGCCGGCGCCGACGTGCGCACCCAGCCAGCTCAGGTCCGCCGCCGCATCGGCCTGTCCGGGCAGTACGCCGCCGTCGACGAGTACCTGACCGGCTTCGAGAACCTCGACATGATCGGCCGGCTCTACCACCTGGGCGCAGCAGCCTCCCGGGCCCGCGCCCGCGAGCTGCTCGCCGAGTTCCGCCTCGAGGACGCCGCGGACCGACCCACACGCACCTACTCCGGTGGCATGCGGCGCCGCCTCGACCTGGCCGGTGCCCTCGTCGCCGACCCACCGGTGCTGTTCCTCGACGAGCCGACCACCGGCCTGGACCCCCGCGGGCGCACCGACATGTGGGACGTCATCCAGCAGCTCGTCGCCGGTGGCACCACCCTGCTGCTGACCACGCAGTACCTCGAGGAGGCGGACCTGCTGGCGGACGAGATCGTGGTCATCGACCACGGCCGGATCATCGCCCAGGGCACCGCCGACAGCCTCAAGCGCGACGTCGGCGGCGAACGGCTCGAGCTCACCCTTGCCGACGCGACCCGGCTCGCCGAGATCGAGCAGCTGCTCGCCCCCCTCGGCTCGGAACCCGCCTCGATCGACCCCGGGCGTCGCAGCCTGCTCATGCCCGTCGCGAACGGCCCGGCCAGCCTCGCCGACGCCCTGCGGCTGCTCGACGGCACCGGCGTGGCGCTCGACGACGTCGGGCTGCGCCGCCCCACGCTCGACGACGTGTTCCTCTCCCTCACCGGGCGCACCACGGAGGAGCAGACCGAACCCGAGGTCACCGAGCCGGCCAGGACCCGCGAGGGCACCGGCTCTCGCGGCGGACGCCACGCCGGCCCCCCGGAAGGAGACCCCGCATGAGGGTGCCGTACGTGCTCGCCGACGCCGCCGTCGTCGCCAAGCGCAACATCATCAAGATCAAGCGTGTGCCGGACCTGCTGGTCTTCACCACGCTCTCGCCGATCATGTTCGTGCTGCTGTTCTCCTACGTGTTCGGCGGAGCCATCGACCAGCAAGGCGGCGGCGACGCCTACCGCGAGTTCCTCATGGCGGGCATCTTCGCCCAGACCGTCATCTTCGGCGCCACCATCACCGGCGCCGGCCTGGCCGAGGACGTCAAGAAGGGCATCATCGACCGCTTCCGGTCACTGCCCATGGCACCCTCGGCGGTGCTCACCGGACGCACCATCTCCGACGTCGTCAACAACCTCATCGTGCTGGTGGTGATGTCCCTGACCGGCCTCGCCGTCGGATGGCGCATCCACTCCTCGGTGGGCGAGGCTCTCGCCGGGTACGGGCTCCTGCTCGTCTTCGCCTACGCGATCTCGTGGATCATGGCGTGGGTCGGCATGCTGGTCCCCAGCCCCGAGGTCGTCAACAACGCCTCGTTCATCGTGATCTTCCCGCTGACGTTCGTCGCCAACACGTTCGTGCCGCTCGAGACGCTCCCCGAACCGTTGCAGACCTTCGCCGAGTGGAACCCCGTGTCCGCCGCCACGCAGGCGGCACGCGAGCTGTTCGGCAACATCCCGCCCGGAACCCCCGAGCCCACCGCATGGCCGCTGCAGCACGCGGAGATCTACACGCTGCTGTGGTCGGCGGCGTTCCTGCTGGTGTTCGTCCCGCTGGCCAACGCCCAGTACCGGGTGTCGACGAGCCGCTGACCGCCGGCCACCACCCCAGCCGCGCAGGCCCGGTACGAACGCCGACGGGGCGGGGTGCACCGTCCGGCAGCACCCCGCCCCGTCGTCCGTCAGCCGGAACTCGCCCGTCAGCCCAGAGCGACCGGGGTCAACGAGCTCCAGCCACGAGCGCGCGCTGCCGCAGCCGCCAGGACCCCCGTCACCGCCGTCGGGCTGTGCAGGCGACCGGCCAGCACCGCCTCGACCGCGTCGTCCAGCGGCACCCACACCGGCACCATGAGGGCCTCCTCGTCGGTCCGCTCGAACCGCTCGTGCTCCGCGACCGGGCTCAGGTCCCGGGCCAGGAACACCACGATGCGCTCGTTCGACCCGCCGGGCGTCGTGAACACCTCGACCAGGCGCCACCACGAACCCGCCCGCAGGTCGGCCTCCTCCGCCAGCTCGCGGGCGGCAGCGACCACCAGGTCCTCACCCACCACGTCCAGCAGCCCGGCCGGAGGCTCCCACAGGTCGTGCCGCACCGGGTGCCGGTACTGCTGCAGCAGCAGCACCCGGTCCTGGTCGTCCAACGCGATGACCGCCACGGCCCCGGGGTGGTCGACGAACTCCCGCAGCACCTGGGTGTCCCCCAGGTCCACGACCTCGCCGCGCACGTCCCAGACCTTGCCGCGGTGGATCAGGTCGCCCTGCACCACCGGGCGCGGTGCGGCGCGGTCGACCAGCTGCTCGTCGCTCACTCGTCGTCCGTGCGCTGCGCCAGCGCCGCCCCGATGAGACCGGCGAACAGCGGGTGCGAACGCGTCGGACGCGACTTGAACTCCGGGTGCGCCTGCGTCGAGACGTAGTACGGGTGCACGTCACGCGGCAGCTCGACGAACTCCACCAGCGACCGGTCCGGGGAGACACCCGAGATGACCAGCCCGGCCTGCTCGAGCTTGTCACGGTAGGAGTTGTTGACCTCGTACCGGTGACGGTGCCGCTCCGAGACCCGCGTCGAGCCGTACACCTCGGCCACGATGGAACCCTCGCTCAGCACGGCGTCGTAGGCGCCCAGGCGCATCGTCCCGCCCAGGTCGCCGGCGCCGCCGACGATCGCCAGCTGCTCGTCCATCGTGGCGATGACCGGGTGCGCCGGGTCGTCGTCGAACTCCGAGGACGAGGCACCCTCGAGCCCCAGGACCGTGCGGGCGTACTCGATCACCATGCACTGCAGGCCCAGGCAGATGCCCAGCGTGGGGACGTTGTTCTCGCGCGACCAGCGCAGCGCGCCGAGCTTGCCCTCGATGCCCCGCACGCCGAACCCACCCGGCACCAGCACCGCGTCGACACCCTCGAGCGCGCTCTGGGCACCCTCCGGCGTCTGGCAGTCGTCCGACGTCACCCAGCGGATGACGACCTTGGCGTCGTGGTGGAACCCGCCTGCGCGCAGCGCCTCCGTGACCGACAGGTACGCGTCGGGCAGGTCGATGTACTTGCCGACGAGGGCGACCTCGACCCGGTGGGCGGGCTGGTGCACGCGCTGCAGCAGCTCGTTCCACCCGCTCCAGTCGACGTCCCGGAACGGCAGACCCAGGCGCTGCACCACGTAGGCGTCCAGGCCCTCGGCGTGCAGCACGCGCGGGATGTCGTAGATGCTCGGCGCATCCTTGGCCGTCACGACACCCTCGACGTCGACGTCGCACATGAGCGCGATCTTCGCCTTGATGCCCTGCGGCACGTCACGGTCGGCCCGCAGCACGATCGCGTCGGGCTGGATGCCGATGCTGCGCAGCGCCGCCACGGAGTGCTGGGTCGGCTTGGTCTTCAGCTCGCCCGAGGGGCCGATGTACGGCACGAGCGAGACGTGCAGGAAGAACACGTTGTCGCGACCCAGGTCGTGGCGCACCTGCCGGGCGGCCTCCAGGAACGGCTGCGACTCGATGTCGCCGACCGTGCCGCCGATCTCGGTGATGATCACGTCGACGTCGTCGCTCGCCTGCGAGCGCATGCGGGACTTGATCTCGTCCGTGATGTGCGGGATGACCTGCACGGTGTCACCGAGGTACTCGCCGCGGCGCTCCTTGGCGATCACCTGGGAGTACACCTGACCGGTGGTCACGTTGGCCGAGCCGACCAGGTCCACGTCGAGGAACCGCTCGTAGTGGCCGACGTCGAGGTCCGTCTCGGCGCCGTCCTCGGTGACGAAGACCTCACCGTGCTGGAACGGGTTCATGGTGCCGGGATCCACGTTGAGGTACGGGTCCAGCTTCTGCATCGTGACCTTCAGGCCACGGGAGCGGAGGAGTCGACCGAGGCTGCTGGCGGTCAATCCCTTGCCGAGAGAGGACGCCACCCCCCCGGTGACGAAGATGTGCCGGGTCGAGATGTCCGACCGCCCGGAGGATCGATGCGCGCGCTCTGTCACGGACTTCCACCCTACCGGACGTCGGAGGAAGGGTCTGCCTGCCGCCCCGGTGAGCCGCGCCACGTCGACGGCGCCGGACGCTGGTCGAGGCGGACCAGGTCGTGCACGGTGCCACGGTCGAGCAGCAGCAGGGCCGCGGCGACCACGACGGCCGCGAGCACACCACCACCTGCGCCGGCACCGATCGCCGCAGCCCACCCGTGACCGCTGAGCGAGAGCACCGTGTCGGTGACCCACCTCCCGATCACCGCGCCGAGCACACCCGTCGAGGTGAGCACGAGCACCGTGCGCGGCAGACCGTCGAGCGCCTGAGCACCTGCAGCGCGCCGCAGCGCCACCAGGGTCGCGCACGCCCCGAGCAACATGCCCGCCGAGGTGGCGGCACCCAGCACCACCAGCGTGGCCGGGCCGTCGGGGGCCCGCGGCACGAACCAGGCGGCCAGACCCACACCGGCCACCGCCACGGCCACCCAGCCGACCGCCGTCGAGGTGACCGCCAACCGCCCCCGCTCCAACGCGTACAGCGAGCGGGAGACATGGAACACGACGGCGAAACCGAGCAGTCCAGGCATCATCCAGGTCAACGCCGGTGCCATGGCGGACACCAGCTCCGACGAACCGCCGTCATCGAGCGCGCGGAAGATGTCCGCGACCGCCGGCGCCGCGGCAGCCAGCGCAGCCGAGCCGACCGCCGCGGCGGCGAGCACCGCGCGCGTCGTCCGGGACGCCAGGTGCGCGAAACCTGCGCGGTCCCCCTCGGACGCACGGGACGCCAACCGGGGGAACGTCGCGGTGGCCAACGGGACGACGAGCACCGCGTAGGGCAGCAGGTAGACCGCCTGGGTCCACAGGAACACCGAGTACGTGCCCTCGTCACCCCGGGCGAACGCCACCTTCATCAGGACGAGCACGGACAGCTGCTGCGCGAGCACCGCGCCGACACCGGCGAAGGCCAGGGAGCGCACCCGCGGACCGACGCCGGCCGGGAACCGGAGCGTCGGCCGGAGCCGGACGCCGAGCCGGTGCACCGGCAGCAGCATCGGCAAGCACATGGCCGCCACACCCGCGGTGGTCCCCCAGGCCAGCCACGTCAACGCCGCAGGGTCCAGCGCGCCCGGATCATCGAGCTCACCGTGCGCGAGCCGCCCGTAGAGCAGGTACGCGACGATCACGACGACCGAGGACAGGATCGGCGCGAACGCCGGCCAGAAGAACTTCCGGTGCGCCTGCAGCACCCCGTACAGCAGCACCGTCGTCCCGTAGATCGGCACCTGCACCGCGAACACCAGCACGAAGTACTGCACCAGCGCGATCTGCTCAGGGCTGGGGTCTCGCAGCAGCAGCGGACCCACGAGCCCGGAGATCGCGGCCAGCAGCAGCCCGAGCGGGACCAGCACCAGCAACGTCCAGCCGAGCGTGGCCGACGCGATCGCGTCGACGTCCCGACGGTTCCTCGCCGCGATAGGTCCGACGAGCACCGGGACGATCGCGCCCGCGAGCGCCCCACCCGCAGCGACCTCGAACAGCACGTTCGGCAAGGTGTTCGCGGCGTTGTACGCCCCGCCGATCGCACCCGAGCCCAGCGCGTGCGCCTGCACGCCCCAGCGGGCGAACCCGAGCAACCGGCTGACGACCGTGATGCCGGCGATCATGACCGCCGCGCCCGCCAGCCCGCCGACCAGCCTCGAGGCTCGCCGGAGCAGCGCCGGGCTCACCGACGCCTCACCCTCGGGTCGGCTCGACGGGTCGACGCCCCCAGGCGTCGATGTCGCGCAGCACCGGCGTGCGTTCGATCACCCGCGTGAAGCTGACCTTCTCGCTGATCACCGTCAGGGCGAGCACACCGGCCAGCGCTGCCAGGCGCACACGCCGGGGCGCGGCGAGGACGACCGCCGTGCCGAGAGCGGCTCCCAGGGCGTTCGCGCCGCCGTCACCGAGCATGTCGGCCTCGTCCAGGTCCTGGTCGAGCGCCGCCGCACCGGCCCCGAGAACCGCCGCAGCCGCACCGGCGCCGGCACCCGCCGGTCCCCCGGCGACGACCAGCGGCACGCCGAGAGCCGCACCGGCCTTGAGGGCACGCCCTGGACGCAGGTCGAGCAGGTTGAGCAGGTTCGCACTGGTCGCGATCAGGGCACCGGAGGCCAGCACGTCGGCGACCCACGCCGCCGCACCACCGGCGGCCCGGCCACCGGTCCGCTCCCGCGGCGTGACCAGGGCAGCGGCGACCACTGCGCCCGCGCCGATACCGAGCACCTTCAGCCCGCCCGTGGTGACCTCGCCGTGCGCCAGTGCGCCCAGGTGACCGCGCAGACCCTTGCGGCGCGTGGTCGTGTCCTCGGCCAGGTCGTCCACCACGCCGAACACCGCCGCGGAACCTGTCGCCACGCTCAGCGCCCAGGCAGCAGGGACCGACGGCGCACCGACGACCGCACCCGCCAGGAGCCCGGCCGCCACCGCTGGACCCTCGAGCATCGAGACGGGCTCTCCCCGGTGGTTCGTGCGCGTCCAGCGCGCGGTCCCGCCGGGGGCCTGCCCGTCCAGGAGCCCGCGCACCACGGCGGTGGTGGTGCCGGCCACGAGGGCCGCGACCACGCGGCGGCCCGCTGCGACGCCCATCAGGTGCTCACCCCTGCCCGTCGGTCGTCGGCGGCGTCGCCGGGTCAGCGCCCGTCTCGAGCGGCACCTGGGGGGTGCGGTCCACCGGCGTGAGCACCACCGCCGGGGGCAGGACCTCCTCGCCGTCCCCGAACCCGTAGTGCCCCACGACGCCGCTGATCGCTGCGGCCAACGCCAACGGCACGGTGGTCTGCCCGACGGTCGTGTGGGCGCCCGAGACCGTGGTGATCAGCTGCGCCAGGTCGTCGTCGGCCAGCAGCGCGTCGATCAGCGTCCCGGACCCGCGGGGTCCGTCGGCGAGCACGACTCCCTCGGTGTACGTCTCGGCGGCCTGCAGCACCGCGGCGTCCGCGGCCAGCACGGAAGCCACCGGGCTGGGGCTCGGGTTCGCCTCACCGTCGGCAGCCTCGTCCGCGGGGGTCGCCAGCACGACCACGGCGTCCGCAGGCGCGGTCACCTCGTCGGCCAGCGTGATCAGCGGGGTGTCCCCCGTGCTGAGGAACTCCAGCAGCGTCGAGGCGTCCGAGGACAGAGAGTTCGGCGCCGCGGGGTCCTCGCGGGAGAGCCCTTGCACGAGCGCGGCAGCCAGATCGGCCTCCAGTCCGGCGTCGGCGGCCGGCGCAGGGTCCAGGTACGAGACGAGGTTCGCGCTCAGTGCCAGCCGGAACGCCCGCAGGTCCTCATCGGACCACGCGTCGGTGAGCGTCACGTGTGCGCTGACGCTCGCCCCGGCCTGCTCGATCCGTGCGTCCACCGCGGTGCGCTCCTCCTCGGGCACCTCACCGAGCATGACCACGGCGACACGGCGGTCCAGCAACGCGCCCTCGAGCAGCTGCGGCGCACTGGCGTCCACGAAGGCCGTGACCTGGCTGAGGTCCTCCTGGGTGGTGTCGAGCTCGGCCCGCATCTCGTCCTTCTCGGCGCGCAGCTGCTCGACCTGTCCGGTGAGCGTGTCGCCGATCGTCTGCTCGAGGGGTCCGGCGCCCAGCGCGATGCCGACCGCGAGGGCCAGGAACACCGAGATCAGGGAGACGATGTGGTAACGGAAGTCGATCACAGTGAGTGCTCTCGGTCGCGGACCGGTGCGGTCCAGTGCGGGTGCGGCAAGCGGGCGCGGTCCAGCGCGGCGGTCGTCACGACCACCAGCCGAACAGGCCGCTGAACCATGAGGTCAGGTCGTCGATGCGTGCACCGACGAGAGCGAAGAAGGTCTGGCCGGCGGCGGTCGAGGCGAGCGCCACCCCGAGCGCCAGCAGACCCGCCAGCACGAGCAGCGTCAGCTGCACGTTGGAGATGCGGTGCCGGTACAGGCGCGAGACACCCTTGGCGTCCACGAGCTTGCTGCCGATGCGCAGGCGCGTCAGGAACGTGCTGGCCATGCCGGAGCGCCCCTTGTCCAGGAACTCCACGAGCGTGGCGTGGGTGCCGACGGCGACGATCAGCTCGGCGCCCTTGTCGTCGGCGAGCAGCATCGCCACGTCCTCGCTGGTACCTGTCGCCGGGAACACCACGTGCGGCACCCCCAGCTGCTCGACGCGCGAGAGCCCGGGGGCCCGACCGTCACGGTAGGCATGCACGACCACCTCGGCGCCGCAGGTGAGCGCACGGTCCGAGACGGAGTCCATGTCGCCGACGATCAGGTCGGGCCGCCAGCCCGCCTCGAGGATCGCGTCCGCACCGCCGTCCACACCGATGAGCACCGGCCGGTACTCCCGGATGTACGGGCGCAGCGTGACCAGGTCCTCCTTGTAGTGGTACCCACGCACCACGATCAGCACCTGGCGTCCGTCGATCACCGTGTCGATCGCGGGCACACCGATGCCGTCAAGGAGCAGGTCGCGCTCGCGTCGCAGGTAGTCCATCGTGTTCGCGGCGAACGACTCCAGCTGCACGGACAGACCGGCGCGCGCCTCCTCGGTGGATGCCGCCACGGTCTCGGGTGTCTGCGCGACACCCTCGGCGACCAGCGTCTCGCCGTCGTACACGCACCCGTCGACGACCCGCAGCACATGCCCCTCGGGCACGGCCATCACGTCCGGACCCAGGTCGTCCACGAGCGGGATGCCGCCCGAGACGAGGATGTCGGGCCCGAGGTTCGGGTACCGGCCCGAGGTCGAGCGCGCGGCGTTCAGCACGGCCGCCGGTGAGCAGGCCAGCAGCGCCTCGGCGGAGACACGGTCCAGGTCCAGGTGGTCGATGACCGCGACGTCGCCCGGGCGCAGACGCTTGGTCAGCGCCTTCGTGCGGGGGTCGACTCGTGCCGGACCGACCAGTCCGGTGCTATCGGGTTCGGGCGTGCGCTTGCGCAGGGAGACTCTCATCGCGCCTCATCGTCCCACGTCGGACAGGGCCAGGAGCTCGGCCGCGTGCGCGTGCGCCGCCTCGGAGTCCTCCTGACCCGACAGCATGCGCGCGAGCTCGCGGACGCGATCGGGCCCGTCGACCCGACGGACGTCCGACTCGGTCACCACGTCGACACCGTCGGACGTGGACTTGGTCACCACCAGATGACGGTCCGCGAACGCCGCCACCTGCGCCAGGTGGGTCACCACAAGCACCTGCGTACCCCGGGCGAGCGCCGCCAGCCGACGCCCGACCTCGATCGCCGCACGACCGCCCACGCCCGCGTCGACCTCGTCGAACACGAACGTCCCCGGCACGGCCGAACCGGGCGCCGAGGCGAGGGCGACCTCGAGGGCCAGCATCACGCGCGACAGCTCACCACCTGAGGCCCCCTTGCCCAGGGGCCTGGCCGGCGCGCCGGCATGCGCGACCAGCAGCATCTCCACCCGGTCGGGACCGTGTGGCCCCGGCTCGTCGAGCTCCTCCACGACGACCTGCAGGGACGCACCAGCCATGGCCAGCCCCGCCAGCTCGTCCGAGACGACGGATGCGAGCCGCTGCGCAGCCTGCGCGCGCCGTTCGTGCACCTGCGCCCCGACGTCCGCCAACCGTGCGGTCAGCTCCTGCACCCGCGCGCGCAGCGCCTCGATGCGCTCGTCGCCACCGTCCAGGTCGACGAGCCGTCGGCTCGCGTCCTGCGCCCAGGCCAGCACCTGTGTGACGTCGCTGCCGTAGCTGCGGGTCAGCGTGGCCAGCTCGGCCCGCCGACGCTGGGCGGCGTCCAGGCGAACCGGGTCGGCCTGCAGGTCCTCCAGGTACCCCGACAGCTCGGTGGCGACGTCCGCCAGGAGGTAGCCGGCCTCGGCCACCCGGACGGCGAGCGCGGCCAGCGCCGGGTCGTGCTCGCCGACCTGCTCGAGCAGCCGTCGCGCGTGCTCGACGGTGGCGACGGCCGAGGCCTCCTCACCGACCGCTTCGGCGTCCCCGGAGAGTGCGACGTGCGCACCGGCGGCCGCTGCCCGCAGGTCCTCGGCGTGCGCCAGCCGTTCGACCTCGTCGGCCAGGGCGACGTCCTCCAACGGCTGGGGGTCGATGCGTTCGACCTCCGCCAGACCCAGCCGCAGCAGCTCGGCCTCCCGGGCCAGCTCCTGCGCCCGCGACACGCGGTCGTCCAGCTCGGCCTCGACACGCACGCGCTCGGCCCACAGCTGCCGGTACTCCTCGAGCACGGCTCGGTGCTCGGCCCCAGCGAACGCGTCGAGTGCCTCGCGCTGGCGTGACGGTGAGCGCAGACGCGCCTGGTCGCTCTGGCCGTGCACGGTCACGAGCGCCTCGGCCAGCTCGCCGAGAACGGCCTGGGGCACCGAGCGGCCTCCGACGAACGCCCGTGAGCGCCCCTGCGCCTCAGGCCCGGGGGCGCTCACGGTCCGCAGCAGCACGAGGCTGCCGTCGTCGTCGAGGGTGGCCCCCGCTTCCTCGGCACGCTCACCGACGGCCGTGCCGGCCACCCCCGTGACCCGCCCTTCGACAGCCGCCTGACCCGACCCGTGACGCACGGCGCCGGGGTCGGCCTTCACACCCAGCAGCAGGGAGAGCGCCGTGAGCACCATCGTCTTGCCGGCGCCGGTCTCACCGGTGAGCACCGTCAGCCCGGGGCCGAGCGCGACGTGTGCGCGACCGATCACCCCGAGGTTGTCGATGCGGATCTCCTCGATCACGCCGGTGCCTCCCCTGTGTGCCTCGTCGGTGCCGTGTCCGGCGGTGGTGCCGGACGTCGGGGGACCACACGGTCCTCCCCGTGGCGCGGGTGCCCCCGCCAGCCCTCGACCGGCAGACCGAACTTGTGCACGAGACGGGTCGTGAACGGAGCGGGCGTCAGGCGCGCGAACCGCACGGGCACGGAGCTGCGCCTGACCTCGACGCGCGACCCGGGTGGCACCGCGATCCGCCGCCGCCCGTCGCACAGCAGGACACCCTCGGGGGAACGCTCGATCACCTCCACGGCCAGCACGCTGCGCGGCCCCACGACCAGCGGCCGCGAGAACAGGGCGTGCGCCGAGAGCGGCACGAGGATCATGCCGTCCACGTCCGGCCACACCACGGGGCCACCGGCGGAGAAGGCGTGCGCCGTCGAGCCGGTCGCGGTCGCCAGCACCACGCCGTCGCACCCGAACGACGACAACGGTCGAGCGTCGACCTCGACGATGACCTCGATCATCCGCGACCGCTCAGCCTTCTCCAGCGCGGCCTCGTTCAGGGCCCATCCCCGGGTCACCGACCCGTCAGGCGCCTGGACGCGCACATCCAGAGTGCCGCGCTCCTCGATCACGAAGTCGCCCGCGGTCAGCCGGCGCACGGCCTCGCCCACGTCGTCCCGCTCGGCCTCGGCGAGGAACCCGACGTGACCGAGATTCACACCCAGCAGCGGTACCCGCGAGCCCCGCGTGAGCTCGGCGGCCCGCAGCACGGTGCCGTCACCACCCAGCACGACGGCCAGGTCGAACGGGGGCAAGGACTCCGGGTCGGCGTCCTCCGGTGCGAGGACGGGCTCGACGCCGGCCCGTTCGAGCTCGCGGACGGCCTCCGCGGTCGCCTGCACGGCCTCCTCGCGGCCGCTGTGCGTCACCACCACGGCGCGGCGCGTCACGCGGCACCGTCCCGCACGACCGCTTCGATGCGCGCCACAGGGACCGCCTCCTCGTCCTGGTCCGTCGGACCGTCGGGTGCCGTCGTCGGCGGGTTCTGCGTCCTGGTCAACCACAGGAAGTACTCGACGTTGCCGCTCGGGCCGGGCAGCGGGCTGCGCACCACGTCGCGGACCTGCAGCCCGAGCCCCACAGCGCACCGCGCGACGGCCGTGACCGCCTGGACACGCAACCCGGGGTCACGCACCACACCCCCCGAGCCGAGCCGCTCGCGACCCACCTCGAACTGCGGTTTGACCATGACCAGCAGGTCCGCACTGTCGGCCGCGACCTCCACCAGCGCCTGCAGCACCAGCGTCAGCGAGATGAACGACAGGTCCGCCACGACCAGCTCCGGACGGGGCTCCACGTCACCGGCACGCAGCGCGCGCACGTTGACGCCTTCGCGGACCTCGACCCGGGGGTCGGCGCGCAGCGGCGCCACGAGCTGGTCGTGCCCCACGTCGACGGCGACGACGCTGCGGGCGCCACGGCGCAGCAGGACGTCCGTGAACCCGCCCGTGCTCGCCCCCGCGTCCAGGCACCTCCGACCGGCGACGCAGGGTCCGCCCTCCCCGAGGGCGTCGAGGGCACCGGCGAGCTTGTGGCCTGCGCGCGAGGCGTAGCCGGGATCGGCGGGGTCCTCGGCGACGGCGAGCACGCGTGCGGCGTCCACGGGTGTGGCCGCGCGGAGCACGGTCTCGCCGTCGAGGCTCACCCGCCCGGAGGCGAGGAGCTCGCCGGCATGACCGCGCGAGCGCGCCAGCCCGCGGCGCACCAGCTCACTGTCCACCCGTGCGACCACCGCCGCTCAGCCCTCCGCGTCCGCGAGTCGGTCCTGCAGGGCGCCGTGCACGGCGTCGAACGCCGCCACGTGCTCCCTCAGCGGGCGACCGTCGAGCCGGTCGAGCGTGGCCACGGCCTCGTCGACCGCGGCATCGCCCGTCGAGGGAAGGTCCTCCGGAGCGGAGGGCGCGCCGCCGTCTACCGTCTGCTCCACCTCGCCACCGACCCTTCTCGTCTCCGCCGGCCCGTGGTCCGTGCCGCGCTCGACCACGCTACCTGCTGGGACCCACCCGACCGCGGATGCCCACAGGCACCGGTGGAGCCGTCCCGGGCCGGTCCACGGCCACCGGCTCAGCCTTCGGTGGTCACCGGCACCACGAGCTCAGGTACGGCTGACGCGTCGAGCGGCGCGCCCCGGTCGGCCGCGTCCCACGCCGCCGCGCAGGCTGCACGCACCACGTCGAGCGCCTCGTCGGCACCGGCCCGCGGTCCGTCGAGCTCGAGCACGCCGTCGACCACCCGGGCGGCGGCCTCCCTGCACACCCACCACCCGTCCGCGGCCGGCGTCGGTTCCGGGTGCGGCTCGAGCAGGGTCCGCAGGTCGGCACCGATGTAGTGCGGTCGCTCCCCCGGCTGCGCGAGCACGTCGTCGCGGGCCGAGCTGACGCCGGTCAGCACGTGCAGCCCGGCGAAGCCACCCGCACGCGCTCCGGCAAGATCGGTGTCGAGCCGGTCCCCGACCACGAGCACGTCGTGCGCGCCGGCCCGCTCGACCGCCATGTGGTACATCGCCGGCGAGGGCTTGCCAGCGCTGTCGGGTGTCACGCCCGTCGCCGCACGCACGGCGCCCACGAGCGACCCGTTGCCCGGTGCCATCCCCCTGGCGGTCGGCAGGCTCAGGTCGAGGTTCGAGGCGACGTACCACGCCCCGCGTTCGACCGCGTAGGCGGCCTCTGCCAGCTGCGCCCAGCCGACCTCCGGGGCGAAGCCCTGGACGACCGCGTCGGGCGCCTCGTCGGCCGAGGTCACCACGACGAATCCGGCCGCCCGAACAGCCGTGACCAGGCCCGCCCCGCCCACGACGAGCACGGAGGAGCCCGGCTCCAGCCGGTCGGCCAGAAGGCGAGCAGCGGCCTGCGCCGCCGTCATCACCTCGGCCGGTTCGGTCGGGATCCCCAGGCCGGAGAGCTGACCGGCGACGGACTCGGGCTCACGTGAGGCGTTGTTCGTCACGAACACCACCCGCATCCCCCGTGCCCGCGCCCCACCGAGCCCGACGGCTGCGCCTTCGATCGGCTCGTGGCCGCGATAGGCCACACCGTCCAGGTCGACGAGCGCAAGGTCGTACCGCTCGGCGAGCGGCATGTCCGACCCGATCAGACCCGCCGCCGTCACTGGTCGCCCCCCTGCACCGCACTTCCGGTGCCCTGCACCTCGGCAGCCGACTCCTCGTCCGCGACGTCGTGCACGACATCGTCCCCACGCCCGGTGATGCCATCGCCGTCGGCGCCAGGCCCGTCATGTGCCGTGCCGACCTCGACACCGTCGTGGCCGGTGAGCGCTTCGTCGGCCGAGTCCGCGTGGGCCTCGACCTCGGTCACGTCGTCGGTCGGTCCGGTGCCCTCCTCGTCGGAACCGGCCGCGTCACCCTCCAGCGCCTCGACCTGCTCCGCCTCGTCGGCGTCCTCGTCGGTCAGGTCGAAGACCACGACCTCCTCGTCCTCGTCCACCTCACCGGCAGCCTCGGCCAGCTGGCTCGCCGAGTAGCGGGCGAGCTCGGCACGCGCCAGCTCCGGCTGGCCTGCCGCGTCGAGCGCCGTGGCACGTGCCTGCGCCACGCGCACCGCCAGCAGCCCTGTCGCAGCGCGCACCGACGCTGCAGCCAGGGTCGCAACAGCGGCCTCCGGCTGACCGAGATCCAGGCGCGCACCGCTGACGACGATCGCCAGCTCGACCCGTGCGGTCTCCTCGAGGGACTCCGCCTCCGGGTCCTGGGCGAGCGCAAGTGCCCGCTCGGGTCGCCCGAGGCCTCGTTCGCAGTCCGCCATGACCGGCAGGTGCTCCGAGGAGCCGTTGAGCCGTCGGACGGTACGCAGCTCGCGCAGTGCCTCCGCGTACCGGCCCGTCCGGTAGGCCGCGAGACCGGCGGCCTCACGCACGACATCCACGCGCCCGCCCCGGGCCACGGCCGCCTGGGCGTGCTCGTAGGCGAGCTCGGGCTCGTCGTCGAGAAGCCGACCGACCATCACGAGGTGGCGACCGACCCGGTCCGCGTTCTCCTTGCTCAGCGTCCGCAACCGTCCACGGACCTCGCGCGAGAGCTCGCCGAACACGACGTCGTCCGGGATCTGCGGACCGGCGACGCGCTGGTCCTGCGGCGGCCTCGTGGCCCGCGGCTCCTCTGCGGGGCCTCGTGCGAACCGGGCGTCTCGAGACGCCGCGAAGCCACCCCGCGGTGCCACACCACCGCGCGGTTGCTCGGACCATGTTCCTCCGGCACGCGGCTCACGGCCCTGACCGGCGCCACCGCTGCGCGGACGTTCCTCGCGACCTGCCCGCGGCGTGCGGTCATCAGGACCGCGGCGGAAGGACCGCTCGTTGCTCGCCGCTCCCCGCGAGCCGGCAGGACCACCCGCACGGGCGGGACCGCCCCAGGCACGCTCACCCTCAGCACGCGGCGGCCGGTTCCCCCCGTCGCGGCCGGCCGAAGGACGGCCCTGGCGGTCGTCGAACGACCGTCCGCCTCGAGGTGCACCCTGCTGACCCTCACCGGCACGCCCGGCAGATCCGCCGGCGAACCCACGTGTGTCGCCCCGACGCGGGTCACGGGCATCCTCACGAGGACCGCGAGAAGCCGCGTAACCAGCGCCCGCTCTCCGGTCGCCCGCACCGGACGCAGTCCGACCGTACCCGCCGCGCTCATCGGCAGCGGACGCCGGACGCCCATAGCCCCCGCGCGAACCGGCGCCTGCAGCCTGGTGACCCGAGCCGCGCCGCTCACCGCCGGCCGGACCGGCTCCACGCTGCTCCCAGGGACGTACGTCCCCGCGCGAGGAACCACCACGCTGACCACCGTCGCGCGAACCACGCTCGCCGTCCTGTGTCGATCTCGGCGGCCGCCCGTCCGGGAAGCGCCCTGCTGACGAGCCGCCTCCAGCTCCACCGCGTCGGTCGAACCCGGGGCGGTCCCCTCGCGTCGCCTCGGGCCGCCGCTCATCGCCGCTCCACGAGGCAGACCCTCCCCGTCCCGAGCCGCCGTGGCCGCCACCGGCAGCAGAGCGACCGGCACCGCGAGAAGCGTCGCCAGGCCGTCCGTCGCGAGCGTCGGCCGAGCGCGTGCCTGACCATCCACCACGCTGCGCGCTCGAGGAGGAGCGGTCAGCGCGCTCGTCACGAGCCCACGGACCACGCGACTCGCCGGCAATCGGGCGCCTGCGGGCACCTGCGGCGTCATCACGACGCGGACCTCGCGCGCCGAAGGACTGGCCACCGGACGCGCCGCGCCGCTCGGCGTCACCACGACCCTCAGAGCGACCGGCGCCGGCACCGCCGGCACCACGCCACGCACCACCGGAGCCGGCCGGCCGCTCACCACGCCCACCGGAACCACGACCGCCCGACGTATCCCGGCTGCCGGAGAACGAGCCGGGCTGCCGTACACCGTACGAGCGTGCCCCAGAGGACTCACCGCGCGAACCTGGCCGCTCACCGCCGGCCGTCCCGCGCGACGCTGCGCCGTAACTACGTCCCCCCTCGGACCGCCCACCGCGCGCAGGCGGAGTCGCGCCCCGGCCCGCGCCTGCCGGGCCGCGCCGGCCAGCGCCGGCAGCATCGTCGCGTCGGTTCCTGGCATCTCGCTCGTCGTCAGGCTTGCGCCCGCGGTACTCGCTGTTCATCTGTACGTTCTCCTCATCGCGGGACGTCCGCGCTCCATGGTCTCATCGCACCGCCCGCTGCGGTCACACCGAGCGCGGTCCTCGTCCTCGACAGTCATACGCACCGCACCGCTCGAGCACACCTAGGGCGCTTCGCCCGTCGCGTGCTGCCAAGTGCAGAACCGAGAAGCTCCTTGGTTCGGTGTCGGTGCCCGACCGTTCGTTCCGGGAAACACGAAGAGCCATCCCCTCGCGGGGATGGCTCTTCGTGAATGGTGTCCGGCGGCGTCCTACTCTCCCACACCCTGGCG